>NZ_AP019371.1:3462500-4662500 GCF_004001265.1 Actinoplanes sp. OR16 | reverse complement strand
ACCCAGCCCATGGAGATCCCCTCATCGCTGATGTGGGAGGGAGTGTGCCATCCGCCACCGACAATTTCGCGGGCGCTTGATTGTTATAGTAGAATGCGAACATGTTGTTCCGCGTGGACGTGGCGGCGGCCGAGCCGCTCGCCGACCAGATCGCCGCTCAGGTGCGCGGCGGGATCATGCGCGGCGAGCTGGCCGCCGGTGAGCGGTTGCCGGCCGCCCGCGAGCTGGCCGACGTGCTCGACGTCAACCTGCACACGGTGCTCCGGGCCTATGCCCGGCTGCGCGACGAGGACCTGATCGAGCTGCGCCGGGGCCGGGGCGCGGTGGTCCGGGGGGACGCCGACGCGGCCCGGCTGCGGCTGGCCGAGCTGGCCCGGGAGTTCGTCCGGGAGGCTCGCCGGCAAGGCCTCGGCGAGACGGAGATGTTGGAGATCGTGAGGGAGGCTCGACCGTGAGAAGCCCAGGCATGACGAGACTGTGGACGGCCGCGGCAGTGGTGTGGCTGCCGGTGGCGGTGACGGCCGCGACGAGAGGCTGGCTCGACGAGCTGCCCGAGAAGATCGCGACACATTGGAGCGGCTCCGGGCCGGCCGACGGCTGGAGCTCGGCGGACGGCTTCTGGCTCACCATGCTGATCATCGGCGTGCTGTCCGGCCTCACCGCTCTCGCGGCGGCGGCGGTGACTTCGAGATCAACGGACAACCCCGCCGATGACGTACGCCGCACAGCAGCCGGTCGCGGCCTCGTCATCGGCGTCGCCTCCGTCTCCGGCGGGGCGGCCGGAGTCTGGGTGGCGACGGCCACGGCAACCCTGGCGAACCCCGCCGATCCCCGCCTGGGCTGGCGATTCGGCTGGTTCGTGATCGGCATGGCCTGGGGTCTGGTCGCCTGGCTGATCGCCGGCCGCGCGCCGGTGATCGACGTGCCGGCGGAGCCGCCGGTGGACGCCCTCGACCTCGGGCCGACCGAGCGGGCCGCCTTCAGCACGACACTGCGTGCGCCGCTGATGTTCGGGCTCATGCTGGCGTCCACGGCCGTCGTGGTCATCGTGGCGGTGCTCACCCTGCCCGGCGTCTGGCTGGTCGCGCCGATCCCGCTGCTGCTCGGCCTGGTCTTCGCCCGGATCCGGGTGACCGCTGACCGCCGCGGGCTGCGACTGGTCGCCGGCCTGGCCGGGCTGACGTTCAAGCACATCCCGCTCGACCAGATCGTCACCGCCGAAACCGCCGAGATCATCCCGACCGAGTGGGGTGGCTGGGGCTACCGGGTGAAGCCGGGTCGCAGCGCGCTGGTGCTGCGTGGCGGGCCGGGTCTCGTGCTCAACCTGCGCGACGGCCGGCGCTTCGCGGTCACGATGGACGACCCGCGTACGCCGGCCGCCCTGATCAACGGCCTGAAGACAAGCCACTGACAACAGCGAACCAGCCCGGTTTCAGCGCGAACTGAAACCGGGCTGACGCATCCTTGACACTTTCCTGAAAAGGTTTCCAGACTGACCCTCATCGATCGATCTCTATGAAGATCGGGAGAGGGGCAGTCGCATGACGGCGACCATCAAGGACGTGGCCCGGCTCGCCGGCGTCTCACAGTCCTCGGTCTGCCGGGCCCTGGCCAAACCCGAGCAGGTCCGGCCGGAGACCCGGGAGCGGGTCGAGCGCGCCGCCCGCGACCTCGGCTACTACCCCAACCGCGCGGCCAGCGGCCTGATCACCGGCCGGACCCACAACATCGGCGTGGTCCTGCCCGACCTCGCGAACCCGTTCTTCCCCAGCGTCGTGAAGTCGATCCAGACCCAGGCACGCCGGTTCGACTACGCGGTCTTCCTGAGCGACACCGACGAGGATCCGGCCGTCGAGACGACGCTGATCAGAGCGCTCGCCAAACAGGTCGACGGTTTCCTCCTCTGTTCGCCGCGGGCGGCCGACGAGGAGCTCCGGACGATCGGCGAGGAAGTGCAGACCCCGGTCGTCGTGCTCAACCGGCGAGTCTCGCCCTTCCCCTCGGTCACCGCCGACAGCGCCGACGGCATGCGCCAGGCGATCGGCCATCTCCACGCGCTGGGCCACCGCCGGGTCGCGTACGTGGCAGGTCCCCGCACCTCGTGGTCGAACCGCGATCGACTGCGCGGCCTGCGATCGGCCACCACGGCGTACGACATGGAATTGCTCGAAGCCGGAAATGTCGCACCCACCGTCGACGGCGGCGCCGCGGTGGCCGACCTGGTCGCCGCGTCCCCGGCGACCGCGGTGATCGCCTACAACGACCTGGTCGCGCTCGGCCTGCTCAACCGGTTCCGGGTGCGCGACATCGACGTGCCGGGCCGGATCAGCGTGGTCGGCTTCGACGACATCCTGCTCTCCGGCCTGGTGATGCCGCCGCTCACCACCGTCGCGATCGCCAAGGAGGAGATCGGCCGGAGAGGCGTCGAGCTCCTGATCGACCTGCTCGACGACCGCAGGCCACTCAACAAACGATCACCCACCCAGCTCATCGTGCGCGACTCCACCGGACCAGCAAGGAGCTGATCATGAAAGGGAAGATAGGCATCGCCGTCCTCGCGCTCGCCCTCGCGGCGTGCAGCCCGCCGGAGAGCAACAGCGGCACCACCAGCACCGACGGGCCCGTACCGGACAAGCCCTCCAAGCCGGTCACCCTCAACGTCCTGGACGTCGCCGGCAACCTCCAGCTCACCCAGGGCATGATCGACGACTTCGTGGCGAAGAACAGCGACGTCATCGAGAAGGTCACCTATACCAAGGCCACCGCCCCCGAGCTGGTCGGCAAGATCAAGGCGCAGCAGGACGCCGGCCGCGTCGACATCGACCTGGTCCTGACCGGTGTCGACGGCCTGGCCGGCGGCATCGACCAGGGACTGTGGCTGCCGCTGGTGTCCAGCCACGCCGACCGGCTCACCGGCATGGCCGCCTACCTGCCGGGCGCCGCCGCGATGCAGAAGCTCGCCGGCGACAACGGCGTCACCGTCACCTACTACCCGTCCGGGCCGCTGATCGAGTACCTGCCGAAGAACGTGCCGAACCCGCCGAAGACCGCGCAGGAACTGCTCGACTACGCGAAGGCGAACCCGGGCGCGGTCCAGTACGCCCGCCCGTCCAACTCCGGCCCCGGGCGCACCTTCCTGATGGGCCTGCCCTACCTGCTCGGCGACAGCGACCCGAAGGACCCGGAGAACGGCTGGTCGAAGACCTGGCAGTTCCTCAAGGACCTGGACGCGCAGATCACGCTCTACCCGTCGAGCACCAGCGAGACGATGAAGAACCTGGCGAACGGATCCGCCAAGATCATCCTCACCACGACCGGCTGGGACATCAACCCGCGGGTGCTGGGGACGGTTCCGAAAGAGGCGAAGATCGGCACGCTGGACGGCTTCCACTGGGTCACCGACGCGCATTACGCCGTCGTACCGAAAGGCGTCTCGACCGACAAGCAAGCGGCGGTGCTGTCCCTGCTGCAGTGGATGCTCACACCCGAGCAGCAGGCGAAGGCGTACGACAAGGGCTACTTCTACCCCGGACCGGCGATCAAGGACGTGCCGCTGACGATGGCGCCGCAGGAGAGCCAGCAGGCGATCTTCGAGTACGGGCGGCCCGAGTACACCGATCTCATCCTGAACAACCCGCTCGAAGTGCCGCTCGACGCGAAGGCGCTGGTCGCCGCGTTCGACAGATGGGATCGCGAGGTCGGCGGCGCGAAGGTGAAGAAGTGAGCGGTTTCGAGCTGCTCCGCCTCGACGGCGTGACCCGGCGGTTCGGTGACGCCGACGCGCTGAGCGACCTGAGTCTGGAGATCCGGCGGGGCGAGTTCATCGCCCTGCTGGGCCCCTCCGGATGCGGCAAGTCGACGGCGCTGAACTGCCTGGCCGGTCTGCTGCCCCTCACCGGCGGCAGCATCTGGCGCGACGACACGAGGCTGGACACCCTCCCGCCCGAACGACGCGGGTTCGGCATGGTCTTCCAGAACTACGCCCTCTTCCCGCACATGTCCGTACAGAAGAATGTCTCTTTCGGTCTGCAGATGCACGGCGTGGCCCGCGCCGAGGCACGGCGAAGGACCACCGAGGCGATCCGGCTCGTGCATCTCGAGGAGCATGCGACGAAGCTGCCCGGCCAGCTCTCCGGCGGTCAGCAGCAGCGCGTCGCGATCGCCCGGGCCGTCGTGATCGAGCCGTCGCTCGTGCTGATGGACGAGCCGCTCTCCAACCTGGACGCCAAGCTGCGCCTGGAGATGCGCACCGAGATCCGCCGGCTGCACCAGTCGCTCGGACTGACCACCGTCTACGTCACACACGATCAGGAGGAGGCGCTGTCGCTCTCTGATCGCCTGGTGGTGCTGCGCGACGGGCGCGTCCAGCAGATCGGCACGCCGGAGGAGGTGCACACCCGTCCCGCGAATCGGCACGTCGCCGATTTCATGGGCTATCGCAATCTCCTGCATGGCCGGGCTTTCGGCGGCGCTTTCGCTTTCCAGCATTCTCCGGACGTACGGGTGAAAGGCACGCCCGTCGTCCGGCTGGGCGACGGCGATCCGGCCGTCGCCGCGATCCGTCCCGAGGACATCAGCCTCGACGGTGATCTGGAGGCGACCGTCGATGTCGTGGAATACCAGGGCCGGGAGTTCACCGCGGAGGTACGCACCGCGGACGGCCTGGTGTTGCATCTGCGGACCGGGCGGCGGCTCGCGGTGGGCGATCCCCTGAAGGTCGGCTTCCCCGCCGACCGGCTGCTGATCTTCGGAATGGAGACGGCGTGACCACCGCGACGGTCGCGTTCCGGCACCGGCTCGCCGAACGCGGCGTGGACCGGCAGATGCTGCTGCTCGTGCCGGCCACGGTCTTCGTGGTGGCGCTCTTCATCTACCCGTTCGCCTACGGGATCGCCGTCTCGCTGCAACCTGCCGAGGGTGGGGTGCTCGGCGCGTACCGGGCCTTCTTCACCGATGCCTACCAGCGGGACACCATCGCCACCACCCTGCTCATCGCGCTCCCCGCCGCTCTGCTGAACGTCGCCGCCTCGGTGCCCGTGGCGTACCGGATGAGGGGCCGTTTCCGGGGAAAACGGGTGCTCACCACGATCCTGGTCGTGCCGATCACGCTGGGTACGGTGCTGACCGCCGAAGGGCTGCTCAACTTCCTCGGACCGGCCGGCTGGCTCAACCGCTTCCTCATGACGAGCGGGCTGACGGACGCGCCGGTGCGGCTCACGAACAACTACTGGGGCGTGTTCCTCTCGCTGGTCATCACCGGTTTCCCGTTCGCGTTCCTGCTCGTCCTCTCCTACCTGTCCGGCATCGATCCGAGCCTGGAACGCGCCGCCGCGACGCTCGGGGCGGGATGGCGGCAGCGGTTCCTCCGCATCACCCTGCCGCTGCTCGCGCCCGGGCTGGCGACCACGTTCTGCCTCACGTTCGTGCTGGCCTTCAGCGTCTTCCCGTCGGCCATCCTGGTCGGCGACCCGTCCGGCAGCACCCGGGTCATCTCGATCGCCGCCTACGAGGCGGCCTACGTCCGGTACGACTACGCCGGCGCGTCGGCAGCCGCGATCGTCATGGGCGCCGTCGAACTGGCCGTGATCGCCGTGGTCCTGGGCCTGCGCGGGTTCCTCTACACCGGATCGACAGCGGGAGGAAAAGGATGAGACGCTCCATCGTCGCCTCCCCCGCGGCCTGGCTGGTCTGGGGCGCGGTGATCATCTTCTTCATCGGGCTGGCCGGCGTGATCGGCTCGGTCGTGGTCAACTCGTTCGGGGTGCGCTGGTTCGACTCGTGGCTGCCCGAAGCCTGGACGACCCAGTGGTACGGCCAGGCCTGGGACGAGTTCACGCTGCTCCCGGTCCTGACCGTCACGCTGATCGTCTGCCTGCTGGTCGCCGGGATCTCGGTGCTGGTCGGCGTCCCCGCGGCCTACGTGCTGGCCCGCCGTGCCTTCCCCGGCAGCCGGCTGCTCTACCTGCTGTTCCTGCTCCCGATCCTGATGCCGCCGATCACGTACGGCATCCCGCTCGCCACCGTCCTCTACAAGTACGGGCTGGCGGGTCACCTGTCCGGCGTCGTCCTGGCGAACCTCGTGCCGTCGATCCCGTTCGTGATCCTGACGATGACCCCGTTCATCGAGCAGATCGATCCTGCCGTCGAGCGGGCCGCGAGGATGTGCGGCGCGCGTACCCGGCATGTCTTCCTCCGCATCCTCGCGCCGCTGCTCATCCCGGGCATCCTCGCCTCCTGCATCCTCGTGGTGGTCCGCACCGTCGGCATGTTCGAGCTGACGTTCCTGACCGCCGGCCCGGATTCGCAGACGCTCGTCGTCGCGCTCTTCTACTCGATGTCGGCCGCGGGCATCCGCGCTCAGCAATCGGTCGATGCGATGGCCGTCATCTACTGCCTCATGATGCTGACGCTGCTGGTCGTCGCCCTGCGTTTCGTCAACCCCACCCAGTTGGTCGCACGGGTCAAGGAGGATCCCTAAGTGAGAATCGTCGACGCCCGCGTCATCGTCACCTGCCCGGGGCGCAACTTCGTGACGCTGAAGATCGTCACGGACGAGGGTGTGCACGGGGTCGGCGACGCCACGCTCAACGGCCGGGAGCTGGCCGTCGCCGCCTATCTGACCGAGCACGTCGTGCCCACGCTCATCGGACGGGACGCCTCCCGGATCGAGGACACCTGGCAGTTCCTCTACAAGGGCGCCTATTGGCGTCGCGGGCCGGTCACGATGACGGCGATAGCGGCCGTCGACACGGCATTGTGGGATATCAAGGGAAAGGCCGCCGGGTTGCCCGTGTATCAATTGCTGGGTGGTCGGTCGCGTGAGGGTGTGACCGTTTATGGTCATGCGAACGCCGAGGATGTCGAGTCCGTTTTATCGGAAATTTCCGGATATGTTGGGTTGGGTTATCGGGCTGTTCGCGTGCAGACCGGCATCCCCGGGCTGGAGTCGACCTACGGCGTCGGCGGCGACAAGATGTTCTACGAGCCGGCCGACGCGGCACTGCCCACCGAGAACGTCTGGTCCACCGAGCACTACCTGGACCACGTGCCGAAGGTCTTCGCCGAGGTGCGCAACGAGTTCGGCCCTCATCTGCGCCTCCTCCACGACGTCCACCACCGGCTGACCCCGCTCGAGGCGGCCCGGCTCGGCAAGTCCCTGGAACCCTATGCGCTGACCTGGATGGAGGACCCGGTCCCGGCCGAGCTGCAGGAGGGTTTCCGCCTGATCCGGCAGCACACGACGACGCCGATCGCGGTCGGCGAGGTGTTCAACTCCATCTGGGACTGCCAGGAGCTGATCACCGCGCAGCTCATCGACTACATCCGCGCCACCGTCGTGCACGCCGGCGGCATCACCCACCTGCGCCGGATCTTCGACCTGGCCGCCCTCCACCACGTCCGCAGCGGCTCGCACGGCGCCACCGACCTGTCCCCGATCTGCATGGCGGCGGCCCTGCACCTGGACATCGCGATCCCGAACTTCGGCCTGCAGGAGTACATGCGCCACACGCGAGAGACCGACGCGGTGTTCCCGCACGGCTACCACTTCGCCGACGGCTACCTGCACCCCTCCGAAACCCCCGGCCTCGGCGTCGACATCGACGAGGAACTGGCGGCCGACTACCCCTACCGCCCGGCGTCCCTGCCGGTCAACCGCCTCCACGACGGAACGATGCACAGCTGGTAAGCCTCACCCGAACTGCGGTCCACCCCCTCGCGATGGCGCTGATCAGCGCCATCGGCGGGCCCTGCACCGGAGGCAGCCGCATCAAGGGGCGGTCACCGCACGACCACCCGATCAACCGGGGCGGTGAGCGCACACACCGCTTCCGCGCGTGCGCTCACCGCCGCCATGAGGGCGCTGACCGCACGCAACGGCCTGGCGCGTGCGCCCACCGCCCACCATCCACAGCCACCGGGCCACCACGCCACCACGCCACTGCACCACCGGGCCACCACGCCACCACGCCACCGCACCACTGGGCCGCCGGGCCACCACGCCACCGCACCACCACACCACCGCACCACTGGGCCGCCGGGCCGCCGGGCCGCCGGGCCACCGCACCACCGCACCAGGCGCACCAGGCGCACCAGGCGCACCACCGCACCAGGCGCACCACTGGGCCGCCGGGCCGGCGCACCACCACGCCACCACGCCACCGCACCACCACGCCACCGCACCACCACGCCACCGCACCACCACGCCACCGCACCACCACGCCACCGCACCACCACGCCACCGCACCACCACGCCACCGCACCACCACGCCACCGCACCACCACGCCACCGCACCACCGCACCACCGGGCCGGCGCACCACCACGCCACCACGCCACCACACCACCGCACCACTGCACCACCGCACCACCGCACCACCGCACCACCGCACCACCGCACCACCGCACCACCGGCCGGATCTTGGGCGATCTTCGACACTCTGGGGTGCGGAGTCACCCAAGATCTGGGTATGGGCGGCCTGCAGGAGGCGGAGCCGGGCTCGATCGCCGAGGCGTTCGGAGCACTGGCCGGCGTCAGGCCTGCTCAGGTCGGTAGGCGACCTCGAAACGCTCGAAGAGGACCTCCTCGGTCTCCTCGTCGAACGCGCCGCCGCAGACCCGGGTGAAATAGGCTCGGTGGGCGGCCAGCCACCCGTCGCGGGTGCGGTCGTTCTCGCCCTCGGCGTGCGCGAAGTCCGCGGTGACGCTGAGGAACGGGCCCAGGCGCAGCGACACCGTGCGCAGCACGACCCGCGGCTGCCCGGCGCCGTCGCAGACGATCCAGTGGACGCCGATCCGGGGCAGGGGCGAAGCGCCGAACTGCCGCACCAGCGACGCCGTGGCCCGCTTGTGGCCGGAGAGCACGAGTTCCAGCAGGGCGTCGGCGAGCGGGGCGCTGTCGCCGAAGCGCTCGACGGTGTACTCGCCGGTCAGGCCGGACGCCTGCCAGAACGAAGCGGCAGCGGTCATATCGAGTGGGGACACAACACCATGTTGATCTAGATGACGGATTCAGGACAACTCGGCGTCGGGTGGCGGGTCCAGCATGGAGCGATGCCCCTACGTCACTGGCTGGCCGCCGGCTTGGCCGTGCTGCTGTCACCCAGCCCCGCTTCCGCCGCACCCGCGGAGCTCGACCCGTTCGACGCCGTCGACCAGTTCATCGGCACCGAGTTCGACACCACCCAGAACAAGAGCAACGACGCGTACGGCAACACGTTCCCCGGCGCCGCGCTCCCGTTCGGCATGGTGCAGCCCAGCCCGACCACCTACAAGCCCGGCAACGCGCTGGTCGGCGAGAAGGGCGGTTACGAGTACACCGCGAACCTGATCCGCGGCTTCGGGATGACCCGGTACTCGGGGACGGGTTGCACCGGGCGGTACGGCGGATACGAGTTCCCGACGATCCCGTACGCAGGCGACACCCTGCCGGTGAACCCGTCCGCCGACATCAAGGGCTACTACCTGGGTTTCGACCACGCGAACGAGGTGGCCGAGCCCGGGTACTACCGGGTCACGACCGACAACGGCATCACGACCGAGCTCACGGCGACCACCCGCACGGCCGTCGCGAGATACGACTTCGCCGCGAAGTCCACCCTGATCGTCGACGTCAGCGGCCCCAACAACCGCACCTTCGGCAGCGAGGTCACGATCGACCCCGCGACCCGGACCGTCAGCGGCTGGATGTTCGGCGCCGACGTCTGCGACGTGGGGAACACCTACAAGGCGTACTTCTCCACGACCTACGACCAGCCGTTCACCGGTTACGGCACGTGGAACGACGCCGACCTGACCCCCGGCAGCACGCACGCCGTCAAGGCCGGGACCGACACGAGCGTCGACTACCGGCACGACACCGGCGCCTGGGTGACGTTCGCCGACGGCGTGGCGGTCACCGCGAAGACCGGCTTCAGCTATGTGAGCGTCGCGAACGCCGCCGCGAACCGTGATCGCGAGACGAAGAAGAAGACGATCGAGGACATCCGCGGCGACGCGAGACGGGCCTGGGAGAAAGCCCTGGGTACGGTCGACGTCAAGGGCGGCACGGACGAGCAGCGGATCAAGCTCTACACCGCCCTCTACCACTCGTTCCTGCACCCCAACATCCGCGACGACGTCAACGGCGAGTACCTCGGCTACGACAAGCGGCTGCACACGATCGGCAGGAACGAGCACTTCTACCAGAACCTGAACTTCGCCGGCTCCGGCTGGGACATGTACCGCAGCCAGGCCCAGCTCATCGCGCTGACGTTCCCGGACGTGGCGCAGGACCTGAGCCGGTCGATCGTGGCGATGGTCCAGCAGACCGGATCCTGGGCGCCCGGCACGGCCCGCATGCAGGGCGACAACTACCAGGTCGTCCTCGCGACCCTCGATGACATGGGCGCCACCGGCTACGACCGTGAGGCGGCGCTGGCGAGCATGGTGGCGACGCAGAGGCTGCCGGCCACCCGCACCACCCGCAGCGAGGCGTTCCAATACTTCGCCACCGGGATGATCGAGAACCGGAAGGGCGACTTCGCCACCTCCCGCGTCCTCGAGTACGCGGTCGACGACTTCGCGATCTCGCAGCTGGCGGAACGGCTCGGCGACACCGCGAACCGGGACTTCTTCCTGGCCCGCTCGCAGAGCTGGATGAACGTGTTCGACCCGGTGACCGGGCACATCCGGCCGCGCGAGCGCACCGGGTTCGACCGCTCGTTCGACCTGCGGGTTCGCGAGGACGGCGCCGGCCGGGGCCAGTTCAACCAATCCACCGGCTATCAGTACGGGTGGATGGTGCCCCACAACATGGCGACGCTCATCGCGAAGCGTGGCGGGGCGGACGCCGCCACGGCCGCTCTCGACGTACTCATGGCTGATCTTGATTCTGGGGCTTACACGAAGACCGGGAACTATCTGTCGAACCAGGCGGCGTTCGGCACGCCCTGGGTCCATCACTGGCTCGGTCAGCCCGCGAAGACGACGGACGTGCTCTACCGGGCCGTCACCGAGATGTACGACACGACACCGTCCGGCCTGCCCGGCAACGACGATCAGGGTTCGCTGAGCGCCTGGTACGTCTTCGCCAACATCGGCCTCTATCCGGCGATCTACGGCACCGGGGATCTGCTGGTCAGCGCGCCGATGTTCGACCGCGTCACGATCGGCAAGCTGAAGATCAAGGCGCACGGGGTCGCCGCCGGCAAGCGCTACACGACGGGCCTGCGGGTCAACGGCAGGACGCAGCAGGCGAACTGGATCCCGGCGCGGACCACCGGCACTCTCGACATGACCGTGTCGGCCACTCCGGGTGACTGGGGGAAGGTCACGCCGCGTTCCTGGACCGGCGGCGCCGACGCGCGCAACAACATCGGGACCACGCCGGACGGTCAGGGCAGCCTCGGCTCCCTCGACCTCAGTGACTGGTCGCTCTCGCGCCCGCAACTGGCTCAGGCCGGCGCGGCACCGGGCGCGAAGATCGGTGCCTTCACCTGGCCGGATACCGCTCCCGGCGAGCCGGACAACTGGATTCCGCACGGCCAGCGCATCGATCTGCAGGACGCCGCCGCGACCAGCGTGTCGTTCCTCGGCCTGGCCACCAACGGACCGGCCACGGGTGTCGCGCGCGTGGAGTACACCGACGGCACCAGCCAGGACGTCTCGGTCACCTTCGGCGACTGGGCGGCGGCCGCGCCCTCCGGCAACATCGCGATGGTCACCCTCGGCGGTCGCAACAACGCCGGCGGTACGAGCGGAAGCGGCACCTTCCGGATCTTCGCGACCACGCCGGCCGCCCTCGATCCGACGAAGATCGTCGATGCCGTGGTGCTCCCGGAGTCCACCGACCGGGGTGTGATGCACGTGTTCGACGTCGCTGTTTCCTGACAATCACCCGTCGGGGATGAACCAGGGCTGGGCGTCGATGTCTAGCGTCCAGCCCTGTGACGGCTACCGAGACCACGACCACCCAGAAGCTGACGCTGCTGACGATGACCTCGATGGTCGTCGGCGGCATGGTCGGCGCCGGCGTGTTCTCGCTGCCCCGGCGCTTCGCCGAGGAGACGGGCGTCATCGGGGCGCTGATCGCGTGGCTGATCGCCGGTGCGGGCATGCTCATGCTGGCGTTCGTCTTCCAGACCCTCGCGATGCGGAAACCCGATCTGGACGCCGGCGTCTACGCGTACGCCAAAGCGGGTTTCGGCGAATATCTCGGCTTCTTCTCCGCCTTCGGGTACTGGGCCAGCGCCTGCGTCGGCAACGTGACCTACTGGGTCCTGATCATGTCGACGCTGGGCGCGGTGGCCCCGGCGTTCGGTGACGGCGACACGCTGCTCGCCGTGCTCTGCTCGACCGCCGGCATCTGGCTCTTCTTCTACCTGGTGCAACGCGGCGTGAAGGACGCCGCGGTGCTGAACCGGGTCGTGACGATCGCCAAGGTCGTACCGATCCTGGTCTTCGTCCTGCTCGCCCTCTTCGCCCTCGACCCGGCGGTGTTCGCCGGCAACCTGCGCGGCGGCGTCGGCTACGGCTCACTGTTCGAGCAGGTCAAGGGCACGATGCTGGTGACCGTCTTCGTGTTCCTCGGCGTCGAGGGCGCGAGCGTCTACTCCCGGCACGCGAAGCGGCGGCAGGACGTCGGCCGGGCCACGATCCTCGGTTTCCTCAGTGTGTTCGCCGTCTTCGCCTCGGTGACGATCGTGTCGTACGGGATTCTGCCCGCCGCCGAGATCGCGCAGCTGCGCCAGCCGTCGATGGGCGGCGTCCTGGAGGCGGCGGTCGGGCCCTGGGGCAAGGCGTTCGTGAGCGTCGGCCTGGTCGTCTCGGTGCTCGGCGCGTACCTCGCGTGGACGCTGATGGCCGCCGAGGTGCTCTACGTGGCGGCCAAGGACGACGACATGCCGCGGTTCCTCGGGCGTACCCGGCGCGGCGACGTGCCGTTCCCGGCGCTGCTGCTCACCAGCATCCTGGTGCAGGTCGTCCTGATCATCACGTACTTCTCCGAGGACGCCTTCAACTTCGCGCTGGACCTGACGAGCGCGCTGAGTCTCATCCCGTTCCTGCTTGCCGCCGGATACGCGCTGCGCATCGCGGACAAAGCCGGCGAGAAGGTCGTCGCGACGCTGGCCGTCCTCTACACGATCTTCCTGCTCTTCGCGGCCGGGCCGAAGTTCATCCTCGTCTCGTTCATCGTCTACGCCCCGGCCACGCTGCTCTTCGTGAAGGCCCGCCGGGAGCAGGGCCGGCAGCTCTTCTCCGGCCGGGAACTCGTCATCCTCGCCGTTTCCGTGATCGGCGCCGTCGCCGGCATCACCGCGCTCGCCGCGGGCTGGATCTCCATCTGAGAGGGGCACCATTCATGTCCACGAACTTCGGCGTGTACTCGGAGGTCGGCCGGCTCCGCAAGGTCCTGGTCTGCTCCCCCGGCCTGGCCCACCGCCGGCTCACCCCGACCAACTCCGACGACCTGCTCTTCGACGACGTCATGTGGGTGGAGAACGCGCAGCGCGACCACCTGGACTTCGTCAACAAGCTGCGCGGCCGGGGCGTCGAGGTGGTGGAGCTGCACGACCTGCTGGCCGAGACCGTGGCGATCCCGGAGGCCAAGGCCTGGCTGCTGGACCGCAAGATCGTGGCGAACGAGGTGGGCCTCGGGCTGGTCGAGGACACCCGCGCGTTCCTCGACGAGCTCAAGCCCCGTGAGCTGGCCGAATTCCTGATCGGCGGACTCGCGACGAGTGATCTGCCGGCCGACTTCCGGCCCGGCTACGTCGCGCTGGCCCGGGAGGCGACCGGCGTCCGGGAGTACCTGATGCCGCCGCTGCCGAACACCCTCTACACCCGCGACACCACGTGCTGGCTCTACGGCGGCGTCACGCTCAACCCGCTCTACTGGCCGGCCCGGCACGACGAGACCCTGCTCATGAAGGCGATCTACCAGTTCCACCCGGACTTCTCCGGCGCCACGGTGTGGTGGGGCGACCCGGAACAGGACTGGGGACTCGCGACCTTCGAGGGCGGCGACGTCATGCCGGTCGGCAACGGCGTCGTGCTCGTCGGAATGAGCGAGCGGACCTCCCGGCAGGCGATCACGCAGGTGGCGCAGTCACTCTTCGCGGCCGGCGCGGCCGAGCGGGTCGTGGTGGCCGGCATGCCGAAACTGCGGGCGGCGATGCACCTGGACACCGTCTTCACGTTCGCCGACCGGGACATCGTCACGCTCTACCCGAACATCATGGACGGAGTACACACGTTCTCGCTCTATCCGGGGGATCGCGGCCCCGAGGTCGTCGACGAGGGCGACCGTGGATTCACCGAGGTCGTGGCGGAATCACTCGGTCTCAAGGCTCTGCGGGTGATCGAGACAGGCGGAGATGTGTACGCCTCGGAGCGCCAGCAGTGGGACAGCGGGAACAACGCGGTGGCCGTCGAGCCCGGTGTGGTCTTCACCTATGACCGCAACACCACGACGAACACCCTGCTGCGGCGGGCCGGGGTGGAGGTCATCACGATCGTCGGCGCCGAACTGGGCCGCGGCCGCGGTGGCGGGCACTGCATGACCTGCCCGATCAGCCGCGACCCCGTCGACTTCTGAGATGTCCTTCAAATACGAGGCGCTGGTCTTCTTCCTGGCGCTCTTCGCCCTCTACAGTCCGGTCGCCGCGCTCTCCTCCTATCTGCCGTACGTCCGCGGGTACAGCCATGCCCAGCAGGTGCGGCTGGCCCTCGGGCTGGCGGCGAACGCGTTCGGGTTCGTGCTCATCGCGGTCTGGGTCGGCGAGCCGCTGCTGGAACTGCTCGGCATCAGCACCGCGGCGCTCACCGCCACCGGTGGTATCGCGCTGATCCTGGCCTCGGTCCCGCTGATGCGCGGGACCACCGCCGAAGCCGTGCCCGATCCGGTCCCGGTGCCCGCCGCCGGCACCTTCGACCCGGCCCTGGACCCGGTGCAGGCCACCCCGCCCGCGCCCCCGCCCAACCCCAAGAACGTCCTGTTCACGCCTCTGACGTTCCCGCTCACCGTGGGCGGCACGACGTTCGCCTTCGGGGTGGCCGCGTCCGCTGACGCCGGTGACGTCTCCGGGCGGCTGTGGCTGACCCTTGCGGCGCTGGCCTACGGCATCGTGACCGGCGTGACGTTGTACCTCTCCGGTCATGTGGAACGCCGCATCTCCGCCCAGGCCGCCGCGATGCTCGACCGGGTGGCCGGCATCCTGCTCACCGCCATCGCCGTGATCCTGCTGGCGAACGGCTTCACCGACCTGGTGACCGCTCGCCTAGGTCTCTAGCGCCTAGATTGGGCGCATGGCAGCGGTCATCATCACCACGCAGGACTGGGACGCAGGAGCGGGGAAGCAGCCCCGGCACGAAGGGGTCGAGTTCTCCGGGCTCGACCTCTGCGAGACCGACCTGGCGGGCATCGAGTTCGACGGCTGCACGTTCCGCGACGCCCGGTTCAACTGCTCCCAGCAGGCCGACGTCGCGTACCTGAACTGCACGTTCGTGAACTGCAACTTCTTCGACGCGGTGTTCACGAACTGCAAGACGGTCGGCAGCCACTTCGAGCGCTGCACCTTCGACATCACCACGATCGACGGTGGCGACTGGTCCTTCACCAGCCTCCTGCGCGCCGATCTGGGCAGCGCCACCATCACCGGCGTCCGCATGCGCGAGGCCGATCTGACCGGCGCCCGCATCCGCAACGGCACTCTCCGCGACTGCGACCTGTCCGGCGCCACCCTGACAGCGGCCGACCTCACCGCCTGCGACCTGCGCGGCTCCGACCTGTCAGCCCTCAACCCCACCGAGACCGAGATCCGCAACGCCGTCATCACCGCCGACCAGGCCACCACGATCGCGATGGCCCTGGGCCTGCAGATCCGCGACTGAGCGGCGGGTCAGGTGCGCGGGGCCGGTGCGTCGCGGCCGGTGCCGGCCTTGAAGCGGGCCGCCTTGTGGGTGCCGTCGCAGAAGGGCTTGATGGCCGAGCGGCCGCAGCGGCACAGGGCGACGGTGCCGCGACCGGGATCGATCGGGGCGCCGTCGGGCGTGCGCAGCTCGAAGTCGCCGCGCACGATCAGCGGCCCGTCTTCGTAAGGGACGATGGAGGCGGTCACGCCTGCCGGAATGCCCGCCCACGGCAGCCCGAAACCGATCGTTTGAGCCGCTCCAGCCGGGGAAGCCTGTCGGCCATGAGACTTCCGTCCGCCCGCGGTCCCGTGTCGGCCGCACTGATCGCCTACCTGACCGGCGAGAGCACCACGATCGCCATCGATGCCGATCCGGACGATGACGACGACCTGCACCTGACCTTGTTCACCTGCTACGAGCTGGCCTATCGCGGCTGGGACGGCGTGGACGACGCGTTCGAGTGGGACCCGGAGGTGCTACGGCTGCGGGCCGTCGCCGAGAAACGGTTCGAGGCGCAGCTGCACGATCTGGTGGGCGCGCCCGGGCCCGCCGACCCGGCCACGGTTCCGGCGGTGCTGCGGGAGCTGGCCGACGCCGACGGCGGGCCGTCGCTCTCCGGGTACCTGCGCGGGCGGGCCACGTACGACCAGTTCCGCGAGTTCGTGACGCAGCGCTCGGTCTATCACCTGCGCGAGGCCGACCCGCACACCTGGGCGATCCCCCGGCTGGGTGGCGACGCGAAGGCCGCGCTCATCGAGATCCAGCTGGACGAATACGGCGGCGGCCAGACCCCGAAGATGCACCAGGAGCTGTTCAAGCAGACGATGCGCTGGTTCGACCTGGACACCACGTACGGCGCGTACGTCGACGTGGCCGGCACCCGCACCCTGGCGAACAACAACCTGATGTCGTTCTTCGGGCTGCACCGCCGGAACCGCGGCATGATCATCGGGCACCTGGCGGCGTACGAGATGACGTCGACCCAGCCGAACCGGGCGTACGGCAACGGGCTGCGCCGGCTCGGCGGCGACCCGGTCGCGACGGCGTTCTACGACGAGCACGTGGAGGCCGACGCGGTGCACGAGCAGATCGCCGCGCACGACATGGCCGGGGCGTTCGCCCGGGCCGAACCGGAGCGGGCCGGTGACGTGCTGTTCGGCGCCCGATGCGCCCTCGCCCTGGACGCTCTCTGGGCTGAGGACCTGCTCGCACGCTGGGACCTTCGTACCGGGAGAATGGCTCTGGCCGCATGAGCGCGCTGTTGCAGCTGGCCAAGGAGCTGCATGCGGCCGGCTATCGCTTCACCACCGTCACGCCGGCCACGCATGAGCGCGTGAACCGCCGGCCGGAGAACGCGCACGCCCGTGACCTGCGCGGCGTCTTCGGCTGGAGCAGGCCGTTCGGCCCGGGCGTGCTGCCGCCCCTGATCGTCGAGCTGATGGACGCGGCCGGCGTGCTGGACCGGGACGAGGACGGGTGGCGCAGCCGGGTCCGCTTCTCCACCTATGACGGCGAGCTGTTCGTGCACTCGGCGTTCCCGACGGACGCGGAGGACTCGGTCTTCTTCGGCCCGGACACCTACCGGATGGCGAACGCCGCGGCGACGGCCGCCGAGCGCGGACGGGACCACCTGAGAAGGGCCGTCGACATCGGCTGCGGCACCGGCGCCGGCGCCATCGCGGTGGCGAAACGCGCGCCGGACGCCGAGGTCTTCGCCGTCGACATCAACGACCGGGCGCTGCGCTACACGGCTCTCAACGCGGAGCTGGCCGGGGCCGGCAACGTCCGTCCGGTGCGCAGCGACCTGCTCAGCGGCGTGGACGGCGACTTCGACCTGATCCTCACCAACCCGCCGTTCATGATCGATCCGGCCGGGCGGGCGTACCGGGACGGCGGCGAGCACGGGTACGAGCTGTCGTTGCGGATCATCGATCAGGCGGTGCGGCGGCTCACTCCGGGGGGCGAGCTCGTGCTCTTCACCGGCACCGGGATCGTGGACGGGCGGGACCCGTTCCAGGAGGCCGCCGCGGAGCGTCTGGCCGGCTCCGGGCTGACCGTCGAATACCGTGAGCTGGACCCGGACGTCTACGGTGAGGAGCTGGACGGGCCCGCGTACGCACACGCCGAGCGGATCGCCGTCGTGCTCCTGACCGCACGCGCTCAACGCCCGGCCGTAATACTGGAGCAATAACCGCACGCCGGCTTCACAGGAGATATCTGCATGACCGTGTCCGGGTTCGCCGACCTCCAGCTGCGTCCCGAGCTGCTGCGAGCACTCACCGACCTCGGGTACGAGGAGCCCACGCCGATCCAGGCCGAATCGATCCCACCCCTGCTCGAAGGGCGTGACCTGCTGGGACAGGCCGCGACCGGCACGGGCAAGACCGCTGCTTTCGCGCTGCCGGTGCTGCAGCGCCTGGCCGGCCGGGACGACGCCGACACCCCGGCCGCCCTGGTGCTGGTGCCGACGCGTGAGCTCGCCATGCAGGTCTCCCAGGCCTTTCATCGGTACGCACGAGACCTCGGTGCGAGGGTCGTCCCGATCTACGGCGGGCAGCCGATCGGCCGTCAGCTCCAGGCCCTGGAGCGCGGTGTCGACGTGGTGGTCGCCACACCGGGCCGTGCCCTCGATCACATCTCCCGTGGCACGCTCGACCTGAGCGGCGTCCGCACGGTCGTGCTCGACGAGGCCGACGAGATGCTCGACATGGGCTTCGCCGAGGACATCGAGGCGATCCTCGTGGAGACCCCGGAAGAGCGGCAGACGGTGCTCTTCTCGGCGACCATGCCGGGCCGGATCGACGCGATCGCCCGCCGGCATCTGCGCGAGCCGGTCCGCATCCAGATGGGGCGTGCCGAGCCGGAGCCGGGCGAGGCCCCTCTCGTACGGCAGAGCGCCTATGTGGTGGCCCGCGCGCACAAGCCGGCCGCCCTCGGCCGGGTCCTCGACGTGGAGGCGCCGACCGCGGCGATCGTCTTCTGCCGCACCCGCGAAGAGGTCGACCAGCTCACCGAGACGCTGAACGGGCGTGGCCAGCGGGCCGAGGCGCTGCACGGCGGGATGAGCCAGGAGCACCGCGACCGGGTGGTGAACCGGCTGCGCGACGGCCGGGCCGACCTGCTCGTCGCCACCGACGTGGCGGCCCGCGGCCTGGACATCGACCGGCTCAGTCACGTGGTGAACTACAACCTGCCGGCCGCCCCGGAGACGTACGTGCACCGCATCGGCCGGGTCGGCCGCGCCGGCCGGGAGGGCACCGCGATCACCCTGGCCGAGCCGCGTGAGCACCGGATGCTCAAGGCGGTCGAGCGGACCACCGGGCAGCGGATCGCCCTGCAGAAGGTGCCGACCGTCGCCGACCTGCGCGCCCGCAAGCTGGAACTCACCCGGGCGGCCCTGCAGGAGAGCCTGCTCACCGACGACCTGGAACGCTTCCGGGTGGTGGTGGAGACGCTCACCGACGAGTTCGACGTCATGGAGGTGGCGCTCGCCGCGGTGAAGCTGGCCCACGAGATGAACGGCGGCGACCTCGACGACGAGCAGGACATCCCGGAGTTCACGCTGCGTCCGGATCGGGATCGGAAGGACGCGAACTCCCGCCCGGGCGCCCGCAAGGGGGTCAACACCACCCGGGTGTTCATCAACTCGGGCCGCAGCAACCGGATCCGGCCGCAGGACCTGGTCGGCGCCATCACCGGGGAGACCCGGCTGAGCGGGCGGGACATCGGGGCCATCGAGATCGCGGACCGGTTCTCGCTGGTGGAGGTGCCGGCCGACGCCGCCGACGAGGTCATCACCGCGCTGCGGCACGCCTCGATCCGGGGCCGCAAGGTGCTGGCCCGCCGCGACCGCGACAAGGACAACAGCCGCCGGCCCTGATCACCGCGCAACCGGTGTCAGGTCCCTCAGCGCCGCGTCCGGGTGAGGCGGCGTCTTCACCCGGAACGCGGCGGCCGCTGCCACCAGGCACGCCGCCGCGCCGGCCAGCAGCGCCGCGCGCGGGCCGCCCCAGCCGCTGATCCAGCCGGTCAGCACGCTGCCGATCGGCGTGGTGCCGATGTAGACGAACACCCAGAGCGCCACGATCCGGCCCCGGTACTCGGGCGCGGTGTGCAGCTGGATCGTCGTGGACGCCAGGGTCGTGAACGCGAACGCCGCCGCTCCGGTGATCAGCAGCGCGGCCGAAGCGGAGAGCACGCCGGGCGCGACCGCCACCGCGATCATGGCGAGGCCGAAGACGAACGCCGTCCGGACCAGGTAGATCCGGCGCGGATGCCGGATCAGGCCGACACCGAGCGAGCCGGCGATCGAGCCGACGCTGAGCATGGTGGAGAGCAGGCCGTACGTCCCGCCGTCGCCGTGGAACGTCTCCTTCGCCAGAACCGGCAGCACCACCGGGAAGTTGAAGGCGAGCAGCCCGACCACGGACATCATGGCGAGCGGGACGAGCACCTGTTCACGGCCTCGCGCGTACCGGATCGCGTCGGCCACTCCCCCGGACCGCGCCGAGTGCCGGGCCGCGGACAACGGCCTGATCACCAGCAGGGCGGCGATCACCGCGAGGTACGAGATCGCGTTGACCAGGAAGCACGGGATCACGCCGACCGCGACGATCAGGATGCCGGCCAGCGCCGGTCCGACGACCCGGGCCGAGTTCATCACGACGCCGTTCAGGCTCACCGCGCTGGCCAGGTCGTCCGGCGGGACGAGCGATCCGACGAACGCCTGCCGGGCCGGCGAGTCGACGATTCCGACGACGCCGCCGAGCACGCTCACCACGACGACCAGCGGGACCCCGGCGTGGCCGGTCGCGGCGAGCGCCCAGATCGAGGCGGCCAGCACCGCGTAGATCGCCTGCGTGACGATCAGCAGCCGGCGCAGGTCGAAGCGGTCGGCGACGCCGCCACCCCACGGCCCGAGCAGCAGCGCCGGCAGGCCACCGGCGGCGAGCACCAGCCCGAGCGCCGACGCCGAGCCGGTCAGCTGGAGCACGAGCCAGCCGACGGCGGTCTGCTGCAGGAAGGTTCCGCTCGCGGACGCCACCTGACCCGCGAAGTACCAGCGGAAGGGCACGGATCGCAGTGCCCGGAAAGTGTTCATGGCGCGGCCTGTACCCCGGCCGTGACGGGCGGCGAACCGGTTGGTGATGCAACGCTCAGGCGGGCGGCTCGGGCAGGCTGCCGGTCTCCAGCAGGTGCGCGGCCACCTCGGCGACCTTGCGACGCTGGTTGCGGGACGTGCTGCGCAGCAGGGAGAACGCCTGGTCCGGGCCGGTGTTGCGCTGGGCCATCAGGTAACCGACCGCGCGTTCGATGACGACGCGGTAATCGAGGGCGTACTGGAGCTGCCCGGCCAGCTCGCCGGCCCGGTGCGCGGCGAGGGCGGCGCCCAGCATCGACTCCAGCAGGTCGGTGTAGCGCTGCAGGGCGTTCGCCTCGGCCTCGCTCCAGGCGTGCGGCGTGTCCCGGAAGACATCCAGGGTGCCGACCGGAACGCCGCCGAGCCGGACCGGCGCGCCGAGGACCGACACGACGCCGTTGCGCAGGAACGTCTCCCGGATCAGCGGCCACCGGCCGTCGGTGTGCAGATCGTCGGTGTGCACCACGTCGTTCGTCACGAACGCAGCGACGCACGGGCCCTCGCCGGCGGTGCTCTGCGAGCGTTCCATCACCTCGCTCTGCCGGTTGCTGGCCGCCACGTACCGCAGATCGTGCTGCTCGTCCGCGATCATGAGGCCGCTGCCGTCCACCCCGAACAGGTCGGCGGCCGCGTGGATCACCTCGCCGACCGCCGAGGCGATGTCGTGTTCCTCCCGTTCACCGAGCCGGCGCAGGCTGGCGGCGAGGGCTGCCGGGTCTATCGCGGACATCGGTCCCGTACCCCTTCCGTTCAGTCCAGCCGCAACCGGGTCATCGGCGCCCCCACCCGGACCGGGACCGGGAGCGCCGCCCGAACCGGTGTACCCGGATCGGCCGCCGGCAACTCCCGCGACAAGCGGTGTTTGAGACCGGCATCAGTGGGAAAGACCGGGACACCCGACTGTTTCCGCCCTGTGTCCGCGGACGACGTTTCGAGAGGAAACGACGTATGTCCGCGAACACCCACGCCGGCACGCCCCTGGAGAACCTCGATCTGGCCGCCGAGCGGTACGCCGCCGAGCGCACCCGATGCACCGGCGACGGGCCGGGCCGCCGTCTGCGCGACGAGATGATCCGCACCGCGCTGCCGATGGCGGACCGCCTGGCCCGCCGGTACCGGGTGGGCCGGGAGCCCGCCGAGGACGTCCTGCAGGCCGCCCGGCTGGGCCTGGTGAAGGCGGTCGAGCGGTACGACCCGGAGCGCGGCTCCTTCACGGCGTACGCCGTCCTCTGCATCACCGGTGAGATCAAGCGGCACTTCCGGGACCACACCTGGACCGTGCACGTGCCACGCCGGCAGCAGGAGATGGCGCTCACCGTGCACCAGGCCGACCTGGAGCTCGCCACCGAGCTGCGCCGCCGGCCCACCGAGGCCGAGGTGGCGGCGCGGTGCGGCATCGACCGCTCCGAGCTGGCCGCCGCGCGGCTGTCCGGCGCCGGGTACCGCGGCATCTCCCTGCAACAGCCGATCGGCGCCGACGGCGGCGAACTGGCCGACCTGTTCGGCGATCGGGACGCCGCCGTCGACCGGGTCGCCGACGCGGTGAGCGTCGCCGGCCTGCTCCGCCGGCTGCCGGCCCGGGAGCGGCAGATCCTCACCCTGCGCTTCCACGGCAACCACACCCAGACCGAGATCGCCTCGGCGCTCGGCCTCTCCCAGATGCACGTGTCCCGGCTGCTGAGCCGGACC
The DNA here is from genome assembly GCF_004001265.1 of Actinoplanes sp. OR16. Classification (GTDB taxonomy): domain Bacteria; phylum Actinomycetota; class Actinomycetes; order Mycobacteriales; family Micromonosporaceae; genus Actinoplanes. Next base: position 4,639,781 of record NZ_AP019371.1, on the reverse strand, counting down.
CTGGGCTGGCTGCGCACGGCGCTGATGTCCGACACGGTCCCGCCGTGGCCGGGCGGCCCCGAGCCGGCGACCGACGGCCGTGTCCGGGTGAGCGTCACGAAAACCGACGGGCCGGTACGCCTGCGCGTCCGTGGCGAAGTGGACCGGGACAACGCGGACCAGCTGCGCGAACCCGTGCTGGCCCTGGTGCGTCAAGCCGCGCCGGGCACCCGGATCGTCCTCGACCTGACCGGGGTGCCCCTGCTCGACGCGACCGGGGTCCGGATTCTGCTCGCCGTGCACGAGGCGGCCCGGGTCCGGCGGGTCGCGGTCACCGCCACCGGGCTTCAGCCGTACGTGCGAAGGGTCGCCGAGATCGCCGGGCTGCGAGCCCTGCTGGAGGCGTGACGCCCGGAATCGAACGCCTAGCCGGTGACCAGCGAGTCGTAGAGGTTGGTCACCTCGAGGACCATCCGCACCATCGGGCCGGGCTCGCGGATCCGCAGCGTGACGTCCTTCGCCGCGGCCGCGCGCCGGGCCGCCACCAGGACGCCGAGCGCCGACGAGTCGAGGAAGGTCACGGCGCTCATGTCGACGTCGAGCCGGGTGCAGTCGCCGCTGTCGAGGGCCTGCTGGAGCACCTGGCGCAGGACCGCGGCGTTCGCCACGTCGAGGTCACCCTCCGGGGCGAGAACGAGGGTGTCGTTCTCCTTGGCGATCGTCCATTCCATCGACACAGTCCTCCGTTGGTCAGTGAAGCTGTGGGAGCGTACCCATCGGAACTGTAGGTGAAACCACTAGCCACGGCCGCAGGCAGTGCTCGATGGAGGCGAGCTGACGGGACGGCTCGGCGAGCGGTGACCGCATGATGGCGAGCGCCTGCTGCCCCATCCCGACGGCGAACAGCACCTCCGCCACGTCGTCGATCGGCGTGGCGGCGATCAGCTCACCGTCCTCGACGGCCTCGGCCAGGTGGGTCCGGACCAGGGCGCTCCACTGTTCACCCACGTCGGCGCCGGCGCTGATCCGGCTGCCCTCGGCCAGCCGGCCCCAGAAGCCGACCACCACGTACGCCTCATCGACCGTCTCCTTCTCCAGCGGGCAGATCTCGTGGAGCATCGCCCGGACGGCGGCGAGCCCGCGCAGGCCGGCAGTGAACGCGGCGAGCCGGGCGTTCGTCCGCTCCGAGATCCGCTGATAGGCCGCCGCCGCCACGTCGTCGAAGCCGTCGAAGTAGTGCCAGAGCCCTCCGGCGCCGACGCCCAGCTCGGCGGCGATGGCCCGGCTCGTGGCGGCCGGCATGCCGTCGCGCGCGACGACCGCGAGGTACGCCTCCACGATCTCGTTGCGGCGCGCATGATGGTCGACGATCTTCGGCACGGCTCCATTCTGGATCACCTGGGCCGTACATGAAGAATTTACGTGTCGGAACCAGCGCACTGACCAGCACATTCCAGCAGGCATCCGGGCGAAAGTGGAGGATCCTTGCTGGCGAAGATCAAGTCACGACGCTACCGTGTGGTCGCACGTCGGTGAGGTGGAGAAAGCCGCCTCCCGGTCGGTGCTTTCTGCTGCCCAGATTGGATGAACGTGGCGCCATCACCGGCCGACCAGTCGACCGAAACTCCGGGGCGCACGCGACGTCAGCAGTCGATCAAACGACGCGTCGTCCGCCTGGTCCTCGTCCCCAGTGTCGTGGCGCTGCTCATCTGGTTCGGCGCCTCCGGCTACCTGATCTTCCAGGGCTTCTACAACCGCGCCATCGCCATCTCGGTCCGTGAGGTGTCGATCCCGGCGGTGTCCGCCCTCTCCTCCATCCAGCAGGAGCGCCGGCTCAGCGTCGCGTACCTGGCTCGGCCGTCGACGAACCTGAACGCCCTGCTCGAGCAGCGCCGCCAGAGTGACCAGCAGCTCGACGAGCTGCGTGAGGTCGCCGACGGCGCGCTCAGCGCCGCCCCCGCCTCGATCAAGAACCAGTGGTCGACGCTGGTCGGCTACCTCGATCAGATACCCACGCAGCGCAGCGCGATCGATGCCCGGTCCACCACGGCGTCGCGCGCGTACGACTTCTACAACGAGCTGCTCGACGCCGCGACCGCGATGTTCGACACCCAGGCCCGGATCACGCCGGACTCCACGGCGGCGCTGGGCGGCGTCACGTCCGTCGAGCTGTTCAGCGCCAGCGACGCGATGTCGCGGGCCGCCTCCACGATGGACGGCGCGTACGCCGCGAAGACTTTCGGCCGCGCCGACTACCTGGACTTCGTGAGCCTGGTCAGCGAGTACCGGGCCACGCTGGAGGAGATCCGCGACAACCTGGAGCCGACCGTCCGCGAGCGGCTGCAGACCATGGAGGCCAGCAGCGCCTGGCAGAACCTGAGCGCCGCGGAGGACTCGATCATCGCGTCCGGCCCGTGGAAGAAGAGCGTGCCGAACGCGGTGACCATGAACCGGGACCGCTGGGCCATGGTGACCGGCACGGTCTCGCAGAGTCTCGTCGACCTGACCATCGACGAGGCCGACCAGGTCTCCGCCCGCACCCTGCGCACCGGCAACAACCAGCTGCTCACCGCACTGGCCGGCTCGCTGGTGGCGCTCGCGATCGCGATCGGCGTCATCTTCTGGGCGCTGCGCTCGTCCGCCGTGCTCGTCGACCGCGCCCTGTCGACCCGCCTGTCCCGCCTCGGTGAAGACGCCGGCGCGCTGGTCGACACCCGCCTGCCGGCCGTCATGGACCGGCTGCGCAAGCGGGAGGCGGTGGACCTGGAGACCGAGTTCGCCGCGAAGGACTACGGCGCCGACGAGATCGGCCAGGTCGCCGACGTCATCCACCGCTCGATCACGGTCGCCGCGGAGGCCGCCGTCGACGAGGCGAAGGCCCGCGCCGCCGGCACCGCGATGCTCATGGGTGTGGCCCGCCGCCCGCAGCGCCCGCTGCAGCGCGGCCTCAAGGTGATCGAGGACCTGCAGGGGCAGATCGGCGACGAGAAGCTGCTGACCCACCTCTTCGACATCCACCACCAGCTCAACCAGACCCGGCGCTTCCTGGAGAACCTGGTCATCCTCGCCGGCGGGCAGATCGGACGCCGGTTCTCCAAGCCGGTGCCGCTGCGCCGGGTGCTGCTCGCGTCGTTCGCCGAGGCGCGCGACTACCAGCGGATCAACCTGCGCGGCGCGACCGACGTGGCGCTGGTCGGGTACGCGGTCGCCGAGGTCATCCACCTGATGGCCGAGCTGCTCGACAACGCGCTCGCCTTCTCGCCGCCCGGCACCACCGTCTGGGTCACCTCCAGCCGCGCCCAGCACGGCGTGGCGGTGGAGATCGAGGACGCCGGCGTCGGCATGAGCCAGGAGAACATCGACCGGGCGAACACGCTGCTCGCGACCGCTCCGACGCCCGAGGTGACCGAGCTGAAGGACGGCTCGCAGGTCGGCCTCTACGTGGTCGCCGAGCTGGCCAAGCGCGAAGGGCTGCAGGTCAGTCTGCGGCGGTCGGCCTACGGTGGTCTGCTGGCGATCGTGCTGCTGCCCGAGCGACTGCTGATCAGCAACAGCGAGCCGGACGAGGACACCGGCGCGGTGATCACGCCGGTTCCCACGCCCGCCGTGCCGCCGGCCCGGGAGGAGGGCCCGATCGCGGTCCTCGAGAAGCCGGTCCGCGTCGAAGTCCAGCCGGAGAAACCGAAGCCGGTCACCCGTACCCCCGCCGCTCTGGAGAAAGCGCAACCAGGCTCCAAGCCGCCGCTGCCGCACCGCCGTCCCCAGCAGCACCTGGCGCCCGGTCTCCGGGAGACCCCACCCGGGGAGCCGGAGGCTCCCGAGCCCGCGCCCGCTCCGCGCTCACCGGAAGAGGCACGTAACCGGTTCGCGCGGTACCAGCGAGGCTGGGCCGAGGGTCAGAACGCACCCACCGAAACAGAAACCACTTTTGAGCAAGGCAGGAACGAATGACCCACCCGGCCTCTTCCATCGATCTGCCCTGGATGTTGGACGACCTCGTCGAGGTTCCGCAGGTCGTCTCCGTGGTCGTGCTCTCCACCGACGGCCTGATCGTGCAGAAGTCCACGCAGATGCAGCAGGACCTCGCCGAGATCCTGGCCGCCGGCGCGTCCTCGATGTACAGCGTCGCCGCCGGCACCGGCCGTCACTTCAAGAGCGGCGGCGTCCAGCAGGTCGTGATCGAGTTCCACGAGCACACCCTGTTCATCGCGGCCGCCGGGCAGAACGCGCGGCTGGCGGTCCTCTGCGAGCAGGACGTGGACATGGGCATGGTCGCCTACGAGGTGAGCAGGCTCGTGACCCGCATCGGCGACTACCTGAGCGCGCCCGCCCGCAGTAATGACGGGTGAGGCCTGGGACGGCGACGACGAGACCGCGGCCGGCCGGTTCGTCCCGTTGTACGTCCTCGTCAACGGGCGGACCAGCCCTCGCGACACCAACCTGGACCTGGCCACCCAGGTGATCGCGGTCCCGGTCGACGCGAGCCGGCTCGAGCCGGAGTACCTGCAGATCCTCGGCCGCTGCGGCAGCTGGATCTCGATCGCGGAGATCGGCGCGTATCTGCACATCCCGCTGACCATCGTGAAGGTGATGGTCGACGTGCTGCTGGAACAGGGCTACTTGGACAGCGGCGCCCCGGCGCAACACAAGGTCGTCGACATGCGGCTGCTCAACGCGGTCCTGGCCGGCCTTGAACGGCTCTGACGTTGTTCTCGCTGATCTTGGAGTCACTGTGAATCGCACATCGGTCAAGATCGTCATCGCCGGCGGCTTCGGCACCGGCAAGACGACCTTGGTCAGCTCGGTCAGCGAGATCGCGCCGCTGACCACCGAGGAGCTCCTGACGTCGGCGAGCATAGGCATCGACGACGTGACGGGTGTGGAATCGAAGACGCACACCACGGTGGCGCTGGACTTCGGACGAATCACCATAAGTCCGGATGTAGTGCTGTATTTGTTCGGCACCCCCGGCCAAGATCGATTCTGGTTCATGTGGGACGAGCTGGCCCAGGGCGCCCTCGGCGCGATCGTCCTCGTCGACACCCGCCGGCTGGACACCAGCTTCCCCGCCATCGACTACTTCGAACGCCGCGGCATCCCCTTCGTCGCCGCCGTGAACCGCTTCTTCGGCGAATGCGAATACACCGAGGACGAGATCCGCTCAGCGCTCGAACTCACCCCCGAGGTCCCGCTGGTCTGGCTCGACGCCCGCGACCGCACCTCGTCGAAACTCGCCCTGATCTCCCTGGTCCGGCATGCGATGGCCAGAATCCCCCAACCTTCTTAGTACGGCCACAGCCCGTCCCCGATGACATCGACGGCAGTCACCACCTGAACGCACGCGCGGGCGGCCCGTCCGGGCCGCCCGGCGACCACCGGCGATCGGTGCGCCCTCGCGCCCTTATCCGCCCACCGGCATCGCGACAAGGCGATACGTGGCCGCGACCGAGCCGTGCCCTTCGCCCGCCTGACAGCCGCCGCCCTGATCCCGGCCGTGCCGGCATTCCGCCTGCCCGTGGCCCGGCCCCCGAAGCCGGTGGGAACCACGACAACGCGCGAGGGCGGGCTTCGGCGGGGCGGGCTTGAGGGTGGGCGGGTTCCTCGTACGAGGTCAGAGGGGTTGGGTCATCCTGATGTGGTTGCCGAAGGGATCACGGAAGCCGCAGTCGATGCCGTAGGGGCGCTCGGTGGGTTCCTCGGTGAACTCGACGCCCCGGGACAGCAGGGTCTCGTAGGTCTTGCGGCAATCGTCGGTGGTGAGGATGTGGGTGCCGCACAGGGCGCCCTTCGTCAGCAGCGAGCGGATCTGGGCGGCGGTCTCGGCGGACATGGACGGGCCGCCGGGCAGGCTCAGCAGGATCTGGCGGTCGGGGTGGCCGGGGACGTTGACGGTAAGCCAGCGCATGAAGCCGAGGTCGGCGTCCGTGTTCACGTCGAGGCCGAGCTTGCCGACGTAGAAGCCGAGGGCCTCGTCCTGGTCGAGAACATAGATCTGGGAGTGCGTGATCGCGGTGAACATGCTGGTCACGCTACCGTCCGGCGGTCCGCGGAACTTATCCGAAACTGCTCAGTTGGGCCGCGTCCAGGCCATCGCGAAGCAGTTGGGCGCGGCGGGGAGAGGCGGCGACGACCTGCGGTACGCCCGAGGCGAGACACCCACTATCTCGCGAAATGTCCGGCTGAAGGTGCCTAGGCTGTTGAACCCGACTTTGTAGCAGATGTCCGTCACGGACTCCGGTGACGATCTCAGCAGGAACATCGCCCGCTCCACCCGCCGCCGCTGCAGATACCGATGAGGCGTCTCCCCGAACACCGCCTGGAATGTCCGCGTGAAGTGAGCAGGCGAAACGTGCGCGATCCGCGCCAGCGTGGCGACGTCCAGCGACGACGCCTAGGACCGGTCCATCGCATCCCGGGCCCGCAGCATCCGCCGATTGGTGTCCTCCACGATCACCGTCACACGATAACGCCGCCCCGCCCGCCCACTTCAGCGAAAGGGGGGCGGCAGGCGGGGCGGCGAGTCTTCTACAGCGGAGCGAGTCGCACCTTGAAGTGCCGCAGCAGCGGGGGCGCCGACACGATCCGGTAGCCGCGGATCCGCTCCGGATCCTTGGCGATGGCGCCGAGCACGGCCGCGACGTACTCGAAGTGCTCGGACGTGTAGACCCGGCGCGGGATGGCGAGCCGGACGAGCTCGAACGGCGCCGGGCTGACCAGACGATGAGCCGCGTCGAGCGTTCCCAGGTACAGCGACCCCAGTTCGGCCGATCGGATGCCGCCGTCGAGGTACATCTGGCAGCCGAGCGAGTGTCCCGGGAACTCGGCGGGCGTGAGGTGCGGCAGCAGGCGCCCGGCGTTCAGGTAGAGGGCGTGGATGCCGGCCGGCTCCACGATCGACACCCCGGCGTCCCGGATCATCTGGGCGAAGCGCTCGGTCTGCCCGGCCCGCCCGGCCAGGTAGAGGGGGTCGACGACCTCGCGCAGCCCGACGGCGAGACGTTCCAGGTCACGGCCGGAGAGCCCGCCGTACGTCGAGAACCCCTCGGTGGCGATCAGATTGGCCTCGCACTGGGCGAAGAGCGCGTCGTCCCGCAGCCCGATCAGCCCGCCGATGCCGGTGAGGCCGTCCTTCTTCAGGCTGATCAGGCACCCGTCGGCCAGCTGGAACGCCCGGGTGGCGATCTGCCGCGGCGACCATCCCTGGTAACCCGGCTCGCGCTGCTGGACGAGCCACGCGTTCTCCGCGAACCGGGCGGCGTCCAGGAAGAACGGGACGCGGTAGAGCTGGCAGAGGTTCCGTACGGCTTCGAGGTTGGCCATCGAGACGGGCTGGGCCCCGAGTCCGTTGTTGGTGATCGTCATGAGCACGACACCGACGTCGGAGGGCCCGGCCAGCAGCTCCTCCAGCGCCTGCAGGTCGATGTTGCCCTTGAACGGCTCCGGGGAGTCCAGGTCGAAGGCGGCGGCCACGGGCAGATCGACCGGCTTCCCACCGGCCAGGATCACGTTCGCATGCGTCGTGTCGAAGTGCGTGTTGCTCACGCAGATCTGCCCCGGTTTGAGCAGGCCGGAGAAGAGCACCCGCTCCCCGGCGCGGCCCTGGTGCACCGGCAGCAGGTGCGGATACCCGGTCAGGTCGGCGGCCTCGTCGCGGAAGCGGAACCACGAGCGCGCGCCCGCGTACGACTCGTCGCCCTGCGCCGCCGCGGCCTCCTGCGCCGCCGAGGTCGCCCCGGTCCCGGAGTCGGAGAGCAGGTCCACGGCGATCTGGTCGGAGCGCAGGTTGAACGGGTTGTACCCGGCCGCCTCGATCGCCTCCCGGCGCTCGGACGGCGACAGGAACGCGATCGGCTCCACCACCTTGATGCGATACGGCGGCGGCAGCGGAATTTCAAGATCACTAGACATTGAGCGAAACCCCTCGATAAGCCTCGGACGACAGGTAGACCGTCATGCCCGGCCGCGGTGGGCCGAGCCGCAGCGAGACGTGCGCGATCAGCCCGGCGTCGCTGTCCAGCGTGCGGCTGGTGACCGCGGCGATCGCCTTGTCCAGCACGGCCGGGTCGAACCGGTACCGATCGAGCAGCGGCAGCACCCGCTCGAGCGCCTCCTGGTCGTCGGTCACGTAGCTGCGGATCGGCACGTAGACGCTGTAGCCGTTGGGCCGGTCGGCGCCCTGGGTGATCGTGAAGCTGCCGACCAGCGGGCGCCCGGTGAACAGGGGCGTCCGCCCGGCCTGCTCACAGAAGCCGGCGACCAGCTCGGGATCGACGCCGTCCACCACCGAGGAGGCGCGGGCCACGTCCTCCGCCCGCGCGTCGTGGTGCGAGATGTAGAGCTTCACCCGGGCCTGCGGCCCATCGTGCAGATCAAGGGCGAAGAACGTCAGGCGGTCTCTGCGACCGAGTTCCGCCGGGCGGATTGCTTGGCTCAGCATCTTCTCGTACGCCGGACCGAGGCCGAGCCGATCGAGTGCCCGCCGCACGACATCCGGCGCCTGTTCGGCTCCGGACAGCTCCGGGTTGAAGTAGACCTTGAACTCGGGCGCCCGGCCGCTGCGGAACACCAGGGAGATCCAGAGGACGAAGTCGCCCTGCGGGTTCTCGGCGTCGAACAGGTCGCGGACCGCGTCGAGGCGGCTCGTGGAAAGCCCGAACCGCTGCGATTGGCGGCGCAGGAATTCATAGGTGGCGAGCGCGTTCGCGCGCACTCCCGGAGTGCTTCCGAGCGCCTCGGCGAGAATGCGCAGGGCCGGTGGCTCGCTCTCGTTGTACGCGATGGAGAACTCGACGGGCGTGTGGTCGTCGGAGACGTCGGAAGGCCAGGCCGGAGGCTCGCTCAACGGGCGGGAGCCGTAGTCGCCGAGCAGTTCGGAAAGAAGCTCCACGGGTGTCGCCGGATCCATCCCGACAACGTCGCAGAGCCGGCGCAATTGGCCGCCAAGGTGATCAAAAACAGACAAGTCCTGCATCACGACCCCTGTTATCCGCAGCCCGCCGGCTGCCCGGTCGTCCGACCCCCTACGGCCGACCTTCCCCGCTTTTTCTGCCACCAATCGTTATTTGGATCATCGCGTTTAGTCGAGTGCGACATAGATCACAGTGGACACATGTAACCGTCCGCAATGGTTAACGCGCATTTACCTGAGAGGATCCCACCTTGCCGCGAACAAGGTGAGAACCTCTCAGGATGCACGGAGCGTACTCGATAGATGATCTTCAACGTAAGGCCGGAGGTACCGTATCCCTTGGGATGCAACGGGGCAGAACCGGTCACGCTCCACAGTGTTGTATGACTACTCTCCGTGTCTAGCGGATCTTCCGGACACCAGTTAATCTGCTGTTGCCGAGCGTTCTTTTTCTCCGCAAGAACAGGTAACACCCGTGGAACATGTCATTCTGCTCGACGAATCCGGCACCGCGATCGGCCTTGCTGACAAACAAACCGTCCACACCGATTCGACGCCGCTTCACCTCGCGTTCTCCTGCTACATTTTCGATTCCGCCGGCCGTTTCCTGGTCTCCCAGCGAGCCCTGGCGAAGAAGACATGGCCCGGCATCTGGACGAACAGCGTCTGCGGCCATCCGGCGCAGGGCGAGGCGATGACCGACGCGGTCCGCCGGCGCGCGAGGTTCGAGCTCGGACTCGACCTCGGCGAGATCCGCCTGGTCCTCCCCTCGTTCCGCTACCGCGCCGAACTGGACGGGATCGTGGAGAACGAGATGTGCCCGGTCTTCCACGCCACGGTCGACGACGACCCGGCGCCGAACCCGGACGAGGTCGAGTCGACCCGCTGGGTGCCCTGGGAGTCGTTCATCGCCACCGCGCTGACCGACGACGCCTACTCCCCCTGGTGCCGGCTGCAGATCGCCGAGCTCACCGCCCTCGGCGCGACCCCGGCCTCCTGGCCGGCCGGCGACCCGGCCGGCCTGCCGCCCGCCGCGTCAGCAGTCGAGTCCGCACCAGCCTGAACCCCGGCGCCGCAGCCAGCCGCCCGCGGCCCGTCCCGCAGCCCTTCCGCCGGCGCACACAGCCCAGAAGCGCGTGCACCCACCGCCGCCATCCGGGCCGCCAACGCACACAACCCAGCAGCGCGTGCGCTCACCGCCCAGCCCGACGCGGTCGGGCACGGGGACGCCAACGCACACAACCCAGGAGCGCGTGCGCCCACCGCCGCCACACGGGCCGCCAACGCACACAACCCTCGTATACGTGCGCTCACCGCCGGTCCGACGCGGACGGGGACGGGACGGGACGGCCGGCGCACACAACACAGAAGCGCGTGCGCTCGCCGCCGCTTCCCGGGCCGCCAGCGCACACAGCGCAGGTGTGCTTGCGCCCACCGCCCCCATTCGGGCCGCCAACGCACACAACCCAGGAGCGCGTGCGCCCACCGCCGCCACACGGGCCGCCAACGCACACAACCCTCGTGTGCGTGCGCCCACCGCTCGGTCCGAGGCGGTCGGGGGCGACCAGCGCACACAAGCAACCCACGCGCGTGCGCTCACCGCCCAGCCCAACGCGGTCAGGGACGGGACGGGGACGGCCGGCGCACACAACGCAGGAGTGCATGCGCTCACCGCCCGATCCGAGGCAGCTAGGGACGGCCAACGCGCACAAAACGACCACGCGCGTGCGCTCGCCGCCCGATCCGGGACGGTCGGGGACGGCCGGCGCACACAACGCAGGAGTGCGTGCGCTCGCCGCCGCTATCCGGGCCGCCGGCGCACACAGCGTAGGAGTGCGTGCGCTCACCGGCTGGCCCGAGGCGGTCGGGGCGGCCAGCGCGGCCTCGACGAGAACCGGGGAAGAGCGGGCGACGCATTGACAGCCATCATGTGATCGTTAACATGAACGAAACACGAGATCGAAGGGACTCCCCCGATGCCCTGGAAACTCGTTCGGCTGACGTCCGTGCTGGTCCTGGCCGCTTTCGCGGTTGGCGTGGCCGTCGACGCCGCTCACCTCTGAGCTGTTAACGCTCCCCCCGGAGGTCGTTATGAGAAGACTCCTCGTTGCGATGCTCGCCCTCGTCCTGGGCGCGCTCGCCATCCCCCAGCCCGCCGCCGCGGCAAGCACCCTGATCTATTCGACGTTCAAGGGTGACGGCGCCGCCGACCAGGAACTCTGGATCTACCAGTCCACCAACGGCGGCACGACCTACTCCGTCCTGTCCGACACCAACTTCCGCGGACCGACCGGTGTGCTGCGCGACCCGAGCATCCTGAAGTACAACGGGCGCTACTACATCGCGTACACCGTGCAGTCCTGGACCACGAACTCCACCTACTTCAACATCGCGACCAGCACCAACCTCACGTCCTGGTCCAACGTCGCGAGCGTCCCGGCCGGCATCTCCGGCGCGAACTACACCTGGGCGCCCGAGTTCTACGTCGAGAACGGCGTCGTACGGATCATCACGAGCGTGGCCTCGACCGCTTGCGCGTGGTGCTTCCGCCCGTACGTCTACACCGCCCAGAACACCGCGCTCACCAGCTGGTCCGGGCCGTCGCAGATGTGGGGCCTGGGCACCAACCACATCGACACGTTCGTGGTGAAGTCCGGCAGCACCTGGCACGCGTTCACCAAGAACGAGACCACCAAGTACATCGAGCACTGGACCACCACGGCCAACCTCTACGAGGGCTGGGTCAACAAGGGCACGCTCTGGTCGTCCGGGTACGAGGGCCCGTCGCTGGTCAAGCTCGACGACGGCCGCTGGCGGATCTACGTCGACAAGTACACGAACGGCGGCGTCTGGACCGCGACCAGCTCCGACCTGAACACGTGGACGGGCCTCTCCGCCGTCGGCTGCTCCGGCTGCCGCCACGGAACCGCAACGGTCAAGTGAACCGGATCCACTGACCCACCTGCTCGGGGACCTTCGTCCGGTTCGCTCGCCGGGTTGCCGTTCCAGCGCCTCCAGCGCGGACCGCAACTCGGCGAGACCGCTGACGACGCGAGGTTGCAGCACGAGGTGGCGGGAGTGAGTCACGCTGGAGTGGTGATCCGCTTGATCCTCAACGTGCTCTGGTTCATCTTCTTCGGCTGGGCGCTCGCGCTGGCGTATCTGCTGGCGGCCCTGATCAGCTTCATCCTGATCATCACGATCCCGTTCGGCGTGGCTTCGCTGCGCCTCGCGATCTACTCGGCCTGGCCGTTCGGCCGCACGATCGTCGACGACCCGGGCGCGGGCATCGCGTCGGGACTCGCGAACATCGTGTGGCTCATCCTGTTCGGCTGGTGGATCGCTCTCGCCCACATCGCGGCCGGCATCGCCCAGTGCGTCACGATCATCGGCATCCCGTTCGGCATCGCGAACTTCAAGCTGGTCCCGGCCGCTCTCTGGCCGCTCGGACGGCAGATCGTGGACGCGCCATAACCATCCATTCCGGATGAGGACCGCCGCCGTGGGTGCACATACGGTGAACAGCGAGTGACCATAGCGTGTGCGCCCCGGCGCCGCGTCGCCCACGGCGAGAGGAGGCACCCCATGGCCAAGAAGGACAGCAAGAAGAAGGACAAGAAGTCCAAGAAGTCGAAGAAGAAGTGACGTGTTGAGGCGGCCCGCTTCCGTGGGCCGCCTCGTCGTTTTACATTGCCCCTCTTGGATTGATTCAGGAGGGCGCATCATGGACGCTGACCTGCCCACGTACCCGTTTCCGCAGCCTGCGGCACTGGACCCGCCGCCCGAGTGGGATGAGCTGCGATCCCAGTGCCCGGTTTCCACGGTCCGGCTCGCCAGTGGCGACGAGGCTCTGCTGCTGACCCGGTACGCCGACGTGCGGCAGGTTCTCAGCGATCCCCGGTTCACCCGGCTGCTCGACGCCGACGGCGCGGCCCGGGTCACCGCGCAGGAGTCCGGTGGGGTCTTCGGCGCGGAACAGGCCTCGAAGACGCCGATGGGCGAGGCACACCAGCGGTGGCGGCGGCTCGTCGGGCGCTACTTCACCGCCAAGCGGATGTCGGCGCTGCAGCCCCGGATCGCCGCGATGGCCGATCAGCTCATCGACGGCATGACCGCCCGTCCGCAGCCGGCCGATCTGGTGCGGTCCTTCGGTTTCCCGCTGCCGGTCTGGGTGATCTGCGAGCTGCTCGGTGCGCCGGATCGTGATCGGGACCGGTTCTCGTACTGGTCGGACACGATGCTCAGCCTCACCCGCTACAAGCAGGAGGAGATCGACGCGGCGCAGCTGGAGTTCGGCGAGTACCTCTGGCAGCTGATCGAGGAGAAGACCGCCCACCCCGGCGACGATCTGATCAGCGACCTCGTCGAGGAGTTCTCGCCGATCGAGCTGATCGGCACCGCCCAGGGACTGCTGATCGCCGGCCACGAGACCACCGCCAACATGATCGGCAAGATGGTCGCGATGCTGCTGGCCGACCGGTCCCGCTGGGAGAGCCTGCTCGCCTCCCCCACCCTGGTGCGCACCGCCGTCGAGGAGGCGCTGCGGTTCGACGCCAACCCCGGGTTCGGGATGCCCCGCTACATCACCGAGGACATCGAGGTCGATGGCGTGACCCTGCCGGCCGGCAGCACGGTGATCAGCAGCATGGCGTCGGCCAACCGGGACGAGACGGCGTTCGACGGCGCCTCGGGCATGGACCTGGCCCGGTCGCCCAACCCGCACCTCGCCTTCGGGGCCGGGCCGCACTCGTGCATCGGGCAGGCGCTCGCCCGTACCGAGCTGCAGACCGCTCTGACCGCTCTGCTGGACCGGCTTCCCGGGCTGCGCCTCGCGCAGCCCGCCGCGGATCTGCCGCGCCGGGAGGGGCTCATCATCGGCGGCCTGGAGAAGGTCCTGGTGACCTGGTGAAGCGGTGACCTGGTGAAGGGGTGACCTGGTGAAGGTGACGGTCGATCGAGAGGTGTGCTGCGGTGCGGGCCAGTGCGTGCTGCTCGCCCCGGAGGTCTTCGATCAGGATGAGGACGACGCGCGGGTGCTGCTGCTCGCACCCTCCCCCGGCCCGGCGGACCAGGCGGCCACCGAGGACGCCGCCGCCGTGTGCCCGACCGGCGCCATCTCGATAATGCGTTGAGCGGGCGCCGGCGGGTGCGCCATCCTGTTCACGGCCCCGGCGGCTTCAGAAGCGAGTCCCTCCGCATTGGACGCACTGGCGCTCACACCACGCTGGTCTTTTGCCTTCTCGGCGACCGATCCTTCACATCGGAACCGCTCCGGGGCCACCCATGTTCTTCATTTCCTCACCGAGGTGCACCATGCCCGAAGTAATCGTCCGCAGCGGAACCCGTGGCCTGAAATACCTGGACGGCCGGCTCGACGCGGTCCTCGAGCCGGGCCGATACCGGCTGCCCCGCCGCGCCCGCATCGAGATCACCCACGTCGACCTGCGCGAGCGTGAGCTGAACATCAAGGGCCAGGAGATCCTGACCGCCGACAAGGTCGCCGTCCGGGTCAACATCATCACGCATTTCCGGGTGACCGACCCGGTCGCCGCCGTGGAGCGCGTCGCCGACTACGCCGACCGCGTCTACAGCGATGTGCAGTTGGCCGCGCGGCGCTCGCTGGCCTCGATGACGCTCGAAGCCATCCTGACCAACCGCAACCAGCTCAGCGAGGACATCCTGCGCGACGTCGAGGGCGTCTCCGCGACGTACGGCGTCCAGATCATCCGTGCCGACGTTAAGGACCTGGTCTTCCCCGGCAACCTGCAGGACGTCATGAACCGGGTGCTCACCGCCCAGCGCATGGCCGAGGCGCAGATGGTCGAGGCCCGCACCCGAGCCGACCGCGAGGCACTGGAGGCCTCGGCGCGCGCCGAGTCGACCCGCCTGGCCGCCGAGGCCGACGCCACGGCGAAGCGCATCCGCGCCGACGCCGAGGTGGACGCGCTGCGCCGGCTGGCCGAGGCCGCCGAGGCGTATGCACGGCACCCCGCCCTGCTCCGCCTCCGCGAGTTGGAGACGCTCGGCGCACTCGGCGCCAACGCCGAGGCCCGCCTCTACATCGGCTTCGACAAGCACGTCGAGCCCTGATCGCTTTCGGTCATACCACGATGTGATGGCCACTCCGTGATCTACCGCGTTGTAGTAGGTGATCGATAACGTCCGGGACGGCGGGTAGCGGCGATCGTCGCGGCCCGCCGGTTTCGGACGCCACCTTGCAGTCCGCGGGCGCGGCCACCGTCGCGCCGACTCCGAGCGCTCTCCGCCGGCCCGGCGCACCCACCGAGGCCGCCGGGGGACTCCTTTGCCACACTTCAGGCATGGGGTTGTTCACGCTGCCACAGGCCCGTTCCGAGCTGGAACGCCTGCGCCCGGTCCTCGACGAGATCGTCACCATCCGAGCCGACCTGGTCGAACTGTCTGCCGCTCTGACCCCCGGCGGCGCACCCACCGACCTGGGCGGCCTGCCGGAACGCAAGGCGGCGGAAGCGCGCCTCAACGAACTGATGACCGAGGTGCAGCAGACCGGCGCCGAACTCAAGGGCGTGGCCCCGCTGCTCGTCGACTTCCCGGCCGACCTGGACGGCGTCCCCGTCCTGCTCTGCTGGCTGGAAGGCGACACCGACCTGGCCTGGTACCACCGGGCCGACCTGGGTTTCGCCGGCCGCCGGCGCTTGCCCGCCACCGCCGGCTGAGGGAGCCCTACCTCCCCCGGCCGGCCGTGGCGGACGCCGGGACCTCTGCCGCCGGGACCTCTGCTGCCTGGACCATGTCGCGGCCGTTGTCCTTGGCCTGGTACAGCGCCGCGTCCGCCCTCTCCAGCAGCCGCTCGGCCGACTCGGTGCCGTCCCAGACCGCGTAGCCGATGCTGCACGTCTCCTCGTCCGGGGTGGCCAGGCGCACGCGTTCGAGGACCTCGAAGGCCGAGGACGTGGTCCGGCCCGGGAGGGCGATCACGAACTCCTCCCCTCCCCAGCGGGCGATCACGTCGTCGCCGTGCAGTTCTGCCGCGAAGGCTTCGGCCGTACGTTGAAGAAGCTCGTCTCCCAGCAGATGCCCATGGGTGTCGTTGTAGCGCTTGAAGCGGTCCAGGTCGGCGATCGCCACCGCGAGCGGGCAGTCCTGTGCGAAGAGCGTCGCGAGGCGGGATTGCCAGGCCCGGCGGTTCGGCAGGCCGGTGAGCGTGTCGGTGAAGGCCATCTGCTCCAGGCGGCGCAGCAGGCGTTCGTGCTCCAGGGCCAGGGCGGTCTCGTCGGCGAGCATCGCCACGGCACGGGCGCGGTGATCACCCACCGAGGCGACGCGGCGGGTCCAGCCGACGACCAGGACGGCCACGACGACGCCGTCGGCGATCACCGGCTGCCACATCATCGATCGGCCGTCCACCAGGGCCAGCAGCGCCGGCGACACCCGCGGGTCCTGGGTGGCGTCGGCCAGGAACACCGGCTGCCCGTCGACGTAGACGCGGGCCGTCATCGAGCTGCCGTTCAGCGGGATCAAGGTGCCGAGGACCTGCGCGCCGGCCGCGCCGGTGACGACGAGCGCCTGCGCGGTCAAGGGCTCCATGAGGCTGACGCTGTCGGCTTCGGCGAGTTCCCGGACCGCGTCGATGATCGTGCTGCGGGCGTCCTCGCCGGTACGGATCCGCCGCGCCGCCTGCGAGACGGCTGCCAGCAGGCGGTCCGATTCGCGCATGGCGGCCTCGGCGAGGTGCCGGTCGGTGACGTCCTGGAGCTGGATGAGGACCCGGTCCGTGCTGCGGCCTACCGCTGACCACACCCAGCGGACCGTGCCGTCCGGCCGTTCCAGGCGCCGCTCGAAGCCGACGCCCGCAGAAGGTGAACCTCCCGACAAATCGGTCAAGGGAGGAGCGGCGAAAACGGAAGATCCGGCCGGGGGCTCAGGAGGGACGGCCACAGGACCGGACTGGGCGGCCGAGGCCTGGGCGGCCGAGGGTTCGGGAGGGACGGCGGAGGACGGGACGGCGGAGGACGGCACGGCGGAGGACGGGACGGCGGAGGACGGGACAGCGGAGGACGGGACAGCGGAGGACGAGACAGCGGAGGACGAGACAGCGGAGGACGGGACGGCCGAGGAGAAGGCTGCGCAGTCGACGCCGATCAGTTTCTCCTCGGGTAGGCCTACCAGGTCGCAGAATGCCTGGTTCACGGCCACGATCACGTCGTTCTCGTCGGCTATGGCGACGCCTGAGGGGGAAGCGTGGAAGAGGCTTCCGAATCGGTCAGCGACGGCGGAGATCTCGTCGCGGGCCAGGCGCAGCTGCCGCTGTCGCCTGCGCAGCGCCTCGTGCAGGATCGCGGCCACGAGCGCGGCGATGAACAGCTGCACGACCCAATAGGCCAGATCGGTCACCCGCAGCGACGGGACCCAGGCGACCGAGGCCACCCATCCGGCGCAGCCCAGGACGGTGGCGCCCAGGAACGTACGCCGGGGCACCGCAGCCGCCACGCACACCAGGGTGAGCATCAGCGTGGTCGTCCAGTGGATCTCGCCGGTGAGGGCGACCTGCGCCACCCCGTTCACGACCGGCACATAGCCGAGATGATCGCTCCAGTCCCGCCGCCAGAGCGCCGCGACGGCCAGCAGCAGACCGGTGAAGGTGGCCAGGAACACCGTGCTGACCTGCGCGAACCCGTCGAGCAGCAGGAGGTTGGTGATCGCGAGGACCAGGTAGAACGTCGCGAAGGCGCCGCGCATCCACCGGGTGGCGGACCGGTCCCGGTCCTCGCCTCCAGCAGCGCCCACGGCCATCCTCCTCGCCCTCAACGCCTGTCGGTAACTATCGGGCGAACCTGAATGGAACCGTCATATCACCTCGTCACCGAGGTGGATGGATGTCGAGTGTTCGCAGTGCGGAGTAGGTCTCGCGGTAGACCCGGGGGCCGATCACCGGCAGGAGCGGGTTGCGCAGCCAGGTCGGCAGGCCGGCCGCGCGGGAGAAGCGGTCGGTGGCTTCCTGGACGTGGGTGACCCGCCCCCGCCGCCGCTGTTCGAAGCGGGCCCCCACGGTGTCCCAGCCGCCGCCCGGCTCCCGCGCGTCGCCGGCCAGCAGGGCGGCCAGCACCAGCGCGTCCTCCACGGCCAGCGCGGCGCCCTGGGCCCAGATCGGGGCGGTGGCGTGCGCGGCGTCGCCGATCAGCACGCAGCGGCCGGACGACCAGCGCAGTGCGCGTACCTCCTCGATCGGCGAGTGGTAGAGCTCCGTGATGCTCTCCAGCACGGAACGGACCGGGGACGGGTAGCCACCGAACGTCTCCCGGAGCCACTCCGGCGAACCGCCGATCGCGCCGCCACGGACGCCCGACGCGTATCCGTACACCTCGTGGTCGTCCACCGGGATCAGCAGGAACGCTCCACCGGCACCGGACCACACCGTCCAGCAGTCCACGCCCGGGTTGGGCGCCATGAACCGCCAACTGGCCGCGCTGAGCAGCGACGATCGGACGCCGGACTGATCGGTGACGGCCGCGCGCACCACCGACCGCACACCGTCGGCGCCGACCACGAACCCGTAGTCCGCACGCTCACCGCCCTCGAAGAGCACCTCGGTACGGGACGACGGGCGCACCTCCCGCACGGTGGCCCGGCGCACCGCCACGTCCAGGCCGCCGGTGAGGAGCGCCAGAAGATCACTTCTCCGTACGCAGCGCGGCCGCGCGTCACTCCCCCAGAACGCGTCCTCGTCCACGGCGAAGAGCAGCCGCCCGCGGGCCGACCGGTACTCGCGCCGCCCGGTGGGCCGCCCGAGCCGCCGCAGCCCGTCGCCGACGCCGAGCGCCGTCAGCGCGGTGATCGCGTTTCCGGGCAGGTTGATCGCCAGGCCGTCGGACCGCGCGCCACCTCGCTCGGCGACCTCGACCGGGATGTCCCGCTCGCGCAGCGCCCGGGCGGCAGCGAGGCCGGCGATGCCACCGCCCACCACAAGTACGGAATTGTCCATTTGCGGGATGGTAAAGCAGTCTTGCCCGGATTCCTGTCAGATCGAGGTCGGGCGGCTGCGGTAGGCGAGCACCAGGAGCAGTTCGAACCGGGCCGCCGGGTCGTCCAGATCGTCGCCGATCAGGTCCCGGAGGCGGTTGAGGCGGTAGCTGACCGTCTGGGGGTGCACGAACAATTCGGCGGCTACCGACGTACGAGAACCCCAATGCCGCAACCAGCTCTCCAGAGTGACCAGCAGCTGCTCGCGCTGCCCCGCGCGAAGGCCGACGAGTGGCGCGAGGCGGCGCGCCGAGAGGACCGCGAGGGCGCCCGTCTCGCCTCGCAGCGCCAGAGCCGCGAAGTGATCGTCCGCGAAGATCGGCTCGGACGCCGGTCTCACCAGTTCAGCGGTGCGCTCGGCCAGCCGGACCGCCTCCGGGACCTCGGCCCAGCCCAGAGCCGGACCGACCACCGCCTCGCGGCCCTGCAACGCCTCGGTGAGCGCGGTCCGCTCGGCACGCGGACCGCCCCGGAGCAGCAGAACCGCGTCCCGGCCACGCTCGGTCACCACGCCGTCGGCGCCGAATCGGAAACGGGCGTCGCGGGCCTGATCGGGTGGCAGCAACACCGGGACGATCGTGTCCAGAGCCGGCCAGCCGATGCTCGACGCCGCGTCCCGGGCCACCTCCGAGGGCGCGCCGCCACGCAGCAGCAGGTCGGCCATCTGGCGACGCCGCCGGTCACCCTCGCCGGCCTGCTCCCGCAACTGCCGGGCCAGACCGTCGGTGCAGGCCGCGGCGAGCTCGTCGGCGTACGCGCTGGTGGCGTCGGCCAGGTCGATCAGCTCGTCGACGGTGATCGGCCGCTGCGCGGCGAGCGACTCCGAGGCGGTCCGCAGCATCAGCCGGGCCGCCGTACGCAACGCGCCCAGCAGCATCTCCGGTCCACGGTTCTCCCGGGCCTCGCCGGCGCCCAGCGCCACGAACACTTCCCGGATCTTCGGCGGCAGCGCCGGCTCCCCGGTCCCGGCCAGGTCGAGGAAGCGGTCCAGCGCGACCTGTACGGCGTTCCGGACGTCCCTGGCGAACTTGGCGTTTCCGGCGGCCTCCGCGGCGGTGTCCTCGACCGCTGTCGCGATCGCATCGACCGTTGCGGGCAGCCGCGGGCGCATCGCCGGCGCCAGATCGGTGGGCAAACGCTGCCAGGGTGTTTCCACTCGTCGATTTTGTCACCCGGTGATAAAGGAACGGTCGCATCTTGCTGGCTCGAATACGGTGAACTGGACTCCGGTCGCGAGCACCATGGTGCTGGTCACAAACCCAGAAGGATCGGACGCCGTCGTGAAACATCAGCTGTCCCGTCGCCATGTGGTCGACATGTGCCGGACCATGCTCGAGCGCGGATACCTGAAAGCGACCGAGGGCAACGTCTCGGTCCGCATCCCGGGTCACGAGCTCTACGCGGTCACGCCGAGCAACTACGACTACGACAAGATGCGCGACGAGGACATCTGCATCGTCGACTTCAACGGCAAGCATGTCCCGGATCTCGATGGGGCCGGCGGTCTGGTTCCGTCGATCGAGTGCGGGATGCACGCGAACATCTATCGCACCCGCCCTGATGTGAACGCGATCGTGCACACGCATCAGCCGTACGCCTCCGCCCTGGCCTTCCTCCGGAAGCCGATCCCGGCGCTGACCGACGAGCAGGTGCGGTTCCTCGGCCGCGAAGTCGCGATCATCGACTACGCGCCGTCGGGCACCGGGTTCCTCGCGAAGAACGTCCAGAAGAAGGTCGTGAGCGGGGACAACGCCTTCATCATCGCCAATCACGGCGTGGTGGCGGTGGGCACCGACCCGGATCGGGCGGTGTTCAACATGGCGCTGCTGGAGAAGGTGTCGATCGCCTATCTGATGGCGCTGACGTCGGAGGCCGGCAAGGTCTACACGATCCCGTCGACGATCCGTGAGATCGCCTTCAGCAAGCTCAAGAAGGACGAGAAGCGGATCGCTTCGCAGATCGTCGACGCGGTCGAGCCGGTGCGCGTCGACGCCGGCGAGCAGCTGCCGAGCGCCGACGCGGTCGCAGACGCAGAAGCGGACGCAGCAGGCTATATTACCGACAAATCGGAAATGTCGTCTGCGGAGCTCGGCTACTCGATCTCGGAATACCTCGACGTCGACGACACTCTCCGCCGCCTCAAGGCCCTCGTCGCCCAGCCCCTGCGCGGCCTGCGCCACGACGCGCTGCTCGACACCCTGAACTACTACGAGACCAAGTGCACGGCCAGCAAGGAGATCACCGAGCGGGCCAAGAAGCGCATCCCCGGCGGGGTGCAGCACAACCTCGCGTTCAACTATCCGTTCCCGCTCGCGATCGACAAGGCCGAGGGCGCGTACCTGACCGACCGCGACGGCAACGTCTACATCGACTTCCTGCAGGCCGGTGGCCCGACGATCCTGGGCAGCAACTACGCGCCGGTCAACGAGCGGGTCGCCGAGGTGATCAAGGAGAGCGGGCCGGTCACCGGGCTGTTCCACGAGTACGAGCTGAAGCTCGCCGAGATCATCAACAAGTACATGCCGCACATCGAGATGTACCGCTCGCTCGGCTCCGGCACCGAAGCCGTGATGGCGGCGGTCCGGGCCGCTCGCGCGTTCACCGGCAAGAAGATGGTGATCAAGGTCGGTGGGGCGTACCACGGCTGGTCCGACACCATGGTCTACGGCCTGCGGGTGCCGGGCAGCTTCCGGATGAACGCGAAGGGCATCCCGTGGGGCGCCACCGAGCGGACCCGGGAGACCTTCCCGCACGACCTCGGCACGCTGCGGCGGAAGCTGATCGAGAACAAGGTGCGCGGTGGCACGGCCGCCGTGATCGTGGAGCCGCTCGGGCCCGAGTCCGGCACGCGGCCGGTGCCGTACGACTACAACGCCGCCGTGCGCAAGCTGTGCGACGAGTTCGGCGCGCTGCTGGTCTTCGACGAGGTCGTGACCGGTTTCCGTACCGGCCTCGGCGGCGCCGCCGGGTACTTCGGCGTCACCCCCGACCTGACCGTGTTCGGCAAGGCGGTCTCCGGTGGCTACCCGATGGCCGGTGGCGTCGGCGGCCGCTCGGACATCATGAACGTGTTCGGCTCCGGCCTGGACGGCAAGAGCGGCGCGCACATCCAGGTCGGCGGCACCCTCTCGGCGAACCCGCTCTCCTGCGCCGCCGGGTACTTCGCGATCCAGGAGATGGCCCGCACCAACGCGCCGGTGATCGCGGGACGGGCCGGCGACCGGCTCACCCGCGGGCTCCAGCGGCTCATCGACAAGTACGGCCTGCCGTACGTGGCGTACAACCAGGGCTCGATCGTCCACCTGGAGTCGAGCGGCGTCATGCTGCTCGACATGCGCAACCCGGTGAAGCTGCTCAAGGAGAACAAGGGGCGCAAGAAGCTGATGGAGCAGATGGGCGCTGCGTACGCGGCCCACGGCATCATCACCCTCGCCGGCTCGCGCATGTACACCTCGATGGCCGACACCGACGAGGTCATCGACGACGCCCTGAACCGGTTCGACCAGGTCTTCGCACTGGTCGAGGGAGTCTAGATGGCGGTCGCCCCTCAGGTCCTGGCCATCGACCTCGGCACCTCGGGGATGAAGGCCGCCCTTGTCGCGGCCGACGGGACGGTCACCGGCTGGGCCGAGCGCCCGGTGCCGCTGCGGGTGCTGCCCGGTGGCGGCGCCGAGCAGGACCCGGTCGCGTGGTGGGACGCGCTCGCCGAGGTCGTCGCCGATCTCGGCCGCTCGCACCCCGAGTTCCTGAAGGCGGTCACCACGATCTGCTCGTCCACGCAGGGCGAGGGGACGATCGCCGTGGACGCTGAGGGGCAGCCGCTGACACAGTGCATCACCTGGCTCGACATGCGGGGAGCCGCGCATCTCCGGCGACAGTTCAAAGGCTTTCCCTCGTACGACGGAATGTCCGTCCTGAAAATCGCCCGATGGCTGCGCCTGACCGGGGGCATGCCGTCCGTCACCGGCAAGGATCCGGCAGCGCACATGCTGTTCATCCGTGACGAGATGCCCGACGTGTACGCGCGGACGAAGACGTTCCTGAACGTCCTCGACTGGATCAATCTGAAGCTCACCGGTCGCACGGTGGCGACTGTCGACTCCATCCTGACCTCCTGGGTGACCGACAACCGGAAAGCGGACGCGATCCGGTACGCACCCTCCCTGGTCGCCGCCAGCGGGATCGACGCGGACAAATTCCCGCCGATCGTCACGTGCACCGAGGTGATCGGCACGCTTGCCCCCAGCGCTGCCGATCACCTCGGTCTTTCCTCGTCGGTGCAGGTGGTCGCGGGCGCCGTCGACAACACCGCCGCGGCAGTGGGCGCCGGAACCGTCCGTGACGACGAGGCCCACCTCTACCTGGGCACGTCGTCGTGGATCGCCGCGCACGTGAGACGCAAGAAGACCGACGTGGTCGCCGGCATCGCGTCGATCCCGTGCGCCATCCCGGACCGCTATCTGATGACCGCGCTGCAGGCCACGGCGGGCGCGAACCTCACCTGGCTCCGCGACAAGATCGTGGAGTTCGACGACCCGATCGTCTCCGCCGGGCACGTCAGCCGCGACGAGGGAACCATCTTCGACGCCTTCGACAAGATCATCCCGTCGGTGCCGGCCGGCGCCGGCGGCGTGCTCTACATGCCGTGGCTCTACGGCGAACGCGCGCCCGTCGACGACCCGAACCTGCGCGCCGGCTTCCTCAACATCTCCCTCGAGACGACCCGCTCGGATCTGCTGCGGGCCGTCTTCGAGGGGGTCGCCCTGAACACCCGCTGGATGACCGGGGCGGTCGGCAGATTCCTCGGGAAGCCGATGGATTCGCTGGTCATCACGGGTGGGGCGGCGCGCTCGTCATCGTGGTGCCAGATCTTCGCGGACGTGCTCGGGGTGGAGATCCGGCGGGATTCGCGGCCGGTTCTGGTCAACGCTCGGGGTGCCGGGTGGATCGGCGCGGTGGGAGCGGGGATGATCGGCTTCTCCGACATCTCGGATTTGGCGCGAAATGACGAGTCCTTCGTCCCGGGGCCCGATCACGCCCGTTATAACGAGATTTTTGAGATCTATACTCGCCTGCACAAGCAGCTGGCACCGGTCTACAAGCGGCTCAACAGCTGACGGGTCTCCTTCACCAGCGACTCATCGGCCACCGGCTCCCAGGCCGTGAACAGCTCACCGAAGTACCGGCGGTTGCGCTCCAGGACCGCCGGGCTCTGCTCGATCACGTCCAACTCGTTGACCAGGCTCAAGTCGACGAACTCCTTCAGTCGCTCCCGGTCGAGCTTCGTCACGCCGCCGGTGAAGCGATCGGTCACCTCACCGGTCTCGGCCAGCCGGCTCCAGCTGCGGTCCCGGTCGCACGACCCGTAGAGGTAGACCAGCTCCTCGGCCTCCGTCCCGACGAGCCCCCGCAGCTCGTCGCGCTCCTGCCAGAAGAAGAGAGCCAGGTCGAAGCCGTCCGTCCCGTACGCCGCGTGCGTCAGCCCGGCATCCTGTACCTCTTGATCGTGACCGAGCCCGGCCAGCCGCTCGGACACCCGGCAGAGATGCTGGTAGAGCGTCCCGCCGGGGTGCCTCACCGTGTCGGTGCCGCGCCCCCGAAGCCATGCCCGCACATCGATGTCATCGCTCATGCCTCTCGACCCTAGGAGGAAGGCTGCCGACGCACGGCCCCGTGGAGTGAGCGCTTAATCACAAATCGTCACGAGTTGTCGAATCGCGTGATCCGAGGTTTCCGGCCGGCGCCTCCAGCGCGGCGGCGATCTCCAGGGCGGCTCTGCGCGGATCGCCGTGCCAGCGGGACGGGAAGGCGTCGATGAGCTGCCAGCCGGCGCGATGGAGTGCCGTCTGCCGGGCGACGTGCTGCGGGCCGACCGTGCCGAAGACTCCGAGGAACCGGTCCGGCGTACCGGCCACCAGATCGATGCTCCAGTCGCCGACCATGTAGCCGGCGCGCACCGGCACACCCAGACGTCGGAGTTCGGTGGCGAGCGCGGTGATCCAGGTAGGCGACATTTCTGACATTTCCGATATGTCGCCCGGAGTGACGCTCGGCGTATCGGCCCACTCCACGTAATCCCCGATCAAACCGTCCATCGACGACAACCCGGTGACCAGCACGATCCGTTTCCGAGCGCGCGTGACCATCACATTGAACAACTGAGGATCCGCCACGAACCGCCGCCGCCCGGCCCCATCCGCGTCACCCAAACCGAGCGACACCACGACCGCCTCGGCCTCACTGCCCTGGAACGCGTGCACCGTTCCGACCCGCAGCCGCAACTCCTCGATCCGCTCGGCCGGCAGTGCCCGCAGCAGAGCCGCCTCGAGGGCTTCCGCCTGAGCCCGGAACGGACTGATCACCCCGATCCCCCGCACGCCCTTGTCGACGAGCGCCGACACCGCTTCGAGCGCCGCCGACACTTCGTCCTCGGCATGCACGACCTCGATGGCGTCCACCGCCTCACTGGCCGGGTCACGTGTCATCACCGACACCCGGCCCGCGTAGAACCGCCGCGCCGAGAACCCGATCAGATGAGGCACGCTCCGGTAGTGCTCCGACAGCCACGTGACGGGCGCGGCGCCGGCGGCCAGGTCGTACGTGCTCACTCGCCGCACATCCATGCTGTCCGGGGAGGCGCCGTGCGCGGCCAGCACCGACGCGACATCCACATCGCTGACGAACGACACGAATCGCAGCTGCCGCGGATCACCGACGACGAGCGCCCGTCTCGCCCGGGCCAGCACCGGCGCCGCCCGGATCTGATCCACGTGCGACGCCTCATCGACCACCACGAGATCGAACATCCCGGGCGACGGCGGCAGCAGATCCTCCACGTCGGTGACCGTGCCGATCCACAGCGGCAACGCCTTGACCAGCGGCGCGGCGTCCAGCTGAGCCAGCAGCTCCCGGCGGCGGTTCCGACCGGCCCGCAACGCCGCGGCCAGCGCACCGGCCGCCCGCCGGCCCTCCTTGTCCCAGCGTTCCGCACTGCGCGCCGCATCCCGCATGGCATCGCCGACCGCTTCCCGCAACGCCGACTCGGCCTCGTGCAGCGCGGCCCAGTGCGCCTCCAGCCTGCTGCCGCCACTCGCTGCCAGGCGAGCCGCAGCCCGCTGCGCGGTCGCTGCATCAAGGGCTTCCTTCATCGGTACGCCGAAAGCCCCACTCTCAGCGAGCTCACCCGAACGACGGGGCACCCGTCCCAGACCGAGCATCCGATACGCCCGCCGTCGTGCGAACCACCCCCGCCAACCGGGCGGTGCGGCCAGCAGTTCCCGGACTCGATCCAGGTCGACGGCGGGGTCGAACGCGCCCGGCACCGCGGCAGCGAGCTCCGGTAGTAAGTGTTCGACATCGGTCAGGCGGGCGGCGTGGACCTCTAGTTCCAGGGCGCTGTCGATGAGCGTGCGGGTTCTTCGTACACGATCAATCGCGGTCTTGACCCTCTCCTGACCGGCCCGTAACCGGGAAGCGCCCGCGCCCTGCTCCACGCCGGCCGTCAACTCCGCCTCGAGATCCGTCCGACCGGCGTCCCCGAACCGGACAGGCGCCGGCCCCGGAAAGCGACTCAGCAGCTCAGCGAGCACCTCAGCGGCGTGTGGCGACTGCGTGGCGACGAGCACCGAGCCACCCCGATGCACGACCTCCAGTGCGGCGGCGACAACCGTGTGGCTCTTACCGCTACCCGGCGGACCCGAGACGACAGTGACCGATTCGGTACGCGCCCGGGCGACAACCCGTTCCTGGTCAGCACTGAGAGGCAAAGGCGACAGAACCGGACTCTCGTCCGTTTCCTGCCCCGCCCCGACCCCTCCGTAGACGGCTTCCAGCGCCGTACCGCTCAGATCCCGTCCCGCCCAACTCCGCAGACTGTCACCGAGCCCGACGCCGAACACATCCCTGACCACAAAAAGCGCAGGTGCCGCCACCAGAACAAGCCGGTCCTTAGGCAGCCGCTCCCCAGAATCGGTCACGGCGTCGAACGCCATCCCGGTAGCCTCAGCCGCCGACCGAAGCCAGGCCCGGGCACCCACCGCTTGCAGCCACCCCGGCCCGCCGATCCCGGGCGCCGACTCCAGCGCCGCCGCCAACTCTCGATCCTCGATGAGCGGCGTAACCTGAAGATCACCCGCGGGCACGATCTGGTAGCCGAACAGCGCGCGTTCGAGATGAACAGGCCGACTGAGAAGCGGCAGCCGGATTTTTCGCATTTTTCGGTCTGTGCCGGTTTTATCGGCATCCGCCGGTTTGTCTACGGGGAGAGCATGGCCTGCGAGAAACCCCCAGCCGAGGTGAAGTATCCGCTCTTCCTTGTGCAGAGCGTCCAACTGGGCAAGCCGATCAACACCAGGCTTCCGAGGAGTCCGCTCACTGCCGGCGACCCAGACAAGAGGCTGCCCACCACGAGTGACGTCAAGGCTCCGCTCCCCGCCGGCCGGAGCCAGCTCAGCCAGAACCCGTAGTACCTCCACCCCCCGCATGCCGCCCGACCCTACCGCCCCACTTCACCCTCCTCCCTCCCTCATCCCCCATCCCTCCCTCATCCCCCATCCCTCCCTCATCCCCCAAAGCCCAACCCGGCCCACATCCCGCGCCCAGTCCAGCCGCAGTCACGCCCGATTCGCCGCTCTCCCGTCCAGCCGAATCTCGGAGCGGCTGTGACCCATGGCTGCCCGCCCGGCCCCAACACACCCATAGATCACAGCCAGCGCCGGCCGGCTGTGACCCATGGCTGTGCGGCGGGCCTTGCGGCAGCCATGAGTCACAGCCGGGGTTGACACTCTCCGAAACCGACCAGATCTTGAAGCGGCTGTGACCCATGGCTGCCCGCCCGGCCCCGACACACCCATAGATCACAGCCAGCGCCGGCCGGCTGTGACCCATGGCTGTCCGGCGGGCCTTACGGCAGCCACGAGTCACAGCCGGGGTTGACACTCTCCGAAACCGACCAGATCTTGGAGCGGCTGTGACCCATGGCTGTCCGCCCGGCCTCAACACACCCATAGATCACAGCCAGCGCCAGCCGGCTGTGACCCATGGCTGTCCGGCGGGCTTCGGCACAGCCGTGGGTCACAGCCGGGGTTGGCAACCGGTTCGCGACGATCACGCACCGGCATGGTGATCCGGCAGGCGTGTGGTGGGTCGAATGGAACGGTGTAGGCACGGGACATCGTCGAAAGGGACCTCTTGCGCAACGTTCTTCGCCGCTTCGCCCTGGCCGCCGCTCTCATCGCCCCGGCCGCTCTCGGCCTCGCCACGATGACCGCCGGATCCGCTCAGGCCGCGCCGGTGAAGACCGTCACCAGTGCCACGGCCAAGACCAGTGCCACGGCCAAGACCGGTGCCGCCACGGCCGGTGAGACCGTTCTGCAGACCGAGATCAACCGGCTCATCAACGTCGAGCGCACCAGCCGCGGCTGTGCCGCGCTCAAGACCGACGCCAAGCTGACGACCGCTGCCCGTGGGCACAGTGCGTGGATGGCGCAGACCGGCGCGTTCTCGCACACCGGGCGTGGCAACTCGAACTTCGTCGCCCGCAGCAAGGCCGCCGGCTACACGAAGCCGTCGGCGGAGAACATCGCCTGGGGCTACCGCACCGCCAAGCAGGTCGTCGACGGCTGGATGAAGAGCCCCGGCCACCGCACCAACATCCTCAACTGCAAGTCGACCACCGTCGGCGTCGGCGCCGTCTTCTCCGCCAACGGCACGCCGTACTACACCCAGGACTTCGGTTACTGAAAACCGGAAAGACCAGCGATGCCCCAGCCGATCCCCCTGCGGCTGGGGCATCGCCGTATCTTCCGGAGGTCGAGCGACAGAACCGGAATTGCTGCCGCTGCTGTGAAACACCGGCGTCGGTGACGGACAGGTATCAGGTGTGAGAGAACCATCGATGCGGGAGGCACGCTTCCGGGCGCTCTACGCCGACACGTACGACGACGTGCTGCGTTTCGCACAGCGCCGCGTCGACCACAGCCACGCCGAGGATGTCGTCGCCGACGCGTTCCTGGTCGCCTGGCGGCGTTTCGCCGAGGCGCCGCACCGCGACGACGACCTGCGGGCGTGGCTGTTCGGCGTGGCCCGGAACTGCCTGCTCAACGCGCGCCGTGGCGCTGATCGCCGGTCCGCGCTGGCGGTCCGGCTGGCCGATGCCGACCCGGTCGTGGACCCGGTCCCCGATCTGCGGCTCGACCTGGCCGCGGCGTGGAAGCGGCTCAGCCCCGCCGAGCAGGAGGCGCTCGCCCTCGCCGTCTTCGAGGACCTCACGTCCGCGCAGGCCGCCCGGGTCATCGGGATCAGCGCCACGGCGTACCGGCTGCGGCTGCTCCGCGCCCGCCGTGCCCTGCGCCGCCACCTCGAACCGGCCGCCCTGCCGATCCTCGACCTGAGAGAGAACCCGTCATGACCGACCTGGATCAGCAGTTGCGTGCCCTGGACGCGGCCCTCCCGATCACCGCCGAACAGCGCACCCGCGCTCAGTCCACCCTGGAACGGATCGTCGCCGGTCCACCCCTCTCGCTCTCGCCCCGGCCTCGCCGCCTCCGGATCCCCCGGTGGGCCGGCCTCGCCGCCGTCGCTGCCGCCGCGGTCGTGGCCGGTGCCATGATCGTCATTCCGGGCACGTTCGGCGGGCGTGCCTACGCCTCGTGGACGCCGGTGCCGGCCCCGCTCTCCGGTGCCGAGATCGCGCTGATCGGCCCCGCGTGCATGGACGGCTTCGGCGAGAGCCCGCGCTTCGACCGCTCCGAGGTCCCGCCGGCCCTGGCCGAGCGCCGAGGCGAGTACGCCATGCTGCTCTACCGCTTCGAGAACCCGGCGACGGCCGCCTCCTGCCTGGTCCACAACATCCCCGGCAGCGACGACGTCGACGATCTGACATGGGGCCTCGGCAGCGGCTCCGATACCGCGTGGACCCTCCCGCCGAGCTCCTTCACCGAGGGCGCCATCTTCGATTTCCGCAAAGCCTCGGTGATCGAGGGCACCGCCGGCGACGGCGTCACCGGCGTCACGGTCCACGCCGGCGACATCACCGCCGAAGCGACGGTGTCCGGGGGCCGCTACGTGGTCTGGTGGCCGGGCCCGGCCTTCACCTACGACGCGGACGACGACCCAGTCCTGGACCTGACCTACGACCTGACCCTCGGCGACGGCCGCGTCGTCGTCGGCGCCCAGCCGTACCGGCCCCGCTGAACGCGATCAGTGGCGGCCCGCCGGGGCCAGCGCTTCGCCGACGTGGTGCAGCAGTTCGGCGGCGGTGAACGGCTTGTGCAGGATGACCGTATCCGGCGGGATGCCGTGCTGCGCGCGGATCTGGCTGTCGCTGTACCCGGACATGTACAGCACCGCCAGCGACGGTCGGCGAGCCCGCAGCTCGGCTGCCACCACCGGGCCGGACTTCTCGCGCAGGACCACGTCGGTGAGCAGCAGGGACACGTCGCCGAGCGGCACCTGGGCCAGGGCGTCCTCGTTCGCCACGATCGCGCGGTAGCCGCTGTTCGTCAGGACGCGGACGACCAGGTCGCGGACGAACTCCTCGTCCTCGACGACGAGCACGAGCTCGCCGTGACCGGCGCCCGGCTCAGGGGCCGGCGAGGTGTCGCCGCTGCCGCCCACCGCTGCCGCGAGCGGCAACTCGATGCGGAAGGTGGTGCCGATGCCGAGCGTGGACTCCACCGAGATGTGCCCACCGGCGTCCCCGACGATGCCGTAGACGGTCGCGAGGCCCAGACCCGTACCCTGCTCGGCGGGTTTGGTCGTGAAGAACGGCTCGAAGAGCCGGTCGCGGACCTCGGACGTCATGCCGGTCCCGGTGTCGCTCACGGTCAGCCTCGCCCACCGGCCGTCGTTGCCCAGCAGGTCGGAGATCTCGACCTCGGCGACCACCGTGCCGCCGTCCGGCATCGCGTCGCGGGCGTTGATCACCAGGTTGAGCAGGATCTGGTCGAGGCGGCCGCGGTTGGCGCGCACCGGCACCTCGCCACCGCCGGTACGGCAGACCAGCCTGATGTTCTCGCCGATGGTCCGGCTCAGCAGCTCCTCGGCGCCGGTCACCACCTCGTTCAGGTCGACGACCTCGACCTGCGTGGGCTCGCGTTTCGCGAAGAGCAGCAGCTGGCTGGTGAGCGAGCGGGCGCGGTCAGCGGCGTCCCGGATCCGGGCGAGGTCGTCGGCGGCCTCGCCGGTCACCTCGTCGGCCAGGAAGTCCGCGTAGTTCATGATGATCGCGAGCAGGTTGTTGAAATCGTGCGCGACCCCGCCGGCCAGCTGACCGAGGCTCTCCAGCCGGGCCGCCCGGGCCGAGCGCTCCTGTGTCAGCTTCGCCTCGGTGATGTCCCGCTCGGTGGCGGCCGCCGCCACGACGATCCCGGTCTCGTCCCGGATCGGGGAGACGATCACCGACACGATGAACGGGGTGCCGTCCCGGCGTACGCGCTGGGTCTCCTCCATGATGATCTGCTCGCCGGCGGCGATCTTCCCGAGCGCCGCGTCCAGCACCTCGCCCGCCCCGTCCGGCAGCAGGGCGGTGAGCGGCCTGCCGATCACCTCGTCCGCGGTGTAGCCGTAGATCCGCTCAGCGCCGCCGTTCCACGCGGTCACGATGCCGCCGAGCGTGCTCGCGATGACCGCGTCGGAACTCTGCTCGACGATCGCGGCGAGCATCTCGCGCTCCGACCATGGCACACCGAACGCCCTTTTCGAGGACTTCATGAGTGCCTTCCTGCGCTGGAGATATACCGGTCAGGGTAGTCCCGCTCCCGTGGTCGGCCCCGCAGTTCCGCGAAGGCCGGTTAAGAACCGGATCTTCCGGGGTACGAGGAATACGTCCTGTTTCGCCGGATCGAGGAGTTCTGATGAGTGCTGTCGCCAACCCGGCCACTGTCGAGCAGTGCCTGCGCCTGGGCGCCGGGTTCAGCCAGGGTGACCGGATGTGGATCGCGGACCTGTTCAGCACGCTTGACGCCAGGCTCGCTGGTTTCCACGAGGACGCCACCGACCTGGAGCTGTCGGTGAAGGACCGGGGCGCGAAGGGCCAGCACGTCTCGCTCATCTGCCGGATCGCCGGCCGCCCGGAGATCGTCACGACCTCGGACGAGGAAGACCTGCACGCGGCGGTCATGGACGCCCGCGACGACCTGCGGCGGAAGCTCAACGACTCGAAGACCAAGCAGGAGCCGCGGCACAACCGGCACCTGCGTGACGTCCCCGTGGTGCCGGGCGACGAACTGGAGGTCTGATTCCCGCTAGTCAACGGGCCGCCGGACAAGATTGACTGCGAGCATGAGCGTCTTGTCCGAGCGGTCCGTCGGCATTCCCGGCAGTGCGGTGGCCGCCGCTTCCGTCACGGTCGTCCTGTGGGCGTCCGCGTTCGTCGGGATCCGGGCGGCCGCGCCGTACTTCTCCCCCGGCTCACTCGCGCTGGGCCGGCTGCTGACCGGCACGATCGTGCTGCTGATCTTCCTGGTCGTACGACGCCAGGGTCTGCCGCCGAAGGCCGCGTGGCCGGGGATCGTGATCTCCGGCGTGCTCTGGTTCGGCCTCTACATGGTCGCGCTGAACTGGGGCGAGGAACTCGTCGACGCCGGCACCGCCGCTCTCGTGGTGAACGTCGGCCCGGCCGTCATGGCCCTGCTCGCGGGCGTGTTCCTCGGCGAGGGCTTCCCGCCGCGCCTGCTGGCCGGGATCGCCGTCTCGTTCGCCGGGACGGTCGTGGTCGGCCTGTCGATGTCCGGCGGCGGGCAGGCCCCGGTTCTCGGCGTGCTGCTCTGCCTGGTCGCGGCGATCACGTACGCGTCCGGCGTCGTGGCACAGAAACCGGCCCTGCGGCACGCGACGGCGTTGCAGGCCACCACGTTCGGCTGCGCGATCGGCGCCGCCGCCTGCCTGCCGTTCGCTGCACGGCTGATCAGCGACGTGGCGGACGCCCCGCTGAGCGCCACCCTCAACGTGGTCTATCTCGGTGTGTTCCCGACCGCCATCGCGTTCACGACGTGGGCGTACGCGCTGGCCCGCACGACGGCCGGGAAGATGGGCTCGACGACGTACGCGGTGCCGGCCGTCGTCGTACTGCTCTCCTGGCTACTGCTCGGCGAGGTGCCGGGCTGGCTCACCCTGGCCGGTGGCGTCCTCTGCCTGGCCGGCGTCGCCGTGTCCCGGGGTCTGACCTGGCGGCGGAGGCGCTGATAGATCCACGTTATTAGGATGGCGGGGTGATCCTGGGCCGCCGATCGGAAATCAATGCTCTGGCGGCTCTGCTGGACGCCGCCGCGACCGGTGACGGCAGCGCCCTGGTGCTGCGCGGCGAGGCCGGGATCGGCAAGTCGACGCTGCTCGCGGACGCGCACGCCCGGGCCGCCGATCGGGGACTGCGTGTGCTCGAGACGGCCGGGGTCCAGGCCGAGGTGCACATCCCGTACGCGGGCCTGCATCGCCTGTTGCGCGCGTCGCCCGACCTGGCCGGCGCCGCCGGCGGGATCCTCGGATCCCCGGACACCCTGCCGTTCCGCGCCGCGACAGCGCTGCTCGACGTCCTGACCGGGCTCGGCACCCCGGTGCTGATCACCGTCGAGGACCTGCAGTGGCTCGACGATGCCAGCTGGGAGTCGCTCGCGTTCGCGGCCCGCCGTCTGACCGCCGAGCGAGCGGCGATGCTGCTGACCGCGCGGGACGGCCGGGACGTCAGCCGCCGGCTCGCCGGTGCGGGACTTCCGGAGGTACGGCTGGAGCCGCTGGACGCCGGCGCCGCCGCCGAACTACTGCGCCGGGTGGCGCCGGAGCTGGCGCCGTCCGTCGCCGACCAGGTGCTGGAGGCCGCCCAGGGCAACCCGCTCGGCATCGTCGAGCTCGGTGAGGCCGCCGCCCGGTCCGGCCCCTCGGTGCTGCTGCCCAACCGGGTGCCGCTGAGCGAGCGCCTGGAGCGCACGTTCGCCGGCCTGGTCGCCGAACTGCCCCCGGTGACTCGGTCGTTGCTGCTGGTCGCGGCGCTGGACGACGGCGACGAACTGGACGAGATCGTCCGCGCCTGCCGGCTCGTGGAGCCGCGCACGGTCCGCCACGAGGACATCGACCCGGCCATCGCGACGCGCCTGGTGCACATGGACGAGCAGATGCGGGTGCGGTTCCGGCATCCGCTACTGCGGTCCGCGCTCTCCCAGTCGGTGACGCTGGTGCAGCGCCGGCGGGTGCACGCGGCGCTCGCCCGGATCCTCGCCGACAACCCGGAACGCTGCCTCTGGCATCGGGCGGCCGCGGCGAACGGCCCCGACGAGGAACTGGCCCGGGAACTGGCGGACACCGCGATCCGGGCCGGGCGCCGGCAGGCCGCCGGTATAGCGATGACCGCTTTCGAGCAGGCCGCACGGCTCAGCGAGGATCCCGCGGCCCGCGGCACCCGGCTGCTCGCCGCCGTGGACATGGCGTCCGAGCAGGGCGACGACGTGGCGAACAGCCGGCTGCTCGGCGAGATCCGGCCGCATGAGCTGACCCCGGCGGATCGGGCGGCGTACGATTTCCTCCTCGAGATGCTGCACGGCAACCGATGGTCAGGCAGCGACCGGCTGATCACCCTGGCCGCGTCGATCGAGGCCCTCGCTGCTGCCGGGGACACCGGGCGGGCAGCGCACCTGCTCGACATGGTCGCTCTGCGGACGTATTTCTCGGAGCCGGACCCGGCCGTCGTGGCACGCCTGGTGGCCGCGATCGATCAAGTGATGGCGGTGTCCGACGACCCGCTGCTTCTGGCCCAGCTCGCCCTGATCGCACCGATCAGCCGGGGAGCCGAGTGCCGCCGGCGGTTCCGTGAGTTGCGGGTCGCCTCCCGGACCGACCCGTACACCACCTACCAGCTCGGCCTCGGCGCGGCGACGGTCGGCGACCTGCCGATGGCCGTCGAGTTCGACGCCGCGTCGGTGATCGGGTTGCGCGCGCAGGGCCGCCTCGGCGTCCTCTACCGGGCGCAGATCGTGTACGCGTCGCACGCCGTCTACCTGGGTGACGTCCGGACCGCGACGCCGCTGCTGCCGGAGAGCGAGGCGTTCGCCGTCCGCAACGGCCACCGCAACTGGGTGCCGACCGCGTGGACGACCGCCGGCGCGGCGGCGGCGCTGCGCGGCGACCTCGCCGAGGCCGAGGAACGAGCCGCCGCCACCGAGGCGGTGCTGATGCAGCTCGGGCGTAATCCGCTGCTCGCCGGCGTCCGGCAGATCCGCGGTTTCGCGGCGCTCGCGGCCGGGCGGCCGGCCGAGGCGTTCGCCGAGCTGCGGCGGGTGTACGACCCGGCGGACGACGCGTCGCACCTCGGCACCGGGCTGTACTTCGTCGGTCACCTGGCCGAGGCCGCCGCCGGCTGCGGGGCCACCGCGGCGCTGGGCCGGATCGTGCAGGATCTGATCCCGGTCGCCGAGCAGTCCGGGCATGCCGCGCTGCGGGTCGGACTCGGCTACGCGCAGGCGGTTCTGGCCGACAGCGCCGAGGCCTGGGAGAAGGCGGTCGCCGAGGATCTGACCGGCTGGTCCTTCGAGCAGGCGAGACGGCAGCATGCGTACGGCACGTGGCTGCGCCGCCGGCGCCGTCCCGCCGAATCCCGGCCGCTGCTGCGGGCCGCCGCCGCGACGTTCGACGCGCTCGGCGCCACGGCCTGGGCCGACCGGTCCCGGGCCGAACTGCGCGCCTCCGGTGAGTCGCTGCGCAAGCCGGCCGAGGCCACGACCGGGCTGACCCCTCAGGAGACGCAGATCGCGAGACTGGCGGCCGAGGGCCTGAGCAATCAGGAGATCAGCGAACGGCTGTTCCTGTCGCCGCGCACGGTCACCACGCATCTCTCCCGGATCTACCCGAAGCTCGGGATCCGCTCCCGTACCGAACTGGCTCGGGTCCTCAAGTCGACATAGTCGGTCGATGGTTTGCTGCGAAGATCCCCGTGGGTACGCTCCCACCGTGATGGCCCTGCTGCTCGACATCGCCAACATCCTCGGCGGACTGCTCCTGGCAGTCCCGCTCCTCCGCAGCCTGCCCAAGGTCGGCGACCCCCTCGGCCGGTTCACCGACAAGATCGCGCCCTGGGCCTGGCTGGTGGGTGTGCTGGCGTTGATCGCCGGAGGCTACTACCTGATCGTGCACCTGGTGTCCGGCCCCCACCTCTTCCACTTCGAGGTGGTGGGCATCGCCGTCGGCGTGATCCTCCTCTGGGACCGGCTCACCGGCCGCCGCGCCCTGACCTCGAACGGCGCCGGTGTGCTGGCCGGCAGCTCCCTGCTGCTGGCCGTCTTCGGAGTGATCGCGATCATCGTCGGGCTGCAGGGCCTCTTCACCCCGAACTAGCCTGGCGTGTCGCCACCACGCGTCAACCGTTGATCCTCCCGCCGGCGGGAGCGGGCGGCGCTCTCCCTGGTGGTCCGGTAGCGGGCGTGTTCTCGATCCCGGAGCCGACCGTATCCGGGTATGACGAGCTCGGCGATGTCCTGCCAATTCCGCATGTCTCTCTCCTCATCGATGCGTGACTCGTCACCCACGCTTCTCCCCGTCTCCTCCGGCGACGAGGCGGTTTCCCACATCGAGAGATGCGAACACAGCGATGCCCCAGCCGCAGGGGGATCGGCTGGGGCATCGCTGGTCTTGCTTCAGGACCTTCAGTAACCGAAGTCCTGGGTGTAGTACGGGGTGCCGTTGGCGGAGAAGACCGCGCCGACGCCGACGGTGGTCGACTTGCAGTTGAGGATGTTGGTGCGGTGGCCGGGGCTCTTCATCCAGCCGTCGACGACCTGCTTGGCGGTGCGGTAGCCCCAGGCGATGTTCTCCGCCGACGGCTTCGTGTAGCCGGCGGCCTTGCTGCGGGCGACGAAGTTCGAGTTGCCACGCCCGGTGTGCGAGAACGCGCCGGTCTGCGCCATCCACGCACTGTGCCCACGGGCAGCGGTCGTCAGCTTGGCGTCGGTCTTGAGCGCGGCACAGCCGCGGCTGGTGCGCTCGACGTTGATGAGCCGGTTGATCTCGGTCTGCAGAACGGTCTCACCGGCCGTGGCGGCACCGGTCTTGGCCGTGGCACTGGTCTTGGCCGTGGCACTGGTGACGGTCTTCACCGGCGCGGCCTGAGCGGATCCGGCGGTCATCGTGGCGAGGCCGAGAGCGGCCGGGGCGATGAGAGCGGCGGCCAGGGCGAAGCGGCGAAGAACGTTGCGCAAGAGGTCCCTTTCGACGATGTCCCGTGCCTACACCGTTCCATTCGACCCACCACACGCCTGCCGGATCACCATGCCGGTGCGTGATCGTCGCGAACCGGTTGCCAACCCCGGCTGCGACCCACGGCTGCCGCAAACCCCGCCGCACAGCCATGAGTCACAGCCGACCACCCCGAGCTGTGATCTATGGGTGTGTTGAGGCCGGGCGGACAGCCATCAGTCACAGCCGCTCCAAGATCTGGTCGGTTTCGGAGAGTGCCAACCCCGGCTGTGACTCGTGGCTGCCGTAAGGCCCGCCGCACAGCCATGGGTCACAGCCGGCCGGCGCTGGCTGTGATCTATGGGTGTGTCGGGGCCGACCGGACAGCCATGGGTCACAGCCGCTTCAAGATCTGGTCGGTTTCGGAGAGTGCCAACCCCGGCTGTGACTCATGGCTGCCGCAAGGCCCGCCGGACAGCCATGAGTCACAGCCGACCAGGGCAGCTGTGGTGCATGGCTGTGACGGGGCCCGCCGCACAGCCATCAGTCACAGCCGACCACCCCGAGCCGTGACCCATAGCTGTGCCGAAGCCCGCCGCACAGTCATCAGTCACAGCCGCTCCAAGATTCGGCCGGTATCGGAGAGCGGCGAATCGGGCGTGCAGGCGGGACGCGGGAGTGCTATTCGGGCCAGGGGGCCGACTGCCAGAGGGACGGGTTGTGGGTCAGGTGGATCAGGCGCTTCTCCAGCTCGCGGTGTTCCGGGGTGTCGACCGCAGCTCCCCACATCGGGGCGCTGCTCACGCCGTCGGCTGCGGCCGTCACCAGCGTCATGACGTCGAGGGGGAGGCCGTCCGCCAGGAGTTCCTCGTTGAGCTGTTCGGTGTCGGCGTCGACCAGCGCTGCCACGGCCGGGACCGTGGACAACTGGCTGGTGAGGGCGATCGAGCGACGGACGGCCGCCTCGTCCTCCGGTGGTGCCAGCAGCGCCCGGATGTAGGCGCGGGTGAACCGGCCGGGCGCGGTGTCGTGAGGGTCGAGGCGGCTCAGTACGTCGGTGCGGAAGCGGGCGATCAGGTCGCGGGCCAACTCCAGGAGCAGTTCGTCCTTGCTCGCGAAGTGGTAGATCAGCCCGCCCTTGGAGACGCCGGCGTGGCGGGCGATGTCGTCGAGGGAGGCGTGCAGGCCGCGGGTGCGGATGACCTCGCCGGCCGCCTCCAGGACCGCACGTCGGGTGTCCGACGGTGACCGCCCGGCAGTTCGCCCCATTTGTCCCCCAAGGCCAGCGAAACGAAAGAAACGACACGAGACTATCGAGACGGGATCAGCTTCCACGCCACCACGGCCGCCAGCGCCGTGAACGCGGCCGCCACCAGCGACGTCGTCTGCATCGCGGTCACGAAGGCGTCCTTGGCGACGGATGCCAGCGACGGGTCGAGGACCTGCAGCGCCGCGCCCAGCGAGTCGTGAGCCGAGGAGGGCGCCGAGTCGGGAAGAACCAGTGACGACCGGTAGACGGCGGTCAGCAGCGAACCGAGGACGGCGATCCCGAGGACCACGCCCAGCTCGTTCGCGGTCTCGGTGACGGCCGAGACCGAGCCGGCCTTGCGGGGTGGCGCCGCCGAGATGATGGCGTCCCCGGCCAGTGTCATCGACAGGCCGACCCCTAGTCCTACCGGTACGAGGCAGAGCGCGAGCCAGACGTACGAGGACTGGCCTGCCGCAGGCGCCACCAGAGCGAGACCCGCCGCCGCGACCGCGAGGGAGACGGCGATCGCGCGGCCCCGGCCCAGGCGGGTGATCGCCCAGCCGACCAGCGCGACCACGACGATCGAGGCGAGGGTGGCGGGGAGTTCGGCGAGGCCGGCCTGCAGAGGGGTGAAACCGCGTGCGAACTGGAGGTATTGCGAGAAGAAGAAGAGCAGTCCGACGAGCGCGAAGATGGAGATGACGTTGGCGGCGACGGCCCCGGAGAAGGCGCCGCTGCGGAAGAGCGACACATCGAGCATGGGGTTCTCGAGCTGGCGCTGCCGGCGTACG
This sequence comes from Actinoplanes sp. OR16, assembly GCF_004001265.1. Classification (GTDB taxonomy): domain Bacteria; phylum Actinomycetota; class Actinomycetes; order Mycobacteriales; family Micromonosporaceae; genus Actinoplanes. The sequence goes on along the minus strand of NZ_AP019371.1, from coordinate 4,600,699 downwards.
AAGAGATAGCCGGCCAGGAAGCCGAGCGGCGCGAGATAGAAAGCGGACACGTGCGTGATCGCGTAGACGACCGGGACGATCGCGAGCATCGACAGGGCCGCCGACGGCCAGTCGAACCGGCCGGGACTCGGGTCGCGGGACTCGGGCAGCAGGAAGAGCCCGGAGACGACCACGACGACCATGACCGGCACGTTGATCAGGAAGACCGAGCCCCACCAGAAGTGTTCGAGCAGGAATCCGCCGATCATCGGGCCGGCTGCGGAACCCGCGCCGAACGCCGCCGACCAGACCGCGATGGCCCGGGTGCGCTCGGCCGCGTCGGTGAAGAGGTTGCGGATCAGCGAGAGCGTCGACGGCATCAGGGTGGCGCCGGCGACGCCGAGCAGCAGCCGGGCCGCGATCAGCTCCTCGGCGCTGGTCGCGAACGCGGCGACCAGGGACACCGCGCCGAACAGCACCGATCCGGCGAGCAGGATGCGTTTGCGGCCGATCCGGTCGGCGAGGTTGCCCATCAGGGCGAGCAGGCCGGCCAGCGCGAGCGAGTAGATGTCACCGATCCAGATGATCTGCTCGGCGGTCGGGGACAGGCTCTCGGTCAGGGACGGCACCGCGAGCGCGAGAACCGTCCCGTCGATCGAGAGGAGAAGGACCGCCGCCGACAGCACGCCGAGGGCGGACCAGCGGCGGGCCTTCGAATACACCGGTGGGGCGGTCAAGGTCATGCTGGAACTGTACCGACCAGTCGGTAAAGTTTCACGTGTTCAATCCCTCACCATCGGTGCCGGAGTTCGGGTGCCACAGGGCGACCGCGCGGGCGATGTCGTGGCTGAGCCCGTCCGCACCGAACAGCTTGGAGTGGCTGTGACTCATTGCTGTCCGGGCGGCCTCGACACAGCCATGGATCACAGCGGGAAGAGCCCCGCTATACGGAGGACTTCGGGTACTGGAGGGCCAGCGGCCGGGCCGACAAGCCGTGCGCCACGACGCTGAGCAGCACGGTCAGCACGATCACTGCCACGACCGGGGACGCTGACGGGCCCAGTTCCTCGATGGCGAGTAGGGCGAACACGATCGACGCGAGGCCGCGCGGGCCGAACCAGCCGATGAACAGCACGGTCCGGGTGTCGAATTGCGCGCCGATGAGGCTGATCGCCACCGGCGCCATGCGGATCACGGTGAGGCTGAGCAGGGCGTACAGGATCATCGCGGGGCTGAGCAGCGAGGGCAGCAGCGGGACTGCGATGGCGCCGAAGAGTGTCCAGACCAGCAGGGACGCGAGCGCCGCGGTCTGTTCCACGAAAGGCACCACGTGGCCGAACGCCAGGCCCGCCACGAAAGCGGCGACGAACCCGTTCGCGTGCAGGACGGTCGAACCGCCGTACGCCAGAAGAGCCAGAGCGACGACGGCCGGGCCGGCGAAGCCTTGATCAGCCCATCCGCGAGCTTGCGCCGTGCGCAGCAATCGCCCGCCGCCGGCCCCCAGAGCCGCTCCGATCACCGCACCTCCCGCCAACTGCAGGACGGCCGGGAGGACACCGTGCGTGGCGGACGAGAAGACCGCGAACATCACGATCGGCGTGACGATGCCGTCGTTGAGGCCGCTCTCCACGTTGAGGATGCGCCGGATCCGGGACGGGACCGCCGGGTTGGTGACGACGACGGATCCGAGCGCGGCGTCGGTGGGTGCGAGCGCGGCCCCGGCGAGCAGTGCCAGCCACGGATCGGGCAGGTCGAGCAGCCACCATGCCGCGAAGGATCCCGCCGCGACGGTCAGGGGCAGACCCAGGGCGAGCAGTCGTACGAAGACCCCGGCGTCGTGCCGCAGTTCGCGCAGTCCGACCCGGGACGCGTCGGAGAAGAGCACCCAGACGAGGGTGGCTTCGGTCAGCGCCGTCACGGCTTCGGAGTCGGCTTCGAGGTGGCTGCCGGCGAAGCCTCCGAGGGCGAGGCCGACCAGCACGAACGCCATCGGCGCGGTCACGTCGTACCGTTCGAGGCGGCCGGAGAACACGCCCCAGGCGAACACCGCGAAGGTGATCAGCACGAGGGCGCCCGAAGTCATGATCGATCGGACCACGGCTCGGCGGCCGGGAAACCATCCCGGGCGGGTGAGGGAAACCGCGTCCGGATGCGGGACCGTGTCGGCCATGGCACGCATGAAGGAGAAGGAGTACCAGCACGAGCTGCGCCGCCTCCACGGCGAGCTGGTCGCCCTTCAGGAGTGGGTGAAGGAGAGCGGCGCCAAGGTCTGCATCGTCTTCGAGGGCCGGGACACGGCCGGCAAAGGCGGCGTGATCAAGGCGATCACCGAGCGGGTGAGTCCGCGGACGTTCCGGGTCGTGGCGCTGCCGGCGCCGACCGATCGGGAGCGGTCACAGATGTTCATCCAGCGGTACATCGGCCACCTGCCGGCCGCCGGCGACGTCGTGATCTTCGACCGGAGCTGGTACAACCGGGCCGGCGTGGAGCGCGTCATGGGGTACTGCACCGACGACCAGGCCAAAGAGTTCCTCCGGGCGGTTCCCGAGGTGGAGCGGTCGATGGTGAACTCGGGCATCATCCTGCTCAAATACTGGCTGGAGGTCAGCCCCGAGGAGCAGACCCGCCGCCTGGAGAGCCGGATCCACGATCCGCGCAAGGTGTGGAAACTGTCCGATCTGGATCTGAAGTCGTACAGCCGCTGGTTCGACTACTCACGCGCCCGCGACGACATGTTCCAGGCCACCGATACGGCGTGGGCGCCCTGGTTCGTCGCTCACACCGACGACAAGAAGCGCGGCCGGTTGAATGTGATCACGCACTTGCTGGGCTCGGTGCCGTACAAGCCTCTGGCGAAGCGTGATGTGACGCTCCCCAAGCGCCAGAAGCCGCACGGCTACGAGGATCCGCAGATCCCGGTACGCCAGATCCCGACCCCGTTCTGACCTCAGCGACGGTAGGTGCGCTTCGCGCTGACCTTCACGTTGCCCGCCTTGTCGTAGGCGCGCAGCTGCACGGTGAACTTCTTGCCGTACTTCTTGGGGTTCAGCGTGAAGCTGTAACCGGCCTTCGTGTCGGTCGCGACGACCTTGCCGTTGACCAGGAGCTGGACGCGTGCGACACCGTTACGGTCGGCTGCCGTGGCGGTCAGCGTCGTCTTCTTCGTCAGCTTCGCCTTGTTCTTCGGCGCCTTCTTGTAGGCGACCGACGGCGCCGTGTTGTCGACGATCACCGTGCGGGTGACGGTGGTGTAGTTGTAGTAGCCGTCCGCGGCGATCCACACCAGTTTGCGCGACCCGTCCTTGCCGGCGTTGAGGGTGACCTTCACGGCCGGATTGATCTGGTTCTGCGGGCCCTGCAGGCTGGTGAGCACGACACCGTGCGGGTCACTCGCTTTGATCGAGGTGACGAAGGTCTTGCCCCGGATCAGGGCTCGTTCCGCCGGGTAGACGGTGACCTTCGGGCCGGACTTGTCGATGTTCACCACGAACGACCTAGCGGCGGTGTGCCCGGTCCGGTCCCAGACCCGCAGCTCGACCTTGGCGGTGGCGGCCGGAACCGCCTTGGCGTTCCAGGCGAACACCGGCTCGGTGGAGGTGAGGACGCCGTTCACCCGCCATTCGCTCCGGGCGACGCCGGACTTGTCGTCGACGGTGGCCGTCAGCGTGGCGGAGCCTCCGACCCAGCCGCCGCCCCGCTCCAGATTCCGGTTCCCCAGGTCGCCGTCGATGCGCTCGATCACCGGCGCGTCGTCGTCGACGATGTAGCGGGAGTCGAGATACGTGACGTTGCCCGCGCGGTCGGTGAGCTCGAAGACGGGCGCGGCGACGTCGCCGGTCGCTTTCCAATCAAAGGCCCAGGGCGCCCCGGTACGGGTGGAGAGCACCTTTCCCGGGTAACCCTCCAGCATCGTCGTCCGCACGACGTCCGGCGACACCCCGTTCAGCGTGATCCGCAGGTCCCGGCTGGTCATCGCGGTCCCGGCCGCCGGCGACACGGCTGCTACCGGCCGGACCCGGTCGACGTGGACCGTGGTGACGGCGGTGGTGTGATTCCCGGCCGCGTCCCAGGCGGTGAGCCGGATGACCATGTCGCTGTCGTCCGGCAGGTCCCAGGTGAGTACCCGGCACGCCACCCGGCCCGCGGTGGCCGCCGAGGTCCCCATCCGGCAGGAGGGACGGTCGGGCGACGACGCCGGGATGCCGTCCACGGCGATGTCCACCCGGGTCACCCCGACGGCATCGGTCACGATCGGCTCGAAGCTGCGATACGCCGGGAACAGCTGCCCCTCGACCAGCCCGGTCGAGCTGAACACGGGCGCGGTGACGTCCGGCGCCACCTCACCGGCTGCCGCCGGCCCGGCCGTCGCGCAGATCAGGCACCCGGCCGCCACCGTGCTGAACGCGGCCCGCAGCCACTTCGAACGTCCCACCCGAACTCCCCCCAAGATCGACTAGCGTCCGCACTCTAGTCGATCAGAGGAGTCCAGGTCACGTGCTCCCAGGCCCGGCGTAGCAGGGTCGTCAGCTCGCCGGTCGCGGGGAAGGCCGTGTCGTCGATCGCGGCGATCGGCTGGGCCGGGTTGTGGGAGTTGGTGGCGGCCGCCCCGCGCATGGCCGCCACGTCTGCCCGGGACAGCGGGCGCGTCGACGACGGGATGCCGAGGGCGGCCAGGGACCGCTGGAGGACCTGCATGGTGATGCCCTCCAGCATCGGCGCCGACGGCCAGACCAGGCCGTCATCGTCGAGGAAGACGGCGTTCCAGACCGAGCCCTCGCGGACGAACCCGTCGCGCCCGGAGAACAGCACGTCGTCGAACCCGTCCGCCCGCGCGGCCAGCACGTGGTAGGTCAAGCCCATCGTCGCCATGTGCTTGAGATGCGGGAGCTCCCGTTCGTAGGTGATGCCCCGCACCCGCAGCGGCGCCCGGTCGGTGTCCGGGACCGGCTCGGAGACCGACACCATGACGTCCACTGACAGCAGATCCCGGCGCGGCAGGACGGCGACGCGTACCGAGGCGTCGGTGAGGTCGCGCAGCGCCTGACGGATGTATCCGGTCATCTCGGCGGAGGTCGGGGCGCCGGACAGCGCCGACGGGAACAGTGTCGCGGAACCGGCGTGCAACCGGCGCAGGTGATCGTCGAGGCCGGCCACCGCACGGTTCCGGACCTGCATCGACGTGTAGTGCCCATAGTTCCAGGTAGCGGCCCGATGAAGGACCTCGGGCGAGGCCTCCGCACCATTGATCTCGATGAGAGTCACCGGATGATCAGATCAGTAGCGGAACGCGTTGACCAGCCCGGTCAGTTCGTCGGCGAGCCGGTTCAGGTTGGCCGCGGCCTCCTGGGTGGTCCGCGCGCCGTCCGCGGTCGACGACGCCACCGACGCCACCCCGTTGATCGTCCGGGCCACCTCACCGCTGCTCGACGCCGCGTCGGTGACGGTACGGCTCATCTCCGACGTGGTCGCCGTCTGCTCCTCGACGGCGGAGGCGATCGTCGTCGTGTAGTCCCCGATCTGCGCGATCACCTCGGCGATCTCCCCGATCGCGGTGGCCGCCGATCCGCTCGACGACTGGATGGCCGTGATCCTGGCGGTGATCTGCTCGGTGGCGGAGGCCGTCTGCTGAGCGAGCTCCTTCACCTCCCCGGCCACGACCGCGAACCCCTTGCCCAGCTCACCGGCGCGTGCCGCCTCGATCGTCGCGTTCAGCGCGAGCAGGTTCGTCTGCTCGGCGATCGACGTGATCAGCTGCACCACCTCGCCGATCTCCGTGCTCGCCACGCCGAGCTCGGCCACCTGGCTGTTGGTGCGCTCGGCGATCGATACGGCCTGCGACGCCACCTGGGCGGCCTGCGTCGCGTTGGTGGAGATCTCGGCGATCGACGCGCTCATCTGCTCGGCACCGGCCGCGATCGCCTGCACGCCGGCGTTCACCTGCTCACTGGCGTCGCTCGCCTCGACGGCCTGCCGGGACGCCTCGTTGGCGCCGGATTCGAGCCGGTTGCTGACCGCGGTGAGCTCCTGTGCCGCGCCGGCCAGCATGCCCGTCGAACCGGCGATGCCCCGGATCGTGACGGCCACCTTCTCGACGAACCTGTTGAACGCCGCCGCGAGCTGCCCCGCCTCGTCGTCGCGGGCGATCGTCACCCGCTGGGTCAGGTCGCCGTCCCCGTCGGCGATCTCGGCCATCCGGTCCCGGAGCCGTTCGATCGGCCGCACGATCGTTTTGGCCAGGAAGAACGCTGCCAGCGCCGCGACCAGCACTGCCACGCAGGCGAGCACGATGCTGACGGTCCGGGTGGTGTTCGCGGCGGCCAGGACCGTGGCGGTCGGCACCGACACGACCAGCGACCAGGTGTCGCTCTCCCCGATGGTGATCGGCGCGGCGATCCGCAGCGTCTCCTCGCCGTCGATCTCGGTGACGCTACGGCTGGTGGCCCCGGCATCGGTGGCCTCGGCAGCCAGCTTCGTCAGATCGTCCGGGGCTGCCGATCCGGCCTCGCCCACGTCGCCGGCGACCAGCAGCCCGCCGGTGCTGACCAGGGCCGCCGACCCGGTGCCGAACGGCTTGATCCCGCCGACGATGGTCTGCAGGGTTGCGAGCGACATGTCGATCCCGGACACCCCGACGACGGTGCCGTCCCGCTCGATCGGCGTGGCGATCGAGGTGATCAGCGTCTGCACGCCGCCCACGTCGTACAGATAAGGCTCGACCACCTTGTCCTTGCCGGTCTCCTTCGGCACGAGGTAGTAGTCGCCCGCCCCCGCCTCGGTGTACCCCTCCAGCGGCGCCAGGCTGATCTCGTCGCCGTCGCGGAACCAGTACGGCACGAACCGCCCGGTCGCGTCCGTCGAGCCGTCCGCGTTGCGGTACCGCCGATCCCTGCCGTCGAACGCGTTCGGCTCCCACCCGGTCCACGTGCCCAGGTAGTCCTCGTGCGACTCCAGCACGGCCTTCAGCTGAGCGTTGGCGAGCCGCCGCGACGAACCGGTCCCGGCCGTGGCCTGCAACACCTGCGCCATGTCCCGCGCGGTCCCGAGCCCGGCCAGCAGCACCTTGCTGATCTCCCCGCCGCTGGCCCGGGTCACCTCATCGGCATAGTCGAACCCGGTCTCCCGTGCCTCCGACGAGTTGCGGCCGGTGATGTAACCGACCACCACCAGCATCGACAGCACCAGCATCACCACCATGGCCGCGACGACACGGACCTTGATCGTCACCCGGGAACCGCGCTTCGAAGAGCCCACCACACTTGCTAGATCGGCACACCCGGCCCACCGCTGAGCCCGGTCCACCGGCCCGGGCGATCAGGCGGCGAGGGCCAACTCGCTGTGGTGGCGGTGCTTGGCGATGAAGCGGGCGTTCCATCCGATCAGCAGCGCGAACGTCACCACCGTGAGCGCCGTCGACAGGCCGACCATCACCGAGACCGGCAGCAGGTAGACCAGCACGACCCGGACCACCGCCTCGGCGAGCAGCCCGCCGCCCCACACCAGCGACGCCACCCGGTGCCCCCGCCGCACCCGCTCGTCCGCCTCGAACGCCGCCCCGAGCGCCCGCGCCCGGCCCGGCACGAAGCTCTGCTGGGCGAGCAGGGTGAGCGGCCGCCGCCCCCGGTACGCCGTCACCAGGAAGACCAGCCCGATCACCGCCGACATCACCGAGTGCTTGATGAGCAGCCACCGGGCGTCGCCGGTCAGCAGCGTGAACAGCAGCCCGACCCCGAAGACCGCGCCCATCAGCAGCGAGAACGGGCTGAGCGACCGGCTCCGCACCGCCACCCACGCCATCCGCAGCCCGGCCGCGGCGGTACCGGCGAGCAGCGCGGCGCCGTCCCCGGCCCCGGCCGCGTGCAGGGCGTAGTAGGTCACGACCGGGATCCCCAGGTCGCAGGCCATCGTCCGGATCATCGCGCCCGCGGACTCGTCCTTCATCGTGCTCCCCCTCGTGGTGATGCCGTCCCGCTGATGAGGAAATCCTCTCCGGACCACGGGGTTCGCCGGGACGACCGAGCCACCGAGCCCGGTTGTCAACCGGTCGATGGACACGCGGCCGTCACAGCACGACGGTGAACGGCGTCAGATCACTCGCCGTGCTGGTGGAGGCATGGAAGAACACGCCGCGCAGCGTCTTGTCGTCGACCCAGGCCACGGCCATGAGCGGATCCACCTCAGCGGGCTGGACGTCCACATCGGTGCCACCGATGTTCGTGCCGCCGTCCGTCTCCAGGACCTCGACGTGCGGCCCGGACCCCGGTTCGATGAACCACATGGCCACGGCCACCCGTTTCGCATCAGGCGACAGACGCAGTCCGGTCACCCGCGAGCAGGTCCTGTCCTCGGCCATGGTGTACATCCCGGCGTGGTCGGGCCCGCTGAGGTCGTAGAGCTCCACGACGCACGGCGTGGCCTTCCGGACCAGGGCGAGAAGCCCGTTCGCCACGTCGGCGGTCACGATCTGCCCACCGAAGACGTCGTCGACCTCGATCAGCTCCCGGGGGACCACGACCCGCTCCGCACCGGAACTCAGCGTGTGCTCGACGAGCCCGGACGGGCGCCACAGGTACGCGTGCTTCTCGTCGGCGCTGACCAGCGCGACCGGCTCCCCCAGGTCGCGGGACTGCACGATCGCGCCGGCCGCGTCGACGACGACCAGCTCGGTGGACGCGCCGGACGGCCCGGCCGCCACGATGCTGCCGTCGGCGCGCCCGACGACCCCGTCCCACCGGTCGGGGCCGGTCAGCTGGTGCAGGCGCCACTGCCAGGAACCGTCCACCGAGAACTCGCCGACCTGGGTCCGGCCGAGCTCGGTATAGGTCATCGTGCCGTTGTCGAACGTGCGGTATTCCCCATTCGCGCCGTTCAGCATCAGCCGCTGCGCCCCGGGCGGGACCGTCACGGTCGTCGGGGTGACGGCCGGCGGGTCGACCGGCGCCGGGTCGGGTCCGCGGTCGGCCGCCACGCCGACGCCGGCGACGGCGAGCACGGCGGCGACGCCGGCGAACACGGCAGCCGTCCGGCGGCGCTGCTGGCGGCGGGCGATCCGGGGGATCTCGGCGAAGTCGCCGCCGTAACCGGGTGAGGCCTGCGCCGCGTCGCGGACCAGTGCCTCGACGTCCTGCGGAATGCGGTCCACGGTCATCCCTCCTCGTTCAGGTCGCGGCGCAGGTCGGCGAGCGCCCGGGACAGCCGGCTCTTCACGGTGCCCTCGCTGATGCGCAACGCCTCCGCGGTCTCGGCGGTCGTCATGTCGAGCAGGATCCGGCAGGTCACCACGGCCCGCTGCGGGCGTGGCAGCCGGGCGAGGACCTCGCGGGCGAACACGGCGGTCTCCGCGGTGCCGCGCTGGATCTGCTCGGGGCGCTCGCTCGGCGGTCTCTCCCGCCGCGCCTTGCGCCAGAAGGAGGTGGCCCAGTTGAGCCCGACCCGGAACACCCAGCCGGCCGGGTTGTCCAGGTTGCCCACTGTCGACCAGCGGGAATAGGCGCGGGCCATCGCCTCGGCGACCGCCTCGCCGGCCAGATCGTCCTGCCGCAGGGTCACCGCGAGAGCGCGGTAGACCCGGTCCACATTGGCGCGGTAGAACGCCTCGAAATCCTCGGCGGGCGGCCCGCTCTCACGCAGGACCTCTCCCCCGTCGATTGGTGCCCCCGTCGAAGCCGTCATGACCGATACACGCCCGAGGCCGCCGCCCGGTTCCCGGCCCGGAGAGAAATCCCTACCGCTTCATCCGTACGCCGAGAACGCTACCGGCAATCAGGATCACGCCGGCGACGAGCATCGCGCCACTGCCGCCGATCGACCCGCCCGTGACCTCGTACAGGATCTCCGGAGTGACCACGGTGGCGCCCACGACACCACCGGCCAGCAGCACCCAGTCGCGCTCCCGGGCGTACCAGGCGAAGCAGGCCACCGCCACGGCCGCGGTGAGCGCATACCCGAGGATGTCGTCGTCGATCACCACGAGCTGGGCACCGCTCAGCCCGAGCACCACGGCGACCGCCCGCCCGAACCGGCGTTCCGGCCAGGGCACGACGGCCCAGACCACCCCGAGCAGGAGTACGCCGGCCCCGAGCGGCGTCGGCCCATCCAAGACTTCCCGCCAGTCGAGCAGCGACGCGTACAACAGGAAGGCCGCGACCGCGACGCCCAGCTGGCCCACCGCGCTGCTCGCCAGGAGGTATCCGGCGGACACCACGGCCAGCCCGGTGAGCGAGGCGACGAACGCCTGGTCGAACGCCACGTACACGGCGAACCCGGCAGCGCCGGCCGCCCCGGTGAGCAGCGTGCTGGCCAGCCGCCGGCTGACGTCTTCCGAAGGCCGCCGCCCGACGACCAGCCCTGCCGTGACCAGGAGGACGGCGAGACCGGTGAGCACGGCGACCCGGCTGCCCCAGTCCAGGCCGCCCCACTGACCGGCCAGGAAGAGCAGGATCGCGCCGAGCACCAGCGACGCCCCGAGATAGCCGGCGATCTCGCCCCAGGGCGGACGGCCCCGGTTCTCCCTGCGCGGCGCCGCGACCTCGGCGAGCACGGCGCCTGCCTGCCGGTCGTCCAGGACGCCTCGTTCGACCAGCCGGTCGAGTGCCGCACGGAGGCGGTCGTCGGTAGCGTTCAGGAGAACCACCAGATCGTGAAGGACGGAAGGAGAACAGTGTCGCATTCATTGACCATCGCCGTGGCCCAACCGCACTGCGTGGCGCACGACGTGGCGGGCAACGCGCTGTCGCACGCCGCCGTGATCCGTGAGGCCTCCGCCCGGGTGGTGGTCTTCCCGGAGATGTCGCTGACCGGATACGAGCTGGACGCCGCCGTGGTCGAGCCCGATGACCCGCGGCTGGCGCCGATCGTCGAGGCGTGCGCGGCGACCGGGACGACAGCACTGGTGGGAGCGCCGGTCCCGGGCCCGTGGATCGGCGTGCTCGCGGTCGACGGCACGGGTGCGCGGGTCGTCTACGGCAAGGTCTACCTGCATGGCAGCGAGGCGGAACGGTTCGTGCCGGGCGAGCCGGTGGTGCTCGACGTCGACGGGTGGCGGCTCGGCCTGGCCGTCTGCCGGGACACCGGCATCCCCGAGCACGCGGAGCGGACCGCCGCGCTGGCGATCGACGGCTATGTGGCGGGCGTCGTGCACCACGACCACGAGGCGAGCCTGCACGGCGATCGCGCGAAACGGGTCGCCGCCGAGCATCGGGTGTGGACGGCCACTGCCGCGTTCGCCGGTCCTACGGGCGGGGGCTTCGGCCGTACGTCCGGGGGGTCGGGAATCTGGGACGCCCAGGGTGACGTGCTCGCCGAAGCCGGCCCGGAACCGGGCGATTTCGCCCGATGGACGTTCGAGCGCTAGCGCGTCAGCCAGCGGCTCAGGAGAAGAGCCGCCAGCAATCCGGCGGAACCGACCACCACCGCGGAGGCGGTCAGCGACGCCACCGCCGTCACCGCACCGATCAATAACGGTCCGCCGCCGGTGCCGAGGTCGGAGAAGACCCGCCACACGCCGAGAAATCGAGCACGGCCTGCCGCGGGCGACACATCGGCGCCGATCGTCATGACGAGGCCGGCGCTGAGCCCGTTCCCGATGCCCATCAGCACCCCGGCGAGAGTCAGGCCGACCATCCCGGAGGTGAGCGGGAGCAGCGCGAAGGCCGTGCCCAGCAACGCCATCGCCGGTACCGCGGCGGCCTTCCTGCCGTGCCGGTCCATCAGCTTGCCGGCCGGATAGAACAGCAGCATGTCCACGCCGCCGGAGATCCCGAAGATCAGGCCGATGGTGGCCGGCGAGAGGCCCAGCTGAGCACCCCAGAGCGGCAGGATCGTCTGCCGTGAGGCCCGCAGCGCGCCGACCAGCAGCACGCCGAAGCCGAGGGTCCGCAGCGTCGTCGAGTTGTCCCTGACGACACTGATCAGTTTCAGTCGTTCCGCGCCGCTCGAAGAGGAATGCGGCACCGACGGCAGCAGCATCAGCAACACCCCGGCCAGCAGCGAACAGCCGAGGGCGACCAGATAAGCACCTTTCAACCCCATGACATGCACGGCCCCGGCGCCGGCGAACGGCCCGGCGAAGGTGCCGATCCGCCCGACGCCACCGAGAGTCGACATCGCCCGGGCCCGCAGCTCCGGCCGCACCGCCTCGGTCATGAACGCGTGCCGGGCCACCCCCCAGGTCGCGCCGGCCATGCCGACGAGCATGACCGCGAACGCCAGCAGCAGCACGTGACCGGCGACGACGCAGGCCAGCAGCGCCGGCACGGCACAGGCGGCGCCGAGCAGCATGGTCCTGCGCTCGCCGATCCGGGACACCAGGACGCCGGCCGGGATGCTGCCGAGGATCTGACCGACGCCGACCATGCCGGCGACGACCGCCGCGACGGCGAACGACGCGCCCAGCCCGGTGGCGGAGAGCGCGACGACGGGCGCGACCGCGCCGAGGCCGATCGAGTAGACGCCGGACGGCAGGAAGATCGCCGGCCCGAGCTGCCGGAGCGTCAACCCCTGCGGGGTCACTTGGCGATCGCGGCGACGACGAGGTCGGTGACGCCGTCGGCATAGGACTCGGTGAGCGGGCCGTTCCGCAGCAGCCACCGGTGGTAGAGCGGTCCGAAGAGCAGCTCCACCGCCTGGTCCAGGTCGATGCCGTCGCGGACCTGGCCGGCGTCCTGACCGGCCCGCAGCCGTGCCTTCACCGCGTCGAGCTGCGGGCGCAGCAACTGGTCGCGAACCTGCTCGGCGAGCCCTTCGTCGCCGAGCGTCTCGATCGTGATCGCCCGGGTCGTGGCGGAGAGCTTCGGGTCGGCGAACTCGGCGACCGTGGCCCGCAGGACGTCGCGCAGGTCGGCCCGGATGTCACCGGTGTCCGGCAGCGCGACCGGTTCGGCGGCGGCCATCGTGCTGTCGACGAGCGCTTCGAGGACGACCGCGCCCTTGCCTCGCCACCAGCGGTAGATGGTCTGCTTGCCCACCCCGGCACGGGCGGCGATCGACTCGATGGTCAGGTCGGAGTAGCCGGTCTCGCCGAGCAGTTCCAGGGTCGCGGTCAGGATGGCGCGGCGGGAGCGCTCGTTGCGGCGGGCGGGGTCGGCGGTCATGCCCGTCAGCTTACCAAAGCGAGACGCAACGTCTCGTCTTGACAGCGTCGAACGCAAGACGATACGTTGCGTCTCGTTGAAGTCGACCAACGAGCCGGAGCGCATCAAATGCCGCATATCGCCATCGTCAGCATCCCGTTCCACGGCCACGTCAACCCGAGCCTGGAGATCGTCCGCACGCTCGTCAGCCGTGGCCACCGGGTCACCTACGCGAACGACCCCTCGTTCGCCGACGCCGTCGCCGCCACGGGTGCGACTCTCCAACCGTACGAATCGACGCTCTTGACGGGAGATGACGTCGTCAGCGAGAACCCCGTCGACCACCTGACGGCGTTCCTCGACGACGCGATCGCGATGCTCCCGCAGCTGCGCGACCTCTACGACGACGACCGACCCGACCTGTTCCTCTACGACATCGCCGGCGCTCCGGCCCGGCTCCTCGGCGAGCAGTGGGGCATCCCGGCGATCCAGCTCTCCCCCACGTTCGTGGCCTGGGACGGTTACGAGCAGGAGATGGCGCCGATGCTCGATCAGCTGCGCGCCGACCCGAAGGGCGCCGATTACTACCGCCGGTTCACCGAGTGGCTCACCGCGAACGGTTCCTCGGTCACCGACAGCCTGGCGTTCCAGGGCCGCCCGGAGCAGTGCCTCGCGCTCATCCCCCGCGCCCTGCAGCCGAACGCCGACCGGGTGGACGACGAGGTCTACCACTTCGTCGGCCCGATCTTCGGCGACCGCGGCGACCAGGGCGGATGGACACGACCGGCGGACGCCGAGAAGGTCCTGCTGGTCTCGCTCGGCTCGGCCTTCACCGATCATCCGGACTTCTACCGGCGCTGCGTCGAGGCCTTCGGCGACCTGCCCGGCTGGCACACGGTGCTGCAGATCGGCAAGCACGTGACGGCGTCTGGGCTGGGCCCGATCCCGGATTCGGTCGAGGTGCACGACTGGGTTCCGCAGCTGGCGATCCTGGAGCAGGCGGACGCGTTCCTCACCCACGCCGGGATGGGCGGCAGCAGCGAGGGCCTCTGGGCCGGCACGCCGATGATCGCGGCGCCGCAGGCAGCGGACCAGTTCGCGAACGCCGAGCAGCTCGCGGCGCTGGGTGTGGCCGAGGTGGTCGATGCGGCCACCGTCACGGCGGAAGACCTGCGGGCGTCGCTCCTGCGACTCGCTTCCGGTCCGCCGGTGGCCGAGGCCGCGAAGATCAAGGCGGTCGTACGAGGGGAGAGCGGCGCGCATCGCGCGGCCGCCATCATCGAGGCCGCCCTCCCGGATCGAAATGCCGGGATTCACTGATGCTCTGAACACAATGCAGTGCTACTTGCGATGGTGTGTGTCGCACACTATCGTGAGTGGCATGACAACGGATGCGACGCTCTCCACTCACCTACAGGAGTTGCGCCGCGGCACGGTCGTCGTCGCGAGTCTCACCGTCCTCCGGGAGCCGGGCTATGGGTACTCGCTGCTCGAAACACTGAGCGCGGCCGGTTTCGAGGTGGAGGCGAACACGCTCTACCCCCTGCTGCGGCGCCTGGAGTCCCAGGGCCTGCTGACCAGTTCGTGGAACACCGACGAGGCACGGCCGCGCAAGTTCTACACGACCACCGCGCAGGGCGACGCGATCGCCGCAGCCCTGCGCGACGAGTGGACGCGGCTCGACAAAGCGGTCACCGATCTCGACAACCCCACCGACTCCGGGAGCGCCTCATGACCACCCTCATCGACCGCTACGTCCAGACCGTCCTCAGCCGCATCCCGGAGCAGAAGCGCACCGACATCGACCGCGAACTGCGCACGTCCATCGAGGACGCGGTCGAGGCGAGAGTCGCCGGCGGCTCACCGCCGGACGCGGCGGTCGAGGAGACGCTGCTGGAGCTGGGTGACCCCGGCAAGCTCGCCGACGAGTACGCCGACCGCAAGCAGTACCTGATCGGCCCCGAGCTCTTCCCGATCTGGCAGCGCTTGATCACCATGATGGCCGCGGTCGTCCTGCCGATCGTGGTCGTGGTGCTGACCACGGTGAAGACGCTCAGCGATCCGTCGATCGGCACCGCGATCGGCACGGCCATCAGCACTGTCATCACGGTCGGCGTGCACATGGTCTTCTGGACCACCCTGGTCTTCGCGATCCTGGAGCGCAGCGGGGTGGCCCGGTCCGAGCTGCCCACCCTGCCCAACCGCGAGTGGAACCTGGACGACCTGCCGCGCCACGACGTCCGGGCGATCAGCATCGGCGAGCTCGCGACCGGCGTCGTCTGGCCGCTGCTGCTCATCGTGGGCCTGGTGCTCCAGCAGTTCGCGTTCACCGACGAGCCGGTGCTCAACCCGGACAACTGGACGTCCTGGTGGCCGTACCTGATCGTGGTCCTGATCCTGGAAGCCGTCTACGCCCTCTGGCTGTTCCGCAGGAACGCGTGGACGCACACCGTCACGATCGTCAACGCGGTGCTCGCGCTGCTGTTCGCCGGGCCGGTCGTGTGGCTGCTCCAGACCGACCGCTTCTTCAACCCGGACTGGGTCGCCACCCTCGACTGGGGCACGACCAAGCCGCTCGACTGGCTGACCGCCATCATCACGGTGATCGTCGTGGTCGGCACCGTCTACGACATCATCGACGTCGCGATCAAGGCCGAGCGCAACCGCCGCGGTCTCCCGGCCGAACTGCCCACCACGGTCTGACCCACCGCGCCCGCAACGCCCGTCGCCGACTCCCGGCGGCGGGCGTTCCGCCACGTCGGACCCCGCTTGTCAGGCCGGCAGCGACGGGGTGCTGTGCCAGGAGCGCCAGAGGGCCGCGTACGAACCGCCCGCCGCCACCAGCTCGTCATGCGTGCCCAGCTCGATGATCCGGCCGGCGTCCATGACCGCCACCCGGTCCGCGTCGTGCGCGGTCTGCAGGCGGTGGGCGATCGCGATGACGGTGCGTTCGTGCAGGACGGCGGCGAGGGCGCGTTCCGCGGTACGGGCCGCGTTCGGGTCGAGCAGGGCGGTCGCCTCGTCGAGGATCACCGTGTGCGGGTCGGCGAGCAGGACCCGGGCCAGCGCCAGCTGCTGGGCCTGAGCGCCGTCGAGCGGGTGCTCCCCCAGGTCGCGGTCGAGGTCGGTGGCCCAGTCGGCGCCCACCGTCGCCAGCGCCCGGCGCAGGTCGTCGTCGGGGGCGGCCACCATCAGGTTGTCCCGCAGCGACTCGCGGAACACGTGGTGCTCCTGCGTCACCAGCACCACCTGACGGCGGAGCTGGTCGGGACCGAGATCGGCGATCGGCACGCCGCCGACGGTCACCGAGCCCGCCGTCGGCCGGTCGACGCCGGCGAGGAGGCGGCCGAGCGTGGACTTGCCCGCTCCGGACAGTCCGACCACGGCGAGCCGCTCGCCCGGCCGTACCGTCAGATCCACGTCGTGCAGCACGTCCCGGCCCGCCGCGTAGGCATAACGGACTCCACGGACTTCGATGCGATCGCCGGCGGGCGACATTTCCGGAAATGTCGCCCGGCCCGCATCCACCGAACTCAAGCCTTCGACCCGCGCGAACGAGGCGCTACTACTCTGCAACTGCTCCACCCAGATCAGGATGGTGTCCAGCGGATTGACCAGTTGACGCAGGTAGAGCACCGCCGCCGCGACCGCGCCGAGCGTGAGCCGCCCGTCGATGTAGAACAACCCGCCCACCAGCAGCACCAGCACGGTCGGGATCGCATAGGACGTCTCCACGATCGGGAAGAACACGCTCCGCAGCGCCAGCGTCGCGAGCCGGGTCCGGCGGGTCTCGGCGATCGCGGAGTCGCCCGCCTCCATCCGGCGAGCTGCGAGATCAAAAGCTTCGATGGTACGGGCGCCCTCCGTGGTGGCCGCCAGTTCCTCGGCGAGACGGGAGTTGGCCGCCCCTTCGGCGAGGTACGCGTCCCGGGCCGTCCGCAGGTACCATCGCACGCAGAACCAGATGCCGGACAGCCCGAGCACGCCGGCCAGCCCGAGCAGCGGGTCGAGCACCACCACCGCGACCAGGATGAACACCACCTGGACGAACCCGATGAAGACCTTCGGGAGTACGTCGCGCAGCGTCGTGGCGACGGCGTCCACGTCGGTGCTGCCGCGCGCCGCGAGGTCGCCGGCCGGTACGCGCTCGACGACGGCGGCCGGCAGGGCGAGCGCCCGTTCCAGGAATCCCTCGCGGATGCGGGCGGCCGTCCGTTCACCGAAGCGGTACCCGATCGCGAGGGCGAACCGGGACAGCACGGTCTGCAGCACCGCGCAGACCAGAACGCCCAGCGCCAGCAGGTCGACCTCGCGGACCCCGCCACCGGACGTCACCGTGTCGATCACCCGGCCGAGCAGCCAGGGCGCGCCGAGAGCGGCGAGCGCCGCCAGTGAGCTGATCGCGACCATCGAGACGACTGCGGCCCGGTCGGCGGCGAGCAGGCGCAATGCGGCCCGCCCCACCTCCCGGTTTCCCGCGATCGGCAGCACCGTGCTCACGCGCCCTCCTCGGCCGACTCGAAGACCCGCATCACCAGGGCCCGGTAGCCGGGCGACGACGACAGCAGCTCCTGATGTGTCCCGCTGGCCGCCACCCGTCCGCCGGCCAGGAAGTAGACCACTTCGGCCCGGTCCAGCAGGACCGGCGACGTGGTCGCGACGACGGTTCCCCGGCCGGCCCGGGCGGCGGCGAGCCGCTCGGCGACGGCCAGCTCGGTGTGCGCGTCGACGGCCGAGGTCGGCTCGACGGCCAGCAGCATCTCCGGGTCGGCGTGGACCGCGCGGGCCAGCCGCAGCCGCTGGCGCTGGCCGCCGGAGAGGTTGCGCCCGCCCCAGTCGACGGGCCGTCCGAGGTCGTCGGCGACGTCGTGCGCCACCGCCGTGGTGATCGCGGCCTGGACCAGCGCGTCGTCCGGCTCGGAGCGGCCGGCCACCACCGCGCGCAGCGGGCCGGCGAACAGGCCGGCGTCGTTCTCGGCGACCAGGACGCGGGACCTGACCTGTGGCTGAGCGATCCGGTCGAGACGGACGCCGTCCCAGGTCGCGTCGGTGGCGCCGTACCGCCCGAGCCGGTCGATCACGGCGATGGCGTCGGCCGGGCGGTCGGCGGCCACCGCGGTGAACCGGCCCGGCGCGGCGGTCACCCCCGATTCCGGATCGTGCAGCGGCGCCGGACCGGCCGGGGCCTCGGCGCCGAGCAGCGAGTCGGCGGGCAGCCGCAGGAACTCGGTGACGCGCCGGGCGGCCACCACACCGTGCGTGATGTCGAACCCGCAGAAGATCAGCACGTTCACCGGCACGACCAGCATGGCCGTGTACCCGTACACCGCGATCAACTCGCCCACGGTGAGCGAACCCTCGGCCGTGAGACGCGCCGCCATCCAGGTCACGACACCGAGGAAGATCAGCGGCAGCCCGTCGCCGAGCGCGCCGATCCAGCTCGCCGGCCGGCCGACGCGGTAGCCGAGATCGCGCACCGCCGAGGACTCCCGCCGGTAGCGCGACAGATGCACCGCCTTGCCGCCGAGCCCGTTGAGGATCCGCAGCCCGCCGAGGACGTCGACGAGCCGTGCGTTCAGCTCCCCCTGCGCGTGCCGATACCGCGCCCCGGCCCGCTGGGTGCGCCCGAGCAGCGGCCCGACGACGAGCGCCAGCACCGGAACGCCGGTCAGCACCACCACGGCGAGCGTCGGCGACATCCGGGACAGCAGGGTCGCGATCACCAGGAACGCCACCGCCGACGCCACGCCGACCCCGCCGACGTTCATGGCGCGGCCGATGGTCCACACGTCGGAGATGCCGATGGTGACGACCTCCCCTGCGGTGACGCTGCGGGGCAGGGCCGCGCCGAGCCGGGTGGCGTGCGCCATCACCAGGTCGGCGGTGATCAGCGCGGCCTGCAGGCGCAGCTTCGTCATCGTCCGGTGCCGCAGGATCCCGAGAGCGGCCGTCGCGACGCCGAGGGCCAGGACCGCCGCGACCCAGGGGATCAGCGCGCTCGGGTCACGCGGCGCGAGGCCACGATCCACCGCCTGGGCGATGAGGTACGGCGTGAGCGCCAGCGTGACGAACCAGAGGGACCCGAACAACGCGCCGAGCGCGACCCTCCTGCGACATCGCCGTGCCAGCCACCACAGGAATCGTCCGGGTCCGCGCACATCCACGCCTTGGATGCTGCTACATCCCCCCTGGGGCTTGTCACCCCATTTAGCCGCGCCCGGCGCCGATGATCAGAATCTTGATGTCCGGCCACTCGTAACCGGCCTCCGGGTTGATCGCCGGCGGCCCGAGGAGGACGGCCCGGACGGTGCGGGGCTGCCAGCGGGCCTGTTCCTCCCAGCGGCAGGTGGTCACCCGCCGGCCGGTCTCGCCGCACTGGCCGAGTTGCTTCCAGCCCTCCAGTTGTCCACCGACCACTGGGGTGACGTCGGACCAGGTGGTATCCGCCGGCAGGGCATAGACGTGCACGTCGGGCCAGCCCCGGCCGCTCTCCAGCTGGGCGTGGACGTCGCTGGTCTCGTTGTCCACGCTCGACTCGTAGCCGCCTTCGGGCAGCTGCTCGGTCGCCCCCGCCGGCGGGGTGATCGCCACCGGCTGCCCGGCGGTGAACCACCGTGCCCCGGCGAACGCGGCAGCGGTGAGCAGGCCGCCGGCCAGGACCACCGCGACCGCGCCGCGCACCACACGTCGATCGGCTCGCACGCCCGGCAGTGTAGGCGGTGTCAGCCAGCGAGTTCCTTCGATCGCACGGCGGCCGCACCGGCGTCGGCACCCTGTTTCAGCGACTCGGCGAGCGGGAGCCCGCTCAGCCGGCCGGCCAGGACACCGGAGAAGAACGCGTCGCCGGCGCCGTTGGTGTCCACCACCGATTCCACCGGGGACGCCGGGACGTGGATCGGGTCGCCGCCGCGTTCGCAGGCCATCGCGCCCTCGGCGCCGAACGTGACGACCACGAGACGGGCGCCCGCGTCGATCCGCTCACGCATGAAGACGACCGGGTCCGGCAGCCGGTCGCCGCTCGCGAAGATCACGTCCGCGGTCTCGGCGAACTCCCGCTGGAACTCGGCCTCGCCGTCCCAGTCGTGCAGGTCGCACCAGATCTCCCGGCCCGCCTCACGGGCCGCGCGCAGCACCGGAAGGCTGAATGCGGCCAGGTCCGCGACGACCACGTCGACGTCGCCGAACGAGGGCACCGGCACCGGCCCGGCGGGCTGCGGCAGGTTCAGGTAGATCGAGGTGCGCTGACCGGTCGCGGACATCAGGTTGGTGTGCCGCTCGGTCCCGTTCGCGGTCTCGGCGACCACCAGGTCGATGCCGCCGAGCGCCGCCCTCACCCGCCGGCCGGCCTCGTCCGAGCCGAGGACGGTCACCAGCGTCACCGGCACGCCCAGCCTGCGCAGGTTGAGGGCCTTACCGGCGGACGTCCCGCCGACCGCTTCGTGGTGCCACTCGGCGACGACCATGTGTGGCTCGGGCCGGGGCAGCTCCTCGAGGTGGATCATGAGGTTCCAGGCGACCGGGCCGGCGATCAGGACACGAGGCATCTAGAGAGCGTACGGGGAACGGAAGACCGCCTGCGGGTCGACTGTCGCGCGGATCCAGCGCAGCCGGGAGAAGTTCGGGCCGTAGTAACGCGGCAGGCTCGCCGGGCTCGGTTCGAGGTAGTTCACGTACCGGCCGGACGACCAGCGGGCCATCGCGCGGTGACCGGATTCGATCCAGGCGTACCCGTCCTGCACAGTGGCCGGATCGGCGGCGGCAGGCAGCACCAGCCACTGCAGCATGGTGGTCGCGCCGCGCCACGGGAACGCCGTCGCCTCCGGCGCCACCCGGGCGGCCGCGCCGGTCAGCCGCTTGAACTTGGCGATGCCGGGCTTGCCTTCCCGCGCTCGCCGCTCCACCGTCTCCAGTAGAGCGGCCACCGCCGAGTCCGGCAGCACGGATCGGAAGACCTCACTGCCGGCCAGCTGGGTCGCCCGTTCCGGTTCACCCGCACGATCACGGATCACGTCCAGCGCGGGCCGCCGCTCCAGCTTCGCGCCGGCGGGTTCCCGCCCGGCAGCCCGGGCGATCTCCGCGGCCTCCGCGTCCGGGTCACCCTCCAGGACCACCCCCGAGATCCGTACGGAGAGACGCCCCCGCTCATCCGACCCGAACTGACAGGACGACCAGGTCTCGTCCGGGGCGCTCGCGAGCCGCGCCTGCCAGCCGGCCGCCACCCGGGCCGCGTCCGTCCACGGGTACGTCAGCACGAACGTGCCGATCGACGTGGACCGGTGGGTGTCCATCCGCCAGCCCGTCACCACCCCGAACTGCCCGCCTCCCCCGCCGCGCAACGCCCAGAACAGGTCCCGCTCGCGGTCGGAGCCGACGGTCCGGCGCACCCCGTCGGCCGTCACCACTTCCGCCTCGATCACCCGATCGCAGGTCAGCCCGTACGCCGAAGCCGCCATGCCGATCCCCCCGCCCAGGGTGATCCCGCTGATCCCGACCGACCCGCACGATCCCGAAGGGATCGATCTCCCGGCCGCGCCGAGCCGGTCGTAGACGCGTCCGAGCAGAGCGCCGCCGCCGATCGCCGCGGTACGGCTGCCCCAGTCGTAGCTGATGCCGTCGAGCCGCCGCAGGTCGAGCACGAGACCGCTGCCCGCCGTGGACGCGCCGACGTAGGAGTGCCCGCCACCCCGGCTGACCACCGGGATCCGGGATCGGCGCGCGAAGCGGACCGCCTCGGCGACGTCCTCGGGGCCGGCGCAGCACACCACGGCCGGCGGCCGGACCTGGTCGTACCGCGGATCATGGAGCTTGCGGGCGCTGTCGTAACCGTCGGCGCCGGGCAGCACGAGGTCGCCGTCGAGGGAGGCGGCGAGTGCTTTCCAGTCCGGGGCGGCCCGGGATGCGGAAGGCTTGATGGCGGCGCCGGTGAGCGCGGCGGCCCCCGCACCGAGAACCGCGCGGCGTGACAGCGACATCACCATATCGTGTCATATCGGACGAAAACCCCGCCGTAGCAACGCTCCGAGGGGGACCTGGGGCCGAACCATTCTCCTTGCTATGCAACGAGTTGCATAGCATCATGGCGAGCATGGCCCTGGAACACGCGATCCTGGTCTCCCTGCTGGAGCAGCCGGGGTCCGGATATGAGCTGGCCCGGCGCTTCGAGCGGTCGATCGGGCGGTTCTGGACCGCCACCCACCAGCAGATCTACCGCGTCCTCAAGCGGATGGAAGCCGACGGCTGGGTCAGCGCCGAGGAGATCGGGCAGGACGGCCGGCCGGACAAGCGGGCCTACTCGGTGACCACCACCGGCCGGGAGTCGCTGGTCGGCTGGCTGCGCGAGCCGGTCCAGCCGGAAGCCGTCCGGCACGAGCTGGCCGTGCGGATCCGGGGGGCGGCCTTCGACGACGCCGCCGGCCGGACCGCGCTGATCGCCGAGGTCGAGCGGTACCGGGCCGACCACGAGGCGACCCTGAACCGCTACCTCACCGGCGAGAAACGCGACTTCCCGGAGGACGCCGCGCTCGACACCGGGCAGCGCCTGCAACACGTCGTGCTGCGCGGCGGCATCGCCTACGAGCGGATGCTGCTCGACTGGCTCGACGACGTCCTCGACACGCTGCGCACTGAGCAATTTTCAACCTGGCATCGGGCCTGAGGCCGCCGGGCCGTTGTCCGGCGCCGGCGAGCGAGGCCCTCGCCACGTTGAAAAAGGCTCACTCTCTGAGAGCTAGAAAGGAACACCGTGCTCCTCAACCCGCACACCTACGATCCGGCGCACTTCGACCCGGAGACCCGGCGGCTGCTGCGCGCCACGATCGACTTCTTCGAGGAGCGTGGCAAGGGCAGGCTGCTCCAGGCGCACATCGACCGCGAGTGGTACGCCGACTTCCTGGACTTCGCGGCGAAGGAGGGCCTGTTCGCACAGTTCCTGACGCCGGCCGCGGACGGCGACGGCACCCGCTGGGACACGGCCCGCAACGTGGCCCTCAGCGAGATCCTCGGCTTCTACGGCCTCAACTACTGGTACACCTGGCAGGTCACCGTCCTCGGCCTCGGCCCGGTGTGGCAGAGCGGCAACGCCGAAGCCCGGGCGCACGCCGCCGAACTGCTCCGGCAGGGACACGTCACCGCGTTCGGCCTCTCCGAGCGCAGCCACGGCGCGGACATCTACGCCACCGACATGATCCTCACGCCGGCCGCCGGCGGCGGGTTCACCGCGACCGGCAGCAAGTACTACATCGGCAACGGCAACGTCGCCGGCCTGGTCAGCGTGTTCGGCCGGCGTGCCGACGTGGAGGGTCCGGACGGGTACGTGTTCTTCGCCGCCGACAGCCGCCACCCGAACTACCACCTGGTCAAGAACGTGGTGAACTCGCAGATGTTCGTGAGCGAGTTCCGGCTGGACGACTACCCGGTCCGCGAGCAGGACGTGCTGCACACCGGCAAGGCCGCGTTCGACGCCGCGCTGAACACCGTGAACGTCGGCAAGTTCAACCTGTGCACCGCCGCGATCGGCATCTGCGAGCACGCCACCTACGAGGCGGTCACCCACGCGCACCGGCGGATGCTCTACGGCAAGCCGGTCACCGCGTTCCCGCACGTCAAGCGGGAGCTGACCGACGCGTACGCCCGGCTGGCCGCCATGAAGCTGTTCGCCGACCGGTCGGTGGACTACTTCCGCTCGGCCGGCCCGGACGACCGCCGCTACCTGCTCTTCAACCCGATGACCAAGATGAAGGTCACCACCGAGGGCGAGAAGGTCATCGACCTGCTCTGGGACGTCATCGCGGCGAAGGGCTTCGAGGCCGACACGTACTTCGACAAGGCGGCGAAGGACATCCGCGGCCTGCCGAAACTCGAGGGCACGGTCCATGTGAACCTCGCGCTGATCCTGAAGTTCATGCCGAACTACCTGTTCCAGCCGGCTGAATTCCCCGAAGTGAACAGCCGGCTGGACGCGGCCGACGACGAGTTCCTGTTCCGGCAGGGTCCCGCACGCGGCCTCGGGCAGATCAAATTCCAGGATTGGCGTACGGTCTACGACTCCCACGCCGGAACGCCGAACGTCGCCCGGTTCCGGCAGCAGGCGGACGGCCTCTGCGAGCTGCTGCTGAAGCACGCGCCGAGCCGGGAGCAGCAGCACGACCTGGACTTCCTGCTCGCCGTCGGGCAGCTCTTCGCGCTTGTCGTCTACGGCCAGCTGATCCTGGAGCAGGCCGGCCTGACCGGCCTGGACGGCGATCTGCTCGACGAGATCTTCGCGATCCTGGTCCGGGACTTCGCCGGTTACGCCACCGAGCTGCACGGCAAGTCGGCGACCACCGAGGACCAGGCCGCCTGGGCGCTGGCACAGGTGCTGCGCCCGGTCGTCGACGAGGCCCGCACCTCGCGCGTGTGGGAGCAGGTCGTGGCGCTGGTCGGGGCGTACGAGATGAGGCAGTGAAGAAAGAGGTGGGCCCTCCCCGCCGAGGAGGGCCCACCTCGGAGAAGATCAGACCTGGCCGTCGGGGGTGCTGGTCAGGTCCATGAGCTGCTGCTGGACGTGGTTGGTCAGCGCTTCCTGGTAGCCGGAGGCGAGCTGGCCGAGCCGGTCGATCTCGTCGAGCAGGGCGGCCCGCTTCTCCACGATGCCGTCCATCGCCTCGGCGTGGTTGCGCCGGGCGTCGCTCTCGATCGTGCCGGCCTTGAGCTGCGCGTCGCTCAGCAGCTGCTCGGCCTTGTTCTGCGCGTTGCCGAGCAGCGAGTCGGACTCACGCTGGGCGTCGCGCATGTGCTCGTCGGCGGTGCGCTGCGCCATCATCAGCACCCGCGAGTTGCGGTCGTCGTCGACCGGGACCAGCGCCTGGCTCTGGCTGGACGCCTCGGCCCGGGCCCGCTCCAGCTGGGCCTGGGTGCTGCGCGCGTTCTGCTCGGCGCGGGCACGGGCCTCCTGCAACCGCTCCAGCTGGGCGGCGAGCTCGGCGAACTCGTTGTTGAGCACCATCGTCGAGGCCGCGCTGGGTGGGGTGCCGCCGCCACGCTGAGCCTGGTCACGCAGAGCGCCGTTCTCCTCGAGGAGGCGGGTCAGCTCCTGCTCCACCTCGTCCAGGAACGCGTCGACCTCTTCCTCGTCGTAGCCGCGCTTGCCGATCGGCGGCTTCTTGAAGGCGACGTTGTGAATGTCAGCTGGAGTGAGCGGCATCGTGCTCCCTGGTTCCTGTCAGTTGCGGTGCGGCCCGAAATCCTACGCGATCACGCGGGGTTGCCGGGTGCGCGATCGAGCGTACGCGCCGCCGGCCACGATCGACCTCCCCCTGTGCGCTCAGCGCCAGAAGACGGCAACCGCCGCATTCACCACGGTCAGTGTCACGATACCGATGAAGTGGCCCTTGTTCACCTCGTCCCGCTTCCGCGGGATGAAGACCATGATGAAGATGGCGACCGCGATCAGCAGCTTGACGCCCAGCTTGATCGGGTCGGGCTCGTTGTCGCCGCCACCACGCAGCGGCGCCGCCAGGGCCAGGCCGCTGACCAGCTGGATGATCGCGCCCCACAGCACCGGCTTGCTGATCCGGATCCTGTCGGAGAGCAGGACCGCGACGCCGCCGCCGAGCAGCAGCGCGAAGCCCACGAGGTGAATGAAGAGGAGAACCAACCGGAGTGCTTCCACGGTTGCGAAGCTTGCCAGCCGCCGCACCGGCCGATCACCCCGGGGGTACCGTCCTTGCTGATCAACAACGGTGGGGGTAACAGGAATGACGAGGTATGTCGCCATCGGTGACAGCTTCACCGAAGGGCTCGGCGACACGCTGCCCGACGGCAGCGAGCGCGGCTGGGCGGATCTGGTCGCGGCCGGGATCGCCGCGGGCGAGGGACACCCCATTTCGTACGCGAACCTGGCGATCCGCGGCCGGCTGCTGGAGCCGATCGTGACCGACCAGCTGGACGCGGCCCTGTCGCTCTCGCCCCCGCCGACGCTGCTGTCCCTGAACGGCGGCGGCAACGACATGATGCGGCCGGGCGGCGATCTGAAGCGGCTCGTGGCGATGACCGAGAAGGCCGTCCGCCGCTGCCTCGACGCCGGGGTCGAGGTGCTGCTGCTCAGCGGCGCGGACCCGTCCGGGCATCTGCCGTTCGGCAGCCGGATGCGGCCCAAGGGCGAGGAGCTGACCAGGGCGGTCGCCGAGTTCGCCGGCCAGGAGGGCGTCACCTTCGTGGACATGTTCCACGACGAGGAGATCCAGCAGCGGCACTACTGGTCGGCCGACCGGCTGCACCTCAACGCCAACGGGCACCGGCGGGTCGCCGGCGTGGTGCTCGACGCGCTCGGCTATGCGACCGAGGCCCACGTGGTGGCGCCGCCGGTGTCCGCGCGGCGCAGCCTGGCGGCCGAGGCGCAGTTCTACCGCGAGCACGTGCTGCCGTGGATCAACCGGCGGCTGCGGGGACGCTCGTCCGGGGACGACCGGACCGGGAAGTACGTGGACTGGACGCCGGTCCCGGCGTGAAGGGGTACGGCCGGGTGCTCCGGCCGTACCCCATCGCCGATCTTGATCCTCAGAGGGGGAGAACGCGGGCGATGGTGATGGACGAGCTGCCGCCTCCGGCCGCGGGATAGGCGACGCTCCCGTCGGCGTAGGCCTTGAAGGCCTGGTAGGCGTGGTCCTTGACCTTGATCGTCAGCTTGGCGCCGACCTTCTTGCCGGTGCCCGAGTCATAGGCCTGCGCCGCCATCGACGAGCCGGACTGCCAGGCCAGCAGCATCCGCCCGGTGCCGTAACCGACCAGGTGCGGGTGCTGCGCCGACGCGCCCGTCCTGATCGTGCTGGTGGACCTGCCGGTGGTGAACCTCTCCAGGCGCACCGAGCCGCCCTGGCTCCACGCCGCCCAGTAGCCCTTGCCCTCGGCCAGGACCACGTCGCCGTTGAAGAGCGTGCCGTCGCAGGTGCCGGCCGCGATCGTGCGATAGGGGTCGGGCTGTGCGATCCGGCACGCGTTGTCGGTGGCGCAGACCGTGACGAACCGCTTGGTGCGCGGGTCGTGGACGATCCGCGACGTCCACGCGTGGGAACAGCCCACCTCGAACGCGTCCTTGTGCCCGCCGACCAGCTTGCCGGTGGAGCTGACCACCTGCATCCGGTCGCCCTCGTGGACGTCGACGCAGTCGCCGTTCCTCACCGTGATCGCGACGCCGAAGTACGCCGCCCAGTTCTTGCCGTCGGTCGCGAGCCGGCCGTGGTGCTGGTACCACCAGATGAACCGGGCGCCGTCGTCGTACCCCTGCCGGCCGCCGGTCAGGTTGGTGACCTGCCGCTCCCAGACCAGCTTGCCGGCGTTGTCGAACCGGACCATGTGCATGGTGTTGCACGGGCTGGACTCGCCGCCGCAGAGCGGGCCGTCGCCGCAGGAACCCCTGCGGGTCAGCAGCAGCACGCCGCCGGTCGCGTCGGCCGCCACGTCCTGCAGGTCGATGCCGGTGAAACCGGTGGGCTCGCCGGTCAGCTTGTCGTCACACCCGAGCCTGCCGAGGAAGACCTTGCCGCCGGTCGAGGTCCAGGCGATCCAGGAGGTGCCGTCGGGACGGGCCGCGATCGCCATCGGCAGCTTTTCGGTGTCGCCCTCGGAACCGTATCCGATAACCGCATTCGGCAGTTTCACCGTGGTGATTCTCGCCTTGGGGTTACCGCTGACCGGGCGGGCGCAGCCGCTCTCGGCCGCTTTCGTCGTTGCCGGCGCGGACGGTTTCACACTTGCGTCAGCGCTGACACTCGGCGTCGGCGTTGCGGTGCTCGTCGCCGCCCACACCTCATCCATGCGCCCCGTAGCCTGCGGATCACTTGTCGAGCACGCTCCCAGCGCCAGCAGGGCGACCGCTGCGGCGATCAGCTTTCGCATGTATTTCCCACCATTTTTTAAGATTGGATTAGAAGCGGCTTAAGTGGCCCCTTTTGACGCGAGGCGCACTTTACTGGTCACGCTCCCAAACACGAAAGAGGGCTATCGCAGGATCGCCCAGACCACCTTGCCGCCCTCGATCGGCATGGCACCC
Source organism: Actinoplanes sp. OR16 (assembly GCF_004001265.1). Lineage (GTDB taxonomy): Bacteria > Actinomycetota > Actinomycetes > Mycobacteriales > Micromonosporaceae > Actinoplanes. Next base: position 4,572,625 of record NZ_AP019371.1, on the reverse strand, counting down.
CAGGCCACCGCGATCGAGTGGATGAGCTGCAGCCCGCGTCCGCCCTCGGAGAGCACCGGCGCGGTGTGGCGCGGCACCCGGCCGCCGGTACGGGGCATCACCCGGCTGCGATCGGCGACGGTCATGTGCAGGCCGTTCCCCCGGCGCGCGAGCATCAGCCGGGACGGGCCGCCGACGTGCTCCACCACGTTGGACACGAGCTCGAGACGACGAGCCGGGCGTGGTATTCCAAATCGGGCAGCTCCAGGCGGCACAGGCGCGTGCGACCAGCCGGCGGGCCTCGGCCGGTCCTCGCAGCAGGCTGTCCACTGTCCGCGGACGTCGACGATGGCGAGATCATCGTCGATCACGCGGAGCACTGTCACCGGCGCCGGTTCGGCGTCGAACAGGAACGGCGGTCGCACGCCCATGGCCCGATCGTAGGAAGGATACGAGCCGGAAGCATTCCCCCGAATCGGGCGCGCCTGGTCAGGTGACACCCGCACCGGTCCCGTAGGGGGATGTCACGGATGTCCCACTGGACACGATCTCGGGAGAATTGACGGGTCTCGTACCCGGCCCTGGGGAGGCCCGTCATGAGATCCACCCGTCCCGCGCTCGCCGTCGCGGCCGTCGCGCTGCTGCTGGGAGTCGCAGCCTGTGCGGCAGGTCCGGCTGCCTCGCCGCAGGATCCCGGCCCGGAGCCACACAGCGGCCACAGCACCGGATCGGCGCCGCCACCGACGCCGCTGCGTCACGGGGAGCGGTTCGTCGACGTCGGCCTGGCGCAGCCGTACGAGCCGGCCGCGCCGAGCGGCGGCACCGACGAGTACCGGTGCTTCCTGGTCGATCCGCAGCTCACCGAAGAGGCCTACCTGACCGGCAGCCAGTTCCTGCCGCAGAACGCCGCGATCGTGCACCACGCGATCTTCTACCGGGTCGATCCGTCGCAGGCCGAACAGGCTGCTCAGGTGGACGCCTCCTCGCCGGGCGAGGGCTGGACCTGCTTCGGCGACTCCGGGGTGGAGGGGCAGACCGCCTGGGTGGCGCACTGGGCGCCGGGCGCCGGCGAGACCCTGATGCCCGACGGGTTCGGCTTCGTGATGCCGCCCGGCAGCAAGCTGATCATGCAGGTCCACTACAACCTGCTGAACACCGCCGGCAGCGACCAGTCCGGCATGAAGATGCGGCTCGCCCCCGCCGGCGCCGGGCTCAAGCCGCTGGAGACGGCCCTCGCACAGGCGCCGATCGAGCTGCCCTGCGAACCCGGCGGCACCGGCCCGCTCTGCGATCGGGAGGCGGCGGTCGCCGATGTGGGGCAGCGGTTCGGACCGGAGTCGGCCGAGCTCGTGTCGCAGCTCAACCAGTTCTGCAACGCCGGCAAGAAGCCGAAAGCCGGCCCTACCCAGCACTGCGACCAGCCGGTCGGCCAGGCCGGCACGATCTACATGGCGGCGGGTCACATGCACCTGCTGGGCCGGTCGATCAAGGTCGAGCTGAACCCGGGGACGCCGGAGGCCCGGACGGTGCTCGACGTTCCCGCCTACGACTTCGACAACCAGGCCCTCGTACCCCTGAAGGAACCCATCCCGGTGGCGGCGGACGACGTGGTCCGGGTGACCTGCACCCACGACGCCGGCCTGCGCAGGAAACTTCCGCAGCTGCAGAGACTGCCGTCGCGCTACGTGGTCTGGGGTGAGGGGACCAGCGATGAGATGTGCCTCGGGATTATGGTGATGGCACCCCGCTAGGTGGGTACCAGACGGGGCATGACCGAGTACGGCATCCACGCCTCGCACGAGCAGATCCCGCCCGGTGACCTCCTCCGGGCGGTGATCGCCGCCGAACGCGCCGGCTTCCAGGCGGCCATGTGTTCCGACCATTTCTCACCGTGGAGCTCCCGCCAGGGCCAGTCGGGTTTCGCCTGGTCCTGGCTCGGCGCCGCACTGCAGGCCACCAACCTGTCGTTCGGGGTGGTGAACGCTCCCGGCCACCGCTACCACCCGGCGATCATCGCGCAGGCGATCGGGACGCTCTCGTCGATGTACCCGGGCCGCTTCTGGGCGGCTCTCGGCAGCGGCGAATACAGCAACGAGCACGTCGTCGGCGGCGAATGGCCCCGCAAGGAGGTACGCAACGCGCGCCTGCTCGCGTCGGTGAACGTCATCAGGGACCTGCTCGCCGGTGAGGAGGTGTCCCGGGACGGTCTCGTCACCGTCGACCGGGCCCGGCTGTGGACCCGGCCGGAGACACCGCCGCCGCTGATCGGCGCCGCGGTGAGCGTGGAGACGGCCCGGTGGTGCGCGTCCTGGGCGGACGGCATGGTGACCGTCAACGCCCCGGAGTCCCACCTCAAGGAGATGATCTCGGCGTACAAGTCGTCGGGCGGCCGCGGGCCGGTGTGCCTGCAGGTGCATCTGTCGTGGGCGCCGTCCTCGGCCGAAGCCGAGGAGATCGCCCACGACCAGTGGCGGAGCAACATCTTCCCGCCGCCGGTCTGCTGGGACACGGCGACCGTCTCCGAGTTCGACGTCATCTCGGAGAACGTCACCGTTGATCAGATCCGGTCGGTCGTGAACATCTCGGCCGATCTGGAGGAGCACGTCGAGTTGCTCCGGGGGTACGCGGCCCTCGGGTTCGACCGGATCTACCTGCACCACGTCGGGCAGGATCTGGGGCCGTTCATCGAGACGTTCGGGGCCAAGGTCCTGCCGCGTTTGTGACCTGTGCTCGCGGCCCGCGGGGCGTGAGTTCCCCTTGCCGGAGTCACGCGGGTTTAAGCGATCTGTCCAGATGCGCGATGGATGCGGCCACCTCGGGTTCGGGATCGGCGCCGATCAGGCAGTGGTCGGCGCCGTTCACGATCCGCAGCTGCACCCGCGCGCCCGCGTCCGAGAGCCGCTGGTGCAGCTCGATGCTCTGCCCCACCGGCACGATCCGGTCTTCGTCGCCGTGCACGAGCAGGATCGGCGGCGCCGCGTCCGACACATAGGTGACCGGGCTGGCCGCCGCCGACTCCTTGGGCAGGTCCTGGACCGGGCCGCCGACGAGCCGGCTCTCCGGGGAGTCGGGGTCGTCGTGGTCCTGCAGGCCTTCCGGGTGGTTCTGCGCGGCCATGCTCAGCAGGTTCGACGGGCCGTACCAGACCACCGCCGCGGCCACCGAGTCGGACTGATCGAGAACGCCGACGTCGCCGGCCAGTTCCGGGTCCTTGCCGGTGAGGGCGAGCAGGGTGGCCAGGTGCCCGCCGGCCGATTCGCCCCAGACACCGATCCGGGCCGGGTCCACGCCCAGCTCGGCGGCGTGGTGGCGGACCCAGCGGACCGCCGCCTTCACGTCGTGCAGCTGAGCGGGGAACTTGGCCTCTCCGCTGAGCCGGTACGTCACGCGCGCCACCGCGTACCCGGCCTCCAGCAACCGTTCGGGGATCCGGGCCACGGCGTCGCCCTTGTTGCTGCCCTTGCGCCAGGCGCCGCCGTGGATCCAGACGACGAGCGGCCGTTGCCGATCATCGGCCGGCCGGTGGATGTCGGCCGTGAGCGGCCGGAATCCGCTCACCTCGCCGACGACGGCGTCCCGCCAGATCGTCAGGTCTCCCTCGGTGGCCGGGGCCGGAACCGGAAAGCGGCGCGGTTTCATGCTCCCTGCCTACCACGTGAGCCGTCCAGCGCAGCGCGTCGGCCGGAAAACGCGACCCTGGGCGACGACACACGTACGCTGCGTCCGGAAATGGTTGACCCGGACATCGATCACCGTTAAACAACTGGGGTGGACCCGTTCGAGAAGGCAGAGCTCGGCGGCACCGGTGTCATGGTCACCCGGCTCGGCATGGGTCTGACCGAGATCGGCGAGGACACGACCGCCGACGTGGCCTGGCGGCTCGGCGTCCGCTTCTTCGACACCGAGCCGGACTCCGAACGCAGGGCCGGCCTCCTCCTGCGCAGACGGGACCGCTCGCGATTCACGCTGTCGGCGAGGACCGGCCTCGACTTCTCCGCCGAGGGCGTCCGCGAGTCACACGAGGAGAGCCTGCGGCGCCTCGGCATGGATCGGGTCGACGTCCTGCACCTGCGGGATCCGGGCGACCATTTCACCGAGGCCGCCACGCAGGCGCTGCCCGCCCTGGCGGCGATGCGCAAGGACGGGACGATCCGCGCGGTCTCGGCCGGCATGAGCCAGTCCGCGATGCTGACCGCGTTCGCCCGTACCGGCCTTCTCGACTGCGTCCTGCTGGCCGGCCGGTACTCGCTGCTCGACCAGTCCGGCCTGGCCGAACTGCTGCCGGAGTGCCGGCGGCGGAACATCGCGGTGATCGCCGGCGGCGTCTACCACGCGGGGGTGCTCGCCGACCCGTTCCGCCCGGCGACGCCCGGCCACCACCCCGCCGCGCCCGAGGCGGTGGCCCGCGCGCAGGCGATGGCCCGGCTCTGCGACCGGCACGGGGTGCCGTTGCGGGCCGCCGCCCTGCAGTTCCCCCTGGCCCACCCGGCGGTGACGTCGGTGCTGGTCGGCATGCGGTCGCCGGAGGAGGCGGCCGACGCGGCGGCGATGGCGCGGGTGCGGATCCCGGACGGGCTCTGGCGCGACCTGTCCGACGCCTGGCTGCTGGACCGGGAGATCCCCGTCCCCGCCCTCTGAGGGCCCGAGCTCCCCGATGAGAACCCGGGCCGCTCTCCGTCAGCCGACGTGCGCGGTCACTCGCACCACGGCCCCCGGCTCGGCCAGGGGAATCAGGTTGCCCTCGATACGGACGCCGTCGACCTCGAGATGCGTGACCTTGGAGTTCGCGGGGATCGAGATCTCGTAGGTGGCGCCGCGGAACCTGCGGGTCACCGAGAAGCCCTCCCAGTCACCCGGCAGCACCGGGTCGACCCGCAGCCCGCCGAAGTCCGGCCGGATGCCGAGGATCCACTGGGTGATCGCCACGAAGTTCCACGCTGCGGTGCCGGACAGCCAGGAGTTCTTCGCCTCCCCGTGGGTGGGCGCGTCCTTGCCGGCGATCATCTGCGCGTAGACGTACGGCTCGCAGCGGTGCACCTCGCTGATCTCCTCCCGCGCGGACGGGTTGAGCCGCCGGTAGTAGTCGAACGCGCGGTCGCCGTTACCGGTCATCGCCTCGGCGATCATGATCCACGGGTTGGTGTGGCAGAAGATGCCGGCGTTCTCCTTGTACCCCGGCGGGTACGAGGAGATCTCCCCGAGCTCGATCCGGTACCCCGAGTAGGGCGGCTGCTGCAGCACGATGCCGTGCGGCGTGGCGAGCCGGTCCGCGACGCTGTCCAGCGCCTTCACGGCGAGGCCGTCCTCCAGGCCGACGCCGCCGAGCACACAGATGCCCTGCGGCTCGATGAAGATCTGCCCCTCGTCGTTCTCACCCGACCCGATCACGTTGCCGTAGAAGTCGTACGCCCGCCGGAACCAGTCGCCGTCCCAGCCGTGCTCGGCGATCGTGCCGGCCATCTTCTCCGCCGACGCCAGGTAGACCGCCTCCTCGCCGTCCAGGTCGCGCAGCGCGGCGATGCCGGCCAGCTCCTTCGCGGCGAGCACGAACAGCCCGGCGATGAAGACCGACTCGGCGACCCCGCCGCTGGCGTTCTCCGTCGTCTGGAACGGCTCGCCCGGGGTGTCGGAGAAGCAGTTGAGGTTGAGGCAGTCGTTCCAGTCGGCACGCCCGATCAGCGGCAGGCCGTGCGGGCCGAGCCGTTCCAGGGTGTACCGCAGCGAGCGCCGCAGGTGCTCGTAGAGCGGCTCCTCACTGCCCGGCGCGTTGTCGAACGGCACCGCCTCGTCGAGCAGGCTCAGGTCACCGGTCTCCTTCAGGTACGCGCCGACGCCGAGGATCAGCCACAGCGGGTCGTCGTTGAAGCCCTCGCCGATGTCGTTGTTCCCGCGCTTGGTGAGCGGCTGGTACTGGTGGTACGCGCCGCCGGTCGCCTTCTGGGTGGCGGCGATGTCGAGGATCCGCTGCCGGGCACGTTCCGGGACCATGTGTACGAACCCCAGCAGATCCTGGTTGGAGTCCCGGAAACCCATGCCGCGCCCGATCCCCGACTCGTAGAGCGACGCGGACCTGCTCATGTTGAAGGTGACCATGCACTGGTAGGCGTTCCAGATGTTCACCATCCGGTCGGTGTCGCCGTCAGGGGTTCGTACCTGGATCTTGTCCAGCAGGTCGTCCCAGTAACTCCGGAGATCCGCGAGGCCCTGCTCGACGTTCTCCGGGCGCAGCCATTTCGCGATCGTCGGGCGGACCCGCTTCTTGTTCAGCGTCTGCGAGCCGGGCGGGTCGAACTTGGCGTCCCGGGGATTCTCGGCGTACCCCAGCACGAAGGTGACCTCGCGGGTCTCACCGGGCAGCAGCGCGAGTCGCACGTGGTGGCTGCCGATGGGCTGCCAGCCGTGCGCTTCCTCGTTGTGGAGCGCGCCGTTCTCGACGGCGGCCGGCCGGTCCCACCCACGGTAGGCGCCGAGGAACGCATCCCGGGAGGTGCTGTACCCGGAGATCTCGGCTGAACAGGCGAAATAGGCGAAGTGGTCACGCCGCTCGCGGTACTCGGTCTTGTGGTAGATCACGCCGTCCTCGATCTCCACCTGGCCGATCGAGTAGTTGCGCTGGAAGTTCGTGGCGTCGTCCTGCGCGTCCCACAGGCAGAACTCCACCGAGGAGAAGAGCGACAGGTTCGCCGCCGTCGCCCGGGTGTTCGTGACGCGGACCCGCCACACCTCGAGGGTCTCGCCGAGTGGAGCGTAGTAGAGCGTCTCGGTGCTGATGCCGCCACGCGTCGAGGCGATCGTGGTGTACGAGAGACCGTGCCGGCATTCGTACCCGTCCAGCTCCTTCTGCGGCGTGGGCTGCCAGGACGGTGACCAGTAGTCGCCGGTCTCGTCGTCGCGGACGTAGACGTAGCGGCCGCCGACGTCGAGGGGTGCGTTGTTGTAGCGGTAGCGGGTGAGCCTGCGCAACTTGGCGTCGCGATAGAACGAGTACCCACCGGCCGTGTTGGAGATGATCCCGAAATACGCGTCGGTACCGAGGTAATTGATCCACGGCAGCGGCGTGTCCGGCCGGTCGATCACGTATTCGCGTTGGTCGTCGTCGAAGTGCCCGTAACGCAACAGGTCCTCCCGCAATTCGCTGGTGGAGCGCGATTATGGGAGCGCTCCCATGACGGGCATTTTACCGTGCCGTAACGGTCATGAGAACGTGCTGAAGCCCGGCATCGCAGTACCGACACCGGGCTTTAGCTATCGATATGCCTGAATTTAGATGCTTTTATGGAGCCCAGGCGCCGACCACATTCCAACTACTGTCGGCCGAGAGCGCCTGCGGCCTGTCCCGCCCGACGCCGGTCACACCCGAGGCGATCCAGGCCTGCGCGTCGTAGTGCCGCAGGAAACTGCCCGGGAAGTTGATCGACTCGAAGCTCACGCCGGTCCCGCCCAGACCCGGCCGCGCACAGAACGTGGCGTCGTTCGCGAACAGCGCCGAGCCGTCGCTGGCGGCGAGCCGGATCCGGCTGGCGGCGTGCCGCAGGTACTGACCGGGAACGTTCACCGACTCGAACGAATAGCAGGACGAGTCGGCCATGCCGTGCCGCAGGATGAACGTCGCGTCGTTCTTCAGCAGCGCCGCACTCCCCGCGGTGACCACCTCGGTCCAGCCCAGGCTGTCGGCGTGCCGCAGATAACGGTCGGTGAACCCCCAGGTGGTCACCTGCAGCGACCGCCGCACGTCGAACGGCAGGATCGCCGAACTCCGCCACAGCGCCGGGGCCGACACGTTCCAGGTGGCGTCGGCGGCGAACTGCGCGGAGCCGTCATCGGCGGCCAGATACACCGACTCGGACTGGTGCCGCAGGTACGACCCGGGGAAGTTCAGCGACTCGAACGACGTCCCGCCCGCCGCCAGACCCGGCCGGGAACACCAGGTCGCGTCGGCGGTGAAGGAACCGCCGGTGTTGGCGTCGAGCCGCACCCGGCTGTTCGCGTGCCGCAGGTAACGACCGGGCTGGTTGACCGATTCGAAGGAGAAACACCGAGGATCGGCAAGACCGGCTACGGTACGGAAGGAAGCGTCCTGCCGAGGACCGTCCCCGCCGATCACGTCAGTCCTCGCCAGCGAGTCGGCGTGCCTCAGGTAACGGTTCGTGTAACCCGCCGTGGTGACCTGGAACGATCGCACGTGACCGAGCGTCAGCGGCACGACCGCGTTCTGGTTGCGCGACGAGTTGATCAGATTGCTGAGCGCGCCGCGTACCAGGGCAGTGTCGATCTTTTGAATGCGACGGTCGTAGGTGTAGAGCCCGTTGTACTCCCCCTCGACGTCGGTGATCTCGGTGTAGACGAAGCCGGAGAGTCCTTTACTGATCATCAGCCGCTCGGAGTCGCGGATCATCCCGGTGAACCGGTCGTTGAGCTGCGCGGCGCTCGTCATCTGCTCGTAGGCGAAGAACTGGCCGTTCGGGCTGTACTCGTGGCCCGGCGTCCGCAGGCCCAGCCCGCCGAATTCGCCGAGAATCGACACCCGGCTGCTCGACGGCGCCGGCGCGTCCGGCCCGGTGTAGACATGCCAGTCGATCATGTCGCCGGTGCCCGGATCGCCCTTCGACGCGCAACAGTTGAAACCGCTGTGCGGATTGATCAACCGAGTCGGGTCATAGGCCTTGAGCTGGTTGGTTATCCGCTGAGTGTCCGCGAGGCTCCACTCGCCCCAGCCCTCGTTGAACGGCACGTAGGTGATCACCGCGGGGCTGAACCGGTGCTCGTCGATGATCTCCCGCGCCTCGGTCTCGAACTGCGCGATCTGCGCCGCCGTCCGGTTCGCGTCGAACGGTGGCGTCGACGGCACATCCTGCCAGACCAGCAGCCCGAGGCGGTCCGCCCAGTAGTACCAGCGCGCCGGCTCCACCTTGATGTGCTTGCGCACCATGTTGAAGCCGAGATCCTTGTGTTTCTGCAGGTCGAACGCGAGCGCCGCATCGGTCGGCGCGGTGTAGAGGCCGTCCGGCCAGAAGCCCTGGTCGAGCGTGCCGGCCTGGAAGACGAACTCGCCGTTGAGGGTCGGCCGCAGCACGCCGTTGACCAGTTTCTTGCCGACCTCGCGCATGCCGAAGTAGCTCGTGACCTGGTCGACGGTGGTTCCGGCGCTGTTCCGCAGGCTCACCCGGAGGTTGTAGAGGAACGGGTCGTCCGGGTTCCACAGTCTCGGGTTCGGGACCGGGACGGTGAACTCGGTGAATCCGCCTGTCGCGGTGCCGACCACCGTCGTGCCGTTCAGCGCCTCGGCCAGGACGGTGTGACCGGTGACGTTGCCGCGGGTGAAGACTTTGACCCTGACGTTCTTATCCGAAATATTGGGATAAATGTCGACGGAGTAGATCGACTGGGTCGCCGTCGGTTCCAGCCACACCGTCTGCCAGATGCCTGACGTCGGCGTGTAGAAGATCCCGCTCGGATTGTTCGTCTGCTTCCCGATCGGCTGCTTCTCGCCCCGCCCGTCCGTCGGATCGTAGACGCGCACGATGATCTCGTTGCTGCCACTGACCAGCTGCGGCGTGACGTCGACCTCGAACCGGTCGTACCCGCCCTTGTGCGTCGTCACCTGCGTGCCGTTGATCCACACGGTGGCCTCGTAGTCGACGGCGCCGAAGTGCAGCTGCACCCGCCGCCCGTTCCAGCCCGCCGGCACGGTGAAGTTCCGGCGGTAGAACATCAGGTCCCGGTTGTCGTTGCGCATGATCCCGGAGAGCGCGGACTCGACCGGGTACGGCACCAGGATCCGCTCCGGCAGCGTCTGCCCGATCGGTGGCGCCGCGTTGCGGTTGACGTTCCCGGCCGCGTCGGTGGCCGGATTGAGGAACTCCCACTCCCCGTTCAGCGACTGCCAGTCGGGCCTGGTCATCTGCGGTCGCGGATATTCCGGGAGCGGATTGGTGGTCGACACCTGGCTGGTCCAGGGCGTCGTGAGCGGCGGCGTCTTAGGAACGACGGCAGCGGCAGCAGGGGTGGTCGCGACGATCACGCCGCCGGCGGCGATGGCGAGCGCCGCCATGGTACGGGTGAGGAGCTGGCGCATCGGACTCCTTCTCCGGAAGCGACTCCCAGCGGTGGACGGCCAGAAGTCGCGGGGGGACGGGTTTGTGCACGACAACCGGGAGGACACCCGGAACCCAGCAGAGTCAAACGCCTCCGCTCAGGGTTGAACACATCTACCCATCGACATTCATCTACTGTCAAGCTTCCCAACAATTCCCGGAACTCCCCGAAGCCCAGGCCCGCTCCCCGCGCCGCCCCGCCTTCCCCTTCGCCGCTCGCCTTCCCTGCGCCGCAGCCGTCCCGCGCCCTCCCGCCCGGGTCGTATTTGCCGCCGTCCGCGCAACCCGCGCCCTTCCCTGCACCGGCCACCCCCGGACACGGCAAACTGCTGACCATGAGCGACACCGACCTCGCCAAGCTGGAAGCCGACCGCCACCGCATCCGCGACTCCTACCTGCGCCCGGCAGCCGACCGCCCCGCCTCCACCGCCCGAGGCCTGCACCACACAGCCCTGATCAGCAGCGACGTAGAGCAGACCGTCCGCTTCTACCAGGACCTCCTCGGCTTCCCCTTGACCGAGCTGATCGAGAACCGCGACTACCCCGGCAGCTCCCACTTCTTCTTCGACATCGGCAACGGCAACCTCCTCGCCTTCTTCGACCTCCCCGGCCTGGACCTGGGCCCCTACGCCGAAGTCCTGGGCGGCCTGCACCACATGGCCATCTCCGTGGACCCGGCCCGCTGGGACGAACTCGTAGCCCGCCTAGCCGAAGCCGGCGTAGAACACTCCGTCCACAGCGGCGTATCCGTCTACTTCAAAGACCCCGACGGCGCCCGCATCGAACTGATCGCCGACCCGCTGGGCGAGATGTACGGCACCAAGGTCCTCTAGCCCGCCACCGCCACCCGCCACCGCCACCCGCCACCGCCATCCGCCACCCGCCACCGCCAGCCGCCACCCACCCTCGGCCACCGCCGCCCGGGCCACCGCCGCCCGTCCACCGCCGCCAGCCACCGCATCGGCACCAGTTACTCGCCCCTCGCCACGGGCTGAGCCGAATCACTCAGCCCGAGGCGATCCACGCCCGGATCAGCTGCGGCGACTGGGATCGGTCATCGCCGCCCACTCCTCAGCGCTCGTGATCATCTCCCCCGGCGGCAGGAAGAACGCCACCCGCGGCGGATCAGCAATGGTGAAGGGCTCGAACTCCGGATCCGCGAGCACCCGGTACACGAACTCACTCGCCCGCATGTCGAACCGGTACCACGCACCACCACCGTCCCGGCGCGCTATCACCGACCACCGCTCGGCCGGAACCGCACGTTCCACCAGCCAGTAGTACTCCCCCTCCCCGAGGTCATAACCCCACTGCAGCAACCCGGACCCATCCGCTCCGGCAGCAGGCCCATAGATCCCATAAGGCTCGAACATCCGCGCCCCGATCTCACTCCCACCGGCGACCTGTCTCTGAGCAGCCCACATCGAGAGCATCGCCGAGCCGCTGTCACCGGCCACCGGGCGAAGCAGGCTCACCCCTCCGGAGAACACCCCCGCACCGAACCGCCGGTCCAGCTCCTTGAAATCCGCGGGCAGTCCGAGGCCCAGCTCAGCCTCGACCTGCTCCCATCCGGGCTCCTCCGCCGTATGCCGCCACCCGGTAGCCCCGACGATCAGCTCAACCCAATCCACAGGCGCCCCGCTCCCCTCCATCAAGGCCGGACGAAGCCCCGGCCGCTTTCCTCAGACGGGCTTCGATCCCGCTGCACGTTTTCGGACACGTCGCCACGCCTGCGGCCCGATCCCCACCAGGCACACGACGCCGAGCGCCGCCAACCACCATCGGCCGTCCACCGCAGCCTCCACGGAAACCACCACGATCCAACCCGTGATCACCACGCTCATCGCCAGTTCAGCGGTGTCACCACGCCACCACGGCCCCTGCCGAACCGGCTCGGCTTCGGCCAGCTCGCGGGCATATCGCGCCGCCGGACCGAACTCCTCCTCCGGCTCCGAACCGGAAGCCGCCACATGAGAACGCGCCTGCTCCACCAGCGCGGCAGCCCTCCGGGGCGGAACGTCGAACCGCCCCACCAGCAAAGCCCGCAACCGCCCGAACCAAGCCTCGCCACCGCCCGCTCCGCCCTCGCCGCCCGCCGCTCGCCCGCCGTCGCCGCGTGCCGGGCCGCCCCGAGCGCCGCCCGGATCCGGAAGATCGCCGCTGCTCCGACGAACCGACGGCTCCCGAGTCAGCAGCCACATCGCTGCCAGCGAGACAGCCAGCAAGGCGAGCACCGGCAACTCGCCGACACTGGTCCGCGGCAGCCCGGTGAACGCCGCAGCCGCCGCCATCACCAGCACACCGAAGAGGGCGAAACTCCACGGCGCCAGCTTCGGCAGACCGGCCGCCCGGACCGCGCCCGGCACCTGAGTGGCGACCGCAGCGAACGCGCACAGGATCGAACCCGTAAGACCGGCGACGGTGACCGGCATCGACCAGGCACCTGCCACGATCCCGCCGAACACGGACACCGGCAGGCCGAGGAAAGCCGCCACGAACAGCCCGTCCTCGAGATGGCCCCGTGGAGTCTTCCCCTGCGTATCCCGCCGGGACTGTTCTTCCGGATATGCGCTGGCCGCATCGGCCGCGAACTCCTCAGGAGGCCCCAGCGCCTCCCCCGTCCTCACTCCACCCGCGCCTGCTCCGACCCGCCCCGCTCCAACCCGCCCTGCTCCGACCCGCCCCGCTCCGGCCCGCCCTGCCCGCGGGCCGGCTCCGAACCCGTCTCCTCCAGGAAACGGCCCATCACCTCGGTGAAACGGCCCCAGGACTCGCGCTGGTCGGCGAGCCGATGCCAGCCGGCCTCGGTGATCGCGTAGACCTTGCGGCCCGGACCGCCCTGCCCCGCATGCCAGCTCGACGCGACCACAGCGTCCGCCTCCATCCGATTGAGCACCGGATAGAGAACGCCGCCCTTCACCGCGCCCAAGCCCTGCTCAGCCAGCTTCTGACCCAGCGCGTAACCATGCCGGTCCCCGTCGGTCAGCGCAGCGAGCACCGCCATCTCGAGGGTGGCCCGCACCCAGCCGGACTCGGCATCCCCAGCCATGAAGTCTCATCTCCAGCTAATGCCATCTTCGAACTAGTTGAAATTCAGACTAGCATTGCGGCCTCCGCCGGAGGAAGATGGGCGTGCAAGAGAAAAAGGCCAAGACAGCCATCGGCGTACGGGGGGCACACATGTCAGGACAGCGCAACGCCGCGCAGACCAGGCTGCGCGGCGTCGACTCGGAGTGACGGGCCGGGCGGTCAGCTTCCGGCGTACGAAGATGTGGTCTTGCGGTCGAAAAGCCGCAGCGGGATCGCATCGGCCATGGCGTTCATGCCCGCGTCGTTGGGGTGGAGGTGATCACCGCTGTCGTATGCCGGCAGGATGCGCAACGGCTGGCCGGGGTCACGGACGGCTTTGTCGAAATCGATGACCGCGTCCCATTCACCGCTCGTGCGGATCCAGCGGTTCACGGCCTGGCGTTTCCGCTCGTTCGCCTCGCTGTAGTAACCGGGGATCGTGGTGTCCTGGAACGGGGTCAGCGTCGCGCCGTAGATGAGCAGGCCACGCTCGTGCGCCCGCGCGATCATCTGGCGATATCCGGTGATCAGCTCGTCGACCGTCACCGCCTCGGACTCCGGTGACGTCGATCCGGGCTGGCCGATGTCGTTGATGCCGAGCAGGACGACCACGTGACGGGCTCCGGGCTGCGCGGCGACGTCGCGGTCGAAACGGCTCAGGGCGCTGTCGCCGAACAGCGGTCCCAGGCCGGCGAACGGCGTGCCCTCCAGGGTGTTGCCGTCGTGCAGGATGCGGTTGCCGCCGATGCCTTTGTTGAGTACGCCCAGGTTGCGCAGGGAACGGTCCGCCTGCAGCCGCCGTGCCAGGTAGTCCGGCCAGCGATGGTTCGCGTCGATCGTGGTGATCGCGCCGTCGGTGATCGAGTCGCCGAACGCGACGACCGCGCCGGCCCGTGTGGGCGCGGCCACGCTCACACCGGAGAGGAAGTGCCAGGAGGTCGTCTCGGTCGCGCCGGTCAGCTCGGCTGCCCGGGTGACGTTGCCGGCCGCGATGAAGTTGCGCTGGAAAGCAGAGCCGTGGACGGTCGCCGCGGCCGTGCGACGAGGGAGGTAGATGCTGATGACCAGGTCGGACAGGGCCGGCACCGACAGCTTGACCGGATCGCTCAGCGCCGGCGCGCCGGGCGGGATCGAGATCGAGCCGCGGCGACCGAAGCTCAGGGCCCGGTCGGTGCCGGGCACGATCTGCGAGCCGGTGGCGCCGGCGGGACGGCGGGCTACGCGCGCCTCGACGATCACGAGGGGTTCAGTGCCGTACTCGTTGGAGAGCCGCACTCGCAGTTCGCTGCCGGCCGTGCTGACGTGCACGATCTGCCGCAGTGTCTGGTCGGCGAAAACCGTCTGGGGCTGTGGTGGGAGCGCCGGACCGGTGACCGCCGTGCTCCAGGTGCCCACCCAGGACGAGCTGCCACCGGTGGCGCCGGCCGGGCCCGCGAGAGCCAGCGTCGTGACCACTGCCGTGGCGATCAGAGTGTGAAGCCGTCTCATGGATACACCTCCACAGATGACCGGGAATGCCATCAGCCAGAGGACTCCACACAGTGATAGATGTCAATACCATGCGTGATACCCGCACCCGCGCCGAACGCCGCGCGGAAACGGTCCCCGCGCGGCGTTCGGATATTCGAAAACGGTCAGGCCGCAGGCGCACCGGACGGCGGGGCACCGCCCGGGCCACCACCGGGAGCGCCGGAGGGCGGAGTCCCACCCGGGCCACCGCCCGGGGCTCCGGACGGAGGAGTCCCACCAGGGGCTCCGGACGGAGGAGTCCCACCGGGGGCCCCGGACGGCGGCGTCCCACCCGGCGCGCCACCGCCACCAGCCGGGGCAGCGCCTGCCGTAGGCGTCGTCCGGGTGTCCACGCCGACCGAGAGGAACACCGCATAACCGCTGCTCACATCGCCGGTGGCAGTTCCGAGCTGACTGGCTCCGCCGTCGTCGCCGAACACGTTGTCGTTGTCGAGCGTCACCTGCGACAGGTTCGACACCGACGCCTCGTAACCCGACTCCTTGAAGACCACGTCGCAGACGTCCTTGGGCAGCGCCACCTGCGAGGTCGCGATCGCCTTCGTGGAGTCGGTGATGTCGGCCTCGCTGGGGTAGACCTCGAAGTGGATGTGCGGCCACCGCCCGGTGTAGCAGGCCGGGAAGATGCTGGTGAACTTCACCTTGCCGGAGTCGTCGGCGATCTGCACACCGCGCAGATAGTTCTCCTCGGTGAGGCCGTCGGAGTACAACGAGTACCCACCACTCCGGTCGCAGTGCCACACGTAGACGGCAACCCCGGCGAACGCCGAACCGCCGTTGGCCAGGTCCTTGATCTCCAGTTCGAGGGTCATGGGCACGCCCTCGGCGGTCGTCGTCGAATCGCCGAAGCTGGAACGGATGTCGCTGCGGACGATCCCGCTCTCCTCCAGGACGTCCGGTCCGTTCGAGCCGTCACCCGGGTAAGGCCCGGCGGTCTCGTCCGGGATCTCCCCCGACGACGTGGAAGCCGCAGACGTGGAGGAGGCCGACGGTGAAGATGACTCGTTACTGCACGCCGCGAGACCGAGCGCCGCCGCGCCGATGCCGAACGCCCGCAGAACCTGCCGCCGGCCGAGAAGGGTGCCGATGTCGAATCCGAGCCCTTGGTCGAACACCTCCTCGTCCTGGTGAGGCAGGCGTCGACCTTGATAGGTCCGTTCCGATGAAGTCACGAGTTCCTCCGCAATATGCCGATTGCCGAGGACCATGCAAACAGCGGAGCCTATGAATGTCCTGTGCCGCCATTGTCCGACCGGCATGAGAACCGGCCGGACGCTGACGAACGATCAGGAGGCGGAAGCGGAGTAACTGTTCGTCACGAAGTTCAGGCCGCCGCTGGAGGACGTGATCTCGTAGCCGAACTGGATCGTGCTCAGGGTGACGTCGCCGTACCAGCCACGGGCGCGGATCCAGTTGAGGACTGCTCGGATGTCCACGGTTCCGGCGCTGGTGTTGCCGGTCCGCACGAAGGAGAAGACGGCGTTGGAGCCGTTCGACCCGTTGTAGACGTTCCAGGTGTGGCCGCCGACGGTGGCCGTCGTCTGGAAGGAGCCGAGGGGGCCCACCGCGCCGGTCTTGTTCATCCACAACATGATCTCGTACGTGTGACCGTCCGCCCAGATGTCGTAGGCGGTCGCGTAGGAACCGCTCGACGGCACCGTCACGGTGAAGCTGCTCCGGGCGGACGCCAGTGAACTGAGGCGGATGCCGACGGTCTTACTGGCGTTCGGGTACGACTTCACGCCGCCGGTGTTCGGGTGGTTCGCCCAGACACCCCAGTTCGAATACGAGTTCGCCCAGATGCTCTGCGGGCCGGCGCCACTGCCCCAGATGTTGTTGTAGAGCGTGTAGCCACCGTTGTTCCAGGTCGCCCACTGGTCGGACGACCCCCATACGGCGGCACGTGCGGGTGCTTGTCCGACTGCGATCAGAAGGGCCGCGACCAGCGCGGACAGGGCATAGCGAAGGAGGCGCATGTGCTGCTCCAAAGCGTCGTCGGGGATGCGGAGTCGAATCGCTTCGACTCCACGAACGCATCGATGCACATCGAGATTCGAAGATAGGCCCCATAGCACCCCGGCGCAACGCGAAGGTTTCCTCCAGGAAACCCGGCTACGCTCCAGCCAACCCGTCCGGCAGGCCTGCCAAGGCGGACGGAACGCTGCAAAAAAGCTGGTAGGAACCGGGGAGAAAGTGCATGAGGCTACGGCGTTACCTGGGCTGGATGCTTCCGCTCAGCATCGTCACGCTGACGCTCGGTGTCGTCGGCGCGATCGCCTGGATGACCAGCCGGGTCATGGACAGCGACCCGGCACTCAACCACGACACGACCAACGCCCGCCCGTGCACCGCGACCATCCGATCAATCGCGGACACCAACATGATCCTCGACGACGAGCACGTCTACCGGATCGAGCTCGACGTGAAGCCCAGCGACGGCACTGCTGAACACCACGTGACCCTCCGCGACCCCCTGACCGCGGAACAGGTGAACATGGCAACGCCAGGCGCCGTCTTCGAGTGCCTGGCCGACCAAGACGACCCCACCCGCGTCGAAATAGTCTGGAGCCAGTGACCCCACAGCCCGATGCGACGCAGGCAGGCGCCATACAGCCCGGTGCCATGCAGAGCGGTGCCACGCAGCCTATCGAGGCGGTGCGCTGAGAACGGGCCGGAAAGGCGGGAAATCGGCGAGGGGCATGACAGCAAAGGCCGACCCTGATGGTGCGGACGGCCCCAGCCCGAGTCGGCCCATCCGGCATGAGCGCGGCGCCGACAGCGGGAATGCCGTCGACACCGGCGAACACGACTAAAGAAGCTCGGACAGCAGCTTCCCCGGATTGAGCGCGTCATAGGTGTTCCCCGCCCCCAGACCGAAAGTGATGGTCGCCTCGGAACGGTCTGCCACCAGCGTCGCTCCTCGCGACCGCGCGTGCAGGAACGCCAGGTCCGCGATGTCGGGCTTGGTGTTCGCGCGACCTGCCACCGCCGCCACCAGCGTGGCGATGTTCCGGCCGTCCGTCTCCACCCGCGCTCGGGGCGAGGCGTTGAGATAGACGTCCACATACAGGATCTCGCCTGTCAGCAGGTCGAGCAGCATCGGAACGGCGTAGCGCTTGCGACCCGAGAGCGGGAAGGCGTTCACGACGGTGGCCGGGTCGAAGACGCGGTGGCGGCTGGAGGCCTCATCGCGGAGCATCCAGCCCGTGTACGCCTCGGCCAGGTCCTCGAACGTCGGCCCCGCATACCGGAAGATCGTCGGCACGAGGTATCGCCAGCCCCGCTTGCGACCGATTTTGACGGCCTTGGCCATGTCGATGTCGAGGAATTCCTGAGCACCTTCGGGCGCGGACGTGAGGTCACCGGAGTGGGTCATCACGCCATTGCCGAGATTCGTCCAGGAGACCTGCCCGGCCACGCCGAAATGGTCGTCGAGCGCGATGCACGAGAGGTCGAGATCGCTGGTCGCGCCCGCCTCGCGCCAGTGCACGAACAGCCGCACGACGGCAGCGTCGCCGATCGACAGCCGGCTGCCGCGCTCGACCTGGACGAGGCCCTGCGCCGTCGCCCGCAGCTGGTCGGGCAGCAGCAGACGATCGAGGCCGGGCTCGACGAAGACGGTCTCGTCGAGCCAGTCGCCCTTCGCCGCCATCTGGGCGGTCACCGCGTCGTCGATCGCGCCGAGCAGCGCCGCGCGGAAGTCCTTCGAGACGGCGAGGTGCCCGGGCGCGCGGACGATCGGCAGCGCCGAGCCGTCCTTGCCGAAGACCACCCGGGGGTACGTGCGACCGTTGTCGGCCAGCTGCGCTCGCGCCGCCAGCAGCACCCGCAGCGGGATCCGCGCGGAGGCCTCCCCCACCGAGGAGATCAGCACGCTGCGCTGCTCGTCGGTCGCGGCGAGCGCGGCCAGCCGGCGCAGGCTGCGGCCGAGCAGACCGGGTGCCTCGGCGGCGGCCAGCCGGACCGCGGCGCTGTGATCACGCGCGAGGATGCGCTCGAACCGGGACGGGAACGAGGTGTAGTCGTGCCGGCTCGCGCGGAGCAGCTCGAACATGTCGTGGACGCGCGGCGCACGGAACTCGCCGACGTGCAGGCCGCGGTCGATCGCCAGCCAGAGGCCGCGGCGGCGGAAGACGTCGCCGAGGCGGTCGCTCGCTTCCAGGGTGTTCACCACGATGCGGCGGTCGGCGCGGGACAGGCGCGGGTACGTGATCGGCTCGAAGAGGCTGACGTCGCCGCCGGTCAGCTTCGCGAACAGGCGCAGGAGATCGTCGGGGGTGGCGTCGGTGTAGGGCAGGCGCTTGCGGTCGAGCTGCCAGAGCAGTTCGAACAGCCACGTCCGGTTCTCCCGGAAGCGGACCTCGCTCATCTCGATGCCGTCCACGCCGAGCCGGCCGACCAGCACGCCGAGATCGTCTCGGACGTCGTCACGCAGCGACGCCGCGCTGGTGAAGCAGTCGCGCATCCACTCGCGCAGCCGATCGCCGAGCTCGGCCGGGGTGACCAGCCGTGCGGTGATCCACTCGATGCGGCTGTCGCCGGGCAGCATGGCCTGGGCGCGGCGGTGGGCCTCGGCGCGGGCCTCGTCCTGCGGGATCGAGGACGCCGGCCACCAGCCGTAGCGCTCGAAGTCGAGCGCCTTGTCCCAGTCGAGGCCCTCGCAGATCACGCAGACGCCGGCCATGACGAAGCGGAAGACGGCATCGTCGTACGCCGGCAGCCGCTCGGGGAATCCCTGGAACAGCGGCGCGTAGCCGCCCTTGTCGCCACGCTTCGCCCGGATGTGCGCGATCAGGTCGTGGTGCGGACCGGCGAGACCGTCGGTGATCTCCTCCGGGTTGGCGAAGCGGACGCCGACATGGGCGAATTCGGCCAGCAGAGGAGCGGAGACCTCGCGGGTGGTGACGGTCCTGGGGGCCGCGACCAGTCCCAGGCGGTCGAATCCGATACGGTCCAGCGCGTCCACAGTGCACCCCCCGAGCGCATGCGATGAAAAGGCGAGGGTGAGGAAAGTGCCCGGGCGAGTTCACCTGAAGAAGTTTGTCGAAGTATGCCCGGGCTAGGCCTCTGCGTCAGAGCTTACGAAGTCGATCACGGGACGGCATCCCATTAAATCCAGCCGTTCGATCGGGCCCGGTGCGCCGCCTCGATCCGGTTGCGGGTCCCGGTCTTGCCGATCGCGGCGGAGAGGTAGTTGCGGACCGTGCTCTCCGAGAGGTGCAGCCGCGCGGCGATGTCGGCGACCGTGGCACCGTCCACTCCGGCCACCAGGACGTCGCGTTCGCGGTCGGTCAGGGGATTCGGGCCGGCCGACAGGGCCGCTGCCGCCAGGGCCGGGTCGATCACCCGCTCGCCGGCCAGGACCCGGCGGATCGCGGCGGCCAGGTCCTCCACCGGGCCGTCCTTCACCAGGAAACCCGCGGCCCCGGCTTCCATGGCACGGCGCAGATAGCCGGGACGGCCGAAAGTGGTCAGGATCAGCACGCGGCAGTCCGGCAGTTCGTCACGCAGCGTCGCCGCGGTGTCCAGGCCGCTGCCGTCGGGCATCTCGATGTCGAGAAGGGCCACGTCCGGGCGTTCCCGACGCGCGGCCTCCACCGCCGCAGCGGTGGTCGCGGCTTCGGCCACCACGTCGATGTCGGGTTCCAGGTTGAGCAGGAGTGCGAGAGCGCCGCGCATCATGCCCTGGTCCTCGGCCAGGAGAAGCCGGATCATGCCGGGGTCCTGGCGGTCAAGGCGAAGCCACCGCCGAGGGCCTGACCGAAACTGACGGTGCCACCCACCTGATCGAGGCGTTCGGTCAAGCCCCGCAGACCGGTCCCCGGCACGACGACGCCGCCGACTCCGTTGTCACGGACGGTGAGGGACGAGCCGTCCGGCCCGGCGACGACGACGATGTCGCAGCGTGTGGCACGGCTGTGGCGGAGCACGTTCGTCACCCCTTCGCGGAGCACCCAGCGGAACGCATCGCCGGCCTCGGCGCTCAGCGGATGCCCCTCTTCCTCGACGGTGACCCGGATGCCGACGTCGGCGAGGACGGTCCGGGCGTTCTCCAGCTCACGAGCGAAATCGTGCTCGCGATAGCCGGTGACCGCTTCGCGCACCTCGGCGAGCGCGGTCCGGCCGATCCGCTCGATGTCGGCGGCCTCGGCTGCCGCGCGCGTCGGATCGGCCGGGGCGAGGCGGCGTACCACCTCGGCCTTCACCACGATCAGCGAGAGCGTGTGGCCGAGCAGGTCGTGCAGATCCTGAGCGAATCGCAGTCGCTCGCGCTCGACCACGGTGCGAGCCAGTTCCTGCTGGGTGCGGCGGAGTTCCTCGACCAGGCGGACGAAGCGCACGAAAGCGATCGACGACGCTCCCGCCAGCGCCGTGAACAGCGCGGCCGGGGTGACGACGCCGGCCGGGAGGTGATGCGCCGCGCCGATCACCAGCACCGCGGCGACGCTCGCACCGGCCCAGGCGAAGGCCCAGGCCGGGCGGGACAATCCGATCGTGCCGGCGGTGCACACATAGAGGAACACCACCAGCCAGTCGCCGGCATACAGGCCGGCGAGTCCGATACTGATCAGCGCGAGCAGCGCCAGTCCGACGTGCTGCAGTGCCGGCCTGACCGGGAGGTCCGCCACCGGCACCGCGATCAGCGCGAGATAGAGCAGCACGAAGACGACCAGTCCGGCGATCGCGACCGGGTGCCCCGCCGCCGCCGTCGCCGCGGGCAGCAGGAACCACAGCCACGCCGTGTGAGCCGCCACGAGGGCGAATCCACGACGACGATTACCCATGATCGCCACCGTATCCGTTCTCAGCGACGCACCGTCGAGCGCCGGTATGCCACCGCCGCCAGCACCGCAAACACCGCGCTCCACGCGACGAGCAAGGCCGTTCCGGTCAGGCTGGGCGCTTCGCCTGCGGCTGAGCGCCATCCAAGTTCGGCATATCGGTACGTCGGCAGCAGATGTGCGAATCCCCTCAAACCATCAGGAAAATAGTCGGCCGGAGCAAGGAGTCCACCGAGCACCGACAGCGCCAGGAACACGAGGAAGTTCACGGACATGGCGATCTGAGGTGACAGCCCATAGCCGATCGCCAGGCCGAGCAGCGCGAACGGCAGCGCTCCGGCCCAGGTCAGCAGCAGTACCGCGATCCAGCGGGCGGCCGGCAGATCGACATGATGCTGGAAGGACGCCGCTGCTCCGACGGCCAGGACGGGCGGCAGCGCTGTCGCCGTACAGAGCAAAGCCTTGACGGCGACCACGCGCCCAGCAGGAAGCGGAGTGACGCGGAGCTGGCGCAGCCAGCCCGAGGCGCGCTCCTGGGAGACCGCCGAGCCGACCATGAGCACGCCCGCGAGAGCGCCGTAGCAGGCCAGCCCGATCATGACGGCGACCGGCGCGGCCAGTCCTTCGAGACGATCGTCGCCGGACCAGCTCGAGAAGATCAGGTACGTCGCCACCGGGCCGATGATCGAGAAGAACGCGATCCGGGGGTCGCGGAGCAGGCGGCGAAGCTCGAACCGCAGATAGGCGCGCATGATCAGATCTCCGTCCGGGTCAGCTTCAGGAACGCGGCGTCGAGGCTCCGGTCGCCGCCCATCTCCCGGATCTCCGCGGGCGTGCCGTCCGCCACCACGCGACCGGAAGCGATCACCACGATGCGGTCCGCGAACTCGTCTGCCTCATGCAGCTGATGGGTGCTGAACAGAACGGTGTGACCACCGCCGGCGTAGTCCCGGATCGCCGACCAGAACTGCTGCCGCGCGGCGACGTCCATGGCCGCAGCAGGCTCGTCGAGAACCAGCAGATCCGGATCACCAGCCAGCGCGAACGCGAACCGCGCCCGCTGCACCTCCCCACCAGACAGTCTGTCAAGCCGCCGCCCAGCCAGCCCCGCCCGACCAGCGCTCCCCGCCCGACCAGCGCTCCCCGCCCGACCAGCGCTCCCCGCCCGACCAGCGCTCCCCGCCCGCTCGGCCAGCCCCGCCCGCTCAGCCAGCCCCGCCCGCTCAGCCAGCCCCGCCCGCTCAGCCAGCCCGGCGCGCTCCAAGATCTGGGCGGTCGCCAGCGGGTGCGGGTACAGCGCGCGGGCGAGTTCGACCAGGTCTCGCACCGTGGCGCCGGGCACGAATCCGCCGTCCTGCAGCATCGCCCCGATCCGCCCGGCCCGGACCGCCCGCGACGGCGGACCGCCGAAAACGGTCACCGTGCCCTCATCCGGTGGTGCCAGGCCGAGCATCATCGCGATCGTCGTCGTCTTGCCGGCGCCGTTCGGTCCGACCAGGGCGACCACGCTGCCCTGCTCGATCGTGAGGTCAAGCCCGTCGACAGCCACCACCGAGCCGAATCGCCGGGTGATTCCGGAGCATTCCACCGCTGCATTCATGCCCATGACGCTAGGAATCGGCGCTGCCGGGCGGCAGATCCGTGAATACGCGACCGGCCGTGACAAATGTCCTCCAGCAGCGTTCCCGCACGCGGATTGATGGAGGATTGCGGGGCCTATAGCACCTAAAACATTCCATCAACCCCCGACTATCCAAGATCCCCGGTCACGCTTCGCTGTTCGCTGAAGGGACGGCACGGTGGTACCTCCTAACGGCTAGCCCGTACGGGAAGAAAGCAGCTGATCTCCTAGAAGGGTCCGCTGGTAGAGCAAGCGCCTCCCCGCCCGCTCGACCGAGGCCAGGCCGGAGTCGCGGAGGGTGGTGAGGTGGTGGGAGGCCGTGCCCGCTGCCAGGCCGAGGCGCGCGGCTATCTCGCCGGTGCTGTGCGGGGTGGTCAGCAGGGAGAGGACGGCGGCTCGGGTCGGTCCGAGGAGGGCGGACAGGTGCGCGCCGTCCGCAGGCTGATCGGTTTCGGTCCAGAGGTTGCCGAAGCCACGAGGGGCGTACCACAGGGTGCCGCCCGACGGCATCGCGTAGATCTCGCCGCCCGCGAAACCCGTCGGCAGCAACGTCAGATCGTGGCCGCCGAGGCTCCAGTGCGCGTTCTTGTGCGGATAGCGCAACTGCAACGCCGAGCCGTCCCAGCCCAGCTTGGGATGGAGCTCGTGGACCAGCATTCGTGCGCCGTGTGACACGGCAGCCCGGCCGCGAGTGGCGATCTCGGTCTCCGCTGCGGATCGCAGTCGTGGCCACAGAGGTTGGACGGCGACGGCGAAGTACGCACGGATCTCCGCGAGGAGCCGCCCGAGCGCGGCCTGCGGATCGCGGACGAAAAGGGCGATCTCCGGCGGCGCATCGTGGCCGGGCCAACCCGCGAGGATCTGCGCGACGACCTCGTCCAAGGGGGTCGCTGCCACGTCGGCCAGCTCCTCGGACAGGGTCGGATGGCTGCTCCGCGGCGGCGGCGTGAGGAAGTCCGGAGCGTAGCCGCGCGGTCCGAGCAGCACCGCCCGGAACGTCGGCCACCGCGGCAGCGACGGCGTCACCGTGGCACGCCAGGACGCCTGCAGCCAGTCGTCGCCACGCAGGGCGAACGCACTGGCCACGACCTCGGCCAGCGGCGAGTGCGCGAACCGCAGCCGGGCCAGATCGGCGGCGCCGAACTCCCACGCGATCACCGGACCACCCCCGCGACACCGAATACGACCGACGGCACCCGACCATTCGAGCACGGTCGAACGAATCCGCGCCACGCCGTACCTGGCCCTAGCGTTCCCCGGCATGGAATACACCCGCCTGGGCCGGACCGGCCTCACCGTCAGCCGCCTCGCCCTCGGCACCATGAACTTCGGCTGGCAGATCGGCGAGGACGAGAGCCACGCGATCCTCGACCGGGCGATCGATTCCGGGCTGAACCTCGTCGACACCGCCGACATGTACGGCCGCGAGACGGGTGACGGCCTCAGCGAACGCTTCATCGGCAGCTGGTTCCGCAGATCCGGCCTGCGGGACCGGGTCGTCCTCGCCACGAAGGTCTACGCCCCGATGAGCGAATTCCCCAATGACCGCGGTCTATCGGCGCGGCACATCATCGCATCGTGCGAGGCCTCCCTGCGCCGATTGCGAACCGACTGGATCGACATCTTCCAGATGCACCACATCGACAGGCACACCCCGTGGGAGGAGATCTGGGAGGCGATGCGAACGCTCATGATCCAAGGCAAGATCCGGTACGCCGGAACGTCGAACTTCGCCGGTTGGCACCTGAGCACAGCGCAGGCCGCAGCCGATCGGAACCGCATGCTCGGCATCGTCTCCGAGCAATGTAAGTACAACCTTCTGACCCGCCACGCCGAACTCGAGGTGCTTCCGGCCGCCGCCGCACTGGGAATCGGCGTCCTGCCCTATTCACCGCTGCATTTCGGCGCCCTGTCCGGCGCTCTCCGCAAACAGCGCGACGGCGTGCCGGGACGCGCGGTGATGCATGCCGCGGACCGGGTGGAACCGCACCGGGCAGCCATCGAGCAGTTCGAACAGCTCTGCGCCGACCTGGGCCAGGAACCGACGACGGTCGCGATCGCGTGGTTGCTGTCCCGCCCCGAGGTGACGGCACCGGTCCTGGGCCCCCGATCAGCCGGCCAGCTGGAACTCCCGATGGCCGCACTGGAGAACCCACTCACCGAGGAGACCCTGAAGGCCCTCGACGAGATCTTCCCGCCGATCGGCAAGGGAGGCCCAGCCCCCGAGGCATGGGCGTGGTGACGCCGGGGCCGGCCGTGAGGGGGCGGATTCCGGCGGTCGTCGCAACACTCCAGGTGAGCAGTGAGCCCAGCGCTGCCGCCACAGCGCCTTCAGCTAGAAGGTCTTGCTGTCCTGGTTGACTGGCCGGATGCGGATCGAGGAACTCCAGGGCATCGCCGAGGCGCTGGGTAGCAAGGTCGTGACGACCTCCGTGTTGGCGGGCGGCTTCTCTCACGAGACGTGCCTGCTCACGCTTGCTGACGGCCAGGTCGTCGCCCGGTTCGGCGGAACAGATCCGGTGGTTGAGGCAGGGGTGATGGCCGCCGCCCGCCCGCATGTGCCGGTTCCGGACGTCTTGCTGGTCATGCCCGGGGGAGGTCAGCACGAACGGCCGACGATGGTCATCGATTATGTGGACGGCGTCGTGCTGAGTGCGGTGCTCGATCACGGTGGCCTTGGCCGGTCGGAAGCTGGTGAGCTTGGGGCCGAGGTTGGCCGGGTCGTCGCCGGGGTCGCTGTTGTGGACTTCGACCGGCGAGGCTTCTTCGTTGACGGTGATCTCACCGTCAAGGAGGAGCAGCCGTGGTCGCAGCAGCTGGCCGGGTTCGCCGAGAGTTGTATGGCTGCGGTCCCGGAGAGCCGCCTCGACGGCGAGACGCGTCGCGCTTGGGCGCAGCTGTGTGAGGTCAACGCGTCGGCTCTGGGGAGCGTTGACGGTCACACCCGGCTGGTGCATGCCGACATCAACCCGAAGAACATCCTGGTTTCCCGAGCGGGTAGCGGCTGGCGAGTTGATGCGTTGCTGGACTGGGAGTTCAGCTACTCCGGTTGCCCGTATGGCGATGCCGCGAACATGGCGCGCTTCGGAGCCGACTATCCCGCCGGCTTTCTGGATGGTTTCCGTGTGGGCTTCGTTGAACGGCAGCCTGCCGGCCTGTCGCTGGCCGAGAACTGGGCTTACGTGGGCCGGGTTCTCGACATGTTCGCGTTGAGCGACCTCGTGACTCGCCCGGTGGGGCACGCCGTTGCCGACCAGGCCGCCGAACAGATTCGACTCTGGGTGCGGCATGGCGTGCCGGACCGGACTTGACGTCATCGGAGCGCTTCTGTCCTTCCGGCTGAACGACATCGGCTTCTCTGTCGGCCGACTCTCCCGGGCCGGGTGCTCGTCGGCGATGGTGATGCGCTCATCTTCGGACGGATGACGGGCCGAGACAGCCCGCTCCGGCGCGGCGAGCGGCGGGTGGTTCCGGGACTCGCCGTCCGCGCTGGTGACGGTTCGGCCGTATCGCCAGCGGGTGCCTGCACGGCGACTCCGGAGCGGGTCAGGTGTCGCGACGACCGTCCGAACCTCAGGGGGACGGCGCGGCCGGCGCGGGAATGGCGGGAAGGAGTCTCTCGGCGGCATCGGCCAGGCGGTCCAGCCACGGAGCGGAGTCGCCGCCGCCAGGTGGAGCACCGGCGATCCTCCAGGTGGGGATCACCGCCGGGTGGAGCAGAGGCGAGGCCGGCGACGAGTCAGCGGGAGGAGACCCGAGGGCCACCCGCTGCAAGCGCCGGCTCAAACGGAGATCGGGCAACTCGGCCAGCAGGACGGCGTCGTAGAGGTCCTTCATCGCGGACCGGCCGTCTCTGCGCTGATCGGCTGCGAGCCAGTGCAGCTTCCAGGCCAGGGACAGCTCGCGGGACGCCGTCCACAGGCCGAGCGGGGGCTGGTCGCCGGCCCGGCGGACGGCGGTGCAAACCGGGGGATCCGGGAGGGGCTCGCCGCAGGCCAGGTCGACCTGGACGGCGCCCTCCGAACCGTCGGGAGCACGCCACGGCAGGGTCAGCCGCACGCGCCGGTCGAGGGTGGCCGGGTCGGCCCAGTAATCGGCGTAGTCCCCGTCGGACGCGAAGCCGATCTCGGAGGGGAGGAACTCGACGCCGGACGGTGAGCGCGGGCTCTCCCGGAGCAGCTCGGCGAACTCGTGCTCCCCGATGTCCTCGTAGGCCTCGCCGAGCTCGGTCGCCGGCATCCAGCGCAGGCCTTCGGGCGGCAGCCGGCAGCGGTTGCCTCCGGTGTCGAACTCCTCGAACTCCCAGATCTCGTTACGCGCGGCCCCGTGCACCGCCTCCGGCCAGAGCTGGACCGGGTGGAGGCGGTCGAAGAAGGGACCGGGATCGAGGTCGGCGAGCGGCACCGCATCGGGCGCCCGCACGATCCAGTCGAGGTCGCCGGGCGGGCGCGCCGCCTCACCGATCCAGGCCGGCAGCGTCATGCTGCCCCGCAGCACCAGCGACTCGGCCAGCGGGGAGCCGGCCACCACGGTCAGCACATGGTCGAGCGCGGCCCGCGCGGCGCTCATCCGAACCAGCCCGCGTCGAGGCCCGGGTTGTCGTCGACGAGGACCCACTCCTCCTCCACCTCGGCGACCTCCCATCCGGCGGCGGTGAGGGCGTCGAGCAGCCCGGCGAGCGCCGCCGCGGCGCGTGGGCGGTCGGCGTGGTGGCAGCGCTGGGTCACGAACCTCTCCCGCACACCGTCGACCCGCACCCGCCGGGCGTTGCGGGACAGGTGGGCGTCGTGCTGGACGGCCAAGCCGCGCACGGCGTCGAGGTCTGTCTCTTCGGGAAGCGACAACTTCACGTGGTGCTCGAAGTAGAGACCGGGCAGCGTGCCGGCCTCCGACGCGGCCGCCTCGACCTTGAGCCGGGCGACCGGGAACCCCGCGGCCTGCAACTCCGCGGCTGTCCGGCGGGCCTCCGCCTCGGCCGACGCGGGGGTGCCGGCGACGAGCAGGCTCAGCATCGGCTGACTCGCGTGGTCGCCGCGATCGAGCTGGATGTGCGTGTATTTCATGCCGCGTGCGGCGGCCAGAGCGGGCAGCGCCTCGGACGCGGCGGCCACGGTCAGATGGATCTCGTATCGACGCACGCGGGCAGGCTAGCCCCGCGGTATGACACTTTCGACGACGCGCGGGCGCCGGCCGGCCATCAGCAACATCAATCCGGCGCCGATCATCGCGAGCCCGGTGAGGAGCAGGGCGGACGAGCCGCCGGTGACGGGGACGGCGCCGGGTGGGCGGTTCGGTCCGGGCTCCGAGCCTTCTTCCGGTACGACCACCGTCGACGGCGCTGTCACCTCCACCGGATCGACGGCTCCCGCGGCGGTCCGGTCGCCGGTGACCCGTACCCGGTAGGTGTGCCTGCCCCGATCCACCTCGGGCTGGGTCAGGTGGTAGACGCCGGACCGGCAGGTGATCGTCCCGGCGGGGGCGAGACGGGTGGCCGGGCAGGTGACGGCGGCGGGCAGGCCGGTGACCCGGATGTCGACGAGCGTGACGTTCCCGTCGTTGCGGACGATGACGGTGGAGACCACGTCGTCGCGGGTGCTGAGCCGGCCGTCGTGATCGGTGTCGGTCCACTCGGCCTTCTGGTCGGCGCTGAGTCTCGGCTCGGCGGCGGCGACCGGCACCGACGCGGCCGCCCTGTTCGAGCTCACCGCGCTGTTCGCGGACCACACACCGGACGCCGTGGCGCTGGTGACGAGAGGCCGGCTGTTGTCGAGGTCGTCCTGGGTGACCCGGTAGGCGCGGTCGGCGGCGCAGCTCACCGCGGCGTTCACCGCGAGGCGGGTCTCGGCGCAGGTGACGGATCCGGCGACCGCGTCCTTCACGACCAGGTCGCGGACGGTGACGTTGCCGGTGTTCGTGACCTGATATCGATAACGGACAGTCTTTCCAAGATCCGCGAGGGAGGAGGCAGAGGAGGAGGCGGCAGAGGAGGCAGAGGCCGCGGAAGCGGAGGCGACCTCGGCCCACATCCGGAGGCGCAGAGAAGGACGGGAAGTCGAGACGCCGACACTGACCCGGAACGGGCCGAAGGACAGCGATTCCCCCACCACACTGATCTCGTCGACAACGGGGACCCCCGCGTCGACATCGCTCTGGGCGACCCGATATCCGCCGGCGGTGCAGGTCATGCTGCCCCGCACGGGGAGCCGCGAGCCGGGGCAGGTCACCGGCCCGACCCGGGTGGTCGAGACGGCGATGCCGCTCATCGGCCGGTTCCCCGAGTTGATCACCTCGTACGTGTAGTCGATCGTGTCGCCGGCCTCCACCGCGCCGTGATGGGCCGCCGGGCTGACCGTGACGGTGGTGCGGACCCAGAGCGCGGGCGCGGCGACCAGGACGGGAACGGCGAGTTCGACGGGACCGAAGCGGTGGTCCTGCCCGCCCGCGCGAGCGGTCACCTCGACCTGGTTGCGGATGTCGGCGCCGGTCGTGACGTCCGCGTCGGTGACCCGGTAGGAGGCGAGCGTCGTGCAGGTCATCGTGCCGCCGGGGGCGAGGGTGTCGTAGGGGCAGCCGGCGGCCCCGAACCGGCTGTCCTGCACGGCGATGTCCCGCATGGTCAGCGTCCCCGGGTTGGCGACCGCGAACGTGTAGCTGATCCGGTCGCCCACCTCGACGCCGTTGCGGTGGTCGGCCGGCGCGACCGACGGGGTGCCGGCGACGGTGAGCCGGGCGACGCCGGCCGCCACGGGAACGCTGACGGCGGCGGTGGCCTGCCGGGTCGCGGCGCTCTGGGCGGGAGCGCGGCCGTCCACGTTCACCGTGCCGGTCACCGAGGCGCCGGCGTCGGCGTCGGCCTGGGTGACGGTGTACCCGGTGGCGTCGCAGTCCATGAAACCGCCGACCGTCAGGACGGCGTACGGGCAGACCGCCGCCCCGCCGAGGGTGTCCGTCACCGCCACGTCGCTCATCGTGACGTTGCCGGTGTTGCGGACCCGGTACTGCCCGTCGATGCGATCGCCGGCCAGGACCCCTCCGGGCCGGGAGGTGCTGGTCACGGCCACGGTGAGGGCGGGCACCGACCCGACGACGCCGACCGTGACGCCGTCCTCGGCGAAGGCGACGCCGCTGCCGGGCGTGACGCCGGCGCCGGTGACGATGGCGTCGTCGGTGATCGGCCCGCCGGCGTCGATGTCGTCCTGGGTGACGAGGTAGGGCCCGCCGAGGCAGGTGACCATGCCACCGGCCGGGACGGTGAGCGGGCAGGTGACGCCGGAGACGAGCGAGTCGGTGACGTTCAGGCCGGTGAGGGTGACGTTGCCGGTGTTGGTGACGGCGTACGTGTACCTGATGCTCGTGCCGGCGGTCGCCCCGGACGACGGACTCGCGGTGACGGCCATGGTCAGGGCCGGGGCGGGTGCCGCGACGGTCACCGAGGCGGTGAACGGCTGGTAGGTACGGGCCGTGAGCGTGTCGGGTATCCCGGTGACGGCGGTGGTATTGGTGATCGCTCCGCCGCGGTCGAGGTCCGCCGGGGTGACCGTGTACCGGTTGGCGGGCGGGATGCCGCAGGTCATCGTGTCGCCGATGACCAGCGTGGTCCGAGGGCAGGCGATCCCGGTGACGAGGTCGTCGGTCAGGGCGATGCCGCTCATGTCGACGTTGCCGTTGTTCGTCACGGCGTAGGAGTAGTCGATGCGGTCGCCGGCCGCCGCGGCGTGCTGACGGCTGTCGTCGCTGACCGTCGGGGTGATCACGACGGCCAGCGACGGCTGCGCCACGACCACCGGGACACTCGCGGTGACCTGGGCGTACTGGACGGGTTCGATGTTGGTGGCGGCCTGCGCCTTGGCGGTGACGACGTCGTTGAGGGGCAGGCCGGCGCCGACGTCCCCGGAGTCGACGGGGTAGGAACCGGCCGGGCAGGTGGCGACGGCGGCGGGCGCGAGGGTGGTGACGCCGCAGTTCCCGGGTCCACCGAGGGTTCCGGTCACCGCGAGCGCGGAGAGCGGAAGGTTCCCGCTGTTCGTCAGCCGGTACTGGTAGGAGATGGTGTCGCCGGCCGCGGCGCCGACGGTGGAGCCGGACGAGAGCGTCGGGAGCGCCTCCAGCTTGAGCGCGGGCGCGGCGGCGGCCGCCGTGACGGTCGCCGCATCGGCGTCGTCGCTGCTGTCGATCTCGGTGCTGTCCGAGGCGATGATCCGGCTCCAGTCGGTGAGCGAGCCCGAGCCCTGCGCGGTGGCGGTGAGGGTGAGCTGCTCGGCGGGGGCGCCGGCGGTGACCTGCGGCAAGGACCAGACCCGGGACGAGGAGTCGTACGCGCCGGCGCCGGCCGTGCCGGTCAGCAGCACCAGGCCGGCGTCCGGTTCCTCGCGGACTCTGACGTTCGCGGCGTCGGACGGGCCGGCGTTGCTGACCCGGATCGTGAAGGTCGTCTGGTCGGTCTGCACGACGCTGCCGGGGCTGACCGTCTTCACCACCTTCAGGTCGGAGCGGTGCTCGACGTCGCGGGTGGTGGTGATGCTGTTGCCGGCGCTGTCCGGGTCGGGGCTGCCGGCCGAGACGGTCGCCGTACGGGTGAAGACCGCGCCCGAGTAGGAGGCGGAGAGCAGCACCCCGCCGAACTGGATCTGCCAGGTCGCGGCCGTGGCGAGCGACTGCCGGGTGCAGACGTAGATGCCGCCGTCGCTGGTGATGCCGCCGGGGCTGCCGCTGCCCTGGAAGGCACAGCTGCCGCCGGTCTGGGTGGCGACCGGGACGGGCCGCCCGGCGGGGATGGCCTGGCGCAGCACGACGCCCTCGGCTCGGGTCGGCCCGTCGTTGCCGATCGTGACGACGCCCCTGACCAGGTGGCCGGCGATCAGGGGCTGGGCGCTGTCGGTGTCGTTCGTCAGCGTCTGACTCACGGTCAGGTCGGCTTCCAGCTCGATGGTGAACGTGACGACCGAGGTGTCGTTCGCGGCGTTCGGGTCGGTGGTCGGCGAGATGACGGTGGTGCTGGCCCGCTGCGTGCCGGCCGCGGCGGTGGCGCCGACCGTGACGGTTCCGGAGATCTTGACGATCCCGCTGGCGGGCAGCCCGGGGAGGGTGCAGGCCGTGGCGGTGCAGATGGACGAGGCGGGCCGGTTCACGGTGAAGCCGACCGGGACGACCGTGTTGAACGCGACGTTCGTGGCGGCCGACGGCCCGTTGTTCGTCACGATGAGGGTGAACGGGACGGTGTCGCCGGGCTTCGCGGTGGTGGCGTCGATGGTGAGCTGCACGCCGACGTCGGCCTCGGCGGTGCCGGCGGACTGCACCGAGTGGTTGTTGTCGGTGACGTCGGACTCCGGGGTGGAGGAGGCGACCGAGACGGCGTTGTTCACCGCGCCGGTGCCGGCCGAGTCGAGCTGCACCACGATGGTGACGGTCCGGACCACGCCGGGATCGGTGGTCGGCAGGGTGCACTCGACGGTCCGGGTCGCGGCGGCGAGCGCGCACGTGCCGCCGGAGGTGCTCGCGCTGACGAAGGTGCTGCCGGTGGCGATCGGGTCGGTCAGGGTGATGTCGCGAGCGGTGGACGGCCCCTGGTTGGTCACGGTGGCGGTGTAGGTCACGGTGGTGCCCGCGACAGGCACGGCAGGTGTGTACGCCTGCGTCACGCTCAGATTCGTCACGGTGACGACGGTCGAGCTCACCGAGGTGGCGTTGTCGGCCTGATTGATCTCGTACGTGCCGCTGGTCGCCGAGGCGGTGAGTGTGGCCTGCACACCCGGTGTGGCCTGTGGTATCACCGTGCCGGTGATCGTCATGCCGGCGGTGGCGCCGGCTGGCAGGGACGGTATGTCGCAGGTGGCGACGTATCCGGAGACGGCACAGCCGCCCTGCGACGAGGTCGCGCCGATGCCGGTGATGCCGAACGGGATGACCGCGCTCACCTGCACCGCCGTCGCGGTGCTCGGCCCCCTGTTCACCACGCTGAGCACGGTGGCGGCGGGCTGACCGGCGATCGTCCCGGGCGCCGACACCGCGGCGGTGACGGCGAGGTCGGCGGCGGCGGCCACGGTGACCGAGGCGGTGCCGGACGTCGAGGTCTTCGTCGCGTTGACGAGTGGATCCAGGTAGGTGACGGTCGCCTCGTTGCTGATGACGGTCGCCGCCACGGCCGCTGTCACCCGTACCTGATAGGTGAAGGATCTCGTCTCACCCACCTGGAGCTGGCCTCCGGAGCTCGCGCCCGCTCCCGTCCCCGCCCTGACCCGGACCGTCCGCGAGGCCGCGTCGTATTCGCCGGTGTCCGAGTCGGCCGCGTCGGAGATCGTCGTCGTGCTGGAACCGGTGATCGACTTGATCGAACCGGGCACGAACGTCACGCCGGGCGGCAGATCGTCGGTGAGGACGGCGTTCTTGGCCGGGTTGCCGCCCTGGTTGGAGGCGGCGACGGTGTACGTGAGGACGTCACCCACGTTCGCCGCCGGCGCGGAGACCGAGGCCGTGCTGATCAGGCAGGGCGCGGTGCCGAACGCGATGCCGTCGAGGAAGTTGCCGTAGGTCGGCTTGTTCTGCGCGGCCGAGATCGAGTCGAAGGCGAAGCGCGTGGTCGTCTGCCCGGCCGGGATCGTGTAGGTGCCGGACCAGGTACCCCAGGTCGCCGAGCCGTCGGAGATGAGCGGACCCTGCTGGACGAGAGTGCCGCCGGGCGGACCGATCTTGGTCGCCATCACGTCGGTGCCGAGCCGGCCGCGATGCCGCAACTCCCAGCGCAGCGTCTGGCCCGGAGTGGTCGGCAGATCCTGGTAGAGCTGCGAGACGTAGTTGGCGTTGAGCTCGACGAACTGGTTGCCGGACGCCGCGGTGAAACCCTGCCGGACCTCGCGCCACAGCTCGAAGACCTTGTCCGGCGCGGTGGTCTTCCAGCCGGGCATGTCGTTGCCCTCGGCGATCAGGGACATCGTGTTCGCCGCGATCACCGGTGCCTCGAAGTCGCCGTTGGCGATGGTGACCGGCGCCGGGCAGGTGGTCGCGGCGGCGCGGGCCGGCACGGTTCTCTCGTACGCCGGGAGCAGCAGGAAAAGCGCGCCCAGCAGTACGGCCACCCCGAAGCGCCCGACTCCCTTCACAGTTCGCGACGTTAGGCCGGAAGAGTGCTTTTCACGGCGATTTCGCGGGTATTGGCGCGACTGGGCCCGGCAGCCGCTAATGCGCTCCCGGGCCCGGAAACACTCAGTGCGTCTCGGCGAGCTTGCGCAGGGCCCGCTTGGTGAGCTTCTTCAGCTCGGCGGTCGCCGGTTCCTCGGTGCCGACCAGCGCCACCGTCGCGTAGACGTCGCCGGACGCGATCGCGACGAGCTTGCCGGGGACCGCGACCGCGAAGTCGCCCTCCTTCAGCGTCACCGTCATGTTCAGGGCCTGCGAGTCGTCGCCGACCTCCGGGAACTTCTTCAGCGCCGACATCTCGATGCCGAGGGTGTCGCTCTTCAGGACCGGGCAGCGCTTCAGCATCTCCCGGGTGTCGTCGACCATGGCCCGGGCCAGCTTCTCGCCGGTGCCGGCCAGGGTCTGCAGCAGCATCGGGCCGTCGTCGCCCTTCATGAACGCGGCGAACTCCAGCTTGATCTTCTTGGCGGCCCGCCCCTTCGGCGGCTTCACCACGTCCTTGAGGGGCGGTGAAGCCGGCAGCGCGCAGGGGTCGGCGCCCAGCCGGTTCGGGTCGAGCGTGCCGGGCAGCATCCCGCCCATCAGGGCGGCGTCGAAGACGGCCCACCCCTTCGGCAGATCCTTGTCGGTCAGCAGCGCGTCGGCGAGCCTGCCCGGCCCGCTCTCCGGCGCCGGCGCCGCCGACGCGGGACTCGTGGACGGCACGAGCAGAGTGACCGCGAGCGAGACGACGATCGCTTTTCGCAAGATTCCCATCAGGTCACCCTAGGCCGCATTTATCCGTTTAATCCGGTCTTCCGCCGCCTGCGATCTCGAACACCGCCACCCGATCGGCGGCGGCCGCGAACTCCTCCGGGTCGCCCCTGCCGACCAGTCCCAGCTTCACGAAGAACGGCACGCCACCCGGCACCTCCTTCGGGAACGCGCGCATCACCCGCTGCTTGACCTGCGGATCCTGAACCTCGTGCAGGGTCACCGGGACGCTGCGGCGACCGGCCGAGAGTTCGCCCCGGCCGGCCGCGCGCACGTTGCGCGCCCAGTCACCCTCGGGCAGTCCGGCTACGACGTACCGATGGCCGGAGAGCGTCAACGGCGAGACCGGCGTGGGCCGCGGCACCCCCGACCGGCGACCGGCGACGGTGAGCACGTGAATGGTGCCGAGCCGCAGGCCGAGGCGGTTGAGCCCGCGGACGACACGGTTCGCGAACGGCAGCCAGGCGGGAAGGCCGAGCGTGGACATCAGAAATCCTTTCGACGATCGAAGCTTTCTCCATACGGTATATTCCTTCGAGTGTCGAAACAATCCGCGATGCAGGCCGCCGAGATCCAAGTCGCTGAAATCCGGGCCGCCGAGATCCGGGCCGCCGAGATCCGGGCCGCTGAGATCCGGGCCGCTGCGGCTCAGGCGTCGGCCGAGTTCGGGGCGGCCGCCGACGAGGTCGACGAGGCGGCCGCCGCGCGGCTCGGGGTCAATCAGACCGATCTGCGAATCCTCGGGCTGATCAGCGCGGCCGGGACGATGACGGCCGGGGCGGTGGCGAGCGAGGCACGGCTCAGCCCGGCCGCCACCACGACGGCCCTGCAACGGCTGGTCAGCGCCGGGCACCTGACCCGGGAGGTCGATCCGCAGGACCGGCGGCGGGCGGTCGTGGCGGTGACCGCGGCGACCCGGGAGCTGCTCGATCGCGTCTACGCGCCGATCGCCGGGGCCGGCCTGCGGCTGCTGGGCGGCTACTCCCCCGCCGAGCTGGAACTGATCACCCGGTTCCTCCGGCAGGGCCTCGCCATGCAGCGGGAACAGGCCGAGCGGATCCGCGGGATGGCGGGCTGACAGCGGGCGCACAGAGAACCCATCGGTGCGGCTCAGACCGGGAGCTCACCGTGGGGACATGGTGATTCTGCTGCTTCTGCTTCTGATAGGCGCCGGCATCGGGGCGCTGGTGGCCGGCAACCGGCGTGGTCGCGCGCCGCGCGGGGACGATGTGCTCGCGGACGCTCGCGCCGAGGCCCGGCACTGGTACGAACGGCTCGGCGGCCAGCTGGTGAACCTGCGCGCCGACAGCGATCTGGCCCGGCAGGCCCTGGTCGACGCCACCGAACGGCATCAGGCCGCCGGCGGCCAGCTCGCCCAGGCACAGACCGTGACCCAGTTCCGGCTGGCCCGGGAGAGCGCGCTGGAGGGCCTCGCCTACGTGCGGGCCGCCCGGATCGCGCTCGGCCTCGACCCGGGCCCGGAGCTGCCGCCGCTCGCGTCGGCGCAGAGCGTCGGCTCGATCGCCGAGGAACAGGACCTCGGCGCGTACCGGGTGGGCCCGCGGCCGACGCCGGCCACGCCCTACTACTACCCGGGCGGCTACCAGAACGGGCGCCCGATGCCGGCCGGCTACTACTCGACACCGTGGTGGAAGACGGCTCTCGCGGCCGGCGCCGGAACGCTCGGCGGCATGCTGCTCTTCGATTCGCTGCTGGGCGGGATCGGCCATCACCACGGCGGCCCCGGACCGTTCGACGGTGACTTCCTCTAGAGCATGGCCCTCAACGAGGCGACATCGCGGACCCGGTCGGCCCGGGTGGCGGCGAGCGGCGAGACCAGCAGCGTCGTCACCCCGGCCGACTCCAGTTCGCCGAGCCGTCTCCGGATCTCGTCCGGCGTTCCGACCAGCGAGGTCGCCGTCACGAGATCGTCCGGGACCGCCGCCGCCGCCTCCGCACGGCGGCCACTGAGGAACAGCTCCTGGATGAGCGCTGCCTCGTCCGGGTGTCCGTACCGTTTCACCAGGTCGTTGGAGAAGTTCCGGCCCCGGGCGCCCATCCCGCCGAGATAGAGCGCGAGCTGCGCGCGGTGCGGTCCGAGGATCGCGGGTGTCGCCGGGTGGAGAGCGAACGGCACGGGCACCGACACGTCCAGCGGGCCGAGCAGGGGATCGCGCCGGCTGAGCCCGTCGGACAGCGCCTCGCCGAACACCCTGCCGGCCGCGCGCGGGTCGAAGAAGAGCGCCTGCCAGCCCTCGGCGATCTCCGCGGCGAGGGCCACGTTGCGAGGTCCCATGGCCGCCAGCAGCACCGGGATCCGATCCCGGACCGGCCGGTTGATCAGCTTGAGCGGTTTCGCGTAGTCCCCCGGCCGCGGAATCCGGTAGTGATCGCCGTCGAACTCCAGGACCTCCCGCCGCCACACCCGCCGGCAGATCTCGACGATCTCCCGGGTACGGGCGACCGGAGCGTCGTAACGGACTCCGTGGAACCCCTCGATCACCTGCGGGCCGGAGGCGCCGAGCCCGAGCGAGAACCGGCCGCCGGAGACGTAGTCGATGCCGGCGGCGGTCATCGCGGTCAGCGTCGGCGTACGCGTGTAGAGCTGCATCACCCCCGACGCCAGCCGCATCCGCCGGGTCCGGGCCGCGAGGAAGCCCAGCTGGCTGACCGCGTCGAAGCTGTAGGCCTCGGGAACCACGACCAGCTCGGCCCCGGCCTCCTCGAACGCGCACACCTCGTCGACCGCGTCGGCGAACCCCTGACCGCTGTAACCGATCTGGATGCCCAGACGCATCAGTCGTGCACGATCACTTGGCGGATCAGGTCGCCGCTGCCGAGCGACGCGAGCGCGTCACCCACCTGATCGAGGCGCAACCGGCGACTGATCATGCCCTCGATGTCCAGCCGTCCGGCACGCCACAGCCCGAGCAGCCGGGGGAAGTCGCGGTGCGGGTCAGCTGAACCGTACAAGGAGGGAACCATGGTCTTGCTCTCGAAGAGCAGCTCGAACGGGCTGAACTCGACCTGATGATCGGCCCGCCCGGCGCCCACGACGACGACGGTCCCGCCGCGGCGGGCAGCGGTCCAGGCCGTGCGCAACGTCTGCGGGATCGCCACGATGTCGAACGCGTAGTCGAAGCCCTCGCCGCCGGTCAGCTCCGTGGAGAGATCGCCGAGGCCGTCCGGGTCGGTGGTGTGGGTGGCGCCGAACCGCTTCGCCGCCTCGTGCCGCGCCGCAACCGTGTCGACGGCGACGATGACCGACGCGCCGGCCACCCGGGCGCCCTGCACCGCAGCGATCCCGACGCCACCGCAGCCGATCACCACGACGGTGTCGCCGGGCCGCACCCGCGCGGTGTTGATCACCGCGCCCACGCCGGTGGTGACACCACACCCCACAAGAGCGGCCACCTCGTACGGCACATCGTCGTCGATCTTGACGGCCCCGGCCCTCGGGACGACCATCTCCTCGGCGAACGCGCCGCACCCGGCCATCCCGAAGATCGGCAGGTCACCGGCGGCGAACCGGGGCATCACGTAACCGGCCATCACATGCGTCATGCACAGGTACGGCTCCTGACGCCGGCAGTGCGAGCAGGTCCCGCAGGAGGGCAGCCAGTTGACCGCGACCCGGTCGCCGGCGGCCAGGTCGTCGACGCCGTCCCCGACCGCGATCACGTCACCGGCCGCCTCGTGGCCGAGCACCGCCGGCACCGGTTGCGGCAGGCCCCCGTTGAGTGCGGACAGGTCGGAGTGGCAGATGCCGGAGGCGCGGACCTTGAGGTGCACCTCGCCGGGGCCGGGGCCGATGACCGTCACGTCGTCCCGGATGTCGAGCTTCTCGTCGCCGATCGTGTGCAGAACCGCCGCGCGCATCCCGGCACCCCCTCCACAGTAGAACGCGTTCTACGCTATCCACGGCAGGGGTACCAAGCAAGCGTTTGGGCACATCGCATAATGACCTGGTGACGACTCCGAAGAACTCCGAGCGGCGTGCTCATCTGGTCCGGCTCGCCGGCGACCTCTTCGCCGAGAAGGGCTTCCGGGCCACCACCGTCCGGGAGATCGCGGACGCGGCCGGGATCCTCTCCGGCAGCCTCTACCACCACTTCGATTCCAAGGAGTCGATCGGCGACGAGCTGCTCAGCGCGTTCCTCGACGACGTGCTGAACGGCTATCGCGCCGTCTCCGCCGAGCCGGATCCGCGGGCCGCGATCGAGCAGATCGTGCGGTCCAGCACGGCCACGCTGAGCCGGCACCGTGCCGCGCTGACCATGCTGCAGAACGACTGGACGTACTTCTCCGCGCAGCCGCGGTTCGCGTACCTGCGGACCGCCATGAAGGAGATCGAGGAGACCTGGATCGACCAGCTCGAACGCGGAAAGGAGTCGGGCCTGTTCCGGGCCGATCTCGACACCCGGCTGACGTATCGGCTGCTGCGCGACATCCTCTGGATACCCACCTCCTGGGCCCAGTCCAAGAACGCCTGGACGGACGAGCAGATCGTCGGCGGGTTGCTGCGGCTCCTGTTCGACGGAATCACCCGTCGGGTCTAGCCTGTCTACCAAACGCTTGCTTGGTTGGCGAGGGAGGCGCGATGGGGCGGCTCGACGGCAAGGTCGCACTGATCACCGGTGGAGCACGCGGCATGGGCAAGGCGCACGCGCGGCACTTCACCGCCGAGGGCGCCCGCGTGGTGATCGGTGACGTGCTCGAGGAGAAGGGCCGGCGGGTCGCCGACGAGGTCGGCGGGGTGTTCGTCAGGCACGACGTGACCAGCGCCGACGACTGGAAGGACGCCGTCGCGGCCGCGTCGCAACATTTCGGGCATATCGACGTCTTGGTCAACAACGCCGGCATCCTGCGGCACGCCCCGGTCGCCGAGATGACCGAGGAGGATTTCCGGGCCGTCCTCGACGTGAACCTGGTCGGCACCTGGCTCGGCATCCGGGCGGTCGTCCCGGCGATGCGCGAGGCCGGCGGCGGCTCGATCGTCAACATCTCGTCGATCGAGGGGTTCGCCGGGGCCGCGGGGCTGTCGGCGTACAGCGCCAGCAAGTTCGGTGTCCGCGGCCTGACCCGCTCGGCCGCGCAGGAGCTCGGGGCGCTCGGCATCCGGGTCAACTCGGTGCACCCCGGCGGCGTGATGACGTCGATGGCCATGGCAGCGGCGCAGACGATGACGGCGGTCGACGGCAGCGGCTTCCTCAAGCAGCTGCCGATCGCCCGGTTCGCCGAACCCGTCGAGATCTCCCGGCTCGTCGCGTTCCTGGCCTCGGACGACGCGTCGTACACCACCGGCGCCGAATTCCTGGCCGACGGCGGGCTGCTCAGCGGACCGGGCTACTGACATGCCGGTCGCCATCGTGACCGGCGCCGGGCAGGGTCTCGGGCGTGCCGAGGCGACGGCCCTGGCGAGCGCGGGGTACCAGGTGGTCCTCAACGATCTGCCCGGCCCGGCGCTGGACGAGACCGTCGCGGCGATCGGCGGCGATGTCGTGGCCCGCCCCGGCGACGTCGCCGAGTGGTCGACTGCCGAAGCGCTGGTCACGACGGCGGTGGAGACGTTCGGCAGCCTGGACGTGCTGGTCAACAACGCGGGCGTGCTGCGCGACCGGATGGTCTTCGCGATGAGCGAGCAGGAGTGGGACACGGTCGTCCGGGTGCACCTGCGCGGGCATTTCGTGACCACCCGGATCGCCACCGCCCACTGGCGGGACCTGGCCAAACGCGACGGTCGTCCGCCGTACGCCCGGATCGTCAACACCGCCTCGGAAGCCTTCCTCCTCGGCTCGGCGGGGCAGGCGAACTATGCCGCGGCGAAGGGCGGCATCGTCGCTCTGACGCTGGCGACGGCGCGGGGTTGCGCACGCTACGGAGTACGCGCGAACGCCATCTGCCCGCGCGCCCGCACAGCGATGACCGGCGAGCTGATGGGACCGCCACCGGACGGCCCCGACCCGCTCGCGCCGGAACACGTGACACCCCTCGTCCTGCACCTGGCCGGACCCGCCGGCGACCGCATCACCGGCGAGGTCTTCGTGGTGCACGGCGGCGTCGTGGCGGTCCTCGGGCCGCCGACGGTCCGGGCCGCCTTCCACGCGGCGACCGGCGTCTGGACCCCGCACGAGCTGGAGGCCGCGCTCAGCACGATCTTCACCGAGGACCCGCCCAGGCCGGGCTTCCTGTGCGAGGAGACATTACCGTTGGCCGATAAAACCATCGGTTTTGAGGGGGAGTCGCGGTGAAACAGCGCGACGCGGTGTCGATGACCGACGATGAGGTCACCGGCCTGCTTTCGGCCACCCGCAAGATGCAGCTGGCGACGATCAACCCGGACGGCACACCGCACCTGGTCACGATGTTCTTCGGGCTGTCCGCCGGCAAGATCGCCTTCTGGACGTACCGGACCTCGCAGAAGGCGCTCAACCTGGCCCGCGACCCCCGGCTGACCTGCCTGGTCGAGGACGGCGAGGACTACTTCGAACTGCGTGGCGTCCAGGTGTCCGGCACGGTCAAGCCGATCGACGACCTGCCCGGGGTCACCGAGGTCGGCACGCTCATCGCGGCCCGGATGCCGGACGTGCCACGGGAGGCCCTCGACGCCTACGTCGCGCACGCCGCCCGTAAGCGCGTCGCGTACCTCGTCGAACCGGATCGGATCGCCAGCTGGGACCACCGCAAACTGCTCAGCTGATCTTCCACTCTATGGTGAGACCATGCTCGATGGCGTGAACGATGTGGATTGGTCAGCTCTCGACGGCGCTTACGGTCCGTGCTCGGAAGCGCCGTCGATCCTCCAAGGTCTGGCCGATCCCTCCCGGGCGGACGAGTCGCTGGACGCGTTCGCCTCGTCCCTCTGGCACCAGGGCACCGTCTACCCGGCCGCGGTGGCGGCCGTCCCGTTCCTGATCGAGCTGGCCCTGCACCCCGACGTTCCTCATCGTGACCAGCTGCTCTACATCCTGGGCGCGATGGCCGACGCCTCTTCGATCCGCGACGCGCTGGCGCCCCACGTCGAGTCCCTGCTTCCCCTTTTCCAAGATCCAGATCATCTGGTACGAGAGACCGTCCCATTCACGGTGAGTAACGCGTCCGCGACCCACTCCCCAGCCGTGACCGCGGCGCTCCACCAGCGCTGGGCCGCCGAAGAGGATCCCCGGGTCCGGTCGTCGTTGCTGATGGCCCTCGCCCGCATCGATCCCGCCCTGCTGCGAACGGCCGCCCTGACCGAGCGGCTCCCGGTGCCGGCGGCCGCGGCCCTGGCCCTCACCCGGGCAGCCCTGCCGATCCCCGCCGACGCCATCGCAGCGATCGCGGCGGCCTTCAGCGCGGACGAGTCCTGGCACACCCCGTGGTGCGAGCGCGACGCCCTGGCCGAGGTCCTGTCCACCACCGACCCCACCACCGCGGACGCCCTGTCAGCCGCCCTGTCCCTCCACTCCCGAGGCGCCAAGGGCAAGCGGCTCACCACCGCGAAAGGCCGGCTGCGAGCCGCCCGCACGCTGACGGAGACGTTCGGCACGAGCAGGTCCGCGCCGGTGCGGATGATGCCGCAGCTGAAGGCGCTGCTCACCGACCCGGACCCGGACGTGCGGGCCGCGGCCACGAGAGCGGCAGGCCACGCCGGTTACGCAGCCGCCGCCGTCGCCGACGATCTCCTCAGGACGGCATACGGCGTCATCGACGACCTGCGCTACAGCCCCGCCCAACTCTCCCTGGCCACCCTGATCAGGCTGGGCGACCCCCGGGTCGGAGAACCGCTGAAGGCAGCCTGGTCGGCCGGAACCGACCCCTGGTCGGTAGGCCTGTCCGGAAACGACCTCCTGTTCGACGAGTCCCTGCTCAGCGCCGCGCGCAGCCGCCTCACCGCCCAACTCTCCACCCGCACGGACAGCAACCACGTGATCCGCCTGGTGACCTTCCTCGGTTCCTGGGGCCCGGCCGCGGCAGAGGCGATCCCCGAGATAGAGGCAGCCGCCCACACCGCACCCTGGGCAGTCCCCACCACCCTGGCCCGAATCGCCACCTCACCGGCGGCGGCTGCCCTGCGGCGGATCGTGGAAGGTGCTCGGTCGCCGGGTGATCGGGTTCGTGCTGCTCACGCGCTGTGGCGGGTGACCGGTGAGACCGAACCCCTCGTCGCGGCCGGCGGGGATCTCATCGCCATGTCGGAGGGGCGGTTCCCGGTCTGGGACTACGACCTGATCGCCGACGCCGGGGCGGCGGCCGCACCGCTGGTTCCCGCTCTGCGGCATCTGCTGACCGGGCGGCCGGGCGGGACATTCCCCGAACGTGACGCTCAGATCGGTGCCGCTCGAGTGGTGTGGAGGGCGACCGGCGAGACCGGTGAGGCCCTGCCGACGATCGACGCTGTGCTCCGCCTCGGTGGGACCCCCGCCCGCACGGCCGCCGCCCTGGCCGCCGACATGGCCGAGCACCAGGCCGGCGCCCAGGACCAGACAGGTGCCCAGGACCAGACAGGCGGCGAGGACCAGACAGGCGGCGAGGACCGGGCGAGCGCTGCGTTGGTTCCCGCTCTCCGCGGTGCGCTGGGCGACGAATACGCCCGGAACCACGCGGCTCGGGCTCTCTGGCTGCACGGCACCGACCCCGCCGAGCTGATCGGTCCGCTGCTCGCGTCGGTGGCCGAGGCCCATGCCGGAAGTGCGGCGATCGACCTGCTGGTCAGGATGCGGGCCACCGCAGCCGCGCCCGCGCTGACCCGGCTGGCCGAGCAGGACGAACGGCTCGACGGGGACAGCGACGAGGCCGTCTGGCGGGACGAGCGCCTGCGCCGCGAACTGCACGCCGCCATCCGGCTCCTCACGTGACCTAAACTGCTCGGTCATGTCCGTATCCACGCCGCAGGGACGGCCCCGCGATCCCGAGGTCGACGAACGGATCACCCGGGCCGCGGCGGAGGTGTTCGGGGCTCAGGGGTGGGCCGGGTTCTCGGTGGACGCGGTGGCGCGGCGGGCCGGGGTCGGGAAGGCGTCGATCTACCTGCGCTGGCCCAACAAGGAGGCGCTGCTCGTGGCGGCGCTCGCGAGCCGGTTGTCAGGGGTCAAGGACATCGACACCGGATCGGTACGCGACGATCTCGTGGCACTGGCCCGGCAGGTCCTGAGCGCGTTCCTCGGTGAGGACGGCGGCGCGGTGCTGCGGCTCACGATCGAGGCGGCGAGCGTGCCGGCCGGGCAGGAGCATCTCGACCGGTTCCTGCAGTCGCAGGCCACGGCGGCCCGCGCGATCGTGCGGCGTGGCATCGACCGCGGACAGCTCGGGCCGGGGACGAGCGTGACACTGCTACTCGACACGATCAGTGGCGGCGCGCTCAACCACGCCCTGGTCGCGCCGGCACGGTTGCGCGACCAGGTGGCGGCGGGCGCCGACGAGTACGCCGAGGAACTGGTCGACTTCGTCCTGCGCTCAGTGACCCCCACCGACGAACGACCCGGCAGCCGATGACCCCGCAGCCGCCGACCCGGCGGCCAATGACCCGGCAGCCAATGACCCGGCGGCCGGTGGGCCCGGCACCGCCGAGCCCGCGGACAGGGTCGCGCCTGAGTCGTTCCAGGTGAGGCGGC
The DNA here is from genome assembly GCF_004001265.1 of Actinoplanes sp. OR16. Lineage (GTDB taxonomy): Bacteria > Actinomycetota > Actinomycetes > Mycobacteriales > Micromonosporaceae > Actinoplanes. The sequence continues at coordinate 4,528,074 of NZ_AP019371.1, read as the reverse complement.
CCTCGCGGACCAGCAACTCCACGTGCGCGGCGGTCTCGGCGACGGCGCCGACCTTCATCGGGCCGATCCGGTCCCACGGCCGCGACCAGGTCAGCGAGGAGGCCAGTTGCCAGATGTCCGGGTTGCCGAGCCGCTCGGTGACTTCGACGATCTCGTCGCAGCGCTCACGGTGGTGGTGGTCGAGTTCGGCGCATCGGGCCGCGATGCCCCGGAACCGGTATTCGTGGCCGGGCAGAGCCTCGCAGTCGTCGTACCGGGAGATCTTGGAAAGCGACGCCAGATAGTCGGTGAGCGGATCGCCGCCGGTGAGCTGCAGGCCGATGTTGGGGCTGATCCGGGGCAGCACGTGGTCGCCGGTGAGCAGCACCTGAGCGTCCGGTTCGAGCAGGCACAGGTGGCCGGGCGTGTGCCCCGGCGTCCAGATCGCCTTCAGCCTGCGGCCTTGCAGGGGTACGAAGTCACCGTCCTCGAGCAACACGGTGGCGTCGGCTAAGGGGGCGAAGTGTTCGTCGACGGCGGCTCCGAACGTACCCAGCAGGGTCTTGATCTCGGAATCGGGAACGCGGAAGGTGCGCATCCAATCGGCGAGGGCGTGACTCGGCGCGGTCTCCCGGTCGCGCAGCATCGACGCGCGCTCGGCCGGATGCATGGCGATCCAGGCGCCGGACGCGTCCCGGAGCCGCCCGGTGAGTCCGTGATGATCGGGGTGAACGTGGGTGAGCACCACACCGGTCACGTCGGCCGGTGTCGCACCCGCTGACGCGAGGCCGGTGACCAGCGCGTTCCAGCCGATGTCGCTGTCCCAGCCCGGGTCGACGACGACGAGGCCGTGATCGCCGGGGATGAGGTACGACAGCGTGTAACGCAACGGGTTGTTCGGAATCGGCACCTCGACCGCGACGATCGCTTCCACGCGCATCCCTTCCTAGACGACTGTCGTCTAGGAAGGTGAGATTACATCATCTCGTCGGTGGTGGGGATCAAGACCGTTTTGACCTCCGTGTACGCCTCGACCGACGTGCGACCACCCTCCCTGCCGAGCCCGGACTTGCCGAATCCGCCGAACGCCACGTGCGGCTCCAACTGGTAGCCGTTGACCCCGACCGTCCCGGCCCGGACCGCGCGGGCGAGTCGCAGGGCACGCTTAACGTCACCGGTCCAGACCGTGGCGGCCAGCCCGTACGAGGTGTCGTTCGCCAGCCGGACCGCCTCCTCCTCGTCGCTGAACGGCACGACGGCGAGAACCGGGCCGAAGATCTCCTCGCGGGCGATCGTGGCGTCGTTCGAGACGTCGGCGAAGACCGTGGGCTGCACGAAATTGCCCGCTGCCAGCTCACCGTCCGGCCGGCCGCCGCCCACCACGAGCCGGGCGCCCTCGGCCCGGCCGCGCTCGATGTAGCCGAGGACCCGGTTCAGCTGCCGCTCGTTGATCAGCGGCGACGCGGTGGTCTCCGGGTGGAACGGGTCGCCGTAGTTGACCAGCGCGGCCATCGCCTCGGCGATCGCCAGGAACTCGTCGTAGACGTCGCGGTGCACCAGCGCCCGGGTGTGCGCCACGCAGGCCTGGCCGGAGAGGCCGAGGGTGACGGTGCCCATCGTGGTGGTCGCGGCGGCGTAGACGTCGGCGTCCGGGAAGACCAGCGACGGGCTCTTGCCGCCCAGCTCCAGGCTGGTCCGGCGGACACCGTTCGCCGCAGCGGCGAGGACCTTCTGACCGACCGCCCGGCTGCCGGTGAAGGTGATCTTGTCGACGAGGGGGTGGCTGATCAGCGCGTCGCCGGTCGGCTCGCCGGGGCCGGTCACCACGTTGAGCACGCCCTCGGGCAGGCCGGCCTCCGCCACGATCCGGGCCAGGCGCAGCGCGGAGAACGTGGCGAACTCGCTCGGCTTCAGCACCACCGTGCAGCCCGCCGCCAGCGCGGGCGCGAGCTTCTGCGCGGCGAGCAGCAGCGGGCCGTTCCACGGGATGATCGCGGCGACCACGCCGACCGGCTCGCGCAGCGTCATCACCAGGTGCTCGCCGCCCTGGTAGCCGGGCAGCGTCTCGCCGGCGAGCTTGTCGACCCAGCCGGCGTGATGCTCGAAGACGTCGGCGACGCACTCGACCGACATCGCGTACGTCTCGCCGAAGCTGATCGGCACTCCGTTGTCCAGGGCCTGGGTGGCCTGCAGATCCACGGCGTCCGCGCGGATCGCGTCGGCGATGCGGCGCAGCACGCGGATGCGTTCCTTCGCCCGGGTACGCGGCCACGGCCCCTCGTCGAACGCCCGGCGGGCCGACCGCACGGCGGCGTCCACGTCCTCGGCGCCGGCGACGGCGAACGCGCCGACCTCCTCGCCGGTGGCCGGATGCGGATGAACCCAGGTGCGGCCGTCGGCAGCCGGGCGCCAGGACCCGGCGACGAGCAGTTCGCCGGTGGAGATGCCTAGTTCGTCGCGTTTCGCCTTGATGGAGAGAACCATGCCCGCCGCACCTCCACTGGAACGTGTTCTAGTTTCCCGGTTTCGGTGGACACTACGCCCGCGTGCGCAGCTCCGCCAGGTAGGCCGGCCACTCGCCTCCACCGTGGACCGCCAGGGCGGCGCCGCTCACGTAGCCGGCGAGCGGCGACGCCAGCAGCAGGCACGCGCCGGCGACGTCCTCGGGCGCGGCGGGCCGCCCGGCCGGGACCGCGCGAGCGGCCACCGGATCGTGGGCACCCTCCGACACCGGGCCGACGACCAGGCTGTTCACCCGCACCTTCGGCCCCCACTCCACGGCGAGCGACGCCGCCAGATGAAGCAGTCCCGCCTTCGCCGCCCCGTAGGCAGCGGTCCCCGGCGACGGTCGCACACCACTCACGCTGCTGATCATCAGGATCACGCCGCCGCCCGGCTGGTCGCGCATCGCCGCGTTCGCCGCCTGGCTCACGTGCAGCGGCGCGGTCAGATTCAGGTCGATCACGGCGGTGTGCAGCCGGGGTGACGCCGCGTCCGCGAAGACCTGCGGCGCGCCACCGGCGTTGTTCACCACCACGTCGAGCCGCCCGTACCTCCGCACGGCCTCGGCGACCAGGGCGGATGCCTGGTACGGGTCGCGCACATCGGCCCGGAAGAACTCCTCGGCGACGGAGTCGGGCTGGTTCCGCCCGCAGACCAGGACCCGTGCTCCGGCGGTCCGGAAGGCACGGGCGATCGCGGCGCCGATGCCGCGGGTGCCACCGGTCACGATCACCGAGCGGCCGGTGAAGTCCAAGGCGTCCATGCAGATCGATCCTTCCTCACCAAGCAAGCGCTAGGTTAAGCTCGCCGACATGGGCGTGCAGCTTCATCGAGGCGCGGTCGCCGAGGTCGTCATCGACTTCCCGCCGGTCAATGCTGTGCCGTCATCCGGCTGGCGGGAACTCGCCGATGCCCTCGCCGCAGCGGGCGCGGATTCGGGCACCCGGGCCGTGGTGCTGGCCGCCGGGGGACGCGGCTTCTGCGCGGGCGTCGACATCAAGGAGATGCAGCGGACCGACGGCCACGACGCGCTGCTCGCGGCCAACCGGGGATGCGCCGCCGCGTTCGCCGCCGTCTACGACTGCCCGGTTCCGGTCATCGCCGCGGTGCACGGCTTCTGCCTCGGCGGCGGTGTCGGCCTGGCCGGCAACGCCGATCTCGTGGTCGCCGCGGATGATGCCGTCTTCGGACTCCCCGAGGTGGATCGTGGAGCGCTCGGGGCCGCCACCCACCTGTCCCGGCTCGTTCCCCACCAACTGATGCGGACCATGGTCTACACGTGCCGGACGGTTCCGGCCCGGGACCTTCTCCGGTTCGGGACGGTGCTGGAGGTCGTACCTCGCGCGCAGTTGCGGGCGGCGGCACGGAAGGTCGCGGAGGAGATCGCCGGCAAGGATCCGGTCGTCGTGCGGATGGCGAAGGAGGCGCTCAACGGCATCGACCCGATCGACGTGAAGCGGTCCTACCGGTTCGAGCAGGGATTCACCTTCGAGCTCAATCTCAACGGGGCCGGGGATCGGGCGCGGCAGCAGTTCGTGGAGGGCCGATGAGCAGTCTGCTGAGCCTCGACGAGATGGTCGCGGAGATCCGGGACGGGATGACCGTCGGGATCGGCGGATGGGGTTCGCGCCGCAAGCCGATGGCGCTGGTCAGGGCGGTCGCGCGGGCCGGTCTGCGAGATCTGACGATCGTCAGTTTCGCCGGCCCGGATGTCGGCCTGCTGGTGGCGGCGGGTTGCGTTCGCCGCGTGATCACGGGGTTCGTCTCACTCGACAGCATTCCCGTGGAACCACGCTTCGCCTCCGCCCGGCAAGAAGGAGGTGTCGGGCTCGCCGAATACGACGAAGGCATGCTGTATTGGGGTCTCCTCGCGGCTGCCAACCGGTTGCCCTTCCTGCCGATCAGGGCCGGGCTGGGCTCCGACGTCATGCGCGTGAATCCCGCACTGACGACGGTCCGCTCCCCCTATCCTCCGCACGAGGAACTCGTCGCGATGCCCGCTGTCCCGCTCGATGTGGCGATGATCCACCTCAACCGGGCGGACGCCCACGGAAACGGCCGCTATCTCGGACCCGACCCCTACTTCGACGACCTCTTCTGCCTGGCCGCTGCGAGACGCCTCCTCACCTGCGAACGCCTCCTGTCCACCGCCGACCTGATCGACAGCGGTCCCCCGCAGACGCTCCTCACCAACCGCTCGATGATCGACGCCGTCGCCGAGACCCCGCACGGCGCGCATTTCACCAGTTGCGTGCCGGACTACGGGCGGGACGAGGAGTTCCAGCGGGAGTACGCGACGACCGATTGGGACACCTTCCGCGCCCGCTACCTGGACGTCGACGAGGCCGGCTACCAGAAGGCCGTCGTGCGATGACCGCTACCCGAACCGAGGTCTGCGTGGTCGCCTGCGCCGAGGCGTGGCGCGGCGACGGGGCGGTCCTCGCCAGTTTCGCCGGGGTCGTCCCGCAGCTGGGAGCCCGCCTCGCTCAGCTGACGTTCGCGCCGGACCTGCTGGTCACCGACGGCGAGGCCACCCTGATGCGGGACGACGGGATCGAGGGCTGGCTCCCGTACCGGCAGGTCTTCGCCCTGGTCGCAGCCGGCCGGCGGCACGTCATGATGGGCGCGAGCCAGCTCGATCAGCACGGCAACTCGAACATCTCCTGCATCGGCGACTGGGAACGGCCACGCCGCCAGCTCCTCGGCGTCCGCGGCGCCCCCGGCAACACGATCAACCACACGACCAGCTACTGGGTACCGCGCCACTCCCCCCGCGTCTTCGTCCCGCACGTCGACATGGTCTCCGGCATAGGCTGGAACCGCGGCGCGCACGAGATCCGCGTCGTAGTCACCGACCTGGCGGTCCTCGACTTCGACACCCCCGGCCACGCGATGCGCCTGCGTTCCCGCCACCCCGGCGTAACGGTCGACGAGATCACCGCAGCCACCGGCTTCCCCCTGACCATTCCCGCTGAGGTCGCCGAGACCCGCTCGCCCACCGCCGGCGAGCTGGAACTGATCCGGTCCCACCTCGACCCCGACGCCCTGCGCGATCGATGAAGACCGCTCTCACCGAGTTGCTCGGCTGTCGGCATCCGATCGTGCAGACCGGGATGGGGTGGGTTGCCGGGGCCGGGCTGGTGTCGGCGGTGGGGCAGGCGGGCGGGTTCGGGATCGTGGCTTCGGCGACCATGAGTCTGGCGGAGCTGCGGGACACCATCGGGGCGATCCGGGCGCGGACCGGGGCGCCGTTCGGGGTGAACGTGCGGGCGGACGCTCCGGACGCCGGTGAACGGGTCGATCTGCTGATCAGGGAGGAGGTCCGGCTCGTCTCGTTCGCTCTCGCGCCTGATCGGGACCTGATCAGAAAGTGCCAGGACCACGGGATCCTGACCATGCCGTCGGTGGGTGCGCGCCGGCACGCCGAGAAGGTGGCCGGCTGGGGCGCCGACGCCGTGCTGGTCCAGGGCGGCGAAGGTGGCGGGCACACCGGCCCGGTGCCGACGACGCTGCTGCTGCCGCAGGTCGTGGACGCCGTCGACATCCCGGTGGTGGCGGCCGGCGGCTTCTTCGACGGGCGAGGGCTGGTGGCGGCACTCGCGTACGGCGCGGCCGGCATCGCGATGGGCACGCGCTTCCTGCTGACCACGGACAGCCCCGTATCGACACTGGTCAAGCAGCATTACCTGGACGCCGGCGTGACCGGGACCGTGGTCACCACTCATGTGGACGGTGTTCCTCATCGGGTGCTGCTCACCCCGTACATCCAAGGTCTGGAACGCTCGGGAAGCGTCGGCGCCCTGCTGCGCGCCACCCGGCACGCGCTCGCGTTCCGCCGTCTCGCCGGCTTGAGCTGGCCGGAACTGATCAGGGCGGGCCGGCATGCGCGGCACGGGCGCGCGATGAGCTGGGCGCAGACCATACGGGCGGCGAGCACGCCGATCCTGTTGCGAACGGCGATGGTCGAGGGGCGGCCCGAGTACGGAGTGATGTCCGCCGGCCAGGTCACCGGCGTGATCGACGATCTACCGTCGTGCGCCGAGCTGATCGATCGGATCATGAAGGAGGCGGACGAGCGGCTGGAGCGGCTCAGAGCCGTTCGATGATGGTGACGTTCGCCTGGCCGCCGCCCTCGCACATGGTGACCAGGCCGAAGCGACCACCGCAGCGTTCCAGCTCGTGCAGCATGCCGACGAGCAGCCGCGCGCCGGTGGCCCCGAGCGGATGCCCGAGAGCGATCGCGCCTCCGTTGACGTTGACCGTCAAGGGATCGGCGCCGGTTTCGGCCAGCCAGGCGAGCACCACACTGGCGAAAGCCTCGTTCACCTCGAAACGCGAGATATCTGAGATGTCGATTCCGGCCCTGCGCAACGCGTGCCCGGTGGCCGCGATCGGCGCCGTCAACATCAGCACCGGATCGTCCCCTCGCGCCGAGATGTGCCGGATCCCGGCCCGAGGCGTCAACCCGTGCCGCCGCAGACCCGCCTCGCTCGCGACCAGCAGAGCAGCGGCGCCGTCAGCGATCTGACTCGACGTCGCCGCAGTGGTCACCCCGCCCTCGCGAAGAGGCCTGAGCGCCGCCATCCGCTCCCGGCTGGTGTCACGACGAGGGCATTCGTCCACTGTCATGCCCGATATTTCGGATGTGACAATGCCATCGTCGATCGCCACCAGGGCCCGCCGGTGACTCTCCAGCGCATATGACTCCAGCGCCTCACGGCTCAGCCCCCACTTCACCGCGATCTCGTCAGCGCTGCGGAACTGGCTGATCGGCTGCGCCCCATAGCGCGCCGCCCACCCGGCCGACCCCTGATAGGGACCGGTGAGTCCCATGGCGCTGCCGATCGGCACCTGGCTCATGCTCTGCACGCCGCCCGCCACGACGAGCTCCGCCGTCCCGCTCGCCACCGCCTGCGCCGCGAAGTGCACGGCCTGCTGCCCGGAACCGCACTGCCGGTCGACCGTCACACCGGGAACGTGTTCCGGTAGGCCGGCCGCGAGCCACGCCGTTCGCGCGATGTCACCGGACTGCGGACCGAGCGTGTCGACGCACCCGAGGATCACGTCGTCGACGGCCGCCGGGTCGGCGCCGGTCCGCTCCAGAAGCGCGCTGATGACACCTCCGGCCAGGTCAGCGGGATGCACGGCGGAGAGCAGCCCGCCACGCCGGCCGACCGGGCTCCGCACCGCACCCACGAGATACGCATCCACTGTTGACGCCTCCCCGCCACCCCGGTCTACTGGTAGAACGTGTTCTAACTTAGCGCTTGCGGGGTGAGTCGTGCACGTCGGATACACACCCGAGCAGGAGAAGCTCCGCCTCTCCCTGCGGTCCTACTTCGCCGATCTGATGACGCCGGACCGCCGGGCGGCGCTCGAGGATCCGGACGGTGAGTACGGCGACGGCGACGCGTACCGCGAGGTGGTCCGCCGGCTGGGCGCGGACGGCTGGCTGTCGATGGACGGCCGGTCCCGGATGGATCAGCTGATCTTTACGGACGAGGCGGCGCTGGCCGGTGTGCCGGTGCCGTTCCTGACGCTCTACACGGTCGCGCCGACCATCGCCGCGCACGGCACCGCCGCCCAACGGGAGAAGCTGCTCCCCCGGATCGCCGCCGGTGAGCTGCACTTCTCCATCGGCTACTCGGAACCGGAGGCCGGCACCGACCTCGCGTCGCTGCGCACCCGGGCGGTCCGGGACGGCGACTCCTACGTGATCAACGGCCAGAAGATGTGGACCAGCCTGATCCGCTACGCCGACTACGTCTGGCTGGCCTGCCGCACCGACCCGGACGCGCCCCGCCACAAGGGCCTGTCGATCCTCGTCGTCCCCACCGACGCGCCGGGTTTCTCCTGGACACCGGTGCGCACCGTGGCCGGGCCGACGACCAGCGCGACCTACTACGACAACGTGCGCGTGCCGCTGGACGCGCTGGTCGGCGAGGAGAACAGGGGCTGGCAGCTGATCACGAACCAGCTCAACCACGAGCGGGTCGCGCTCACGCCCGCAGCGCCTCTGCAGCGGTCCCTCGCCGAGGTCCGCTCCTGGGCGCGGGAGAGCGGCGCGATCGAGCAGGAGTGGGTACGCCTGCACCTCGCCCGGGTGCACGCCCAGGTCGAAGTGCTGAAGCTCTTCAACTGGCGGGTCGCGTCCGGCGATCTCAACCCGGTCAACGCGTCGGCCGGGAAGGTCTACGGAACCGAACTGGCGATCGAGGCGTACCGGCTGCTGACCGAGGTGATGGGCGACTCCGACGACGTACCGGGAATCGCGCGGCTCGCCCGCGCCTCCTTGATTCTGACCTTCGGCGGCGGGGCCAACGAGGTGCAGCGCGACATCATCGCCGCTGCCGCGCTCGGCCTGCCGGTCCGGCGCTAGGAGACGGCGTGGACTTCTCACTTCCCGAATCGGCGCGGGCTGCCGCGTCACTCACCCGCGATCTCGCGACCTCCGGCCGGGACGTTCTCACCGAGGCGGAAGAAGCGGGGTACGGGTTGACCGAGCGCTGTGCCATTCTGATCGAACTCGGTCGTCACGCCGCCGACGTCCAGGTCCCCGAGGATGTCGTCAGTGCGGCCGCCTATCAACTCGGCGTGGTCGAGGGCGCCCTGGAGATGACCGCGTCCTACGCCGCGGAGCGGGTGCAGTTCGGGCGGCCGATCGGATCGTTCCAGGCGGTGTCGCAGCGGCTCGCCGACGCGTACATCGATGTGGAAGCCCTGCGCGTGGCGCTGTGGCAGGCCGCCTGGTGTCTCGAGAACGACCCGCCCGCGACCGCCGAGGTGGCGACCGCCGGTTTCTGGGCGGCGGAGGCGGGCCATCGGGTGCTGCACACCGCCGTCCACGTGCACGGCGGCACCGGCCTCGACATGGACTATCCGCTGCACCGCTACTACCTCGCGGCGTCGAAGCACTTCGGCACGGCGACCCGACATCTGCTGTCCCTCTCGGAGGCCCTCGCATGAAGTTCACCCTCGGCATCGCCCTGAGCCCGCTCGACCAGCTCCTCACGCTCGCCCGCACCGCCGAGGAGTGCGGGTTCGCCTCGATCGCGCTGCCCGACTCGATCTTCTACTCCGAGCACACCGAGGGGTCGTACCCCTACACGCCGGACGGCCGCCGCTTCTGGGACGCCGACACCCCGTGGGCCGACCCGTTCGTCGCGGCGGCCGCGATGGGGGCGGTGACCAGCCGGATCCGCTTCTACACGCAGGTGCTCAAGCTCGACCCGCGCAACCCGGTCCTGCTGGCCCGCCAGGTCAACTCGGTGGCGAACCTGACCGGCGACCGCTTCGGCCTGGGCGTCGGCCTCGGCTGGTCGCCGGAGGAGTCGCACTGGTGCGGCACGCCGTTCCGGGATCGCGGCGCCCGCGCCGACGAGGCGATCGACGTGCTGAAACTCATCCTCGGCGGCGGGATGGTCTCGTACCACGGCAAGCACTTCTCGTTCGAGAAGCTGCGGATGAGCCCGTCCGTCGGCGCGCCGGTCCCGATCTACGTGGGCGGGCACACCGAGCCGGCCCTGCGCCGCGCCGCCCGCGTCGGCGACGGCTGGTCCTCGGCGATGATCAGGCTGTCCGGCCTGCGCACGGTGATCGCCCGCCTCGGGGAACTGCGCGCGGAATCCGGTCGCGGCGGCCTCCCGTTCGAGATCCAGGCGGTCTGCGTCGACCGGTTCGGCCTCGACGGCTACCGCGAACAGGCCGAGATCGGCGTCACCGACGCGATCGTGGTGCCGTGGGCGCCCCGTTTCGACGCGCCGCTGCGGGCGAAGCAGGACGCGCTGCGCCGCTTCGCCGACGAGGTGATCAGCAAGTTCTGAAGCCCGCCGAGGCGATCAGCAGCGCTGAAGCCGGCTGAGGCGACCAACCTTGCGTTGAAGTCCGCCGAGGCGACCAGCCGGCCCGTCACGGCGCCTCGACCGCAGAAATCCGATATTTCCGGACATCGCCGCCGAGAACCTCCGGCATCCCAATCTCTGGCATCTCGATCTCCGGCGTCTCAATTCCCGGCCCGCCTGACTCGCGGAAAGCGGCCAAGTCCTCGTCCGACTCCCACCGCTCATAGACGTTGATCCGCCCGTCCACCAGCGGATCAGCAGCCTGCACGAAGTCGAGGCACCCGTCGGCCGCCCGTGCCTGCCGTGCCACATCGGCGACGGCGGCCAGATACCGATCACGCTCCCCGGCCGCGACGTGCAACTCCCCCGCGATAATGATCAAAATCAGCTCCCCCGGACACGTCGAAGGCCCTGTCGACCTCTTCGGGCGTCAACCCGTACGTCTCCAGAGAGTAGGCGTGCGCCGGCTTTCGCGTGCCCCGCTGACTCTCCGCGTGCACTGCCGTCATGGCAGCGCGCGCGCCGTCGCTCCACGGAAGGCCGAGCCGCTGGTAGATGCCGGCGATCGTGCCGAGCGGGTCGGCGACGAAGTCGTCGTAGTCGACGTCGATGAAGTGGGCCGGGTCGTGACGAGCGCGGGCCTCGCCGAAGCGGCGCAGTCCGCCGGACCAGAGCGCGAGCTGCGCACGGCCGAGCGTCTGACCGGAAAAGATCGTGGACCAGCCCTCCGAGGCGACCGCGTTGAGGCTGCAGACCGAGCCGATCACCGCTCGCGGGTCACGGTGGGTCTGGATCACCACGGCGTCCGGGTAGACGGCGAGCAGCGCATCGAGCGCGAACAGGTGACTCGGATTCTTCAGCACCCAGCGGCGGCCGGGATCGTCGAGACCGATCAATTCCAGATTGCGGCGGTGCCGGCGATAGGCGCCGGTCCAGTCCTGCTCGGAGAGCCACGCCGAATAGGCCGGGATGTACGCCGTGCACTCGAACGACACCGATCTCATCGATTGGCAGAGCAGCCGCCAGCACTCCTCCACCTGATCGGGCCCGAGATGGTGCACGCCGTCGAATTCGGAATGCTCCCGATAGGCGTCGCGCAGCATCGCGTAGACCGGATGCGCATCCCACGTCGCGCGCGGCGGACGCGGCTGCGGAACCTCGGTGAGCCACAATTCCAGCCCCTGATGTGCCGGATCGGCGGCGAGCAGCCGGTGCAATGCCGTCGTCCCGGTTCGCGGCAGCCCGGTCACGAATATCGGCCGCTCGATCGGCGCGCGAGCCGGGTACTGCTTCCACGCCGCCTCGCTCAGCAGCCGCGAGACGAGAGCACCGCGCAACAGCATCCGGGTCTGCTTGCTCCCGGCGGGGGTCAATGCCGCTTCTTCCTTGTACGAGGAGAGGAGCACCCGGAGTCCGTCGAGGTGATCCGGATCGCCGAAGTCGTCGAGCCCGGTCATCCGGGTCGCGGAGTCGTGCAGGTCGTCGACGGTCCCGACATCGGTACGGCCGGTGGCGGTCACCGGTGGAACTCCCCGCAGTTCACGTCGAGGCACTGCCCGGTGATTCCGCGGGCCAGATCGGACGCCAGGAACAGGATCGCGTCGGCCACCTCGGCGGGTTCCGGCAGCCGCCGCAGATCGGTGGTGGCAGCCGTCTCGTCGTAGATCTCCTGCGCCGGAACACCGCGCTGGGCCGCCAGATAGCCGAACCAGGATCGCAGCGTGTCCGCCCAGATCCAGCCGGGCGCGACCGAATTGACCCGCACGCCGGACGGCCCCAGCTCACTGGCGAGATTCTGGGTGGCGGCGAGAAGGGCGGCCTTCACCATCTTGTACGGCCCGAACGGTTTCCGGGAATGCCGCAGCACCGCCGAGTTGACGACGACTATCGAGCCGCGGGAGGCGATCAGAGCCGGGGTCAGCGAACGGATCACGCGCAGCGCGGCGAGGACGTTGAGCTCGAAGGAATCCGCCACGTCGGCGAGATCCACCTTGTTGACGCTGCGCATCGGCGGCATCGCGAACGCGTTGTGCACCAGCGCGTCGACGGTGCCGAACTCCTCCAGCGCCGCTGCGACCAGCCGTTCCGTGGCCGCCGCGTCGCCGAGGTCGGTGGGGACGGCGAGCGCCCTGCGGCCCGCGGCGGTCACCTTGCCGGCCACCTCGGCGAGGAACGACCCGGTCCGGGCGGCGAGGACGACGTCAGCGCCGGCGCGGGCCGCCCGGACGGCGATCTCCTGTCCCAGCCCGGGACCGACGCCGGCGACCAGCACTACCTTGCCGGTGAGCATCGATGTCACCCGAGCATTCGCGCGGCGGTGGCCGCCTGCCGGGCGGCGATCCGCAGCCGCCATTCCTCGTCGCTGACCGGTGTGTGGAACGGCAATTGTTTCGGCAGGTCGTCGACGCCGACGATGTCCACCCGGGGGCCGTCCTCGGCGGTCAGTTCCCGGGACAGGCGCTGCCATCGCAGCTGCACGTAGCCGCGCCGGTGACCGGCGCGTTCCAGCCAGTTCGCGACGCCCGGATTCCGCTCACTGATGACGAACCGGATCATCCCGTCCGGGTCGGTGACCGCCTGATCCCGGGTGAGGCTGGTCTGGTGGTTGATGTAGTCGAGCGAGACGTACCACATGCTGCCGAGCTGAATTCCCTGATAGGGCGCGTCGGAGGCGGGAACCGTCACCACCATGGCCTGGTCCTCGGCGAGGTCGTAGTGGCCGACCGACGAGAACTGCGTCGCCAGACCGCCGGGGGTGGCCCGCGGCGCCGTGAGCGTGTTCACCGGCAGCCCGAGATAGAACCGTTCGGCGAAGGCGAGGAATGTGCGGATCCGGCTGATCAGAATCTTGCCGGCCACGCCGTACCGTTTGGTGGCCTTGTCGAGGGTGATCGGCGGCGGTGCGGAACCGGCGTGGCCGGCGCGTTCGATGCGCAGCATTCCGGGTCGTTCATTCGCCCAATCGCTGAAGACCTCCCGCACCACGAGCATGGCGCCTCGCGGCGCCGGGCCGATTCTCAGCGTGAAAGCGCCGTCCGGCCCGATCTCCAGTTCGCGGTCGTCGAAAGCGGCGAGACTGCCCGGCACGTCGACCGGCGAATAGTCGCCGTCGAGGATCTGGAAACTGAGGTCCGCCGTGGATCCGCGAACGCCGGTCACGACGTATTCCGCATCGCCGCGCAGCCATGAGTGGAAATACAGGGTGTCGGGATTGTCGAGGCCCATCTTCGTGTACGGGCCGGTCGAGCGTACGAAATAGGGGAAGTCCCTCTCGTAGGCCCAGGCCATCTGCAGCGCCCCGCGGATGCTGCCGGCCAGATAGTCGTAGCCCTCGGCGAGATCCTGCTCGCCGCTCACGTGCGGCGCGCTGGTGATGATCTGCTCGGCGGTCCGGATCGCGTCCGCGAACGGCTTCGTCAACACCCCGTAGACACTAGAACTTGTTCTAACTTATGGCAATCTTCGCAGCTCGATGTGCGATAACGTGTTCCACGTGGAGTCGATGCACGCCTATCGGATGACCGGCTGGGGCTCACCGCCGGAAGTGACCACGGTCCCGGTGCCGGAACCCGGTCCGGGGCAGATTCTGATCAGGGTGGCCGGCTGCGGGCTGTGCCGCTCCGACCTCACCATGCCGGCCGTCCCGCAGGCCGCCGGGGAGAAGATGGGCTGGCAGATGCCGTTCACCCTCGGTCACGAGACCGCCGGCCGGGTCGCGGCGCTCGGTGAGGGCGTCGAGGGGGTCACTCCGGGCGAGGCGGTCGCGCTGGTGAGCACGTCATCGTGCGGGAGCTGCGACTTCTGCCTGCGCGGACAGGACAACAACTGCCCGGCCGGCCTGAGCGGGCGCGGGTTCGGGCGCGACGGCGGTCTCGCCGCGTACGTCCTCGCCCCTGCACCCCGTGACCTCCTACCCCTCGGCGATCTCGACCCCCGGACAGCCGGACCGCTGACCGACGCCGGCGCGACGGCGTACCACGCGGTCCGCCGCGCCCTGCCCCGCATCCCGCCCGGCGGCACGGTCGTGGTGATCGGCGCGGGCGGCCTGGGCGCGTTCGCCGTCCAGTTCCTGCGTGCGCTCACCGCCGCCACGGTCATCGCCGTCGATCCACTCCAGGCCCGCCGCGACTATGCGATCTCGGTCGGCGCGCATGCGGCCGAGGAGTCGATACCGCGCCTGCGCGCCCACGTCGTACTCGACTTCGTCGGCTCCGGCGACACGATCACTTCCGGCCTCCGCACGGTTCGGCCCGGCGGCGCGTTCGGCCTGATCGGCTCAGCCGGCGGCACGCTCGCCAAACCATGGTTCGGCGCGCTCCCCCGCGATGGCGAGGTCTTCACCTTCCAAGGTTCTTCGATCACCGACGTACGGGAGGTGCTCGCGCTCGCCCGCGCCGGACTCATCCGCAACGAGGTGCAGGAGTTCGGCTTCGACGAGATGGCGACCGCCTACGAACGGCTCGCCACCGGCGCCCTCACCGGCCGAGCCGTGATCACGATGCCGGATACCGCCCTCACCTTCCCTTGAATTCCGGCTTGCGCTTCTCGATGAACGCCCGCGGACCCTCCTTCGCGTCGTCGCTGGTGAAGACCTGCATGCCGATCTTGGACTCGATGGCGAACGCGTCGTTCTCCGGCATGCCCTCGGTCTCCCGGATGGTGCGCAGGATGGCCTGGACGGCGAGCGGGCCGTTCGCAGCGATCATGCCGGCGACCTCCAGTGCCCTGTCCAGCGCGGCGCCGTCCGGCACCACGTGACCGATGAGACCGGCGGCGAGGGCTTCGGCAGCGGTCAGGTGCCGGCCGGTCACGAGAAGATCGACAGCCAGGGTGTACGGGATCTGGCGCGGCAGCCGCACCGCCGACCCGCCCAGCGGGAACAGCCCCCACCGCGCTTCCGAGACGCCGAACCGGGCGCCCTCCCCGGCCACCCTGATGTCGGTCGCCTGCAGGATCTCGGTGCCGCCGGCGACGGCCGGGCCCTCGACGGCGGCGATCAGGGGTTTCGTGAGACGGCGGCCTTTGAGGAGGGCGTCGATCCTGGAGAGGTCTCGCCCGTTCATCCCCTCGCTGGGATGCGACTCCGTCATCGCCTTGAGGTCGGCGCCGGCACAGAAGGAACCACCCGCACCGGTCAGGATCGCCACTCTGATCTCGGCGTCGCCGTCCACCCGGTCCCAGGCGTCGCGCATCACGGCCATCATCTCGGCGGAGAGCGCGTTGCGCACCGCGGGCCGGTTCATCGTGACGATCAGTATCGGTCCACGCTGCTCGACAAGGGCGTCCATCTCGGCCTCCCGGGCTTGCTTGGAACAGTAACACGTTCTACTTTCTGATGATGGCGGCCAATATAGCGGACCTGATCGAGCACGCGGTCGACGCCTTTCCCGACCGTGTCGCGGTGGCCTGCGGCGAGCGTGAGCTGACCTACGCGGAGCTGGAGGAGACCGCCAACCGTCTGGCCCATTTCCTGCACCATCGAGGAGTGGGCAAGGGCGCCCACGTCGGTCTTTACGCGGGCAACTCGATCGAGGCCGTGGTGGCCATGATCGCCGTGTACAAACTCCGCGCCGTGGTCGTCAACGTCAACTACCGGTACGTCGAGAACGAGTTGCAATATCTCTTCGATGACGCGGAGCTGACCGCGTTGATCCACGACCCGGTCTTCTCCGACAAGGTCGCTCAGGTGAGGGCGCCCGGCGTCCTGGTCCAACTGGGAATCACGGACTACTCGCACGAAAGCTCGGACAGGGACTTCGGCGAACGGTCCGGCGACGACATCTACCTGCTCTACACCGGCGGGACCACCGGATATCCGAAAGGCGTGATCTGGCGCCACGAGGACGTCTGGCGGGTCCTCGGCGGCGGCATCGACTTCATGTCCGGTGTGCCGCTCGCCGACGAATGGGAGCAGAGCAAACGCGAGATGCCGCCGATGACCCGGCTCTGCCTGGCGCCGCTCATCCACGGCAACGCACAGTGGGCAGCGCTCGCCGCCCTCTTCTCCGGTGACACCGTCGTGGTGCTGCCGCAGTCGCACTTCGACCCGGAGGAGGTGTGGCGGACCATCGAACGCCGCCAGGTCAACGTGGTCGTGCTGATCGGCGACGCGATGGCCCGGCCGATCATCGAGGCGTACCTGTCCGGCCGACACGACGGCTCCTCGCTGGTGGCGATCTCGTCGAGTGCCGCGCTCTTCTCCCCCTCGGTGAAACGGCAGTACCTCGACGCCCTGCCGAACGTCATGGTCACCGACGCGATCGGCTCGTCGGAGACCGGTTTCGCGGGCCTCGGCATCGTCGCCGACGTGGAGGGCGGTGCCGTCGACGGACCCCGGGTCATGCCGGGCCCGGACACCATCGTGATCGACGAGTACGGCCGGACGGCACCGGTCGGGGTGGTCGGCAGGCTGGCCCGCGGCGGGCATGTGCCACTCGGCTACTACAAGGATCCGGAGAAGACGAAAGCCCTGCTCACCGACGTCGACGGCAAGCGATACGCGATCCCCGGCGACTTCGCGCGGCTCGAGGAGGACGGCACGATCACGCTCCTCGGCCGCGGCAACACGTGCGTGAACACCGGCGGCGAGAAGGTGTTCCCCGAGGAGGTCGAGGGTGCTCTGAAAGCGCATCCGGGCGTCTTCGACGCCCTCGTCATCGGGGCCGCCGACGATCTGCTCGGCCAGCGGGTGGTCGCTCTCGTTCAACCCCGCCCCGATATACGGGTGGATCTCGACGAACTGGACGGTCACGTCAGACGACGCCTCGCCGGATACAAGGTGCCGCGTGACGTCTGGCTCGTGGACGGCATCCGCCGCACGATCAGCGGCAAGGCCGACTACCGGTGGGCCCACGAATACGCCCGGGGGAAGATCAGTGCGGACTGACCTGTGTGAGCTGCTCGGCATCGACGTCCCGATCGTCGGGTTCAGCCCGTCCGAGCACGTCGTCGCGGCCATCAGCCGGGCCGGCGGGCTCGGCGTGCTGGGCTGCGTCCGTTTCAACGAAGCCGACGAACTCGACCGTGTGCTCACCTGGCTGGACTCGGCGGTGGACGGCCGGCCGTACGGGGTGGACGTCGTCATGCCGGGCCGCGTCCCGGCCGAGGGCACCCCGTCGGATCTCGGAAGACTGATCCCCGAAGGGCACCGTGACTTCGTCGAGCGGACCCTGGTGCGTCTCGGCGTGCCACCCCTCGGCTCCTCGAACCCGGGCGTTCTCGGCTGGCTGCACTCGGTCGCCCGTGCCCATGTCGAAGTCGCCCTCACCCACCAGCCCCGCCTCATCGCGAACGCGCTCGGCCCGCCCCCGCCCGACGTGATCGAGCAGGCCCACGCGCACGGCCTGCTCGTCGCGGCGCTCGCCGGCCGGGCCGATCACGCGCGCAGCCACATCGCCGGCGGCGTCGACATCGTGGTCGCCCAGGGGTACGAGGCGGGCGGCCACACCGGTGAGATCGCCAGCATGGTGCTCGTGCCGGAGGTCGTCGACGCGGCCGGGTCCGGCGTACCGGTCCTCGCGGCCGGTGGCATCGGCAGCGGCCGGCAGATCGCGGCGGCCCTCGCGCTCGGCGCCCGCGGCGTGTGGATGGGATCGGTCTGGCTCGGAACCGCCGAGTACCAGACCACGACGGCCCTGCGGGACGCACTTCTGCAGGCGTCGTCGAGCGACACCGTCCGTACCCGGATCTACACGGGCAAGCCCGCGCGCCTGCTCCGCAACCGCTGGACCTCCGCCTGGGAGGACGCCGCCGCTCCCGCGCCCCTGCCGATGCCGCTGCAGAACCTGCTGGTCTCGCCCGCTCACGAACGCCTCATGCAGTCCGGCGACCCGTCGGTCGTCCCGATGCCGGTCGGCCAGATCGTGGGCCGGATGAACGCGGTCCGCCCGGTGGCCGCAGTGATGTCCGACCTGGTCAGCGAGGCCGACGAGACCCTGTCCCGGCTGGCCAAATTGACGTGAAATCCATTGTCGTTCGAACAGGTGACTAGGGTTTTCACCTTTTCCCTCATCGCTGAGTGCCTCACCAGGCAATTCGCCCGTTAGCGGATCTTTGCCGCTAGCCGGTGGTGCCGGACGCACCGGACATGGAGTGCGGCGGCGGTGCCGAAGGTTCCTCGATATTCAGGCACGCGTCCACGCAAGGCGCTGCCCCGCCTCCGTGCATCGCGAAATGGGAGCGGGCGGTGGTCATCGCCACCGCCCGCTTCTGCACGACAACGGGCCGCAGGTGTGGTGCGCCACGGGACTGCGGCTGATCAGGTGGGACGGTGGCTATCCCCGTACGAGGAAAGGAATCAAACCGACGCCTCGCTGAACTGTGTCCGATGCAGCTCCTGATAACGCCCTCCGGCCGCCAGCAACTGGGTGTGCGTGCCGCGCTCGACGACCCGGCCCTCCTCGATGACCAGGATCTGGTCGGCGGCGCGGACCGTGGACAGGCGGTGGGCGATCACCACGGCGGTGCGGCCGTCGAGTGCCTCGCCGAGGGCTTCCTGGACGGCGAGTTCGGAGGTGGAGTCGAGGTGAGCGGTGGCTTCGTCGAGCACCACGACGCGGGGTTTGGCGAGCAGCAGGCGGGCGATCGTGAGGCGCTGGCGTTCGCCGCCGGAGAGACGGTAGCCGCGTTCGCCGATGACCGTGTCCAAGCCGTCGGGCAGCGACCGGATCAGATCAGCGATGCGGGCTCGCTGCAGCGCGTCCCACAACTCGTCCTCGGATGCCGTCGGGTGGGCCAGCAGCAGATTGGCCCGGACCGATTCGTGGAACAGGTGGCCGTCCTGGGTGACCATGCCGAGGGTCTGGCGCAGCGACGAAGCCGTCACGTCGCGGACGTCGACGCCGGCGAGCCGAACCGCGCCCGCGCCGGCGTCGTAGAGGCGTGGCAGCAGCGACGCCATCGTCGACTTGCCGGCGCCGGACGAGCCGACCAGGGCCACCATCTGTCCCGGTTCGGCGCGGAACGAGACTTCGTGCAGCACTTCCACGCCACCACGGCTGTCCAAGGTCGCCACTTCTTCGAGGGAGGCGAGCGACACCTTGTCGGCGGACGGGTACGCGAACCGCACCGCATCGAACTCCACCGACACCGGACCGTCCGGAATCGGTCGCGCGTCAGGCTTCTCCTCGATCAGCGGCTTGAGGTCGAGCACCTCGAAGACGCGTTCGAAGCTGACCAGCGCGCTCATCACTTCCACGCGAGCGCTGGCGAGTGAGGTGAGCGGTGCGTACAGCCTGGTCAGCAGGATCGCGAGGGCCACCACAGCGCCCGGTTCGAGCCGGCCCTGCAGCGCGTAGAAACCGCCCAGCCCATAGACCAGCGCGACCGCCACACCGGACACCGACACCAGCGCGGTGAGGAAGATCCACTGGGCCATAGCGGTCTTCACGCCGATCTCTTTCACCCGCCGGGCCCGCGCTGCGAACTCCGCCGACTCGGCGCCGGGCCGCCCGTACAGCTTCACCAGCGTCGCGCCGGGCGCCGAGAAACGCTCGGTCATCTGGGTGTTCATGGCCGCGTTGTGATCGGCCGCCTCACGCTCCAGTTTGGCGAGCCGACGCCCCATCCGCCGAGCCGGCAGCACGAACACCGGCAGCAGCGCCAGCGACAATAGCGTGATCTGCCAACTGATCCCGACCATCACGATCAGCGTCAGGATCAGCCCGACCAGGTTCCCGACGACGCCGGACAGCGTGTCGCTGAACGCCCGCTGCGCCCCGATCACATCGTTGTTGAGGCGGCTCACCAGGGCGCCCGTGCGCGTACGCGTGAAGAACGCCACCGGCATCTTCTGCACATGGTCGAACACCGCGGTGCGCAGGTCGAGGATCAGCCCCTCCCCGATGTTGGCCGAAAACCATCGCTGCACCAGCCCCAGCCCGGACTCCAGCAGCGCGATCACCCCGATCGCCACGGCCAGCCAGATCACGAGATCGACATCCTCGCCGTCGACGATCGCGTCCACCACCCGCCCCGCCAGCACCGGCACGGCGACGGCCAGCACGGCCGTCACCACGCTGACTAAGAGGAACCCGGCCAGCGCACGCCGGTGCGGCCTGGCGAACCCCGCGATCCGCCTCAACGTGGCGACCGAAAACGGTCGCTTGTCATCCTGCTGGTTCATCGCGTGGTACATCGAGTTCCACGCCGCCATCTCCATGCTCACGGCAGACCACCCCCGCGTCAGAACCTCCCACCTCACCTTGGGTTCAGGTCAACCCCTTTTTCCTTGTACGGGGATGACGCCCGTCCCACCACAGCCACCGCAGTCCCGTGGCGCACCACACCTGCGGCCACCTCCGCCCGGCGCACGCGGGCGCAGGCCCCGGTGCGCCCTTGCGCTTCCCGTAGCCGCCCGATCCGAGATGGCTACCGCTCACGGCACTCGCGTCGAGGCCGTCCCGCAGCCCGGCGATCCGCTCCCGACGCCCCCGCGACGCGCTGAACGCCCGTCGCGTTCAGCCGGCCACGGCGCGCCGGTCCACTCCCGGCTGTGACTCATCGCTGTTCCGAAGCCCGACCCACAGCGATGAGTCACAGCCGGATCTCGGCGCGCGTCGTCGTCCGGCCCGCACGCCGCTCGCCGTCATGCCACTCGTCGCCCGGGCGGTCCTCTCAGCATGCGAGGTCACAGCCCGGGCCGGCCGTCGAGAGCCGGCGACAGCGTCATGGCCGAGACCGTTGCCGAGCGGAAGCTGCTGTACGGCCCGGCGCCCGCACCACCCCCCTCGCAGGGCGAGCGCCCGGTCCTCACGCGGGCCAGGTAAGTCCGACGGTTCCGGGGCAGCGCTGTGGACGCGGCCACCGCCCTGCGACGAGCCGCAGCGCGAGCGGCCACCGTCCTGCCGACGAGCCGTAGCCCGAGCGACCACCGCCCTGCCGACGAGCCGTAGCCCCAACACCGAACGCACGCCCGAACGTCGCTGAGCTACGGCTCGGGGTCGGACGCGCGGCTGACATGGCGGCTTGGACGGTTCTACACGGCCGCCGGCTATGGGGCGCGCTCGTGGTTGCGGGCGTCTTCGCGGGGACGGGACCGCGGGCGGCGGGTCAGATCTGTCGGGGGCGGGATGACCAATACGGGTCTCTCAGGTGTCGTTTGTAGAGTTTTCCGTTGGGATCCCTCGGGAGTTCGGCGGTGTAGTCGATTGTTCGGGGCAGTTTGAATCCGGCCAGGCGGGAGGTCAGGTGTTGCAGTAGTTCGGCTGTCAGGACGTCGCTGGGAACGACGCCGGGGACGGGCTGGACCACTGCCTTGATTTCCTCGCCCCACTCGTCGTGGGGGATGCCGAACACTGCGGAGTCGGCCACCGCCGGGTGGGTGGAGAGTTCGTTCTCTATCTCGGCCGGGTAGACGTTCACGCCGCCGGTGATGATGACGTCGCTCGCTCGGTCGCAGAGGTAGAGGTAGCCGTCGTCGTCCAGGTAGCCGATGTCGCCGACAGTGAACATCCGGTCCCGCCACGAGGCGCGGGTCTTCTCGGCGTCGCCGTGGTACTCGAAGGTCGCGTCGCCCATCTGCAGGTAGACCTGGCCCGGTGTCAGCGGCGGCGCGTCCTTGCCGTCGTCGTCGAGCACCCGCACCCGGGAGCCGGGCCACGCCCGGCCGACCGAGCCGGGGCGGGCCAGCCACTCCGGGGCGGTGATCAGGGTGCCGCCACCTTCGGAGGCCGCGTAGTACTCGATGATCACCGGACCCCACCAGTCGAGCATCGCCTGCTTGACCGGCTGCGGACACGGTGCCGCCCCGTGGATCATGGCACGCATGGTGGATATATCGGATTTGTCGCGGACCGGCGGCGGCAAGGCCAGCAGGCGGCGGAACTGCGTCGGAACCATGTGACTGTGCGTGACCTCATGCTGCTCGACCAACTCCAGGAACGACGCCGCATCCCAGTGGTCCATCACCACGACCTTGTGCCCCATTTGCAGCGATATGACAGCGAAGTTCATGACGGCCGTGTGGTAGAGCGGCGAGCAACACAGGTGCACATGCCCGTCAAAGGGGCGCAGCCCGAACAGTCCGAAGAACCAGTTCGACACCGGGGGCACGACGTCGGGATCGAGGCCGAGCAATGGACGTCTGACCCCTTTCGGACGCCCCGATGTTCCGGATGTGTAGACCATCAGAGCTCCCGACGTACGCGGCTCGGGTCGCCCTGATCCGCCGGCACCCAGGGTGGCGAAGGGCAGGAAGCCCGGGATGTCGCCCACCGCGAAGCGCGAGGAGGCCGGGAGGGAGGAGCCGGCCTCGATCGCCGCGCCGGCGAAGCGGGCATCCGCAACGAACGCGCGGGCACCGCTGTCGCGCAGGATGTAGGTGATCTCCGGCGCGGTGAGATGCCAGTTCAGCGGGACGATGTGCAGCCCGATCTGCACTGCTCCGAAGTAGCACGCCAGGATGTCGGCGCCGTTCGGCAGCAGCAGCGCGACGGTGTCGCCGGCGGCCAGCCCTGCGTCCCGCAGACCGCGGCCGATCCGGTCCGCCTCGGCAGCCAGCTCGCCGTAGGACAGCGCCCGCCCGGCAGGCTCACCGTGGGGCAGCGTCCGCCCGCCGGACTCAGACTCACCGCGGGACAGCGTCCGCCCGGCAGGCTCCACGATCGCCGGCAGCGACGGTGACTCGCGGGCGATGGTCCACATCCCGATGCCTGTCATGCCCCGGAACTCTATAACTCGTTCCACCACACCGGAAGCGGCTCTAGTCACGCTTGCCGCCAAATACTGAAACGTGTTTCACTCAGGCCGTGGAAGCGCCGATGACGATCGCCTTCGATTACACCCGTTCGCTCGGCCCGGTGCTGGGACGATTCATGGCCGGTCTGCGGGACGGTCGCGTCCTGGGGGCGCGGTCGTCGGACGGGCGGGTCCACGTACCCCCGAAGGAATTCGACCCGATCACGCACGAGCCGATCGTGGAACTCATCGAGGTGTCACCGGTCGGCACGGTGATCAGCTGGACCTGGATGGCGCACCCGCTCGAAGGCCAGCCGCTGAGCAGGCCGTTCGCCTGGGCGCTGATCCGGCTGGACGGCGCGGACACCGCCCTGCTGCACGCGGTGGACACCGGCTCTCCTGATCGGATTCGGACAGGCTTGCGCGTACGCGTGAAGTGGGCCGACGCGAGAGTGGGACACATCAACGACATCGCCTGCTTCGAGCCGGGCGAGCGTGAGGAAGACGCCGAAGCGGTCACCGAGAGTGAACCGGTGGAGATCGTCACCACCCCGATCCGGCTGCGGTACCGCCACACCACCTCCGACGAGGAGGACGGATATCTCCGGGCGCTCGCCCAGGGGCGGCTCGTCGGTCAGCGTTGCCCGGCCTGCCGCAAGGTCTACGTGCCGCCACGGGTCTGCCCGGCCGACGGTGTCGCCCCCGGCGAGGTCGTCGAGGTCGCCGATCGCGGGACCGTCACGACGTTCTGCGTGGTGAACGTGCCGTTCGCGGGTCAGCGGCTGGATCCGCCGTACGTGGTGGCGCAGGTGCTCCTGGACGGCTCGGACATCCCGATCCCGCATCTCGTCCTCGGCTTGCGGGCCGCTGACGTGCGGATGGGGATGCGGGTGGCGGCGGTCTGGCGGGATCGGGCGCAGTGGTCGTTCACGCCGGAGAACATCGCGCACTTCGAGCCGACCGGTGAGGCGGACGCCGACTACGAGACATATGCGGAGCACCTATGAGCGAGGTCGCCGTCATCGGGTTCGCGTCTTCGGACCGGTCGGTCACCACGAGCGGGGTGGAGACGCTCGTGCCGGTCTTCGAGGAAGCGCTGGAGCAGGCCGGACTGGCCCGCCGGGAGATCGGCTTCTGGTGCTCGGGGTCGTCGGACTACCTGGCCGGGCGGGCGTTCTCGTTCGTGAACGCGGTGGACGCCATCGGGGCGGTCCCGCCGATCGCCGAGTCGCATGTGGAGATGGATGCGGCCTGGGCCCTGTACGAGGCGTACCTCAAGATCTTGTCGGGCGAGGTGGAGACGGCGCTGGTCTACGGGTTCGGCAAGTCGACGGCCGGTGAGCTGCATCGGGTGCTCGCACTGCAGCTCGACCCGTACACGGTGGCGCCGCTCTGGCCGGATGCGATCAGCGTGGCGGCGTTGCAGGCACGGCTCGCGCTGGAGTCCGGGATGTTCAGTGAGCGGGACATGGCGTCGGTGGCGGCCCGGGAGTCCGGGGCTGATGTCGACGAGTTGCTCGGTCATCCGTACATCGCGGATCCGCTGCGCGCCCACGACGTGGCCCGGGTGAGGGACGGTGCGGCGGCAGTCGTGCTCGCCGCGGGTGATCGGGCACACCGCAGCCGGAGCCGCCCCGCGTGGATCACCGGGATCGCCCACCGGGTCGACCCGCAGGGCCTCGGTGATCGGGATCTGACCACCGTCCCTTCGGCCTCCGCCGCGGCGAAGGACGCCGGCCTCGATCGGGAGGTGGACGTCGTGGCGCTGCACGCGCCGTTCACGCACCAGGAGTTGCTGCTGAGGGCAGCGCTCGATCTGCCACCGGATATCCGGATGTCTCCGGTCAGTGGTGACGCGATGTTCTCGGCCGGCCTGTCCAGGATCGGCGCGGCCGCCGAAGAGATCATGTCGGGCCGGGCGAACCGGGCCGCCGCCCATGCCACCAGCGGTCCCGCGCTGCAGCAGAACCTCGTCTGCACCCTGAGAGGAGACGCGTCGTGAGACGGGCCGCGGTCCTCGGAACCGGGCAGACCCATCACCGCACCCGGCGGACCGACGTCTCGATGGCCGGGCTCTGCCGGGAGGCGATCGATCGGGCGCTGACCGATTCCGGCACTACCTGGGATCAGATCGACGCCGTCGTGCTCGGTAAGGCGCCGGACCTGTTCGAGGGCGTCATGATGCCCGAGCTGTTCCTCGCCGACGCCATCGGCGCTGCCGGGAAACCGCTGCTCAGGGTGCACACGGCCGGGTCGGTGGGCGGCGCCACGGCGATCGTCGCGACGAGCCTGATCCGGGCCGGGGTCCACGGGAGAGTCCTCGCCGTCGCGTTCGAGAAGCAGTCGGAGTCGAACGCCATGTGGGCGCTGTCGATCCAGCCCCCGTTCACGGCCCCGATCGGCGCGGGCGCCGGCGGCTACTTTGCTCCCCATATAAGGTCGTATATCCGGCGGTTCGACGCCCCGGACCACGTCGGCGCCATCGTCGCCGTGAAGGATCGCCGCAACGGTGCTCTCAACCCGTACGCCCATCTGCGCCAGCCGGAGATCTCCCTGGAGTCGGTGCGGAAGTCGCCGATGCTCTGGGATCCGATCCGTTATGACGAGACGTGTCCGTCATCGGACGGCGCCTGCGCCATCATCATCGGTGATCAGGAAGCCGCCGAGGAAAGCCCCCGGCAAGTCGCCTGGATCAAGGCGACCGCCATGCGCACCGAACCGACCTTCTACTCCGGCAAGGATCACGTGAATCCCCGGGCGGGCGCCGAAGCAGCGACCGCGCTGTGGGCCGCGGCGGGCATCACCGATCCGCTCGACGAGATCGACGTCGCCGAGATCTACGTGCCGTTCTCCTGGTTCGAGCCGATGTGGCTGGAGAACCTCGGTTTCGTCGGCCCGGGGCAGGGCTGGAAGCTGACCGAGTCCGGCGAGACCAGGATCGGCGGCCGGCTGCCGGTCAACCCGTCCGGTGGCGTGCTCTGCTCCAACCCGATCGGCGCGTCCGGTCTGCTGCGCTTCGCCGAGTCCGCCATGCAGGTGATGGGCCGGGCCGGCGACCACCAGGTGCACGACGCCTCGACAGCGCTCGGCCACGCGTACGGGGGCGGTTCCCAGTTCTTCTCCATGTGGGTCGTCGGGAGGCAGCCATGATGATCAGTCGACGCGCGGTGCTGCGGATCGGCGCGCTCGCCGCCGCCGGGACACTGCCCGCCCTCCCGGCGCTCCAGGGGAAGAGCGCGGTGATCATCGGTAGTGGTTTCAGCGGCGCGGTCGCGGCGTACCGCCTAGCCCAAGCCGGAATGACCGTGACCGTTCTTGAACGCGGCAGGCGGTGGACCACCGACGGTTCCGGAACGACGTTCTGCACGATCGGCAACCCGGACTGGCGCTGCGCGTGGTTCGGCGACCGGCCTCCGCTCGGCCTGGACACCAGCAAGGTCATCGAGAAGCGGGCCGGCCTGATCCAGAAGCACGCGGGCGACGGCATCCAGGTGATGTGCGGGGCCGGCGTGGGCGGAGGTTCCCTGGTCATCGGCATGTTCCTACCGCAGCCGCGCCGCGCCGACTGGGAACGCGTCTACCCCGCGCAGCTCTCCTACCCGGAGTTCGACTCGATCTATTGGCCGCGTGCCCGCCAGAGTCTGGGCGCCGCCGTCATCCCCGCTGACGTGCAGAACCATCCCGCGTACGTCGGAGCAAGGAGCTGGCTGCAGTACCTGTCCGAATTCAATCGCCCCGCGGTCCCGGTGCCGTTCGGCGTGAACTGGGACGTCATCCGCGCCGAACTGGCCGGAACGGCGGTCAAGTGCCACACCATCGGCGAAGGTCCGTTCGGCAGCAACTCGGGCGCGAAGAACAGCGTCGACAAGAACTACCTGAAGTGGGCCGAGGCGACCGGCAACGTGACGGTCCTGCCGCTGCACGAGGTGACTCTCCTCGAAGAGGTCTCCGGATCATCCCGCTTCGAGGTGACCGCCCGGCAGATCGACGAGACCGGCGCGGTGCTGGCGACCAGGACGTTCCCCTGCGACTACCTCTTCCTGGCCGCCGGCTCCCTGAACACCACCTCGCTGCTGCTCACCTCCCGGGCACGCGGCGGATTACCGCGGCTGACCAGCACCGAGGTGGGAAAGGGCTGGGGTAACAACGGCGATTTCCTGGTGGCGCGCCTCAACCTGCGCAAAACGGTGGGGAGCGCGCAGGGCGGGCCGGGAAATGTCCGCTTCTATGATGACTCGAACCCCTACGCCCGGGCCGCTATGGCATGGGAGGCAGCGCCGATCCCGTCCTGGCTGCCGAACACGACCGCGCACCTGATCACCAGCATCGCGAGCGAGCGCGGCGAGATCCGCTACGACGCGGCGACCGGCGCCGGCAAGGTCTACTGGCCGTACGCCGAGATGGAGACGTCCGCCGACAAGGCCGGCCGCGACCTGGCGACCCGGCTCTGGTGGGCGACCGAGGGCAGCAAGGGCAGCCTGCTCACCGGCCTGCCGTCCTATGACCGGAACACCGGCATGGGCCTGGGGTCGCGCAACACCTACCATCCGCTCGGCGGCCTGGTCATGGGCAAGGCGACCGATTTCAGCGGCAAGGTCAGCGGGTACGAGAACCTGTACTGCGTGGACGGCGCGCTGCTGCCGGGCTCGGCCGCTCTCGCGAATCCGGCGCTGACGATCACGGCCAACGCCGAGCGTTGTCTCGATCTGTTCCTGGCCGCGCACGCCTGAGCAATGAGCCTTCTGCAACAAACCTGCAAATCGAATTCATTGACGCTCACATATCGGCGGTGAGAGATTCCTGACGTCCCCTTTCACCGCCGGGAACATTCCCCCACTTGCGGCTTCCCCTTTTCACGCTGCTGACCGGCGGTGTCCATTCACGGTCAGGAGAAATGATGACGCCTACCCGACGGCTCCTCTGGGCCGGCGGTCTCGCTTCCATGCTCACCGCCGGATTGATCACCGCGGTCGGCACTGCTGAAGCGGCGACCCTGTTCAGCGCCGACTTCGAGTCCGGCAGCACGTCCGGATGGTCGAAGTCGGGCGGCACCTGGTCGGTGGTCAGCGACGGCTCGCAGGTGTTCCAGCAGAGCGACTCCGGCAGCGAGCGGGCCCGGCAGTTCGCCGGCGCCACCAGCTGGACGAACTACGCGGTGCAGGCACGGGTGAAGGCCACCTCGTTCGCGTCGAGCGCCGGCGTGGTGGCGCTCACGGCCCGGGCCGCCGGGTCGACCAGGATGTACCGGCTCTCGCTGACCGGCGCGAATCAGGTCCGGCTGGAGACGATGAACGGCAGTGCCGTGACGGTCCTGGGCTCGCTGTCGCAGACCATCTCGACCAGCACGTTCTACACGCTGCGCCTGAACGTCAGCGGCACCACGATCAGCGGCACGGTCAACGGCGCCGCCGTCGGATCGGTCTCGGACAGCACCATCGCGGCCGGCCGGATCGGGCTGCTGACCGAGCACGCCGCCGGCCGGTTCGACGACGTGATCGTGGACGATGCGGGCGGGACGACTCCCACGTCGTCTCCCACGACGTCTCCGTCACCGTCCACCTCGCCGTCGACGTCCACTTCGCCGTCACCGTCGGCTTCCTCGTCGCCTCCGCCGTCTTCCAGCGCGCTCTACGTGGCGCCGAACGGCACCGACGGCGCGGCCGGGACGGTGGCCGCTCCGACCACGCTGACCTCGGCGATCACCCGGATCGCAGCGGGCGGGACGATCTACCTGCGGGGCGGGACCTACTCCTACGCGTCCACTGTCGCGATCCCGGCCGGGAACAACGGCTCGCCGGGCTCGCTCAAGACCATCTCCGCGTACCCCGGGGAGAAGCCGGTGCTGAACTTCGCGGCACAGGCCGAGGACCCGGCGAACCGCGGACTGGCGGTGAACGGCAACTACTGGCGGATCGCCGGCGTCACCGTCGAGCGGGCCGGTGACAACGGGATCTTCGTGGGCGGCAGCAACAACGTCCTGGAACGCACCGTCACCCGATTCAACAGGGACACCGGGCTCCAGCTGTCCCGCATCGCGTCCGACACCCCGAGCAGCCAGTGGCCGGCGAACAACCTGATCCTCAGCGCCGAATCGCACGACAACGCCGACTCGGACGGCGAGGACGCCGACGGTTTCGCCGCGAAGCTGACGGTCGGCGGCGGCAACGTGTTCCGGTACGCGGTGTCGCACAACAACATCGACGACGGCTGGGACCTCTACACGAAGACGGACACCGGCCCGATCGGCGTGGTCACGATCGAGGACTCGCTCGCCTACAACAACGGCACGCTGACCGACGGTTCGCAGGCCGGCAACGGTGACCGGAACGGTTACAAGCTGGGCGGCGAGGACATCGCGGTCAACCACGTGGTGCGGCGCAGCATCGCGTACAAGAACGGGAAGCACGGATTCACCTACAACAGCAATCCGGGATCCATGACGATCTCGAACAACCTGAGCATCGACAACGCCCAGCGCAACTTCAACTTCGACGCCGGCACCTCGGTGTTCCGCAACAACACGTCGTGCCGCAGCGGCAGCGGGACCAACGACCGGATCATCGGCAACTCGGACACCTCGAACCAGTTCTGGTCGGGGTCGAACGGGTCCCGGTGCTCGGCGTACTCGGGGGCGCTCGCCTGGTCCTACGCCACCGACGGCACCCTGGTCGTCACCATCGGGGGCACCCGGGTCACGCTGTAATAATAGAAATAAGCAAACGCCGTCTGCCTCTGTCAAGGGACCGTTCCGGCAGGGGCAGGCGGCCGTTCGCACCGTCCATTTCGTACGGCGCTCTCCATAGGATCGAAATATTCGAGATTAGTGATCTCTTTCGGTCCGGAGGTTCAGATTGGGCACGTTGACACGTCGGCTCGCGGCCGGGCTGGTGCTACCAGCGGCCCTGGTCGCCACCGGGATCGCGGCGCCGGCCGCACAGGCCGCTGACGACGGCCACGACGTCGCCTCCCGCAAGCGGGCGGTGGCAGCGGACAAGAACGCGGCCCGGGCGGCGGCGGGGGTCGCCCGGCACGGCATCGAGGCACCCGGCGGATCGACGGTGAACCTCGTCGTCGGGCTCGCCGGCGGCGTCACCGCGACCGGTGACCTCGGGTTCGCGTCGAAGGGCAATGCCTCGCTCGATCGGATCGGTGTGCGTACCGTGGCGGTGCCTCGTGCCGAAGCGGCGAAGGCCGCGGCGGAGTTGCGGGCGAAACCCGGTGTCGCGTACGTCGAAGAGGACGCCTTCGTCACCGCCGACGCGGTCACCCCCAACGATCCGGAGTGGTCCTACCAGACCGAGCTTCCGCAGATCACCGTGCCTGCCGCGTGGAGTTCCACGACCGGCTCGGGCATCACGGTCGCCGTCGTGGACACCGGCGTCACCTGGTTCGACGACATCGCCGGCCGGCTCCTGCCCGGCCGCGACTTCGTCAACTCCGACGCCACCGCCACCGACGACCACGGTCACGGCACCGCGGTGGCGTCGCTCATCGCGGCACGCGGGAACAACGCCAAGGGCATGGCCGGCGTCTGCTGGTCCTGCAGGATCCTGCCGGTGAAGGTGCTGGGCGCGAACGGCTCCGGCACGCAGAGCGTGGTGGCATCGGGCATCATCTGGGCCGCCGACAAGGGCGCGAAGATCATCAACGCCTCGCTCGGTGGCACCGGGGACGTCAAGGCCCTGCGTGACGCCGTGGCGTACGCGCAGCGCAAGGGCGCGATCGTGGTCGCGTCGGCCGGTAACGAGGCGGTCAGCACGCGGCACTATCCCGCGGCCTACCCCGGTGTCATCGCGGTCGGCGGCACCGACAGGAACAGCGACTACTTCATCACCTTCGACCCGGAGACGTTCGAGATCTACGGGTCGAACTACGGGCCGGACTGGGTCGACGTGGCCGCCCCCTGGTGCACGACCGCGGCCAACCTCGCCGGCTTCGGCACCGGCACGACCGCCGACGACTACCGCGACGACTTCTGCGGCACCTCCGCCTCGGCGCCGCTGGTCGCCGGGACCATCGCGCTGCAGAAATCGAGGACGCCCAAGGCGAGCAACGCGGCGCTGACGTACGCGCTGACCCGCACCGCGCGACCCACCGAGATCACCGGATTCACCCAGTACGGCGAGATCCGCGCAGCCCGTGCGGTGACCGGTGTGGACGCCGTCGCACCACGGATCGCCGGCGCCGGCCCGGCGCAGAACAAGCGTTTCCGCGGGGCGATCACGGTCACTGCGACCGGCGTCTCGGACAGCGGCGGATCCGGCCTCTCGCACGCGCAGCTCTACGCCAACGGCAAGTACGTGGGACGGGACAACGCCGCGCCGTACTCGCTGCGCTACAACAGCGGCAAGTTCAACGGCAACGTCAACCTGCAGTGGCGCGTCTGGGACAAGGCCGGCAACGTCGGCTACTACAACCGCCGGGTGATCGCCGACAACAAGGCGCCCACCGTGAAGATCACCAGCGCCCCGAAGAACGGCAAGAAGGTCAAGGGCACGGTGACCGTCAAGGTGGCGGCAAGCGACGCGAGCGGCATCGCCCGGGTCGAGCTCTACATCAACGGCAAGCTGATCGCGAAGGACGCCAAGAAGCCTTACACCTTCAAAATCAAGGTCAGCCGGTACGGCAAGAAGCTCACCGTGAAGGTCCGCGCCCTCGACAAGGTCGGCAACTCCAGGACGACGGCCTCGCGTACCTGGAAGCGCTGATCCGGCACGTTGCCCCTGACCGGCCCGCCCTCCCCGTCCTTCCTGGAGGGCGGGCCGGTTCACGTCATGTGCCTCGGAGGGCGGCGCCGAGGGCGGCCAGCGTATCGGCGACCGGTTCGAAGGCGAGCAGGCCACTCGCGGCGCCGGCCCACTCGGCCGCTGCCGGAGTGAGGGCCTCCTCGGCTCGTACCATCGCCGCCCTGTCCCCCGCCTCGATGGCCGCCTTCGCCGTCAGGCACCACAGCGCTTCCGCGAGGAGATCGGCCGGCGGCTCCGGGGCAGGCCGCGCATCAGGCTCCAGGATCGGCCGCACCCACGGCTCATAGGGACCCCAGTCGCCCTCGTCCACCAGCGGAAGCCCTCGCCGCATCCGCATCCCGAGCAGAGCCAGCGGCAGCAGACCGTCCCGCAGACCCGGCATCCCGGCGTTCTCCACTGTCGCCGCCGCGGCGCGATACTTCTGCTCGGCGAGGTCGTCCTTCTCGGCCAGGTCGGCGCGCAACGCCCCGTACCACTGGGTGAACACCCCGGCCAGTGGCAGCTCATGACGCCGGGACAGCTGGTCGGCGGCAGCGGCGTGCCGGTCCGCGTCGTCGAAGGCCGCCACCGCGCACGCGGCCTGCAACCGGATCAGATGACCGAGCACCTCGGTGGTGGCCATGCCGTGCCGACGCGCCAGAGCCACCAGTTCGGCGCCGATCTCATCCCGGTACGCGGAACCGCCCGTGCGATGGCAGCTCTGCATGAACACCCCGTTCAGCGCGAACGCCAGCAGCCCCGGATCGTCCAGTTCCCGGGCGATCGCCTCGGCCCACGCCGCACACTCCCGGACCCGCGCCCCGCGGTCTCCCCGGGACTCGACGGCGATGGTCGCCAGCAGCCGTGCCCGCGCGGGTTCCTGCCCGTGCCCGCGGGCGGGCGCCAGCATGGCCAGCGCCCGCTCAGCCGCTGCCACGATGCCGGCGGCCTGAACCGGGTCGTCGGAACGCGTCCAGATCGCCGGGACGTCATAGGCCCCGATCACCCGAGCCGTCAGTTCCGGGTCACCCAGCTGCTCGGCGGCCGCCACCGCCGCGGCCCGCTGCTCCCGAGCCACTTCGAGCCCGCCGGGCCCGGTGACCGCGAGGTTCCGCAACAACCCGACGGCGGACTCCAGCCGTACGCGCGCACCACCCTTCACCACCTCGTCATAAGCCGACGAGGCCCGAGCCCAGACCTCCCCCGCCGGATCAGCCCTCTCATCGGCGCCGCCATCAGCCCGGCCACCCCGGCCGGTCACCGCGCGGGCCGGGGTGGACATTCCCGAAATATCCGGCGTTGGAGGTGAGGGCGTGGGAGACGCGGGCTGGGAAGGCGGCAGGAGCGACGGCGAGGGCAGGCCCGGCGGCGAGGACCAGGGCAAACCGGGAGGCAGGGGCGAGGGCAGGGACGTGGGCGCAGGCACGGGCGGAGACGAGGGAGGCGGCGCCGGGAGGGAGAGGTGGGGTTCCTGGCGGAGGATGTCGGTCTCGAGGGTTCGCAGGGCGGGGCTCGGCTCCAGGCCCAGCCGGCCGGCCAGGAGGGCGCGGGCCCGGCGGAGGACGGCCAGGGCGTCGCCCTGGCGGCCGGTTCGGTAGAGGGCCAGGGCCAGCAGACGCCAGCCCTCCTCGCGCCACGGGTGGGCGGTGACGTGTTCGTCGAGGTCGGGGAGGGCTTCGGCGGGGCGGTTCAGGCTCAGGCGGGCGGCGGCCAGGCGTTCGACGGCTTGCAGGCGGAGTTCGGACAGGCGGGAACGGTCGGCCCGGGGCCAGGCGGCGTCCGGGAAGTCGGCGTAGGCCGGGCCGCGCCACCAGGACAGCGCGGCGGAGAGCAACCGGAGCGCCGCCTCGGGATCCGCGGTGCTCGCCTCGGTCACCGCCTGCTCGAATCGCCATGCGTCGACCTGGCCCGGAGCGGCGCTCAGGGCGTACCCCGAGGCTTGAGTGACCAGCAACGTAGCCGGCGCCCGCGCGGGGCGCTCAGGCTCGATGGCCCGGCGCAGCGCCGCCACGAAGGTGCGCACCGCCGCGATCGCGCCGTCCGGAGGCGAGACCCAGAGGTCATCGACGAGATCGTGCACGGGTACGACCCGGCGCCGCGCCACCACGAGTCGCGCCAGGACGGCACGGTGCATCGGGCCCTTGAGCGGCACCGGGCGACCGGCGGCGTCCTCGGCGATCACCGGCCCGAGAACGCCGAATCGGATCACCCGGTAACGCTACCCGTGGTAGCGGACCGGCAGGTGCTTGATGCCGTTGATCCAGCCGGAGCGGAGCCGGGACGGCGGGCCGGCCAGCGCGATCTCCGGCATCCGGTCGGCGATCGCGTTGAAGATGAGGTCGATCTCCAGGCGGGCCAGGTTGGCGCCGAGGCAGAAGTGGGCGCCGCTGCCCCCGAAACCGAGGTGCGGGTTGGGGCTGCGGGTGATGTCGAAGTCGAACGGGTCGGTGAAGACGTCCGCGTCGTAGTTGGCCGAACCGTAGAACATCGCCACGCGCTGACCGGCCTGGATCGGCTGCCCGCCCAGCACGGTGTCCTTCTTCGCGGTCCGCTGGAAGGAGTTGATCGGGCTGCCCCAGCGGACCACCTCGTCGACGGCTGTCCGCGGCCGGGTCTGCTGATAGAGCTCCCACTGCTCCGGATGTTCGAGGAAGGCCAGCATCCCGTGCGAGATGGCGTTCCGCGTGGTCTCGTTGCCGGCGACGGCGAGCATCAGGACGAAGAAGCCGAACTCGTCGGTGGAGAGGTGCGAGCCGTCGATCTCCGCGTTCACCAGGGTGGTCACGATGTCGTCGCGGGGACAGGTCTGCCGGTCCTCGGCCATCATCATGGCGTAGCCGAGCAGGGACGTCGCCGGTTCGATGGGGTCGCTGCCGTCGCTGAACTCCGGGTCGTCCTGCCCGATCATCGCGTTGGACCAGTTGAAGACGTCGTGCCGGTCCTCCTGCGGCACGCCGAGCAGCTCGGCGATCGCCTGCAGGGGCAGCTCGCAGGCGATCTCGTTGACGAAGTCGCCGGCGTCGCCGGCGGTGGACACGATCCGCGACGCGCGTTCCTGCAACGCGTCGCGCAGGCTGTTTATCGCGCGCGGCGTGAATCCGCGGGAGACGATCGCCCGGTGCTGGGTGTGCTGCGGCGGATCCATGTTGAGCAGGATGTACCGCTGCATCTCCAGCCGGTCGCGGGTCATGTCGGCGCCGAAGCGCACGATCGCGGTGTTCTCCCAGCTGGAGTACGTATCACTGTCCCGTGACACGGTCATCACGTCGGCATGCTTGGTGACCGCCCAGTAGCCGTCGTCGTCGAATCCGGCGCTGCCCCGGTCCTGCGGCACCCAGCAGACCGGCGTGTGGGCGCGCGCCTCGGCGAACTCCGCCTGCGGGATCCCGTGGACGTAGATGTCCGGATCGGTGAAGTCGATGCGGGTTCGGGGCTCGGCCACGACGCCTCCCTACGGAAACAGGTTCTACCGATTCAAACACGAGCGACCTACCGGATGGTAGGTTCGTCGCGGGAACAGGTTCTAGCTTGGGAGTCGCCGTGGGGACACCGGTGATCGTCGATGCCGTTCGCACTCCGATCGGCCGGCGGAACGGGTGGCTGTCCGGGATTCACGCCGCTTCCCTGCTGGGGACGGTGCAGAGGGCGCTGGTCCGCGACGTGGTTCCCGAGCAGGTCATCGGCGGCTGCGTCACCCAGGGCGGCGAGCAGTCGAACAACATCACCCGCACGGCCTGGCTGCACGCCGGCCTCCCGCACGAGACGGGCTGCACCACGATCGACGCCCAGTGCGGCTCGGCTCAGCAGGCCACCCACCTGATCGCGGGCCTGATCGCGGCCGGCGCGATCGCGACGGGCATGGCCTGCGGCGTCGAGTCGATGAGCCGGGTGCCGCTGCGCGCCAACCTCGGCGACGCGGGCCTCCCCCGGCCCGAGTCCTGGGACATCGACCTGCCGAATCAGTACGTCGCGGCCGAGCGGATCGCCGATCGGCGCGCTCTGACCAGGGAGGATCTGGACCGGTTCGGGGTGCGGTCGCAGGCGAACGCGGCGCGGGCGTGGGCCGAGGGCCGGTTCGACCGCGAGGTGATCCCGGTCGGTGACGTCACGCGTGACCAGGGGCTGCGCGAGACGACCCTGGAAGGGTTGTCCGGACTCAAGCCGGTGCTCCCGGACGGCCGGCACACGGCGGGCACCAGCTCGCAGATCTCCGACGGCGCGGCGGCGGTGCTGCTCATGGACGCCGATCGGGCTCGCGAGCTGGGCATCCGGCCGCGGGCGCGGATCGTGGCGCAGTGCCTGGTCGGCGCGGAGCCCTATTACCACCTGGACGGGCCGGTCGCCGCCACCGAGCGGGTCCTGACCCGGGCCGGCATGAAGATCGATGACATTGATCTGTACGAGGTGAACGAGGCGTTCGCCAGTGTCGTTCTCTCCTGGCTCGCGGCGCACCACGCGCCCCTGGACCGGGTCAACGTCAACGGCGGCGCGATCGCACTGGGCCACCCGGTCGGCAGCACCGGCGCCCGGCTGATCACCACGGCACTGCACGAACTGGAGCGTTCCGGCGGCCACACCGCGCTGATCACCATGTGCGCGGGCGGCGCCATGTCCACGGCGAGCATTCTCGAACGCATGTGAGGAGAGTCGGATGTTGGTGAACCTTCTGGTGGCTACGGTCGCGGCGATCGTGCTCGCGGTGGTCGGGGTGACCGCGGTGGTGGCGGCGGTGAACCCGAGCGCCAGCGAGGTCGCGTCGAACACGGATCCCCTGGCGCCGCCGGACTTCTACGGCATCCGCTGACTCTCTCCCAAGGGACCGGGCTCAAGGGACCGGGGCCGGGTCGGGGGACGCCGCGTGAGCGGGCGTCCTCTGCTCCGGCCGCCGCGCGCCGCGGAGGATGAAGTAACCGCCGATCATCAGGGCGATCCCGACGATGACGAGCAGGATCGGCACCCACACGCCGAGCAGGATCAGCAGGGCGCGCCCGTCGGCTGCCTGGTCGTGCACGGCCTTCAGGGTCGCCTCGTCGTACTGCAGGTCGGCGTCGAAGATGACGACCGGTGCACCGGTGTCGGGGACCAACTCACGGCGCTGGTGTTCGCGGTAGCCGACGATCGCACCGGTCTCCGGCTCCACCCAGAGCGTGCGACCTGCCTCGTAGTTCACCGTCCCGCTGGTCGCGCCCGGTGCGAGGAATCCGAGGAGCGCGCCGAGCGACTCCTCGTTCATCTCGATCTGCTGCTTCGGGATCTGCTGCTCGAACCGGTACGTCGGCAGGTCGTTGAAGTTCTCCTCGGCCTTGTACTCGATCGGCAGCGCCGCGTGCAGCGCCGAGTCCCAATACCGGTACGTCGTCTTCTCGGTGCCGAACGGGAAGAGGTAGAGCTGCCCCTCGAAGTCGACGTCGCCGGCCACACACGCCTGACCCATCGTCTCGCTGTGGCACTGCCCTTCCCAGTCGACGGCCGCGCCGGACTCGCGGTCGAGTGCGATCCGGCTCTCCGACCGGTTGATCGGCTCACCGGTGTCGCCTCGATCGGTCGCATGGAACACATTCCAGATCAGGGTGTTGTCCGCCAGGTCGCCGGTGAGGTCGGCGGCAGCCTGGAAGTCGGGGGTGATGCCGGTCCGGGACTGCAGCGGACCCTGCTCGACGGTCGCCTGTGCCGCACCACCCGGCGCCGTCTTCACCTGCACGAACGTGGCATTGTCGGTGGCCACCACGACGTCCGGTGGGACCAGGTCGAGCGGGACCTTCCGCTGCGACGGGACGATGATCCAGACCAGCGCGCCGGCCAGGAGCAGGCAGAGCACGCCGATTCCGAAGAGTGTGGCACCGGTGATCCGCCGCATCATCGCGTCCTCCCAGGAAGTAGAACGCGTTACAACTTACGCTGAAGTAACCTCCAGCGGAACCCTAAGCCCGCTGACTGCTCACCGAGATGACCTCGCCGGTCAGATAGGACGCGTAGTCGCTGGCCAGGAACGCCACCACGGTCGCCACCTCCCACGGCTCGGCGGCCCTGCCGAACGCCTCCCGACCGGCCAGCCTGGCGAGCTCGTCAGCGCCGATCACCCGGTCCAGGAAAGGGTGGGCGGCCAGGCTCGGCGCGACGGCGTTCACCCGTACGCCGAGGGAGGCCGCCTCCAGGGCGGTGCACCTGGTGAACGCCATGACACCCGCCTTCGCCGCCGCGTAGTGGGCCTGGCCGGCCTGGGCCCGCCAGCCGAGCACCGACGCGTTGTTCACGATCGCGCCGCCGCCACCCTGGGCTGCCATCTGCCGCAGGGCCGCCCGGGTGCAGCGGAAGGTGCCGGTCAGGGTCACGTCGAGGACCCGGCTCCACTCGTCGTCGGTCATCGCGGTGACGGTCTGGTCGCCGCCCAGTCCGGCGTTGTTGACCAGCACATCGATCCGCCCGAAACGGCGCACGGCGGCGGCGAACAGATCTTGGACGGTTTCTTCGGCGGTGACGTCGCAGAGCGTTGCCGCCACCCGGCCCGGATAGATCTCGGCGAACCGGTCGAGGGATTCGCCCAACCGGCGCTTGTGGCTGTCCCCCAGCACCACGGACGCGCCCTCGTCCAGACACCGTGTCACGACGGCCGAACCGATGCCCGCGCCGGCCGCCGCCGTCACGACGACGACCTTGCCGGCCAGCAGGGAACGACCGGCCGGAGGCTTCACCGCCGATCCCCGCGCGGCAGCCCCAGCACACGCTCGGCCACGATGCCGCGCTGGATCTCGTTCGACCCGCCGTAGATGGTGTCGGCCCGGCTGAACAGGAACAGCCGCTGCCAGCGCTCGACATCCTCGGCGGACGCGCCGCCACCGAAGGCCAGGACGTCCATCGCCAGTTCGCCGAGGCTCTGCCGCCACCGGGTCCAGAGCAGTTTCACCACCGACGGGTTGGCCGGCGGCGGCTTCTCCATGGCGAGTGTCCGCAACGTGTGCGATCGCAGCACGGTCAGGTCGGCGGACGCACGGGCCAGTCGCAGGCGCAGAAGAGGATCAGCGGCGGCGCCGGTCGACCGGGCCAGCGCCACCAGATCGTCGAGATCGCGCTGGAACCCGATCTGCTGCCCGACCGTGGCCGCCCCGCGCTCGTAGGCGAGGGTCGCCATCGCCACCTTCCACCCCTCGCCGGGCGCGCCGACGACGAGATCACCATCGGTGCGGGCGTCGTCGAAGAACACCTCGTTGAACTCGCTGTCCCCGGTGAGCTGCCGGATCGGCCGCACCGTGACGCCGGGCTGCCGCATCGGCACGAGCAGGTAGGAGAGCCCGTCGTGCCGGCCGGGGGACGTCCGGGCCAGCACGAAACACCAGT
Source organism: Actinoplanes sp. OR16 (assembly GCF_004001265.1). Taxonomy (GTDB): domain Bacteria; phylum Actinomycetota; class Actinomycetes; order Mycobacteriales; family Micromonosporaceae; genus Actinoplanes. The sequence continues at coordinate 4,489,016 of NZ_AP019371.1, read as the reverse complement.
CCGCCACGTGCGCAAGCGACGTCCACACCTTCTGCCCGGTGATCACCCACTCGTCGCCGTCGAGGCGGGCGCGGGTGGTGACGCCGGCCAGGTCGGATCCGGCGCCGGGCTCCGAGTAGCCCTGGCACCACAGTTCGGCGGCGCTCCGCAACGGCGGCAGGAACCGCTGCTGCTGCGCGGGCGTGCCGAGATCCATGAGTGTCGGGCCCACCATCGTCGTGCCGATGTGGTCGACGCGGCTCGGAGCGGCGCTTCGCGCGTACTCCTCATGGAAGATCACCTGCCGCGCGAGCGACGCGCCCCGCCCACCGTGAGCCACCGGCCAGGCCAGCGTGGTCCAGCCCGCCCCGGCGAGCCGCCTGGTGAACTCCAGGCGCTGCGGAAACGCCTCGTTCTCCCGGCCCGGCCCACCGGCGCCGCGCAGCTCGTCGGTGAGGTTGACCGTGAGCCAATCCCTGATCTCGCGACGAAACGCCTCGTCATCCGCCACTGGCGTCACCTCCGGGAGCGCGCGTAGAGTCCACCGTACCGACCAAGCACTTGCTTGGTAAACAGCCCGGGAGGCCCGGATGGAACAGACCATCCCGGCGGCGGTGGCCCGCGCGGCAGGCGAGTTCGGGACGGCCCCGGCGCTGGTGGACGGCGCGTCACGGTGGAGCTTCGCGGACCTTCGCGACGAGGTCATGCAGGCCGCCCGCGCCTTCCTCGCGTCCGGGATCGATCACGGCGACCGAGTGGCGATCTGGGCGCCGAACACGCCGGAGTGGATCTTCGCAGCCCTCGGCGCGAGCTGCGCGGGCGCGACGCTGGTGCCGCTCAACACCCGTTACACGGCCTTCGAGGCCGCCGACATCCTGGAGCGCAGCCGCGCCAAGGCGCTGGTCGTCTCCGGTCCTTTCCTGGGCGTCGACCGCCTCGCCGAACTGCGCGCGTCCGGCGCCGCCCTGCCTCCCGTGGTGATCGAGCTGCCGGATCGGCCGGCCTTCCTGCGGCGTGCGGCGAGCGTGCCGCTCGCGCTTGCCGAGACACGTGCGTCGGAGGTACGAGCGGATGCGCTGAGCGACATCCTGTTCACCTCGGGCACGACCGGCCGCAGCAAAGGGGCGATGAGCGCCCATCGCCAGGCACTGGGCGTGGCCGCGGCCTGGGCCGGGATCGCGGGCCTCACCAGCGACGACAACTACCTCATCGTCAACCCGTTCTTCCACAGCTTCGGCTGGAAGGCGGGCATCCTCGCCTGCCTGCTCACCGGTGCGACGATCGTCCCGCAGCCGGTCTTCGACGTGGGGCGGGCTCTGGAGCTGATCGCCGCCGAGCGGATCAGCGTGGTCCCCGGAGCGCCGACCCTCTACATCGGCCTGCTCGACCACCCGGATCGGGAGAAGCACGACCTGTCGTCGCTGCGGCTCGCGGTCACCGGCGCCGCGACGGTGCCACCGGCGCTGGTCGGGCGGATCCGCGGCGAGCTCGGATTCGACGCGGTGCTGACGGCGTACGGGCTGACCGAGGCCGTCGTCGCGACGATGTGCCGCCCCGGCGACGACGACGAGACCGTCGCCACCACCAGCGGGCGCGCCGCGGCCGGGATGGAGGTCCGGATCAGCGACACCGACGGCGAGATCCTGCTGCGCGGGCCGAACGTGATGATCGGTTACCTGGACGACCCGGAGGCCACTGCCGAGGCGATCGACGCCGGCGGCTGGCTGCACACCGGCGACGCGGGCCGGCTCGACCGACGCGGCTATCTCACCATCACCGACCGGCTCAAGGACATGTACATCACCGGCGGCTTCAACGTGTACCCCGCCGAGGTGGAACGCGCCCTCGCCGCGATACCCGGGATCGCCGAGGTCGCGGTTGTCGGCGTGCCCGATGAACGGCTCGGCGAGGTCGGCCGGGCGTTCGCCGTGGTCCGGCCCGGGCACGACCTGTCCGAGTCCGAGGTGATCGGGTTCTGCCGCGGGCGGCTCGCCGGCTACAAGGCGCCGCGCTCTGTCGTGTTCGTCGGCGAGCTGCCGCACAACGCCTCCGGCAAGGTCCTCAAATTCCAGCTGCGGAGGGACGCATGACGGTTCTCTACGAGCGCCGGGACCGGGCCGCGCTGATCACGATGAACCGGCCGCGGTACCGGAACGCGCAGAACTCGGCGATGACGTACGCGCTGGACGACGCGTTCACCACCGCGGTCGACGATCCCGGGGTGGCGGTGATCGTCCTGGCCGGCGCCGGCGACCACTTCTCGGCCGGGCACGACATCGGCACGCCGGAGCGCGACGCCGACGCTCCCTTCCCCCGGCAGGCGGTGACCTGGTGGGACCACACCGACAAGGTGGGCGCCGATCGCCGGATGGCCCGGGAGCTGGAGGTCTATCTCGGGATGTGCCGGCGGTGGCGGGAGATCCCGAAGCCGTCGATCGCGATGGTCCAGGGCGCCTGCGTGGCCGGCGGTCTCATGCTGGCCTGGGTCTGCGACCTGATCGTGGCGGCCGAGGACGCGTTCTTCGCCGATCCGGTGCTGCGGATGGGCATTCCCGGCGTCGAATACTTCGCCCATCCGTGGGCGGTCGGCCCTCGGTTCGCCCGGGAGATGCTCTTCACCGGCGATCGGTTCGGGGCCCGCCGCGCCTACGAGGCCGGCATGGTGAATCGGGTGGTCCCGCGGGAGTCGCTGGAGGCGGAGACGTTCGCGCTGGCCGGGCGGATAGCGGAGATGCCGCCGTTCGGCCTGGCGCTCGCGAAACGCGCGGTGAACCTCTGCGAGGACCAGATGGGGATGCGCGCCGGAATGGATTCGGTGTTCGGCCTGCACCACGTCGCGCACGCGCACAACGCCGAGACCAGCGAGGATTCCCTGGCCGGAATGGACGCGAACGCCATGAAGAAGGCGTCGCGATGAATCTGGATCCGGCCCCCGCGGATATCGCCTTCCAGCACGAGGTCCGGGATTTCCTGTCCGCGCATTCCTTCTCCGGCATGCCGGGGGTGGACACGCCGGAAGGCGCGGCCGCCCATCGGGAATGGGAGAGGCTGCTCTTCGACGCCGGACTCGCCGCGGTCTCCTGGCCCGCCGAATACGGCGGCCGGGACGCTCCGCCGTTGCACGCGCTGCTGTTCGACGAGGAGTACCACCGGGCCGGCGCGCCGATCAGGATCGGTCAGAACGGACTGTTCCTGCTGGCGCCGACCCTGCTCGCGCACGGGACCGCCGACCAGTGCGCCCGGATCCTGCCGCCGATGGCCCGCGGCGAGACGGTCTGGGCGCAGGCGTGGTCCGAGCCGGAGGCCGGCAGCGATCTCGCGTCGATCAGGTCACGGGCGGTGCGGGTCGGCGGCGGGTGGCTGCTGCGCGGCCAGAAGACCTGGAGCTCGCGGGCGACGGTCGCCGACCGGGCGTTCGGCCTGTTCCGCGGCGATCCGTCGGCCGGGCGGCACCGCGGACTCACCTACCTCATGTTCGACCTGCGTGCGGACGGTGTCACGGTACGGCCGATCCGTCAGCTCGACGGCCGGGCCGGGTTCGCCGAGATCTTCCTGGACGACGTCTTCGTGCCCGACTCCGATGTGATCGGCACGCCCGGGGACGGCTGGCGGGTCGCCATGAGCACCGCCGGGCACGAGCGCGGCCTCACCCTGCGTGGCCCCGGCCGGTTCACCGCCTCGGCGTCCCGGCTGGTCGCGCTCTGGTCCGAGCAGGGCCGGGACAGCGCCACCCGGGACCGCGTCGTCGACTCGTGGATAGCCGCCCGCGCCTACCGGATGGCCGCGTACCTCTCCATCGACCAGCCGATCCCGCCGAGCGCCACCAAGCTCTTCTGGTCGGAGACGGACATCGCGCTGCATGAGACGGCGCTGGACGTGCTCGGCCCGCATGCCGAGACGAATACCGCGTGGACGCAGGGATACCTCTTCGCCCTGTCGGGCGCGATCTATGCGGGGACCAACGAGATCCAGCGCGACCTTCTCGCGCAGCGGGAGCTCGGCCTTCCTCGCGATCCGGGTACGCGATGAGGCTCCGCCCTTCCCCCGAACACGCCGAATTCGGGGCGGTGCTGCATGCGGCTCTCGCATCCCCGCCCCCTGATCCGTGGAAGCTGCTCGGGTCGCTCGGGGTGACCGGACTCGCCGTTCCCTTCCAGCCCGCGTCCGCCGGCGCTCTCGTCGTGGCCGCCGAGGAATTGGGGCATCACGCCGTTCCGGGGCCGCTCGCCGCGTCGATCGCTGCCGTTCCCGTTCTGCTCTCCGGATGTGAGGACTCGCCGTTCGCCCGGGAATGGCTTCCGGAACTCGCGGCGGGGCGGGTCGTCGCCACTCTCGCAGCGCCGCCGTGGCTGCCGGTCGCCGACGGCGCTGATACGGCCCGGATCGTTCTGCTGGCCGGTTTCGACAGTATTCGGTCGGGGCGGGGCGGTCCCTCGTACGAATCAATGGACAGCTCCCGCCGGATCGCCTCGATCTCACCCGGCGGCGTCGTGGCCGAAGGCCCGGCGCTCGTGCCCGTCATCGAGCGAGCGCTGAATCTCGGCATGCTGGTCTGTGCCGCGCAATTGCTCGGCCTGGGGCGGGCCATGCTCGAGATGTCGGTGGAACACGCCCGTTCGCGAACCCAGTTCGGCGGGCCGATCGGGCGATTCCAGGCCGTTCAGCATCGGCTCGCCGATGTGGCGGTGGGGCTGGAGTTCGCGCGTCCGCTGCTCTACGCCGCCGCTGCCACGTTCGACTCGGGGCGGGACGTCTCCGCGGCAAAGGTGGCCTGCGGTGAGGCGGCACATCGGGCGGCCCGCGCGGCGCTGCAGATCCACGGTGCGGCCGGATACGCGTGGGAACACCGGCTGCGCCCATTCCTGACGAAAGCGCGAGCGCTGGAACTGTCCTGGGGAACGCCTGCCCGGCATCGGGCGCGCATCATGGCCGAGTTGGAGAAGGATTTATGAGCCACGAGCGGGAATTGCTGCGTTCGGCGGTCCGGGGCCTGCTGTCCGGCGTCTCCGCCCTCGACGGTTTCTCGCCCGCCTTATGGCAGCGGCTCTGCAAGGAGATAGGCGTAGCGGGATTGGCCGTCCCCGAATCCCACGGCGGCGCGGGCGCGACGATCCTCGAATCGCTGGTGGTCTTGGAGGAGCTGGGCCGCACCCTGACACCGGCGCCGATGCTCAACACACTCCTGGCGACGTCGGCATTGCTGGAATCCGGCAATGCGGATGTGTGCGCACGTCTGCTGCCCGCCATCTGCGCAGGCGACCTGATCCCGGCAGTGACCTGGGACGGCACCGTGATTGACGCCTCCCACGCCGACCTGATCCTGACCGTGACCGACGGCGATCTTCGCGCCCTGGATCCCGCGTCCGTGGTGCACGATCCTCTCCCTTCCCTGGACTTGACTCGGGAGATGTCCGTAACCGGCATCTCCGATTCGCCGGACGGAGAACTGCTCGGCTCCGTCTCCGCCGATCGGTTGTGGGATCTTGCTTGTGTGGCTCTCAGCGCCGAACAAGTGGGCGCTGCCGGCCGGGCGCTGGAACTGACCGTCGAATATTCCAAGAACAGGGTGCAGTTCGGGCGGGCGATCGGCGGCTTTCAGGTGTTGCAGCATCGGATGGCGGAGGCGCACGTGCTGGTGGAGGCCGCACGTTCGGCGTGCTGGACCGCGGCGGACGCGTTCGTGGCGGGATCACCGGACGCCGGGCGGCTGGCTGCCGTTTCCAAGATCTGGTGCTCGGAGACGCTGCAGACCGTTGCCGCCGGCATGACGCAGATCCACGGCGGTCTGGCGATCACCTGGGAGCACGACGCTCATCTCTACCTGCGGCGGGCCTGGGACACCGCTCAGCTGTTCGGGTCACCGCGATCGCACCTGGAGAGGCTGGCCGACGCGCTTCTCGCCGGTGATTAGATCCAGTCGTTGTGGCGGGGCCAGGACAGCAGGGTGTCGACCACTTCCGGTGGTTCGTGCGGAGAGACGGCGACGGTGGCCGTGTAGCGACCTCGGTGGAAGACCAGCGGCGCGGCGTCGCGGCAGGGGCCGAGGGCCGTCACGCGGCCCACCACGATGTCGTGGTCGCCGCCCGGGTGTACTGCTTCGACGCGGCAGTCCGCCCAGGTCAGGATGCCGGCCAGGAGGGGGGCGCCGGACGGTGCGGGTGACCACTCCACCGTTGCGAAGCGGTTCGCGGAGGAGGCGCCGAAGAGGCGGGACAGGTCGCGCTGGTCGTCGGCGAGGACGTTCACGGCGAAGATGCCGGACGACAGGATGCGGCTGCCGGTCGCTGATGAGGATCGGACACAGAACAGGACCAGGGGCGGGTCGAGGGACAGCGGCGCGAAGGCCTGGCAGGCGAAACCGGCCGGACCTTCGGCGTCGGTGGTCGTCATGACGGTCACGCCGGTGCAGAAGTGGCCGAACGCCCGGCGGAAGCTCCGGGCGTCGACCGAGACTCCGGAGGGGATCAATGCCCGCCGCCTCCGCCTCCACCGAAGAACCGGTGACCCCACACGCTGTGCGCTGTCGTCTGGCGGGCGACCCAGGTGCGGTCGTCGACGGTGAGGCCGCCGGTGCCGTACTCGATGTCGAAGCCGCTCGGTGTCCGCACGTAGAACGACACCATCTCGTCGTTGGCGTGCCGGCCCAGCGTGGAGATCAGGTTGACCTGGTAGCGGCCACAGCGGTCCATCGCCCGGCCCACGTCGTCGAGCGACGACGTCTCGACCATCAGGTGGATCAGGCCGGTCGGGGCGGGGATCGGGGCGAGGGCGACGCTGTGGTGGCGGGGTCCGCAGCCGAGGAAGCGCATCCACAGCGGACGGTCGGAGGCGGGCAGGCCCAGCATCTCCGGGTGCAGGCGCATCGAGTCACGCAGCCGGAATCCGAGCACGTCGGTGTAGAACCGCAGCGCCGCGGCGTCGTCGGTCGCGGGCAGCACGATGTGGCCCATGCCCTGATCACCGGTGACGAATCGGGTCGCCGCGGAGAAAGGGCGGCTGTCCAGCGCGGCCCCGCAGAAGAACTCGAGGCGGTTGCCGAACGGGTCGTCGACGGCGAACGCCTCGGCCACCCGCCGATCTCCGAGATCCGTCAGGGGTTCCACGGAGATGCCGGCCTTCTCCACGGTCTCCCGCAGTCGGCTCAACGCCGAGAAGTCCGGCACCTCCCAGCCGCTCGCCACCAGACGATCCCGCGAGCCGGGTGTGACGACGATCCGGGCCGGCAGCTCGTCCATCCGCAGATAGAGCGAGTCCGCGGACGGGCCCCGGCCGGGCGCCATCCCGAGGATCTTGGAGCCGAACTCCTGCCAGGCCGGCACGTCGGTTGCCTCGACCCGCAGGTAGCCGAGGGATCGGATGAGACTCACGAGCGTCCCCCTTCGGTGAGGAAGTCGATGGCCAGGCGGTTGAACTCGTCGAACTTCTCCAGGTGGGCCCAGTGGCCGCAGCCGCCGAAGACGTGCAGCCGGGCGTTGCGCAGCAGCTTCAGCGCCACGAGCGCGCCGTCCAGCGGGTTGACCCGGTCCTCGCGGCCCCAGACCAGCAGCGTCTCGTGCCGGATCCGGTGCGCGTCCCGCCAGAGCAGGCCCTCCTCGGGGTGGGCGGCGAACGACGCGCCCATCTCGCCCATCGCCCGCAGCGCCGCCCGGGAGGACGCCACCGCGAACCGCTCGTCGATCAGATCCGAGGTGATCAGCGACGGGTCGAAGACGAGCGTGCGCAGGAACGCGCCGATCCTCTCCCGGCTGGGGTCGCGCGCGAACGCGCCGAGCCGCTTGACCCCTTCGGTCGGGTCGGCCGCGAAGACGTTCAGGCTCAGGCCACCGGGACCCATCAGCAGCAGACGCCGGACACGATCAGGAAAATCCAGCGCCATTCGTACGGCGGTGCCGCCGCCCAGAGAATTGCCCACCAGATCGGCGCGTTCGATGCCCAATTTGTCGAGCAGGTCGGCGAGAGAGCGGGAGGCGGAGGTGAAGTACTGCCCCGAGATGGGCTCCTCGACCGAGTCGCCGTACCCCGGCTGATCGACCGCGAGGACGTCGAAGTGCGGGGACAGTGCTCCGATCGTACGACCGAAATTGCTCATGGCGGACGCGCCCGGGCCGCCGCCGTGGAGAAGGACCACGGGAGGCCCCTCGCCCTGCCTGTGGAATGCCAATGCCATGTCACACCATCGCGTCGTTGAGCGGCAGGCCGAACTCGCCGCGGCCGAACATGGACAGCGCCCGCTCGGGGTCGTTTATCGCGTGCACCCGGCCGGCGTGGGCGTCCCGCCAGAAGCGCTGGATCGGGGTGCCGACCGCCAGGGCGCGACCGCCGGAGTTCTCGAACATCCGGTCGACGGCCCTGATGCTGAGTTCGGTGCCGCGCACCTGATCCCGGCGTACCCGCAATCGCAACGGCATCGGAAGCCGCTCCCCCGCCGTGACCAGATCCATCAGCTCGCGCATGTTGGCCTGAAGGGCCAACCAGGCGGAATCGACGTCGCTCGCCGCCTCCGCGACCCGCACCTGCGCATGTGGATCCTCGGCGGCCCGGACGCCGACATAGGACGCCCGGACGCGCTCACGCAGATAGTCGACGTGCGCGCGGTAGGCGCCGGTAGCCATCCCGATGAGCGGCGTGGTGATCGCGTAGGAGAAGAGCGACGCATACGGGATCTTGTAGAGCGGCCCCGGGTTCTGCTCCTGGCCGGGACAGCGCAGGCGCGAGGTGTCGTTGAAGCTCAGCGATCGGTACGCCGGCACGAACGCGTCGTCGACCACGATGTCGTTGCTGCCGGTGCCGCGCAGGCCGACCGTGTGCCAGACGTCCTCGATCGCGTAGTCGCCGATCGGCAGCAGGAAGGTGCGGAAGTCGGCGGGCGTGCCGTCGTCGCCAGGCGGGACGATGCCGCCGAGCAGCACCCAGGTGGCGTGATCACAACCGGACGAGAAGCTCCAGCGCCCGCTCACCCGGTAGCCACCGTCGACGGCGGTGATCCGGCCGGTCGGCGCGTAGGAGGACGACATGCGCGTGGCCGGGTCCTCGGCCCAGACGTCCTGTTGCGCGCGGTCCGGGAAGAGCCCGAGCTGCCAGTTGTGCACGCCGATGACCGACGCGACCCAGCCCGTCGAGCCGCACGCCGAGGCGATCTCGCGGACGCCGGTGAGGAAGGTGAGCGGGTGCGCCTCGAAGCCGCCGAATCGGGCCGGCTGCAGGAGGCGGAAGAAGCCGGTCTCGGCGAGCGACTTGACCACCTCGGGATCGAGGGCGCGGCGGTCCTCGGTCTCCTGAGCTCTGTCGCGAAGAACCGGTAACAGTTCTCTGAGATGGTTGAGGACCGCCTCCATGAGATCCCTCCAGGTGTGTGGCTCTCCATCCGCGTGGGACCTATAGTAGAACACGTTCTACCTATCTGGAGGTCCACGCCATGCAACCTCGGCTGATCGATGCGGGAAGCCCTCCGGCCAGGTTCGCCCGAGGCTGGCACTGCCTGGGGCTTGCCGACACGTTCCGCGACTCCAAGCCGCACGCCGTCTCCGCTTTCGGCACCAAGCTCGTGGTCTTCGCCGACTCCTCCGGGTCTCTGCATGTGCTGGACGGCTACTGCCGGCACATGGGCGGCGACCTGACGATGGGGACGGTCAAAGGGGACACCATCGCCTGCCCGTTCCATGATTGGCGGTGGCGGGGCGACGGCCGGTGCGAGGCGGTCCCCTACGCGCATCGCGTGCCGGCGCGGGCCCGGACCCGATCGTGGATCACCTGCGAGGAGAACCGGCAGCTGTTCGTCTGGAACGACCCGCAGGGCGGCGCGCCTCCGCCGGAGGTCGCGATCCCGCGGATCGACGGCGCGTTCTCCGACGAGTGGAGCTCCTGGACCTGGGATGCGGTGCGGATCGACGGCGCCAACTGCCGTGAGGTCATCGACAACGTGGTCGACATGGCCCACTTCTTCTACATCCACTTCGCCTTCCCGACGTTCTTCAAGAACGTCCTGGAGGGCCATGTGGCCGCACAGTTCCTGCAGACGCGGCCACGGCCGGACGTGCCGATCACCGCGTCCCAGTCGGGCGACTCCACGCTGCGGTCCGAGGCGGCCTACTACGGGCCGTCCTACATGATCGACTATCTGTACAACAACTGGCACGGCGTCGACGTCGAATCCGTCCTGATCAACTGCCACTATCCGGTCACGCCGGACTCGTTCGTCCTGCAGTGGGGCGTCATCGTCAAGCGGATCCCCGGGATGACCATGGAACAGGCGACGAAGGCCGCCGCGAAGTTCGCCAAAGGCGTCGGCGTCGGGTTCCTGCAGGACGTCGAGGTGTGGCAGAACAAGACGCGGATCGACAATCCGCTGCTCTGCGCCGAGGACGGGCCGGTCTATCAGCTCCGCCGGTGGTACGAGCAGTTCTACGTGGACGTGGAGGATGTCAGCGAGGACATGACCGCCCGCTACGAGTTCGAGGTCGACACCACCCGGGCGGTGGAGACCTGGGAGGCCGAGGTCGCCGCCAACCAGGCACGGGCGGCCTCATGAGCGACTCCTCTCTGCTCGGCGGGCTGTCCGGCGTCACGTGCGATCAGTGCGGGGTCGCCGTTCTGGCCGGGAAGCGCAGCGCCATGCAGACCAGTGTGCAATGGCCGTCCGGTAGCTGCGCCGTCCTGCTGTCCTCCGCGGCCGGCCGGCCACCCGCTCTCGTTCCCACCTGCGGTTTTCTGCGGGACAGCATCGATCGGGCGGCGCATGAGGGGCGGTTGGATGCTTCTTACGATTCGTGAGATCATCCGGGAGACCGCCTCGGCCTGTTCGCTGGTGTTGGCACCGGACTTCTCCTATCAGCCCGGGCAGTATCTGACGGTTCAGACGCCGGTGGGTGCTCGTTGTTATTCGCTGTCGAGCTCGCCCTTCTCCGCATGTTCACCCAAAATCACGATCAAGCGGGTGCAGAACGGACCCGTGTCCAACTGGATCGTGGATCACGTGCGGGCCGGTGATCAGCTCGAATGCTCGGGGCCGTTCGGATCCTTCACGCCGTCGTCGCTCTCCGATGACCTGCTGCTGCTCGCCGGAGGCTCCGGAATCACGCCGATCATGAGCATCATCAAGTCGTCGCGCGGATCGTCCACTCTCGTCTACGCCAACCGGGACGCTTCGTCGATCATCTTCAAGGACGAGCTGGAGGGCCTGCTCCCCGTCACTCATTGGCTCGATGCGGTGCAGGGCCTGCCGACCGCCGATGGCATCGCGGCCCTTCTCGGGGCGTTCCGCGACCGGGAGGCCTTCGTCTGCGGCCCGGAACCGTTCGTGGCCGTGGCCGAGAAGGCACTGGAACTGGCCGGCGTCCCCGCATCGCGGATCCACATCGAGCGCTTCGAACTGGAGGCGGTCGGCGACATCGACTCGGCGGTCTCGGTCTCCATCGACGGCCGCACCCACGATCTTCCCTGGCCCGCCGGTAAACGCCTGCTCGACGTCATGATCGACGCGGGCCTGAATCCGCCGTTCTCCTGCCGGCAGGGCCAGTGCGGCGCCTGCGCGGTACGCATGACCAGCGGTTCGGTCGACCTCCTGAACAACGAGATCTTGGAGGACGAGGACTTCGCGGACGGCTACATCCTCGCGTGCCAGGCGATCCCCAAGACGCCGTCCATCTCCATCACCTATTTCTGAGTCGCCTCCCGAGGCACGTCATCTCGGATCACCTGTTCCTGAGGCTCGGGGCGCTGCGAGGCAACGCGATCACCGTGTCGCCCGGCGAGACCATCCCCGCCGGCGCCGCGAGCCTCAGGCCCTTTCCGTACCGCGGTTTCGGCCCACCGCGCGACCCCGGCCGTACCGTAGAGCGACATTTCGGGCGTCGAGACTGCGCTGGTGTACGGCTGACTCGCTCGGCTGTGGCTCATGGCTGTGCGGACGGCCTTCCGACAGCAATGGGCCACAGCCAAGCAACGTCAGCTGTGGCTCATGGCTGTTTGCGGGCCGCCCCCACAGCAATGAGCCACAGCCAAGCAACGTCAGCCGTGGCTCATGGCTGTTTGCGGACCGCCCCCACAGCAATGAGCCACAGCCAAGCAACGTCAGCTATGGCCCATGGCTGTTTGCGGACCGCCCCACAGCAATGAGCCACAGCCAGGCAACGTCAGCTATGGCCCATGGCTGTTCTGCGGGCCGCCCCACAGCAATGGGCCACAGCCAGGCAACGTCGGCTGTGGCTCATTGCTGTGCGGACGGCCTTTCGACAGCAATGGGCCACAGCCGGCTCGGGATTCAGCGGGTGGGGAGCATGTCGAGGGCCGCCAGGTAGCCGAACACCATCGCCGGGCCCAGGGTCGCGCCGGCGCCCGCATACCCCCTGCCCATCACGGAGGAGGAGACGTTGCCCGCCGCGTACAGGCCTGGGATCGGGCTGCCGTCGGCTTTCAAGACTCGGGCGTGTTCGTCGGTGCGCAGGCCGCCCTTGGTGCCGAGGTCGCCCGGGACCAGTGAGAACGCGTAGAACGGTGGCTTGCGGAGAGCGCCGAGACACGGGTTCGGGCGCTGGCGCGGGTCGCCGTAGTAGCGATCGTAAGCGGACTCGCCCCGCCCGAAGTCCGCGTCGTGGCCGCTCCGGGCGAAGTCGTTGAACCGCTCGACCGTGGAGATCAGGTCCGCCGGTGGGACGTCGATGCCGGCAGCGAGATCGGCGACCGTGTGGGCTCGGTGGGCGATCCCGGCGTCGAACCAGCGGCGGGGCAGCTGGGCGCGCGGGGCACGGCCGGCGAACACGTACCGATCGCGGTAGGTCTGGTCGGTGATCAGCCACGACGGCAGGTGCGACGGCGGGCCGAGCATCGCGTGGACGGCGTCGACGTACGGCGCGGCCTCGTTGACGTAGCGCCGCCCCGTCCCGTCGACGATGAGGCTGCCGGGCAGATTGCGTTCGGCGAGGCAGAAGTACGGCCCACTCATCAGCGGAATCGACGGCCCCCACCACGCCTCGTCCATCAGATCGACCGCTCCACCGACGCGCTGACCAGCCTCGATGCCATCGCCGGTATTGCCTGCCGCGCCGACCGTCCACTCCGTGCCCATTCCCTGGAAGTGCCGCCGCATCCGCTCGTTGTGCTCGAATCCGCCACTGGCGAGCACAACCCCACGACGGGCCCGCAACGCCAGGTCGCCACAGTGGATCCCGGTCACCCGGCCGCCCTCGATGATCAGATCGGTCATCGCCGTCCCCAGCCGCACCGGCACGCCCGCACTCCGCAGACCGGCGCGAAGCCCTGCGGCGAGGGCCTGCCCCATGGTGAGCCGCCGGCGCTTCCGCAGACGATCAGCGGCGGTCACGACAGCGAGCCGACCGGCAGTGGACACCGAACGCACGTGACGCAGGCCCAGCGACAGCCAGCGGAAGTCGACAGCCGTGACGGCCATCCCGTTGGGCGCCGCGAGATACGGCGGTGCGAGATCTCCGAGGTCCGGTCCGGCGTCGCGGGCGTCAAGCGGCCGAGGTTCGATCGTACGGCCGAGCGCCAGCCCACCCGCCGCCTCCGGATGGTAGTCGGGGTATCCCGGCACCCAGGCGAAGTCGAGCGGCGTATGAGCACGAACGAACGCCAGCATCTCGGGCCCGGAAGCCAGGAACGCCTCCCGCCGCGCCTCCGGGACATCAGCTCCGGCCACGTGCGCGAGGTATTCAGCGGCCCCGTCACCCGAACTCGACACGACGCCGTCGGGGAACGCCGCGTTGCCCGGTAGCCACAGGCCGCCGCCGGATCGAGCTGTCGAGCCGCCGAAGACCGGTGCCTTCTCCACCACCATCGCGGTCAGGCCGTGGCGGGCTGCGGTCAGTGCTGCGGTCATTCCGGCGGCGCCGCTGCCGGCCACGACTACGTCGTACTCCTCGGAGTCCACTAGAACAGGTTATAGTTATTGCCGTTCGACGCGCTATGGGAACACGTTCCGCGGATTGATACCTGTTTCAGGAGACCTTGTGTATGACGTCGTCGTGGTGGGCTTCGGCGCGGCCGGGGCGTGCGCCGCGATCGAGGCGGCCGAAGCGGGGGCGCGCGTGCTCGTCGTCGACAGGTTCGGCGGTGGCGGCGCGACAGCGATCTCCGGTGGAGTGGTCTACGCCGGGGGCGGAACCCGTTTCCAGCGAGCCGCGGGCGTCGAGGACGACCCGGAGAGCATGTACGACTATCTGCTCACCGAGACCCGCGACGCCGTCACGCCACCGACGCTGCGGCGGTTCTGCGAGCAGAGCGCGGACATGCTGGAGTGGCTGGCCGGCCACGGCGTGCCCTTCGACTCACGTGTCGCTCCAGAGAAGACCTCCTATCCCACGAATCGCCACTATCTCTATGTGTCGGGGAACGAGGATCCGCCTGTCCCCCGAGGTCATCGCACTCACGCCCGAGGCACCTCCGGCCACGAGCTGCACCGGAGACTGGCCGCGGCAGCCCGTGCGGCGGGCGCCGAGGTCCGCACGCAGACCCGCGCCGTCGAACTGACGCCGGGAGCTGTCGGATGTCGCGTGCTCACCGGCTGGCCGCGGGCTGTGCACCAAGTCTTGCACCGATTCTCCGTGAAGCCCGGCGTCTATCTGCCACGTTTCGGCGCCTATCTGCATCGGCGGGCTGCGCGCCTCGAGGACCGCTACGCGAGACCGTCGACGATCGCGGCGAGGACGGTGGTTCTGGCCGCGGGCGGGTTCGTCTTCGACAGGGAGATGATGCGGGCGCACGCGCCGGCGTACCGGGGAGGGCTTCGCCTGGGAACGCCGGGTGATGACGGATCCGGAATCCGGCTCGGGATCGCGGCCGGCGGCGCCACCGCTCATCTGGATCGGGTGACCGTGTGGCGGTTCCTCACGCCGCCGTCGGCGTTGACACGGGGTCTGCTGGTGGATCGCGACGGGCGGCGGGTCTGCGAGGAGAGTCGTTATGGGGCGGCTGTCGGCGAGGCGGTTCTGCGCAGCCCGGGTGGGAAGGCGTGGCTGCTCGTCGACGCGGCGATCCTGCGGGCGGCCCGGCGGCAGATATGGCGGCAGACGTTGTGGTTCCAGCGATTCCAGGCCTGGTGGATGCTCGGGCCCGGGAAGGTGAGCGGGCAGACGCTGGAGACGGTCGCGCGCACGGCCGGCGTGGATCCGGCCGGACTCGTGAGGACCGTCGCAGATGAGGGCGGGAAACGGCTGAGGGCGGGGCCTTTCTCGCTCATCGACGTATCGATTCGGGCGCTGCCGGCCCCGATGCTCACGCTCGGCGGGCTGGTGGTGGACGAGGAGACCGGGGCTGTCGCTCCGGGTGTCTACGCGGCCGGGCGGAATGCCGTGGGGATCTGTTCGGGCGCCTATGTGAGCGGGCTGTCGCTCGCCGACTGTGTGTTCTCCGGGCGGCGGGCCGGGATCAACGCGGCGGCGTACGCGAGAAGAGCGCGGGAAGGGGCGGACGTTGAACGACGATGACCTGCGGGTGATCGCGGACCGGCTGCTGGCGGCCGAGCGAAACCGTGAACCGGTTCCTCCGATCGTCCGGGAATGGCCCGATCTCACGGCGGCTGACGCGTACGAGATCCAGCTCTTCAATATCCGCAGGCGGACGGCGCCGATCGTCGGGCACAAGGTCGGCCTCTCCTCGAAGGCGATGCAGGAGATGATGGGCGTCGATGAGCCGGACTACGGCCATCTGCTCGCCGACATGCGATTGTCCGAGGACGAGCCGGTCGACGCCGGGCGTTATTGCCATCCGCGCGTCGAGATCGAGGTCGCGTTCCTGCTCGGCGCGGATCTGCCCGGCGAGGACTGCACCGAGCGGGACGTCCTGGACGCGACCGCGGCGTTCGCGCCCTCGATCGAACTCATCGACAGCCGGATCGAGGATTGGCGGATCAGCCTCGCCGACACGATCGCCGACAACGCCTCGTCCGCCGGTTTCGTGGTCGGCGCCGGCCGCGTCGAGAGAGACGACGTGCGCGGCATCGACGCCACCCTTCACCGCAATGGGGAGATCATCGCCCAGGGCCGTTCCGACGCCGTTCTGGGCGACCCGGTCATCGCCGTCGCCTGGCTGGCGCGGACCGTCGCGACATTCGGGGTCCGGCTGCGGGCCGGGCATCTGATCCTGCCGGGCGCCTGCGCCAGGGCCGTCGACGCGCACCCCGGCGACGAATTCCTGGCGACCTTCGACGGCCTCGGCTCGGTGAGGCTGATTTTCTCCAAGGAGACACCATGAAAGCCGCCGTCGTCGGCTCCGGCAACATCGGCACCGACCTGATGTACAAACTGCTGCGCTCCCCGACGGTGGAGCCGTTGTACATGGCCGGTATCGACCCGTCGAGCCCGGGCCTGAAAAGGGCGGAGGCGGAGGGCCTGGAGATCGGCACCGGCGGCGCCGCCTGGCTGCTGACCCGCGATCCCCTGCCCGACATCGTCTTCGAAGCCACCTCGGCGGCAGTGCATCGGCAGAACGCGCCCCTCTACGCCGCAGCGGGTATCCGGGCGATCGATCTGACCCCCGCCGCGGTAGGACCGGCTGTCGTCCCGTCGGTCAACCTGGAACAGCACCGGGACGCCCCGAACATCAACCTCATCACCTGTGGTGGTCAGGCGACGATTCCGATGGTGCACGCCGTTTCCCGGGTGGCGCCGGTGTCCTATGCCGAGATCGTCGCGACGGTCGCCTCGAAATCGGCGGGGCCGGGGACCCGGGCGAACATCGACGAGTTCACCAGGACCACCGGCCGTGGGCTGGAGACGATCGGCGGCGCGGGCCGGGGAAAGGCCATCATCGTGCTGAATCCGGCCGAGCCGCCGCTGATGATGCGGGATTCCGTCTTCTGCGCGGTACCGGCCGATGCGGACCGGAAAGCGATCCTGCGATCCGTCCTGGACATGGTCGGCGAGCTGGGAGTGCCCGGTTATCGATTGCTCGACGAACCGCAATTCGACACGATCGGTGATCAACTCAAGGTCGGGATCTTCGTCGAGATCGAAGGCGCAGGCGACTATCTCCCGAAATACGCGGGGAACCTGGACATCATGACCACCGCCGCCACCCGTGTCGCCGAGGAGTTGGCACGATGATCCGGATCACCGATTCCACCTTGCGCGACGGCTCGCACGCGAAGCGGCACCAATTCACCACCACCGAAGTGCACGACATCGTGACCGCTCTCGACACCGCCGGCATCCCGGTCATCGAGGTGACTCACGGTGACGGCCTCGGCGGCTCGTCCTTCACCTACGGCCTCAGCCACACCCCCGAGCAAGAGCTGA
Organism: Actinoplanes sp. OR16; assembly: GCF_004001265.1. Taxonomy (GTDB): domain Bacteria; phylum Actinomycetota; class Actinomycetes; order Mycobacteriales; family Micromonosporaceae; genus Actinoplanes. Next base: position 4,471,788 of record NZ_AP019371.1, on the reverse strand, counting down.
TCGCCGTGGCGGTCGCCGCCGCCACCCGCTCCAAGATCGCATTCCTGATGCTGCCCGGCGTGGGAGTCATCGACGACATCAAGGCCGCGGCCGGCAACGGCGCGGCGGTCTGCCGGATCGCCACCCACTGCACCGAGGCGGACATCGCGGTCCAGCATTTCGGCCTGGCCCGCGATCTGGGGCTGGAGACGGTCGGCTTCCTGATGATGGCCCACTCGATCCCGCCCGAGGACCTGGCCCGCCAGGCACGGATCATGGCGGACGCCGGATGCCAGTGCGTCTACGTCGTCGATTCGGCCGGCGCGCTCGTCCTCGACCAGGTCAGCGACCGGGTGTCGGCGCTCGCTGCCGCGCTCGGCGACGACGCGCAGGTGGGGTTCCACGGCCACGAGAACCTCGGGCTCGGGGTTGCGAACTCGATCCTCGCCGTCCGCGCCGGCGCCCTGCAGATCGACGCCTGCACGCGGCGGTTCGGCGCGGGCGCCGGCAACACCCCGACCGAGGCGCTGGTGGCGGTCTGCGACAAGCTCGGCATCACCACCGGCGTCGATTTCTTCGCGATCGCGGACGCCGCCGAGGACGTGGTCCGCCCGGCCATGCCCGACGAGTGCAAGCTGGACCGGATGGCGCTGATCATGGGCTACGCCGGGGTCTACTCGAGCTTCCTGCTGCACGCCTACGCTCTCGCCGAGCGTTACGGGGTGTCAGGCGCCGAGATCCTGGTGCGAGCCGGGGAGCGCCGCCTCGTGGGCGGCCAGGAGGACCAGTTGATCGGCATCGCGCGCGAACTCAGCGGTCGTTAGCCTCGCGCGCGTCGAGCAGTTCGTCCCAATGTTCACCGGCCCATTCACAGGCGGCGTTCAGTGGACCGAGAATGCTCTTCCCGAGCGGCGTCAACTGATAAAGAGGATCACGCTCCACCAGTCCGTTCCGTTCCAGCAGTCGCAGCGATTTGGTCAGCGCTTTCGCCGTCACCCCGCGCATCGGGACACGCAATTCGGAGAAGCGCCGTGGCCCGTTCTCCAGACACCGGATCACCATTCCGGACCATTTGTCGCCGAAACGGATCGGGGACAGGCTCGACGGGCAGACCGGGTCGAACATCTCGGGATCGAGCGGCGTCGTCGTCACGAGTACCCACCGTAGGCCACCGGTTCCAGGTATCCGATCGGAAACCAGGGTCCTCGCTACCGTCCGGAGCATGAGCGAAATCGCGATCTTCGGAGCGAACGGGCGCGCCGGCCGGGCAGTCGCCGCCGAGGCGGTGCGGCGCGGGCATCAGGTCACGGCCGTCGTGCGAGACCCTTCGGCGTACGAGGGACCGACCAGCCCGGCCATCCACCCGACCCGCGGGGACGTCACCGATCCAGGCGACATCACCGCAGGTCACGATGCCGTCGTCAGTGCGGTGTTCGACGGCTCGGCGGAACCCCGCGCGTTCTACACGACAGCGGCGAAGGCCCTGCTCGCGGCCGGACCCCGTCGCCTGATCGTCGTCGGGCTCTCGTCGATCCTCGCGACGGCGGACGGCACCCCGCTCATGGACACACCTGGATACCCGCAGGAGTACCGCGCGTTCTCCGAGGCGCACGCCGCCGGCGCCGAGGTCCTGGCCGGCTCGGAGCAGGACTGGCTGATCGTCAGCCCGGCCGGCGACTTCGACCACGCGGGTGGCCGGACCGGCCGTTACCGGGTGACGACGGCCGACGCGGCGAGCCGGATCTCCTACCCCGATCTCGCGGTGGCCGTCCTGGACGAGATCGAGCGTCCGGCACATCGCCGTACGCATCTGGGGCTGTCGGGCTGAGGATCAGCCGGCGGCGACGCGGTCGGTGAAGGCGGCCAGGTTGGACAGCGCCCGGTCGATCCGCTCCTCGAGGGTGAGCGTCTCCTCCCGGCGCACCAGCCGCATCTTCGGTGTCCGCTTACCGCGCAGGTAGAGCGAGCAAGCGAGATCGGCACAGATGTACGCCCCCACGGTGTTGCCCCGCCGCCCGGACGCCCCGGCCAGCGGCGCCGCGAACAGCACCACCCCACCGGCGCCGTGCTCGGTCAGGCACACCTGGCACATGCTGGAACGCAGAGCGGATGTCCTGACCGATTCCGGTCGCCGCAGCACGAACCCGGCCGGTCCCTCCTCACCGGGCACGACCAGGAGCGCCCGCTGCGGCGCCCCCGGATCGGTCCAGCCGAGGAAGTCGATGTCCGCCCAGGGCACGCCACCGTCGGCGAAACCGGCGGGCAGTCTGATCCGGCCGGCCTCACCCTTGCTGCAGTTGACGAAGGAGTCCCTGATCTCCTTCTCGTCGAGTGGTCGCATGGCCGCGAACCTAGCCGACCCGGCATCCCGCCCACCAGCGATTTCTACACACTGTGCAAGATCAAGCCGCTGGTGGGGACGCCGGTTCCCGCGGTGACCAGCACCGGGCCGTCGCCGGGGACCTGGTTCACCGCGGTGCCGCGCACCTGCCGGACCGCCTCGGCTATGCCGTTCATGCCATGGATGTAGGCCTCGCCGAGCTGACCGCCGTGCGGGTTCACCGGCAGCCGGCCGCCGAGCTCGATACCGCCGCCGGCGATGAATCGACGCGCCTCGCCCCGGGGGCAGAACCCCAATTCTTCGAGCTGCATCATGACGTACGGGGTGAAATGGTCATAGAGAACAGCGGTTCGCACGTCCGCCGGGGAGAACCCCGACTGTTCCCAGAGCTGTGCGGCCACCACTGCCATCTCCGGCAGCGCGGCGATCCGGGGCCGGTAGTAGCTGGTCATCACGAACTGCCCGGGACCGCTCCCCTGCGCCGCCGCGCTCACCACCGCCGGCCGCCGGGCCAGGTCACGGGCCCGCTCGACGGAGGTGACGACCAGGGCCACCGCGCCGTCGCTCTCCTGGCAGCAGTCGAGCAGCCGCAGCGGTTCGGCGATCCACCGGGACGCCCGATGGTCGTCGAGGCTGATCGGGCGGCCGTGGAACCAGGCGTACGGGTTGGTGGCAGCGTGCCGCCGCATCGCCACGGTGATCCGGCCGAAGTCGTCGGTGGTCGCGCCGTAGTCGTGCAGGTAGCGGCGGGCCACCATCGCCACCATGGCGGCCGGGGTGGCGAGGCCCATCGGATAGTGCCAGCCGGCGTCGACGTCGGGAGGCGCCACCGCCCGGCCGAAGCGGCGGCCGGACCGCTCGTTGAGAGCGCGGTAGCAGACGACCACGTCGGCCACGCCGGCGCCGACCGCGAGGACGGCCTGCTGGACGACGGCGCAGGCGGCGCCTCCGCCGTACCCGATGCGGCTCAGGAAGCGCAGGTCACCCATGCCCAGCTCACGTGCCACGGCGATCTCCGGGTTGTTGTCCATCCCGAACGTGACCAGGCCGTCCACCTCCGCCGCCCGCAGTCCGGCGTCGTCGAGCGCGGCCCGCACGGCCTCGACGGCCAGCCGCAGCTCGCTGCGCCCCGAGTCCTTGGAGAACTCGGTGGCCCCGATGCCCGCTATCGCACACGTCCCCCCGATCACGACGCCACCGTCACTGTCCCGGTCACGTGGGTGCCCGATGACGTCCGGCCGGTCACCGCTATGCGGCCGCCCGGGAGGAGGTCGCCGGTGAAGGTGAGGGTGTCGTAGGCGAAGCAGGGCGTTCCCAGCCGGATCGCGATGGACTTCACCGGCGCGTCCGACCGGTCGGTGACGTAGCGCTGGACCAGGCCGGTCGTCGCCAGGATGTTGAGGAAGATGTCCTTGCCGCCGCGGCGTACGGCGGCGTCGCGATCGTGGTGGACGTCCTGGAAGTCGCGGGTCGCCAGGGCGGTGCTGATGATCAGTGTCGGGGTGACCTCGATCGACCACGGCGTCAGGGCCGGCAGGTCGAGCCGCCAGGACGGCAGACCGTTCCCGATCACGGCCGTCACGGCGTCGCCGATCTCGATCGGGCGGGGGCCGCACACCTCGCCGACCATCCGGACGCCCTCGGCCAGGTCGATGAGACCCACGGTGTACGGGGCACGCCGTCCCGGGATCGGCGGATGATGGTGGACCACGAGACTGTGCACGGTTCCGGCGCCGGACGCCACGATGTGCTCCTGCTTCAGCGCGCCGCACGCCGGGCAGGCCGGGCCGGGCGGATGCCGCAGCTCACCGCACTCGCCGCAGCGCTGGATCCGCAGCTCGCCGCTCGCCAGACCGTCCCAGAAGAACGCCGTGTCGGCGGTGACGACGGGCTGCCACGGCGATGCCGGAGGAGAGCCGCCGGATGTGGAGCGATATTTGAGGATCCGGAATCGCATCTCTGCGACCGGCTCATCACGCGAGAACCAGGTGCTGTTCGTCGTGACGAACCAGCCTTCGCCGAGAGACGTCCGTTTCGGGCCAATGACGGATTCGAGGCGGCTGCGGACCGAAATCGACTCGCCGACACGCAGATAACGGTGATAGGTCTGCTCGGAATCCGTGGCCACGACGTTGGGGAAACCGGCGTCGTCGAGCGCCGAGGAGATGACCTGCAGCGGATCGGGTTCGCGCGGGGAAAGGCCCCGCATCGTCCAGACCTGGATCATCGCGGGCGGGGCCAGCGATTCGCGTTCGTAGAGGGGGTTCCGATCGCCCACCGCTTCCAGCCAATTGCGGATCAGCGGCAGATTGACCGGGTCGCGGCCATGACGCGGCGCCGTCTCGCCGGCCGATCGGAGGCGCTGGACGACGTCATCCACCGGAGAAGTCATCGTGGGACTCGCGGCAGGCCGAGCCCCGCACTGGCGACTATTTCTCTCTGCACCTCGTTCACTCCCCCGCCGAACGTCAGCACGAGATTGCGTTTGGCCTGCAGATCCAGCCATTCCAGGAGTTCCGGGTCGCCGCCGTAGCGGGCCACCAGTTCCTCCAGTTCGGCGCCGAGGCTGAGCAGCCGCTCCGAGGCGAAGACCTTCGTGGCGGAGGCGTCGGCCGGGCTGGTCTCGGCCGGGCCGAGCTCGTCCGCGACGACCTGGGCGTTGAGCAGTTCGTTGACGCGCAGTGCGGCGAAACAGCGGGCCAGCGCGCGGCGCACCTCCGGATGGGCGGCGGCATTCGTCGCACGGGACCAGTCCCGTACGCGGAGAAAGAGCGCGGCGAGCCGCCCGGCGGGACCCAGCATGACGCGCTCGTGGTTGAGCTGTGCCGTGATCAGGCGCCAGCCCTCGTTCTCCGCGCCGACCCGCATGGTGACCGGAACGCGCACGTCGTCGAGGTGCACGGAATTGACGTGGTGGGCGCCGTCGCAGGTGATCAGCGGTGTCCAGGAATAGCCGGGATCGGACGTGTCGACGATGAGAATGGACAGTCCGCGGTGCCGGGGCGCGTCCGAATCCGTACGGCAGGCGAGCCAGAGGAAATCGGCGTCGTGCGCACCGGTGGTGAACGTCTTCGCGCCGTTCACGACGTAGGAATCGCCGTCGCGGACCGCCCGGGTGCTCAGCGACGCCAGGTCGGTCCCGGCTTCCGGTTCGGTGTAGCCGATCGCGAAATGCCATTCTCCGGCCAGAATCGGCGGCAGAAAGTGATCACGTTGAGCGGGCGTTCCGTGTGCGAGCAGGGTCGGCGCGACGGTCTGCAGCGTGACTGCCGGTAGTGGCACGTCGGCACGCGCCGCCTCGTTCACCAGGATCTGCTGCTCGGCCGGCCCGAGGCCACGGCCACCGAACTCCACCGGGAAGCCCAGTCCCAGCCAGCCGTCGCGACCCAGGCGGGCCACCAGGTCGCGATGGGCGCGACCATGCCGGTCCCGCAGGAGCTCGGCGCGTTGCGCCCGGGTCAAGAGCCTTTGCAGGTACGACCGGAGCTCGTCCCGCAGAGCGATCTGCCGTGAAGTCAGTTCGAGGAACACGGTGATCCCCCAGCCTCGTCGGGAAGAGGAACACAGCGATCCGCCAGCCTCGACAGAGCGTGCTCGCTACCACCCAGGAATCGCGACATCGCCCGGATCATCGCGGTGTGCCGGTGCAGCGGGTAGTCGATCATCAGGCCCAGCCCTCCGTGCAGGTGATGACAGGTGCGCGCGGCCGGCGGCGCCTCGGCGGTGAGCCACTGGGCCGCCACCGCGAGATCGTCGCCGGCGGGACGGCCGGTGCCGAGGCGCCAGCAGGCGGAGAGGACGGCCAGGTGGAGGGTCCGGCTCGCGATGTAGACGTCCGCGATCTGCTGGGCGACGGCCTGGAAGGTGGCGATCGGACGGCCGAACTGCTCGCGGGTGCGGACGTGAGCGGTGGTCAGGTCCAGGGCTCCGGCCAGGGCGCCGTCCCCCAGCGCGCACGCGGCGGCGACGGCGTAGGGATGCGGTTCGGCCTGGAATGCGGCGTCCAGACGTACCAGGGAAGGATCTTGATCTTGAGGATCGACGATGGTCACGGCGGAACCGTCGATCCGGAGAGCGGGAACGACCATCGCCCGCCGCGCCATCTCGGTGAGGACCAGTGTGGTCTCGAAGATGCCCAGATCCGGCGTGAGCAGGCCGGCCTGGCCCAGGTCCTTCCAGAGGCGCTCCGGGGAATCGGCCCCGGCGACCACCTCGGCCGCGAGCCGGGTGATCACCTGCTGCGTCTCGTCCGGCCGGAAATCCATAAACGGATTAGAACACGTTTCAGTTTGGGCGCGCCACCGATGGGTGACACAGGTATGCAACGCGCCGTTGCTAGGCTTGATTCACAGGCGAGGGGGGACCATGGCGACAGCGAGAACGAGTACCACCGATGTCGAGCAGGGATCGGCCGCGCAGCGTGATCGCCGCCGCCGGATCCTGGAGGCCACGCTGGCCCTCGCGTCGAAGGGCGGCTACGACGCCGTGCAGATGCGCACGGTCGCCGAGAAGGCCGAGGTCGCTCTCGGCACGCTCTACCGCTACTTCCCCTCCAAGATTCACCTGCTGGTGTCGGCGCTCGCGACCGAGCTCGAGGCGATCCAGGAGAAGCTGAACCGCAAGCCGATCCCGGGCGACACGCCGTATGACCGGACGCTCTACGTGCTGAACCGGGTGACCGGCGCGCTGCAGCGCGACCCGATGCTCGCCGAGGCGATGACCAGGGCCTTCATGTTCGCCGATCCGTCGGCGAGCGCCGAGGTGAACGCGGTGGCCCGGCTCATGGAGGAGATGTTCACCCGGGCGATGCACGACGGCGAGCCGACCGCCGACGACCGCGCCAAGGCCCGGGTGATCGGTGACGTGTGGCTGTCCAACCTGGTGGCCTGGGTGACCCGCCGGGCGTCGGCGAACGACGTGGTCAACCACCTGGAGCTGGCCACCCGGCTGCTACTCCACTAGACCGGTCAGCTTGTCGAGGGCCTGCTTCGCGGCGGGCCCGGCCTGCTTCTCCAGCATCGCGGCCATCGGTCCGTTGAGCGCCGGGCCGATGAACTCCATGTCGTAGGTGATCTGCGTGCCGCCCTCGGCCGGTTCCAGCTGGAAGCGGTTCTTCGCCTTGACGCCCATCGGCCCGTCGCCGGCCTGCTCCAGGGTCGTGCCGTCGGCGGTGACGACCTTCCACGCCATGTCCGCGGGCATGCCCATCAGCTTGACCTTCTGCTTGTACTGCGCGCCCTCGGTGAGGGTGGCCGGCACGTCGCCGGTGAAGCCCTGGTGCATGGCGTTCCACTCGGGGGTTCGGCTCGGATCCACCAGCACCTGCCAGATCCGGTCGGGGGCGGCCTTCGTCACTGTCGACACGCTCACCTTGGGCATTCGCTTCTCCTTCTCTAGAAAGCCAGATCTGTTCCGGCCACGTATCCGAAGGTCATCGCCGGGCCGAGGGTGGAACCCGCGCCGGCATAGCTGTGTCCCATCACGGCCGCGCTGGCGTTGCCGGCGGCGTAGAGGCCGGGGATCACCGAGCCGTCCGGACGCACGACACGGGACCGGGTGTCGGTGGTCAGCCCGCCCTTCGTCCCCAGGTCGCCCGGGACGATCTTGAAGGCGTAGAAGGGCGGCAGCCAGATCGGCGCGAGGCACGGGTTCGGGGTGTTCGTCGGGTCGGCGAAGTAGGCGTCGTAGGCGCTGTCGCCACGGTGGAAATCGGTGTCCCGGCCGGCACGGGCCTGCGCGTTGACACGGTCGATGGTGGCTCGCAGCGCTGCCGCCGGCACGCCGATCCTGCTCGCCAGGCCGGTGATCGTCCAGTCCTTGACCAGGGCGCCGCTGTCGTACCAGGTCTGGGGGTAGGGCAGCAGCGGTGCGGTCTCCTTGAACAGGTAGCGGTTCCGGTAGTCCTGGTCGGTGATCATCCAGGCCGGGAAGTGATTCCCCTGGTACATCACATGGACGACGTCGCTGTAGGGCGCGGCCTCGTTGACGAACCGCTTGCCCGCCGCGTTCACGAAGACGGTGCCGGGCAGGGTGCGCTCGGAGAGGCAGAAGTACGGCCCCTCGGGCAGCGGGATCATCGGGCCCCACCAGGAGTCGTCCATCAGGGCCAGGCCGGCGCCGGCCCGCTCACCCGCCTCGATCCCGTCGCCGGTGTTCGAGGAGGCGCCGACCGTCCAGTCCGTCCCGATCGGCTCGGCCTGGAACTGCTTGCGCATCCGCTCGTTGTGCTCGAACCCGCCACTGCCGATCACGACGCCCCGGCGCGCCCGGAACAGCGTCTCCTTCTGATCCTGGAGCGCGATCACTCCGGCTACGCGGCCATTCTCGACATACAGGTCCACCAGCGGCGTCTTCAGATTGACCGGTACGTCGGCAGCCAGCAATCCGGCCCGCAGACCGCCGGCGAGCGCCTGCCCCATGGTGATCGGGTTCTTGCCCTGGGCTGCCAGCCGCAGGTATCGCAGCACCATGTCACCGGCGACCGCCACACCGCGCGGATGCCGGGCGATCAGCGCGAGCCAGCGGTAGTCGACGTCGTAGATCACCGTGCCGGCGGGCGTCGGGATGTAGGACGGGTTCAGGTTCGCCAGCTCGTCACCGAGGATGTTCGCGTCGAGCGCGTCGGGTTCGATCGAGCGGCCGTTCGGCATCCCGCCGGCCAGCTCCGGATAGTAGTCCGGGTACGCCTCCATCCAGCGGAAACGCAGCGGCGACCAGCGCTGGATGAAGGCGATCGCCCGCGGGCCGGCGGTGAGGAACGCCTGCCGCCGGGCGGCCGGGACCTCGGGGCCGACGACCGCTGCCATGTACGCGTCGGCCTTGGCGAACGTGTCCGGCACCCCGGCCGCGAGCACCACGTCGTTGTTCGGCACCCAGATGCCGGCGCCGGACCGGGCCGTCGAGCCTCCGAAGACAGCCGCCTTCTCCAGCACCACGGTGCTCAGTCCGCTGCGGGCGGTCGTGAGCGCGGCCGTCATGCCCGCGGCGCCGGCGCCGGCCACCACCACATCGAACTCCGGCATGAGTTCCCCCTGTCCGCTCGGAACTAGAACAGGTTATAGCAGTGTGAGATGATTCACTAGCGGTGCGGCGTGCGGAGAGAGCGACCGTTGATAGAACCTGATTCCATCGACGCCGCTCCGGGGAGATGACGTGACCGATAGGCTTCAATCCGTCGACCGCCTCCTCGCCCGGCGCGAGGCGATCGCCGATCTGGGCGACGCGCTCCGCGAGCTGATCGAGCACGCGACAGCGACCGAGGCGTCCACCGACGACCTGCTCTTCGCGGCCGATCTCCTCCGGCAGGCGTCCGCGCCGCTCGGCGAGCGCAGCCGGGGGCGCAGCGAGCTGTCCACCGCCGACGATCTGCTCGGCGGGGTGCGGATGTACAACCCGGTGATCGGCAAGGGCAGCGCGCTGGCCCCGCCGGTCCAGATCGAGAGCGCCGACGGGGTCGCGGTGGGGACCTGCACGCTGGGCTTGGCGTACGAAGGACCGCCGATGTACGCGCACGGTGGCGTCAGCGCGATGCTCCTCGATCAAATGCTCGGGCATGCGGTGACGAGTTCCGGCAATCCGGGCATGACCGTGCGGCTCGACACGTCGTACAAGAGTCCCGTGCCGTTGAAGACGGCCCTGCGCCTGACCGCTCAGGTCACCCAGGTCGAGGGGCGGCGGGTGACCGCCGTCGGGACGATAGCCACCGCCGAGAACCCGGACGAAGCGCTGGTCACCGCGACCGGGCTGTTCGTGGCGCTGCGGGCCGAGCAGGCGCGGCGGCTGTTCGGGCCGGTCATGAGGCCGCGGGCGAGCTGAGGATCTCCGCCAGTCTCCGCGAACGGTGGTACTCGCCGGGCTCCCCTGGGGTGATCACGCCGTCCGGGACGGGGAGGAGATCGTGGAGCCGGGTGGCGTCGGTGGCCTCGTGCCAGCCGGTGCCACCCGCCGATGCCGCGACCTGCCATGCCGCCAGGGCCTCCTCCGGGGAGGCGTAGTAGCCGCTGTGCACCGTCACCGGGTGGGCGCCGGCCGTGTCGACGTCCCAGAGGTAGTAGCGGGCCGGGCCGGCGAATCGGGCGAGGATCGCGAATCGGGCACCGGACCGATCACGGGTCCAGAGCGGGCGGCCGATCAGCTCCGGATCCTCGATCTCCGCGTCGATCCGCGCCCGCTGGTCGGCCGGGAGGATCGCGGCCAGGGTCAGGAGCAGTGGCCGGACGGCTGCGGCGGCCGCCTCGGCGATGAGGGCCTCGGCGACCTCGTCCGGACCGCCGAACCGCTCGATGAGCTCGCCGAGACCGCGGCACACCTCGTCCTCGCCGGCGCCGCCGCCCAGCGACACGACCAGCTCCCGGGCGGCCGGGCGGGCCTGCTCGACACGCCGTGAGTTCGCCGCCTCCCAGGCTTCGAGGACTATCCGCGCCGACTCCCGCCTGCTCTGGTCACGGCGGCGTTCGGCACGCGCCGTGGTCTTCGATCGGGTCGGCTTCTTGCGCTTACGGGAGACCGGCACGCGCCGACCATAAGCGGATCTCCCATCGGTCTGACCCTTTCTGTCACCCGCACGGGTTCCAGCCGTCGCTCCCGCGCAGCGCCGCGTCCACCGTGTAGGTGAGCGCCTCGTCGTCGGTGAGTTGCGGGCGGTCGGCGGTGACGGCGGATCCGGGGCCGGTGTTGCGGTACTCGGCGAACCGGGCCTCCTCCCACGGCCAGATGCCGAAGTCGGACCACGGCGTGCCCGGGATGTGGGCGCCGATCCAGGAGTTCCGGATGATCGTCTGGCCGATCGCCTCCGGGTCGTTGCTCGGGTGCCACGGGCGGCCGAGGAAGACGGATCCGGGCGGGGCGTCGGCGGTGAAGCGGGAACGGTGGAAGAGCAGGCCGTACGGGTTGTCGCGGTCGGTGCTGGGCGCGGTCACATATCCGGCCGGGGTGGTGTTCCGGTTCAGCGAGTGCACGTGACAGCGGTCGAAGGCGGCGGTGGCCCGGCCGAAGATGAAGTCGACGTCGCCCTCCACGTAGCAGTCCCGGAAGTACGCCCGGGCGATCACGCCTGCCGCGGAACTGTTGACGTACAGGGTGTCCTGGTTGCCGAGGAATCGGACGCGGTCGAAGACGAGCCGGTCGGCGCGGGTCAGCACGGCCACCGCCTGCCGGTTGGTGATCTCCGGGTGGGCGGCCGCGTCGAAGAGGTTCGCGAAGGTGAGGTTCGTGGCCCGCAGGCCGGCGCCGTCCACGGTGACCGAGGCGCTGCCCGACGTGCCCCAGGTGCCGCCGTCCGGCTTCGGGGTGCCGTTGGCCCGGTCGTCGGCGATCACCACGTCGGCCGGCGAGCGGCCGAGACCGCGCAGCTCGATCGAGGGCTTACCGGCCGGGATGACGACCTGACCGAGGTACGTGCCGGGTCGCACGCCGATGACCGCGGGCTCACCGGCCGGGACCGCGTCGATCGCGGCCTGCACGGAGGTATGGTCGCCGTCGCCGCCGGCCGCCACCGTGAGCCGGAGCCGCTTCGGCACCGGCAGTGCCGCAGCCGCCGGAAGGGCCAGGAACATCCGTCTGCGCATACCGTCCTCCAACAGCAGGAAAGGGCTTTCCCGGCGAGCACGGTAGGACGGCAACTCAATTCATGTCAATGGATACGTTCGACGACCAGCTTGTGCACCTCGCCGAGCAGCGTCTTCGAGTCGAACGGCTTGTGGATCAGCGGGGCGTCCGGCGGCATGGCCTGCCCGCCCGGCGCCGGCCCGCTGGTGTAGCCGGACATGAAGAGCACCGGCAGGTCGGGCCGATCCCGGCGCAGCTCGGCCGCGAGCTGGGTGCCCGACATCCCCGGCATGATCACGTCGCTGAGCAGCATGTCGAACGTGAGGTTCTCCTCGCGGTACATCCGCAGGGCCTCGTGCGGGTTGGGAGCGGCGGCCACTTCGTACCCGGCCTTGCGCAGCAGCCGGCAGACGATGTCCCGGACCGCCTCCTCGTCCTCCACCACGAACACCTTGTGCCCCTCGCCCGGCTTGGCCTTGGCGACCGGCACGGGCGTGCTCACGGCGGACGCGACCGGCTCGGCGCCGGCCGGCAGCCGCACCCGCAGCGTCGTGCCCCGGCCCGGCTCCGACTCCAGGCTGATCGTGCCGCCCGCGTCGGTGACCACCCCGTACGCCGTGGCCAGCCCCAGCCCGGTGCCGCTGCCCCGGCCACGGGTCGTGAAGAACGGCTCGAACGCCCTGGCCAGCACCTCCGGCGGCATCCCGCAACCGGTGTCGACCACCGCGAGGCACACCTGCGGCTCGCCGCCGGCCGTCTGCTCCAGCGAGGTGACGATGGTGAGCCGGCCGCCGTCCGGCATCGCGGCCCGCGAGTTCAGGGCGGCGTTCATCAGGACCTGCTCCAGCTTGCTGCGGTCCATCACGACCGGCGGCAGGCCGGACGCCAGCTCGGTGCCGAACTCGATGTCCTCGCCGAGCGTACGGCCGAGCAACCGCTGCATGTCCGCGGCGACGGCGTTCAGGTCGAGGATCTCGGGTCGCGACGGCTCCGAACGGCTGAAGATCAGGAGCTGCCGGGTGAGCGCGCTGCCCCGGTTCGCGGCCTGCTTGATCCCGGCCGCGTCGGCGTGCCCGGGATGCTCCTCGCCCAGCTCGTCGGCGATCATGTCGGCGTAACCGGATATCACCGCGAGGATGTTGTTGAAGTCGTGCGCGATCCCGCCGGCCAGCTGGCCCAGCGAGTCGAGCCGTTCCGCCTGGCGCAGCTGCTGCTCCAGCTCGGCGCGTTCCTTCTCGGCGGCGATCCGCTCGGTCACGTCCCGCAGGATGCCCTCGACCGCCACGACCCGGCCGCTGTCGTCGGCGACCGTGGCGGCCCGCTGCTCGATGAAGACGATCTCCTGGTCGGCGCGGCGCAGCCGGAACGTGATGGTGCTGGTCCGCGGCGACTGCCAGGACTGCTGGAACAGCGGGCGGTCCTCCGGCAGCACGCAGTCCAGGATCAGCCCCGGCTCGGCGTAGAACTCCTCCGCCCGGCGCCCGGTGATCGACTCGACGGCCCGGCTCAGGTACTCCATGCCCGGATCGGGATCGATCCGGTACCGGAAGATGATGTCCTGCGCGTGCTCGGCCAGCAGGCGGAACCGTTCCTCGCTGTCGCGCAGCGCCGCCTCGGCCCGGGTGCGCTTGGTGATGTCGGTGGAGATGCCGGCCACCGCGTACGCCCGGCCGCTCTCGTCGATCAGCGGGAACTTGACGGTGATGTACCACCGCGACTCGCCGTCCTCGCCGGGCGCCTCCTCCTCCATCTGCACCGGCACACCACCGGCCAGCGCCTCGAGGTCGTTCTCCCGGAACGCGTCAGCGATGTCCGGCGGGAACAGGTCGTGGTCGGTGAGCCCGACGATGTCCTCGCGGCGCAGCTTGAAGAGGCGCTCGTACTCGCGGTTGACCAGCAGGTACCGTCCGTCGGCGCCACGCATGTAGATCACCGCGGACGTGTGATCGATCAGCGCCATGAGCTGGTCACGGCCGATCTCCGTCAGCGGTGGCCGCGTACTTGGCATCACCACGCCCCCGTCAACCGGCCAGCTCCACCACCACCCGGCGGGTCGCTCCCCCAGCGGACCGTACCTCCGCGATGGGCCCGGCATCCTGGTTTTCGGTGGTAATCACCGGACGCAGGGGCGCGAGGACGTGATTCTGCCGGGCCCGGGTGAGCCGCTCCAGGAACGTTTCCGTCATGCCGGTGGTGCCGGCCCGGTTCGACACCAGCTCCTTGTCGCCGAGGCCGGCTGCGTCCCGCGCCCGCTGCGGCTTGAACAGGAACTTCTTGGACAGCATCAGGTGCGCACCGGCCGCCCGGGCGTGCATCTGGAGCAGCCGGTACCAGTCGATCAGGGCCGGGTGGTGGGCGATCTGCCGCCGCAGGTCACCGTCGTCGCCGAGGCGCAGCTCGTGCGGGTCGGTGCCGATCGCGGCGAGCACCCGCTCCGGCAGGGTCGGCATCGACATCAGGGTGCTCAGCTCGTGCCGTTCGGCGTCGAGCAACGCCGGGAACAACCGCCGGGCCTGCTGGTCGTAGTCGTCCACGGCGATACCGAGCAGGAAGTCCCGTTTCAGCGCCTCCGGGTCGAGCGCGCCGCTCGGCGGGATGTCGCCGAGTGTCCAGTGCGCCGCGAACTGGCGGAACACGTCCATGAAGTGCTCGGCCGGCATGGTCTGCTCGGGCGGCAGCGAGGCGAAGTCGACCATCAGCCTGCGCAGCGCGTCCAGCAGCACCGTGGCGAGGCGCACCCGGTGGCGGGCGTCCACGCAGATCAGGCTCGCGTCCTCCCGGGTCAGCGGGCAGAGCAGCTCGTTCACTGCCAGCTCGACCGCCTCCCCCTGCTTGACCAGCAGAAAGAAGCGCTCCTCCCCGGGTGAGCCGGTGTAGCTGCGGATCCGGCCGTCCTCGAAGACGCCGGGCAGCTCCGCGAGCACCTCGTCGCCGAGCAGGACCCGGATCCGGCCGACGTTCCAGCGCACCAGCGAGGCGAAGCTGTCGCGGTCGTAGTGACCGGTGCCGGTGTGCTCGGCCAGCGCCGCGAAGTAGGCACGGAACGGGAATCGCTCGGCGCCCGCGGTGAGGCCCTCGAAGGCCAGCTCGGGGTGCTGGACCCCGCCGGGCGAGTGCTCCTGGTAGTGACGGGCCACCGAAGCGCCGACGAAGCCCAGGTTGACGACGAGCTGCTGTGCTTGCAGCGGGGTCAGCTGGGCCACTTCGGGCAAGTGATTCAGAACGTGCTCCTCGAGCTGGGCGTGCAGCAGCTCGGTCGGGGCGTCGTCCTGCAGGATCATGCGGTTCAGGCGGGGAAGTTCGTGCAACACCCAGTCGCCGATCTGGTCCGGAAACATCCGGGACACCACCTCCTGTCTCCTAGATCGGCGGTGATTCGCGGACCGTTAAGAGAGGACCGTCACTGCGAAATCGCGTTTAACGAAAAATCGGATAAATAACTTTAAAGCGTACGCATTGACTGTCATGGATAGAGTCGCTCGGGACGCGAACGTCGACAGGGAGCAGAATCTCGATGACCGAGCAGATGACCCGCCGTACGCTTCTCACCGCGACAGCGGCCGCCGTTGCCGCACCGACCCTCCTCAGCGCGCCGGCCGGCGCCGGGACCACCAAGGTCCCCTCCGCGATCCGTGAGCTGGAAGACAAGATCCAGGCGGCGATGGAGACCTACGCCGTGCCCGGTGTGGGCCTCGGCGTCTGGTACCGCGGCCGCGAGTACGTGCGCGGCTTCGGCGTGACCAGCCTCGCCGACCCGTCACCGGTCGACGGTGACCACACCGTCTTCCGGGTCGCCTCGACCACCAAGACGTTCACCGGGACCGCCGTGATGCGCCTGGCCGAACGAGGTGAGATCGACCTGGATCGTACGGTCCGCAGCTATCTGCCGGACTTCCGCACCACCGACCCGGCCGCCTCGGCACGGGTCACCGTCCGGCAGATCCTCGACCACAGCGCCGGCTGGCTCGGCGACTACTTCCTCGACACCGGCATCGACGACGACGCCCTCGCGCGATACGTCGACGGCATGGCCCGGCTTCCGCAGCTCACCGCTCCGGGCACGGTGTTCTCCTACAACAACGCGGCCCTCTCGCTGAGCGGCCGGATCATCGAGGTCGTCACCGGGAAGACCTACGAGCGGGCGATCGGCGACCTGCTTCTGCGTCCGTTGCCGCTGCGGCGGTCCGGCTTCGACATCACCGGCATCGCGGGGGCGCGGATGGCCGTACCCCATGTCCTCGATGATCTCGGCAATCTCGTGCCGGAGCCGGCGCGATGGTACGTGCCCCGCAGCCTCAACCCGGCCGGCGGGCTGATCTCGAGCGCGCGGGACCAGATCCGGTGGGCGCGATTCCACCTCGGCGACGGAGGCGGGCTGCTGACCCGGCGCTCCCTGCGGCGGATGCGCTCACGTCCGGGACCCGGCGGCACGCTCTTCGTCGAACTCGACGGCGCCGGGGTGACCTGGATGATCCGGCCCACCGCCGAGGGGCCCGAGGTGGTGCAGCACGGTGGCGACTGGGACGGGCAGCACTCAGGATTCCTGATGGTGCCGGAACGGGACTTCGCGCTCACCGTGCTGACGAATTCGGACACCGGGCCGGCCCTGCTCGACGACCTCTTCGTCGGGGACTGGGCGCTCTCCCGGCTCGCCGGGGTGCACAACCTCCCGGCTGAGGTGCGGCCGCTCGGCGCCCGGCAGCTGGCCGCCTACGAGGGGTGGTACGCCTTCCAGCAGATCGGTTTCGACGGCGAGTTCTACGAGGTGGCGCTGGAGTTCACTGCTGACGCCGGCGGGCTGATCGCGCGGTCGGACGGCGACGAGGTCATGCGGCTCGGGTTCTACCGGCGAGACTACGCGGTGGTGCACCTGCCGGACGGAACTCCGACGCCGCAGCGGGTGAACTTCGTCCGCGGATCGGACGGGTCGGTGCAGTGGTTCCGGTTCGGCGGACGGCTGCTCCGGCACACGCCGCCCTCCACGCTGCGAACCACCGCGACCAGGCCGTTCCCGCTTCGGATGCCGATCTAGCGGCTTGGATCCTGGAGGGCCGCTGTCGTGCGGCCCTCCAAGGTCAGCTGTTCTCCTGGCGGCGCTTCAGGCGGCGCTGCTCGATGCGGCGCCAGCGGTCGTAGACCTCGGCCGCCGCCTCGGCGGGCTCCGACGCCCGGCCGGCCTTCCACTGGCGGGGCAGGAACGACTCGGCGCCGAGCCAGAGGAGCTCACTCATCGGCACCGTCCCGCCGTGCAGCCGCATCAGCTCGGCCGCGACCGCCGCGGCGTGCTCGCTCCGCCGCCACATCTCCACCGTCGAGCCGCCGTTCAGCAGGTCGTCGCGATCGTCCGGGTGCAGTTCCATAGAGCCCTCCGCCGTGATCCATCCAGCGCGAAACCGCAGGTCACGATGCTGGAGCGGCAAGAATCCGCGCTGATCACGGCCGGTGTCAAGTCTCTTCCGTTTCTCTACCGTTGAAGATCACAGACAGAGTTCGCGGGAGGTCGGTTATCTCCTCGTGAAGGCCTTCTCCAGCTCGTCGTCGGTGATCCCCCGCGACTTGAAGCCGGTGGTGCCGCTGTCCAGGAGCTCCCGGGCGGCGTCGCGCAGCGCCCCGTACGCCGCCCAGGCCAGGCCACCGCCGATCGAGACCCGTCGCACTCCGAGATCGCCCAGCTGCTTCACATCGAGGCCGCCGGCGAGCGCGAGCACATTCACGGGCGCGCCGGCTTCGGCGACCACACGAGCGATATCGGCGCTCTCCCGCAGACCGGGTGCATAGACGACGTCGGCTCCGGCTTCCCGGTACGCCCGCAGCCGCGTGATCGTATCGTCAAGATCAACATGGCCGTACAGGAAGTTCTCCGCCCGGGCCGTCAGCACGATGCCGTGCCGGGCAGCCGCCCGAGCAGCCGCCGCAACCCGCTCCGCCGCCACCTCCAGCGCCTCCACCCGCTCGGCCGCCGGGTCGTAGTCCTCGATCGAGATCCCGGCCGCGCCCGCCTCGGCGAGCAGATCGGTCGTCTCGGCGATACCGTCAGCGGTGTCGGCGAAACAGCGCTCGGCGTCCACGTTCACCGGAATGCTCACCGCCGCGGTCAGCGCCCGCACGTGCGCGACCAGCTCATCCCGGGTGACCTGCTGATCCAGCTTGCCGAGCGAGGCGGCCAGGCCGGACGAGGTGGTGGCGAGCGCCGGGAAGCCCCAGCTCTCCAGGAGGCGGCCGGAGCCGACGTCCCACGGGTTCGGAATGATGAAGGTGCCCGACTCGTGCAGATCCCGGAAGCGTTCGCGAACGTTCGTCATGATGTCCACGTTAGGCTCCGGGTCGTGTCGTCCCGCAGCTCATCCCTCGCCGAACTCACCGTCCTAGTCCGGGAGTTCGCCCAGGATCGGGAATCGGAACCGTTCCACACGCCGAAGAACCTGGCCATGGCCCTGGCCGGCGAGGTGGGCGAACTGCTCGCCGAATTCCAGTGGCTGGCCGCCCGAGGCTCAGCCGTCAAGAGCGCCCCTTCCTGAGCCGACGATCAACGCACACGAATACGCTCGCCGTGTGCCCTGACCGCCCCCTCACGACCGCCAGCGCACACAACCGCGCACGACGCGTCCGCTCACCGCCCTCTCACCCGCCACTCAAGGCGGCCACCGCACACGACCACACGCCGCGTCCGCTCACCGCCACCATGGAGACCGCCACCGCACACGACCAGACCCCGCGTGCGCCCACCGCCCCCTCACCGCGGCCACCGCACACGACTACACGACGCGTCCACTCACCGCCACCTACGCTCGTCGCGTGCACTGACCGCCCCTCACGACCGCCAGCGCACACAACCGCGCACGCCGCGTCCGCTCACCGCCCCCCTCACCCGCCACCCACGGCGGCCACCGCCCTCTCACCCGCCGCCCAGGGCGGTCAGCGCACACAACCAGGCCGTTTGGGTGCGGTCGGGACCTCAGTAGACGTCCCGGACGTAACGCTTCTCCGCGGCCAGCTGCTTCAGATAAGCCGTCGCCGCCTCCGGGGAGAGCCGGCCGTGATTGACCGCGATGTCGTGCAGCGCCTGGTCCACGTCACGGGCCATCCGGCTGGCGTCGCCGCAGACGTAGAAATGCGCGCCCTCCTGCAGCCACGACCACAATTGAGCGCCCTGTTCGAGCATCCGATCCTGGACGTAGATCTTCGTGCGCTGGTCGCGGGAGAAGGCGAGATCCAGCCGGGACAGCGTTCCGGCGGATCGGAGGGCGGTCAGCTCCTCCTCGTAATAGAAGTCGGTGGCCCGCCGCTGTTCGCCGAAGAACAGCCAGTTGCGGCCGGTGGCGCCGCGCGCCTGCCGTTCTTCCAGGAAACCGAGGAAAGGTGCGACACCCGTTCCCGGCCCGACCATGATCATGGGGGTGGACGGGTCGGCCGGCGGCCGGAAATGCGGTGCCCGCTGCACGAACAACCCGATCTCGGCGCCGTCCGGGGAATCGGCCAGATGGGTCGAGCAGACGCCCTTGCGCTGACCGAAACGGACCACCGAGACGGTCAGGCTGACGTGATCCGGGGCGGTCAGCGGGGTCGAGCTGATCGAATACAGCCGCGGCTGGAGTCGCTTGAGGACGCCGAGCCACTCTGACGCGGTGGCGCGCACGGGATGTTCGGCGAGCAGATCGGCGGCCTGCCGCCCATACGCCCACTTCGCCAGCTCGCCCTTGTTGTCCGGCCGGAGCAGCGTCTTCAGGTGGGCGGCGCCGGTGCGGTCGGCCGTGAAGCGCAGCAGATCCGGGGTGATCCGGGTGATGTCGAGATGGCGGGACAAAGCCTCCCGCAAAGGGATGTCCCCGATTTTGTCGAGCGCGACCGAGGTCGTCGCCGGCAATCCTGTCAGGGACAGGAACTCGGTGACCAGATCCGGGCAGTTCACCGGCCAGACGCCCAGCGCGTCGCCTGCCTGATAGTCCAGTCCGCCGTCGGTCGTGAACGTGAACCGCCGCACCTCCTTGGCCGATCCGGGCCGGCTGAGCAGGCGGTTGCCGGCGAGGGTGGCGGTGAGCGGCTTCGCCTTCGTCGGGGCCGGGCGCGGAGGGAGGGTCAGCGCGGTCACGACCGATTCCAGCCAGCCGGTGGCGGTGTCGGAGAAGTCCGGCTCGCAGTCGGCGCGGGGCGCCATCCGGACCGCGCCCAACTCGGCGAGGCGTTCGTCGAGACGGCGTCCGTGACCGCAGAAGTCGTCGTAGCTGGAATCGCCGAAAGCGAGCACCGCATAGCGCCGCCCGTCCAGCCGGGGAGCGGTCTCGCCGGAAAGGGACTGCCAGAACGCCGTACCGTTGTCCGGGGCGTCCCCATCGCCGAACGTGCTCGTCACCAGAAGCAGATCCGCGTCCGGTTCGAGCAGTTCCTCGGCGGCCGAGTCCATTCCCAGAACGCTGATCTGCCGCCCGGTCGCGGAGAGCCGCCCGGCCAGTTCCCGCGCGAATTCCTCGGCGTTCCCGGTCTGCGACGCCCACAGGATCTGGAGGCTGCCCGCGATCGGCGGTTTCTCCGGGACGAGAGCCTGATGCGGTACGACCGAAGCCCCCGCCATCACGCCGTTCACCCATTGCGCGGTTCCCCGGTCGAAAGGCGCGTTGCCCGGCAGCACCGGCGGCCCGGCCAGTCCCGGCGGCAACCCGGCCAGGAAACCCGCGAGGTAGCGCCGCTGATCATCGCTGAGCGCGGGCGGCACCGGGTCGAGCCCGAGCATCGCGTGCAGCCCACCGGCCGGCGCCGCCACCTCGACCTCGGCGGCGACCGGCGTGGCGACCTTGGTGAGCGACACCGCGCAGACCTTGAGCTCCGGCTGGAACGAGAGCGGATCGACGGCGTCGCTGGTGACCGCGTTGACGCTCACGTACTCGCCGAACAGGTCGTTCCAGTGGATCGGCGCGAAACAGGCACCGGGCGCGACCCGGTCGGTGAGCACCGCCGGCAGCACGGCCCGGCCCCGCCGCGACGCGATCTCCACCTGATCGCCCTCGGCGATCCCGAGCGGACCGGCGTCGTCCGGGTGGATCTCGACGAACGGGGCCGGGTTCAGCCTGTTCAGCTTGGCGATCTTGCCGGTCTTCGTCATCGTGTGCCACTGGTGCTGGAGGCGGCCGGTGTTCAGCACGATCGGGTAGTCGTCGTCGGGCATCTCGGCGGGATCGAGGTGGGGCCGGGCGTGGAAGACGGCACGGCCGTCCGGGGTGGCGAACCGCAGGCCACGGTCGGGGTCGACGTATCGGATCGGGTTGCGGGCCGGCCCGCCTTCCGCCGCCGGCCACTGGACCGGGCCGTCCGAGAGGCGCTGGTATGACACGCCGCTCAGGTCGTACCCCGTCTGGGGGTTGGAAAAGCTCTTGATCTCCTCGAGGATCTCCTCGGCGCTCGCGTAGTCGAACGCGGCGGCGTAACCCATCTCGGCCGCCACCCCGGCGATGATCTGCCAGTCCGGCATGGCGTCGCCGGGCGGCTCGGCGGCCGGGTGGACGAGCGTGAGCGACCGCTCGGAGTTGATCATGATGCCGTCGGTCTCGGACCACATCGCCGCGGGGAGCGCGATGTCGGCATAGGCGTTCGTCTCGGTCTCGGCGAACGCGTCCTGCGTGACGACCAGCTCTGCCGCTTCAAGACCAGCGATCACGGTACGCCGGTTCGCGACCGAGGCGACCGGGTTGGTGCAGACTATCCAGCAGGCCTTGATCCGGCCGTCGGCCATCTGCTCGAACATGTCGATCGTTCCCTTGCCCACCTCGGTCCGCAGGGTGCCGGCCGGCACTCCCCAGATCCGCTCGGTGAACTCCCGGTCGGCCGGGACCAGCACCGATCGCTGGCCGGGCAGGCCGGGACCCATGTAGCCCATCTCCCGGCCGCCCATCGCGTTCGGCTGACCGGTCAGCGAGAAGGGGCCGCCACCCTTCACCCCGATCGCCCCCGTGGCGAGGTGCAGGTTGATCAGGGCGTTCGTGTTCCAGGTGCCGTGGGTGCTCTGGTTGAGACCCATGGTCCAGAGGCTGACCCATTTCGTGCCGGCCGCGCCGATCCAGTCGGCGGCGGTACGGATGTCGCTCTCCGGGATGCCGGTGAGCCGCTCGACCTCGCCGGGTGGGTAGTCGTCCAGGAACTCCGGCATCGCGTCCCAGCCGGTGGTGTGGGCGTCGATGAAGTCCCGATTCTTCGGGAGGAGGGCTAGTAAGCCGTTCAGGAGCGCCAGGTCCGTGCCGGGCTTGATCTGCAGGTACAAGTCGGATTTATCCGCCGTGGCCGTCCGCCGCGGATCCACCACGATCAGCTTAGCGCCGGCCTTGACCCGCTCCATCATCCGCAGGAACAGGATCGGGTGGCAGTCCGCCATGTTCGAGCCGATCACCAGGAAGACGTCGGCGTGGTCGAGGTCGTCGTACGACCCAGGCGGTCCGTCCGACCCGAGCGACAGCTTGTATCCGGTGCCCGCGCTCGCCATGCACAGCCGCGAGTTCGACTCGATGTTTTTCGTCCCGATGAAGCCCTTGACCAGCTTGTTCGCGAGGTACTGAGCCTCCAGCGTCATCTGACCGGACACGTACATGGCGAAGGCGTCCGGCCCGTGCTCGTCGATGATCGCCCGCAGCCGCCGCCCGGTCTCGGTGATCGCCGCGTCGGCGCCGATGCGCTGCGGGTCGGCGCCGCGCCGGGGCCGGAGCAGCCCCGTGTCCAACCGGCCCGGCGCGGCGAGCAGCTCGACGCTCGTCGCGCCCTTCGTGCAGAGCCGCCCGGCGTTCGCGGGGTGCGCCTTGTCGCCGGCGGCCTTGACCACCCGGCCGTCCTCGATGTCGAGGACGATGCCGCAGCCGACGCCGCAGTACCCGCAGACGGTTCTCACCTGGGTGCTATCGGCAGGCACACGTTCCCCCTTCGAAGGCCGACACGACCAAAGCTAGGGAGTCGCGGTTTCAGGCCGTCGTCGGAACTGTGCGACGCTGATTACCCCGGCGTCACTACGGGCGTGATCGCGTTGTGAGCCTCCGCGGGCCCAGCGGGCCCTACACGGCGGAGATCGAAGCGGCCCGGGTCGTCCTGGTAGGACGACCCGGGCCGCTTGTCGCGATCGATCAGCCTTCGGCGCGGTGGCTGCCCGCCGTCGCCGGCTTGCCGTCACCCTCGTCCAGGTCGTCGTGGTCGCCGCCGGACTGCGCGGGCACGCCCGTCGCGGAACGGCCGCTGCGCACCGTGATGATGATGCCGACGACGGCCAGGATCAGGCCGATCAGGCCGAGGACGAGCGGGCCCCAGAGGCCGACCAGCTGGAGCTTCTGCCGGTTGTCGGAGGCCGCCGCGGCGGACCGCTCGATGGTGTCCTCGGTGTAGGTGAAGTCCGCGTCGAGCAGCGTCACGCGCTGGCCGTTGTTGCCGACCAGCTCCTTGCTCTGCTCCTCGGAGACCCGGATGAACTGGCCGGTGACCGGCTCCACCCAGACCGTGCGGGTGTTGTTGTAGACGACCTCGGCCGTGGTCGCGGTCGGGTCGAGCAGCTGGTTGACCAGCAGGCTCAGCTGGGTCGGGTCGAGCTGCTGGCGACCGTCGACGATCTTCTGGGTGAACTGGTAGGTCTCCAGCCCGGCGATCTCCTCGGTCTTCACGAACTCGGCCGGCTGCGCCTCGCGGATGTCCCGGTCGTAGATCGGGTAGGCCTTCTTCTCGGTGCCGAACGGGAACTTGTACATGTGCCCGGAGTAGTCGATCTTCTCCTGGTTGCCGGTGTCCAGCCACGCGCCGTCCCACGGCACCGCCGCGCCCGTCTCACGGTCGACCGCGAGCCGCGTGCTGTACGCGCTGACCCGCTCGCTGTTGAGGCTGGTGTTCACGACGTCCTGGCCGGCGAGCCACACGATCGCGGTGCCGTCGAGGTCACCCTCGAGGTTCGCGGTCTCCTTGGCGTCCGGCTGCACCGTCACGGTCGAGCGCAGCGCGCCGTGGTTGATCTTGGCCTCACCGCTGGTGACCTGGAGGAAGGTCGCGTTCTGCGCCTCCGCGACCGACTGGGTCGGCTCCATGTCGTACGGCAGCTGCGCTGCTTTGGGTGCCACCACGAAGTAAAGACCGGCGGCGAAAACTATGGCCAGGACTCCGAGACCAAACAGCACGGTGCCGAGGACGCGGGACCTCATTGTGCCTCCACGAGGTAAAAAGCGGGTTTCGGCAGGCGTTTCTGCTTGCCAGATTGCGGAAGGTTACTACTGAGTCACATCGGTGCGCGAGACCTGAACCAGATCTTCCTGAACGTCTGCTAAAACTGGTTCGCCCGTGCGCCGCAGGACAACGGTGAAGTTCCATGTAGCCAGCTCCCGCAGCACAGGCACGCGGGCGACCCACTGAGCCCAGCTGGGGTGGTACCGCGGCAGCACATCGACCACGGTCACCTCACCGGCACGGCGGGCCTGCTTCGCCCAGCGCATGGTCCGTGCCGCGCTGATCGGGAACAGGCTCTCCATGTAGCGGTTCTTCGGCTCCTTGCCGAACTTGCGCACGTAGCGGCGCCGGGCCCGCTCGCCGCCGAGCAGGTGCCAGGGGCCGGTCTCGTGCCCGCCGTGCGGCGACAGCCACGGCGTGTACGACACGTACACGGTGCCTCCGGGCTTGGTGACCCGGACCAGCTCGTCGAGGAGCGCCTCCGGGTCGGGCACGTGTTCCAGCACGTTCGACGAGTAGGCGACGTCCACCGACCCGGTACGCACCGGCAGCGCCGTGCCACTCCCCCGGATCATGCCGCTCACCTCGGCGCCCGCCGCGGCGAAGTCACCGACGGCCGGGTCCAGCCCGATGTACGTGGCGCCGGCCTTGCGGAACTCCGACGAGAAGTAGCCGGGACCGCCGCCGACGTCGAGCACCACGGCGTCGTCCAGGTCGGCGTACGACCGCAGCTGCCGTACCGAGTCGACGGCCAGCTCCGAGTAGAACCGGTCCGGGTCGGTCTGCTCGACCCGGAACGCCTGGAACAGCGCGACCGACCGGCCGAGCGTGGCAGTGTGCGGATCCACGGGGGTCTCCTCTTCCTCGACCGCCGGATCGGGATCCCTACGGCTCGATGTCGGTGCGGCCGTCGCGGCGACAGCGCTGATGGCGGCGAGCATCGCGAGCTGGACGGCGGCGTCGTACGCCCACGCCTGCCCGTGCCCGCTCAGCCGCCCGGTGACGGCGATGACCAGTCCGGTCCCGGCCGCGGTGAAGGCGACCCAGGGCAGCAGCCGGGGCCAGAGCTGGCGGCCGATCAGCCCGCAGAGCAGGAACACCGCGCCCGCGGCGCCACCGATCGCGACGACGAGGACCATCAGCGGCACCAGCATCCACCAGTCGCCGCCGGGGATCGCACGGTAGGCGCGGGCCAGCGGGCGGGTGATCGGCGCGGCACGCCGGCGTACCGGGGCGAGGGCGAACAGCAGCACCAGGAGAACACAGCCGGCGCCGGCTGCGAGGCCGATCCGGTACGGCTCGTCCGGGGTGAACCGCAGGCTCACCACGCCACCGGCGCCGGCCGGGAGCAGGAACGCCTGCTGCCAGCCGTCCACCCGGACCGCCCGCAGCTCCCGTCCGTCCAGGGTGGCCGTCCAGCCGGCGTTGCGGTTCTCGGCGACGACGAGCAGCGCCTCCGCGCCGGCGCCGACGGTGACCTGCCGGTCCGTCGCGTCCCACTCGCCGACCTCGACGGTGCGCTGGGCGACCTGCGGCGCGGCCGTGAGACCGTCCCGCACGAGGCTCGCCGACTCGATCAGGTACGACGCCGACGGCACGCTGCTCAGGCGATGCTCACCGGCCTTGAGCGCAACGCTCTGGCTCGCGAAGTCGTCGCAGACGCGGACCGCCAGCCGCCGCCCGGCGCGCACGTCGCCGAGGGTGCCGGAGACCGCCGTCGGGTAGGTGACCCCGTCCAGCACGACGTCCGGACCGGTGCCGCACTTCGCGACCAGCTTCGTGCCGTCCGAGACCGGCGTGATCAGGTCGTCCAGCGCCGGAATCTCCACCTCGGCGACACCGGCCGGCGCGAGCCAGTCGCCCCGGTCGTCGGCGGACACCTCGGTGGCCCCCAGGATCGCGATCTCCAGCTTCTTCGTGGTGACCGCCGGGAACTTCACCGACCCGTCGGCGGCGACCTCGGTGACGACCTCCTTGCCCGCGGCCCGGATCAGCACCCGGGTGGCCTGGGCGGCCCTCGGCGACTCCGCGGAGACCAGCCGCAGCTTGTCGATCTTCCGCTTGGCGTCCCAGGACAGCTTCAGCGTCGGCGTCGCGTCGGTGGGCTCGGCCAGCCAGGCCGTCGCCGGGTCGCCGTCGACCGCCGCGTGCGCGCCGACGGCCACGTCGCCGGTCAGCGTCGTGGAGGCCGAGGCGTCCACCTTCCGGTCGAGCGGCAGCGTGCCACCGGACCGGGGCAGGGCGGTCAGCTTCAGGTCGTACGCGGCGTTCACCGGCGTCGCGAAGATCCGGTCCACGCCGAGCGGCTCCTCGCCGGCCCGGGCCAGGAACTGGTCGCAGCGGACCGTGCCGCCGTCGGCGTAGCAGGAGTCGCGGTCCTGGGTGGCGCGCTCGAACACGTACGCCGGAACGCTCGTGCCCCGCACGTCGTCCGGCACCCGCAGCGCCCGCTCGGCCCGCACCCCGGGGATGCCGAGCTCGCGCAGCGCGACGCCGCCCTCGTACCCCTCCCGCAGGCCGAGCACGGCGACCCGGACGCTGGTGGTGAGGCCGGGCAGCGTGGTGAGCGTGTGCCCGCCCGGGGTGGACGGCACCGGCCGGTCCACGATGCCCTGGTCGGTGATGATCCGGACGTACGAGACCGGCGACGCGACCCGCAGGTCCTGGGAGAAGTCGACGGTCACCTCGGTGATCCGCTGCGCCGTCTCCAGCTGCACCTCGATCCACTGTCCGTACCCGGCCTGGTAGGGATCGGAGCGCCACGCCGTCGACGAGTCCCCGTCCAGCGCCGCGAACGGCATCGCGGACGGGTCGGTCGCGCCGATCGAGTCGGCGAAGGAGGCGCTGCTGGACGCGGTGACCGACCGGATGCCCTGGTACGCCGCGACCGTCTGGTGCCCGTCCGCGTCGAACGGCAGCAGGTCGCTGCGAACCCGGCCCTGCCGCGTCTCCTCCTCAGCGGTGAGCGTCTGGCTGGTGTTGTCCCGTACCCGGCCGATGTTCAGCTCGCGCCGGCGCAGGCCGTCGGTGACGATCGTCTGCCCGCCCGCTTCCGGGAGGGCGAGGTCGCCGTCCTGATCGCCGGTGAGCACGGCGGGCTGCGCCGGGTCGATCAGCCCGTCCTCCAGGATGCCGAGCAGCGATTCGGGGCCACCGCTGATCACCGGGACACCGGCCGTCGCGGTCGCCGTCGCGACCGGGACCTTCCGGTCCACCTTGAAGATCTCGATCGACGGCACCGAGACGCCGGCATCGACCGGGCTGGGGCCGGGGCCACCGGCGCCGACCCGCGGGCCGAACTCGGCGGCGGCCACCAGGCCGGGCGAGCCGAGGATGGCCCGGCGGACCACGGTGATCGGTGGCGCGCCCGCGGCAGAGCGGTCCAGGTCGTGCCGGACCAGCACGTACTGGTATCCGGAACGGGCCAGGAAGTCGGCGAGCGCCGCCGAGCCGCGGCCCTGAGCGAGGACCGCCTCGACGGCGTCCATCACCCGCGTGTTGCCCTCCGAGCCGAGCGGGATCTGGTTCCGGGTCGACCAGGGCGCGCCGGCCAGCGGCTGGGTCGGCTCGTCGACGGTCCGGCCCCAGGTGTTCTGCGAGAAGCCGGAGCCGGGCACGACGAGCGTGCGGTCCTGAGCGCCCTGGTCGGTGAGCCAGGTGGTGGCCTGGCTCCACGCGGACGGGATCGAGGACCAGCCGGGGCCGGGGCGCAGCAGCAGCATCCAGGCGGGCGCCGCGGCGGCGATCACCAGCGCGGCGACGACCGGGGCGGCCGGCAGGGGGAAACGGACCCGGCGCCACGCGGGTGCCTGACTGGCCAGGTACGCGAGACCGATCGCGACCGGCAGGCGCAGGATCGGCTCGAACTTGTGCACGTTGCGCAGCGGGGCGAGCGGGCCGTCCAGCAGGTCCCGGACCAGCGGGGCGAACGGGCTGTCCAGCGTGCCGACGTACCCGACGGTCAGCAGGGTCAGGCCGGTCAGCGCGGCGAGGACCAGGAACCGCTTCTCGGGCAGCCCGCGCAGCGAGAGCCCGACCAGGCCGAGCGCCGCGACCAGCGCGGTGAGCGCCATCAGGGCCGGATTGTCGATCAGGGTCCAGCCGGCCGGCCACCACGGTTCCCCCTGGACGATGTAGCCGACCCACTGGTTGGTGCCGCGGACCGCCTGGAAGAGCGAGTTCACCGCGGTGGTGGTCGCCGACGACTCGATGAAGTCCAGGAACGGCAGGCTGTACTGGCCGAACAGCAGCAGCGGGATGATCCACCACAGGGTCGCGAGCAGCACGAACCCGGACCACCAGGCGATCAGCTTGAACAACTGCCGGTCCCAGCGGCGGGTGACCAGCCAGAGGCCGGGCAGCACCAGGGCCATCACCACGGCGGCCGCGTTGATCCCGCCCATGAAGCAGACCGCGAACGCGGAGAGCGCGGCGGCCCGGCGCGGCGAGCCGATCCGGTTCACCGCGACCAGCGGGAGCATCACCCACGGCACGACGACGACCGGCAGCATCTCCGAGGAGAGCGGGCCGATCTCGGTGAGCATGCGCGGGGCCAGGGCGTACGCCAGGGCGCCGACGACCCGGCCGGCGTCGCTGCCGATCCGCATGGCCCGGGCCAGCAGCAGCACGCCGAAGTACGCGGCGCAGAACAGCGTCGCCGTCCAGAGCCGCTGCGTGATCCACGGCGGGATGCCGAGCAGGTCGCCGGCCGCGAAGAACGGGCCCATCGGGAACAGGTAGCCGTACGCCTGCTGCTGGAGCTCGCCGGAGGTGGCCCACGGGTTCCACAGGTGCAGGGCCCGGGCCATGAACCCGATCGGGTTCTCCGCGAGGTCCAGTTTGGTGTCGAACGTGGTCTCACCCGGCCGCTGGATGAAAGCGGCCACGACCAGCAGCAATGCGCCGAGCGCGACGAGAACGGGACGTTTCTTCACAGTGATCCGCTCCCGGGAGACGGCGGTCATCGGCGGCACTCCGGGGGCAGGCAGCTGAATTCGGCGAGCGCAGTGTAGAAGATCTGGCGGATTCCGGAAGGCTTGTCGGTGAGCGCGACCTTGCCGTTCGTCACCTCGGCGATCGCGTTCAACTCCGCGGAGTCGATCTCCGGTCCGACACCGATGAAGAGGATCGGCACCGGGCGCTTGCGGTCGAACATGTCGCTCAGCTGGGACAGCAGCTTGGCGCGGCCGATCCCGCTGGCGTTGTCGTCGGTGCCGTCGGTCAGGATCAGGACCATGTTGATCCGGCCGGGCGTCCAGTTCCGGGTGGCGTCCCGGTAGGCGGCGAGTGTCGTGTCGTAGAGGCCGGTCTGGCCGTTCGGCTTGGCCTTCATCCGGCCCAGCTCGCTGAGGATCTCGTCGCGGCGCGGGCCGAGCGGGCCGACCGGCACGACCTCGCGGTAGTCACGCTTGCCGACCAGGTCGGTGGAGAACTCCCAGACGCCGAGCTCGGTGGTCGCCAGCAACAGCTTCGCGCCGTCCTGGGCGGCCTTGATGGTCGCCGACATCCGGGTGTCCGACGAGCCGGGCACCGCCGACTCCATCGAGCCGGACACGTCGAAGACGGCGAGCATCCGGGCGCTGATGTGCACGCCGCCCCACGCGTTGAGCAGGTCTTCGGCGTCGGACTCGGACGGCAGCGCGGCGGGCTCGTACGTCGTGGTCCGCACCTTGGTGGCGGCCGGGACGCCGTCGGGCGCGCTGCCGTCGGGCGTGCGCAGGCCGTGCTCGGTCACCGCGGCGACGCCGTCCTTGGCGAGCAGCGCCCGCAGCAGCGTCGTCGACATGCTCCGCGCCCGGGTGTCCGTGGTCAGCACGGCGAACGGGTAGTCCAGGCCGGGCACGGCCGCAGGCGGGTAGACCGCCACCTGCCGCCGTCCGTCGAGCGCCGCCTGCAGCACCTGATGCTCGGTGCTCACCACGGCCTCCTCGTCCTTGCCGGGACCGGTCGGGTCGGGCACCGTCTCGCCGGCGACCGAGGCGGTGTCCGGCGAGAGCCGCCGCATGATCGCCGCGGTGCCGGCCGCCTTGGACCCGGCGAGCCGGCGGATGCCGACCAGGGCGCCGAACCCGACCGGGCTGGTCGCCGGGTCGGGCAGCACGACCGGCATCGGCCGGGTGGTGGCGCCGACCAGCTTCTGCCAGTTCAGCGGCGTCTTCTTCGTGCTGAGCCGGTCGGCGGACTTCTCGGCGAGCGACAACACGATCGGGGTGCCGGCGACCGAGACGCCCTCGGCCGGGACGGTGAAGGCGCCGGTGGCACGGGCGCGGCGCAGCCAGAGCGTCGATTCCGGCAGCCAGACGTCCGGGGCCTCGCTCGCGGTGGCCGCCGCCGCCGATTCGCTCGGCTCGTTGCTCTTCGCCGGGGACGGCGACGACACCGACGAGGACGCCGCGACCGTCTCCGGAGCGGTCCGGGCCAGCGCCCGCAGCACGTCCGCCGACTCCCGGCCCTCCACGAGGATGTCCAGGCACGGCTGACGACCCGCGACCTGGGCCGCGATCTCGCGAACCGGGGGGACGACGCTCGGGGCCGCGGCGATCCGCAACGTGGTCCGCTCGGCGCAGCCGCTCTCGTTCCGGGTGCGGTCGAGATAGGTGCCACCGCTCCAGCCGGCCAGCACCGCTATCAGCGCGATGCTGAGCAATGACACCGGCCAGAACTCCGGGCGCGCCCGGAGGCTGCCATCGGACACCCTTACCCTCCCGTTGTTACGCAGGCGTTGCGGTCTTCCGCAGGGCTGCCCTAGTGTGACGCGATCGCGAATCGTACTCGCTAGTAAGGGTGGCAGAGTAGACCATGACGCGTGTCCGTGGTGCTCACGTCCTGTTCCTGAACTGGCGGGACACCGGCCATCCCGAGGGTGGTGGGTCCGAGGTCTACCTGGAACGGGTGGCCGCCGAACTCATCGACATCGGTCATCACGTAACGATTCTGTGCCAGGCGTACGGAACCGCGCCCGCCGAGGAGACGAACGCCGACGGCGTCCGGATCATCCGGCGCGGCGGGCGGCACACGGTGTACCTCCGTGCCGCTCTCGTGTACCTGCTCGGTGTCCTCGGGTTCGGCCCGCTGTCCCGCCGTCGCCTGGCCCCGCACGGCCTGGGACGCCCCGACGTCGTCGTCGACGTCTGCAACGGGATGCCGTTCCTGAGCCGGCTGTACGTGCGCCGGCGGCCGGTCATCGCCCTGGTGCACCACGTGCACCGGGAGCAGTGGCCGGTGGTCTTCGGCCCACGCGTCGCCCGGATCGGCTGGTGGATCGAGTCGGTGCTGGCCGTCCGCGTCTACCGCGACTGCCGGTACGTCACGGTCTCCGAGACGAGCCGCAACGAATTGGCCGGTCTCGGCGTCGACCCGCGGCGGATCTCCATCGTGCACAACGGGACGCCGGAGGCCTGCGGTGCGCCGGTGGCACGGACGCCGTACCCGAGCCTGGTGGTCCTGGGCCGCCTGGTGCCGCACAAGCGGGTCGAGTTCGCGCTGCGCGCCACCGCCCTGCTCGCGACCGAGATGCCCGACCTGCGGCTGGTGGTGGCCGGTCAGGGTTGGTGGGACGAGCCGCTGCGCACGCTCGCGGACGACCTCTGCATCAACGACCACGTCGAGTTCGCCGGCTTCATCACCGAGGAGCGCAAGCACGAGCTGCTGGGCAGTTCGTGGCTGCTGCTGCAGCCCTCGTTGAAGGAGGGCTGGGGGCTGACGATCGTGGAGGCCGGCTCACGGGGCACGCCCTCGGTCGCGTTCCGCTCCGCGGGAGGCGTCGCCGACGCGATGTCCGACGGGGAGACCGGGGTGCTGGTGGCCGACGAGTACGAGTTCTTCAAGGCGGTGCGGTCACTGCTGCTGGACGCCGCCCGCCGTACCGCGATGGGCGCGAACGCCGCCACCCACGCTCAGCGGTTCACCTGGGAGAAGGCCGGAGCGGCGTTCTCCCAGGTGATCACTGGCCGGCTGGAAGCCGGGCAGCCGACGCTGACGGATCAGCGCGCGCCGTAGATTGCCTCTGCCGGGTTGGCGTCCGTCTCGCTGGCGACGTGGTCTGCGGACGGGCTCACCGCCCCCAGAGTGGCAGCCACGCCGACCCCGCCGAGGGCTCCCCCGGCCAAGGCCGCGATGAGGAACGTGGCCAACTTGACGATCATTCTTCCTCCCCGGACTCATGGTTGCGCGGACCGTACCACGATCCACGACGTACCCGCAGGAGGCAAAAACAAGCGAAGATCACCACTGTCCCGGCGAGCAGATGCGCAGCCAGGGCAGGGATTCGGCGTGCGACTGAGGTTTCACTAAGGACACCCGGAGACGGGTTCTCCCAGAGTTGGAGATACCGGCCGTCGTACGCCAGGCGCAGGCCGTCGAGCGTCGCGGGCGGCAGAGTCCCGGCGAGACCGGTCCGGACCAGAACCCAGCGCGAGCCGAGCTCGGCGACCGGCCGGCCGGCGTCGAGCAGCGCCTGGGCCCGCGCGGCTCGCGGGCTCTCCCCGTCCACAGTCACCCGGCCGACCCGCAGGGCATCGTTGATCAGCACCGGGGCGTTCAGGTACCGCGGCGCCGGGTCCCGCACCACCACTCCATCGGCCCAGTCGTAGCGCTGGTAGCCCTCGAACGGCAGCGACAGCACCTCGCCGGGGGCGGCGTCCACCCGGGCCGCGACCGCGTCCCAGTCCGCCGGGTAGGACACCGGCCGCAGCGCTCCGGCCGCGCCGAACGCCAGGTCGGGCATCGCCACGACAGGCAGCAGCAGGGCGCTGATCAGCAGGATCCGGCCGGCGTTCGGCTCGAATCGGCGGGCCAGCCGGTCGGCGAGCCGTTCCGCGCCGAGGGCGAATCCCAGGGCCAGGACCAGGGCGTACGGGATCAGGAACTTCTGGCCGTCGCGGAGCAGGCCGGCGCCGGGCACCGAGACGACCAGCCAGCGCAGCAGGCCGGCGGCCGGGGTCGCGCCCGCGACGGCGAGCAGAAACCCGCCCCCGGCCAGCACGAACAGCCGGACCGCGTCGCCGCGCCAGCGCCGCCACAGCTCCCGGAACCCGATCGCCGCCGCGGCGAGCAGCAGCAGCGTGACCACCGGGGCGAGCGCCGAGGTGCGGCTGCCGGGGACGGTCTGCGCGTTCCAGATGCCGCCGGTGCCGAGCAGCGAGACGAGCGTGCCGGCCCAGTTCTCGGCGCGGGCCGCGAACTGGGCCACGCCCTCCGGGTCCGAGCTCCCGCCGGCCGTGCTCGCCAGCGCCGCCACGATCCACGGCAGGTTGAGGGCGGTCACCGCGCCGAGGGCCGCTGCCAGGGTTCTGGATCTCATCGGGATCAGCAGGACCGCGACGGCCACCAGGGCGATCAGGCCGCCGGTCGGGGTCAGCGCCGCGGGGGCGGCCGCCAGGACCAGCCGGGGCAGTGCTCCCCGGCGTCCGGCGCGCAGGTCGCGCGCCGCGATGACCAGCCACGGGAGGGCGCCGTACGCGAGAAGCAACGCCCACTGACCCAGCAGCAGCCGTTCCGCCAGGAAGGGTGTCCACGCGTACGCGAACGCGGCGACCACCCCGGTCAGGCGCCGTCCGCCCGGCACCAGCCGGGCGGCGCCGAGCGCGGCCAGATAGACGATCGCGACCAGCGCGATCCGCTGCAGCAGCCAGCCCGGCACGACCAGGTCGGCGAGCGACACCACCGCGTCGAGCGGCACCGCCCGCGGCAGGGCGTCGGCCGGGGCGATCATCTCCCAGTTCAGCGGCTGCTCCGGCACGAAGACCATGTCGTAGCGCAGCACGTAGCCCGGCAGTGCCAGCGGCGCGAGCACCACGGCGGTGATCCCGGCCGCGACGGCACGCGGCCCGGTCAGCGACGCACGCACCTATCCGGCCGGCGCCGGGACGATGTCGCCGACCAGGACCTCGTCGGTGCAGACCGAGGCGGTCTTGTCCGGGACCGTGAGCTCCACCGTCGAGCCACCGCCGTTCATCAGCAGGAAGACCGCGTTGAGGCCCTGGTGCACGTCGAACGGGACCACGTCGCCCGAGCCGAGCCGGGCCGTCGCCGACGTGTCGGTGCGGGCGAGATAGGCGATCCGGACCACGTGCCAATAGTCCGGCACGGAACCCTCCATCGCGACGCGAACCGTCGATCCGGCGATCTGGTAGCCGCAGCCGGACCGTGGCCCGGGCAGCGACCGCGGGCCCCGCACCCAGGCCGGGCGCACGTGCCCCTCCTCGTCGAAGACCGACAGCTCCCGGGCATGCGTGACGAAGTTCGGGCCGTCCTGCATCGGGGCGAAGAATCTGGACTGCATGTTGTACGGCCCGGACAGCCGGCCGACCACGCCCTCCGGGACGGCCTGGTCCATGAAGACCGTGCCGGCCGGGGCCGCCCGCAGGTCGGCCCGCGCGTTCGCCAGGTAGTCCCGGCCCTGCTTGACCGCCCAGGCGTCGCCGAATCCGGCGGTGCTGAACGCGGCGCTGGCCACGAACACCGCGATGCCGCCGGCCAGCAGCGGGGACGCGATCCGCCGCGGGATGACCGTGCGCGGCTCCCGGACCGGCGCCGCCCCGGCCGTGGCCGCAGCCGTCGCCTCGATCGCCCGCAGCCCGCAGAGGGCCGCGCCGACCGCGAGCGCGGCGACCACCGCGACGTCGGCGAGGTAACGCGGAACCGCGCCGGCCACGCCGCTGTAGATCGAGCCGAGCCGGGTGGCGCCGAGCAGGCCGGCCACGATCGCGGCGTACGAGAGCAGCAGGAACCAGGCCCGGGCCGCGGCCCACCCGCGCTGCCAGATGGTGAACGCCACGAACACCACCACGACGATCAGGGCGATCCAGCGGGCGATCGGGCTGGGCGCGGTGATCGGGGCGCCGTCGCCCGCGCCGAGCCACGCCCACGGTCCGCCGACCAGGCCCGGCAGCAGGGTGTGCCCGAAGAACTGCACCACGAACGTGATCACCTCGTCGACCGAGGACGGCCGGCGCAGCGACGATGTGGAGCGGGACAGGTAGAACGCGAGGAACGCCAGCGAGATGCCGGTCAGCACCAGCCAGGACGGCCACCAGCGGCGGATCGTCTGGACCACCGCGGTGATCGGGCCGCCCGGCGCGTACAGGAAGAGTGTCAGCAGGAAGACCAGCGCGACAGCGAGGATCGCCTTCTCGAAGAAGAACAGGCCCAGCAGGATCGCCAGCCCGAGCGTCACCAGGTGCAGCCGGCGTCCGGTGCGGATGTACTTCACCTGCGCGCCCACTGCCAGGATCATCGCGAGCTGCATCGGCAGCATGTTGATCCCGACCGCCCACCACGAGGTGGCCTCCAGGGTGAGCGGGCTGACCAGGAACACCGCGAGCGGCACCAGCAGCAGCCAGCCGGGCAGCAGCATCAGCCGCAGCAGCCGGTAGAACGTGATCGCCACCAGCGCCTGCCCGGCGGTCAGCAGGGCGAGGTACGGCCCGTAGCCGAACCCGCCGAGCTGGTTGGTCAGCCAGGTGACCAGGTGGCCGGCCGGCATGAGGTGGTTGTTGAAGAGGCCGAACAGGTAGTCGGGGCCCAGCGGCTTCAGCTCCGCCATCGAGATGAGCGGGAAGTCGTCGTACGACAGGTATCCGCGGCGGGCGATCAGCGCCCGCGCGACCACGCTGACGATGATGAGCACGACGGCGACGGCGGTGATGACATCGGCGTCACCGGTCCGGGGCGGGTGGCGGTCCGCTGGGGACGCCACGGGATCTGGAGCCTTGGGCACGACAGCAGGGTGCCATAACGACCCGGGTTTCCGAAGTCCGCAGCATCCTTCAAACGACCTGTTCCAGCACTGGACCCGAATGTTTCTCGCCAGTAACCTGCACGGAGTCCGGCACCCGGCATCGACAGGTGAGGAACTGATGACAACGGCAGAAGACGCGGCGGTCGACGTCTGTGTGGTGGGCGGATGCGGCCGGGTCGGCCTGCCGCTGGGCATCGCGCTGGCGTCGCGCGGGCTCTCCGTCCTCCTCTACGACATCAACCCGGCCGCCGTCGACCGGGTCAACTCCGGCACGCTGCCGTTCGACGAGCCGGGCGCGGCCGAGCCGCTCGCCGAGGCGATCGCCGCCGGCCGGCTGCGCGCCAGCACCGCCCCGGAGAGCGTCGGACTCGCCGACGCCCTGGTCGTGGTCGTCGGCACCCCGGTCGACGAGCACCTGAACCCGGACCTCGGCGCGGTGCCGCGGGCCATCGAGCGCGGCGTGCCGCACATGCGCGACGGCCAGCTCGTGGTGCTGCGCAGCACGGTCTACCCGGGCGTCACCGCGCTCACCGAGAAGCTGCTGTCCGGCTGGGGTCTCGACGTCGACGTGGCGTTCTGCCCGGAGCGGATCGCCGAGGGCAAGGCGATGACCGAGCTGTTCACGCTGCCGCAGATGGTCGCGGCGCGGAAGCCGCAGGCCGGTGACCGGGCCGAGAAGCTGTTCCGCAACCTCACCGACTCGATCATCCGGCTGGAGCCGGAGGAGGCCGAGCTCGCCAAGCTGTTCACCAACACCTGGCGCTATCTGAAGTTCGCCGCCGCCAACCAGTTCTGGATGATGGCGAACGACTTCGGCCTCGACTACGAGCGGATCCGGCACGCGATCACCACCGACTACCCGCGCGCCGCCGACCTGCCGATGCCCGGTTTCGCCGCCGGGCCGTGCCTGCTCAAGGACACCATGCAGCTGGCGGCGTTCAACGGCAACAACTTCGTCCTCGGCCACTCCGCCATGCTGATCAACGAGGGCCTCCCCCTCTATCTGGTGTCCCGGCTCGAGGAGCGGTTCCCGCTCGCCGATCTCACGGTCGGCGTCCTCGGCATGGCGTTCAAGGGCGGGAGCGACGATCCGCGGGACAGTCTCGCGTACAAGCTCCGCAAGCTCTTGATCATCAAGGCGCGGGATGTGCTCTGCACCGACGAGCATGTGCGCGACGACCGCTTCCTGCCGCTCGACGAGGTGCTGGAGAAGGCGGACGTGCTGGTGATCGCGTCGCCACACAAGGAGTACGCGGCGCTCGCCACCGACAAGCCCGTCATCGACATGTGGGGACTGACCGGGCAGGGGGTGCTGGTGTGAGCCCGCGCGTCACCGTCGTCATCCCGGTCTACAACGAGGGCGAGGGCGTCGTCCGGCACCTCGAGCGGATCCTGCGCGACGTGCTGCTGCCGGCCGAGGTGCTGGTCGTGCACGACATGCCGGAGGACACCACGGTTCCGTTCGTGCACGAGGTGGCCCGGCACGACCCGCGGGTCCGCACGGTGCTCAACACCTACGGCCGGGGGCCCGCGAACGCGATCCGGTTCGGCATCAACGCGGCGACGGCGCCGGTGGCGGTCGTGACGATGGCCGACGGCTGCGACGACCCGCAGCAGATCGACGAACTGGCCCGGCTGGTCGACCGGGGCGTGGTCGTCGCGGCCGCCTCCCGGTACATGCCCGGTGGCCAGCAGGTCGGCGGCCCGCGGTTCAAGCGGCTGGCGTCCCGGTGGGCCGGGCGCACCCTGCACGCGTTCGCCCGGGTCGGCACCCGCGATGCCACGAACAGCTTCAAGGCTTATGACACCGCGTTCGTCCGCGAGGTCGGCATCGAGTCGCGGACCGGCTTCGAGATCGGCATC
This sequence comes from Actinoplanes sp. OR16, assembly GCF_004001265.1. Taxonomy (GTDB): domain Bacteria; phylum Actinomycetota; class Actinomycetes; order Mycobacteriales; family Micromonosporaceae; genus Actinoplanes. Next base: position 4,434,145 of record NZ_AP019371.1, on the reverse strand, counting down.
GAGCTGACCGCGAAGGCCGCGCGGACCGGCCGGATGGTCGCCGAGATCCCGACGATCTGGCTCGACCGGCAGCTCGGCGAGTCACACTTCGATGTGGGCCGGTTCCTGCCGAGCTACCTGAAGTGGTACTTCTTCGCGTTCGGCCGGCGGCTCACGACGGAGGAACTGGCCGCGCGGTGGGAGTCGGCCCGGACCGCGACGCCGGCCAAGGAGGACTCCCGGGCGTGACCGTGCGAGCCTCCACCGGCCGGCGGATCGGTGTCTCCGGTGCGGCGGTCGCCGTCGCCGGGGCGCTGACCAGCGCGCTGGGCTACCTCGTACCGGTCATCGGCGCCCGCGGCCTGGACGCCGCCGACCTCGGCGCGCTCGCCACCGTGCTCGCGATCGCCGCGATCGCGAGCGTTCCCGGCACCGGTCTGCAGATCGCCGTGGCGGTGCACCGGGCACGTCATCCTTCAGCGACGGCCGCCCGGGCCGGCTGGCTCACCGCGGCCCTCTGCGCCGGCGTCGTCGCGCTGCTCGCCCCGATCGCCGGACCGCTGCTCGATCTGCCCCTCGCCGTGATCCTGCTGCTCGCCGTGCAGACCTTCACCGTCGTGGCGGCCGGCCGCTGGCTGGGTGAGCTCCAGGGCGCCGGGCGGTTCCTCCGGCTCGCCGCCGGCATGACGGTCCTCGCAACCGGCCGGTACGGCGGACTGATCGCCGGCCTGCTGCTGGGCGCCGGACTGACCGGTTCCATGGCGATCGGGGCGGTCGTCTCGCTGCTGATCCCGCCGGTGCTCGCGGTCCTGGCCCGGGTGCCGGCCGACCACGGCGGTCTCGGCATCACCGCGCGTCAGATCGTCACGGCCTGCTCCGCCACGCTCGCCATGCTGATCGTGTCGTACGCCGACCTGATCCTCGCCCGGCACCTGCTCCCCGCCGCCGACTCCGGCGCGTACGCGGTCGGCACCGTGCTGACCAAGGGCGCGCTCTGGGCACCGCAGGTCGTCACCGTCCTCGCCCTGCCCCGGCTTGCGCAGGGCAGCCGCCGCGCCCTCACCGTCGCCGCCGGACTGGTGGCCGGCTGCGGCGCCCTGCTGATCCTGGCCTCCGCGGTCGCCGGCGAGCTGGCGTTCCGGCTGGCCGGCGGACCGGACTACGTGTCGCTCGCCGAGTACGCCCCGGTGTTCGCGGCGACCGGCGCCTGCTACGCCCTGGTGTTCGTGCTGGTCAACGCCCAGGTCGCGGCCGGCGCCCGGTGGCCGGCCGCTCCGCTGTGGGCCGCCACGGTCCTGCTCGTGGTCACCACCGAGTGGCTGGTGCCGCACACGTTCACGGCGATCATGTGGTCCGCGCTCGGCGCCGCTGTCCTGGCGCTCGCCGGCACGGCCGCAGCAGCCGTAGTAAGTAAGGTATGGGTTCGAGCGAGCGCCGGTGGTCACCGTTCCCTAGGGTGATCACATGGGCCCCACTCTGAGCGCCGGTAAGTCGCGCCACGCCTTGCGCACGTCCGCCTTCATCTCGTTGCAGGTGCTGGTCGTGCTGCTGATGACCTGGGTGGTGCTGCGACTGATCGGCACCGCCTGGTCGATCGTCTGGCCGCTGGTCGTCGCGCTGCTGCTGACGACGCTGACCTGGCCGCCGGTCCGCTTCCTGCGCAAGCACAGGTGGCCGCCGGCCCTGGCCGCCTCGTTCGTCACCATCCTGTTCCTGGCGATCGCCGCGGGCATCCTGGTCGGCATCATCGTCCCGGTGGCCTCCGAGTCGGGCAAGCTCGCGACCGGGGTGTCCGACGGCATCCAGACCGTCCGCGACTGGGCGGCCGGCCCGCCGCTGAACATCGGCGACGACCAGGTCGACTCGGCCCTGAGCACTGCCATCGACCGGATCCAGGACAGCGTCGGCAGCATCGCGACGGCCACCCTCACCGGCGTGAACACCGTGGTGGACGGCCTGGTCACGACGATCCTCGCGCTGTTCCTGATGTTCTTCTTCCTGAAGGACGGCCCGCGCTTCCTGCCGTGGCTCTCCCGGCAGCTGCCCGGCCGGCTCGCCACCGACGTCCCGGCGATCACCAGCCGCAGCTGGAACACGCTCGGCTCGTTCGTCCGCTCGCAGGCGTTCGTCGGCCTGCTCGACGCCGTCTTCATCGGCGTCGGACTGTGGATCGTCGGCGTGCCACTGGTGCTGCCGCTCGCCGTGCTCACCTTCGTCACGGCGTTCGTGCCGATCGTCGGCGCCCTCTTCGCCGGCTTCGTCGCAGTGCTGATCGCGCTCGTCTCGAACGGCTGGACCGACGCGCTCATCGTGCTCGCCATCATCGTGGCGGTGCAGCAGCTGGAGGGGAACGTCTTCCAGCCCATGGTGCAGAGCCGCGGTCTCGGCCTGCACGCCGGCGTGGTGCTGCTCGCGGTGACGCTGGGCAGCAGCCTGTACGGGATCGTCGGGGCGCTGCTGGCGGTCCCCGTCGCGGCCATCGTCGCCGTCATCTGGAACTACCTGCGGGAACAGTTGAGTGAGCCGGCGGTCGTCGCTGATCCACCGCCGTCTTCGGATTCGCCGGCTGCCGTCACTGACGCAGATCAGCCTTCAGGCGCTCACTGATGTGCCTGATCAGCCGGTTCATGTCGGCGCAGTAGACGGTCGGATTGCGGAACCCGTCACCGGGCCGGTAGCGGTGGGCGTAGTGCCCGGCGCCGCAGACCCGGTGCACGGGACAGCTCCGGCAGCCGTCGGCGAGCGCCTCCACGCCGATCTGCCGGGCCGCCACCCCGGGATGCGTGAGCACCGTGTCGAACGCGTCGGTCAGCACGTTACGGCCGGTCGCGGCCGCGCCCGGGTAGGTGCTCTTGAGCGCGTCGACCTGCTCGATCGCGCCGTCCGACTCGACCACCGCGACGACGACCGGGCTCAGGCCGATCTGCTCGGAGCGGGACGATCCGCCCAGCAGCAGGCTCATCACGTCCTCGAAGAGGCGGATGCGGGTCTTCGGTTCCGCGTACCACTGGTCGAACACGGCGATCAGCCAGCGGGCCGTGTCGTGCTGCGGGGGCTGCGCCCAGTTCGCGTGCGGCAGGAGCAGGTCGACGGCCGGGGGCTCGTGGCTGAGCAACGCCCGGTAGGTCGCCACCGGGTCCGTGGTGGGGTCGATCGTGCAGAGCAGTCCGGCGTACAGATGGGGGTGATCATGGAGATTCTGCAGGGCTCGTGCGGTGGCGGCGTGACTGCCGCGACCGTTTCTGAACACCCTGTGACGATCGTGGTCGGTGGCCGTCCCGTCGATGCTCACCCCGACCCGGATGTCCGCGGCGGCCAGCTCGGCCAGGGCCTTCGGCGTCAGCCCTATACCGTTCGTCTGCATCGTCACCTGGGCCGTCGTCGTCGCCGGCAGAGCTGTGCGCAGCTCGGCGATCTTGGAGCGCAGGCGGGCGGGGCCGGCGAGGAGCGGTTCTCCGCCGTGCAGCACCACGCGTACCTCGTCGAGGGAATGCTCCCCGGCGTGCTCGGCGATCCGCCGGGACGCCGCCTGCCACACGTCGTCGCTCATCAGGCGGGGGCGCTGCCGCCAGGACTGGTCGGGGGACTCGTAGACGTAGCAATACGTGCAGGCCAGGTTGCAGCGCTGGTGGACCTTGAGTACGAACTCGCGGAAAGGCCTGGGACGCCAGCCGCCGGCTCGGAGCCGGTCAAGGTCGAGCAGTTGGTACGGCCAGCGGGGGTGCATGGGTCCACGGTACGTGCCGTGTCCATTTTGTGAAGTGCGTCACTGTCTTGACGAGTGGGTCTGCGGGGGTGGTTTGTGGCTGATCCTGGTTAATTGTGCTGAAAATCGTCGCCGCGCTGGCGCTTGCCCTGACCCCTGCCACCCCTTCATCAGCCCTGCCGCCGGCCCCGTCGTCCGCTCATGTCGTCCGGCCCGGGGACACGCTCTTCGGGATCGCCTCGCAGCACGATGTACCGGTCGCCTCCTTGCGATCTTGGAATGGGCTGGGGTCGTACGCGAAACTGCGGGCCGACGGCATGCTGCGACTCGCCTCCCCGCGCGCGCCCATCCCGGAGTTCCGGACGCGCAGCGAGACCGTCACGGCGCTCGAAGCCAACGGCAGCGCTGACCGGAAATGCCCAGTGCCGGCGTCCGAGTTGCGGCGGATCTGGGTGCGGTACATCGACTTCCAGGGCAAGGTCCACAACGGCAGCCTGATCATGCATCGGTCGCTGGTGGCGGCCACGCAGCGGGCGTTCGGTCAGTTGTATCGGTGGCGCTTTCCGATCATGGTGATGCAGCCGGCATCGGTGAACATGCCCGGTTTATCGGATAAATCGGTGTTGACGAGTGGATATGAGTGCCGTTTCGTCGCCGGCACCACGAAGTGGTCGCAGCATTCCTACGGCCGGGCCATCGACGTCAACCCCCGGCAGAATCCGATGATCCGAGGCGACTACCTGGACCCGCCGAACACGGAGAAGTGGCTGGAACGTTCCCACTACTGGCCGGGCATGATCCACGAGAACGGCGCCGCCGAGGCGTTCACGGTGGAGGGGTTCGCTTGGGGTGGGCGCTGGAAGTCCCTCAAGGACTACATGCACTTCAGCACCACAAACCTGTGATGAACTGGCCATATGTGGGTCACTCCCCGGCTGGGCCGTCGCTGGGGCGTGAAAGCCGGTCGGGCCGTCGAACAGCGCGTCGAGGGCCTTGCGGGCGCGGGCGGGACTGTCCGGCATCAGGTGGGCATACACCCGCAGCGTGAACGCCGGGTCGGCGTGACCCAGCCACTCAGTCTCGCCCGCGTCGAGCAGCACCGAGGCGTAGAAATGCCGCAGCGCGCTCACGGCGCGACCCGGCGGCTGCTCCTGCGGCACAGGCTGACACGACGAAGCCGCCGACTCTTGGTCAGACCACACGTCGGGGGCACCGAGGGATCACACTTTCCGAGTTCGGTCTCGCCGGAGGGCAGTTCGCCTTACTTGGGCTGCGGCTCCAAATTAACCTCCGCGCGAAGTGCCAGAACGACCTGCCGGAAGGCATCCTCTGACTGCTCCTTCTGCGCAGCCGACTCGCCCGGCCGCGTGAGGTAGAGGAGATCGTTCACCAGCTTGACGGCGGCCACCGTTGCGGGAGCGAAAAGCAACTCGATAGCGGATCGAGCGGTGCGCATCCTGCCTCGCAACTCGTTCCGCTCGTCCTGGTCCATGCCTGCCTCGCCGATACGCCGGTACTCGTTGAGCAGTCTCCGTGTTGCAGTGATGAAGTCGACTGAGACGCGAAGACGCTGATCCCGCAGCCAATGCTGGTGCTCCCGAGCCTTGTGCAGCCTCGCTCCGATCACAGCACCGGCCACTCCGATGGCAGCAACGATCAGGGCGGAACACGCAGCAACGATTGCTGGCACAACACTGTTGTTCATGGTTTCTAGGCTATCGACGGTGCTGAGCCCTGGGCGGCTACCGGGAGGGCCCAAGGGACGAGCGGCCTCCGGCGGCCGGGGCTACCGCCCCTGGGCCTGGCGCTCTGGGATGCCCAGCCTGGCCGACTTCCCCTCACACACAGCACGAAGCCAGACCGCGCCTGTCCGGCCCCGTAGGACGTGCGCGACGGGATGCCAGCCAAGCTAGGCGGGGGGGTCGGGGTGAGTGAGGTTGTCACGGCCGCAGGAAAAGACCTTGGGCGACCCGGGCCGTCTCTGGGCCGTCCGGGCCGCCGCCGGGCCGCCGATCGGGTCACGTCCACTGGCGTGGTGTAAGAGTTAGCCATCGCTGATCCGTGTGGGTTGATGCTATGCGGCGATCTCGGCGGGCTGTTGCGCTTCAGTGTCTTGGCTGGTGGTGATGGGTGTGAGTCGTGCTTTGCGGAGCAGGTCCAGGCCCATGTAGCGGCGGCCTTCGACCCATTCATCGGTTTGTTCGGCCAGGACCGCACCGACGAGGCGGATGATCGCGGCCCGGTTCGGGAAGATCCCGACGACGTCGGTGCGGCGGCGGATCTCCTTGTTGAGCCGTTCTTGGGGATTGTTGGACCAGATCTGGCGCCAGAGCTCGCGCGGGAAACCGGTGAAGGCGAGCAGGTCATCGCGGGCGGCGTCGAGGTGCTCGGCGGCGTCGGGGAACTTCTCGGCGATGCTGTCGAGCACGCGGGCGAACTGGGCGTGGACCTCGTCGGTGTCGGGCTGGTCGAAGACCGTGCGGACCAGGGTGGCCACCCACGGCTGCGCGCTCTTGGGGACTTTGGCGAGCAGGTTGCGCAGGTAGTGGGTGCGGCATCGTTGCCAGGACGCACCTGGCAACGCCGCGCCGACGGCACCGACCAGACCGCGGTGAGCGTCGGAGACCACGAGGCGGACCCCGCCCAGGCCGCGGGCTGTCAGCGAGCGCAGGAACGCCAGCCAGCCGGCACCGTCCTCGTCACTGGTGACGTCCAGGCCGAGGACCTCACGGCCGCCATCGGCGTTGACACCGACCGCGATCAGGGCGTGGACGTTGATGGTGCGGCCGGCCTCGCGGACCTTGATGACCAGCGCGTCGACCCAGACGAACGTGTAAGGGCCGGCATCGAGGGGCCGCTGGCGGAACGCTTCGACTTGCGCGTCGAGGTGCCGGGCCATCTCCGAGACCTGCGACTTGGACAGCTGTTTGATGCCGAGTTGCTCGACGAGCTTCTCGACCCGCCGGGTCGACACTCCGAGCAGGTAGCTGGTCGCGACCACCGAGACGAGGGCTTGTTCGGCGCGGCGGCGGTGCTGCAACAGCCAGTCCGGGAAATACGAACCCGACCGCAGTTTCGGGATGGCCAGCTCGACGGTGCCGGCTCGGGTGTCCCAGTCGCGGTGGCGGTAGCCGTTACGGGAGTTGGTCCGTTCGGTGCTGCGTTCGCCGTACTCGGCGCCGCAGAGTGCGTCGACCTCAGCGGACATCAGCACGTCAGCGAAGGTTTTCACCATCGCCCGCAATAGATCAGGGCTCGCCGATTGAAGATGCTCGCGCAGCAACTCGGCAACGTTCACACTCGGGTCTGCGGCCATCGCAGGTCTCTCCTTCTGATCTAGACAATCCGAAGGATCTGCGATGGCCGCCTTATGCACCCGGAAAGGCCAGGTCATACACCACTTCGGTGGACGTGACCCGCCGATCGGCCACCAGCATCGACCATCGCCGACTAGAGCTGACGTATCAAGTAGCTGGTGAAAACGGGTGTGCAGCACCTCTAGCAGGCTCGCGATCAAGAGCCGAACGACACATGCACTTCAGCACCACCAACCTGTGATCAATGGGTGGATCGAGCGGCAGCCGTGAGCACGCGTTTCGGTGCCACCAGGCCGTGAATAAATTTCACTCAGGTGCCTCGTTTCCGCAGCGTTTCCGTCGCATTGATAAGGCGCTTCGCCTCGGCCCGCAGGCCATGTGACCTCGCCCACGGTCCAGGTTTACCTGGCGAATAAAAGAGACCGGACAGTCATTTAGAATTAACACGAATAAATGTGTAACGCCAGCTCAAGGCCGCGCGAGCGCCGAAGCAAGATCATGATTTAGAAGTCCGTAACCCGTGCTGAATATTAATGTTCGAATGCGTGGGTCGCGGTTGATGCGATGTTCCTGTTCTCTGGTCTACGGCACCGAATCCACGGGGCTAGATATCGAGTGCTTCCGGGAGCATCCATGACGGCACCGCCTGTTCCGCAGAGCCGGGCAGCCCGCCTGGCCTGGCGGCCGCTCCAGCGTTCGACGCGTGTCGCCATCATCGCCGCGCTCGTCGCCACGCTGTTCTACCAGCTGTTCCTGCTCAACCCGGCGTACCGCGGGCCCGGCTGGCTCTGGTTCGCCATGCTGGCCGCCGAAGGCCTCACCGCCCTGCACCTGATCGGCACGTGGTGGACCATCCTGGCCCACGACGACCGGCCCGAGCCGGTGGACGTCACGGTCTGGCGTAACCGGCTGCGTGCCGGCTCCGAGGTGTCGTCGATCGACGTCTTCATCACCGCGTACGGCGAGGAGCCGGCACTGGTGCGGCGCACCGTGCTCGCGGCCCGCGACATGGACCTGCCGCACCGCACGTTCCTGCTCGACGACGGCGACAGCGAGGAACTGCGGGCGATCGCGGACCAGGCGGGCGTCGGCTATCTGCGCCGCCCCGGCGGCGCGCACGCCAAGGCCGGCAACGTCAACGCCGGACTGGCCCGTACGAACGGCGAATTCGTGGTCATCTTCGACGCCGACCATGTGCCCGAGCCGAACTTCCTGATCAGCGTCCTGCCGCACTTCCACGATCCGGAGGTCGCGTTCGTCCAGTCGCCGCAGTACTACACGAACAACGTCAATCTGGTCGCCACCGGCTCCGGCGAAGCCCAGCGCATCTTCTACGAGCTGGTCTGCCCCGGCAAGAACCACTTCAACGCCGCCTTCTGCGTCGGCACGAACGTGATGTTCCGGCGTGCCGCGCTGGACGAGATCGGCGGAATCTGGACGGGCAGCAACTCCGAGGACCTCTGGACGTCGATCGAGCTGCACAAGCGGGGCTGGAAGTCCATCTACGTCCCGCAGGTGCTGGCCCGCGGGCTGGCCCCGCAGGACGTCCCGTCGTACCTGAAGCAGCAGCTGCGCTGGGCGAGCGGCGGTTTCGAGGTGCTGCTGCGCGGGCGGCTGTTCAAGCGCGGCATCGGCCTGACCATCGATCAGCGCCTGCAGTACCTGTTCTGCGGCACGCACTATCTGCTCTCCCTGGCGATGCTGACCTTCATGCTCTTCCCGGCGCTCTATCTCCTCTTCGCGCTGAGCCCGATCCGTGCCGACGGCCTCGCCTGGGCCACCCACTACCTGCCTTTCCAGGCGGCCGTGCTGCTGGTCACCTGGCTGCAGTCGGGCGGGTTCAAACTGTCGGCGATCGTGGCCAGCATCGGCGCGACACCGGTGCATCTGCGGGCACTCGGCGGCGTGCTGGCCGGCCGGCCGGCGAAGTGGAAGGCCACCAACGCCGGTGGCGACGGCACACGGTCGCTCTGGGCGGTCATGCCCCTCCTCGCCCTGCTGATATTGAACGTGACGGCGATCGTGGTCGGTGTGCTGGTGATGGCCGATCCGGCGCCGACGTGGCTGTCCGTCGGCTGGGCCTCCATGATCGTTCTGATCCTCGGCCGCATGATCCTCGAATCGGTCACCGGCGGCCGGATCCGGCACGGCGCGAAGCCGGCGGAGTCCCCGGAGGGCCCGCATCCGCTCGCCGGCAGCCGGACCGCCACCGAGCAGCAGCAACTCGCCGCCACCGCCTGACCGACGCCTGCCTGCCACCACCCGCCGCCTGACCCGGACCACGACGCCGAGAGGTGTATGACCATGAGCGCCACTACCGACAGCACCAGGACCTTCGACGACAGCTCGACCAAGGTGATCCAGCGTCCCGAACCGGCCGCGCCGCCGCCCGAGCGCCGAGGACGAGGACGCGCCGTGCTGCGGGTCATGCGTACCGGCCTGGTGGTGTTGATCCTGGTGACGGTGGCTGGCGCGGGCGGCGCCCACGTCGTCCGGCAGCGCCTCGCCGAGCAGAACATGGTGGATGCCGGCACGGCCGTGCTCACCGCGCAGCCGATCACCGCCGGCTCGGCCGACGCCGCCGTCGTCACCGAGGTGCTGACCACCGAGCGGACGAGCGTCGCCGCGGGCGCGGTCCTGGCGACGATCACGCTGACCGCCGACGGGGAGGGGCCGCGCGTCCAGAAACTGCGGGCGCCCGCCGCGGGAGTCATCACCCGGATCGACGTCGCGGCCGGGCAGGTCGCCCGCGCCGGTGAGCCGATCGTCACGCTCTACGACCCGGCCAAGGTCGCGTTCGCGGTCGACGTGCCGCTCGAGAAGCTGCGCAGATTCCGGCTCGGGATGACCGCCTACGTAACGGGGCCCGGCCTGCCCGGCCGGATCACCACGACGCTGGAGAAGGTCGAGCCCAAGGTCGACGCCGGCCGGGTGGCGGGCGGCGCCGACGAGTTGACCGTCGTGCTGAAGCCGGATCCGGCGGCCCGGGCGACCGTCCGGACGCTGGTGCCGGGCCTGCGGTTCGCCGTCGTCGTCGACACCACCACGGCCGTCGGCAGCACCCCTGCCGTGAACAGCGCATGAGCCGCCGTTTCCTGGCGCTGACCGGGATCGTGACGCTGGTCGCCCTGACCGCGTGCACCTCCGCGGCGGACGACGCGCCGGCGGACCGGGCCCCGGCCCCGCCGGCGCCGGCCACCGGCACGGTCATGGAGGACGCCGCCGCGTCGCCACGGACCGTTCCGGCGGTCACCGGCAGCGGGAGCATCGCCGAGAAGCTGCCTGCCGGCCTCGTCCAGGCCGGGGCTCCCGTCCAGGCCGGCGACCTGACCGACCAGGCGGTGCCGACCAACCAGTGGTGGAGCTCGGCGTTGACCGGGCCCCGCACCCAGCCGATCTGGACGCACCCGCTGGCGGTGCGGGCCGCCGCCGACGGCCTGCAGATCAGCGGAGCGGGGCTCACCGCCTCCGCGAACGCTGTGATCACCCCGTTCGTCCCGGCCCTCACCGTCGGCGCGGCCACCGGCGCCGTGAGCGTCGTGAGCTACGGCGCCTTCCACGTCGTCCTGCGGGTCGGGCTCGCCGGCGGCGGCCGGGTCGACGTCACCCTCGCGCAGGGCAGCCCGGTGGTGTGGCTGAGCTTCGACGGGGCGGCGCCGGCCGTGAGCGGCGTCTTCCGCGACGCGGGCAGCACACCGACCCGGGCCCGGCTCGACATCGCGGGCGGGCGCTGGGACGTTCTCGGCACCGATCTGGCGCAGACCGGGACCACCGTCACCGGGTCGGGTGACCGGCTCGCCGTCGCCCGGGTGCCGGCCGACGCCGACCGGGCGAGCTGGGAGCAGGCCAGCACCGGCGATCCGATCGTGCAGACCACGGCGGCCACGACGTACGACGCCGCGGCCGGGACGGTCAGCCAGACGCTCACCGCGCGCCGAGCCGGCGGCCGGACGGGCGCGTGGGCGCTGCTCCCCCATCAACAAGGCGGCCGGACGCCCCTGGCCGGCTCCTACCCTGACGCTCGCGGAACGATGTCCCTGGTCAACGCCGACTCGGTGCAGGTCACGGTCCCCATGCCCGGGCTGCTCACCGCGATGCCGAAGGTCCCGCTGAGCGCGGCGGCGAGCAAGGCCGTACTGGCCGACCTGGACCGTGACCTGGCCGACCCGCCCGGCGCGGGCGGCAGCTACTTCGGGCTCAAGGAGCTCGGCCGGCTGTCCACCATCGCCGAGGTCGCGGCCGCCTCCGGTGCGGACGCTCAGCGCACCGCGGCGCTCGACCGGCTACGGCCGCAGCTCGTCGACTGGCTCACCTACACGGGAGCGTCCGACGGGCGGTACTTCGCCTACGACCCGACCTGGGGTGGGCTGATCGCCATCCCCGCCGAGTTCGGCGCACAGGACTACAACGACCATCACTTCCAATACGGCTACCTGGTACGCGCCGCCGCCGTGCTGGCGGCAGCCGACGCCGGTTTCGCCCGCGACTACGGCGACGTGGTCGACCTGGTCGTCCGCGACTATGCCGGGTCGCTGGCGATCGGCCCCGCGAGCGGGCTGCCGCCGTTCCGGGCCTTCAACGCCTATCTGGGCAGTTCGGCCGCCTCCGGATTCGCCCCCTTCGCGGACGGCAACAATCAGGAGTCGTCCAGCGAGGCGGTGGCGGCGTGGGAGGCCGTGGTGCGCTGGGGAGTCGTCCGCGACGACCCGGCCATGATCGGGTACGGCGTCGCCCATTACGCCCTGGAGGCCGCGACCGCCCGGATGTACTGGCTCGGCGAAGGGCTGACCCGGGAGCCCGGATACGCGCACACCACCGCGGGCATCGTCTGGGACGCCAAAATCGACTACGCGACCTGGTTCGACCCCAAGCCGGAGTCGGTCCTCGGCATCCAACTGCTGCCGCTGACCGCCGGCGCGTTCTACCGCGGGCCGTCGGCCGCCCGGCAGAAGGAGCTGGGCGACAAGCCGCGGGTCTGGGGCGACCTCTTCGCCGCCGACCTGGCCCTGTCCGACCCGGAGGCCGCCCGCCGCCGCCTCGACGCCGGAGTCAGCCGGGAGGAGAGCACCAGCCGGGCGATGGTCCGCTACTGGGTCGAGGCCCTGGCCGTGCTGGGCCCGGCACAGCCGGGCGTCGTGGCGCCGGTGGGCTCGCTGGCGTTCGGGACCGCCGGCGCGCCGAAAGTGATCAAGGCGCCTTAGAAGGATCGGTCCCCCGGTAGCGTCGGCCGGTCGTCGGGCACCGGATCGGGCAGCAGGTCGTTGTCGGCCAGCCAGCGTTCGACCAGGGGCCAGTACCAGACCGAGGTGGAGGGCTCGGGCGGGGGGAAGGCGGCGTGGGTGGCGCGCCAGCGGTCGACGTCGGCGGGGCGGGCCCGGGTCCGGTGGGCTATCTGGTGCATGGTGACCAGCGCCGGGTCGTCGTGGTCGCGCTGGTCGGGGGTGGCCCAGACGCTGACGGCGGGTTCCTCCCAGCCTCGGGCCGCCACGCCGGCGAGCAGCGGCGAAGCGGCCCGGAGACGGTCGCGCAGGAGTTCGCGGTTGGTCTCGATGGTGTCCCAGACGGCGGCGTTCGCGGCCCGGATGCTGCCGTACTCGCCGATGTGGCCGATGCCGTACGGCCGGGTGCCGACCTCGGCCTGCCAGGTCGCGCGCGGGCCGGGCTTCACCGAGCCGCAGGTCATCGACGTGAACTCGGGGACCGTCACCGCGTGGCCGCAGCCGGCGGCGAGACGGCAGGCCGTGAGGACGTCGCCGAGCGGGGTGGGGCGCGGGTCGCGGTGCATGGCGGCCACGTGCACGGCCAGCCGGTCGGCGGGCTCGAGGCGCTGCCACCACAGCTCGCGGACGCGGTGCAGCAGGTCGTCGAGGGCGGGAACCACCACGTGCGAGCCGTCCGCCCCCGGCCGGGAGGCGACCGTCAGCGGGTCCCGGGAACGGGCCACCGCCGCGGTCAGATCGTTCACCAGCCGCACCACGTGATCGGCGAGACGCAGGTCATCGCCGGGCGGAACACGTACAACCATCGATTCTCCTCCCCGGTATCGAGAGCATGCCTCTCCGTGACGAACCCCGTCTGTCCCGACGACTGTCGGGTGCGTAACACTTCACGGGCGTGCCGATCCGGCTACGGAGGTGGAAAGTGCCCAAAATCGTCGACCACGACCAGCGGCGCAGTGAGATCGTCGAGGCGTATCTGACGGTCGTCGCGCGAGACGGGCTGCCCGCCGCCACGAGCCGGGCCGTCGCGGCCGAGCTGGGGGTCGGTACCGGGGCGCTGTGGCACTACTTCGACGGGTTCGACGCGGTGGCGGCCGGGGCCTATCAGCGGATAAGCGAGCTGGCCACGGAACGGATCGTCGCGGGGACGGCCCATCTGCGCGGGCTCGACGCCTTCGACGTGATGCTGCGCGAGATCCTGCCGCTGGAGAAGAGGACGGTCGACGAGGCGTACGTCGTGGTCGGCTTCTGGGGCCGCCTCGCCGCGAATAAGCGGATCGCCGAGACGCAGACCGACGTGGTCGAGGAGTGGCGGGAGATGCTGCGCCGGCACCTCGAGGAGGCGATCGCGGACGGGACCATGCTGCCGGAGACGCCGGTCGACGAGGTGATCAACGTGGTCCTCACGATCGCGGTGGCCCAGCAGGTGCACGCCGTCACCGACTCCGAACTGGCCGAGCCGTCGCGGCAGCTGAAGATGGTCGAGTTCTGTCTGCTGCCATGGCGCAGCGCGGCGTGAACGGGTATGGATAGAAGATGAGGCGCAGACTGATCTTCACCAGTGGGGCCGGTGTTCTGGGAGTGGCGGTCGTCAACACGCTGACCGGATGCTCGACGACGGATGCGACGACACCGAGCCCGGAGACATCCGGTAAATCGGGTGCCGTCAGCGGCGGCACCCCGAACGGCGTCGTCGGCGACTGGCAGCGCGTCAATCTCGACTTCGTCTCCGTCTATCTGCTCATCCGCGGGAACGAGATCGCCGTCGTCGACACCGGCACGTCCAGCGCTCCACCCGACATCGAGGCCGGCCTCAAGGCGGCGGGCCACGGCTGGGACGCCGTGAAGCACGTGATCGTCACCCACCAGCACCAGGACCACGCGGGCGGCCTGGCCGGCGTCGCGCCCGCGATCAACGGCACGATCTACACGGGTGCGGGCGAGGTCGAGGCGATCACCGCGTCGAAGCCGCTGAAGGGTCTCCAGGACGGCGAGGAGGTCTTCGGCCTGCGGATCGTCGGGACGCCCGGGCACACCGCCGGGCACATCTCGGTGTTCGAACCGGACACGGGCGTGCTCGTGGCCGGCGACGCCCTGAACAACATGGGCCAGCTGACCGGGGCGAACCCGCAGTACACGGCCGACATGGCCGCGGCGGCCGCATCGGTGAAGAAGCTCGCGACGCTCGATGTGAAGGCGATCCTGCCGGGCCACGGTGAGCCGCTCACCACCGGCGCGTCGGACGCGCTCCAGAAGCTGGCCGCGTCACTGTGAGTTCAGGTTCGCCTGTCTCCGGCCGATCTTCATATCGACCCCCGGATGCGGAGTGAGTGTGTAGGTGACGGACATAGGGCTGACCGACCTGGTCGTCGGGGAGGAGCTCGGCCGGGGCGCGTTCACGATGGTCCATCGGGCCCGTCGCGGCGACCGGTGGTACGCGGTGAAGCGTCCCCTCGCTGCTCCCGACGCGTACCCGGAGATCCGGGCGGTCTTCCACCGTGAGGCGGCCCTGCTCGCCTGCATCGACGACCCGGCGGTGGTCCGGGTGTACGCCTCCGGTGACCTGGACGGCGTCCCGGCGCTGGTCCTCGAGCAGATCCCCGGTGGCACCATGGCCGACCTGATCGCCGGCGGCGTGCTCAGCCAGGAACGGGTCGTGGAGATCGCCGCCCAGCTGGCGCGAGGGCTGGCCGCCGCGCACCGGCTCGGCCTGGTGCACCGCGACATCAAGCCGGGCAACATCATGGTCGCCGGCAGCCGACCCGCCAAGCTGATCGATTTCGGTCTCGCTCAGTTGAGCCGGGATACAGCGGGCGGTCGGGACGACGAGGCGGTCGGGACTTTCCTGTACGCCGCGCCCGAGCAGTCCGGGATGCTGAAACGGCCGGTCGACGCGCGCTCGGACCTCTACTCCCTCGGGGTCGTCCTCTTCGAATGCCTGGCCGGGCGTCTTCCGTTCGAGGCCGACGACGTCGGCGAGCTACTACGTCTGCACCTGACCGCGCCGGTGCCGGACCTCGCGGCGCTGCGCCCGGGCATCGACCCGGCCCTGGTCGAGGTCGTCGGCAGGCTGCTCGCGAAGGATCCCGACGACCGCTATCCGGACGCCGCGGCGCTGCTGGCCGGCCTGCGCGACTGTCCCGGCGGTGCGGCGGCCGAGCAGCCGGCGGTGAGCGGGTGGCCGCTGATCGGCCGCGACGCCGAGGCGGGACGGCTGCGCCGGCGCTGGGAGCTGGCCCGGGACGGTCAGGGCGGGGTCGCGGTGATCCGCGGCGACGCGGGGTCGGGGCGTTCCCGGCTGGCCGCCGAGGTCGCCGGCTGGGCGGCCGAGAGTGGTCTCCCGGTGCTGCGCGCGACGTCGCGGCCCGACGAGGCGACACCGCTCGCCACGGCCCGGGAGGCGATCGGCGGCTGGCTCGACGAGGCCCGCCGGCACCCGCAGATGCGGGACCGGATCGAGGAGGTGTCCGCGGCGGCCGGCCCGGCGCTGCTGGCCCAGTTCCTGGGACAGGCGGGCGAGGGCGAGGGCGACCACGTGCTCGCCGCCGCCGTCACGTTCGTCGGCGAGCTCGCCACCCGCTCCGGCGGCCTGCTGATCGTCATCGACGACGCGGATCACCTGGACTCCGGCACCCGGCAGCTGATCGCGAAGCTGACCGAGGAGCTGCCGTCGCTGCCGGTGTTGCTGCTGCTGGCGACGAACGGCCCGCTGCCGGCCGGCGCTCTCGAAGTCACCTGCGCCGCGCTGACCGGCACCGACGTGGCCGCCCTGGTCGAGTCCCGGCTGCCCGGGGCGCGGGTGCACGACGAGCTGATCCGGCACGTGGTGGCGCGGACCGACGGGACACCGCTCGCCGTCGTGAGCCACCTGCTGCGGCTCGTCGACGCCGGGCTGATCAGCCCGCTCTGGGGCGACTGGCGGCTGGACACGGCCGGCGCCGACCGGCTGCCGGCCACCGAGGGCGTCCGCGAGCTGCTCGCGGCCCGGCTGGACACGATGCCCGCCGAGGTCCTGGACTGCCTGACCACCGCTGCCGTGGCCGGGGTGCGGTTCCGGCCGGAGCCACTGCTCGAACTCGGCGACGCCGACCGGGTGATGACGTCGCTCACCGCCGGCGTGGACCGGCAGGTGCTGGAGCCGCGGCCGGGCGGCTGGTACGCCTTCGTCCACCCGCAGCTGCGCGACGTCCTGCTGGATCGGCTCGACGAGCGCGAGCTGCGGCGGCGGCACGCGGCCCTGGCGCCGGCCCTGGACCGGCTCGGCGACTTCGTCTACGCGGTGGCCCGCCACTACCGCGGCGCCGGTGACCTGGCGCCGGCCGCCGAACGGCAGCGCGCCGTGGCCGCCGCCGGGCTGCGGGCCCTCACCGACCAGGCGCCCGCCGAGGCGATCGACTACCTGAGCGAGGCGGTCGCCGGCCACCCCGGCTTCGAGCTGCTGCACCCGCTGGCCCAGGCCTATCTGCGGGCCGGCCGCTACGAGGAGGCCGCTGCCACTCTCGACCGGGCGCTGGCAGCCGAGACCGACCGGCTGCGGCGTGCCCGGCTGCTGACCACCCGCATCGAGCTGCACCACACGCTCTGGGATGACGAGAAGGCCCTCGACGCGACCCGGGCCGCCCTGGCCGAACTGCGCCGGCCCCTCCCCGGAGCGGGACTGCTCGCTCTACTGGCGTCGTTGTTCGTGGCGATCGGCGGTGGCTTCGTCCGGCGTACCACGTGGGGTTTCGGAACCGCACGGGGCCGGCGGCGGGAAAGCCTCGCCGCACTCACCGCGGTCCTGGACGCCGGCGGCTATGCCGCCGCGATCGGCTTGAGATTGCGCGAGGCGGGGACGCTCGCACTCCGGGCGCTGTACGCGGTGAACCGTCTCGGCCCCTGCCCGGAGTACGTCCGGGTTTACTCGCTGATCGGCTACGTCACCGCGGTGATCCATCTGCGCGGCACCAGCGATCGTTGCCTGCGTCAGGCCGCCCGGGTCGCCGCCGAGCTGAACGACCCGGCGCTGGTCGCCTATGTCGAGTGGCTGCGCGGCTGCGCCCTGCTCTTCGGCGGGTACGACGACGGCACCGCGTGGGAGAAGGTGATCGCCCGGCACTCCCGCTGGTACTCGCCGGCCCAGATGATCCCCGGCTACGCGACCGTCGGGCTGCGGCTGCTGCTACGCGGCTACGTCGCCGAGTCGGAGAAGGAGTACGACCGCGCCCTGCGCCACCTCGGCGACTCGGACCAGGCCCTCGGCACGTCCCTCGGCATGCTCAGCGTGATGATCCCATCCGGTCAGAGCCGGTTCGGCGATGCCGGGGCGGCGCTCAAGCGTCTCCGCGAGGCGTTCCCGGAGGGCGCCGGAACCCGGGTGCAACGCGCCAACATGCTCACCGCGGCCTGCTGCTTCCTGCTCGAACAGGGTGAGGTCGGCGCCCAGCTGGAAGGGGTCCTCGCCGAATTCCACTCGCTCGGCCTCAAGCCGTCCGAGCTGATGCCGCAGCACCGCTGGGTGTACGTCTACCAGGCACACGCGCGGCTCATCCAGTTCCGTTACGCGCCCGACGAGGAGCGTGCCGCGCGGTTGGACGCCGCGCGGAAGGCGGTCGCCGATCTCGGCGAGGTCGGGGGGACCCCACTGCTCCGGGCCGTGCACCTGACCACCCGGGCGTCCCTGCACTACGTGGCCGGTGAGCACGAGCGCTGTCTCAAGGTCGCCGACGAGGCCGAGCAGAAGCTGCGGGGGCTGGACGCGCCGTTCATCCAGTACGAGGTGTTCCGCATCCGGGCCCGGGCCATGCGTGCCCTCGGCATGGCGAACGAGGCCGACCGCCAGGCCCGTTACGCCCTCGCCATCGCCGGTCACCACGGTTGGGAGCAGCGGAAGCGGCAGACCCGCACCGAGTTCGGCGTGGAGGAGGGGGCGGGTACTCATCGGCGTACCGTCGCGGAACGCCGTCCCAGCGGCCGCAACCGTCACCTGGACGCGCTCCAGCAGATCGGCGCCGCCGCGGCGACCATCCTCGACCCCCGCCAGCTCGCCCAGGTCGCGCTCGACGAGATGCTGCGCATCCTCGGCGCCGAACGCGCGCTGTTCTTCCTGATCAGCGACGCGGGCGAGCCGGTGCGTTACGCCGGGCGGGATGCCGCCGGCGAGCTGGGAGACGACATCTCGTACGGTGCGACGCTCGTGCGAAGAGTCGCCGACACCGGGGAACCCCTGGTCGTGACGGGGACCGAGGAGGGCGCGGCCCTGGGTTCACGCAGCGCGGTGGTCCACGGTCTCCGCAGCATCCTGGTCGCTCCGGTGCAGTTCAAGGGGCGGCTCATCGCGGTCGTCTACCTGGACAGCCGGCTGGCCCGCGGCATCTTCACCGACGACGACGTCGCGGTCCTGACGGCCGTGACCAGCCATGTCGCGGTGTCGCTGGAGACGGCCCGGGCCGCTCAGATGCACTCGGCGGTCCAGGCCGCGCGCCAGCAGCAGGAGCTGGCCGAGATGTTGCGAGCCAGTCTCGCCGAGCTGACGACGATCTTGGAGCCGGATCGGTTGCTGCGCCGGTTGTTCTCTCTGCTGTTCTCGCAGCTGGGAGCGGACTCGGGGTGTTTGATCGGTCCTGGTGGTGATGTGCTGGCGGTGGCCGGGTTTTCATCGCCGTCGATTGTCGGATCTCGGGTTGACGTTCCCGATATTTCGGATATTTCATTATTTGACGCTCTGAGCTCACTGCGTGATCGGCTGCTCGGGGGCTCTCCCGTGGCTCTCGCCGTCCCGCTGGAAGGGCGGGAGGCGCCGGCCGGGTTGATCCTGCTCGGCGGCTCGGCGCTGGACGACACGAGCCGTCAGGTGGCGGCCGCTCTCGCGACGCAGGGCATGTCGGCGTACGAGAACGCGCGCCTGTTCAGCCGGGTGCAGGAGCTGGCCACCACCGATGAGCTGACCGGGCAGCACAACCGCCGGCACTTCTACGCGATCGCGGGCGCCCTGGTGAACACGGCGGCCCGGCACGGGCGTGAACTGGCCGCCGCCATGCTCGACATCGACAAGTTCAAGAACATCAACGACACGTACGGGCATGGTGTCGGCGATGAGGTGATCCGCACGGTGGCTTCCCGCGTACGGGAAAAGCTCCGCTCCTCCGATGTTCTCGGCAGATATGGCGGTGAAGAATTCGCGGTGGTGCTGCCCGATCACGAGGGCCAGGCGGCTGAACTGGCCGAACGCGTCCGCGAAGCCGTCTCCGCCACGCCGGTGATCACCCAGGCCGGGCCGGTGCCGGTCACGATCAGCGTCGGCCTGGCCCGCCTCGAACCAGGCGACACCGGCCTCGACGAGCTGCTCGCCCGCGCCGACCACGCCCTCTACCGCGCGAAGGAGGCCGGCCGCAACCGGGTCGTCACCGCCCCTCCAGGAAGGTGAGGCCGTGCGCGTCGACGCCGTGCAACGTCAGCACGCGTTGCAGGAAGGCGTTCAGCTCGTCCCGCTCGCTGCGCTCGATGAGGCGATGATGCTCGTTCAACGCCTGCCTCACCCGTTCCACCGCCCGCCGCACGGCCTCACGGTCGGTGACGTCGAGGGCTTCCACGTCCCGCTCATACCGGGCAAGCGCGGCATCCACGGCGTCGATGAACGGCGGCGGCCAGAACTGCTTCGCCACCGCCTCGATCTCCGGCACCCGGCCGGCGGCCACCTCCGCCTCCTCGCCGTCGACTATGTGGCGCCATCGTTCGCTGGGCCTCTGAATCAGCACCCTTCCATGATCCGCCTTTTCTTCGGCACGATGGCCCGCATCATCGACTGCTCCTGTCGTCGTCCGCGACGATCCCCGGTCGTCGTCCGCCACGACCCCTGTCGTCGTCCGCCGCGACCCCTGTCGTCGTCCGCCACGGCCCCTTCGCGATCTTGAGCGATCCTCAACAGCCGGTAGTCCAGCATCACTCAAGATCCGCTGGGACGCGCAGATCGGCATAGGCGCCCGGCCATTCGCAGGATGCCCGAGCGGCGCGGCTGCGTTCACCGGACCTTGAGCGATCTTCGACGCTCAACGGTCCAACAACGCTCAAGATCTGCGGACAACGCGGGCCGGCACAGGCACCACCCGCCGCCACGCCGCCACGCCGCCACGCCGCCACGCCGCCACGCCGCCACGCCGCCACTCCAGCAGATCTTGAGCGATCCACGACTTCCAGCAGTCCAACAACGCCCAAGATCTGCCGAACACGCGCGCCGGCACCGCCACCACCCGCCACCACACCGCCCCTCCAGCAGACCTTGAGCGATCTTCGACACTCAACGGGCCAGCAACGCTCAAGATCTGCCGAACACGCGCGCCGGCACAGGCACCACCCACCACCACACCGCCCCTCCAGCAGACCTTGAGCGATCCACGACTTCCAGCAGTCCAACAACGCCCAAGATCTGCCGAACACGCGCACCAGCACCGCCACCCACCACCACCACCACCACCACCACCACCACCACCGCCACCCCCACCGCCCCTCCAGCAGATCTTGAGCGATCCTCGACACCCGGATGCGCAAGAGCGCTCAAGATCTAGCAGGACCCACCGGCCACTACGCGCGGTCCGGGCACCGCTGAGGTGCACCTTCTGCCACTGGCGACCGCGGCCCTCTTCGGTGCCATCGCAGCAGAAGTCCGTTTCGGTGGGAGGTGGTGGGAGCGGGGCTTCAGCCGTACGAACGGAGGCTCTTCCGTCTGTGGATTGCGATGAGGACCAGGGCTGTGAGGAGCAGCATGACCGCGGCGATCGGGAGGACGAAGAGGGTCAGCAGGCCCACGCCGACGTTGGCGCCGATCACGCCGGCGGTGAAGATTCGCCAGCAGGTGCCGGCTATGACGGCCGCCAGGGACAGGGGCACGACCGCGAGCAGCCAGAGAGGGTCGGCGCGACGACGAAGGACCGCGCCGACCAGGACGGCCAGGGAAGCCGCCAGCACGATCGTGGCCGCGATGCCGATGATCTGTTCCTGGGTCGCCGACAGATCCGGCGGCCGGATCACGTAGTCGAGCGGGAGGCCGAGCAGTTTCGCCTCGGGGTCGGTCTGGTCACCCACGATCCACCAGGTGACCGTCGTCGCCGATACGAAGAGGGCGATGATCGCGTAGATCATTCGTGGACGGCCCAGGTGTCGTCGTCCAGGTTCAGCGACGCGGTCAGGCGATTCGTCCCGTCGGTCGACGTCAACGTCATCGACGTGTTCGTCAACTCGGTCACCTCGGTCCGGGCCCTGACCAGCCAGGGATGACGACGACGGATACCGATCAGGCGCTGATGGAGCTCGAAGATCGGCCGGCCGAGAGGCGACAGGAGAGACGGATTCGCCGGAAACACCGGACGGATCGCGTCATCCCCGCCCGCCCTCTCCTCCTTGATCCCCCGGAACGCCTGCTCATCCCCGTAGTAGATGCTCGGCACTCCGCCGATCATGAACAGGACGACGAGCGCGTGCGCGAGATGCCGTTCGTCGTCGAGCTTGCTGGCGATCCGGGTGACGTCGTGATTCCCCACGAACGTCATCGGCGTCCCCGCGGCCACCACGTCCTGATGCCGCTTGATCGCCCACGCCAGCTCCCACAGGTTCCGGTCGTTGAGGCTGCTCCAGATCGCCTTCCAGATCTCGTACTGCGTGATCCCGTCGAGGGTGCTCTCCCGCAGGTACGCCGCATAGTCCCCGTGGATCACCTCACCGACGAACCATGCCTCCGGGTGCGCTTTCCGCACCGGCGCCAGCACATCGCGCCAGAATCGCGGGGGTACGGCGTAAGCGGCGTCCAGCCTCCACCCTGAGGCACCCCGGTCCAGCCAGTGGTTCATCACCCGGGTCACGTGATCGGCGACCTCGGGCCGGCTGTGATCGAGTTCGAGCAGCGAGCCGTGACCTTCGAAGGCCGTCCCCTTGAGCCACTGCGGCGGCGCGCCGAAGCCCCGGCCCACGTGGTTGAAGACGCCGTCGAGCAGGACGTGGATGCCGCGTTCCCGGGCCGCGCCGACCAGTTTGTCGAAGTCGGCGTCGTCACCGAGCCGCGGGTCGACGCGGAAGTGGTCGACGGTGTCGTACCCGTGCGACTCGGAGGCGAAGATCGGCCCGAGTTGAAGGCCGTTGGCGCCGAGCTCCAGCAGGTAGTCGAGCCAGTCGATGAGGTGAGGCAGGCGGTGCCTCGGCTGCTTGTCCAGCGCCCCGGTGAATCCGAGCGGGTAGACATGCCACCAGATGGCGTGGTCGATCCACATCTTGGAAAGACTAACGAGTGTCCCGGCGCAGCGCCGGTTGCAGCTGCCGGCGGGAGGTCACCTCCAGCTTCCGGTAGATCTTCCGCAGGTGATGGTCGACGGTGTTGGCGCTGAGGAAGAGCCGCGCGGCGATCTCGGTGTTCGTGGCGCCGGTCGCTGCCAGGTCGGCGATGGCCTGCTCCTGGGCGGTGAGATCACGGCCCGCACCCGGGCCGCTGTCGCCGGTCGCGGCCAGTTCCCGGGCGGCCCGGCCGGCGAACCCTTCGTCGCCCATCGCGTCGTACATCTCCCACGCCCTGGTCAGGGCGGCTCTCGCATCCCGGCGGCGACGCCGGCGGCGCAGCCATTCGCCGTACAGAAGATGCGCTCTTGCCAGATCGGCCCGGGCCGGTGCGCCCGCGAGCAGGTGGATCGCCTCGCGATAGAGGGGCTCGGCGTCGGAGGGAGGGGCCAGCAACGCCCGGGTACGCGCCAGCAGGCCCCGCGACCAGGGCGTATCGGCGACGACGAAGTCCTCCCCCGCCTGGACGGCCACGGCGCTGTCGCCGCTGCGGACGGCAGCCTCGACCAGATCCGGCAGCACCCGCCGATGCAGCCCGAGTTCGTCGGTGGCGGCGACGTCACGGGCGATCGCGCGGGCCGTGATGTAGTCGCCACGGCCCAGCGCGGCAGCGGCCATCGCCGAGCGGATCAGGGAGACGGTGTAGCCGGCGCCGAGGCGTTCGGCTGCTTCGAGGCCCTCCTCCGAAACGGTCACGCCTCGCTGCCGGGGCATGCCGGTCCGCCGGGTCGCCTCGGCCGCTCGCTGCCGGAACGTCCGCAGCAGCTCCGGATCCCCGGCCAGCTCACCGAGCACGCCGACGCCGAACTGCCGCCGGACCAGCACGTCGTCCGGCCCGTCCCGGTACTTCTCCAGGAGCCGCCGGATGTCCGCCCTCCCACCCCGGACGATCGTGATGAACGCGGTGAGCAGGTCGTCGCCGGCGTTCAACTCCTCGGCGGCGGCGGCGATCTCGGCGGCGTTCGTGCCCTTCGCCAGGTGACCGGCCCGCAGCAGGTGCTCGACGGCATCGAGCAGCGCCTCGGTGGCCGCACCGGGATCCGCGGGCCCGAACGCACGAGCGGCATAGAGACACAGCCCGGCACCTTGGGCACAGGCACCCTCATCCTCCGTCATGACCAGAGCATTTGCTCGTACGAGGAGAGCTCGCGCCCCCACCGCCACCCCACTGACCAGGCGCAACGCTTGCTGGGGGGCACCTGCCGCCAGTGCCGCCTCGGCAGCCGCCAGGTGGTACCGCTCGCGATCCTCGGCATCCGGGCTCATCTCCGCGGCCCGCAGCAGGAAGGTGACCCGCGCGGTGTGGCCGCCGCTGCCGGTACTGCCGTCGGCGCTTTCGGGGCTGCCGTCGGCGCTTTCGGGACTGCTGTCGGCGCTTGCGGTGCTGCTTTCGGGGCTGCTGTCGGCGCTTCGGCGGGCTGCCAGGTCGGCGGTCCGTGCCAGTTCGGCTGCTATCTGCGGGTCCGGGGAGACGCTCGCGGCGGCCCGGTGCCAGGCGCGCCGGTCGGCGTCCTCGGGACGGGTCGTCGCGGCGGCGATCGCTGCGTGGGCAGCACGTCGTTCGGCGCCGGTGGCCGCGCTGTAGGCGGCCGCCCGTACCAAAGGATGATCTTCTGCGGTGTCCAAGATGCCGTGCGGGCCGCGGAACGCCTCGATCAGGCGATCGCCGACCGGCAGCGGATCGGGAAGGCTCCGGGTGCCCACCCACTGCTCGGGGGTCAGCTCGCGGGCGAGATCGTGGAGTGCGAGGGGGTTGCCTCCCGTAGCGGCCACCAGCCGGGCTGCGATCATCTCGTCCAGTGGCACGTTCACCACCGCCTTCAAGAGCTCGATGCCGGCCGTCCCGGTCAGCCCGCCGACCTCGATCTCCTGCGCCGGGATGTGCCGATGCCGTCCCGCAACGATCAGACCCACCGGCGATCCGGGCAGCAGTTCGGCGATGCGGGCGAGAGCCTCCAGCGACTCGGGGTCGATCCACTGGGCGTCGTCGACGCAGCAGATCACCGGCTCGCCTGCCTCGGCGAGCAGCTGGAACACGGCTCGGGCGGCGGATCCGGCCTCCACCGGCGGCTGATCGTCGAGGCCCAGCGCGTGCTGGACGTCCATCGCGGACAACAGGGGGATCAGAAGGCGGTGCAATGCGGCGTACGGGAAATGCGCCTCTTGCTCGACTCCCCCGACCCGCAACACCCGCACGTCGCCGAACACGATGTTCTCGAGCAGAGCGGTCTTCCCGACGCCCGCTTCGCCCCGAACCACCACCGCTGCGCCGAGTCCGCAACGCACCGCCTCGACGAACTCCTGAAGCGCCGCGCTCTCCCCGGCTCTCCCCCAGAGCCCCATGACTGCCCGAAAACTATCGGCCCGGCAGCCCCGGGGCCCGTGCTGTGCGTGCACCGCAGTCGGCTCAGAGCGCACACCCCTTCATCAGCGCCGAAGCCGCACCGCCGCTCCCGGCCTGCCCCTCAGTGCCGCCGCGTGCGGGCTCCAAGATCGCGCTTGGTCCGCCACCTCAACCGTCCAAGATCGCGGGCCCTCTCCCATGAGGCCTCCAAGATCGCAGACCACTCGCACTGGTTTTCCAAGATCGCGGGCCGTCACGCACTGGTCTCCAAGATCGCAGGCCGTTGGTCGTCAGCGATCCAGACGCCCGGCACTCCTTCCGGCACTCCAAGATCGCGGGCCACTCGCCATCAGCCGCCGATCCACAGGCCG
This sequence comes from Actinoplanes sp. OR16, assembly GCF_004001265.1. Lineage (GTDB taxonomy): Bacteria > Actinomycetota > Actinomycetes > Mycobacteriales > Micromonosporaceae > Actinoplanes. The sequence continues at coordinate 4,408,910 of NZ_AP019371.1, read as the reverse complement.
CCGACCCTCCCGCCATTGCCCGGCTGTGCCTCATGGCTGTCGAGCGGCCCCCTACACAGCCATGGACCACAGCCCAGCGCGACCGGCTGTGGCTCATCGCCGTCAAGCGGCCCCCCACACAGCAATGAGCCACAGCCCAGCACGGCCAGCTGTGCCTCATGGCTGTCGAGCAGCCCCCCACACAGCAATGAGCCACAGCCCAGCACGACCGGCTGTGCTTCATGGCCGTCGAGCGGCCCCCACACAACCATGAACCACAGCCCAGCGGACCGGCTGTGCCTCATCGCCGTCGAGCGGCTCCCCGCACAGCAATGAGCCACAGCCGATCGCACGGATCGGAGTCAGTACCAGTCCCGGCCGAACGTCAGCGCTCTGTCGACGCCCGAATTGTCGCTCTTCGAAACAGCCGGCCCGGGGCAGGCTCGTCGTCCACACAGCGAGGAGGTTCCGGCGGCCCCGAATCGCCGCCGCCGCGACACGATTTGGAGCCAGAGAGGGTCAGGGGGTGGTTCGGGCCTGGGTCGAGGAGGTTCGCAGGAGGCTGGGCGTCGTGCCGTAGCGGGCTCGGAAACGCCGCGTGAAATGGGTCGGGTCTCGGAAACCCCAGGCGTGGGCCACGGCGGCGATCGTCCGGTTGCCGGGGCTCAGGAGGTCGTGGCGGGCGCCCTGCAGGCGTTCGCTGATGATCCACTGTTCCAGGCTGAGGTCGGCGTCGGCGCAGATCTTGTAGAGGTGGCGCAGCGAGATGTTGCAGGCCGCGGCTATCCGGGCCGGCGTGAGGTCGGGGTCGGCGAGGTGCTGGCGGGCGTAGGTGCGGATCCGGGTCAGCAGTGTTTCGGCCATGACAGCGCGGGTGGACGCTCCGTCGGCTCGGGCGGCGGAGGCCAGCAGGGCACGGCAGAGGTCGATGCTGGCAGCTGCCACGACGGCGGCGGACTGGTCGCGGGTGATGCGGTCCGGGTCGCGTGCGAGTGCGGCGATGTGGCTGGTGACCATGCGGTAGAGCGGGCTCGCCCGGAGGCCGCCGAGTGCTGAGCGGATCACGTCGACGGGGAGGTCGAGGCGGTCGAGCGGGATCTGCAGGCAGCCCGCGGCCCCGTGCCCCGACCAGGAGTAGTCGTAGGCGGCGGAGAGGTCGACGCCGAGGAGTTCGCCGGTCGCGCACACCCGGGAGCCGCCCTGGGCGAGCCGGCCGGTCGAGCGTTGCTGAACGGACAGGGCGATCACCGGCATGGCGTCCTGGCGGGCCAGTTTCGCCGTCCGGAGCAGGCGGATCCCGGACGATCGATGGGTGAAGACGTTGGCGTCGCCGAGGTCCCAGAGTCCCATCTTGGCGTAGACGGGTGCGTCCGGATCCTCGTGGATGACGTGGCAGGGAGCGGAGGCGTACATCATCGCGGTGTGCACGGCTTCCACGCGGTCGCCGGCGGGCAGGCCGGCGGTGTCGAGAACGTACGCCATGGCGATGAAAATACTGAAGGCTAGGCCACGACGGGCACCCCCGTGGTCACCGGTGCCGCGAAGGCCGCCGCATAGTGGCCGATCAGCTCGTCGCCGATGGCCGCCCAGCTCCGGCCGTTCACCGCTTCCCGGCCGGCCGCGCCCATCGACAGCCGCAGCCGGGCCGCGAACGCGCCGAGCGCCAGGCCGTCCTCACCATCGCGATACGGGACGGCGTGCCCACCACCAAGATTGATCATTGGTACGACGAAGCCCCGCCGCGCGCGGATCACCGCCATGAACGCGATCGCTTCCCGGAGGCAGCGTTCGTAGCTCCCGAACCGGGCCAGCTGATGCCCGAGCGAGCAGTCCAGGCCGTCGAACCGCAACGCCGGTGACCGGAGCACGACGTCGAGGGCCGCGAGAGCGGTCGACGTGCCGAGGCGCAGGCCGTACCCGTGTGGCCTGCCGGGTGCGGAGGGCAGCACGCGCAAGCGGACCCGCTGGCCGGAAGGCGCCCGCCCGGCGACGGTGGCCGCCTCGGCGGCGGAACCCACCACGACGCCCGCGCCGCACGCGAACGCCGCGTCGAGGTCGGCGACGGACTTGCCGGCCGAGCAGAGGACCAGGTCACGGGCGTTGAATCCGGCGAGCAGGGCGGTGCGCAGCTGGTCGGCCGACGTCACGTAGCAGCCGAGACCGGCCTCGGCGATCCACCGGCCGGTCGGCACGGTGAGACCGGCCTTCGCGCTGTAGGAGCAGCCGCCGGGGCCGAACGCGGCGGCGTATCCGATGGCCCGGGCCCGCACGTCGGTCTCGTCCAGGACGCGGACCGGAGTGCCGTGATCGGCGACGAGGCGGGCCAGGCTCATCCCGCCGATCTCGAGTCCGCCGTCCAGGCCCCAGCGTGTGGTGATCGGCCAGATCTCCGGATCCAGCCGGGGCGGCAGCGCGGTGGCCAGGGACGGGAGGATGTCGGCAGGTGTCATGCCTCCGAGGGTGCGCCCGGGCCCGCCTACCGGAGAAGGGATGGATACAAGGCGTTCACGCGCGCGATACGGCGAGCAGTCCGGCCGCGATCAGCTGCATCACGGCGAGGATCGCGGCGAGCAGCGGGATCGAGTGCTCGTAGAGGCCGCCGGCCAGCGCGCCGCCGGCGAGTGCGGCAACGCCCTGGATGGCCGCGAAGACGCCGTAGGCGGTGGCCCGGCGCGGCGCCGCCACCAGGTCGGCGACCAGCGCCTTCACGGTGGAGTCCTGGACGCCGACCGCGGCGCCCCAGAGCATCGTCCCGGTGATGATCGCGGCGGTGCTCCCGGAGAGGGCGAGGGCGGGCGTGGCGGCGGCGAGGGCGGGAAGCGCATAGAGCACTCGTGCACCCCACTTGTCGTATGAATGCCCGGATATCAGGGCGGAAACCGCGCCGGCCGCCATCGCCCCGGCATAGAGGATCGGCACCGCGGCGAGCGAGAAGGTCTTACTGGCGTGATACGAGATCAGGCCGAAGGTGACGAGACCAGCGGTGGAGAAGGCGACAGCCGCAGCGAAGACGTAGAACCGCCGGGGCAGATGTCCAGAGATTTCGGAAACATGACGCGTCTCAGGCTCGGGAAAGCGCCGACGCAACCAGACCAGCAGGAGCATCGAAGCGGCGCCCGGAATCGCCAGGAACGCCAGCGCCGGGGAGACAGTGCCGAACACCGCGATCAAAGCCGCGATCAGCAACGGGCCCGCGAAGGCGCCGATCTGGTCCAGCGCCTTGTGCACCGCGAAACCCCGTCCCCGGCCCACCTGACCGGCAGCCGACGCGAGCAGCGCCGACTTGGCGGGCGACCGGATCGCCTTCCCGATCCGCTCGGCGACGATCAGCAGCCCGGCCACCGCCAGGCCCGCCGCTCCGAGAGCGGGCGTGATGGCCAGGAGGGGGACGCACACGGCGGTCAGGCCGTACCCGAAGATGGTGAGGGCCCAATAGCGCGCGGTGCGGTCGGCGAGCGGGCCGGAGACCAGGCGCAGCAGCAGCGCGGCGGCCTCACCGGCGCCGGTGATCAGGCCGACGGCGAGGGCGGAGGCGCCGAGGGTGGCGAGCAGCGGCCCGGTCACCGAGCGGGCGCCCTCGTAGACCATGTCGGCGGCGAGGCTGACCAGGCCGAAAGCGGTGATCGCCCGCCAGGGGGTCAGCGTGCGGGCGTCGACACTCACAGGCACTCCCGAGACACCGGGCGGACTCGGAGATGAGCCCGCCCGATGAATCTAATGATGGAAATGAGGCCAGTGGAAACCGGCCCGGTGATGGCCGCGGGTCCGCGAATGGCGGGCGGGCGGCGGCAGCAGAGCGATGCTGCTGACCAGAAGACAGACCATCACCACCGTGCCGACCAGAATGTCGAGCAACATGCGGGACCTCCCCGGAGCCGCTTCTAGCTGGGACAACGGTCGTCGCTACACGGTCGCGCGCATCCTCGGGCCCGTCAACCGGAATCGCCGAACCGGTGGTTGGCATGCCCCTGCGGGCCGATTCTGACTAGGGTGGGCCGGGAGGGGAGTACCTCCTTAAGAAGCGTGGCGGTCATCACGGGCACCCCGGTGTGCCCCCGTGCGCTACCCGCCGTTGAGCGGGTGAGGGAGACCTCGGACGTCGACGCATGTCCGAGGAGGCCTTCTGATGTCCCCCCTGTCCACCATCGCGTCCCCGCAGCTCTGGGCGATCACCATCGCCGTGCTGCTGGCGCTGCTCGCCGCCGATTTCGCGATCACCCACCGTCCGCATGACGTGGCGATGCGCGAGGCGGTCGGCTGGTCACTCTTCTATCTCGCGCTTCCGGCCGCGTTCGGGGTCATTCTCTGGCAGGTGTACGGGCGGCGCCCCGCTGTCGAGTTCTACACCGGATGGGTCGTCGAGAAGTCGTTGTCGGTCGACAACCTGTTCGTGTTCATGCTGCTCCTGGCGGCCTTCGCGGTTCCGCCGCAGCTGGCGCAACGGGTGCTTCTCTACGGCATCATCGGCGCCCTGGTGCTGCGGGCGATCTTCATCGCGGCCGGCGCGGCGGTGCTGCAGACCGGGGCGTGGGCGTTCCTGCTCTTCGGCGGCGCGCTGCTGCTCACCGCCGGCAAGGTGATGCGCGACGCCATGCGCGACGACGAGTACCACGTCGACATCGACACCATGCGGAGCGTACGGCTGATCCGCAAGCTGATGCCGGTGACGAAGGACTACCACGCCGGCCGGTTGTCGATCGTCGAGAACGGCCGTCGCACCCTGACCCCGCTGGCCCTCGTGGTGGTCGCCGTCTTCGTGACCGACCTGGTCTTCGCCGTCGACTCGGTGCCGGCCGTCTACGGCGTGACCGAGGATCCGTACATCGTCTTCGCCACGAACATGTTCGCCCTGCTCGGGCTGCGGGCGCTCTACTTCGTGCTGCGCAACGTGCTCGGCAAGCTGCGGCACCTGGACTACGGACTCGCGGTGATCCTGGCGTTCATCGGCGTGAAGCTGGTTCTGCACTGGGCGCACAAGCTCTGGCCGCAGGTCCCGGACATCCCGACCGAGCTGTCCCTCGTGGTGATCGCCGTGACGCTTCTGACGGTGACCGCGACCAGCCTGGTCGCGAACCGCCGGGAGGTGTCGCACACCGCGAGTTGAGGTTGCTGATCTGTTCGACCGGCCACGCCACCCCTGCACCCTGTCACCTCGACAAGGATGCTTTCTCGCCCTCGAACCTGCGGCGGATCTGACCGACCGCCGTCACCACCAGGGCGACCTGCGGGCGGGCGTGGGCCAGCGAGGCGACGGCCGCGTCGAGATCACCGGCGCGGGCATCGTCCTCGAGCCTGCCGCAGGCGAGCGTCGCGGCGCCCACCCCGAGGTTCGCCATGATCCCCTTCAGCTGGTGTGCCTCGGAGCGCAGCTCGGCGTCATCGTCGAAGGCGAGCGCCTGCTCGATCCGGTCGAGGTGCTCGGGGATCTTCGCGGCGAGCGCGCCGAGCAGGCCGTCCAGCGCCGCCGCGGTGGCGACCGGGTCCGGTCCGCGCAGCTGGTCCAGCCGGGCGTCGATCTCGGCGGCCACTGCATCGGCGTCCTGGGCCGGCAGCCGGCTGGTCCAGCGCTCCAGCACGCGGGCCACGTCGGCCGGGATGAGCGGCTTGGCGATGTGCGCGTCCATTCCGGCGGCGAGGCAGCGGGCCCGGTCCTCGGCGAGCGCGCTCGCGGTGAGCGCGATGATCGGGACGTGCCGGCCTTCGGGCTCACGGCGGCGGATCTCGGCGGTGGCCGCGTACCCGTCCATCTCCGGCATCAGGCAGTCCATGAAGATCGCCTGATACTCCTGCCGGGTCGCCCGCTCGACCGCCTCCAGCCCGTTGACCGCGACGTCGGCGCTGTACCCGAGGTTCGCGAGGATGCCGAGCGCGACCGTCCGGTTGATGTCGTTGTCCTCGACGAGCAGCAGGTGCCCGCGGCCCAGCGGCGCCTCCGCCGGGGTGTCGATGGCCTGGTCCTCGACCCGGTCGGCGAGTGCGCCGACCAGCGCGTCGTAGAGCTGCGACTGCCGCAGCGGCTTCGCGAACGCCGCCGAGAACCGGTCCGGGTCCGGCTCGCCGGGCAGCCGGTGCGCCTCGTCGGCCAGCAGGATCGTCTTCGGCGGCGGGCAGCCGGGCGGTGTCAGCGCGAAGCCGGCCATGTCGAGGCCGTCCCGCTCCGCCGTGCCGATGTCCACGATCACCAGGTCGATCGGCCGGCCCGCCTCGGCCGCCTCCTGCAGCGCCACCCCGGCGCTGCGGGTGTCGCCGGTGCCGGCGGCCCGCATCGACCAGCCGGTGAGCTGGTCGGTGAGCACATCCCGGTCCTTCTCGTCGCGGTCCACGATGAGGACCCGCAGGCCGTCGAGCGAGTGCCGGTCGCTGAGGTGCAGGTCGCCGCGGGCGGTCCGCAGCGTGACGGTGAACCAGAACGTGCTGCCGTGCCCCGGCTGGCTCTCCACGCCGATGCTGCCGCCCATCAGCTCGACCAGGTCACGGCTGATCGCCAGGCCGAGGCCGGTCCCGCCGAACTTGCGGGTGGTGCCCGCGTCGGCCTGGGTGAACGCCTCGAAGAGCTCCTCCTGCTGGTGCTTGTCGATGCCGATGCCGGTGTCGCGGACCTCGAACCGGATCGGCACGGCGTCCGGGCCGGTGCTCTGCTGCTCGTCGAACGCCGCGGTGACGGTGACCCGGCCCCGGGTGGTGAACTTGACCGCGTTGCCGGCCAGGTTGAGCAGCACCTGCCGCAGTTTCGCCGGGTCGCCGCAGACCGTCTCCGGCAGCCGGGCATCGCAGACGCCGCTGACCGAGACGCCGTCCTGGGTGTCCGGCGGAGCGACCAGCGACACCACGTCGTCGATGAGCCGGCCGACCTGGAAGTTGGCGTCCTCGAGCAGGACCTTGCCGGCCTCCAGTTTGGAGAAGTCGAGCACGTCGTTGATGACGGCCAGGAGTGTGGAGCCGGCCGAACTGATGCCTTCGGCGTACCGCCGCTGCTTCTCGTCGAGGTTGGATCCCAGCAGCAGGCCGGTCAGGCCGATCACGCCGTTCATCGGGGTCCGGATCTCGTGGCTCATCGACGCGAGGAACTGCGACTTCAGCCGGGCCGTCTCGATCGCCTGGTCGCGGGCCTCGGCGAGAGCCAGCTCGGTCTGCCGGCGGGCCGTGATGTCCCGGACGAAGCCGTGGAAGTGCACGCCGCCGTCGTGGCCGATGCGCCACATGGTCAGCTCGACCGGGATCTCGTGCCCGTCCTGGTGGGTGGCGCCCATCTCGGTGGGCCGGTCCAGCAGCCACTCCCAGCGACCCTCCAGCAGACGGCGTAGCGCTGTGCCGTACCGGATCGGCAGCACGGTGTCGGCGACGTTCCGGCCGATGATCTCGTCGCGCGGCCAGCCGAAGACGTGCTCGGCCTGCCGGTTCCACTCCGAGATGACGCCGTCGTCGTCCATCGTGAAGAACGGGTCACTGGCCGCCCCCATGATCATTTCGAGCTGCTCGCGTTCCAGGCGCAGCCGCTGCTCGGCGCGGACCCGGGCGGTGATGTCGTGCGCCACCGTCGACACGCCGATCACCGTCTCGTCGGTGTCGCGCATCGGGGCCATGCTGAGCGACACCTCGATGATGCTGCCGTCCTTGCGCTGCCGGCGGGTCTCGAACCGGCTCAGCGCCTCGCCCGCGAAGACCCGGGCCAGCAGCACCTTCTCCTCGCCCTTCCGGTCCGGCGGGAGCAGCCGGGTCACGTCGTTGCCGACCATCTCCTCGGCCGTGTAGCCGTAGAGCCGCTCGGCGCCCGGGTTCCAGGTGCGGATCGTGCCGTCCAGGGCCTTGCTGACGATCGCGTCCTGGGAGGCCTCGACGATCGCGGCGAGCCGGGCGTTGATGTGCGACTGGAGACGGCGCTCGCTCGCCGCCTGCCGGGTGGCCCGGTTCGACTCGGTGATCTCGCTGCTCACGCCGAAGATGGCGTACGGGCGGTTGCGGCGGTCGCGCAGGGCGTACAGGGTGGTGACGAACCGCCGGTCGGAGAGCTCGTCCTCGAAAGCGAGCGGCCCCTGCGAGGCGAGCACCATCCGGTCCCGGCGGCGGTACTCGGCGAGCCGCTCCTCGGAGTGGACCTCGTGGTCGTACCGGCCCGCCGCGACACCGGGCGGGACCTGGTGCAGGCGCTCGTAGGCCCCGCTGACCAGCCGGTACCGCCCGCTCACGCTCTTCACGAAGGCGGGCGTCGCGGTCTGTTCGAGGATGGCGGCGAGGTAGAAGTACTGGTCGAGGCGACGCCCGGCACGGCGCAGAAGCTCGCCGCCGAGCGTCACGCCGGCCCCGGCGACCCCGCCCGCGACCAGCACGTATCGCAGCCAGCCGGCCTTTCCCACCACGCGTCCCCCTGTCAGCTCTGATTCAGAGTCAACCTACATGTGAAGAATTTCTGCTTTAGCCTTATTACGGACAAAGACCACATCGCGAGGGAGACGCCGTGGCGACAGTGATGGTCGTCGACGACGTGGCCGCCAACCGGGACATCGTCCGGATGCTCCTCGGATATCGGGGCCACGACGTCATCGAGGCGCGGGATGGAGCCGACGCGCTTCGGCTGGCCCACGTCCACCACCCCGACGTCGTCGTCTCCGACGTGCTGATGCCCGGCATCGACGGGCTCGAACTGGTCCACCGCCTGCGCTCCGACCCCGACCCGATCGCCGCGCAGGCGCCGGTCATCTTCTACACCGCGAACTATCTGGAACCGGAGACCCGGCCGATCGCCGAGGCCTGCGGGGTGAGTCAGGTGGTGCTGCGCTCGCAGGATCCGCACACGCTGCTCGAAGCCGTCGACACCGCGCTGGCCCGGGGCCCGGTCCTGCTCGATGTGACGCCCGCGGCCGACGAGGAGTTCGCCCAGGCCCACCTGCACGCGGTGAACGCCAAGCTGATCGAGAAGGTCCGCGCCCTGCACGACACCGAGCGGCGCTTCGAGGCGATGGCCGTCGCGTCCCCGGTCGGCATCGGCATCCTCGACACCCACGGGACCGCCGACTACATCAACGAGCGGTTCGCCGAGATCATGCAGCTGCCGCAGGACCGGCTGCTCGGCCAGGGCTGGCTGGACTGCCTCGACACCGGCGCGCAGGACTCGGCGCTCAGCCTCCTGCACGGCGCCGGGGACGCCGTCGAGCTGCGCTTCGACCACCGGATCACCTGGCCGGACGGCACCACCCGGCGGCTGCGGCTGCACCTGCGCCAGATCCACGACGACGATGACGGCCGGCTGGCCGGTGGCGTGCTCATGGTCGACGACGTCACCGACCTGGTCTCCGCCGAGGAACGGCTGCGCGAGGAGACCCTGCGCCGGCAGGAGGACGCCCGGCACCGGGACGCCGAACGCCTGGACAGCCTGCGCCGGATGGCCGGCGGCACCGCGCACGACTTCAACAACATCCTCGGCGCGATCCTCGGCTACACCAACCTCGCCATCGAGACGATCACCGACGCGCAGGAGGACGGCACCCTGCCGGCCGAGACCGCCGAGTCGCTCCTCGGCGACCTGCAGCACGTGGTGAAGGGCGGCGAGCGCGCCAAAGGGCTCACCCAGCAGCTGCTCGCCTTCGGTCGCCGCGAGATCATCCAGCCGGTCCCGCTCAACCTGAACACGTTGCTGCGGTCCGCCGCCCCGGCGCTGCGGGAGACGGTCGCCCTCGATCTCGACCTGGATCCCGGCCTCCCGGACGTCAAGGCCGATCCGGCGCAGATCGAGCAGGCGCTGCGCAGCCTCGTCCGGAACAGTGCCGAGGCGATGCCGTCCGGCGGCACCGTGACCATCACGACCTCGGTCCAGGACGAGAACGTCATGGTCTGCGTCACGGACACCGGCGCCGGCATGCCGCAGAACATCCTGGACCGGGCGTTCGAGCCGTTCTTCAGCACCAAGCCGGCCGGCAGCACGGCCGGGCTCGGGCTCTCCACCGCCCACGGGATCATCAGCCAGGCGGGCGGCCAGCTCACCCTGCGTTCACGGGAGGGGCAGGGCACCACCGCGACGTTCACCCTGCCGGCGCTGATCACCGAGACGCCGGCGCCGCCGCCTCAGGCTCTGGAGCCCGACAATCCGGGCGGTGAGACGTTGTTGCTGGTCGACGACGAGGCGGCCGTGCTGCAGGTCACCGCGCGGATCCTCAGCGGCGCCGGGTACGACGTGCTCACCGCCGCCGACGCCGGCGAGGCGCTGCGCATCCTGGAACAGCACCCCGGGCACGTGTCGGCCCTGGTCACCGACGTGGTGATGCCCGGCATGAACGGCCGGCAGCTCGCCAAGGTGGCATCGATGCGCCAGCCCGGCCTGTCGATCGTGTTCGTGTCCGGTTTCGCCGAGTCGCTGATCGACGAGAAGGGCAACAACCTCGAACCGGGGTCCACCATCCTGGCTAAGCCGTTCGACCGGGAAGCCCTGGTCAGCACGGTACGCGGCGCCCTGAACGCGGGTGCGCACAGGTGACTCACAGGTTCGTTGTCACAGGAATCAACTAGCATCCTTGGCCCGGCGGCCTGACCATACGCCGCCCGAGCCCTGGAGGACCCCGGTGACCACTGACGGTGATCGCCAGCCGATCGTCGAGGAGACGCCGACGGTCGTCCTGCCGGCCCAGAAGATGCCGGCCCAGAAGGTGCCGACGCACGACGTGATCGACATGGCCGAGGAGGAGCCGCAGCCGGCTCGCCGCCGGAGCCGGATCCCGCTGATCGCCGGTGCCGCGGTGCTCGTCCTCGCGGCCGGCGCCGGAACAGCGGTGACCTACGCCTACCGGGGTGACGTGCCGCTCGGTGTCACGGTGCTCGGCGCGGAGCTCGGCGGGCTCGGCCGTGCCGAAGCGGCCGCCGAACTCCGCCGCCACCTGGCCGCCGACACCCGGCTGACCCAGCCGCTCACCGTCACCGTCGACAACCGTGACGCCACCGTGAAGCCGGCCGACGTCGGCCTGGTCGTCGACGTGGACGCCACCATCGCCGCTGCGGCGAAGGGCAACCCGTCGCCGTTCGGCGAGCGCGCGGTCGCCCCGGTCGTCGCCGTCGACGCCGAGCTGCTCGACGAGAAGCTGCGCGCGTCGCTCGGCAGGATCGGCGAGCCGATGACGAAGCCGGCAGTGGTCTTCGACGGCGTCAAGCCGCGAGCCGTGCACCCGGCGCCCGGCCGTGACCTGGTGCCGGCCTCCGCAGCCGCCGCGGTCCGCGCCGCCTGGCCCTCCGCCAGCACTGTCGGCATCCCGCTGGAAGAGGTGCACCCGGTCACCACGGCCGCCGAGGTCGACCGGCTGCTGGCCGACGTCGCCACGCCGGCCGTCTCCGGGCCGCTCACCATCACCTCGGACAAGGGCACCGTCACCGTCCCGCCGTCGGCGATCGCGAAGAGCCTGGTCCTCAGCGCCGACAAGGCCGGCAGGATCGAGCCGCGGATCGACGCCAAGAAGCTGCGCGCCGCGATCACCAAGCCGCTCGCCGAGGTCGAGACCGAGGCGAAGGACGCGAAGTTCAGTCTCAAGGGCGGCAGACCGTCCATCGTCGAAGGCGCTGACGGCACCGCCGTCGATCTGGCCGGGATGGCCCCGGAGATCCTGAACGTCCTTTCGCGCACGAGCGGACGGACCATCGCCGCCACCGTCGTGAAGGCCGCGCCTTCGCTGAGCGGCGCCGAACTCGGCAAGCTCGGCGTACAGAAGAAGATCTCGACCTTCACCACGAGATTCACCGGAGGGCTCGGCTCGTCACGGAGCCAGAACATCGTCCAGGCGGCGAAGCAGGTCGAGGGTGCGCTGGTGCTGCCGGGTGAGACGTTCTCGCTGAACAAGCACACCGGCGAGCGCTCCTACAAGCAGGGGTACAAGGACGCGCCGGTCATCCTCGGCGGCAAGCTGACCCCGGGCGTCGGCGGCGGCGTCTCGCAGTTCACCACGACGCTGTTCAACGCGACGTACTACGCGGGGCTCAAGGACGTCGAGCACAAGCCGCACTCGTACTACTTCGACCGCTATCCCGCGGTGATCGAGTCGACGATCTTCTACCCCGATCTCGATTTCAAGTTCAAGAACGATTCGCCGTACGGGGTACTGCTCGACACCTCCTGGACCAGCAACAGCATCACGGTCTCGGTCTGGAGCACCAAGGTGTGGGACAAGGTGACCACGGAGTGGAGCAAGCGGCGGAACGTCACGTCGCCGCGCACGATCACCCTGCCGGCCGGTCCGAGCTGTATCGCCACGGGTGGGCTGCCCGGCTTCACGCAGGACGCGTTCCGGCTGTTCCACCGGGACGGCGAAGTGGTGAAGCGCGAGAAGTTCACGTGGAAGTACGACGCCGAGCCGAACTACATCTGCGGCGGCACGCCGGCCGAGGACGACTGAAGGTGCTCGCCGGCGAGCGGTGTGCTCGGCGCGGTGCCGGCCACGCCGCTCGCCGGCGCGATCTCCCGGATCAGCCGATCAGGGCTTGGTCGCCGACACGACCAGGTTGAAGCCCGTGTCGGCGGCCACGATCGGGTCGGTGAAACCGGCTGCCGCCAGCAACTCCAGCCGCTTCGCCGGGCCACCGAGCGTCCCGAGCCCGTAGGCGCCGGGCTGCCCGAGTGACGTGGGAGTGCACAACGCGGTGCTCGACGCGTACCCGATCCGGGTTATCGGCATCCCGATCGTGGACGTCCAGTCGTCGGCCGACCAGGGCTCGACCGCCACCACGATGCCGCCGGGCGCGAGCGCGTCGAAAGCGGCCTTCAGCGCCGCGACCGGATCGCCCAGATCGTGCAGGGAGTCGAAGTAGACCACCACGTCGAACGGCCCGTGCGCGCCGATCGCCGCCGAATCGGCCACGTGGAAGGCGACGCCGCTCGCCGCCTCGACGGCTCGCGCACGAGCCGTCGCGATCGACGGCTCGTGGTAGTCGAAACCGGTCACGGTGGCTGCCGGCCAGGTGCGGCCGATCAGCAGGCTCGCGAAGCCGTGGCCGCAGCCGACGTCGGCGACCCGGGCGCCGGACTCCAGCTTCGCGACGAGTCCGGGGACGGCCGGGAACCAGGTCTGGGCGAGCTGGTTGACGTACGCCGTACGGAAGTAGCGCTCGATGCCATGGTAGGTGCAGCCCGGCACCTCGTCGCCTGCGAGGCCGCCGTCGCCGCGGAACGCCACCTCCAGATGATCCAGGGAGGCGAAGTACCCGGCGATGATCTCGCCGGCCGCCACGAGGTACGCCGGCGAGTCCACCACGGACAGCGCCAGAGCGTGCTCGACCGGCAGTTCGAAGGTGTCGCCGTCGGCGGTGACGTACCCGGAGACGGCCTGCTGCCGCAGCCACTCGGTGACCAGCCTCGGATGCAGGCCGGTGCGCTCGGCCAGCGTCGAGGCCGTCACCGGTCCGATTCCGGTCATGGCGCTGTACAGCCCGAGACGGTCGCCGAGAACGGTCATGGCGGTGCTCGACGCCCCGGCGAAGTCGGTGATCAGCTGTCCGGCGAAGGCCTCCACGCGGGCCTCGTCGATCGTCGGTGTCTGGTGCGTGTCTGTCGTCATGCCCCTACGGTGCGGGCCGCTCCTTGCCGGCTCCTTGCTGTGCACTTGCCAGCGCCTGCAAGGCATATCCGCAGACGGAGGCCGTGTCACTGAAACCCCGCGGTGACGGGACCGCATCCCGCAGCCGCGCCAGCCGATCGCGGTCCGGCCCCATCACCGCCGGCGCGAGCGCATCCGCCTCCGCGGCCCGGACGATCACCGCGGCGCTCTCCCGGTCGCCGCAATCGCTCAGCAGCTCCGCGGTCAGTCGCAGGACGGTCCAGAGCTGCGCGGTCATGTTCACGTCCCGGACTGCCGTGATCGTCTCCCGGCAGGCGTCGGCGGCCTGCTTCCGGCGACCGAGACGGATCAGTACGGCGACCCGCGCGACCCGCGCCACGTTGCTCGTGTAGATCAGGTTGGCCCGGTCGCTCGCGGCGATCGACCTGTCGTACCAGGCCAGGGCCTGCTCCGGATCGCTCGCCGCGACCAGCTCACCGCGGGTGAACGGCACGAATCCGTCGAACCGCTCGGTGTCCAGCTCGCCGGCGTGCTTCTCCAGCCAGGCGAGACCCGCCGCCGGATCACCGGCGTAGGCGTCCATCAGCGCGGCGCAGCAGATCCCGGTCGCCCGGGCCCAGCGCGGCGCGCCCGGATCCTCCGCGATCAGCTCGGCGTCGGCGCGGACCGCTGCGGCACGCCCGGCGAACATCCCGTTCGAGATCCGTACGATCAGCGCTCCCCACCGCAACGGATGATCGCCGGGCATCCGGTCGAGCACCGCGGTGAGCAGCCGGTCCGCCTCGCCGAGATTCCCGCGCAGCCATTCGGCGTTGCCGGCGGCCAGCCCGCGCAGCATGTCGGTCTCGGTCTCGATCCGCTCCGGTCTCCAGCCGGCCAGCTGCTCGGTCAGTCCCGGGTCCGGAGCATCCGCATTGATCACTGAGAGCAGGGCGGCCAGCTGCGCGCCCTCCGCGCCGGTCAGCCAGGACAGCGCCTCCTGCAGGTTGGCCATCTCGCGCCGCAGCGTCGGCGTCGTCCACGGATCCCGGTCCCGGCCGCGTCTCACCAGTTCAGTGGCGAGATCCAGCATCCAGCGGGCGTGGGCGTCGCGGGCCAGCCGCTCCCCCTCCGGGTCCAGATGGCCGAGGCTGACGTGCCGCACGGTCTCCAGGAGGCGGTAGCGCGGTTGTCCCTCGCTGAGATCGCAGGTGACCAGGGAGGCGTCGGCGAGTTCGGCTAGAAGCGGCTCAGCATCCTGATCGAAATAGGGCAGGGCGTCGGGGCCGAACCCTCCTCGGCACACCGCGAGACGGTTCAGCAGGCGCTGGGCAGCCGGATCGAGCAGACGGTACGACCATTCCACCGTCGCGGACACCGCCGTCGAACGATCACCTCCACGCGCCGGATCGAGAACGTTGAGCCCTGCTCCTAATCGGTCACGCAGATGCGCCAGTCCGAACACGGCCTCACGCCTCGCCGCCAGCTCGACGGCCAGCGGCAGCCCGTCGACGAGGGCGCAGATCTCGGCGGCGAGCTCACGCGTGCGCGCATCGTCCCGGAAGTCGGCCCGCAGCAGCGCCGCCCGGTCACAGAACAGCGCCACCCGATCCGCTGCCGGCAGCGGCCCGACCCGCAGAACCCGCTCCCCCGCGACACCCAGCCGCTGCCGCGACGTAGCCAGCACCCGCAGCCCCGGACAGCGGACCACCAGCTCGTCCACGAGATCACGAACCGCGTCCAGGAGGTGCTCACAGTTGTCCAGCACGAGCACCGCGGGCGCCGCGCCGAGCCGCTCGGCCAGCGCGGCGAACCCACCCCTCGGCGCAGCCCGCAACCCGAGCGCCCCGGCCACCGCCGCCGCCACATCGGACGGCACCGACCGCTCAGCCAGCTCCACGACCAGCTCCCCGCCGCCGAGCGCCTCCACCATCAGCCGCGTCTTACCCACCCCGCCGGGCCCCACCAGCGTCACGACCCGGTCAGCGGCAAGAGCACTTTTCAGAGCATCAAGCTCCCCTGTACGCCCGAAGAACCGATCACCCCGCCGCCCCACCAGACTCCGCGGTCCCCGACGACCACCGCCGAACCCCGTCGCTCCCGCCCCACCTTCCCGCGCGGCTCCCGACCAGCCGGACCGGTCGTCCCCCGCAGCTCCCGACCAGCCAGACCGGTCGTCCCCCGCAGGTCCTGACCCCTCGGTCACGCTTTTCGCGCCGCCTCCGCCGCCGGGCGACATTTCCGAAATGTCGCCCGGAGCAAGGGACGGATCGTCGGCCAGGATGCGGCGCTGCAGGCTGATCAGGGCGGGCGAAGGGTCCAAGCCGTGTTCGTCCAGGAGCCTTTCCCGATAGGTGCGGACGACGGTGAGCGCCTCCGGAGTCCGGCCGGTCGCATGCAACGCACGCATCAGCAGCAGCCGGGGGCGTTCCCGGAACGGTTGCGCGGCGGCGAGCGCTTCGATCTCGGGCAGTGCTTCGGCCGCCCGGCCCGCATCGAGCCGCCGGTCGAGGAACTCCTCCTTCAGATGAAGCTGCCATTCGTTGAGGCGGGCCACGTCCGGGGCGAAGGCGAGCCGGTCCGCTACGCCGCCGAGTGACTCGCCGCGCCAGACCGCGAGGGCCTCGCCGAGCGTGACCGCGGCCTGGGCGGGACGCTGACCACGAGCACGCCGCACCAGCAGCTCGACGACCGCGACATCGACGAAGTCACCGGACCCGTCGCCGGGCGACGCGAGGCGGTAGCCGCCGGCCTCCCGCCGGATCACCTCGCTGCCTGCCTGGCGGCGGAGCCGGGAGACGTAGCTGTGCAGGTTGCCGACGGCGTTGTCCGGCGGTTCGCCCTCCCAGAGCGCCTCGATCAGGTCGGTGACCGGGACGGGCCGGCCACCGGCCAGCGCGAGACGCGCGAGCAGGATCCGCTGCGGCATGCCGGCCAGCGGGACGACCCGCCCGTCCCGGACCAGCTCGACCGGCCCCAGCACACCCACCCGGATTCCCACGGCGTCATTCTGACCAGTACGCCGAGTCCCCGACCACTACTTATCCACTCCCCGACAGCCGGGCGGGTCACGGTCCCCCGAGCGATCCAGCTGACGATCAGCGAGGGGCGATAGGGTCTGGCGGTGCGGACGAAGCAGCAGCTGACCGAGGACATCCACCGCGAGCGGCGAGCCGCCCTCGTCGTCAACGCGAAGTCCCGCCGCGGCCGGCAGTTCTATGAGGACGCGCACGAGCGACTGCAGAAGGCGGGTTTCAAGCTGCTCGGCGCCTACGCCGTGGAGCGCGATCTGGAGCAGAGCCTGCAGCGGGCGATCGACCTCGGCCCCGATCTGCTGGTTGCGGGCGGCGGCGACGGCACGATCAGCACGGCGGGCCGGATGCTGGCGCATCGGGACATGGCGCTGGGGCTTCTGCCGCTGGGGACCACGAACAATTTCGCCCGTACGGTCGGCATCCCGCCCGACCTGGACACGGCCGTCACGACGATGACCGACGGACTGGTGATCGATGTGGACCTCGGGATCGCCGGGGACATGCCGTTCACCAACCACGTCGGGATCGGGCTCTCCGCCGAAGTGATGATCAACGCGCCGAGCCGGCTCAAGAGGGCGATCGGCCGGTTCGCCTACCCGATCACCGCCCTGGGTCTGCTGCGGAGGCACAGGCCCCTGCGGGCGACGATCCGCGCCGGCGGCCGGGAGATCGTCTTCGCGACGCACCAGGTCTACGTGGCGAACGGCGGCTTCCACGCGGGTCGCCCGATCACGGCTGACGCGCACGCGGACGACCGGCTGCTGGTGGCCTACCCGGTGGGCGAGTCGACCCGGCGGGGGCTTCTCCGCGAGACGGCCCGGAATGCTTTGACGGGCCACCGCCGTACGCTGCATGAACGCCCTTTTCTCGCGGTGGGTGAGCTGTGGCTCGAAACCGATCGTCCGGCCGCGGTGGAGGTGGACGGCGAGCCGTGCGGGAGGACGCCGCTGCGGATCGCCCTCGACGCGAACGCGCTCCGGATCATGGCACCTCCGGGTACTGAAGATCACTGACACACCATGTTGGGTTGCCCCTGAGCGAGCGCATCCATATATGGTGTCTCCCGCAGCTGGTTCGGCCCCGCGCAAGCGGACGCCGAGGCAAGAGGGAATCCGGTGTGAGTCCGGAACTGCCCCGCAGCGGTTAGTGGGAACGACCGCCGTCAGTAAGCACTGGGCGCAAGCCTGGGAAGCGACGGCCAGTAGGAACGTGTCATGCGCCCACGAGTCCGAAGACCTGCCAGCGCGCCGCATGCCATCCCGGCCTGCGGCGGTCGAAGGTCGCGTGGGACGACCGACGCCGGAGGCCGATGTCGGCCGGCGTCTCCCCGTGCCCGGATGACCCAGGGCTCGCGAGGAGAGAGCAATGACAGCGGTACCGGAACAACGCAGGCACGCCATGCAGGTCCGAAAGCGCAACGGCGAGACCGAGGCGGTCGACGTCAACAAGATCGTCACGGCGGTCGAGCGCTGGGTCGCCGACCTGGACGAGGTGGATCCGCTGCGGGTCGCCACGAAGACCATCAGCGGCCTCTACGACGGCGCCACCACCGCGGAGCTGGACAAGCTGTCGATCCAGACGGCCGCCGAGCTGATCGGTGAGGAACCGCAGTATTCCAAGGTCGCCGCACGGCTGCTCGCGGCGTACATCGCCGAGGAGGTCGGCGACGAGGGCGTCACGACGTTCAGCGAGTCGATCGCCCTGGGGCACATCGAGGGCCTGATCAGCGACGAGACGGCCGAGTTCGTCCAGAGAAATCGCGACGAACTGGACTCGGCGATCAACGACGACGCCAACCTGAGGTTCGAATACTTCGGATTGCGCACCGTCGCCGACCGCTATCTGCTGCGGCACCCCACCAAGCGGACGCTCATCGAGACCCCGCAGCACTGGCTGCTCCGGGTGGCGTGCGGCCTGTCGACGACCGCGGACGAGGCGATCGGCTTCTACCGCCTGATGTCCAGCCTCGCCTATCTGCCCAGCTCACCGACGCTGTTCAACTCGGGCACCCGGCACACCCAGATGTCGAGCTGCTTCCTCGTCGACTCCCCCAAGGACGAGCTCGACTCGATCTACGAGCGGTACCACCAGGTCGCGAAGCTGTCGAAGTTCTCCGGCGGCATCGGCATCTCGTGGTCGCGGGTCCGGGGCCGTGGCGCGCTGATCCGGGGCACCAACGGCCGGTCCAACGGCATCGTCCCGTTCCTGAAGACGCTCGACGCGGGAGTGGCGGCGGTCAACCAGGGCGGCCGGCGCAAGGGGGCCGCCTGTGTCTACCTGGAGCCGTGGCACCCGGACATCGAGGAGTTCCTCGAATTGCGGGACAACACCGGGGAGGAGTCCCGGCGTACCCATAATCTGAACCTCGCCAATTGGATCCCGGACGAGTTCATGCGCCGGGTGGAGGCCGACGAACAGTGGTCGCTGATCGACCCTTCGGACGCCCCTGAGCTGCCCGATCTCTATGGCGACGCGTTCACCGAGGCTTATCGGACGGCCGAGAAGAAAGCCGTCAAGACCGTCAAAGCGCGGGATCTGTACGGGCGGATGATGCGCACGCTGGCACAGACCGGCAACGGCTGGATGACCTTCAAGGACCCGTCGAATCGCCTGTCCAACCAGACCGGCGCGCCCGGGAACGTCATCCACCTGTCGAATCTGTGCACCGAGATCCTCGAGGTGAACAACGACGACGAGACAGCCGTCTGCAACCTCGGCTCGGTCAACCTCGGCGCGCACGTCACGGCCGCCGGCGTGGATTGGGAGAGACTGCGCGAGACGGTACGCACGGCCGTCGTGTTCCTGGACCGCGTCATCGACATCAACTACTACCCGGCTCAGCAGGCCGCCGCGTCGAACCCGCGCTGGCGTCCGGTCGGCCTGGGCCTGATGGGCCTGCAGGACGCGTTCTTCACGCTGCGGCTGCCGTTCGACTCGCCGGCGGCGCGGGAACTGTCGACCCGGGTCCAGGAGGAGATCTTCCTGACCGCGCTGGAGTCGTCGGCGGCTCTGGCCTCGCGTTTCGGCCCGCACCCCGCCTACTCGGAGACCCGCGCCGCGAAGGGTGATCTGCACCCGGACCTGTGGGGCGCGACCGTCACGCAGACCGCGCGGTGGGATGC
Organism: Actinoplanes sp. OR16; assembly: GCF_004001265.1. Classification (GTDB taxonomy): domain Bacteria; phylum Actinomycetota; class Actinomycetes; order Mycobacteriales; family Micromonosporaceae; genus Actinoplanes. Next base: position 4,389,269 of record NZ_AP019371.1, on the reverse strand, counting down.
GCTGCGGGCGTCGATCGCCGAGCACGGCCTGCGCAATTCCCTGCTGGTCGCGATCGCGCCGACGGCCACCATCGCGTCCATCGCGGGCTGCTACGAGTGCATCGAGCCGCAGGTCAGCAACCTCTTCAAGCGCGAGACCATGTCCGGCGAATTCCTTCAGATCAATACCTACCTGGTACGGGAGCTGAAGTCCCGCGATCTCTGGACCGCCCCGATCCGTGAGGCGATCAAGCGGGCCGAGGGCTCGGTGCAGGGCATCCTCGATCTGCCGGAGGATGTGCGGGAACTCTTCCGCACGGCGTGGGAGCTGCCGCAGCGCGCGCTCATCGACCTCGCGGCGGCCCGGGCGCCCTACATCGACCAGTCGCAGTCGCTGAACCTGTTCATGGCGGCGCCGACCATCAACAAGGTCTCCTCGATGTACCTGTACGCCTGGAAGTCCGGGCTGAAGACGTCCTATTACCTGCGCTCGCGGCCGGCGACCCGCATCCAGCAGGCCACCGTGTCCGTCGCTCCCTCCCTCATCCCGGCCTTGACGCCGGCTGAGGTCTGCTCCCTGGAAAACCCCGAATCGTGTGAGGCCTGCCAGTAATGCTGCTCGACCCCGGAATGGACCTGACCCTGCGGCCGATGAAGTACCCGCACTTCTTCGACCGGTTCAAGGACGCCATCAAGAACACCTGGACCGTCGAGGAGGTCGACCTGCACTCCGACCTCGCCGACCTGGCCGAGCTGACCGCCGCCGAGCAGCACCTGGTCTCCCGGCTCGTCGCGTTCTTCGCCACCGGCGACACGATCGTGGCGAACAACCTGGTGCTCAACCTCTACCAGCACGTCAACTCCCCGGAGGGCCGGCTCTACCTGTCCCGGCAGCTGTTCGAGGAGGCCGTGCACGTCCAGTTCTATCTGAACCTGCTCGACACCTACGTCCCCGACGAGAAGGAGCGGGCCGAGGCGTTCTCCGCCGTCGAGAACATCCCGTCGATCGCCCGCAAGGCCGAGTTCTGCTTCAAGTGGATCGATTCGGTCTTCGACCTGCGGCAGTTGGAGACCAAGGAGCACCGGCGGGCGTTCCTGCTCAACGTCATCTGCTTCGCGGCCTGCATCGAGGGACTGTTCTTCTACGGGGCGTTCGCGTACGTGTACTTCCTCCGTTCCCGCGGCGTCCTGCAGGGCCTCGCCTCCGGCACCAACTGGGTGTTCCGCGACGAGAGCATGCACATGGCGTTCGCGTTCGACGTGGTCGACCAGGTCCGCGCCGAGGAGCCCGACCTGTTCGACGCCTCGATGGAGCAGCAGGTACGGGAGATGCTCGCCGAAGCCGTGGAGTGCGAGGTCCAGTTCGCCGAGGACCTGCTCGAACAGGGTGTCAGCGGGATGTCGCTCGGTGACATGCGGGAGTACCTGCAGCACGTCGCGGACCGGCGGCTCATGGCGCTCGGCATCGCCCCGATGTACGGCAGCACCAACCCGTTCGCGTTCATGGAGCTCCAGGACGTGCAGGAGCTGTCGAACTTCTTCGAGCGGCGGGTGTCGGCGTACCAGGTCGGTGTCACCGGCTCGGTGAGCTTCGACGACGACTTCTAGGAACGAAGAAACGCCCCGGGAGATCGGCTCCCGGGGCGTTTCGCTTCGGTGCTGGTGAAACCGAGCCGGTCAGGCCGGGGTCGACGCCTTCTCATCGGGCGTCTCACCGGCTGCCGCGGCGGCCTCCGCCTCGGCGATGATCTGCTTGTCCTCGGCGGCGTGGCTGCGGTACTGGTTGATCGCGTAGATCAGCGCGGCGGCCCAGAGCACGTAGATCACGCCGTAGACGGTGTAGCGGACCGCGTCGGGCGCGTCGATCCAGTCGCTGCGCAGCAGGGATCGGGTGTTCGTCAGGATGATCAGACCGCCGACCGCGGCGCCGAGCACCCGCGGCGGGATGTGCCGGACCAGCCAGGCCGCGATCGGCGCCGCGATGACGCCACCGATGAGCAGGGCCGCGACCCAGCCGTAGTCGATGTCCTCGTTGCCGATCCCGACGATGAAGCCGAGGCTCGCGGCGACGGCGACCAGGAACTCGCTGGTGTCGATCGAGCCGATGGTCTTCCGCGGCTCCAGCCGGCCGCTCGCCAGGATCGCCGGGGTGCCGACCGGTCCCCAGCCGCCGCCACCGGTCGCGTCGACGAAGCCGGCGACGACACCGAGCGGGGCGAGGAACCGCTTGCGCAGCGGCTTGCCGAGCTGGCCCTTGGGCAGACCCTGGAACGTGAAGCGGATGAACACGTAGAGGCCGAGGACCAGCAGGATGACCGCCATCAGCGGGGCCGCGGTCTCGGTCGAGAGGTTGGAGAGGAACGTCGCGCCGGCGAACGCGCCGATGGCGCCCGGCACACCGATCTTCAGAACGACTTTCCAGTCGACGTTGCCGAACTTCCAGTGCGAGAAGCCGGAGACGAGCGTCGTGCCGATCTCGGCGAGGTGGACGGTCGCCGACGCGGCAGCGGGGTTCGTACCGATCGCCAGCAGCAACGTGGTCGAGGTCACGCCGTACGCCATGCCGAGGGAACCGTCGACGAGCTGTGCTCCCAGGCCGACGAGGGCCAGGAGGAGGAGTTTCTGCATGTCTCTACCGCCAGTGGTGGATGGGGTGGATCGGCATGCATCACCGACCGAGCCTGCATTTCCTATTTATTGGATCGGAGATTAGTTGCTCGGACCGCGGACTGGCAAGCGCCGTCTCACGCCTGGTGACCGAGATGGCAGGATGTAGTGACGCTCACAGGGGGAAGGGGTTCGCGGTGGCCGACGCGGACGACGTGCGCCGCCTCGCGCTGGCGCTGCCCGAGGTCGTCGAGATCGACAGCGACGGTTTCGACTTCCGGGTCGAGAACAAGGGTTTCGTCTGGTCCTATCCGGAGAGGACCCCGGGAAAGCCGCGGGTCATCCGTACCGACGTCGCAGTGCTCTTCGTCGGCGACGAGGCGGAGAAGCAGGCGCTGCTGCTGGGCGAGCCGGACCTGTTCTTCACCCACCCCAGCTACGACGGCCTGCCGCTGGTGATGCTCCGGCTCCCCGAGGTCTCGGTGGAGCGCCTGGAAGAGCTGATGACCGACGCCTGGAACATGCGCCGCTGATTCTCCCACCGAAGTTACTTGTGGGTTGCCTGTCCGCTTCCTGTTTGATTAGGTAAGCCTCACCTTACTAGGGGGAAAGGCTTTCATGTCTCTGGAAGTGGACGGCGTCAAGAGCGCCGTGGAAATCACCGATCATGTAGATCTGGAGGTGCTGGCCGACGTCTACCGCCGCGTGCACGCCGCCGACCTGCATCTCCTCGACCACAGCGAGCCATCGGTGGAGGACCGGCTGCGCTGGACCGCCGAGGCGCCCGGGTTCGAGGCCGCCGTCGGGTACGTGGACGGCGAAGTGGTGGGCACCGTCATGGGCTGCCCACTGCCGCCCGAGACGCTCTGGTGGCGCGACCTGACCGACGTGCAGGATCCGGAGCTGCCGGTGGAGTGGGAGGGCCGGACGTTCGCGGTCTGCGAAGCGTTCGTCCTGCCGGAGTTCCGCAGGCACCGTCTCGGCGTACGGATGATGGCCGACCTGCTCGACCGGCGCTCCGAGGAGCGGGTGGCGCTGGCCGTCACCGAGACGAACACCCGGGTCTGGCATGCGCTGCAGCGGCTGAGGTTCCAGCACGTCGGTGATCTCGTGCCGTTCCCGGGCTGGCGCTCGCACCGGATGCTGGTCCGGGCGCTGCCCTTGAGCGCATCACGATGAAAAGGGAAGGTCCCCGGCACCTGCGCGCCGGGGACCTTCGTCGCGCCTTACGCCTTCTGCGACGCCTTGCGGTAGGCGAGCAGGCCCAGGACCAGACCGGCGAGGCCGGCGACCAGGCCCGCGATGCCCCACACCGAACTGCCACCGCTCGAGTCGTCGCTCTCCTCGGGCGCGGCGACCGGCGCGGCGGCCGACGGCGCCGCGGCCCCGTCCGCGGTCGCGGCGGTGAGCTTCAGGACCGGCGCCGGCGACTCCGGCTCGGTGCCGTCGGTGGTGGGCTCGTCGATCCAGCGGACCACGTTGCCGTCCGAGTACGTCTGCAGCGCCTTGAAGACCATCTGGTCGACCTCGGGCAGCGGGCCGAGCGACACGTCGAACTCCTGGAATGTGCCCGGCTTGATCTCCGAACCCTTGTCGGCGGTCCAGGTGATCTTGGTGACCGCCTCGGTGAGCGGCGCGCCGTGCACCTCCACCGGCTTGTCCAGCTTCGACTTCTCGGTGACGGCGGTCCAGCCCGGCACCGGCTTGATCGAGACCGAGCCGACCGGGCTCTCGATCGGCAGGTTCACCTCGACCTTCGTGGTCGACGCCGTGTCACTCTCGTTCGGCACCCGGAACGACACCTTCGAGTAGCCGCCCTGCGTGGCGCTGCTCGGGTTGACCGTCACGTGCGCGGCGGCGGGGGACGCCACGGCCAGCACGAACGCGGCCGCCACGGCGGAGACGGCAGCGGCACGGCGGAGGACTGCTTGCTTCATCAGGGGGTAAGCCTTTCACTTCTTGCGGCGACGGACGATCACAAAACCGGCTAATCCAGCGAACACCAGGACGGCGACTCCGGCGATCCAGCCCAGGGAGGAGTCGTCCTCGTCCTGGGTGAGGGTCAACTCGGAGCTGTACGCGTCACTCGCCGTGCTCGGCGCCGCTTCCGACGGGACGACCGGCTCCACCGAGGGTGCTTCCGAGGGGACCACCGCCGACGGGTCGTCCACGGTGAATTCGTACGACCCCTTCACCGTGTGCCCGTCCGTCGAGACGACCTGGTAGGCGACCGTGTACGCGCCGTTCGCGAGCGGCTCGTCGAACGTCACGCTCCCGGTGCCGCCGTCGATCTTCGGCTCGGAGGTGGAGACCTTCTGCTTCTCCGCGTCGGTGACCGCGATGACCGTGTAGTCCGGGTCGAGCTTCTGCAGGAACTTCAGCTTGACGCCCTCCGGCGCCTTCGTCAGCTCGGCGTTCTTCGCCGGGCTCGCCTCGGTGAGCGCGTTGTGCGCCCAGGCCGGCGCGCCGGGCAGCAGCACTGCCACCATCGCGACCAGGGCGAGGAGCGGCCGGGCGGCGCGGCGGATCCGTTCGGTGTCTTCCATGCGTTCCTTCACAGCGAGGCGCGGTCGTAGCGGTCACGTCAGCTTGATACTCGCCGTTAGTCGCTCCCCATCCCCCAAAGGTTCCCGCGACTTTCCGATCACTCTTTCGTGATCCACGCCATCGGCGGAGCAACGGGTAAATTCCGTCAGGTGACTCTGGTCAAGGATCGCCCGGCGGACCCCCGCCACCGGGTGATCGGTTCGGTCGAGGTCCTCGCCGCGGTCCTGATCCTGCTGGTGATCCTCCGAGGTCCGCTCTCCGGCGTGGTGTCCGGCGCCAGGATGCAGACCTGGACCACCGTCTTCGTCTCGGTGCTGGTCCAGGCCGTCCCGTTCCTGGTCTTCGGCGTGCTGCTCTCGGCCGTCATCGCGGTCTTCGTGCCGAGCTCGTTCTGGGCCCGGGCGCTGCCGTCGCGGCCGGCTCTCGCCGTGCCGGCCGCGAGCCTCGCCGGCGTGGTGCTGCCCGGCTGCGAGTGCGGCAGCGTCCCGGTGGCCGGCTCGCTGATCCGCCGCGGCGTCACCCCGGCCGCGGCCCTGGCCTTCCTGCTCGCCGCCCCCGCGATCAACCCGATCGTGCTGACCGCCACGGCGGTGGCCTTCCCCGGCAACCCCGAGATGGTGGCGGCCCGGGCCGTGGCGAGCCTGGCCGTCGCCGTGCTGATGGGCTGGCTGTGGCTGCGCCTCGGCCGCGCCGACTGGATCCGCCTCCCGCACCGCCCCGACCTGGACCGAGCTTCGAAGGGCGAGGCCTTCTGGTCAGCGGTCCGCCACGACGTCGTCCACGCCGGCGGCTTCCTGGTCCTCGGCGCCGCCGCAGCCGCCACCATCAACGTGCTCGTCCCGGAGGCCTGGCTGCAGACCCTGGCCGCGAACCCGGCCCTCTCCGTCCTGGCCCTCGCCGTCCTGGCCGTCCTGCTCTCCATCTGCAGCGAGGCCGACGCCTTCGTGGCGGCGTCGCTCTCCCAGTTCTCCCTGACCTCACGACTGGTCTTCCTGGTGGTGGGCCCGATGGTCGACCTGAAGCTGATAGCCATGCAGACCGGTGTCTTCGGCCGGGCCTTCGCCTCCCGCTTCGCCCCCGCGACCTTCGCCCTCGCCGTCGTGGCGGGCACCCTCACCGGGCTGGTCCTGCTGTGAACCGCCAGGCCCAGGCCGTGGTCCTGCTCCTCTTCGGCGGCGCCGTCCTGAAGGCGTCGCTCACCGACCTCCACCTGCGCTACGTCAAGGAGGGCCTGCGCCCGTTCCTGCTGCTGACCGGTGCCATCCTGGTGCTCACCGCGCTCTTCACCCTCTGGTACGAGTACCGCCCCCGCCGGACCGCCGCCGCCGGCGACGACCATGACCATGCGCATCACGAGCCTCGGGTGGGGTGGCTTCTCCTGCTTCCCGTCATCGGGCTGCTGCTCGTCGCTCCACCGGCTCTCGGGGCGTTCACTGCCGACCAGAGCGGGACGCTGCCTGCCGCGGCGGAATCGGATTACGGGCCGCTGCCGGAAGGGGATCCCGTGCCGGTCGGGCTGCTCGACTACGCGTCTCGCAGCATCTATGACGACGGGCGCAGTCTCGGCGGGCGACGGGTGAAGCTGACCGGGTTCCTGAGCACAGGACCGGACGGCGGCCCCATGCTCGCTCGGATCGTGGTGAGTTGTTGCGCTGCTGATGGGCGGCCGATCAAAGTCGGTCTCAGCGGCGGGCCGGTGATCGACGTTCCGGCCGGGCAGTGGGTGGAGGTCGTCGGGCGGCACAGCGCACAGCGCGCGAAGGACCCGGTGAATCAGGCCGACATCTCCTACCTCGAGGTCGACGAGTGGCAGCCGATCAGAGCGCCGAAGCAGCAGTACGAATGACCGCGACCAGGAAGATCAGCCTGGGCGTCGCCCTCGGTGCTGCCGTCGTGCTGCTGGCCGGAGGACTGCCCGAGCAGCAGCCGGCCGCCGTCCCCGCGTCTCAGGCCCGGCCCACGCTCGCGCAGGTGTGGCCGGACGCGGACCGCGCCGATCTCCGCGACCTGGGATTCGAGCCCCTGCTGTTCCTGGACGCGACCACCGCGGTGGGCACGGCTGACGCCGGCGGCAAGACCCGCCTGATCCTGAAGAATCGTGATCTACGCACGCTGCCGGCGAGTTCCCGCTTCGACAACCTCACCAGCTCTGGCGACGATCTGCTCTGGACCGAGACGACAGAGGACGGGCGTACCGAGATCTGGGCCCTGGCATTGCCCGCCGGAAACCCGCGGAAACTCACCGCGGACACCGGAAACATCCTCCTTTACGGCGGCCAGCATGACCTGGTGGTGGCCGATGGGCGCGTGCACTGGGCCGCCGCCGACGGTGACACGACGACCGAGATCCGATCGGTTCCGCTGACCGGCGGCGCCGTGCGGAAGCGCGAGCGACCAGGACAGTGGGCCCTGACGGCCTGGCCCTGGCTGACCAGCGACGTCGGCGGCCAGGCCGGTGAGATCACCCTCCACGATCTGGAGACCGGCGCCGAGAAGCGGATCACCGCGGGGCCGGCCGAGTGGACCATGTGCACCCCGGCGTGGTGCCGCGTCATGGTCAATAACGGTCAGGGCCTGGCTCGGGTCGACGTCATGCGGCCGGACGGCTCGGATCGCCGGCGGGTCGCCGGGCCGGGCACCCAGGCCGCCGTGAACGACATCGCGGTGCTCGATCGCTTCGAGATCCTCTCCGAGACCCGCCCCGACTCCGACCTCACCGGGACGGCCGGGCTCGTGGTCCACGACATCGCCGCACAGCGGACCGTCACCCTGTCGGCCGCCGCCGACCTGGCCGCGAGCCGGGACGGGATGCTCTGGTGGTCCACCGGCGACCGGGAGGCGACGGTCTGGCACACCCTCGACCTCCGGACGGTGTGACACAACGCTCCGTATTCACTCTTTTGCGGAGAGTGGCGGGTTCGGTTAGGTTGGGGACGCACCGGAGAGACCTCCCCGGGAGTCGCCACGATGCTGTTCCTGAAACCGAGAATCGATCCGCTCACTCAATCCGTTCTCGACGACGGCGAGCTGCTGGGACGACTGGTGGACGGCCTCGGCTCACCGCTCAACGTGGTTCTGCCGCAGCGGGCCGGGGAGAACGTCGCCAGGTTCCGCGAGGCGTACAAGAAGCATCGCCTCCATGGCCGGATCTACTACGCGCACAAGGCCAACCGCTCATCCGCCCTGCTCAGGGAATTCGCGGCGACCGAAGCGGGTGCCGACGTCGCCTCGCTCGGCGAACTGCAGCACGCGCTGGCAGCCGGCTTCACGCCAGACCGGATCATGGCGACCGGGCCGAAGGACCGCGAGTACCTCTGGCTCGCCGCGCGCACCGGCGTGATCGTCAACGCGGATTCGGCGGACGAGCTGCGCGAGCTGGCATCGATCGTCGCAGCCCGGGGGCTGCCCCGGGTGCGGATCATGGTGCGTCTCTCGCGCTTCGAGACTTCCGGGGTACGGGTACAGAGCCGCCGCAGCAGGTTCGGCATCGCCGCGGCCGCCCTCACCGGCGCGCTCGACCTGATCGCCGCCCACGAGGACCGGCTGGAACTGGTCGGGGCCGCCTACCACCTGGACACCGTCGAGCTGCGGGAGAAGGCGGTCGCGCTGGAGGGCTGTCTCACCGCGCTCGACGAGTGCCGGCAGCGCGGGCTGCGGCCGTGGTCGATCGACATCGGCGGCGGCTTCGGCGTGAACTACCTGGACGACGCCGCCGAGTGGGAGCGGTACACCTCCGAGCTGGCTCAGGCGGTGCTCGGCAACCGGGCGCCACTGACCTGGGACGACCACGGATACGGTCTGCGCGCCGAGGCCGGAACCCTGCGCGGCGCCCTCGCCCTCTACGCGGCACACCGCCCGATCGCCGGCGCCGGCTACCTGGACCGGCTGCTCGGCACCGACGCGCCGGGGCAGCGGCGGCCGCTCGGCGAGCTGCTGCTGGACCACATGTACGACCTCGACGTCGAACCCGGCCGGGCCCTGCTCGACCAGTGCGGGCTCGTCGCGATGCGGGTCGTCGAGGTCCGTGAGGACGGCGGGGACGTGCTGGTCCGGCTCGCCGGCAACGCGCGCGACGTCGGTCTCGAAGAGCACGGTGTGCTGATGGATCCGGTCCTCGTACCCCGCAATGGCGCGAAAGGCCCGGCGGCGGGCGTCTTCCTGCTCGGGAATCTGTGCCTGGAATCGGACCTGATCACCCGGCGGAGAGTGTTCCTGCCGAGCCGCCCGGAGCCCGGCGATCTGCTGGTCTTCGTGAACACCGCCGGTTATCTCATGGACTTCACCGCTACCGAGGCGCTGCGCCAGCCGGCCGCGCGCACGGTGGCGGTCCACCACGCCGGTGGGACGTGGCAATGGCGCCTCGACGAGACCTACTGGCCCGTTCACGCGCAGCCGGAGGCGCCATGAGATATGACGACATCACCGAGGCCATCGGCAACACCCCGCTGGTGCGCATCGACCCGGACGTGCACAGACTGAAGAACATCGATCTGTACGCCAAGATGGAGTTCTTGAATCCGTTCGGATCGGTGAAGGATCGTGCCGCATGGAGCATGGTCCGGCCCCTTCTCGGCGAGGCGGCCGGCCGCGGCGACACCGTCGTGGAACTGTCCAGCGGCAACACCGCGAAAGCGCTCGCGCTGATCGCCGGAATGCACGGCCTGCCGTTCCGCAGCGTCACCAACCGGATGAAGATTCCGGAGATCAAGGACCTGTTGTTGCTGCTCGGCGCCGAGATCGAGGAGTTGCCGGGCCGTTCGGAATGCCTTGACCCGACCGACACCGACGACCCGCTCACCCGGATGTACCGCACGTTGCAGGACAGCGGCGGATACGTGCACACCGACCAGTACTTCAACGAGCGCAACGCCGACGCCCATTTCTCCGGAACCGGCCAGGAGATAGTGAAGGACCTCGACGGCCGGGCGCCGGACTACTTCATCGCCTGCGTCGGCACCGCGGGCTCCTCGACCGGTGTGGCCCGTGCCCTGCGCGCGCACGGCGGTGACAGCACCATCGTCGGGCTGGTGGCCGCGAAAAGCGACTTCATCCCCGGTATCCGCACCATCGACGAAGTGCACGAGGTAGGCCTTTTCGACCCGGCCGTGTACGACACGATCGAGACGGTCAGCGCCGATGAAGCGATCGACGGGCTTCTCACTCTGGTACGCCGTTGCGGAACCCTCGCCGGGCCGACCGGAGGAGGCGCCTATCAAGGGGCGGTCCGCTATCTCCGTACGATCGACGGCTCTCTGAATGAGCGGAGAACGGCTGTCTTGATCGTCTGCGATCGCGTCGAAAGCTATCTGAGTTATCTGCGCGAGCGCAGGCCGTCGCTGTTCGGCCGGCCGCCGCGGAAGAACTCGATCGGCACGCTGTCGCCCACGGAGATCGCCGCAGCGCCCACCGTGACCGGCTCCGATAGCTTCGTCGAGGACGCGCTGGTGGTCGATCTGCGCAGCCCCTTCGCCTACCAGGCGCTGCACATCGAGGGTTCGGTGAACATCGGCGAGGACGTGTTCGGGGAGATGCTGCACGCCGGTCTGCCGTTCAGCCGCCGGCAACCGGTGCTCCTGGTGTGCCCGGTCGGGGAGAAGTCGGCGGCCTACGCCGCGCTGCTGACCCGGATGGGGCATCCGGCCGCACGATCGCTCGAAGGCGGGATCATCGCGTGGCGGGATGCGGGCGCCCCGCTGGTGCGTGACTGACATGGATCTCAACGACTGGCATCGGTCGCTGCGCGCCCAGTTCCCGCAGATCGCCGGCAATCCGGACCTCGCCTACCTGGACAACGCTGCCACGTCACAGAAGCCGCAGGCCGTTCTCGACGCGGTCTTCTCGTATCTGACCACGGGTAATGCGAACGCGGCCCGGGGTTCCTATCCGTGGGCGAACCGGACCACTTCGCGGATCGAGGAGGCCCGGCATCGATTGCGCCGCTTCTTTTCGGATATTTCTGAAATCTCGGGTGTGCACTTTGTGAGTGGAACGACCGAAGGGCTGCGGGCGGTGGCCCGGGACTGGCTGCTGCCTCAGCTCAAGCCCGGTGACGAGATCCTGGTGCCGCACGCCGACCACAGCGCGAACCTGCTGCCCTGGGAGGAGGCGGCGGCCCTCTCCGGTGCGGTGGTGCGGTCGCTGCCGTACGACTCGGCGCACGACTACGCCTTCCGTGACCTGGCGATCAGCCCCCGGACCCGGCTCATCGCCGCCACACACGTGCACCACGTCTACGGCAACGACATGAACGTGCACCGCCTCCGCACCCTGGCGCCGGACGTGCCGATCTGCCTCGACGCCGCGCAGAGCTTCGGCCACCTGCCGCTCTCGGTCGCCGACCTGGACGTGGACTTCGTGGTCTTCTCCGGTCACAAGGCGATGGCACTGCCCGGGATCGGCGCGGTCTGGGCCCGCAATCAGCGCGGCCCGGAGTTCCGGCTCGGCGGCTGGGCCGGCTCCCCGAACACGGCCGGCATCGTCAGCCTCGTCGCGGCGATGGACTGGCTCGACGAGGCGGGCCTCGACCGGATCGAGAGCTGGAACCGCGCGCTCGGCCTGCGCCTCACCGACGGCCTGTCCAAGCTGCCCGACTACGAGGTGCTCGGCTGCCAGCAGAGCCTCACGATCGACTCCCCGGTTCAGCAGCGGCACGGGATCGTCGCCTTCCGGCACCACGCGATCAGCTCCAACGACCTCGGCTTCATCCTCTCCTCGCACGGTCTCCTGGTGCGATCGGACGCGCATTGCCAGGCGGTGGCGGGTGAGAAGACTTCATCGGTACGGGTGAGCGTTCATGCGTACAACTCGCCGGAAGAGATCGACAGGCTGCTGGAGGTGCTGTCCGGCATGTCATGATATTTCGGTGCAAAGCGTTGTTGCCAGCCCAGATTTTGCCGGCCCTGATCTTGCTGATGTGGCTTCCCTACGGCTGAGCTGGGACGACGCCATGGCCGCTTTCGTTCCCGGTATGGATTCCCTGGAACGCGCGATCGCCACCACCACCGAAGCCGCCCTCGGCGACACCCCCCAGCGGATCTTGGACTTGGGTGGCGGTCCCGGCCGCTACGCCGAACGCCTCACCGACCGCTGGCCCACCGCCCGGATCACCCTCCTCGACCTCGACCCGGTCCTGCTCTCGCTCGCCAGGACCGCCGTACCCGAGACGGTGACGGTGATCGGCGCCGACCTGACCAGCCCGTCCTGGCCGGCGCTGACCGGAGACGGGTACGACCTGGTGACCGCGCTCATGGCCGTCCACTACCTGGACGCGCGAGCAGTCGGAACCCTCTACCGCCGGGCCCGTTCCGTGCTGGCTCCCGGCGGCCTGCTGGTGATCGCCGACGTCATGCCCGACGACCACCTGCCGGCCCTGACGACCGCGATGTCCGCGACCGCGACCCCGTCCGACACCTGGTCCCGCTGGTGGGCCGCCCTCCCGGACGTACCCGGCATGAGCCCGCTCCTCCACGAACGCGCCGACGCGTTCCGCGCCCATCCTCCGTCCGGGTTCACGGCCACCGTCGAGTGGCACGCCTCCGCGGCCCGGGCAGCCGGCTTCACCGAGGCCGGCCTGATCTGGCGGGAGTCCCGCCACGCAGCCGTGGCCGCCCACTGACCCGGTGCCGATCGTCGCTCTACGGACTCGCGGCCAGGAAGCTCTACGGACTCGCGGCCAGGAAGCTCTGCGGGCTCGCGGCCAGGAAGCTCTACGGACTCGCGGCCAGGAACAGGAAGACGGCCAGCAGGCTCAGGTGCAGACCGCCCTGCAGGATGTTGGCGCGTCCCGGCACCACCGTCAGCGTGCCGACCACGAAGGTGAGCACCAGCAGCACCATCTGCGTGCCGCCGAGGCCGAGGAGCAGTGGGCCATCCAGCCAGATCATCGCGGTGGCGATGGCCGGGATGGTCAGTCCGATCGAGGCCATCGCCGAGCCGAGGGCCAGGTTCAGGCTGGTCTGCATGCGGTCGCGAGCGGCCGCCCGGACCGCCGCGATGGTCTCCGGCAGCAGCACGAGCAGGGCGATCACCACGCCGACCACCGCGTGCGGCAGACCGGCCGAGGCCACCCCCGATTCGATCGAGGGCGAGATGCCCTTGGCCAGGCCGACGACCGCGACGAGCGCCAGCAGCAGCAGGCCGAGGCTGGTCAGGGCGGTGCGGCTGGACGGCGGCTCCAGGTGATCCTCGCCGTCGATCACCTCGCCCTCGGTGGTGATCGGCATGAAGTAGTCACGGTGCCGGCGGGTCTGCACCAGCACGAAGAGCAGGTACAGGCCGAGCGACACGACGGCGGCGAATCCGAGCTGGGCGGGCGAGAACTGCGGCCCGGGACGGCTCGTCGTGAACGTCGGCAGCACGAGGCTCAGCGTGGCGATGGCGGCCACGGTGGCGAGAGCGCCACCCGTACCCTCCGGGTTGAAGACCGCGATCCTGCGACGGACCGCGCCCACCAGCAGCGAGATGCCCAGGATGCCGTTCACCGTGATCATGACGGCGGCGAAGACGGTGTCGCGGGCGAGCGATTGCGACTTCTCGCCACCGCTGATCATGAGAGTGACGATGAGGGCCACCTCGATGACCGTGACGGCGACGGCGAGGATCAGCGACCCGTACGGCTCACCGACCCGATGCGCGACCACCTCCGCGTGGTGCACGGCCGCCAGGACCGCGCCGCCGAGCAGCAGCGCGACGATCACGACCACGACCGGTGGCAGGTCGCGGCCCCAGGTGAGAACGAGGGCCGCGGCCGACAGGGCAGGCAGAGCTGCGGTCCAGTGCTTCATCGCTCAACTCTGCCAAAGGTGCTCAGCTCCCGCTCGCTTTCCGATCACTGTGGCCGAGGTCGCGATCCGGGGCGATCCGGTCACGGACCATCCTCTTGAGCGGCGGCACCTCCGGGAAACCGCCCTCGGCCTTGCGCGACCAGAGCGTCTCGCCGTCCAGCCGGATCTCGAAGACGCCGCCGATCCCCGGGACCAGCGCCACCTCGCCGAGCTCGGTCGCGAACGTGGTGAGGAGCTCCTGTGCGGTCCAGGCGGCTCGCAGCAGCCAGCGGCACTGAGTGCAGTATTCGATTTCGAGGCGGGGTGTCGGCACGCGACCGAGTATGCCCGGTCTGGAATGATCATCGCGTGTCGAAGCCAGCGTGGACAGTCGGACTTGTTGCACTTTCTCTCCTCATTTCTGGATGCTCAGCAGAAAAAGCGGAAGAGAAATCGGACAAAGCCGCTGAAATCGTCGCGGCGAACGATTACGTCGCCCTCGGTGACTCCTACGCCGCCGGACTCGGGGCCGGTGACTACGCCGACAGCAGCTGCCTGGTCAGCAAGGACAAGTCGTACCCGCAGCAGTGGATCGACGAGAAGGCCGATCTGGGCGCGACCCTCAACAACGCCTGCAGCGGCGCGGTGATCAACACGGTCGCGACCCGGCAGCTCACCGCCCTCACCGAGAAGACCGGCTGGGTGACGCTGACCGTCGGCGGCAACGACGTCGGCTTCGTCGCCGGACTCCAGCAGTGCCTGCTCGGCAACGATCAGACCTGCGCCCAGTCGGTCACGAACGCCACCGGGACCATGGAGAACACCCTGCCCGGCTCGCTCGACGACCTCTACACCAAGATCCGCACCGCCGCCCCGAACGCCAAGGTCTACGTGGTCGGCTACCCGCACCTGGTCGCCGACCCGGGCAGCGGCACGAAGTGCGACCTCAACGACGCCCGCCGCAAGACCCTCAACGAGGCCTCGGACACGCTCTCCGAGGTGATCGCGGCGGCGGTCACGAAGCACCCGGGCTTCACCTACGTGGACGGGCGGATCATCTTCGCGGGCCACGAGGCGTGCACGAAGGACCCGTGGATCAACGCGGTCGCCGACAACGTCTCCGAGTCGTTCCACCCGAACGCGGACGGCTATGCGGCGTACGCGAAGGCGCTTCTCACCGTGACGCGCTGAAGATGAACTACATAGGAATGCCTGAATAACACTCCTCCCAGGAGGATGCCCGTGCCTCGCGGCGGGGCAACGCTCACAGCGTGACCGAGACACTCGTGATCCTGGCCCTCGTGGTCATCACCGCCCTCGGCTTCGACTTCACCAACGGGTTCCACGACACCGCGAACGCGATGGCCACGTCGATCGCCACCGGGGCTCTGCGGCCCAAGGTCGCCGTACTGCTCTCCGCAGTGCTCAATCTCGTCGGCGCGTTCCTCTCCATCGAGGTCGCGCTCACCGTGACGAACGCCGTCGTGAACATCCAGAACTCCGACGGCACCCCCAAACCCGCGTTGACCGCCGACGGCGGCACAGCACTGCTCATCATCGTGCTGGCCGGCGTCATCGGCGGCATCGTCTGGAACCTGATCACCTGGCTGCTCGGTCTGCCGTCCAGCTCCTCGCACGCCCTCTTCGGCGGGATCATCGGCGCGACCGTCGCGGGTCTCGGCTGGGCCGGGGTGAAGTGGACCGGCGACGGCAGCAAGCTCGACGGCGTCCTCGGCAAGGTGGTGCTGCCGGCGCTGATGTCCCCGGTGATCGCCGGCATCGTGGCCGGCGTCGGCACCTGGCTGATCTACCGGATCACCGTCGGGGTGGCGACGCGCTTCACCGAGCAGGGCTTCCGCTGGGGACAGATCGGCAGCGCGTCGCTCGTCTCACTCGCGCACGGCACCAACGACGCGCAGAAGACCATGGGCGTCATCACCCTCGCGCTGATCGCCGCCGGTGAGTGGTCCGACACCGAGGACATCCCCTTCTGGGTACGCGTGTCCTGCGCACTGGCGATCGCGCTCGGCACCTATCTCGGTGGCTGGCGGATCATCCGGACTCTCGGCAAGGGTCTCGTGGAGATCGCGCCTCCGCAGGGGTTCGCCGCCGAGTCCGCCGCGGCCACCGTCATCCTCACCTCCAGCCACCTCGGCTTCGCGCTCTCCACCACGCAGGTGGCGACCGGCTCGATCCTGGGCAGCGGCGTCGGCCGTCCCGGCGCGCAGGTCCGCTGGGCAGTCGCCGGCCGCATGGTGACCGCCTGGCTGGTCACCCTGCCGGCCGCGGGACTGGTCGGCGCGCTCACCTGGTTCATCGCCGACCTGATCGGCGGGGTGGCCGGCGCGATCACCGTCTTCCTGCTGATGCTGGCGGCCGCCGGGGTCATGTGGCAGCTGTCCCGGCGTACGCCGATCGACCACAACAATGTCAACGACGAGTGGGAGGGCGCGGCCGCACCCGAGCCCGCCCGTACCGGGAATTGAGAGGGCGGCCGTGGACAACCTGACTCTCGCGCTGGACGCCGTCTGGCGGATCCTGCTCGCCGGCCTCCTGATCGGGGCCGGACTGCCGGCGCTGTTCGCGCTGGGCATCCGGTCGCTGGCGCACGGCGGCCCCACCGGCCGGGCCGGCGGATACGTCTCCTTCTCGATCGTTCTGCTCGCCGTGGCGCTGGGTATCACGTTCATCGTGGCGACCGGCTCCGGCAAGGAGCTGAGCTTCGAGCACATCTACCCGACCCTGGTGAGCAAGGATTGATATGACCGAATCCCGATCCAATTTCCTGTCCCGTGCCGTGGAGTGGCTGCGCGCCGGATACCCCGAGGGCGTGCCGCGGCGGGACTACGTGGTGCTGCTCGGACTGCTGCGGCGCACGCTAACCGAGGACGAGGTGCGCGGCATCGCGAAGGAGCTGGCAGCCCAGGCCGTCGAGCCGATCACGCCACAGGACATCGAGGAGATGGTCAGCAGCACGGTCCTCCAGCCGGCCACGCCGGAGGACGTCGTCCGGGTGTCGGCGCACCTCGCGGCGGGCGGATGGCCGCTCGCTGACCCGCCCTTGTAAAAACAGCGTCGCCTGCTGTTCGCGTAGCGGACGTCTCGGCGCGTTTCGATGGGCCGTGCACCACGCCAACCACTACTACGGGCACTCGTACGTCCTCGCCCGCTACTGCGGCTTCGACGGCGCCGACCCGCCCCGGATCCGCGGTTACCTGCAGCACGGCTGGAACATCGGGGACGGCCTCGCACCCGACCACGAGTACGTCCCCGGCATCCCGTCGTTCGTCTGGAGCGAGCGGACCCGCCGCCGGGCCTGGTCGATGGGGCGCCGCCGGGTGTACGTCACCGGCGCGCCCCTGGCGTACCTGCTCGCCATGACACCGCCGTCCCCGGAACCCCGGGAGGGGACGATCTGGTACCCCTTCCACGGCTGGGAGGGCCAGCACGTCCAGGGTGATCACGACCGGTTGATCGCCGACATCCGGGACACCGAGCCCGGCCCGGTGACGGTCTGCCTCTACTGGCAGGAGTACCGGACCGCCTCGGTGCGCCGGCGCTACGAGCGGGCCGGGTTCCGGGTGATCTGCCACGGGTACCGCGGCGGCTGGTGGAAGGACCTCGACCCCGGATTCCTCGACCGCCAGCTCGGTGAGCTGCTGCGGCACCGGCGGGTCGCGTCGAACCGGCTGTGCAGCGCGGTGTTCTACGGCGCGCTCGCCGGATGCGAGCCGGCCGTCTACGGCGATCCGATGCAGCTGCGCGACGAGAAGGATCTGTTCGGTGGCCGTCAGCGGATCCGCCGCCAGTGGTCGTCCCTGCACGGCACCACCGTCGATCCCGAGCTCGCCCACGCCGTCGCCGTCGACGAGCTCGGCGCCGACCGCCTCCTCCCGCCCGCCGAGCTCCGCGCCCTGTTCCACTGGTCCGACCGCTCGGTGGAGGCCGCCGCATGATCCCGCTTCTGCTCGGTGGCGAGATGCCTCATTGGCAAGACCCTTCCCCGGTACGGGGGGAAGCCCTGAGCGATCTGCTCACCGCCGCGCAAGGTCACACCCTGATCGCCGGCCCGCACGACGCCTCCCTGATCGACAGGGTCACCGCCGGGCGGATCACCGTGCTGGTGCGGGGCGTGCCGGACGCCGAACGCCTGGCCGCCCGGTACGCGTCCCACCCCGGCGTCGAGGTGTGCTGCGGGAGCCTGGAGAAGCTCGCGGCGGTTCCGGCGTACGACACGGTGATCGCGCTGGACGGCCTGGACCGGGTCACCTCGACCGAGAGCGACGGCCCGACCTGGGACGACAGCCTCGCCGTGCTGCTCGCGGTCCTCCGTCCCGGCGGCCGCCTGCTGCTGGGCTGCGAGAACCCGTCGGGCCTGCACCGGCTCCTCGCCCTCGGCACCGAACCGGGCGACGAGGACTGGTCCGCCCCTGCCTTCGACGACCCGTCCCGCCCCGCGACCCTGACCGCCCTGACCGACCGGCTCACCGCCGCCGGACTGTCGGTGCTGCACGACTACGCCGCGTTCCCGGACCCGCGTGCTCCCCGAGCCCTGATCTCCCCCGCCCTGTTCCACGATCCGCACCTCACCGGTTTCCTAGCGGGTGCGCTGCGCCGGGCCGGCCTGCCCTCGACGCCGATCCTGGCCGACCCCCGCCCCCTCCTCGTGCAGACCTTGGCGAGCGCTTCCACCACCGTCCTGGCGCCGGCGTGGTTCGTGGCCGCCTCCCGAGCCGGTTCGGTGAGCCTGCCCGCCGCGATCCTGACCTCCCCGGCAGAGGAAACCCACCGCGTGACCCAGGCCGCACACGGCTGGACCCGCGTCTCCAGCAGCACCGGCCCGTCCGCTGCACCTTCGCGCGGGCCGTTCAGTGTCCCGGACGGGCGTAATCTGCTCGAAGCTCTGCTCGCCGCCGCCCGCGGGCAGGATCTCGCGGCCCTGCGCACACTGCTGGCGGCGTGGCAGGGCGGCCAGTTCGCCGGTACCGGCGCCGAAGCCCTGGTCGTGGACGCCGAGGGCCGGCTGTTCGACCTCGGCATCGGCCCGGCCGCCGATCCAGGACAGGCGCTGCGCGACTTCATCGACGCGGCGCCGGAAGACCTCGCCGACCTGATCGAAGCAATGGCCGGCATCGAAGCGACACCCGCTGCCACCGCGGCCCGCCCCGATCCGGCCGCCCCGGTCCGCCCCGGTCCGGCCGCCCTGCGCGAGGTAACCGCCGAACGGGACCGGCTCGCCCGCGAACTCGCCGAAACCCGGGAACGAGCAGCGTGGTACGAACAACGGCTCGCCGCACGAGACAGGGAACTGGCACGCGCCTACCGCATCATCGCCGTCCTCAAGGGCACCGTTCCCGGTAGAGCGGCCACGGCCGTGCGAGGCGCCCTCCGCACCGGACGACGAGCAGCCCGAACAGCCCTGAGCCAGATCCGCAAACCCTGACCCCACCAGGGCCGCCCGACCCCCTGCGCATTCCGGGTGTGTCGTCACCACACCGAGCCGCGCCGGAATCCCACCCGCCGCCCAAGCCGCCCGTCGATCCGCACGGTGCCCGACTCCCCGCCATATCCGCGCTGGCCGAACAGCAATGAGTCACAGCCAAACCCCGCGAGCTGTGACCCATCGCCGTCCCAAGAGATCAACGGCAGCAACAAGTCACAGCCGGACTCTGTGGGCTGTGACCCATTGCCGTCCCAAGGGGTCAACGGCAGCAACAAGTCACAGCCGGACTCTGTGGGCTGTGACCCATTGCTGTCTCAAGAGGTCAACGGCAGCAACGAGTCACAGCCGGACTCTGTGGGCTGTGACCCATTGCTGTCCCAAGAGGTCAACGGCAGCAACGAGTCACAGCCAAACCCCGCGAGCTGTGACCCATCGCCGTCCCAAGAGATCAACGGCAGCAACGAGTCACAGCCGGACTCCGTGGGCTGTGACCCATTGCTGTCCCAAGGGGTCGACGGCAGCAATGGGTCACAGCCGGGCGGTGGTCGGGTCGGCTAGTGGTTGCCGCATTACGTTGCTGGGCTACGGCTCGCGGGCGTCACCGAGGCTGTAGCGGTCCCCAGTGCCCGCCGGCTGCCACACCTGCGCCGACTCGCCGCCCGAATTGTCGCTACTGCTGTGCAGCCGACGCCACCCAGGTGCACACCGAAGCCCTCGCGCGGCGGATGGTCGGCTGGAACTCGGCAAGGGGTCGCGGCTCGGCGAAGTCCGGCTGTACCAGCGAGCGACAGATCCGGCGCAAGGACGGCTCCGGTGTGCAGCCGGGTCAGGAGAGCAGGGTCTCCAGGCCGGCTATGAAGATCTGCAGGTCGAACTCCAGTTGGGCGTCGCCGGCCTGGAAGTGGGTGTCCAGCAGGCGGCGCAGGGCGCGGTACTCGTCGGCGGGTGTGGACTCCAGCGCTTTTCGGATCTCGGTGACCTGCGGGTGGACGCCGTTGCGGGCGATCATGATGGCGTCCCGGGCGGAGGAGAAGACGAACTCGGCGAGGAAGGCGAGGGCCCGTGACGCCTGCTCCTCGGTGAAGCCGGCGGCGATCAGCGTCTCCGCGTAGCGTTCCGCCGGGGCCAGGGTGGAGAGGCCGCCGACGGGCATCCGGACGTACTCGAAGAGCGCGCCGGTGCGGACCATGCCGGCGCGCATGCCCCGGGCTATGTGCCGGGTCGCCTCCCGCCAGTCCGCGCCCTCCGGCAGCGAGGTCTCGCCCACCTCGGCGTGCAGCACGTCGAGGGCGACCAGTTCGAGCAGGCCGTCCCGGTCGCTGACGTGGTAGTTCAGCGCCTTGCGGTCGACGCCGAGACGTTCCGCGACGGCCTGCATCGTGAGCGTCTCCGGGTCCATGGCGCGGGCGGCCTCGACGATCCGTTCCCGGCTGATCCTGGGTGGCCGGCCGCGACGACGTGGCGCCAGGTCGCGACGCGGTGCCAGCGCAGGCTGTTTCTCGTCGCTCATGTCGTCCGTTCGCCCCCTTGTCGGCCCCCGTCCGCGGACAGCATATTTCCCCCAGCGGGAAGTAAGCCAGCTCACCCTATTGACCTCCGGTGACCAGCATCCTAGTTTTCCCCCACGGGGAATTATTAACCCAGCTGTAACACCGTCGGAGGTCGTTTCCGTGGCCGTCATAACCCCTGAGCGGGCAGCGAACAGCTCGCTGCGCCGCCTCAAGTTCACGCTCTTCCCGGCCAACATCGGCATGTTCCTGCTCTGGGGTGCGATCCCGAGCATCCTGCTGCCGCTGCAGATCGAGGACGTCGATCCGGCGAACAAGGCAGCGAACCTGGCAGTGGTCGCGACGATCGGCGCGTTCGCTGCGATGCTGGCCCAGCCCCTGGCCGGGACGATCTCGGACCGGACGCGCAGCAGGTTCGGCCCGCGGGCGCCGTGGATCATCGCGGGCGCCCTGATCGGCGGCCTGGCCTTGATCGGCATGTCGCTCGCGAACACGCTGGTGCAGATCGGCATCGCGTGGACGATCACGCAGATCGCCTACAACTTCGCGCAGGGGCCGCTCAGCGCGGTCATGCCGGACCGGGTCCCGGTGGAGAAGCGCGGCGTGTTCGCGGCGATCACCGGGTTCGCCTCGATGTTCGGCGCGCTCGGCGGCCAGATCGTCGGCGCCCGGTTCGCCGAGAACGTCGGCGCCGGCTACCTGCTCTTCGCCGGCGTCGCGATCGTCGCCTTCACCGTCTTCGTGGTGCTCAGCCCGGACCGGGACAACCGCGGGGACGAGCGCCGGCCGTTCTCCTTCGCCGTGCTGGTGCGCAGCTTCTGGTTCAACCCGCGCGAGCACCCCGACTTCGGCTGGGCGTTCCTCGGGCGGTTCCTGCTCTACCTGGGCTACTTCGGGATCAGCAACTACCAGCTGTACATCCTGCAGGACCACATCGGGCTCGGTGACGACGCCGTCGACTTCGTGCCGGTGCTCGGCATCGCCAGCCTCGCCACGATGCTCATCTCGATCGCGATCGGCGGGCCGCTCTCCGACCGGGTCGGCCGGCGCAAGGTCTTCATCTACGCGTCGTCGATCATCTGCGCCGCGGGACTCGTCGGGCCGTGGCTGCTGCCCACGAAGACCGGCATGCTGATCTTCGCGCTGGTCACCGGGTTCGGGTTCGGCTTCTTCCAGTCGGTCGACACCGCACTGGTCACCCAGGTGCTCCCGGCTCAGGAGGACGCGGCGAAGGACCTCGGCGTCGTGAACATCGCCGCGACGTTGCCGCAGGTGCTCGCCCCCGGGATCGCCGGCGCCATCGTCGTCGCCTTCGGATACGGCTCGCTCTTCCCGATCGCGATCGTCCTGATGGTTCTGGGCGGATTCGCGGTCGCGCCGATCAAAACAGTCCGCTGACACATCACCCGTGACGTGGCCGCCCCGTCGCGGGAACGGATGGACGCCCACACAGCGCTGGTCTCGTACAAGGAAAGGTTTTGAAAATGCATCCCTACCAGGACGTATCGCTCTCCATGGAGCAGCGGGTCGAGGATCTACTGTCGCGGATGACGCTTGCGGACAAGGCGGGACTGCTGTTCCAGCAGATCGCCTCGATCGGGGACTTCGACGCTCCCGGGATCTTCGGATCGGCATCGGTGCGTGAGCTGCTCGATCAGGGGCTGACCCACTTCAACATCCTGTTCGCGCCGGGCGCCCGGGAGATCGCCGAGTGGCACAACGCGCTGCAGGACGAGGCGTTGAAGCACCCGCTCGGCATTCCGGTGACGATCTCCAGCGACCCGCGGCACAGCTTCACCGACAACCCGGCGACCGCGCTGCTGGCCGGGCCGTTCGCCCAGTTCCCGGAGCCGCTGGGACTCGCCGCGATCGGGTCGGAGGAGCTCGTCGCCCGGTTCGCCGACCTGACCCGCCGCGAATATCTGGCCGTCGGCATCCGGGCCGCCCTGCACCCCCAGATCGATCTCGCGACCGAGCCGCGCTGGGCCCGGCAGTCGGCGACGTTCGGTGAGGACGCGGAGCTGTCGACGCGGCTCGGGGTCGCCTACATCAAGGGCCTGCAAGCAGGCACGTCGATCGGTCCCTCGTCGGTCTCGGTGATGGCCAAGCACTTCCCGGGCGGCGGTCCGCAGAAGGACGGAGAAGACCCCCATTTCTCGTACGGGCGGGAGCAGGTGTATCCGGGCGATCAGTTCGAACTACACCTCGGACCGTTCGAGGCCGCCATCGAGGCCGGCGTCGCGCAGCTGATGCCGTACTACGGGATGCCGGTCGGCCTGGCCGGAGTGGAGGAGGTCGGCTTCGGCTTCAACAAGGACATCATCACCGGGCTGTTGCGGGAACGACTCGGGTACGACGGGATCGTCTGCACCGACTGGGGCATCCTGTCGAACACCTGCTGGGGCGTCGAGCACCTGTCCTACGAAGAGCGGATGATCAAGGCGCTGGAGGCCGGGGTCGACCAGTTCGGCGGGGAGTCGCGGGCCGATGTGCTGGTGTCGCTGGTGAAGGACGGGTCGATCACCGAGTCCCGGCTCGACGTGTCGGTGCGGCGGCTGCTGCGGGAGAAGTTCCGGCTCGGCCTGTTCGAGCAGCCCTATGTCGACGCCGATGCCGCTGGTCAGATCGTCGGCACCGCTGAGGCTCGGGAAGAGGGCATCGCGGCTCAGGCCGCGGCTCACACGTTGTTGATCAACGCTGCTGAGGGGCCGGCGAGGTTGCCGCTCGCGCCCGGTTTGCGGGTGTATGCGGAAGGCGTTAGCGATCTTGGAGAGCGGGCGGTGCTCGTTTCCGACATTTCGGACGCTGATGTGGCGGTGCTGAAGCTTTCGGCGCCGTTCGAGCAGCGTGGGGACGGGACGACCGTGGAGTCGTTCTTCCGGGCCGGGTCGCTGGCGTTCCCTGATGCCGAGATCGAGCGCATCGCCCGCATCTGCGCGACCGTGCCGACGATCGTGGACGTCTACCTGGACCGGCCCGCCATCCTCGCGCCGCTGGCATCGTCGGCAGCGACGCTGCTGGCCAACTTCGGCGCGTCCGAGGAAGCGATCGTGCGGGTGCTGTTCGGTGACGCCGAGCCGCAGGGCAGCCTGCCGTTCGACATCCCGTCGTCGATGGAGGCCGTCGAGGCCGGCCGTCCCGACGTGCCGTTCGACACCGTCGACCCGACGTTCCGGTTCGGACACGGCCTGCGGTATTGAGTTCGCCTGGCGGTCGAGGGCTGTTTCCGCAGCCCTCGCCTTCCGCCCATAGCGTCGGGCCTCATGTCGACCGAGCTGGATGTCAGCGTCGTCATCCCGACGTGCAACCGCCCGCAACTCGCCACCCGAGCCGCCGCCTCGGCCCTTGCGCAGACCCACAGCGACCTCGAAGTGATCGTGGTGATCGACGGGCCGGACCCGTCGACGGTCGCCGAACTCGCCCTCATCGGCGACCCACGGCTGCGGGTCGTGGAACTCCCTTCTCGCGGGCGGGCGCCGCGCGCTCGCAACGTCGGCGTCCGGGAGGCGCGGGGACGGTTCGTCGCGTTCCTGGACGATGACGACGAGTGGCTCCCGGCGAAGATCGCCACGCAGCTCGCGCTGGCGGCGGCATCCTCTGCCGAGCACCCGGTCGTCGCCAGCCGGCTGATCAATCGCACGCCACGCGCCGACTCGATCATGCCGCGGCGGTTGCCGGCCCCCGGAGAGCCGCTCAGCGAATACTTCACCGTCCGCCGCGGGCTGTTCTACGGCGACGGGTTCATCCAGACCTCCACGATCATGGCGCCGGCGGCCCTGCTGCGCGCCGTGCCGTTCACCGAAGGCCTGCGCCGCCAGCAGGAACTCGACTGGGCGCTCCGGGCGGTCCGGCACGACGGCGTCGAGCTGCTCTACGCCCCGGAACCGCTCGTGCTCTGGCACCAGGACGAGGACCGGCACCGGATCAGCCTCGAGATGCCCTACCCCGAGCAGCTGGAGTGGCTGCGGGCCAACCGGGAACTGTTCACGCCCCGCGCCTACGCCGCCTTCACCCTCAGTGTGCTCAGCTCGATGGCCGCGCCGAGCCGGGACCGGCGCCGATTCCGGGAACTGCTCGCCGAAGCCCGGGGCAACGGCAGCCCGGGCGCCCTCGACTACCTCACCCACATGCAGATCTGGGCGCTGCCGCCGTCCCTGCGCCACCGCATCCGCGACATGATCGTGGGTCAGCGTGTCTCCTGACCCCCGGGTGATCATCTGGCGCAGCGCTCTGCTCGCCGGGTCGGAGACGTTCGTCCGCGGCCAGGGTGACGCGCTGACCCGGTGGCAGCCCGTCTACGCCGGCGCCACCCGCACCGCGTCGGCCCTGGCCCGGGACGACGACGTGATCGCGTTCGGCGACGATCGGCGCGCCTTCCTGCGACTACGGCTCACCGGCCGCTCGCCACGGCTCGACCGCACGCTCGCCGCCCTCTCCCCGGACCTCGTCCACGCCCACTTCGGCGGCGACGGCTGGCTGGTGAGCGGCGCGGCGTCGCGCCTCGGCGTACCCCTGATCGTCACCACCCACGGCCACGACGTGACCCGGCAGCCGTCCAGCCCCGGCATCCACGGCCTGCGCTACCGCCACAACCTGCGCGTCGTCTTCCGCCGCGCGGCCCTCGTCATCGCGGTCTCCGACGTGATCCGCTCCCGTGCGCTCGCACAAGGAGCAGACCCTTCCCGCGTACGAGTCCACTACACCGGCGTCCCGGTCCCGCCGACTCCGCCGGTCACCCCGAAACGCTGGGACGTCGCCTTCGTCGGCCGTTTCGTCCCGAAGAAGGGCGTCGACGACCTGCTCACCGCCCTGGCGTCGATGCACTCGCCACGACCGCGGTCCTTGTTCATCGGCGACGGCCCCCTCGAACCGGCGATGCGCGCCCGCGCCGAACGGTTACGCCTCGACGCCACGTTCCTCGGCAGCCAGGGCCCGGCCGTCGTCCAGCGCCACCTCGCCGAGTCACGCATGCTGGTCGCCCCCTCCAAGACCGCCCCGGACGGCGACACCGAAGGCCTGCCCACCACGATCCTGGAAGCCTCCGCCCTCGGCCTCCCGGTCGTCGCGACCCGCCACAGCGGCATCCCGGAAGCCGTGATCGACGGCGAGACCGGCCTCCTCTGCCCCGAATCCTCGCCCTCCGCCCTGGCCGCAGCGATGAGCCACCTCCTCGGCGACGCCCAGCTGCGGCATCGGCTGGGCGCGCAGGGCCACCGCCGCACAGTCACCGACTTCAACCTCCAGACCCAGACCAAGAAGCTCGAGTCCCTGTACGACGAAGCAACCACCCACCCCTGACCCACCGACCCCGGCCCACAGCTGCCGCTCCCGGTCAGCGACGACGTCGCAGCGCCGCATCGCCGTCGTCGACGCCCCGAACCGGCCGACCCGGGTCACCGCACCGCCGCAGATCGCCATGGCGCGGAGTGCGGCGGGGTCGCGGCGCTGTGACACGGAGCGACAATTCGGGCGGCGAGACGGCTCTGGAGCGGGCACCGCGGGCAGGGGACCGGGAGAAAAGGGCGCGCGGGCAGGAGGGCGAAATGTACCTTTAGGGCCGGGGCGATCGAATGGAACAAGTCATGCTCGCGCCGGCTGAAGGGCTGACCGAGGCGGAGGCCGACGCGCGGCGGCGCCGTGGGGAAGGAAACGTTCCGGTCAAGGGCGGGTCGCGCGGGTACGGCGAGATTCTGCGGACCAACGTCTTCTCCTTCTTCAACCTCATCCTGTTCGTCATCGGCGCGGCGCTGCTCACGCTGGAGCGGTACAGCGACGCGCTGATCAGCGTCGGGCTGGGGCTCATCAATGCGGTGATCAGTGCGGCTCAGGAGATCCGGGCGAAGCGGAAGCTGGACCGGCTGCAGCTGCTGGACCGTGCCGGGGTGCTGGTGGTGCGGGACGGGCAGGCGCGGGAGGTCGCTCCTGATCAGATCGTGTGCGGTGATGTGATCCGGGTACGGCCGGGTGACCAGATCGTCGTGGACGGGCCGCTGCTCGACGGCGGGCGGGTGGAGGCCGACGAGTCGCTGCTGACCGGGGAGAGCGACCCGGTGGTCAAGCATCCCGGTGATGAGCTGCGGTCCGGGAGCCTGTGCGTGTCCGGGGACGGGCATCAGCAGGCGCGGGCGGTCGGCGCGAACAGCTACGCGGGACGGCTCACGGCCGAGGCACGGCGGTCGACGACGGACAAGACGCCGTTGCAGCGGCGGATCGAATTCATCGTGCGGCTGGTCATGGCGCTGACCGCGCTGATGAGCGGGGCGATCATCGCGCAGGCGGCCATCGAAGGCTTCAGTGTCCTGCGGGTCGTGCAGATCACCGCGGTGCTGTCGGGCCTCGTACCGTATGGGCTCTTCTTCCTGATCGCGCTCGCCTACACCGCGGGTGCGGTGCGCATCGCCCGGCACGGCGCACTCGTGCAGCAGGTGAACGCCGTCGAGTCGGTGAGCAACGTCGATGTGGTCTGCACCGACAAGACGGGCACGCTGACGACCGGTCAGCTCACGCTCGAGGAGATCATCCCGCTGGGCGAGCACGAGTACGGCGAGGTGGCGACGATGCTGGGCAGTCTCGCCCACAACGCCGCCAACCCGAATCTGACGGCTCTCGCCTTGGTCGCGGCATTGCCGGGAGAGCCTTGGGAGGTACGCGACGAGGTGCCGTTCACCTCGACGCTCCGCTGGTCCGGGCTGTCCACCGACGACGGGGTGTTCGTGCTCGGCGCCCCTGACGCGCTCGCCCACCGGCTGCGGACGCCGGCGCCGCAGAACGAGATCACCGAGCGGACCGGCCTGGGACTGCGGGTGCTACTGCTGGCCACCGCGCCGGAGGTGAGGACGCTCAGCCTGGACCTGCCGATGCTCACGCCGGTGGCCCTGGTGGCGCTCGCCGACGAACTCCGGGACGAGGTCGTCGAGACGGTCCGGAAGTTCCACGCCGAGGGTGTCGCGCTGAAGGTGCTGTCCGGTGACGATCCCCGTACGGTCGCCGCGATCGCCCGCCGCGCCGGCATCGACGCCGCCGAGCCGGTCCCCGGGTCCGCCCTGGACGACCTCGACGACGCGGCGCTGGACGCGGTCGTCGCGAGGACCGCGGTGTTCGGCCGGGTGGCGCCGGAGCACAAGGAGCGGATCGTGCGCTCGCTGCGCCGGCAGGGGAAGTACGTCGCGATGATCGGTGACGGCGTGAACGACGCCCGGGCCCTCAAGCAGGCGCACATCGGCGTGGCGATGCGCAGCGGCAGCGCCGTCACCCGGGACGTCGCCGACATCGTGCTGGTCGAGGACTCGTTCGCCGCGCTGCCGCCCGCCCAACTCGAAGGCCGGAAGATCATCAACGGTATCGGGATCTCGCTCTACGTCTTCCTCGCCCGCGTGGTCAGCCAGGGTCTCGTCATCCTGACCGTCACGATGCTGGGGCTCGGGTTCCCGTACTCGCCCACGCAGGTCGGCCTGACGATGTTCACGGTCGGCGTCCCCACGGTCTTCCTCACGTTCTGGGCCAAGCCGACCCGGCCGGACCCGGACATGCTGCGGAATCTCGTCAGGTTCGTCATCCCCGCGAGCATCGTGACCGCCACTTTCGGCGCGGTCGTCTACACGGTCCTCTACGAGCTCGTCACGAAAGGTCTCAGCGAGGGGCGGCGCACGCCGCACGAGATCATCGCGGAGTTCGAGAGCTACACGGGCCTGACGTACGGGATAGACGCCGACTTCACCACGGCCTCCGCGACGATCCTGGCGCAGACCGGGCTCTCCACGTTCTTCTGCTTCGCGTCCTTCGGGCTGATCCTGTTCCTGGCGCCTCGGTCGAAGGTGTTCGCGGCGTGGACCGCCCCGACCGGCGACAAGCGGCCGGCCCTGCTCGTCCTCGGGCTGTGCCTGGTGTTCAGCGCGATCCTCTGCGTCCCGGTCTTCTGGCAGTACTTCGGACTGATGGGCCCGTCGAAGCCGGTCTTCTTCATCGTCCTGCCGGCGCTGCTGCTGTGGTACGCGACGCTGACGATCGTGCTGAAGTACCGGCTCTTCGACCGGCTGCTGGGCCTGTCCGCGGACGCACGTCATTGACCGCCACCCGGTGATCCGTCTACGTTGACGGAACGACGTTTCCCTCAACGAAACGGGAGCCGGGATGCTCAGCGTGCTCTTCGCCCTGTTCGCCCTCGCCGAGGTGCTCCTGCTCGGCCTGGTCGTCACGCTGCGCCGCCGGCAGCCCGATTGGGCGCTCACCCTGCTGATCCTGGTGATCATCGCACTGATCTGGGACAACGCGGTGATCGCGCTGGGCAGCACGATCGGCGAGGGCGGCATGCTGCGGGCGCTGTCGGTCCCGCGGTACGTCACCCACGCGCTGCTCGTCCCACTGCTCATCATGGTGGCGGTCGGCCTCGGACGGCGGTACGGCGTGCGGTTCTTCGCGGGCCGGATCGTCCCGGGCGTGTTCGGCGTGCTCACGCTGGCGCTCGTGGCGGTCGGCGTACAGAAGGATGTGATCGCTCTTGATCTGGAGGCCACCCGGTACGCCGACACCCTCCGCTACACGAACGCCGCCTCCGAGGGCCCGCCGATCCCGGCGATCGTCGCGATCCTGGTGATGATCGGCGTGGGCGTGGCACTGCTGGTCCGGGCCCGCTGGCCGTGGCTGCTCGCCGGCGCGGTCGTCATGTTCGCCGCTGCCGCCGCCGCACCCTCGATCCTGTGGCTGTCCAACTTCGGCGAACTGGCGCTGATCCTCACGGTCTGGCTGACTGCGGCCCGCCGTGATCTCGCGGACGTGCTCACTGCCGCAGCACCCAGATCGGCAGTGGGTCGCTGATCTCGGCGATCACGTCCCAGCCGGCTTGACGGTACATCGACACGTTCCCCGGCGTGCTGGTCTCCAGGATCGCCGGCAGGCCTTCCTCGGCGGCCCGGCGCAGACCCTCCGCCATCACGGCGTGCCCCCAGCGGCGGCCGGTCCAGTCCGGGTGGGTGCCGAGGACGCCGAGGTACCAGTACGGCTCGTCCGGCATGGCCGCGTGCACCGCCTGGTCGTACGCCCGCATCCGCTCGGCCTCCGCCGGCGGCAGCGCGATGTCCACGGCGTTGGAGGTGCCCGGCGGCTCCCAGACGGCGACCGACCGGCCCTCCCCGGCGATCCAGATCGAATTCCGGTGCACCCGCTTGTCGAAGAGGTGCCCGAAGAACGCGGCGGCGTGCGCCGGGTAGGTCGCGTCGTCGGGGAACAGGTGACGCAGAACGGGGTCGGCCGGGAACGCGGCGACAAGCGTCTCGACGACCCGGTCGCGGTGGTCCGGGGTGGCTACGGAGATCTCGATGTCCGACACGTTCCGCAGCGTACGTGCCGTTCCCGCGTCCTAGGAGGCTAGGCGCATTCCGGCGGGATACTGTGGGGGCGCCGATCCCGGCTGTGGTGGACCGGGATCGGCGCCCCGCCTGTCATGCCGTGGGGATCGTCGCGGCGTTCGCCGCCAGCCACCGGTCGAAGGTCTGCAGCTCCGGGTTGAGCCGGCGGACCTCGTCGAGGTCGCGGGCGCCCGTGAAGTAGTCCTCGAACTCGGTGTAGTACTGCAACATGTTGCCGGCCTCGTCGGCGCCCGGGAACCCGAGGCCGCGGTAGGCGTCGTGGGTCAGCGGGCGGTAGACGACCGGCTCCCCCACGGCCCGGCTCAGGCCCGCCGCGATCTGCTCACCGGTCAGGTGCTCGCCGGCGATATGCACGGTCCGGCCGGCGTAATCGGTGCCGGCCTTGAAGATGCCGTAGGCGGTCTTGCCGATGTCCTCCACCGCGATGCCGGCCAGCTTGCTGTCACCCATCGGCAGGCTCAGGGTCAGCACGCCGTCCGCGTCCCGGGTGGCGCCCCAGCCGGTCGCGAGGTTCTCCCAGTAGAACGTGGTGCGCAGGAAGGTCGTCGGCACGCCGGCGGCCCGGAACAGCTCGTCCGCCTCGGCCTTCGCGTCGAAGTGCGGGACCTTGTACTTCTCCTGCAGGGTCGGCATCCGGTCGTCGGTCACCGGGATGTGGTCTCGGGTGTCCTCCAGCGTCGACCAGACGACGTGCTTCAGGCCGGTCCTGCGGGCGGCGTTCGCGAGGTTCGCAGCCTCCTCGAGCTCCTTCTCCGCCGACATGTGCGCCCAGAAGTTCGTGACGAGATACGCGCCGTACGCCCCGGCGAACGCCTTCATCAGGCTCTCCTCGTCGTAGTTGTCCGCCTGCACCACCTCGGCGCCGAGCTTGACCAGCTCCTGCGCCTTGGGTGACGTCGCATCACGCGTCAGCGCGCGGACCGCGTAGCCGCCGTCGGTGTCGGCCAGGATCGCCCGGACCAGCCCGTTGCCCTGCGCTCCGGTGGCGCCGACGACCGCGATGACCTTCTTCTCGCTCATGTCTCTCACTCCCCGAGATCGTTCCTGTGGCCGCTGCAACCGGGGCAAGGGATCGATAATTCCCGATGGATTGAGACGCCGGTCACCCGCGTTTTCCGCCATTCCGGAACGGTGGCGCAGGCCGCTCTATAGGTTTGTCGCAGAGTCCAGGGTGCCGGGAGGAACCATGTGGCAGCCGACAGAACGTACCGGTCCGGTCGTCCTGCTGGTCGAGGACGACGAGGACCTGCGCGAGGTGACCAGCCAGATGCTGGAACTGCGCGGATTCTCGGTGATCGCCGCTCAGGATCCGGTGAGCGCGCTGATGAAATGCCGGGTGCACGACGGCCCGATCGACGTCCTCCTGACCGACCTGGGCCTGCCGGGCGTGTCCGGGGGCGAGCTGTCCCGCTCGGCCGCGGCCGTGCGCCCGACCATGAAGGTGGTGTACGTATCCGGTCTCCCCGAGGCGACAGCGGTCAAGAAAGGCCTGATCAAGGCGGGTTCGCCCTTCATCACCAAGCCGTACACCGCGGACATCCTGGCGGGCATGCTGCGTAACGTGCTGGCGCAGGGGTCGGCCACCTCGAATCGGTGACACAGCCGCAACCGGCCGCAACCGAATGGGACTCCAGAGCCCGCAGCAGCGCCCGATAAGTCTGGCACAAGGCCGCCAAGCCGGGCGGTCGCCGGAACTCAAGGGGATTGACCGTGGAGCTCTTCACCGTTCTCGTCTCGTACCTGCGCGCCGCCCACAAGTCCGACGAGGGCGCCACGGCTGTCGAGTACTCGCTGCTCGCGGCCCTGATCGCCGGCGGCCTGATCCTGGCGGTCACGAACCTCCGCAAGGACATCGAGGCCCTGATCACCACCCTGATGGCCGCCATCTGACGAAAGGCGACGGCGAACACCGATGTTCGCGCACGATCGCGCAACGCCCCGTCCCGGGCCGGCTCGCCCCGCACGGCGATCGGCCCGGGGGGACGGCGGCGCGGTCGCGATCGAGTTCGCCATCATCCTGCCCGTCCTGCTGCTGATCCTCTTCGCGATCATCGACATGGGCCGGATGCTGCAGCAACAGATCCAGCTGACCGAGGCGGCCCGGGAAGGCGCTCGCCTCGGCGCCCTGAACGGCACCACCACCGACGTGAAGAACAAGGTGCAGAACATCGTCGGATCCGGGGTCGCGCTGACCTACCCCAGCGGTCCCACCCTCTGCACGTCGGGCGCAGCCGTGGGCACCGACGCCGTGGTCACCGTCAATCGCGCGTTCCAGCCCGTCACGCCGATCACCAGCATGATCAAACGCTTGAGCGGCAAGACCGTCGCCCCGGTCACGCTCAAGGCCACCGGTGTGATGGCCTGCGTCGGTTGACCGCTCTGCGGTACCCGAGGTGGTTTCGTGATCTCCCGCGACGGATGACCTTCACCTGAGAAGGTGGAGATATGCGACGGCGCATCCTCATCCTGCTCGCCGCATTACTGCTGGCCGGAATCAGCGGCACGGCCGTCCTCTCGTACGCGCGCTCGGCCGACCGCCGGGCGCTCAGCGGCAACCAGGGGATCTGGGTGCTCGTCGCGAAGCAGCGCATCCCGGTGGACACGCTCGGCGCGGTCATCCGGGAGAAGGGTCTGACCGAGCGCATCCTGGTGCCCGCGAAGACCGTCCCCCAGGGCGCCGTCACGGTCTGGGATCCCGATCTCGACGAGCTGCGCCTCGCCGCGCCGCTGGAACCCAGCCAGCTGCTGATGCGCCCGCTGTTCCAGCCGGTCGTCAAGGTCAGCCCGTCGCCCTCGCGCCGGATGGTCGTGCCGAAGGGCCGGCTCGCCGTGAGCGTCGCCCTCACCGTCGCGCCGCAGGTGGCCGGCGACGTCGAGCCCGGTGACGACGTCGCCGTCTACGCCTCCTGCCTGTTCGAGATCTGGGGCGGCGAGTTCGACGGCAAGCAGGACAAGCTGACCCGGCTGCTGCTGCCCGACGCACGGGTGATCGCGATCGGCGAGGCGCAGGCCCCGGCGACTCCCACGCCCTCGGCCACCACGGCCGACCCCGCCGCCTCGGCGGGCGCGTCGCCGTCGCCGTCTGCCAGCGGCAAGTACGACACCAAGCCCAGCAGCGCCGAGTCGCTGCAGCGGTACGTCGCCACCCTCTCGGTGGACGCCGAGGACGCGCAGCGGCTGGTCCACGCGGCCCAGCAGTGCTCGCTCTACCTGGCGATCCTGGGGCCGAAGGCGACACCGACGATCGGCGACCCGATCAACTCGCGGGAACTGTTCCAGTGAGCCTCTACGTCTACGTCGAGCCCGACGAAGCCCGTCGCGAGGTCATCGGGCCGCAGTTCCGCGAGGTCGGCTGCACCGTGCTGGCCAGCATGGCGGAGCTGGAGGTGCACCTGCCGCGCTACCCGGAGACGATCCTGGTCATCCTCGGCGCGACGGTGGATCTCGGCGAAGCGCTGATGTTCACGGCGTACCAGCGTCTGCAGCGCCCGCTCATCGGCGTGGTGCTGATCCGGCACACCGTGGAGCCGGACATCGTGCTGCAGTGCCTGCGCTCCGGAGTACGCGAGATCGTCGAGGAGCGGGACCAGCAGGGCCTGAAGGACGCCACGATCCGGTCGATCGACCTCTCCAAGGCGCTGAGCACCTCGATGCGCAGCGCCACCGACGCTGCCCCGTACGCCCGGGTGATCACCGTCTTCGCGGGCAAGGGTGGTTGCGGGCGCAGTGTGGTGGCCGTGAACCTGGCGGTGGCGCTCGCCGGCGGCGGGCGACGCGTACTCATCATGGATCTTGATCTGCAGTTCGGCGACGTGGCGATCATGATGAAGCTGCCGCCGGACCGCAGCATCGCGGACGGGCTCTCGATGGCCGGCCGCCTCGACGAGCAGGGCCTGCGCTCGATCATCACGAACGCCCGGCCCGGCCTGGACGCGCTGCTCGCGCCGGCCAGCCCGGCCGAGGGTGAGCAGGTGCGCCGGGAGTTCGTGGTGGAGCTGCTGGACGTGGCCCGGCCGCTCTACGACTTCATCGTGGTCGACACCCCGGCCGTCGTGACCGACCAGGTCCTCGCCGCCCTCGACATGTCCGACTGGTACGTCCCGATCGTCACGCCGGAGCTGCCGACCCTCAAGTCGGTACGGCTGACCGGCGAGATGTTCGACCTGCTCAACTATCCGAAGGACAAACGACTGCTGGTCTTCAACCGGGCCAACACGCTCGTCGGTCTCACCCCGGCCGACGTCGAGGAGGCGGTCGGCATGGGGTTCGCGGTGCAGGTGCCGTCCAGCCGTGACGTGCCCGTCTCGGTCAACCAGGGCGAGCCGCTCACCGCGACCGACCCGATGCACCCGGTCAGCCGGGCCATCCGGGAACTGGGCGACCGGATCGCCGGCGTGGAGACCGTGCAGGTGAAACAGCGGCGCTTCTTCAGCTGGAAGAAGGTGGGTTGATGAGTCTCTCCGCACGTCTCGCCGCCGCTGCGGGCAAGACCCAGGCCAAGGACGCGGCGCCGGGAGCACCCGAGGTCCGCGCGCCCCGGGCCACCGACCAGGTCAACGAGGTCCGGCTGCGGTTGCAGCGCAGGCTCGCCGACGAGCTCGGGCCGACGCTCTACACCAGCGACGGGGGCGGCGACCTGGACGCCCGGGTCCGCGAGGCCCTCAACGACATGCTGGCCCGCGAGGAGACCCCGCTCTCCGGCAACGACCGGGCCCGGATCATCCGCGAGGTCGTCGACGAGGTGCTCGGGCACGGGCCGATCGAGTCGCTGCTGCGCGACCAGTCGGTCACCGAGGTCATGGTGAACGGCCCGCAGCTGATCTACGTGGAGCGGTTCGGCCGGCTGGAGCGGGCGCCGGCCGAGTTCGACGACGAGAACCACCTGCGCCGGATCATCGACCGGATCTGCTCCCGGGTCGGCCGTCGGGTCGACGAGGCCAGCCCGATGGTCGACGCCCGCCTGCCCGACGGCAGCCGGGTCAACGCCATCGTGCCGCCGATCGCCCTGGACGGCTCGTCGCTGACCATCCGCAAGTTCTCCGCGGTGCCGCTGACCGTCGGCGACCTGCTGCAGTACGGCACGCTGACCCGGCAGTCCGCCGAGTTCCTGGACGCCTGCGTACGCGGGCGCCGCAACATCGTGGTGAGCGGCGGCACCGGCTCCGGCAAGACCACGATCCTCAACATCCTGTCCGGGTTCGTCCCGCCCGACGAGCGCATCGTCACCATCGAGGACGCCGCCGAGCTGCAGCTCGATCAGGAACACGTGGTCCGCCTCGAATCCCGCCCGCCGAACTCCGAGGGCCGGGGCACGATCACCACCCGCGAACTGGTCCGCAACTCGCTGCGGATGCGCCCCGACCGGATCGTGGTCGGCGAGGTCCGGGACAGCGCCGCCCTGGACATGCTCCAGGCCATGAACACCGGCCACGACGGCTCGCTCACCACGCTGCACGCGAACACGCCACGGGACGCGCTGTCCCGGCTGGAGACCATGGTGCTGATGGCCGGCATGGACCTGCCGAGCCGCGCGATCCGCGACCAGATCGCCTCCGCGGTCGACATG
The DNA here is from genome assembly GCF_004001265.1 of Actinoplanes sp. OR16. Lineage (GTDB taxonomy): Bacteria > Actinomycetota > Actinomycetes > Mycobacteriales > Micromonosporaceae > Actinoplanes. Next base: position 4,353,492 of record NZ_AP019371.1, on the reverse strand, counting down.
ATCCTGCAGGTCAGCCGGTTCAAGGACGGCACTCGCAAGATCACCCACATCACCGAGGTGGTGGGCATGGAGGGCGAGGTGGTCACGTTGCAGGACATCTTCCTGTACGACCCGAGCGCCGGTGCCGACACACCCGGCAGCACCGGCGGGTTACGTCCCACCGGCGTCCGGCCGCACTTCACCGAGACCCTGGCCATGTACGGCGTGACGCTGCCGCCCACCATGTTCGGAAGCCGCCGGCGGTGACCCCGATCGTCGTCGGGATCCTGGGCGCGGTGACCGCCGCGTTCGTCGTCGCGTACCTGCTGATCGATCTCTTCTTCGGCCGCACACCGATGCAGCGTCGTCTCGCCGCGCTGAAGACCTTCACCGTGCACCGCGAGCAGGTCCGGATCCCGCTGCTGCGCCGCACGCTCACCGCGGCCGGGAAGTACGTCCTGCGCTACCCGGCGGTGGCCCGGTTCGCCGAGCGGGACACCGGGCTGCTGGACCGGATCGGCGGCGTGCTCAAACCCGCCGAGTGGATGGCGATCCGGCTCGCCGCCGCCGCGTCCCTCGGCGTGCTCGGCCTGGTCCTGACCAGGTCGGCCCTGGTCACGATGATCGGCCTGGCGCTCGGGTTCTTCGGCGCGAACGGCGCGCTGCTCGCTTGGATCAAGCGACGCGAGCGGACCTTCGCCGACGAACTGCCCGGCGCGCTCAGCCTCATGATCAGCTCGCTACGGTCCGGCTTCACCCTGCACCAGTCGGTCGAGGCGGCGGTCCGCGACGACGAGGGACCGGTCGCCGTCGAGCTGCGCCGGGCGCTCGCCGAGACCCGGATCAGCGGCGACTTCGAGGACGCCCTGGAACGCATCGGCGAGCGGATGAACAGCTCGGAGATGGTCTGGCTGGTCATGGCGCTGCGCCTGCAGAAGGAGGTGGGCGGCAGCCTCGTCGACGTCATGCAGACCACCTCCGACACCATGCGCGAGCGGGCGTACCTGCAGCGGCACGTGCGGGCGCTCTCCGGTGAGGGGCGGGTGTCGGCGTACGTGCTGACCGCCATGCCGATCGTCTCCGCGGCCGCCATCTATTTCACCGAACCGGACTACCTGAAGCCGCTGGTCACCGAGGGCGCCGGGATGATCATGCTCGGGGTCGCGGTGGCCGGTGTGGTGCTCGGCGCGCTCTGGCTGCGCGTGGTCGTCCGGGTGGAGGTCTGACCCGTGGCCACCCTGATCGTCGCGCTCGGCTCGCTGCTCGCCGCGATCAGCCTGGCCGCCACCGCGGTGCTGCTGCCCCCGCCGCGCCGCGAGCGCATCCTGAAGACGCTGGCGGCCTACACCGGCGGGCGCACGCAGGAGAAGGACGAGCAGGAGGTACGGGCGGAGTCCACCGTCAGCCGCGTCCTGTTCATCATCGGGTCGCTGCTCGGCCCACCCGGCGACCGGGACCGTCTCACCCGGGGCCTGGACCGCGCCGGCAACCCGCCGGACTGGCCGCTCGACAAGGTGATCCGGATGCGGCCGCTGACCGCCGCCGGCCTCACCTGGTTCCTCTGGGCGCTCGGCGACACCTGGAAGGGCGACCCGGGCGCGATCGGCGGCGCCGTCGCCGGGTTCGTCCTCGGCTGCCTGCTCCCGCAGATCCTGGTGAACAACCAGGGCGTCAAGCGACAGGAGCTGATGCAGCGCAACCTGCCGGACGTGATGGACGCCCTGGTCATCGGCGTCGAGGCGGGCCTCGGCCTGGACTCCGCGATGGATCAGGTGGCACGCACCATGCGCGGGCCGATGGCCGACGAGCTGCGCCGGGTCCTGCAGGAGATGCGGCTCGGCGTCTCCCGGGCCGAGGCGCTGCGGTCGCTGTCCGGCCGCACCACGGTACGCGACCTGAAACGTCTGGTGACCGCCCTCGTCCAAGCCGGCGATCTGGGCATCTCGGTGGCGCCGATCCTCCGTGAGCACGCCGCCGACCAGCGCGTACGCCGCCGCCAGCGGGCCGAGGAACAGGCACAGAAGATCCCGGTGAAGCTGCTCTTCCCGGTGTTGTTCTGCATGTTCCCAGCGATCTTCGTGATCATCATCGGGCCGGCCGTGCTGGAGCTCGCCGGCGCCTTCGGCTGAGTTCTCCTCAAGCCCGCTCCGGCCCGGCCGATAACCGGATCATGCCGCTGACGCTGGACCGCGAAGAGGCCCGCCTCGCCGCCCTGCACGAGTACGGGCTGCTGGACTCGCCCGCCGACGAGGAGCTCACCGCCGTCGTCAGAATCGCCGCCACCCTCGCGGACGTGCCGACGGCCACCCTCAACCTCATCGACGAGACGCGGCAGTGCCAGCTCACCACTGTGGGCTTCGACGGCTGCGACAGCCTGCGGGCCGACTCGATGTGCGCGATCGCGTTCCGGGACGGCCGGATGGTGCACGTGCCGGACGCCAGCCGGCACCCCGTCTACGCCGGCAACCCCTGGGTCGACGGGCGGATGGCCGACGTGCGGTTCTACGCGTCCACGCCGCTGATCAGCCCGTCCGGGTACGCGCTCGGCACGCTCTGCGTCTTCGACACCGTGCCGAAGGTGCTCGGCGAGCGGCAGCTCGACCGCCTCGAGGACCTCGCCCGGGTGCTGGTCGGCCTCTTCGAGCGCCGCAAGCAGGCCCGGATCGCCGACGCGATGGCCGCCGAGGCCGACCGGAGCCAGAAGTTCATCCACAGCCTGATGGACACCATCGACGTGGGGATCATCGCGGCGAACGCCGACGGACGGCTGACCGTGCTCAACAAGGCGGCCCGGACCTGGGGCGGCGCGGCCGACGACCCGTCGACGCCGGCGTGGCTGGTCGCCGACCGGCTGCACGTGCTGAATCCGGACGGCGTCACCCCGCTGCCCCGCGACGAGCGGCCCCTGCAGCGCGCCCTCGCCGAGGACGTGGTCACCGACGCCGAACTGGTCCTGCGCAAGGCCGACGGTGAGCTGATCACCCTGGTGGCGAACGGGCGCAGCATGCTCAGCGACAGCGGCGAGCGGATCGGCGCCGTCGTGGCGCTGACCGACGTCACGGCGGATCGGGCGTACCGGCATCTGCTCGAATCCACCCACGCCGAGCTCCAGCGGTCGAACGAGGAGCTGGAGGGCTTCGCCGCGGCGGTCAGCCACGACCTCGTACGCCCGCTGTCCAGCGCGATCGGCTACCTGGAACTGCTCGGCGAATACTCCGGCGATCGGCTCGACGCGCGCTCGGTCAAGTGGCTGAACGGCGCCGCCGACTCGCTGACCCGGATGCAGCAGCTGACCCGGGCGCTGCTGACGTACGCCCACGCCGGCCACGCGCCCTGCGCCCGCACCACGATGCGGCTCTCCGAGGTGGCCGGGGGGATCGCCGACGACCTGCGCGACCTGATCGACGCCCAGAGCGCCGTCGTGATGCTCCGCGGCGACCTCACGCTCACCGCCGACCCGACCCTGCTCCGCCAGCTGCTGCAGAACCTGGTCGACAACGCGATCAAGTACCGCCACCCGGACCGGCTACCCCGCGTGGAGATCGCCGGCGCCGAGACGGCGGACGGCTGGCAGATCACCGTGACCGACAACGGCATGGGCATCCCGGCCGAGCAGCGGGACCGCGTCTTCGACATGTTCGCGCAGGTGGACCCGGCCTCCCGCAAGGGTCACGGGATCGGCCTCTCCACCTGCCTGCGGATCGTCGAACGGCACGGCGGCCTGATCGACGTGACCGAGGCGCCGGGCGGCGGAACCCGCATCGGGATCACATTGCGGCGTGACCGTGACGCCAGTAGCCGATGAAGTCGACGTTCTGCTTCGGGATCCGGCGCTCGCCCACGAGGTAGCGGCGGGCGCCGGTGGCCAGGGCCGATTCGCCGACCAGGTACGCGTAGACGGTCCCGGACGGCAACTCCGTCGCGCGCAGGGTCTCCAGGGCCAGCTCCCCCGGTACGCCGTGGGCATCCCCGTTCCGGGCGACCCAGATCAGATCGATGCCGGGCGGCGTACGGAAATCCTGCTTGTCCTCGATGGACGGCAGCTCGACGATGGCGATGCCGCGGGCGTCCTCCGGCAGCGACTCGCAGATGCCGGCCACCGCGGGCAGGCCGGTCTCGTCGGCGACCAGCAGCGTCCACTCGTGCTCGGCACGGGGGTTGTAGCCGCAGCCCTGGTCGAGCAGGCCGGCCTGCTGCCCGGGCGTGGCGTTCAGCGCGAAGGTGCTGGCCGGGCCGCTGTGCCCGGTGGCGTCGGTGTGCACCACGAAGTCGACGTCGAGTTCGCCGGGCCGGTGGGCGCGGACGGTGTAGTTGCGGACGAACGGGCGCTTCGGCTTCGCGGTGGCGAGGTACTGGGCGTACCAGAGGCCGGACGTCCGGGTCGGCAGCTTGAGGGTGTCCTGGCCGGGACGGGCCAGGAAGAGCCGGAACCACTGGTCGTAGCCGAGCGGCGTGAACTTCTCGAGTCCCTCTCCGCCGAAGGTCACCCGGACCACGTTCGGCGAGATCCGTTCCGAGCCGGCCACGTCGAGCATCACCACGTGCGGGTCGACCGGCTTACGGATCTTGAAGTTGGACATCGAGCGGCCTCCACGGCGATTCGGCGGAAGGTAAGGCTAGCCTAACCGCACCCCCACGCGCGACGGGAGCGGGCCCGGCGCCCCCACGCCGGACCCGCTCCTCGCTGCCCGTCCTCTACAAGCGATACCGCTGGAGGAATCGGGCTTCGGCGAGCGCCAGACGGGCGATCTCACCGGGATCCACGCTCTCGTTGGGGGCGTGGATGAGAGCCTGCGGCTCCTCCACACCCATCAGGATGATCTCCGCGTCCGGATAGGTCGCGGCGAATACGTTGGCCAGCGGGATGGAGCCACCCTGCCCGAGGGTGGTCATCTCCCGGCCGAACGCTTCCAGCATCGCCGCGGAGAGCGCCCTGTATGCCGGGCCCCCCGTGCGGGCCTGGAACGGCTGGCCGATCGCCTCCGGCTCGACCGTCACCCGGACACCCCACGGCGCTGCCGCCTGCAGGTGCGCGATCAGCGCGTCCTGCGCCTTCACCGCATCGGTGCCGGGCGGCACCCGCAGGTTGAGCCGGGCCCGGGCGCGCGGCTGGATCGCCGCCGCCGAGCCGACCACCGGCGGGCAGTCGATGCCGAGCACGGTGACCGCCGGCCGGGCCCAGAGCATGTCCGACACCGTGCCGTCGCCGAGCAGCTTCGCCCCGTCCACCAGGCTGGCGTCGGAGCGGAACTGGTCCGGCGGGTACGGCGCGCCGTGCCACGTCTGGTCGTGCTCCAGCCCGGTGATCGTCGTGTTCCCGGCCGCGTCCCGCAGCGTGGAGAGCACCTGGATGAGCGCGGCGAGACCGTCCGGCGCGGCGCCGCCGAACATGCCCGAGTGCAGCTCGCCGCCGAGGGCCTCGGCCGTCACCACGACGTTGACCATTCCGCGCAGCGTGACCGTGGCGGCCGGCACCCCGACCGCCGCGTTGCCGGTGTCGCAGATCAGGATGGCGTCCGCCTTCAGCAGGTCCGGGTTGCGCTCGACGAAGTCCTCGAGCCCGCCGGTGCCCTGCTCCTCGGAGCCCTCCACGATCAGCTTGAGGTTGACCGGCAGGTCGCCGCCGAGGGCTCGCAACGCCGTCAGGTGCATGACGATGTTGCCCTTGCAGTCGGCCGCGCCCCGGCCGTACCAGCGCCCGTTCACCTCGGTGAGCTGGAACGGCGGGGTGTGCCAGGCCTTGTCGTCGAGCGGCGGCTGCACGTCGTAGTGGGCGTAGAGCAGCACCGTCGGCGCGTCCGGTCCGGCGGTCAGGCGCTCGCCGTAGACGGCCTGGCTGCCGTCACTGGTCTCGTGCAGTGCCAGGCCGGTGAAGCCGACCTGGGCGAAGCGGTCCACCACCCAGTTCGCCGCCTTGAGACACTCCTCCGGCGGGTACTGCCGCGGGTCGGCGACCGACGGGATCGCCACCAGCTCGGAGAGGTCCGCGTGCGCCTGATTCATCAGACCCTGCACGCGTTCGGCGAGATCGGTCATGACGCCACCTTCGCGAACTTGAGATCGTCGACGATCTGCCGGAAGGCCGCGAGCGTGTCGGGGCAGTAGATCTCCATGATCAGGATCTGGCCCTGCACGATCCGGCCGTCGGCGATCACCGGCCGCTGTCCCGGTCCGCTCGCGCCGTTCGTCAGCTGCTGGAGCAGGATGTTGCGGCGCAGCGCGTCGCCCGGGTCGAGGCAGGCGGCGCCGCCGTCGTCGCCCAGCACCGCGGCGATCTGGTCGGCCGGCGGCGCGTTGATGCCGGCCGCCACCAGTTCCTCGCGGAGTTGCTCGGCCTGCGCGGTGGCCTGGTCGTTCTCCTCCGCCTTGGGGAACGTGATGAACGCGATCACGGCGAGCACCACGACCAGGACGCCGGCCGTCACGTACAGGACGGTGTTGTTCTTGGTCATGCCACGGCCTCCTCGGACGAGGTGGGCTCGGTCCGCCAGGACGGCTTCCGGAAGCGCAGGAACAGGTACGGCACGAGCAGACCGAGACCGAGCGCGCCACCGGCCACGACCGCCAGGTAGACACCCACGCTGCCGGAGCCGAACTGCGACGGCGGGACGAAGCCGATGAGCAGGGCCGCGAGGGAGGCCGCGAAGCCGACGCCGCAGAGCCCGGTGAGCATCGGGGCGCGGTAGCCGCGCGGGTGGTCGGGGTGCTTGCGGCGCAGTCGCACGGCCGCCACGAACATCAGCAGGTACATGATCAGGTAGACCTGCGTGGTGATCACCGAGAAGATCCAGTACGCGCTGGAGACGTCCGGGATGAACGCGTAGGCGAGCGCGATGACCGTGGTGACCAGACCCTGCGTGACCAGGATGTTCTGCTGCACGCCGTGCTTGTTGAGCTTCTGCAGGAACGGCGGCAGGTAGCCCTCCTGGCGGGAGATCAGCAGCAGGCCCTTGGACGGGCCGGCCAGCCAGGTGAGCATGCCGCCGAGCGACGCGGCGACCAGCATGATGCCGAGGATCGGGGTGAGCCACTGCGAGCCGAACGCGGCGAACACCGCGTCGAACGCCTGCATCACGCCGGCGGTGAGGGAGAGCTGCTCGGCCGGCACGATCCAGCTGATCGCCAGAGCGGGCAGGATGAAGATCAGCAGCACCAGGCCCATCGCCATGAACATCGCCCGCGGGAACTCACTGCCGGGCTTGCGCAGCGAGCCGACGTGCACGGCGTTCATCTCCATGCCGGAGTACGACAGGAAGTTGTTGACGATCAGCACGAGGCTGGACAGGCCCGCCCAGGCCGGCAGCAGGTTGCTGGCCGTCATCGGGGCGGCCGACTCGTTGCCCTGGCCGAGGAAGGCGACACCGAGGATCACCAGCAGCGCGCCCGGGATCAGCGTGCCGATGATGAGACCGCCGCTGGCCAGCCCGGCCACGCCGCTGGTGCCGCGGGACGAGACCCAGACGCCGGTCCAGTAGCAGACCATGATCACGATCGCCGTCCAGACGCCGCTCGACGCCAGGTCGGGATTGATCACGTATGCCAGGGTGCTCGCCACGAAACCGAGCAGGCTGGGGTAGTAGAAGATCGTCATCGCGAACTGGCACCAGACCGCGAAGAAGCCGGCGGGCTTGGAGATGCCCTCGCTCACCCACTTGAAGACACCGCCCTCCCAGCCGGACGCCAGCTCCGCCGAGACGAGAGCGGTCGGCAACAGGAAGACGATCGCCGGGACGATGTAGAGGAAGATGCTGGCCAGTCCGTAGACCGCCATGGTCGGCGCCGGCCGGAGGCTGGCCACCGAGCTCGTGGTCATCAGCGCGAGCGCCACCCACGAGATGTATGCCACCGTCTTGGTGGACTTGGCTTTCTTAGCCGCTGCCGCCGGAGTCGTCGACTCCGGCCGTTTCGCGGGCACGTCCATTGCGCTCACGCTGCCCTCCGTTCACACGGTTCGAGATCGTGTCCCGGTGGGATCATCGGCGCTGCTGAATGCGGTCCGCCTCATCCCCGGCGAGCGGTTCGGTCCGATGATCCGCCCGCCGAACCACGCGCCGAACCCGGCGGCGGCCAGCCCGAGCAGTTCCAGGAGCACCAGCCCGAAGCCGGCGACCCGGTCGTGGCTGCGCACACGCATGAGGGTGAGGACGGCGAACCAGATCAGCACGCCGACGTCGAGCAGCAGGCTGAAGAAGGCGACCTTCGCGTACTCGGGATCGCGGGCGGCGAACGCGTCGAACCCGCTGGCGAAGACCGCGAGCAGACCGCCGGCCAGGCCCGCGGCCAGGTTCCAGAAGGCGAGCGTGCCGACCAGGTCGGGAGCGCCGAGCAGGCACGCCAGGTCGAAGATCAGAGCCATCACGAAGAGGCCCAGCGGGAACATCAGCAGTAACGGCTGGACCGGGTGGCCGCCGAGGCGGAGTCGGCTCTGCACACCATCCAGACTCGGCCGCCCGGAGCCCTCAGGCTTCACCCCGTGCGGGTGATAGGTGGTCGCCTGCGGGTGAAACCGCAGCTCCGACGAGCATCCCCACCGCGATCGCGACCAGTAGCCCCACCATGTCGGCCAGTCCTCCGAGCCCGGTGATCGGGTTGCCGCCGATCCAGCTCTCCAGCCCGCGCAGCCCGTGCGAGCCCGGGGTCAGCACGTAGAACGCGCCGAGGTAGAGCACGTAGGCCGGCGGCAGACCGGGACGGCGGCCGAGACGCAGCGCCACCATCGTCATCACGACGGCGCCGGCGAACGTGCCGAACGGATCGCCGAACGCCCGGACCGACACCTCGGTGACCGCCGCGGTGAGCAGGATCAGCCCCAGCGCCCAGGGGAAGTCCCGGGGCGCCATCGAGAACGTCAGCATCACCCCGATCGCGAAGAGCACCCATCCGCCCCAGACCAGGGCCGGGCCGAGGTTGCCGTCGACCGGCACGTCGAACAGGGTGCTCGCCGGCACCCGGAGCAGCACCGTCGCCACCAGCGCGCCGAACGCGAGCACCAGCAGCACCGCGAGGCTGTAGATCAGCCGGGCCGCCCCGGCCGTCATCCGGTTGGTCGCCAGCTCCAGCGCGGCAGCCGTGATCGCGTCCCCGGGGATGAAGTAGAAGAGCGCCGGGACGATCAGCTGGATCGGCCCGCCGTCGATCAGCCCCTGCTCGGAGAGCGTCACGACCACCGCCGTCACCAGCACCGACGCCACGAACGGCGAGACCAGCACGAGCCTCCGGCGGCCCGCCGAGGCGACCACGAGCAGGCCGGCCAGCAGACCGGTGAGCGCCGAGACGCCGACCTGCTGCCAGGTCGCCTGCACCGAGATGCCGAACCCGACGGTGAACGCGATCAGCCCGAGGACCTGGGCCGGTCGGCGCCAGCGCGGCGGCATGGCGCGGATCGCGGCGAGCCGGGCGGTGGCCTCGCGGGCGGGCAGCCCGCCGTGGATGGCGGCGATCAGCTTCTTGCGCTCGGAGACCTCGTCGAGCGGCGGCACGCCGGGCTCCCGGGCGAATGACAGGGTCCGGTCGCCGACGGTGAGCAGCGCGGCGTCGGCGAGGAACACCGCCTCGACCTCGTGGCCGTAGCGGGCTGCCACGTCGCGGACCGTCGCCTCGCAGGTCATCGTGCCCTCGAAGCTGGATGCCAGCAGCCACTCGGTGAGCGGCCCGAGCAGGGCGAGGAGCTCCTTCTCGGAGGTCACCGCGGTCGTGGTCATCGCAGCCTCCGAACCGTGCGGGCCAGCCCGCGGTAGAGCGGATGGCCGCAGAGCACGCCGAGGGCCACCGCGAGCATCGAGCCGACCGCGCCGACGAGGTCCTCCGAGCCGCGCACCGAGTCCTGGCCGAGGTACTCGGTCATCCCGATGAGGGTGAGCGCCCCCGGCACCAGCAGCCAGAATCCGGGCAGGAACGAGACGAGCGCCGGCGGGCCGGAGGGGAACCGCTCCACGATGTACGCGACGACCGTGAGCGCGACCGCGCCGACGAAGCCGCTCAGATAACCGCCGAGCAGCTCGTTGCCGAGGTACTGGCCGGTCCAGCCGGCGTAGAGCACCACGCAGAGCCAGCCGAACGTACGCGGCGGTCCGGCCAGCATCAGGAAGTTGCCGAGCCCGACGATCAGCGGCCCGATCCACGGCCCCCACCAGCCGAGGGCGCTCGCGGGGACGTCGGCGGCGGCCGTCGGCGGCGGCACACCGACCAGTTGCGCGGCGCCCAGGATCCCGAAGGCGAGCAACAGCAGCTGCATGATCCCGGCGACCAGCCTGCTCGCACCGGTGATCATCTCGTACGCGGAAAGCTCCACCACCGCCATGGTCAGCATCGCGCCGGGCAGGAACGTCACGAGCGGAGCGACCATGGCGCGCAGATCGGCGTCGATCAGCCCGGAGTCGGCGATCAGGAAGGTCAGCGAGGCGACGGTGAGGGCGGCGACCACCGGCATCACCATCTGCGCGGCCGGCCAGCGGGCCCCGGCCAGCTTGAAGACGCCGACCAGCACGCCGAACAGGGCGGAGAGGATCAGGTCGTTCCAGGTCGGCAACAGGATCAGGCAGATGCCTGTGGTGAGCACCGCGTGCCCGGCCACCCGGATCACCGGCCCGAACCGGGGCGGCGCCTTGACCAGGTCGAGGATGCGGCGGCTGCCCTCGGCCGGCTCCAGCTCGCCGTGCTCGGCCGCCCAGAGGATCCGGTAGAGCTCGGCCGTCTGGTCCAGGCGCAGGCCGCCGTAGAGCTGTTTGGTCGGCTCCTGGGTGGCCGGGCGGCCCGGTTCCAGCGACACGACCATGAGGGTGGGGAAGACGCTGATCCGGGCCTGCGGGGCGCCGTACTGCGCACCGACCCGCTGGAGCCGGTCCTGGATCTGAGTGACCGCCTCCCCCGCGGCGGTGAGCGCGCTGCCCAGATAGAGCAGGAATTCGAGGAGCTCTTTCTCCGAGGTCGTCGGCTTCGTCATCGCCACCTCCGCGAATGCACGGTAGGCGGCCCGGACCCGGATGAAATCACCCGGCGCGAAGGATGCTCTTGAGTTGGCGCGGCGGCGACGCTGAGGCACATGTCCACGACGGGAACCGACCGCGCGGCGGGGCTTGGGGTGCTTCTGGCTGCCTGTGTCTCCGCGCTCGTGGTCAACGCCAATACGTCAGCCGTCACCATCCTGCTGCCCGCGATCAGCGACGACCTCAGCGTTCCGGTGTCCACCCTGCAGTGGGCGGTGACCGGCTACATGCTGGTCGGCGCGGCGGTGATCGTCACCTCCGGCGCACTCGGCGACGTCTTCGGACGCCGCAAGATCTTCCTGGGCGGCCTGGTCCTCTTCGTCGCGTCCTGCGCGCTGATCGCCCTCTCCCAGGGCGCCGCCGGGGTGATCGGCGGCCGGATGATCCAGGGCGCGGCCGGCTCCACCATCCTCGCCTGCGGGATGAGCCTGCTCTCGGTCTCCTCCTCGGGCGCCGCGCAGATGAAGGCCATCACCCTCTGGGGCGCCGCGTCGGCGATCGGCGCGGCGGCCGGCCCGCTGATCGGCGGCGCGCTCGTCGGAGCGACCGGCTGGCAGGGCCTGTTCTGGCTGGACGCGATCATCGCGGCGGCCTGCGTCCCACTCACGATCATGACGGTGAAGGAGTCCCGCGACCCGCACCGGCCGCGGTCGATCGACTGGCTCGGAACCGTGCTGGTCGCCGTCTTCCTGGTCCCGCTCGTCCTCGCCCTGAGCAAGAGCGGCGACTGGGGCTGGATCTCCGCGCCGACCATCTCCTGCCTGGTCATCGCGGTCGTCGGCGGGTTCGGGTTCGTGGCCGCCGAGCGCCGCGCCGCAGCCCCGCTGGTCGACCTGAAGCTGCTGCGCAACCGGGTGCTGGTCGGCTCGACCATCGCGATCCTGCTGGTCGCGGGCGTGCTGAACGCGCTGATGTACCTGTTCAGCCTCTACTTCCAGGACCCCTCCACGTTCGCCATGTCACCGCTCGACGCCGGCGTCGCCACGCTGCCGGCCGCCGCCGCGATGATCGCCGTGACGCCGCTGATCACCCCGTTCGCCATGAAGATCGGCCCGGCCCGGGCGGTCGCCCTCGGCTTCCTGCTGGCCACCGTCGGCGCCGCCGCGATGATCTTCGTGACCGCGTCCTGGTCGTACGCGGCCTTCGTGCTGCCGATGGTCGCGATCGCCGTCGGCCTCGGCTTCGCCAACGGCCCCGCCTCCTCCGCCTCCACCTCGGCGGTCCCGGCGGATCAGGTCGGCGCCGCCTCCGGGATCTCCAACATGGCCCGGTACGTCGGTGGCTCGCTCGCCGTGGCGGCCTCCGCCACCGTGTCCGGCGGGGTGACCGACAGCCGGACCGCGGACGGCGCGTCCACCGCCGAGGCGCTCGCCGCCGGGCTGGGCGCCGCATCGGTGCTGCTGGCGGTCATGTCCGCGGCCGGCGTCGCGCTGATCGTGCTGATGAAGCGCCACCACGAAGGAAAGACGTCCGCCGTCCAGCTCGCGGCGGCCGCGGCCGGAACCAGCCACACGATCCCCACCCGACCGACAGAGACGGCATCACGATGACCTTCACCATCAAGGACTTCCAGCGACGCATGGAGCGGGCGCTGAACCAGGCGGCCGAGGCCGGGCTCACCGGCGTGCTGGTCACCCCCGGCCCGGACCTCGTCTACTTCCTCGGATATCAGCCGACGGCGATCACCGAGCGGATCACCATGCTGGTCCTCGACGCCGACCACGACCCGCACCTGATCGTCCCGGTGCTGGAACGGCCGGACGCCGAGGCCGCTCCCGGCGCGTCCGCCGTGACGATCACCGACTGGGCGGACGGCACCGACCCGTACGCGGCCACCGCACGGCTGCTCGACCCGCAGGGACGTTATGCGCTCTCCGACTCGGCCTGGGCCATGCACCTGCTCGGCCTGCAGGACGCGCTGCGGGAGACCCGGTACACCTCGATCACCGGTTCGCTGCCGATGCTCCGGGCGGTCAAGGACACCGACGAGATCGAGCGTCTGGCGGCGGCGGGCGCTGCCGCTGACGCGGCCTATGAGCAGATCGTGGGCGTACGGTTCGCCGGCCGCACGGAGACCGACATCGGCAACGAACTCGCTCGCCTGCTCCGCGAGCACGGCCACTCCCAGGTCGACTTCACGGTTGTCGGATCCGGGCCGAACGGCGCGAACCCGCACCACGAGATGGGCGACCGGGTGATCCAGGAGGGCGACATGGTGGTCCTCGACTTCGGCGGGCTCAAGGACGGGTACGGGTCGGACACCACGCGTACCGTGCACGTCGGCGAGCCGACGGCCGAGGAGCGCGAGGTCTTCGAGGTCGTCAAGCGGGCGCAGCAGGCCGGTTTCGAAGCCGTCCAGCCCGGCGTGGCCTGCCAGGACATCGATCGGGCCGCGCGGCGAGTGATCGACGAGGCCGGGTACGGCGAGCGGTTCATCCACCGGACCGGGCACGGGATCGGGCTCACCACACACGAGCCGCCGTACATGGTGGAGGGTGAGAAGCGGCCGCTGGTGCCGGGGATGGCCTTCTCGATCGAGCCGGGGATCTACCTGCCGGGACGGTTCGGGGTGCGTATCGAGGACATCGTGACGGTCACCGAGAACGCCGGCCGCCGCCTGAACAACACCAGCCACGAGTTGCGGATCGTCGCATGAGGAGGAGACTGGCGCTGATCCTGGCCGCGACCCTAGTCCTGGGCGTCGCGGGGTGCACCGGCGACGGCGGGGAGAACGGCGGGGTGACCCTGCCGTCGGCGGCGCCCACCCTCGACCGGCCCTCGCGGACCGCCACCGCCCAGCCTGAGCAGACCGAGACCGAGAAGACCGAGGAACCGGAGCGGACCACCGAGCCGACCCGGACCCGGGAGACGGCGGATCCAGAGCCGACCGAGGAGGAGACGACCGAGCCGGAACGCACCACCGATCCCCCGCAGGCCGCGGAGCCGACGAGGACGCAGCCTCCGCCGCCGACCGCGGAGACGCGTACCGAGACGAAGACCGTGACCGCGGAACCCACCCCGACCACCGCGTCGTCGTCGGCAGCGGCCGTTCCGGTGTCCGAGAACGACGACTCCGGAGGATTCCTCCCGTGGCTGCTCGTCTTCCTGGCGATCGGCGCGGTCATCGCGATCGTCCTGATCAGCCGGTCGCGGCGGGAGACGGCCTGGGACGGCGAGGCGGCCACCCTGGACGCGGAGACACGCAGTGTGATCGGAGTGCGACTACCGCCTGTGCTGACCGCACAGACAGCGGGCGAGCGGGGGCTGTCCTGGCCTCCGGTCCGCGACGACCTGCGGGACCTCTCGGCGCACTGGGGCGTGCTGTCTCAGAACGCACCGGACGGCGAGCGGCAGGCGAGTGCGAGCCAGATCGCGGTGCTGCTGCGCGACCTCGTCCCGGCCATCGACGCGGAGAACCAGGCGCTGGCCACCGGCCGTGAGTGGCGGATGCTTCGCCCGCAGGTCGACCAGATCCTCGACGCATTGACGGCCGTCATGCAGCCACAGCCGCAGACATATCGACGGAACCCTCCCCCGCCGCCCGCCGAACCGTACTACGCTTGACCGGAATTGATCATCATTAGATGATCTTATGTCGCCTTGCTGACGGCAGTGACCCTTAGCCGGATGCGACGATGACCCACAGTGCCGTTGGCGTGACGGCCGGGCCCCTCAACACCGAGAGCCGGTTCATCGCAGTCGCGCCCCGAAATGAACCGGGGTGAGGATATGAATTCCACGGAGCTGCCCGCGATAGCCGAACCACATCTGGTCCGCCCGCGCCTGCACCGCCTGCTCGACGAGGGGGTGCAGCGCCCGGTCACCACGGTCCAGGCCGGCCCCGGCTGGGGCAAGACCACGCTGGCCTCGGGCTGGGCCGGCAGCCAGCCCCAGCCGGTCGCCTGGCTCACCCTGCAACGCCGGCACGCGACCGCCCCGGCCTTCTGCTCGGGCGTCGCCGCGGCGTTGCAGGGCGCATTCCCGCCGGCCTCGGTGCCGGGCCGGTTCGGGCACGTCGCGGACGAGGCCGGTCTGCGGCGGCTCGCCGCCGGCTTCGGCCGCCCGGTGCCGCTGGTCCTCGACGACCTGCAGGCCATCGAGGGGTCGCCGGCGCTGCGGGTGCTCGCCGCGCTGATCCGCAGGCAGCCGACGGCGCTGCGGTTCGTCCTGATCGGCCGGCGCGACCCCGACCTGCCGCTGCAGGTGCCCCGGGCGTCCGGCGGGCTCTTCCCGATCAGCACCGCCGACCTGCGGTTCGACGAACGGGAGGCGGCCGCGCTGATCGCCCGGCTGCGGCCCGAGGTGAAGTTCTCCGACGGTTCGGATCCGGCGAGCTCCGATCGCATCGCGACGATCACGAAGCTCGCCGAGGGCTGGCCGCTCGGGCTGCGCCTGGCCGCCGGTTCACTCGACGCCGACCCGGGCGAAGTGATCGGCGACTACCTCTCCCGGGAGGTGATCGCCGGGCAGAGCGCGGCGATCCGCCGATTCCTGCTGCGGACCAGCATCGTCGACGAGGTCTCGCCCGAGCTCGCCGACGTGCTGACCGGGACGCCCGGAAGCCGGCGGATCCTCACCGCGCTGGAACGCGCCACCGGGCTGGTCAGCGGGTACCGCTACCACGGCCAGCTGCGCGCCGAACTGCGCCGCGGCCTGGACCGGGAGGCGCCCGACGAGGTGGCCGAGCTGCACCGGCGGGCCGCCCGCTGGTACGCCGGCGCCCGGATGATCCCGCAGGCCGTGCGGCACGCCGCCGAGGCCGGGGACTGGGACTACCTGAGTCGGCTCGTCGTCACCCTCGCTCCCGGCATGAGCCTGTCGCCGAAGCGCGCCGAGTTCATCCGGGCCATCCAGCAGATCCCGCCCGAACTGCTCCCGACCACCACCGAGTTCGTCCTCTGCGCGGTCATGCTCGCGCTCGACGCCGGCGATCTGCGCGCGCTGCCCGACCTGCTCCAGCAGGCCCGGGAACTGCTCCACGGCCGGTCACCCGCCGATCGGCTCGCCGCCGACATCGTCATCGACATCATCGACGCGAGCGCGGTGCTGCGGATCTCCGGCGACATGCCGGCCATGGTCGCCGCCACCGACCGGATCACCGAGCGGACTCGGGTCGCCGACCCACGGGCCCTGCCGATCGCCCAGCACGTACGGGTCGTCGCGACGATCATGAAGGGAATCGGGCTGATCTGGACGCTCCGGATCCACGAGGCCCGGCAGCACCTGATCGACGGGATGACCGAGGCCAGGGCCCTGGGCATGCCACTGACCGCGGTGAGCGCCGAAGGCCATCTCGCGCTGCTCGCCTTCTTCGACGGCACGCTGGGCGAGGCCGAGCGGCTGGCCTGCGCGGCGTATCGCCAGGCCGAGCAGCTCGGGGCGACCGGGACCGTGCAGTCGACGTCGGCGTACCTGGCCCTCGCCCTGGTCGAGGTGGAGCGGGACCGGCTCACCGAGGGGCAGGCCGTGCTCCGCAACGCGCAGCGCGCCGAGGCCGACCCGCCGGAGTCCACCCTCTCCCTCGTCAGCGTGCTGGTGCGGGCGCACCTGGCGCTGGCCGGCGGCGACCACGCGGCGGCGGCGGCGGTGCTCCGGCAAGCCCGGGAGGAACGCGGGCCGACCCTGCGGGCGCCGCTGCTGGAACGCTGGATGGACCTGGTCGAGGACGAGATCTTCCTGGCTGCCGGGCAGGCCCGCCGGGTCACCGACCGGCTGCGGCGGCTGGACCAGCCGTCCCCGGCCGAGCAGGTCGTCCTCGGCCGGGCCCTGATCGCGATCGGCGACCGGACCGGCGGCGAGGAACTCCTGCGCCGGATCGCCGCCGGAACCGACCCGCTCGCCGCCTGCTCCGCGTGGATCGTGATCGCGCTGGAGGCCGAGGCGCGCGGGGACACCGCCCGCAGCGCCGCGGCCGCCGCCCGGGCCGTCGCGATCGCCGAACCGGAGGGGATCCGGCGGCCGTTCCGGGTCCTCGGGGCCGAGCATCTGCTCCGGTCGGAGGTGGTGCTCGACCCGCTGAGCGAACGGGAACTGGAGGTCCTGCGCTATCTGCCGTCGGTGCTGACCGCCAACGAGATCGCCGAGGAGCTCGGCGTCTCGGTCAACACGATCAAGGCACACCTGCGGTCGATCTATCGCAAGCTGGGCGCGGCCCGGCGGCGCGAGGCGGTGGACCGGGCCGCCCAGGCAGGGCTGCTCTGACCGGGCTGCTCTGACCGGGCTGCTCCAGCCGGGCTGCTCTAATCCGGTTTCCAGGCCTTCCACAGCTCGGCGTACCGGCCGCCGGTCGCGAGCAGCTCGTCGTGGCTGCCCTCCTCCACCACCCGGCCCTCGTCCATCACCAGGATGCGGTCGGCCGTGGCGGCCTGGGTGAGGCGGTGCGCGACGATCAGGGTCGTCCGGCCCTCGGTCGCGGCGGACGCGGCCCGTTCCAGGTCACGGGCGCCGGAACTGCCCGCTTCGGCGGTCGCCTCGTCGAGGACCGCGACGTCCGGGTCCGCCAGGATCAGCCGGGCCAGTGCCAGCTGCTGCGCCTGCGCCGCCGTCAGCCGGTGACCGCCCTCGCCGACGTGGGTCGCCAGGCCGTCCGGGAGGGTGCCCATCCAGCCACCGGCGCCGACGGCGGTCAGGGCCGCGGTCAGCTCGTCGTCGCCGGCGTCCGGGTTCGCCAGGCGCAGGTCGTCGGCGAGCGGGCCGGCGAAGACATGCACCTCCTGGCTGACCAGGGCGATCCGCTGTCGCGTCGCGTGCTCACCGAGATCCTGGAGATTCACGCCGCCCAGCTCCGCGGAACCGTCCGACGGCGGGATGATGCCGGCCGCTATCGCTGCCAGGGTGGTCTTGCCGGCGCCGCTGGCCCCTACCAGCGCCACGCGCTGACCCGGTTCCACTCTGAGGGTCACGTCGGTGAGCACTGTGGGGCCGTCGTCGTAGCTGTGCTTTCGGACGGTCACGTCGAGCGCGGTGCCCGTGGGCGATTCATCCGCAATATCAGTCGATGTGGGTAGGTTCGCCACACCCACCAGTCGGGAGAGGCTCGCACCGGCCTGCATCACCACGTCGGCCTCCATGAGCAGCAGGCCGATCGGGTTGAAGAGCCGGTGGAAGTAGAGCGCCGCCGACGTCGCGGCGCCGACCGTCGCCATGTCCTCCCGCACCAGCACGAACCCTGCGATCAGCACGGCGGACAGGCCGATCAGCTCGGCGGTGTTGATCCGGGAGCTGAACCGGGTGTAGATCTTGAACACGTCCAGCGCGAGGTCGCGGGTCACCTGCGAGCGCTCGTCGATCAGGGCGATCTGTTCTCGCTCGCGGCGGTAGGCCCGTACCGTCGCCGCTCCTTGCAGTGCCCCTGCCATCGCCTGAGCCCGCTCCGACGACGCGACGCGCTCCTTCGTGTAGAAGGGCATCGACTTCGGGAGGTACCAGCGCAGCGCCAGGGCGTATCCCGGCGCCGCCGCGAGACCGGCCAGGCCGATCCGCCAGTCCAGAGCGAACAGGCCCGCCGCGGTCAGCACGATGGAGAGCAGCGCGCCGACGAACATCGGCCCGCCACCGGTGATCGCGTTGGCGACCAGCGCGACGTCGTCGCCGGTCCGGGCCACCAGATCGCCGGTGCCGGTCCGCTCCAGCGTCGCCGACGGCAGATGCAGCGCCCGATCCACGACCCGCTCCCGCAGCCGGGCCAGCACCGTCTCGCCGAGCCGGGCGAAGACCGCCGCGCCGGCAGCGGTCAGCAACCCGCCGACGATCGCGGCCGCCGCGATCACGGCGGTCCAGTACAGCACCCGCTCGGTACCGGCGCCGGTGATCACGTCGTCGACCAGGCGGCCCAGCACCCAGGGCGCGACCAGCCCGGTCGCCGACGCGGCCACCAGCAGCACCGCGGCGCCGGCGGTGTGACCGGGCAGCCGGGCGAACTCGGCACGCGTCGCGGCCCAGGTCTGCGCCGGCGTGGCGGTGGGCAGAAGAGTCCGGGTCATCGCAGCACCGTCTCCCGGTAACGCGGCTGGGCCGCGACGAGCTCGTCGTGAGTTCCCTCGGCGACCACCGTGCCGCCGTCCACCACCGCGACCCGATCAGCGGCCCGCAGCAGGGCCGGACTGCTGGTGATCACGAGGGTGCCGCGGTCGTCGCGGCCACGGCCGGCGGCGAGCCGGTCCGCGATCAGCGCCTCGGTGACCGCGTCCACCGCCGTCGTCGGATCATGCAGGACCAGCACCGGCGGATCCGCCGCTATCGCGCGGGCCAGCGCCACCCGCTGCCGCTGCCCTCCGGACAGGTTGGCGCCGCGTTCCACCAGGTCATGATCGAGGCCGCTGGTCAGGACGTCCTCGGCGGCGGCCGTGTGCACCGCGGCGAGCAGCTCGGGCTCCGGTCCGCCGCCGAGGTTCGACCGCAGCGAGCCCTCGAAGAGCGTCACGTGGTGGTGCTCGACCAGCACGACGCGCCGCGCCTCCGCGATGTCCAAGGTCTCCACGGCGGCGCCGTCGATCGCGATCGTGCCCCGGTAGTCCTCCCGCGCCACGTTGCCGGCCAGCAGGGCGAGCAGCGACTCGGCGTCGCGCGCGTCGTGGGCGAGCAGACCCAGCACCTCACCGGCCTTCAGGTGTAGTCCGAAATCGGTCAGTCCGGCGTACGAGATGTGGGAAAGAACGAGCCGCTCCGGAGCCGGCGGCGGAACACTCCCGTCGCCCGGCCGGATGGCCGGCGGCGCATCGAGAACCCTCGTCACCCGCGCGGCCGACGCCCGGGCCGTCGCGAAGAGCTGCACACACCAGCCGAGCGTCTGCACCGGCTCGGCGATGAACTGGGCCAGGCCCACCACCGCCACCAGCTCACCGATGGTGATCTCGCCGCGCAGCGCGAGCCAGCCGGCCACGCCGGTGATCGCGGCTAGCAGCAGCCCGTTCACCGCCGTGGTGAGGCCCAGGTGCACACCCTTCGTGTTCGCCGTTCGTAGCGTCTGCGTGAGCGTGTGCCGGCTCGCCGTCGCATAGCGTTGCGCCGCGTGATGTTGCGCGCCGATCCCCCGCAGAACCCGCAGACCCGTCACCAGATCGACAGCCGTCGCCGTCGTCTCGGCCAGAGCCGCCTGCTGGGCGTCACTGCGGCGGGTCAGCAGCGGCGCGAGGCGCTGCAGACCCAGGAGCGCCAGGGGTACGACGACCAGCACGCCCACACCGAGCGGGACATCGACGACGACCAGAGCGATCGCCGACACCAGGAGCGCCGTCACCGCCGCCATGGTCAGGCCCACCGCCCGGACCGCCTCGACGGCCTGCTCGGTGTCCCCCGCGGCCACGCTGAGCAGCTCGCCGTCCCGCAGCCCGCTGCGCTGACCCCGAGGATCCAGCGCCTTCTCCGCGATCTCCACCCTCAGCAGGTGCGCCTCCCGCTCGGCCGCGCCGTACCCCAGCCGCGAACCGAACCGCCACGCGCAGGCCAGCACCGCGAACAGCACCGCCAGCCCGGCCAGCGAGATCAGCAACGCCCGTACGTCCCCGGTCGCCACCGCCCGGTCGATCACCACACCGATCGCGACCGGCACCAGCGCCTCGGTCGCCTGATGCAGGCAGAGCAACGCCACGCCGGCGGCCAGGCGGCCGCGATGCCGCTTGACCGCACGAATCAACAAGCTGTCCGTCATGAGTCCCCACAGGTTCGAGTTAGGTCAGGCTAACCAACCTGCTTGTCCACAGCTTGAAGGGACGGCTCTCGGGCTCGCGCGTCTCTCCGCGACCCTGGCGGGATGCCCTCCCCCGCTTCTCTCTCCGCCGCGCCCTTCCGCGGGTCCGGTGCCGTTGCCGCTGGTCTCATCACGTGGAGCAGGCTGCGCGGAACCGGCTGGCGTCGCCTGCTGCCCGACGTCTACGCCTCGAGCACCCTGCCGCTCGACCACCGGATCTGGTGCCTGGCGGTCGCGCTCGTCCTCCCACCCGGCGCCGCGATCGGCGGACTCAGCGCCGCCTGCCTCTGGGGCGCCGACCTGCTCCGCCCGGATTCCCGCATCACGGTGGCCACCCTGCGCCACCGGTGGATCCGCCGCCACGAGCGGATAGTCCCGCACTACACCGTCTTCGCCGAAGCCGACCGGACGTTTCTCCCCGCACTCCCGCCCCCGGTGTCGCCCTCCGCCACTCTCCCGCATCCGGTCACGACGCCATCCCCGAATCCGGTCACGACGCCGTTCCCGCTTCCGATCACGACGCCGTTCCCGCATCCGATCACGACGCCGTTCCCGCATCCGATCACGACGCCGTTCCCGCTTCCGGTCACGACGCCGGCGCGGACGGCGTTCGATCTCGGCCGCCGGCTGAGCCGATCGGACGCGGTGGTCGCGATGGACGCGCTGCTCCGCGTGGGTGTCCTCGATCTGTCGGAGGTGATCGGCATGAGCACTGAACGACGCCACTGGCCCCGGACGGCGCAGCTCGACGAGGTGCTGCGGCTGGCCGACGGACGCGCCGAATCACCGATGGAGTCCCGGATGCGGCTGCTGTTCCACGACGCCGGGCTGCTCCGGCCGCAGCCGCAGTACGAAGTCCGCGACGGCCACGGCCGCCTGCTCGGGCGCGTGGATCTCGCATGGGAGGCCGCCCGCGTGGCCGCCGAGTACGAGGGCGATCACCACCGCGAACGAGCGAGATATCAGCGGGACGTCGCCCGGATCAACGCCCTGCACCGGGCCGGCTGGAGTGTCCTTCGCTTCACCGCCGACGACATCCTGCGTAACCCGCGTCGCACCGTGGCGATGCTCGCCACCGAACTGAGCCGCCGATCCTGAACCGGGCTGTGACCCATTGCTGCCCGAACGACGCCACGACAGCCATGAGTCACAGCCCACGCCTGCAGCTGTGACCCATTGCTGCCCGAACGACGCCACGACAGCCATGAGTCACAGCCCACGCCTGCAGCTGTGACTCATGGCTGCCCGGATGGGGGTGCGACAGCAATGAGTCACAGCCGGGCGCTCTGCGGGCACTCTCGGCTGTGACTCATGGCTGCCCGGATGGGGGTGCGACAGCCGGGGTCAGGCTGGGATGGGGCGCGGCGCTCGGAGGCCCGAAATGCCGGCTATCACCAGGAGGAGTCCTACGAAGATGACCGTCGTGGCACCGATCAGCAGGAACGCGGTCAGGCCGAGGCTCGGCCAGACCAGGATCGCCACGCCGGCCAGCAGCGCCACGATGCCGAGCCCGATCCGCCAGCCGCCGCCCTCGCGACCGGAACCGATCGCTACGAAGATCTCGGCCAGGCCGTCGAGCATCCAGCCGATAGCGACGACGACCAGCAACAACGCCAGAGAGCCGGTGATGTTGCGGAGGCAGAGGATGCCGATGATCGCTACGAGGACGCTGAAAATGATCCCGAGCACGCGATACATCACCGGATGGTTGGGGGCGTAGAAGAGCAGCAGCACGGTACGCGTGACGCCCATCAGCAGCAGGTTCAGTCCGAACAGGAACCCGACCACTTTGAGCGTGGCGGACGGCCAGGACAGCGCCACGATGCCGAGGATCACGGCGAGGACGCCGAGGACGAGCCGCGCCCAGGCCCAGGAGCGTGAGTGGTCCATCACCGCACCTCCCGCCCGTGCACGGCGAGGCTGTAGATGACCAGCACGCAGGTGGCGATGATGATCGTGCACCAGACCGGGTAGGCCGGCAGGAAGAGCAGATTGCCGAGGGCGCTCACGCCGGCGACGATGATGCCGACCACCCGGGCCCAGGTCTTGCCGAAGAAGACGCCGAAGCCGGCAGCGATCGTGATGACGCCGAGGCTCAGGTGCGTCCAGCCCCAGACGGTGTAGTCGACGGTGATCACCAGGCCGTCGCTGGTGGTCGCGAAGTATTCGTCCCGGGCGATCGCGACGATGCCCTCGATGGCCTGGAAGCCACCGAGGATCAGCAGCATCATGCCGCTGAAGACGACGAGGCCGGGCCAGAGGGTGGGTTCGGCTTCGGGATGGGTCCGTGTGCCCGACATGTCGTGGCTCCTTCCGATATCTTCGAAAAAACTCAAACATCCCTGCGCGGAACCGGCGCCCGCGGCAGATCACTGATGGCCGCGGCGAGGAACGGCCCGACCAGTTCGGCGCGCGCCGACCGGTCCGCGGTCACCTCGATCAGCGCGCCGTCCGGCAGCCGCAGCCGCACCGCGATCGCCTGCGTCCCGCACCGCCGCGCCTCGGCCCGCGGCACCACGTAGACGCCGGTCGCGGTGACCTCCGCGGCGAGCCGCCTGGTCCGGTCGAACACCGGCCCCCGGCGGATCATCAGCACGTCACCGGTCCAGCGCGCCCACATCCGGCGCGACCAGTTGCGGCGCAGCCACCGCCAGCCGGTAGGCGGCGGACCGCAGGCCCGAACCCGGCAGGCGAAGGCGAACGTGCCGTCGATGAAGTTCAGCCGGGCTCGCCGCTCCCGGCCGAGCGCGGCGGCCAGCAGGATCAGGATCAGGAAGATGAGGGCGAACAGCACGGGGACTCCTCGATCGGCGCTTCGCCTGAATGGTCACGGGGACTCGGTGCCGGATGCGTCATCCACGGTGGGTGAATGCCATCCGCGCGGCCGCCAGGCGTCCACCACCTTCGCCACCGCGGTCACCAGGAAGAGCGATCCGGTGAGGGCCTCGAGCACGGCGATGCTCTGTGCCGGGTTGCCGGCCGGCACCAGGTCGCCGTACCCCGTGGTGGTCATCGTGACGAAACTGAAGAACAGTGAATCCGCGAGCGTCGGATCGCCGCTCTCCCCGAACAGCGGTCCCGGTTGCATGAGGCCGATGCACTGGTACGCGAACCCGAACGCCATACCGATCAGCAGGTACGCCGCCAGCGCCCCGAGCAGGGTCTGCCGATCCACCCCTCCGCCACGGCGTCCGAGATGCCTGACGATGGGGAGTGGCGCCAGCAGGTAGAGCGCGCTCGCCGCCGAGAACGTCCAGCCGATGAGCGGTGAATCCTGGGCGAAGACGTTGAACGCCGCCGCCATCAGCGCCAGCAGGAAGACGCCCGCCGCCACGAGTCGCACGCCGCGCCGAGCGCCGGCGACCCGCATCACGTGCCAGACGGTGGAGGTCTGCACGCAGAGCAGCAGCACCACCATCCAGCGGCTCTCGGCGGCGAGTGCCAGCACGTACGTCGTCACGATCATGATGAGCACGACGCCGTATCCACCGCGCGGCGGCCTGCTCCTCAGCAACCCGGTCCGGAACAACCGGGCCATCAACGGATGATGCCCGGTGGGGCATCGGGATCCTCGTCCGCGGGCAGCCGGCGAACCTCGATGAGCCGCAGTCCGAGGCCGTGGATCCTGGAGATCAGGCCCACCACCGCCGACTGGTCCGGCAGTGAGCCGTGTAGCACCGTCTCGGGCGGCTCCACGCTCACCGTGAGGTCCTGTAACTCCTTGAGAACCTCGGCGGGGATGACCCCGGAGACCCGCACCTGGTATGTCGCATCGGGCATGGAACTTACCCCCTCCTTCCGCCGGACAACGCTGTCCGGTGTACCGCCTGACGGCTATCCGGTGAACCTGCCGCTCTGTCTGCGCTCGGCCTCCATCAACGCGATCTCCTTGATCCCGGGCACCACGATCTCCGGGTCCGGATCGAAGTCCAGAACCCGGTCGCGTCCCTTGTAGTCGACCGCGTTGAGGATGACCTTCATGGTGTTGAGCCGCGCCCGTTCCTTGTCGTTCGAGCGAACGATCAACCAGGGTGCGGGCCGGGTCTCGGTGCGTTTGAGCATCTCGTACTTGTGGATCGTGAAGTCGTCCCAGCGGTCCTGCGCCTGCAGGTCGATCTCGCTGAGCTTCCACTGCCGCAGCGGGTCGGTACGCCGCCGCTCGAAGCGGCCGGCCTGCACCTCCTTGGTGACGCTGAAGTACAGCTTCACCAGGATCGTGCCCTGCCGGACCAGGTCCTTCTCGAACCCGTTCACGCCGAGGAGGAAGTCGCGGTACTCCTTCGCCGAGCAGAATCCGAAGACCCGCTCGACCATCGCGCGGTTGTACCAGCTCCGGTCGAACAGGACCATCTCGCCGCCGGCCGGGAACTGCGCCACGTACCGCTGGAAGTACCACTGTGAGCGCTGTTCCTCGGTCGGCCGGCCCAGCGCGACGACCCGGTAGTGCTTCTCGTTCATGAACCGGGTGACCCGGCGGATGCAGCCACCCTTGCCGGCCGCATCCCGGCCCTCGAACAGGACGATCATCCGGAGCTTCTCGGCTTCGAGATGCGCCTGCAGTTTCAGCAGCTCCACCTGCCACGGACGCAATCCCCGTTCTGCCTTCTGCCCCATCCGCGCTCCTGACGTCGAAACCGGGAAACCAGGACGAGCACAGCTTGTGACGGAACGGGCTATCCCGCGTCACCCTGCAGGGATGAGGCCGCGTCACCCCGCACCCGGGAGTGCAGCAGACCCAGCCGGAACAGCCGCTCCAGGCGCCGGACGACGAACGGATGCGACATCGGCAGCTGCGCCATCTCCACCCAGAAGCCGCGCAGGTGCTGGCCCTGCCGGACGAGTTCGCCGATGTCGGTGGTGTTCTCGGTGTGCCGGCCGGAGGCGAGGATGACGAGGCCTGTCGCGCCGGCCGGGCAGAGGTGCGCGCCGTGCCGGTCGCAGGAGTATTCCCGCAGCCGGGAGAGCGCCGGCCCGAGCAGCGGGATGCGCTCCGAGTAGGCGACCGAGAGCTGGTACCAGAGCGAGACGTGGTGCAGTTTCACGTGTCCCATCTCGTGCCCGAGGATGAACTTCAGGCCGTCCCGGTTGTTCTGGTAGAGGTTCACGAACAGCTCGTTCGCGAGCACGATGTAGTCGTGACCGGTGGCCTGGGCCGCGAAGGCGTTGAGGGTGCCGTTGCCGTTGGCCAGGAAGATGTTCGGCCGGCGGGACAGGCCCAGCTTGCGCGCGAAGTCGTCGGCGGTGCGGTAGAGATCGCCGTACTGGCGCGGTGAGAGCTCCACGGCCGTTCCCCGGATCGAGGCGCGCTGCGTCTCACGGATGATGATCAGCGCGGGCACGAGGAGCAGAAGACCGATGAAGGCGGATCGTACGGCGGTGGCCCAGCCGGTGTCCGCGTACCGTTCGGGCAGGAACGGCAGCGTGATCGCGGCTTGGATGATCAGCCAGATGATCAGCAGGTTGAGGATGACCATGAACACGTAGAAGGGCACCTCGGCGGGATGCCGCAACGTGGTGCCGGAGCCTGATTTCGACACGGCGGTTCTCCTGTTCGGGGGTTTGGCGACAGACGATCCCCGTCGATGCCCCTGGCCGCCTCATCCCGCCGGAATGAGGCCGGGACGCACCGGAGACACGACGCTGACGACATGGTGGAATCCCGATCCCGGCGCTGGCTGGCGCGACTGTCGTTCCTCACGGCCGCTGCGGCGGTCCTGCTCGTACTCCTGGTCGCCGGCCTGCGGTCGAGCCTGCTGCTGGTGCTGACCGCCGCGGTGGGCTCGGCCATCGGGCTGGCGGCGGCCTGGTGGTTCCTGACCCACCGCGGGGTGCTGCGCTGGGCGGCCGGCGCGGTCGTGGTGCTGGCGCCGCTGGTCGTGGCGGTGCTCTTCGCCCGGGCCAACCTCATCTGGGTCGTGGTCCTCTTCGGACTGCTCTGGGCGCTGGCCCTGGCGGCCGGCCGGCGCGCCCTGGCGGTGCCGGAGACCGCGGAGGCCGTCTTCGAGAGCGAGCCACCGGTACGCCCGTACCTCATCATGAATCCCCGTTCCGGCGGCGGGAAGGTCGAACGCTTCCAGCTGGCCGAGCGGGCACGGGAACTCGGTGCGGAGGTCTTCCTCATCGACGGGGTGGCGGTGGACGTCGCCGAGGTGGCCCGGCAGGCGATCCGGAACGGCGCCGATCTGATCGGGGTGGCCGGCGGCGACGGCACGCAGGCCCTGGTCGCCGGGATCGCCGCCGAGCACGGCGTGCCGTTCCTGGTGATCTCCGCGGGCACCCGCAACCACTTCGCGCTGGACCTGGGCCTGGATCGGGAGAACCCGGCGGCCTGCCTGGACGCGCTCACCGACGGCGTCGAGGTCGTGATCGATCTCGGGCTGATCGGCGATCGGACGTTCGTGAACAACGCGTCCTTCGGCGCCTACGCGGCGATCGTGCAGAGCCCGGCGTACCGGGACGACAAGATCGGCACGACGCTGGATCTGCTCCCGAGCGTCCTCGCCGAGGCCCCCGACCGGCTCGTCCTCACCGTCGGCGGCGCGACCGTCAGCGGGCCACAGGCCGTGCTGGTCAGCAACAACCCGTACGCCGCCGACGACATCGCCGGGCTGGGCCGCCGCTACCGGCTCGACGGCGGCGTGCTCGGCGTCCTCGCGGTGACCGTCCGCGGCGCCGCCGACGTGGCCGGCCTGATCAGCGGCCGGGGCCGGGCCAAGTCGCTCACTGTCCGCAACAGCGACGCCGTGGTGATCGACGCCGAAGGGCCCACGGTCCCGGTCGGGATCGACGGCGAATCGGTGGCGATGCCGACGCCGGTGCGCTGCGAGATCCGGCCCGGCGCGCTGCGGGTCCGGGTGCCACGGAACCGGCCGGGCGTACCGGGTCCGCGTCCCGAGCTGGACTGGGCACGGCTGCGGCGGCTGGCTCTGTCAGCCGGCCGCCGCAGTGACTCCAACGGGAACTAGCGCCGCCGGCGGGTCACCCGCCGTGCGGTGCGCCGGCTGGTACGCCGGGCCACTCTGCGCGTTGCGAACATGTGAATCACCCCTTCCTAGTTGGCTGCGGTCTCGAGGTCGTGCAGTTCCTTGGCCTCTTCCGCGCTGATCAGGCCGATCCCGACCAGGTCGAGCGGGCTGATGAAACCGTCGGCGAGGCGGAAGCCACCGGCCCTGCCGATCGCGTCGCGCAGCGGCACGGCCCAGTGGTGTTCGATCAGGACCAGCGCGGCCGCGGTGTCCGGCGGGATCTCCGAGAGGACGTCCCACGCCCCCGGCTCGTCGAGGACCGAGATGCCGTCCTCGGCAGCGGCCGCGCCGAGCTGGGCGCCCGCGGCCGCGCCGGCCTCACCGGCGAACCCGAGACCGACCAGCGCGCCGACCTTGCTACCGAGTTCGATCGCCTCGTCCTCGGTCAGGTTGCTCAGGTGTTCCGCCTCCAGCTCGCCGTCGGCGGTCTTGTAGACGGCGAGCGCGTCGATCACCCGGACGGTGTCGCTCTCCCGCAGTCGCTCCAGTTCGGCGATGATCTCGCCGTGGAAGTGGGGGTGCCGGAATCCCAGCACCAGTAGCTGGACGGGACCGATGGACATGTTGACGCTCCTCTGGTCGTTCGGTGCTGCCGATCCCGATGGTGCTGGCGACCGGGCTGACCGGCCTCATCCGGCGCGGGTGAGGAACCGGCGGGCCGTCGGCGCGACGATCAGCGGTATGACACGAAACCCCGGACTCATCACCGCGATCGTGGCCGCGGCGGTCCTCGGCACCAGCGGATGCGCCGCGTCCGAATCGGACACTCCGGCGGTGTGCGAGAGCTTCGCGACCGTGCAGAACACGGTGAACCAGATTCGCAACGTCAACGTCTCGGAGAACGGCATCGCGGCCGCCCGCCCGTACGTCGCCGAGCTCCTCAATCAGCTGAATCAGCTGGTCCTCGACGCGCAGGCGCAGTTCAAGCCGCAAGCCGATCAGCTGAAGACCGCCGTCGACCAGCTCTCCACGAGCGTCGAGGGCGCGCGCAGCGATCCGGGCGCCGCGGCGTTCGCGGCCGTGCGTACCGCGATCACCTCGGTGGGCGACAGCGCCCGGGCGCTGCGGGACGCGATAGGCGGTGCCTGCTGATGGAGGTCGAGGAGAGCACCGCCACCGGCTGGGTCGCCTGGATCATGTTCGGCGGCCTCGCGCTCGTCCTGCTGGGCAGCGTGCATCTGTGTGTCGGCTCGCTGGCGCTGTGGAACCCGGAGATCCTGGCCGGCACCCGTGCCGACCAGCTCCTGCCGATCTCGCTCAAGGCCCTGGGCTGGCTGCACATGGCGATCGGCGCGCTCGCCGTCATCACCGGCGCCGCGCTCTTCACCGGGCGGATGTGGGCCCGTGTCGTCGCTGTCGTGCTCGCCGCCGCGTCGGCGTTCGTCGACTTCCTCTTCCTCCACGTGCACCCGCTCTGGTCGGGTATCGCGATCGTGCTGGCCGCCCTGGTCATCTGGGCGGTGGCGAGGCACGGCGCCGAGATGGTGGACGCGCAGGGGAAGTGAGCCTCTACCGCCGTCTCGACGCATTCCAGCAGAGGCACCGCACGCTCGGGTTCACCTGGGCGGTGATCCAGAAGTACCTTGATGATCGGGGGCCGCGCGAAGCGGCCCTCATCACTTATTACGGATTCCTCAGCATATTTCCGTTGCTGCTCCTCGGCGTGTCCATCGTGACCCAGGTCCTGGCCCGCCAGCCGGAGCTCAGGCAAGAACTGATCGCCGCGATAGTGCCTCCGATATTGCAGGACACCATCGAATCCGGAATCTCCGAGATGTCGCAGTCGACGACCGCGCTCATCGCCGGTCTCATCGGCCTGGTCTTCTCCGGGACGGGGGTCGTCTTCTCCGCCTACGAAACCCTGAACCACCTGGCCGGAATCCCGTTCGCGCAACGCGCCCTCATCGCCAAGTACCTGCGCGTGTTCGCCGGCTTGGGCGTCATCCTCACCGGTTCACTGACCGTCGGGGCGCTGACCGTCGCGGTGACGGCGTTGCCCGGCGTATTCCAGTACGCCGCGGTGCTCGGCTCGGCCCTCGTCGCGTTCCTGGTGCTGCTCGTGACCGCCCGGCTGCTGCTGGCCCGCCGTACCCGAATGAAGGATCTCTGGCCGGCCGCGGCGCTCGGCGCGGTCGCGGTCACCCTGGTGCTCACTCTCGGCGCCTCGGTGCTCCCCGAGTTGATCAGCCGGGCCGGCCGCGTCTACGGCGCGTTCGCCACCGTGGCCGGCGCGTTCACCCTCTTCTACCTGCTCAGCAACGCGCTGGTGCTGGCCGCCGAGATCGCTGTGGTCAAGCACGCGAACCTGTGGCCGAGGGCGCTCGACCAGAATCGCCCGGTGGACGCCGACCTGCGGGCCAGAACGAGGCTGGCCCGCGAGCAGGCGCGGACACCGGGCGATCGGATCACCTACGGTCACGCTGACGGCACGGGCACCGGCTGAGGGGTCAGGAACCAGGCGGCCACCAGGCCGATCACGCCGGCGGCGGCCACCGAGCCCATGGCCCAGAGGTACGCGTGACCCGGCGCCGATCCACCGACCCCGGCGACGAGGATCGTCCCGGTGAGGGCGGCGCCGAGCGACGAGCCCAGGTTGGACACGCTGCGCGACAGCCCGGAGATCTCACCCTGCAGGTCCTCCGGGAACGCGGACTGCACCACGTTCACCGACGGCGTCAGCATCACGCCGAGCCCGAGGCCGATGACGAACAGGCCGGGGATCATCGCCCACACGCCTCCCGTGGTGCCGCCGAGGGCTAGCAGGATCGCGATGCCGGCGATCGTGGTCAGGAAGCCCGCCATGATCAGGGTTCGTTGCGGCCGCCGGGACGCCATCCGTTCCGCGGAGAGCGACGAGATCAGCACGCCGACCGTGGTGGCGGTGAAGACCCCGCCCGTCTCGATCGCGTTGTACCCGCGCACCACCTGGAGGTACGTCGAGATCACGAAGGATGAGCCCATCACCATGAGCCACTGCATGTTCTGCGTGACCAGGCCCAGGTTGGAGATCCTGTTCCGGAACAGCGAGGTGGGCAGCAGCGGCTCGCGGCCGGCCTTCTCCTTGGCCCGCACCGACAGGAAGAACCAGGTGAGCACGAGCGCGCCCGCGACGATCAGGGCGAGCGTGGCCCACAGGTTCTGGTCGGCGAGCAGGATGCCGTTGACGATCAGGATCAGGCCGAGCGCGGAGAGGATCGCACCGCCCACGTCGAACGGCATCGACCGGTCCGCGGGCAGCGGATCGATGACGGCCTTGCGGCTGAGCAGCACGATCAGCAGGCAGATCACGCTCTGCAGAACGAACGCGGCCCGCCAGTGGATCGCGGACGCCACGAAGCCGCCGATCAGCGGGCCGGTGACCGCGCCGACCCCACCCATCGCGCTGATCAGGCCGAACGCACGGGCCCGCGCGGCGACGCCGGTGAAGAGCAGCGTGGTGAGGATGTAGACCGGCGGGATGAGCAGTGCGGTACCCACCCCTTCGAAGATCGAGTACCCGATGATCAGCAGCGGCAGGTTCTGCGCGAACGAGCTGAGCAGTGCGCCGGTGCCGAACAGCAGCAGGCCGGCGATGAGGCACCACTTGCGGCCGAGCAGGTCGGTCAGCTTGCCACCGGGGATCATCAGGGCCGCCATCACCAGCAGGAAGAGCGTGATCGCCAGCTGCACGCCCTGGACCGTGGTGTTCAGGTCACCGCTGATGTCGGTGATCATCACGTTCATGTTCGAGCCGGCGAAGCTGCAGATGAACTGCGCCAGCGCGAAGGCGATCAGCGCCTGCCGGAGTTGCGCGGGGAACCTGGTCATCTACCACCCTCCAAGACGGTCTTTGCTCCACTGCGGGCCGACTTCGTCCCAGGCGCGCTGCCAGGCTCGCGAGCGGTTCCGGTCGAGCACCGACCGGGCGATCTTCCAGGTCCCGGCCAGTCCGGCGCCGAGGCAGAGGAGCACCGCGAAGCCGGCCATCACGGCCTGCGCCATCGGGTCGCGGTCCACCGGTGGGCCGCGCAACTGCCCGCGGTCGTCCACCCAGATCCGGATGGTGTCGCCGAGCCGGGTCTCCGGCTCGACCGGGATGAGGCCGCTGCCGGGCGTGCCGTCCGGCGCGGTCCAGCGGGCCTGTGCGGTCCGCGGCGTGTAGGTGGCGGGCGCGTCGCGAGCCTCGGCCGGCTCACCGACGATCTGGGCCGCCACCGCGAAGACGTGGTTCTGCTCCCACTCCTCGGCCCGGAGGTCGGACTCGTAGCTCGACCGTCCGGCCCACCAGCCGAGCCCGGGGGCACCGGCCAGGAACACCATCACCAGCGTGAATATCAGCAGACTCTCGATCCGGTCCGATCGCCGGCGCAGCGGATTGCCCATGACTGCGAGCATCGCCAGAGCCACCGGGTCCCGTCGCCATTCGCAACGGGTGATTCATCCACGCCGGACGAGGTAGGCGCCGGGCGTCCGGGCGACGCTACGACCATGGCACTCGGGCTTCGTCTCACCCACGACAACGCGGAGGCCACGGCTTCCGGCATCTACGGCCTGATCGTCGGCGCCGCCGTGCTGGTCGCCTCGCATCCGAAGACGGCAGTGGCCGGCGTCGTCGCCGAGGTGGTCACGCTGACCATCTACTGGCTCGCCGAGCGGTACTCCCGGATCGTGGCCGAACGCATCCACGAGGGCCACCGCCCGACCTGGCACACCGTTCGCAAGCAGCTCACCACCGGCTGGGAGATGATCACCGCGACGGCGCTGCCGCTGCTCGTCCTGGTCGGCGCACGGCTGGCCGGCGCCAAGCTGGGCACCGCGGAGATCCTGTCCCTGGGCTGCACCACCCTGCTGCTCTGCCTGAGCGGCTGGCGGATGGGCGCGAACGGACGGCTCACCCCGCTGGAGCGAGCCGTCTCCACCCTGGTCGCCGGCATGTTCGGCGTCGCCCTGGTGGCCCTCAAGACCTCCCTGCACTAGGGACGGTCACGATCCGGCCGGTGTGCCAGCAGCCGTCCTCCAGGTAGCGCTCGCGCACCACGACCTCACCCCGGTCGACGCTGATCAGGCTCCACGAGCAGCCGACCTCATGCCGGGTCCGGCGGCTGACGGAGGTGCCCGCCACCACGAAGACCGGTCCGCCCGGCGCCGGCGCCCGCACGTCGGGAACGTGGGTGTGCCCGGCCAGCACCAGGTCGACCCGGGCGAGGCGGATCGCGTCGAGCAGCCGGTCCCGCCCGATGATCCGGTCCGGGCCGGTGACGAGCGGCGGGTGGTGCAGCGCCAGCAGCCGCAGGTCACCGGCGGGCGCGCTGCCCAGCACCCGGATCACCGTCGCCGCCTGGCGTGCGCTCACCCGCCCGTTCTTCCAGCGCCAGCGCGGCATCGACTGAAGACCCAGGGCGGTGAGGCCCAAGACCTTGCGGTCCGGGTCCAGGTCCGCGTCCATCCATCTTCGATAGCGGTCGTACGGGCGGAGCACCCGCCGCCAGCTCGTCAGCGGCAGGTCGTGGTTGCCGGTCACGGTGAGCAGCGGCGCCGGCAGCTGATCGAGCAGGGCCCGCGCCCGGCGGAACTCGTCGGTGCGGGCCCGCATCGTGCTGTCCCCGGTCACCACGGTGAGGTCGGGCCGGGCCCGCGCCACGTCCTCGGCGATGCTCTCCACGGCCCGCCCGTCGTGCGCGCCGAGGTGGAAGTCGGAGAGGTGCGCGACGACGACCGGCCCGGAGGCCGTCACGACGAAGCCCTTGCGACAACCGGCCCAGATGCGACCGGCCCAGATGCGACCGGCCCGAATGCGACCGGCCCAGCCGGGTGGCACCCTGGCTGGGCCGGTCGGGCGGGCGCGGCGACGGCGCCCGCCGGGGTGGAGGTCTCAGTCACCGGGCCTCACAGGACCGGGTCGCGTTCGATCGGGCAGGCCAGGCAGCGCGGCCCGCCGCGCCCCCGGCCGAGCTCGCCGCCCGGGGTGATGATCACTTCGATGCCCTGCCGGCGCAGCAGGGCGTTGGTGGTGACGTTGTGCTCGTAGCCGACGATCACGCCGGGCTCGACCGCGAAGTAGTTGTTCCCGTCGTCCCACTGGTCGCGCTGGGCGGCCCGGATGTCCTCATTGGTCTCCAAAACTTTGATCTTGTCGACGCCGAGGGTCTCGGCCAGCGTGGCGAACAGGTCGTCGTTCTGGGTCACCCGCATGCTGTCCGGGTGGTCGCCGGGCCGCACGGTCCAGGATCGCAGCGAGGCGCCGAGGTCCGGGTAGAGCACCACCGAGTCCCGGGTGGTCATCGTGAGCACAGTGTCGAGGTGGGTCGTCGCGGGCGAGTGCGGGAGCTCGACGGCGATCACCTTGTTCGCGGCGCCCGCCCGGAACAGGCCACGCGCCAGGTTCTCCACGCCCATCGGGGTGGATCGCCCGCCCACGCCGGCCAGCACCGCGCCACGGCCGAGCACGTGGATGTCACCGCCCTCCAGGGTCGCCACCCGGTGCTGGGCCTCGCCGCCGTACCAGACGGTGAAGTCGGCGAGCGCGAACATCGGGTGGAACCGGTAGACGGCCGCGCTGTGCACCGACTCCCGGAATCGGCCCGGTCTCGCCATCGGATTGATGCTGACCCCGCCGTAGATCCAGGCCGCGTTGTCCCGCTGGAAGAGGTACCCGGGCAGCGGGGCGAGCACGAAGTCGTCGGCGTGCAGCAGTTCCCAGCGCAGGCTGTTCACGGTGAAGCCGGCCAGCTCGTTCTTGAGCACCCCGCCGATCAGGTAGTCGGCGAGCCGGTCGCTCTCGGCCTGCTCGGCGAGCCGGCGCAGCGGCTCCACCAGGCTCGGCCCGACCGTGTCCTCGGTGATGATCCGGTTCAGCACCCAGGCCCGGGCCTGCGGGATGTCCAGCACGTCGGTGAGCAGCCGGGCCAGATAGTGCACCTTCACCCCGCGCTCACGCAGCACCTCGGCGAACGCGTCGTGCTCCTCACGCGCCCGGCGGGCCCACGGGATGTCGTCGAACTGCAGGTCACGGACTTTCTCGCGGGTCAGCCGGCTCAGCTCGACACCCGGCCGATGCAGGATCACCTGTCGTAAACGGCCGATCTCGGAGGCGACGTGGAAGGCCATCGGACAATCTCCCGATCACGGAACGGCCGGCTCGAAGTGGCCGAGCTCGTCCTCGCCTTTCTGGATCACGCCGTAGCTCGACTCCGGCACCGGTTGCCAGGCCCCCTCCAGCTCGCCGAGCGGCTCCGAGACGACCAGCCGGGTCTCGTCGGAGAGGCGGGCCAGGCGCTTGTCGTCCGGGTAGAGCTTGTGCAGCGCGCTGATCGCGGTGCTGTAGAAGAGCGAGCGGCTGTGTCCCTCGCTGGAGTAGCGGAAGCACCAGAGCTTGTCGCCGTCGGTGGTCGCCACCGTCATCTGCAGCGGGTTCGGCACGCCGTGCGCACGGCCGACCGACTCCACCAGCCCGGCCATCCGTTCCACGGCGGTGACCGGCCGGTCCCGCAACCCGAACGTCAGGGCCAGATAGAACATCACCTCGGAGTCGGTGGAGCCGGCGATGTGCGGGTAGAGCTCCGGGTCCACCGCGAGGATCAGGTCCCGCTTCAGCTTCGCGAACTCGTGGATCGAGCCGTTGTGCTGCCAGAGCCAGTTCTCGTAGCGGAACGGGTGGCAGTTGGTCTGCTGCACGGCGGTCCCGGTGCTGGCCCTGATGTGCGCGAGGAAGAGCGGTGAGACGGTGGACCGGGCGATCTCCCGCAGGTTCGCGTCGCTCCACGCCGGCCCGACACCGTGCAGCAGGGCAGGCTCGGCCGGCCCGTCGAGTGGGTACCAGCCGACGCCGAATCCGTCGCCGTTCGTCGTCTCCACCCCGAGCCGTG
This sequence comes from Actinoplanes sp. OR16, assembly GCF_004001265.1. Classification (GTDB taxonomy): domain Bacteria; phylum Actinomycetota; class Actinomycetes; order Mycobacteriales; family Micromonosporaceae; genus Actinoplanes. The sequence goes on along the minus strand of NZ_AP019371.1, from coordinate 4,317,971 downwards.
AGTGCATGCTCTGGTCGATGAGCGAGTGTTCGGTGTTGTAGAGCAGTTCCTCGAGACGGATGGGCGTACCGGAATAGGCCAGCCAGCGGCACATGACGGATCCTCTCGCGACAGGGGATTTCAATCTCGCCTCCGGCCGCACCGGGAGGGCTCACCCTGGGAGGATGAGGTCCTGCTCCGCGGGGCGGCAGCCGGTCTCCTCAAGCCATCTGCAGAGCACCCGGTGCACCGCGTCGGCGCCCACCAGCTCGGCCGGCGTGCGCCACTCGCGGGGGTGGATCAGCACCGGCCGGTTCTGCCAGCCGCCCAGGCCGCCGTGGCAGCCGATCAGGTCCTCGAACGCCGCGACCTCCTGCGCCTCCGGGTCCCAGAGGCTGCCGATCACCAGGTCACCGGTGTTGGCGAGGCCGTCGTGGCGGCGCAGGTCGTCGACGGCACGCGGGCCGTACCCGAGAAGCGGATCCAGACCCTCGATCCGGCCGCCGTCCAGGTAGCGGCGCCCGGACCGGCCCAGCACCACGGGACCGTGCTCGCCGGACCGGACCATCACCCAGCCGACGCCCGGGTGCTCGACGAGGCCGGGCAGCAGCTTCGGGTGCCGTTCCTCGATCTGCTCGAGGGTCACCCGCCCCGGCAGCCGGGCCAGGTAGACGAGCGACAGGTTGCCGGAGGACGCCACCACCACCTCGGGGACCTCCGAGTCCGAGCCGGCCTGCGGGAGCGGGGCTTTCTCCGTACCGGAAAGGCTCGCTCGTAAGGCGTGGGCCCGGCCCTCCTGCTCGTCCTCGCGGGTGGCCACGACGTCGCCGGTGGTGGTGAGCCGCCCGATCAGCTCGGGCAGCGGCAGGCCGTAGCGCTGCTCGAAGGTGGCCCCCTGGCTCTGCCCGTGATCGGAGAGGACGACGAAGTGGTAGGGCCGGGGCGCCGCGGCGGCCACCTGCTCCAGCGTGGCGAGCACCTCGTCGATGCCCTCCAGCGAGGCGAGCGACTCCGGGCGGGCCGGACCGGCGTGGTGCGCGATCTCGTCGTAGTCCACGAAGTCGCAGTAGATCGACGGAGCGCCGCGCATCATGTGCTCGGCGATGACCGCCACGTTGAGGTGGCGCAGCAGCACGTTCGTGGCGCCGCGCAGGAAGATGTAGGAGCCCCCGCGGCGCATCCGCGGCTGCACGTCGCGCAGACGCTGGCGGCGGGCCTGGTAGAGCTCCTTGATGATCTCGCCGACCGTCAGGACCAGCGAGCGGGTCAGGCCGTAGGGGTCGATCAGATACGCGCTGAGGTAGCGGGACGGGCCCTTCGAGCCGGCCGTGCTCATGGTCAGCAGCGAGGTGCCGGCGTCACCGGAGAAGACGTTGCTGACGCTCACCCCTCCCCCGGCCAGCAGGCCCCGCCCGTCCGAGCAGCGGGATTCGACGAGCGCGCTGTCCTTGGGCCGGTTCGTCACGACGAGCCGGGCCGACGACTTCTCGTACCAGCGGAAGGCCGGAACCTGATCGCTCGCGCCGTGCAGGAGGCCCGCTTGGCTGGCCGGCGTCGTCGCCGGCAGCTGCGCGTGCCACTCGGTGAGCGCGTGGCTGCCGGACCGCAGCCAGCGGCCGAGGGTGGGCAGGTTGCCGGCCTCGACCGCCCACCGTGCCAGCGGCGCCGACAGGCCGTCGATCTGGATCATGACGACGCCCGGTGTCTCGATCGGGGCGACGGTGCGCCGGAAACGCCGGTTCACCCGCAGCAGATGGTCGGTGGCCGCGCCGGTCTTCCCCGCGGTGATGGCCCAGAGGCCGACCGTCATCAGCGCCGCGCTGATCCAGGACGCCCAGAACGCCGGCCAGAAGTCCTCGACGTGCACCCCCGGAGCAATCCACAGCGCGGCCCAGACCAGTAGCGCCTGCGCGACCAGCCAGCCGACCACCACGCCGATCCAGCCGAGCCGGGAGAAGAGCCGGACCAGCAGAGGCCGCAGCAGCGCGCCGAGCGCCGCCAGCACGATCGCGGCGGCGAGCACCGCCCAGCCGTTCTCCGCGCTGATGCCGGGCAGCAGTCCGATGGCCACGCCCAGCGCGAGCGTGCCGAGGCAGGTGAGGACCAGGAGGGAGAGCATGGGGACAGTGTCGGCAGGCTTTCCTCATCCGGACGCCATCCGTGGTGGATGATGCTCGGCCCGTCCGTGGTCCCCGACCATGACGGGGTGACCGAGCCCGATCGCAGTTTCACGCCGGGGAGCGTGCTCGCCGCGGTGCCCCGGTGGTTACGCCCGCAGGCGTCGCTGGTCCTGGGCAACCCGGTCGGCGACTTCCTGCTGCGCTCCGCGAGCGAGCTGTTCCGTGTCCAGATCTTCGACCGCGCGATGACCCTCGCGGCGCAGGCGTTCACGTCGATCTTCCCGATCCTGATCATGCTGGGCGCGTTCCTCGGCCATCGGGCCCGGGACGAGATGCACGAGGTGCTCGACGTGCCGCAGAGCAGCGTCAAGCTGATCGACGACGCGCTCAGCGGCAGCCGCAGTGGGGCGTTCGGCGTCGTCGGCGCGCTCATCGTGATCATTTCGGCGACCGGGCTGGCCCGCGCGCTGACCCGCTCCTACCGGGCGATCTGGCCCGAGGCCGGCCGCCGGGCCGGAGCGAAGGCGACCGGGTGGCAGATCCTCACGGTGCTGATGCTGGTGGTCTTCCTGATCCTGGTCCGGCTGCTCGGCTGGGTCGCCGGGATGCTGCCGGTGCCGAACGTCAGCGGCATGGTGGTCACGTTCGTGAGCGACTTCGGCCTGGCCGTCCTGCTGCCGCGGGTCCTGCTCGGCCCCGGCCTGTCCCGTGCCCGCCTGCTCGCCACCGGGCTGGTCTTCGGCGTCGCGATGATCGGCGTGCGCGCGGTCGGCTCGGTCTACCTGCCCCGAGCGCTGCAGGCCAGCGCCGACCGGTACGGCACGATCGGGCTGGCCTTCACCTTCATCGGCTGGTTCTACGTCATCTCGTTCTGCCTGCTGCTCTGCGCGGTGATCGGTTACGTGCTGACCTCCGCCTCGTCGGCCGCGCCTGCCTCCTCAGAGCAGTCCTAACTGGCGCGACAGCACCACGGCTTCGCGACGGCGGCCCGCACCCAGCTTGCGGTAGATCGAGCGCATGTGCGCCTTCACCGTGTTCACCGAGATGCCGAGGTTCTCCGCGATCTCCCCGGCGGTCAGGACCGTCGGCAGGTATTGCAGGACCTCCACCTCCCGCTCGCTCAGCGGACCGGCTGCGGGCGTCACGCCGGCGACCGGGATCTCCCCGGTGATCTCGGCGAGCACCGACGTGTCGCGGACCGGGCCGCGCGCCTCGTGCAGCCACTGCTGCCGCTCGGCCAGAACCAGCATCCGTGGCGCCCCGAACCGGCGGAACGGCTGGCGCAGCAGCTCCGGCTCGGCGTCGGCGAGGGCACGGGACAGCGCCTCGCCGGCCCGGCCGCCGTGTCCGCGGGCGTCGGCGGCGAGCGCCGTGACGATCCAGGCGGCGACCGCTGCCACCCGGTCCGAACCCTCCCGGACCCGGGCCAGCAGCTGCTCGGCCTCCGTGTCGTCGCCTCGGTCGAGGTGGGCCCGGGCCAGGCTGACCTGCTCGGCGGGGAGCAGCGCGGGCACCGGTGGGCGGTGGGCGTATCGAGCCACGACCGCCGACGGGTCGCCCAGCGCCAGGTCGGCCTCGGCCGTCATCAGGGCGAGCAACCGGTCCAGCAGCGGCGCGTCGAAGTGGGCGCCGGCGTCGGTACGGGCCCGGTGCAGCGCCGCCCGGGCGGCGAGCGGCTCGCGGCGGTCGAGCAGCAGCCGGGCGCGGACCAGCGACACCACCACGGCCGACGCGGCCTCCGGGTCGTCGCCGATCGAGTGCAGCCCCTGGCGCAGCGACTCCTCCGCCTCCGCCTCCCGGCCGCGCTCGGCGTCGATCAGGGCCCGGGTCAGGTACGCGATCGCGGACGCCGGGCGGGTGCGCGCGTCGATCCGGCGGGCCAGGTCGATCGCGGCGGTGGCGTGCTCGTCGGCGGTGTTCAGCGCGCCCTGCAGGAAGACCAGCAGGGACAGGTGGGACAGCGCGTTCGTCTCGACCAGCGGCACCCCGGCTGCGCGGGCGGCCGACGCGGCGGCCCAGAGGAACCGCTCGGCGTGGTCGAGCCGGCCGGTCCAGAGCAGGCCGACGCCCTTGTGGTTGAGCGTCATGGCGCGGTACTGCAGGCGCGCCGGAACCTGGTCCCAGCGCAGCGTCGTGAGGTCCTCGAGAAGCTGCGAGGAGTCCGTCACGAGCCGCGGCATGTCACCATGCCAGCGGGTGACCACTCCGGTCTCCAGGACGCCGAGGGCCAGGTCGATCACCGCGCGGTACTGCGGACCACGGCCGGTGAGCAGCATCCGGGCCCGGGCGATACGCTGCGGCATCGCGGCGATGTCACCCTCCGCGAAATCGCGCAGCGCGGAGCAGAAGGTGAGCTCGGCCGTCTCCACGAGCCGCTCGACCGGGATCCGGCGCAGGACGGCGAGGAACTCCTCCCGGTCGGCCGACGCGAACAGCTGCAGCCCGCGGTCGACCACGAGCCGGGCCACGAAACCCCAGTCACCGCCGGCCGCCGCGTGGGTGATCGCGGTGAGCCCGTTGCCGGTCGCGGCGTGCCACTGGGCGGCCAGCAGGTGCAGCTGGGGCACCCGATCCGGCTCCACGGTGGCGAGCTGGTGACGCAGGGCGGCCCGGAACATGCCGTGGTAGCGGTACCACCGGCCCATCCCGATCCGCTCGACGAAGAGATTCGACTGGGCGAGCCGTTCCAGGGTGCGCTGGCCGTACCGCTGGCCGGTGAGCGCATCGGCGAGCTCGCCGCAGATCCGGTCGGGCAGGCTGGTGCAGAGCAGGAACTCGCGGAACTGCGGAGGCAGCCCGGCCAGCACCTCCCGGACCAGGTAGTCCTCGACCGCGCCGCCGTCCGCTTCGGTCGGTTCATCCAGGCTCAGCCGTAGTCCGGCACCCCACCCCTCGGCGCGCCGGACCCGGGAGGCGATCTCCTCGGCGGCGGGCCGCCGGCCCTGGATGGCGAAGAGGTCGGCCGCCTCGTCGACCCGGAACGCGAGCGCCTCCGACCCGATCTCGGTGAGCTCGCCCGCGGCACGCAGCCGGTGCAGCGGAACGCCGGGCTCGGTCCTGCTGATCAGCACGAACCGCAGCCGGTCCGGCATGCTCGACACGATCCCGGCGAGACCGTTCAGCACCCGCGGATCGGTCACCTCGTGCAGGTCGTCGAGGATCAGGACGGTCACCGAGGAGAGGCCGGCCAGCGCGGCGATCAGGCGCCGGCGGACGGCGGGCTCGTCCTTCGTCACCTCGGGCATGCCCTCGGCGCCGGCCGCCGTCAGCGCCGCGACCAGGTCGGACCAGAACGCCGCCGGGTCGTTGTGCCGGCTCTCGCAGGTGAGCCAGGCGACCGGGCCGGAGACGGCGCGGGTGCTCGCCCAGGAGGAGGCCAGCGCGGTCTTACCCCAACCCGGACCGGCGCAGATCGTGGTGACGGCCCGGCGTACGCCGGCGTCCATCAGGTCGGCCAGGCGCGGGCGCCAGAGGACGCCCTGCGGCGGCCGTGGCCGCGCGGGCGTGACGGGCCGCACCGGCCGGGTGGCCGATCTGGGTATCGGTATGGAGACCATGTTTCGCGCTAGATCCGGCATATAACCATCCACCCCCACGGCACGGATGCAGCCTCCGGCGCCCGTTTTCGCGGAGCGGGCGCCTCTGCCCCATGCCTAGATTTCGTCCACGTAGCGTCGGCCGGCCGCCAACACTTTCGGTAACCATCGACTGTGGTTTCGTCGCCATCGGAACCCACAGCTTGGCGCCTTCGACTACAGAGGGTGAAGCTCTGACGAACTGTTCACCGCTACCGAAACACAGTCGGTACTCATGCAACAACCCCCCGTATCGACCGTTTTTATGAATCCCTGCTCAACATGCAAGTTGCATCTTTGCCGATCCGCAAGATCTTCAAGCTGACGCAAGACGGGTCAACTCGGACCCGGGCGTTTTCACCCGGCCCGCATGAGGCGGCGACCACCGCCGGGACGGTCTCCTGGAAGGACCAACAGAGGGGATCGAACGATGTCGAGTTACGCCACAGAACGGCCCGCACACACCGGCCCGGCGCCCGAGAACACCGGCTGGATCGGCATGGTGGTCTTCGCCGGGATCATGCTGCTGGTGCTGGGCGGCTTTCAGATCATCACCGGCATCACCGCACTGAGCCGTGACGAGGTCTTCGTCGTCACCCCGGGCGGGACCGCCTTGAGCCTCGACTACGACGTCTGGGGCTGGGGACATCTGATCTTCGGCATCATCACGACGCTGACCGGCGTCGGTGTCCTGCTCGGACAGACCTGGGCCCGGGTCACCGGCATCGTCATCGCCGGCATGGCCGCGATGCTGCACTTCTCCTTCCTGGCCGCGTCCCCGCTCTGGGTCTCGATGCTGATCTTCATGGACATCCTGTGCATCTACGCGCTTGCGGCGCACGGTCGTGATGTACGCCGCAAGCACTGAACCGGCCATTCAGATCAGATTCAGCGCGCGTGCCCGGCGCACCGCCTCGTTGCGCCGGGACGCGGACAGCTTGCGAAGGATGCTCCGCACGTGGGTCTTCACCGTGTTCACCGAGACGTAGAGCGACGCGGCGATCTCCTCGGTCGGGAGCATCGCGGCCATGCCCCGCAGCACGTCCATCTCCCGCTTGCTGAGCGACTCCACCACGACCGGCTCGGCGCTCGGCACGGGCGCCGCGGCCTTGGCCTGAGCCGCCCCCGACGGCGCGCCCAGTCCCCCGAACTGGACGGCCAGCCGCTCGTCGTCCCGCAGCAGCCGGCGCAGCTGCCCCCAGGCCTGGTGCACCGGACGGCGGTGGTTCTCGGCACCGGCGACCCGCAGCGCCCTCCGCAGCGCCTCCCGGGCGCCCGAGGCGTCCTCGGACTGCGCCGCCAGCACGGCCAGCAGCAGCCAGGCGTCCAGTGCCACGGGTGCCGGCACCCCGGCGGCGTCGGCGACGGTACGCGCGACGTCATGTGCCCGGGGCGACTCACCCCGGACAGCCGAGAGCGCGGCCCGCACCACCGCGACGTCCGGCGACGACGGATCCGGGCAGCGTTCCAGCAGACCCGACGCGTCGTCCGGGCGGCCACCCGCGATCAGCAGCCGGATCTGGCTGAGCAGCACCTCACGGGACAGCCACCGGGGCGCCGCCATGTCGGCGGCCGCCTGCTCCGCGCTCCGCAGCGCGGTCACCGCGCCGCGCAGTTCGCCACGGGTGTGCAGGCGCCGGGACCGGACCACGGCGTAGGCCAGCATCGCCGGCGCGCCCGCCTCCGCGCCGCAGAGCGGCTGGGCCAGCCGCAGGTGCCGGTCGGCCGCCTCGATGTCGTAGCGCTCCAGCGCCACCCAGGCGAGCACCACCTCGGCGATGCCCGGCCGGTCCCCCCGGCCCAGCCCGGCGTCGGTGGCCAGCTCCAGCGCCTGCCGGGCGTTGTTCTCGGCCCGGCCCAGCCGTCCGCGGTACGCCTCGGCCAGCGCGAGCTGGCTCAGGCAGTCGATCCGGACCGTCTCGCAGCCCGGGACGATGCTCCCGGCCGCGTCGGCCAGTGCGTCCACCGCGGCGTCCACCGAACCCAGGTTGTTCAGCGCGGTGCCCTCAGCGGTCCGCAGCAGCACCCGCAGCTCCGGGTGCCGGGCCAGGCGTTCCGGCGGCGCCACCGCCAGGAACGTCTCGGCGACGGCGCACAGCTCACCGACCCGCTCCGGCTCCGGCCCGCCGGCCAGCAGCAGGATCTGCACCAGGAACCCGGTCAGGGTGAGCCCGTCGCCGCAGGTGCTGCCGTGCACGGCGAGCAACTTCCCGGCGTACGCCAGGAGCTCCGCCGCCTTGGCCGGTCGCCGGTCGCCGAAGGCGATCGCGGCCTGGACCATCACCGCTTCCGGCAGCTCGATGTGCTCCGGCATGCCGGCGAAGAGACCGCCGAGCCGGCCCGCGCTGCCCTCGATCAGCAGACGGCCGACCGCGTAGTCCTCGACCACCATGGTGGCGGCCGTCCCCCAGTCGGCGGCCTGGGCCGCGTGCCCGACCGCCTCGACGAGCCGGCCCTGCTCGGCCAGCCAGGCCGCGGCCCGGGAGTGCAGGATCGGCACCTCGTCCGGCTCGGCCCAGGCCAGCTGCGCCCGCAGCAGCTCGCCGAAGAGCCGGTGGTATCGATAGAGCCCGGACCCGTCGCCGACCGGATGGATGAACGCGTTCTCCCGGGTCAGCGTGGAGAGCAGACGGCTCGCGTCGGTGCGGTCGGTGACCGCCGCCGCCAGCGCCGGGTTGAACGTGTCGAGCACGCTCGTCTCCAGCAGGAACCGCCGCACCTCGGGCGCCTGCAGCCGCAGCACCTCGCCGACGAAGTACTCAGCGATCGTCGACTCATCCCCCGAGATCGTGTCGACGAGGCGTTTCGCGTCCGGGCTGGCCTGCAGCGCGCAGGCACAGAGCCGGATGCCGGCCGCCCAGCCCTCGGTGTGCTCCAGCAGCCGCGTGAGCTCGGGGGTGCCCAGCTCGACGCCGTGCAGGTCCATGAGCCGGGCCGCCTCGGCGGCGGTGAACGCGAGGTCGGCGGTGCGCAGCTCGCGCAGCTGACCGGCGAGACGGTATCGGTAGAGCGACAGCGGCGGGTCCCAACGACCGGCCAGCACCACTCGCAGTTGACGTACGTGGCTGAGCAGGAAGTCCAGGCCGGTGGCCCAGTCCCGATCAGTGAGCTGGGAGACGCCGTCGAGGATCAGCACCACCGGGGTGGGCTGCTCGTCGATCGCGGCGGCCAGGCGGCCGAGGACCGCCCGGCTGGCCGTGCCACCTGGCACGGCGGGAACGGCGACGCCGGCCCGGCGCAGCCCTTCGATCACATATGTCCAGAAGGCCGGTAGTTGTTCGTCACTGGTCTCCAGGCTGATCCAGGCGATCGGCCAGTCCACCGCTCCACTGGTCGCCCAGGAGGCCAGCAGCTGCGTCTTGCCGCTGCCGGCCATCCCGGTGACCAGAGTGACCGGACCCTGCACGCCTTCGGTCACCCGGGCGATGAGGGCTGGACGGGCCACCATGAAAGGCGGTGCCGCCGGAACCGCGAACTTGGAGTCGAGTAACGAACTGTCCGCGTCGAAGCCGGACGCGCCGGGCACATCCGCGATCAGTTCTATGGACACGTTGTTTCCTTCCGAGAGCCGACCCCTATTCGATCTCCTCACCCACACTCGTCCGGGTGACTCACCCGCGCATCGTCCGGATCGGATAATCGTGACCCTCGGTGCCTCACCCGCTACCCCACGCTGAGGATGTGTGCCCCCCATGCCGGTAGGTCGATGTAGAGGCCGTTCGAAACAAGCTCGTCACCGCCGCGTTCGAAGACCCGGCCGTCGAGCAGGTTGGTGAGCCGCCAGGCCTGTCCCGCGAGCGCGGGCCAGGGCAGCACGACCCGGCCCTGCGAGGAGTGCCCGCCGAAGTTGATCACGACGATGGACGAGGGACGGTCACCCTCGTGCCACGCCCAGGCGAGGACGTCGTGGTGCGTCGGGTTGTCCGGCCAGCCGTGGCAGTCGAGCAGCCGCCAGTCGCCCCGGCGCAGCGGCGCGGTCAGCTCGAGCAGACGGTGGTAGAACTCACGCAATCCAAGATCAGCCGGTTCGTCCCGGTACCGGGCCAGGAAGACCGGAAGGTGTGCCGTCCGTCCCTCGAACTGGCCGTCGTGCCAGAGGATCGCGCCCGGCGCCGTGGCGATGACGGTCGCCGCGGCCCGGTCGCGGCCGTCCGGGAAGGTGGCGGCGGCCCGGGGCTCGTCGTGATTCTCCAGGAACCGGATCAGCCGGTCCTGATAGTCCCGCCCGGCGGAGAGGTGCTTGCGCACCGCGTCGGCGTTCTCGTGCGCGAGCCGGTCGTAGAGCCGCTTGTCGTAGCAGAAGTCGAAGCCCTGCTGCTGCAATCCCCACTCCCAGTCCCAGTACGCCTCGGCGATCAGCACGAGATCCGGGTGGACGGCACGGACCGCGGCGATCACCTCCGGCCAGAACTCCCCGGCCGGCGGCGGGCCGGCGTGGTCGCCCCAGGTACGCGCGAAGATCTCGTTGACCAGCAGCATCGCCATGTCGCAGCGCACCCCGTCGCACTGCTCGCCGATGCCGATCAGCGCGGACGCGGTCGCCTCCCGCAGGCCGGGCGCGAACGCGTTCAGCTGGGCGACGTCCGGCCAGGCCGGGAAGTACGGGTCCTTGCCGTGTGCCAGCACCCGGCCGCCGGCGGTGAACCAGCCCGCCGGGTCGGCCGCGAGGTCCTCCTCGGTGCCCTGGACGTACCACTCCGGATGCTCCACCGTCGCCGGGTGGTCCGGCGCCGTGTGGTTCGGCACGTAGTCGAGCACCAGCTTCAGCCCGCGCCGGTTCAGCTCGGCCCGGGCCGCTGCCAGCCCGTCCGGGCCGCCGAGCCGCTCGTCCACCCGGTACCGGCGCACGCAGTACGGCGAGCCGGCCACGTCGTCCTCGGTGAAGTCCGGCAGCGCCTCCCGGAACGCCCGCTGCAGGTTCTCGTTCGCGTGCGCCAGGGCCAGGCCGGCCGGGCTGCGTTCCCAGACGCCCATGAGCCAGACCGCGTCGAGGCCGGCCGCGGCCACCTCGTCCCAGATCTCGGCCGGCACGTCGGCGAGGGTCACCGGGCGGCCGAGCCGCTTGCTCAGGCCGGTCAGCCACGGCCACGTGTCGATCTCGTAGACCGCCGGTGCAGCGGGCCACCCGCTCATGATTGCTCCTCCGTCGTCTCGACCGGGAGCTCGTGGAGCATCCCGGCCATACCCTTGTCCAGCAAATCAGACCCGGACAGACCGGCGAACACATTGGGGAAGAGCGCGACGAGTCCGGTCCAGCCGGTCTGGTGAGCCGCCCCGAGCCCCGCGCCGTTGTCGCCGTGGAAGTACTCGTTGAACTGGATCAGGTCCCGCCAGTGCTCGGAGGCGAAGATCGCCTGGCCACCGTAACAGGGGCGCAGCCCGCCGGGCCCGGGCAGGAAGATCCGGGTCTGCCGCTCGGAGATCTCGCGGGCCACCTCGAACAGGTTCATCCGGTTGCCGGAGCCGGTCGGGCACTCGACGGTGAGCTCGTCGCCGTACGCGAGGTGGAGGTTGAGCATGGCCCGGATCATCAGGATGTTCGCCGGGAACCAGATCGGCCCCCGCCAGTTCGAGTTGCCGCCGAACATCGCGCTGTCCGACTCGGCGGGCTGATACCGCACCTCGTACGTCCGATCGCCCACCTGGAACGCGAACGGATGGGCGCGGTGGTGCCGGGAGAGCGACCGGACGCCGTACGGACTGAGGAACTCCTCCTCGTCGAGCAGCCGGGCCAGGATCCGGCGCAGGCGGTCCTCGTCGAAGAGCGCGAGCAGGTTGCTCTGCACCCGGCCCCGCGACAGCACCGAGCTGACGCTGGGATGGCGATCGACGAAGTCCCGCATCCCGGCGAGCAGGCCCGGATGCCGTGAGATCAGGGACCGGTCGTAGACGGTGGCCGCGGCCAGCGGCAGCAGGCCGACCAGCGAGCGCACCCGCAGCCGCTGCGAGGTGCCGTCCGGCAGCCGCAGCAGGTCGTAGAAGAAGCCGTCGTCCTCGTCCCACATGGTCGCGCTGCCGGCCTCGTGGTTCACCGCCACCGCGATCCACGCGAAGTGCTCGAAGTACGCCTGCGCCTGCTCGGCGTAGACCGGGTCGGTCTCGGCCAGTTCCAGGGCGATCCGCAGCATGCTCTGGCAGTAGAGCGCCATCCAGGCCGTGCCGTCCGCCTGATCCAGGTAGCCGCCGGTGGGCAGCGGCGCGCTGCGGTCGAAGACGCCGATGTTGTCGAGGCCGAGGAACCCGCCCTGGAAGACGTTGTTGCCGTCGTGGTCCTTGCGGTTGACCCACCAGGTGAAGTTCTTCGCCAGCTTGTGGAAGACCGACTCCAGCCAGGCGTGGTCGCCGACGCCGTTACGCGCCTTGTCCAGGTCGTAGACGAGGTTCACGGCCCACGCGTGCACCGGCGGGTTGACGTCGCTGAAGTTCCACTCGTACGCCGGGATCTGCCCGCTCGGATGCAGGTACCGCCGGCTCAGCAGCAGATCGAGCTGCTGCTTGGCGAACCCGAGGTCGACGAGGCCCAGCGCGATCGTGTGGAACGCCAGGTCCCAGGCGGCGAACCAGGGGTACTCCCACTTGTCCGGCATCGAGATCACGTCGTGGCAGATCATGTGGAACCAGTCGCCGTTGCGCAGATCGCGGGCCTGCAGCGGATCCCGGCCGTGCTCGGTGAGCCACCGTTCCACGTCGTAGCCGAAGTACTGCTTGCTCCAGAGCATGCCGGCCATCGCCTGCCGGGCCACCTGCCGCTCCTCGGCGCTGAGCGTCGGCGCGAAGCACCCGGTGTAGAACTCGTCGGCCTCGGCGATCCGGGTGGCGAAGAGCGCGTCCGCCTCCGCCGCGGTGAGGGTCGCGTCCTCCTGGTCGCTGAACCGCAGGTGGATCACCGCCGAGCCGCCGGCCGGAACGTCGAGCGCTACGTCGGCGGCGGCCTTCGTGCCGGTCCGGGCCGGGTTCACCGCGTCGGAGTCGCCGCCGATCACGTAGCGGTGGAACGCGTCCTTGCGGTACCGGCCGTCCGACTCGTTCTCGGTGAACAGCAGCGGATGATCGCCGAGGACGGTGAGCCGGCGCACGCCGGTCCGGTGGTGGGTGGCCTCGACCACGGTGCCGCCGTCCACCGCCCGCAGCATCGGGCGCGGCTCCGGGTCCGGCAGGCCCCACGACCAGGTGTTGCGGAACCAGATGGTCGGCAGCACCCGCAGCGGCGCCGCCTCCGGGCCCCGGTTGTGGACGGTGATCCGGGCCAGGACGTCCTCCGGCCCGGCCTTCGCGTACTCCACCACCACGTCGAAGTAGCGGTCCTCCGCGAAGATCCCGGTGTCCAGCAGCTCGTACTCGAAGTCCTCGCGCCCTCGTGCGCCGTTGGTGGCGACCAGGTCGTTGTAGGGGAACTCCCGCTGCGGGTACTTGTAGACCAGTTTCTGGTACGAGTGCGTGGGCGTGGCGTCGACGTAGAACCAGTACTCCTTGGCGTCCTCGCCGTGGTTGCCCTCGGTGTTCGTCAGCCCGAAGTACCGCTCCTTGAGGATCGGATCCCGCCCGTTCCAGAGCGCCACGGCCAGGCACACCGACTGCTGGTCGTCGCAGAACCCGGCGATGCCGTCCTCACCCCAGCGGTACGCCCGCGAGCGCGACTGGTCGTGGCTCAGGTAGTGCCAGGCGTCCTGGTCCTTGCTGTAGTCCTCGCGGACCGTTCCCCACTGCCGGTCGCTGACGTACGGCCCCCACCGCCGCCAGGGCACCGCGGCCGTATCGGCGTCGTTCAGGCGCCGCTGTTCAGCGCCGACTTCCTTGTCCATGGCCATGCCGCCAGAGTCGCCGCGCCGTCACGGAGCGGGTTCCCCCGGCACGGATGAAATCATGCGGTACGCCGCGACGGCCTCCTCGATCGTCGGATAGAAGTGCGCCGGATCGATCGTGCGGGTCAGCCCGTACCTGTTGATCTTCTCCCGGACGGGACTCTTCATCTCCGCGAAGACCAGGGAGATCCCTTCCTGGTTCAGCTCCTCGTCGAGGTCCTCGAGCATGTCCGCGGCGGTGGTGTCGACGTCGGTGATCGGCTCGGCGGCCACCAGGATCCACCGTGGAGCCGGATCGCCGTGTGCCAGATGCCGGATCTCCTCCCGGAAGCTGCGGGCGTTCGCGAAGATCAGCGGCGCGTCGAAGCGGAACATCACGAGACCGGGGATCAGTTCGGCCTGCGGGTACTCCCGGGTGTCGTGGTAGCCGGCCACCCCGTCGGCGCGGCCCAGCACCGCCCGGTACGGCCACCACAGCCGGCGGAACACGTTGAGGACGGAGAGCGCCACCGCGACCGCGATGCCGGGCAGCACGCCGAGCAGCGCGACACCGAGGAACGCCGCCATCGCCAGCGTGAACTCGGTGCGCCGCTGCTGCCACAGCCGCCGCAGGCCGCCCAGATCGGCGAGGGAGAGCGAGGCCGCGATCACCACTGCCGCGAGCATCGGCTGCGGCAGGTTCTTCAGCAGGCCGGGCACGAAGACGAGCATCAGGGTGATGGCGCCGGCGCCGACCACGCCGGTGAGCTGGCTGCGGGCGCCGGCGGTGAAGGCCACAGCGGTACGCGAGCCGCTCGTGCTGACCGGGAACCCCTGGAAGAGACCGGCGGCGACGTTCGCCGCGCCGATGCCGATCATCTCCTGGTTGCCGCGCACCTCCTGGCCGGTGCGCTCGGCGAAGGCCGAGGCCGTGGAGATGGTGTCGGTCACCGAGACGAGGGTGATGCCGAGCGCGCCGGCGGCCAGCAGCCCCAGGTCGGACCAGGAGATGTGCGGGATCGTGAACGGCGGGAAGCCCTGCGGCAGCGGCCCGACCACGTCGACGCCGTCGTCGGTGAGGCCGAGGAAGGTCACCGCCAGGATGCCGCCGAGGACCGCGATCAGAATGCCCGGAACCTTCGGCAGGAAGCGCTGCAGCAACAGGATGACCAGCAGGCCGGCGACACCGACGGCGAGGGCGGCCGGGACGGTCTCGCCGTTCACGACGCCCTCGGCGAACGCGGTCGCCTCGGCGATCAGGCCGTCGCCGTCGACCGAGAAGCCGAACAGCTTGGGCAGCTGCCCGATCAGGATGGTCAGCGCCAGGCCGTTGACGTAGCCGAGCTGGGTGGGATGGGACAGCAGATCGGCGATGAAACCGAGCTTGAGCGCGCCGGCCGCCGTCATGAAGAGGCCGACCAGCAGGCCGAGCATCGAGGCGAGCGCGACCGCCTTGGCCGGATCGCCGTCCGAGGCGACGATCGGGATGATCACCGCGGCGATCATCGGGCCGAGTGACGAGTCCGGTCCGAGGACCAGGACCCGGGACGGGCCGAAGAGCGCGTACGCGAGCAGGCACAGGATCGTCGTGTAGAGGCCGGTGATCGCGGGCAGGCCGGCCAGCTCGGCATATGCCATGCCCTGCGGCACCAGGAGCGTGGTCAGCACGATGCCGGCCACCACGTCCTTGGGCAGCCAGGCCGGCTTGTACTCGGCGGCCGCCCGCAATCCCGGAATCCAGTCCGCCGCTGCCATCAGGCCCCCCTGAATACGTGGAACGCCGCCCGGTTGCCCGGGCGGCGTCCGGATCTCGATCGAACGTTACCGCTGCTCGCCACCGTGCAGAGCGTCCTGCAGCTCCTGCTCGGTCTCCTTGGAGAGGTTGGACTTGAGGACGGTGCCGCCGAACTTGCTCAGCGCCTCGACCGCCTTGTCCGGAGTGGACGCCTCGATCACCAGGAAGAGAGCCGACGTGCCCGGCTGGAGCTCGTCGCGGATGCGCTGCTGGAACTCCTTGTTGATGGCGTTCTTCGTCAGCTTGCCGGTCAGGGCGCCGAGGCCGGCGCCGACCGCCATGCCCAGGACCGGGATGAAGAAGAGCATGCCGAAGAGCAGGCCCCAGAACATGCCCCACGTCGTGCCGCCGGCCACCGCGTGGTGGTTCGTCGTGACGTGGTACTTGCCCTCGCGGTCCCGGATGATCGTGGCGATGGCGTCCGGCTGGATGATCAGGTCCTTCGCCAGCCTGTCGGCCTCCAGCGACGCCGCCGTCGCCGTGGTCTCGTCGGAATACCCGATGGCCACCAGAGTTGCCATTACGTTCTCCTCTCGTGTCGTGCCGCCGCGGCGCGGCACGGCGTCTGCGGAACAGTGAAATACGGGAGACATCGGCTTCCCTCATTCCAGACGGATGACTTCCATGACCGTCCGGCCTCATCCGGCGGCCCTCCGGCGGGTGAGTCACGTGCCGTTCATCCCTTACGGACGAGGCACGGGCGGGTGTCCCGCGACCACGCTCAGAAGCCAGCGCCGACAGAGGAGTAGGTGATGGCTGAGCATTACGAGATCCGGGTTCGCGGGTTCCTGGGCCCCTTGCTGCGGAAGGTTTTCAGTGATCTGCGCTGCCGGACGCTGCCGTCGCAGAGCACCATCCGCGGCCGGCTCTCCGACGACGATCTGGAACGTCTGCTCACCAGCCTGGACCGATCCGGCCTCCAGGTGGTCTGCCTGAACCGCGTCAACTCCCAATCCGACTGAGGAGATACCGAGCATGACTGACACAAGTTCCAAGCCGTCGTACGACGACCCGCCGTACACCACCGGCCGCCCGCAGCCCACCGGCTGGGTCGGGATGGTGGTGTTCGCCGGCGTCATGCTGTTGATGCTGGGCGGCTTCCAGATCGTGGAGGGCCTCGTCGCCCTCTTCCGCGACGACTTCTACCTGACCACCGACGCCGGGCTGGTCATCCCGATGGACTTCAGCGCCTGGGGCTGGACGTACCTGATCCTCGGCGCGATCACGCTCGGCACCGGTTTCGGCATCCTCTACGGACAGACCTGGGCCCGCGTGGTCGGTGTGATCATCGCGGTCTTCAGCGCCCTGGCCAACCTGGCGTTCCTGCCGGCGTACCCGATCTGGTCCACCATCGTGATCGCCCTGGACGTCCTGGTCATCTACGCCCTCACCGCCCACGGCCGTGAGGTCAGGTACTGACGCCGAGCCGGGTGGGACCGTTTCGCAGCAGACGGTCCTTCCCCGCGGCGTCCTCGTGCTGCTCGGCATGGCCTGCATGGTGGTCGTGGTGGCCGGGATGCGCGGGGTCGCCGGCCTGATCGGGCCGGTCTTCCTGGCTCTGATGCTCACGGTCACGGTCAGCCCGATCACCAGCTGGTTGCGCCGCAAAGGCGCACCGGTCTGGGTCGCGGTGACCGCGATGGTCGTCGTGGTCTACGCGATCCTGCTCGGTCTCGGCGCGGCCCTGGCCGTGTCGGTGGCCCAGCTGATCAATCTGATGCCCAAGTACGCCCCGCAGTTCGCCCAGCTCCGCGATCAGATCGTCAGCGGGCTCGACGGGCTCGGGATCAGCACCCAGCAACTCCAGGACGCGGTGGCGGGCGCCGACCCGCACACCGTCGTCGCGCTCATCGAAGGGCTGGTCGGCGGCCTCGCCGGCACCCTGTCCAGCACGATCTTCCTGCTGGCGGTCCTGCTCTTCATGTGCCTGGACACGGTGGCGTTCCCGCAGCGGCTGCTCGCCACCACCGGCGAGCGACCGCAGGTGGTCGGCGCGCTGCGCTCGTTCGCCCAGGGCACCCGGCAGTACCTGTGGGTGTCGACGGTCTTCGGCCTCATCGTGGCGGTCATCGACGCCGGGATGCTCTGGGCACTCGGTGTGCCGCTGCCGCTGCTCTGGGGTCTGCTCTCCTTCATCACCAACTACATCCCCAACATCGGCTTCGTGATCGGGCTCATCCCGCCCGCTCTCCTCGGTCTGCTCCAGGGCGGGCCGGAGCTGATGCTGACCGTGGTCCTGCTCTACTGCGTGGTCAACTTCGTGATCCAGTCGGTGATCCAGCCGAAGATCGTCGGCAACGCGGTCGGGCTCTCCGCCACGGTCTCCTTCCTCTCCCTGATCTTCTGGGCCTGGGTCCTGGGCGGGCTCGGCGCGCTGCTGGCGATCCCGCTGACGCTGCTCGCCAAGGGTCTGCTCGTCGACATCGACCCGACCACCCGATGGATGAACGCCCTGTTGTCCAGCGACCCTCCGGCAACGAAGGAACCCACCGAAGAGGCTCCCCCAGAGATCGACGACGAACCCGCCCCAGATGAAGAACCCGCGAGGAGTCAGTCATGACCACGTTCACGGTATGGAAGTTCGACGACCCGAACCGTGCGGAACAGATGTCCAGCATCCTGCACCACGCCGCCGACGACGGCCTCGTGAAGATCGTCGACTACGCGGTCGTCACCTGGCCGAAGGGCGCCGAGAAGCCGGAGACCAAGCACGAGCACTCCAGCACGTACAAGCACGTCGGCTGGGGCGCCTTCTGGGGCATCGTGCTGGGCAGTCTCTTCCTCGTGCCGGTCGTCGGCGGTGTGCTGGGCGCCGGCATCGGAGCGCTCGACAAGACGCTGAAGGGCACCGGCATCGGCCGCGACGAGCTGGAACGCATCCGAACCCAGATCACCGAGGGCACGTCCGCGCTGTTCCTGGTCACCGACCACGGCAACCTGGACCGGCTCGGCGAGCGGTTCCACGGGCTGCACAGCCAGCTCATCGCGACGAACCTGACCACCGGCGAGGAGGAGATCCTCATGCAGACGTTCGGTGATCACACGCCATGACCACCCGTACCGACGGAAAGAGAAGCCCTGCGGAACGCGCGGCAGACGGCCGCGCGGCCCGCAAGGCCGCGCCTCTCACCGGGCACTCCTCCTGGGCTCCCGCTCAGAGCCGCGCCGACCCGATCGAGATGCTCACCGCGGACGAGGTGGACCGTGTTCCGGAGCTGCTGCCGATCCGGCACTCCCGGATGGCGGTCTCGCCGCTGACGTTCCTGCGCGGCTCGGCCGGCGTGATGGCCGCGGACCTCGCGGCGGTGCCCCACTCCGGGCTGATCACCCAGCTCTGCGGCGACGCGCACCTGTTCAACTTCGGGGTGTACGCGTCGCCGGAACGCCGGCTCGTCTTCGACCTGAACGACTTCGACGAGACCTACACCGGGCCGTTCGAGTGGGACGTCAAACGCCTGGCCGCCAGCATCGCGCTGGCCGGCCGGGCGAACGGCTTCAAGCGCAAGGACCGGGCCGCGGCGGTCCGGTTCGCCGGCCGGCGGTACCGGGAGGCGATGGCCTCCTTCGCGGAGATGCGCGAACTGGACCTCTGGTACGCGAGCGTCGACGTGGAGGAACTGCGCCGGCAGTTCGGCGAGCAGATCGGCAAGAGCCGGCTGGCCCGGCTGGACAAGGCCGGCGCGAAGGCGCGGACCCGGACCAGCCTCCAGGCGTACCGGAAACTGACCGGCCTGGTCGACGGGGAGCGGCGCATCGTGGCCGACCCGCCGCTGCTGGTCCCGGTGCAGGACCTGCTGCCGGACATCGGCCGCAAACAGCTGGAGAGCCAGATCCACGTGCTGCTCGACGGCTTCCGGGACAGCCTCGCCGAGGACCGGAAACGGCTCTTCGACGCGTTCCGCTTCGTCGACCTGGCCCGCAAGGTGGTCGGCGTCGGAAGCGTCGGCACCCGCTGCTGGATCGTGCTGCTGACCGGCCGGGACGACGAGGATCCGCTGCTGCTCCAGGTGAAGGAGGCGGGACGTTCGGTGCTGGCGCCGGACGACGTCCCCTCGACGATCCCGGAGGGCCGCCGGGTCGTCGACGGCCAGCGGCTCATGCAGGCGGCCAGCGACATCTTCCTGGGCTGGCACACCGTTCCCGGCTTCGACGGCAAGACCCGCGACTTCTACGTGCGGCAGTTGCGCGACTGGAAGGGCGGGGCGGTCGTCGAAGAGATGGACCCGACCGGCATGCGGGTCTACGGCGGCCTCTGCGCGTGGACGCTGGCCCGGGCGCACGCCCGCTGCGGTGACCGGATCGCGATCGCGTCCTACCTCGGTTCCAGTGAGAAGTTCGACGAGGCCCTGGTGGAGTTCGCCGAGCTCTACGCGGACCAGTCCGAGACCGACCACGCGGCGTTCGTGGCGGCGATCGAGGAGGGTCGCCTGTCCAGCCAGCCCGGTCTCTGACACACCACGAGAAGAAGGCCCCTGCCGAGGCAGGGGCCTTCTTCATGAGTCCTACACCGCGGTCGCCTCGACCGAGCGGTACTGGCGAGCCAGCAGCGTCACCGCCACCTCGAAGGCCGCCAGCAGGATCACGATGACGAAGAGGCCGGTCCAGGACGACCAGATCAGCGCCGCCAGCACCGCCACGATCACGCCGCCGATCCGCACCGGGTCGAGGTTTCGAGCCACGAAGCCCGGGCCCTTCGCCCCCACGATGCGGGCGCCGGCGACCGTGCCGTGCCCGGCCGCCACGGCGCCGCGCCGCACCTGGCCGCGCAGCCACACCGGGAACCGTCCCGGGCCGGCCAGGTAGCCGATCAGCGCGAGCACCACCCCGATCACGATGATCTGCACGCCGCGCTCGCGGAGCACGCTGAACACCGTCGTGACCGTGGCGTCGACACCGGATCGGTAGACGCCCTCGGGCACGGCGTCGAGGATCTCGCGCTTCACCGCCCGGAGCACGACCGTCACCGCCACCGCGGCGATCACCAGCCAGACGCCGAGCTGGACCATGGTCCGCCGACGCCGCGGGGAGATCGCGAACGCGGCGAGCAGCAGCACCACGGTCAGCGCCACGAACGCCACGAGGTAGCGTTTCGCCGCTACGACCGCCTGCTGGGCCTCGTACAACTGACCGGAATCGTAGACCGTGAACTGGGCGAAGTTGGCGGGCAGCGTCACCCCGACGGCCTCCTCGATCCGCAGCCGCAGATTGGCCGGGATCTCCCCGCTGCTGAGGTCGGGCAGGGTGATCGTTTTGCCGAACAGCGTCGGCAACTGCGCGCTGAGCTCCCGCAACACCTGATTGATCAGTGGCAGCAGGTCGATCTGCACGCTGTCCGAGGTCGTGGTCACCACCTCGCTGCGACCCTCCAGCACGGCGATGGCCCGCTGGTGCAGCTGCTGGTTGAGCGAGACCCAGATGGCCTGGAAACGTTCACTGCCCAGCACGTTCTCGACGGTCTTGTGGACCTGCTCGCGCAGCTGACCGGCGATCGGCCCGGCCACGAAGGCCGCCTGCGGGGGCAACACCTGCTGCAGCCGCTCCTGCACGTTGATCACGGTGAAGAGCTGGGTGGTGGCGTATTCCGCGACGGCCGCGTTGACCTGGGGGTCCGCCGGCAGCGGCGCCACCGTCGCCACCCAGCGGTCGGTGTTCAGCGTCGTCCGCGCCGCCCACAGCCCCACCACGCTGGTCACCAGGCAGAAGGCGGCCAGCACGACGAGCACTGCGGCGAGGCCCGAGCGGATGGTCCGGGCCATCGGCCGCCGCCGGGGGCGTTCGTCCAATCGGGCGCGCAGGTCGGCCAGTTCGGCCTTGAGGCGCGAGACCTCGTCACTTTCCGGTACGCCGGGAGCACCGTCGTCCGGAGTCTGCACCGGAAGCTCGTCGGTGACCTCGTCCGGGGCGCGGGGACCGTTCGGGATGCTGGTATCGGGTCGATCGACCGGGAGCGTCATGGCGGCCCCTCCTCGAAGGGTTCGAAAGGCGCCGGCGAGGCGCCGGATCGCGCGGGACCACTGGCACGCTCGCCGACTGCCGACGACGCTCCCGGACCCGCCGCCCGCTCACCTCACCCACCACGGATGAACCCGTCCGGGGTCCGCCGGAGAGAGAATTCGGGCAGGCGCTTTCATCCGCGACGGGTGAGGAGGGCGCGCCGCCGTTCGCGCAGGCTGAGGCAATGGCATTCGGGCCGCTGGAACTGATGGTGTTGTCCTTCCCCGCCGACCAGTTGAGCGAGGGTGTCCGCGCGACTCTCAACCGGCTGGCCGCGGCCGGGGAGATGCGCGTGGTCGACGCCCTGGTCGTCCGTACGAATGCGGCCGGCGGCGCGTACTCCGTGGAGCTGAGCCAGCTCGTGGGACTGCGCGGCGACCGGACACGGCTGGCCCGGCTGGCGACCGGGTTGATCACCGAATCGGACATCCGTGAGGTGGCGGAGCTGTTGGACGACGAGACCGACGCCCTGGCCGTGCTGCTGGAACACCGCTGGGTCCGCGACCTGGCGGGCCCGGTGGCGGCGTCCCGGGGAAACATCGTGGCGCTCACCCACATCTCCGGTGCGCCCGGGCACTGCCGAGTCCTGACCGGCACGACGATCTGACGAGCAAGCGAAAAGGAGTATCGATGCCTGACGAACTTCTGGAGATGGGTCCCATCGACTATCTGTGCGTGGAGTTCCCCGACGGCAGCCTGAAGGGTGACGCCTTCCCGCTGCTGCTCGACCTGGTGGACCGGCACATCATCCGGGTGCTCGACATCGCGTTCGTCCGCAAGAACCTGGACGGCACGGTCACCGCGATCGAGGGGCGTGACCTCGACTTCGCCGAGCTGGGGGCGTTCCACGGCGCCGCCTCGGGAATGCTCGGCGGCGACGATCTGCGGGAGGCGGGCGAGGTGCTCACCGCCGGATCGGCAGCGGTGCTGCTGGTCTACGAGAACACCTGGGCGGCCCCGCTCGCCGTCAAGCTGCGGCAGAACGGCGCGCAGCTGGTGGCCGGCGGCCGGATCCCGGTGCAGGCCCTGATCGCGGCATTGGACGAGACCGAGTCGGCGTTCGTGCCGGCCGTCTCCCAGCTCGGAGGACGGTGATCGACATGCCTGGACTTCTGCGAGGTATGGCCCGGACCGCGGTGATCGCCGGCACGGCGACCGCCGTCTCGAACCGCGTCTCCCGCCGCCAGGCCGGCCGGTGGCAACGGCAGGCCGACGAGGAGGACATGCGCCAGCAGTACGACGATCAGCAGTACCAGCAGCAGCAACCACAGCAGCCGCAGCAGGTCTACGTGGCCGCCCCGGTTCCGGCCGCCCCGGCGGCGGATCCGATGGCCGCGAAGATCGAGCAGCTGCAGAAGCTCGGTGAGCTGAAGACGCAGGGTGTGCTGACCGACGCCGAGTTCGAGGCGCAGAAGGCCCGCATCCTCAACTCATAGAGAAGCCACAACGAGATGGCCGGCCACAACGAAGTGGCCGGCCATCGGTGCAGTCAGTGCAGGAGGACCGCGGGCGCCGTCTCCTCGGCGAGAGCGCCGATGAAACCACTGGTCGGGCCGTACCTCTGCCAGAGCCGCAGCTGGCGCGCCGCGCCGGTGCCCTCGCGCCGCAGGCGCTCGAAGCCCGCGTAGATCTCACCGGTGTCGCCCAGGGCGTCCAGCTGCGGAGTGATCTTGGCAAGCAGCCGGTCGCCGCCCTCACCCACCGGATCGGCGCCCCGGGCCGCGGCCAGCAGCTGCTCGCTCACCTGGTGCCCGGGTGGCGGCAGCACCTTGACGTGCTGCTTCACGTCCTCGATCAGGGCGGCGACCAGAGCCCGCGTCACGCCGGCGAAGAGCACCGTGTCGGCGACCGCCAGGCCGGTGTCCGCGATCCGGATCTCGATCGTCGGGAACCGGGCCGAGAGCCGGGCCATGAAGTGCACCCCTGCGACGTCGACGGCCGTGCCCGCCTCGATCAGCTCGCTGACCTCCTGGTCGTAGCGTTCCGCGCTCGGCCAGATCGACGGCGGCCGGAACGTCGGCCAGCTCATCTGGGTCGGATAGCGGTAGCTCTGCCAGCCGGTGTCGCTCGCTCCCGCGACCGGCGAGTTCACGGTGAGCGCCAGCAGGGCCGGTAGCCAGGGGCGCAGCCGGGTCAGCACCGCGGTGGCCAGCTCCCGGTCCGGTACGCCGATGTGGACGTGGCAGCCGCAGCAGGCGCCCGCCTCGGTCGCGTCCGGGAAACGGCGAGCCATCTCGCGGTATCGGCCGTGCCCGCTGAGCGCGTCGACCGGCCCGGCCGGCAGCGGCACCGCACCGCTCGCGACCAGATAGGTCCCGGATCGCTCGGCGGCCTCCGCCGTCGTCAGCCGCAGCCCGGCCAGCTCGCGCCGCAGATCGTCCAGGCCGGTGTGGATCGAGGTCGTCGTCTCCACCTGATAGGCCATGTACTCCGGCTTCACCCGGTCGTCCGCGTCCATCCGGCGGACCACCTCGGATGCCTTCGGCGCGACCGCCCCATCGGGCTCCAGCAGCAGGAACTCTTCTTCGACACCCATCGTGAGCACGTGATCAGCGTGCGATCCGCCCGGTGGGAGCGGCCTCATCCCGGCGGGGTGACAGGGACCCGGATGACCGTGGTGCCGGCCACCAGATCGGGCAGGCCCTGGTGCCGGCGGTTCACGACCAGCCAGAGCGCGCCGATCGGGAAATAGGCCAGCAGCAGGGCGCGGACCAGCGCGGCGAACCAGTGGATCCGCGATCCGTCGACGCGGATCACCCGCAGGCCGAGCACCGCCATCCCCGGGGTGCGCCCGGCGAGCAGCCAGAAGAGCGCGCAGTACACCGCCATGATCGACGGCAGGAAGATCAGGTACGACGAGGAGATGAGGTGACCGAGCTCGCCCGCCCATCCGCCCACCACCGAGGCGATCATCGCGAAGACGGTGACCGACCCTCCGGTCAGCAGCGCGACGAAGAACGCGTCGGCCCCGTAGGCCAGTGCCCGGCTGACCAGCCCTGCGTACTCACCCGTCTGGATCACCCGGGACTGGGTCACGCCGGCCTCCTCGTTCCCCTGTTTGACGAGATTCGTGCCGGACTTGTACGCGACGACGCCGTTGACCATCTGCCCGGCGCCGTCCGGATGGGCGCCGGGCGTCTCGGGCAGAGCTGTCATGGCGTCTCGGCGGCACCGTCACGACGGCTCATCCGCAGGGTGAGCCGGTCCACCGCCGCGTCACCGGCCGCCGCGCCGCTGCGCACCCGGCCGACCATCTCGCCGACCACGGTGTCTCGCTGGCCGCGGACCAGCCCCTGGATCCGGTCCGGCTCCTTCGCCAGCGTGCCGAGGATCCGGTCCACCTGGAAGTCCACGATCCGGTTGACCAGCGCCGAGGTGGCCATCCTGGTCACCGCGGCGTCCATCGCCTCGGCCAGCTGACTCTGGCCGCGCTGCCGTTCGGTCTCGCCGCGCCGGCGCAGCTCCTCCAGCTGCGCCGCCAGTTCGACGACCCGTTCCTGCGCCCTGCCGCGCAGCTCACCGGCCTGGGCGCGCAGTTCGCCGGCCTTGCCCAGCAGGCCGTTCTCCGGCGGCTCGACGGTACGGATCTTCTCCACCGCCTCGGTGGTGCCTTCCCGGGCCCGGAAGGCGGCGCCCAGTGCAAGGTCACCGAACGCCTTCAGCCCTGGCAGGTTCATCGCGCGCTCCCCACAGTCGTCGCTTGCCCAACCGCGACCCTCCGCCGCAGGACCGCCTTGCGGATCTCGGTCGGCAGGATCACGATCGCGCCGGCGATCAGGCAGATCAGCCATTGACCGACGTCCAGGCTGGTGGTGTGCAGGATCTTCTGGAACAGGCCGAACTCGGTGGCCAGCACGATCGCGGCGGCCGACATCGCGCTGGTGATCAGGAAGCGCCGGTCGTCGAACGTCTCCAGGCTGAACACCGATCGCAGATCACTGCGGACGGTCAGCGAGAAGGCCAGGTTCGCGATCGAGAACGCGGTGAGGCCGAGCGTACGGCCGGTGTCCACGTCCCACGAGTTGTCGCCCCACCAGATGACCAGCAGGGTAGCCGCGGCCATCACCAGGCCGAGGGTGCTGAGCCAGTAGAGCGACGGACGGCTCAGCAGCGGCTCGTCCGAGCGCCGCGGTCTGTTCTTCATGATGTCCGGGTCGGCCTTGCCGTACCCGAGACCCACCGACTGGAAGACCTGGGTGGTGAAGTTCAGCCAGAGGCTCTGCAACGGCACGAACGGCACACCGGACGCGATGTTGAGGATGCTCGACGCGAGGAACGTGACGATCATGCCGACCAGCACGCCCATCTGGAAGAAGATGTACTTCTTCAGGTTCGCGTAGAGCGACCGGCCCAGCTCGACGGCCTTGACGATGGTGGCGAAGTCGTCGTCGGTGAGGATCATCGCGGCGGCCTCTTTGCTGACCTCGGTGCCGGTGATACCCATGGCGATGCCGATGTCGGCCTTCTTCAGCGCCGGGGCGTCGTTCACCCCGTCGCCGGTCATCGCGACGATGTGGCCCTTGCGCTTGAGCACCTCGACGAGGCGGACCTTGTGCTCGGGCGTGACCCGGGCGATCACCCCGATGCCGTCGATCTCCCGGTCCGCCTCCTCGTCGCTCATCGCGCCGAACTCGGCCCCGGTGATGGCCCGGCCCCGGATGCCCAGCTTCCCGGCGATCGCCGCGGCGGTCACCGCGTGGTCGCCGGTGATCATGCGGACCTCGATGCCGGCCGAGTGCGCCTCCGCGATCGCGGCCCGGGCCTGCGGGCGTGGCGGGTCGACGATGCCGACCAGGGCCAGCACGGTCATCCCGTCGAGCAGGGGTAGCAGGTCGGCAGCCGGATCGAAGGTCGCCGGGTCGAAGTCCTTGCGGCCGGTCGCCATGACCCGCAGGCCCTGCTCGGCCAGCCGGGTGTTCTCCGCCAGGTAACGCTCGCGGAAGGCGTCGTCGACCGGGATGAGCGACAGGTCCTCGGGCGCCGGGGCGTACGCGGCCCGCGCCAGCAGCTGGTCCGGCGCGCCCTTGACGAAGCAGCGGACGACCTCGCGCCCCTGGCCGTCGGTCATCCGGTGGAACGTCGCCATCATCTTGTACGCCGCGTCGAACGGCAGCTCGGCGACCCGCGGGTACTTCTCCCGGGTCGCGACGGCGTCCAGCCCGCCCTTCTCGGCGAGCACCACGAGAGCGCCCTCGGTCGGGTCGCCGATCATCGTGCCGTCGTTCACCACCGCGTCCGAGGCGAGCGTCATCGGCAGCAGGAAGTCCTCGAGCGGCACGTCCGGCTGCCCGGCCACCCGCTTGATCGTGCCGGTGGTGGAGTAACCGCTCCCGGAGATCGTGTACCGCCGCCCCGGGATGGTCATCTCGGTCGCGGTCATCTGGTTCAGCGTCAGCGTGCCGGTCTTGTCCGAGTTGATCGCCGAGGTGGAGCCGAGCGTCTCGGTCGACCGCAGCCGTTTCACGATCGCGTTCGCCTTGGCCAGCAGCTGGGTGCCGAGCGACAGGATCGTGGTGACCACGGCCGGCAGACCGGTCGGGATGGCCGAGACCGCGAACGCCACGGCCGCCGTGAAGACCACGTTGAATTCGTTGCCCCGGGCCAGGTTGATGATCACCGAGGCGAGCAGCGCGATGCCGGCGATCACCAGGATCTGGTTGGTGAGCTTGCTCAGCTGCCGGGTGAGCGGGGTGTCCGCGTCCTTCTCGGTCTGCAGCATCCCGGAGATCCGGCCGACCTCGGTGGACATGCCGATCGCGGTGACCAGCAGCTCGCCGGCGCCCCGGGTGACGTTGGTGTTCATGTAGGCCATGTCGGAGCGGTCGCCGAGCGGGGTGTCCTCGCCGGTCACCGGGGCGATGTCCTTCGCCACCGGCAGGCTCTCGCCGGTCAGCGCCGACTCGTCGATCTCCAGCGTGGCGGCCCGCAGCAGCCGGCCGTCGGCGGGCACCACGTCACCCGCCTCCAGGAGGACGACGTCACCGGGCACCAGCTCTTCGGCGGGCAGCTCGGTGAGTGAGCCGTCCCGGCGTACCCGGGCCTTGATGATCATCATTTTTTGAAGTGCGTCGATCGCCGCGGCGGCCTTGCCCTCCTGGCGCAGGCCGAGGACCGCGTTGATCAGCGTCAGGACGATCAGCAGGATGCCGGTGCCCCACTGCTTGAGCGGGTAGAGGCTGCCCAGGCCGGCGCAGAGCAGGACGATCTGCATCGGATCCGCGTACTGCCTGACGAAGGCCTTCCACCGGGGCTCCTTCTTGGCCTCGGTGAACTTGTTCGGGCCGTACCTCTCGCGCCGGCTCGTCACCTCCTGCGCGGCGAGACCGCGCTGCTGGTCGACCTGCTCGCGTTCGAGGGCCTCCGGGATGGACAGGACGTGGAAGGCCGGGGCCTCGGGGGGCGTCGTCATCGTTGCCATGGACTCAGCGCCTCTCACCGGTACTGCGGCGGGTAGGACTGCGGCGGATATGTCCTCGGCGCCGGCCGGGGCGGGATCATGATGGTCGCGGACCGGGCGACGCCGGCCACCAGCGAGCCGATCGCGATACCCAGCACGAAGTTCAGCCCGGCCGTGTACATCCGCGCGCCGAGGCTGCCGTCGGTCACGAACGGCGCGAGCATCGCCACGACCGTGCTGAGGCCGACCACCCAGCCGAAGAACCGCATCGGCCGGGGCGTGGTCAGGATCAGCGCGTGCACCAGCCCGGTGGCGAGCAGGGCGGCCACCGCAGCACCGAACGCGTACCACCCGGTGCTGGCGTCACCCCAGGTTCCCTGCCCCTTCGGCGCGAGCACGTCGATGTCGAAGAGGCCACGGCCGAGCAGGATGCCGGCGATGGCGATGAGGGCGGCGACGGCGGCGGTCGCCGCGCCGCCCGCCCAGAGTTTGCCGCCGTTCACCGTGGGGCGCGGCGTCGGGTCGAGCGGCGCGTTCATACCGGTCATGCCGTCCTCCAGGGCATCGGGGATAACATTCCCGAGCCTGGATCCGGAAGGACTTCGCCGCCTCATCCGGCGGGGGTGAAACGAACCTCTGAACGATTCGGCGCCCCGCCCCGTACTCAGGTCCGTTGGGGGCGGCGCCGGCACTGAGGAGGACCACCGTGGCACGGACCGGAATCGATACGTCGATCCTGCACAAGGGAGCACACAGCGCTTCCTACTTCGATCTGGCCCGCGCGGCCGGCGACGGTGCGGAGATCGTCGACTTCTGCATTCCGTGCAACCCGTACTTCCCGACCCCGGAGATGTTCGACGAGCTGACCCGGGAGCTGAAGAGCATCCTGAAGTACTACCCGAGCGACTCGGCCACCATCACCAAGAAGCTGGCGAGCGTGCTCAACCTGCACCCGCAGACGGTCGCCATGGCGAACGGCTCCACCGAGCTGATCACCTGGATCGACCACCTGCTGATCAAGGAGAGCGTCGCGATCCCGATCCCGACCTTCGGCCGCTGGACCGATCAGCCGCTGGAGACCGGCAAGCGCGTCGACATGTTCCCGCTGCAGGAG
The DNA here is from genome assembly GCF_004001265.1 of Actinoplanes sp. OR16. Taxonomy (GTDB): domain Bacteria; phylum Actinomycetota; class Actinomycetes; order Mycobacteriales; family Micromonosporaceae; genus Actinoplanes. Next base: position 4,289,216 of record NZ_AP019371.1, on the reverse strand, counting down.
CGCGACGGCTTCCGCCTCGACCTCGAGGAGTACGTCGAGTTCATCCGCGAGCGCAAGTCCCGGGTCGCGGTCATCTGCAACGTGAACAACCCGGACGGCAACTACCTCCCCCGGCGTGACGTCATCCGGTTCATGGACGCGCTCAGCGACCTCGACCTGGTCGTCGTCGACGAGTCGTTCATCGACTTCTCGGACGCCGAGCGTTACCCCTCGGTCGGCCCGGACGCGGTGATCCGGCCGAACGCCGTCGTCCTGAAGAGCCTCGGCAAGAACTTCGGCCTGCACGGCATCCGCTTCGGATACATGCTGGCCAATCCCGCGATCGCCGGCAAGATCGCGAAGATGCTGCCGAAGTGGAACCTCAACTCGCTGGCCGAGAAGGTCGTTCACATGATCTCCGACCACGAGATGGAGTACGAGGAGAGCCTGCGCCTGCTCAGCCGTGACCGCCGCTCGATGGCCCGCGAGCTGAGCCGCATCCCCGGCCTGACCGTCTTCCCGTCGCAGGGCAACTTCTTCCTGGTGAAGCTGCCGACCGAGTGGTCCGGTGTGGCCCTGCGCGACTTCCTGGTCGCCAACCACGGCATCATGACCCGGGAGTGCGGCAACAAGCTCGGCATGACCAGCCAGTTCATGCGGCTCGTGGTACGGCCCACGCAGGACGTGGACCGGCTGGTCGACGGCATGATGGATTACGGTCAGCGGTTCCACAACCGCTCGGTCTACGACGCCGACCCGCTGGAGCAGAGCGGCCGCCGCTGGGCCGAGGCGGCGTACGAGGAACAGCCGGACAACCTGATCCCGTACCCGGGCCAGGACCGCCGCTCGGAGTACACGGCACGCCGGGCCGCCGTGAGCTGACCCTCAGTTCGTCCCCGCCCCCGCCGAACAGACCCAGGACGAGTCGGTTCGCAGAGGGCGGGGGCGCATGACCTACCGCAGGTCGCTGACGCACACCGTGATCTTCTCGGTGGCGTACGCGGCTGCGACGGCCGCCGGGCGGGCCACCGTCATGGACGACGCGAACCTGAGCCTGGTCTGGCCGGCGGCCGGGATCGCCGCCATCTGGTTCAGCAGGCAGTGGGATTCGCCGCTGCGCTGGCTGGACTTCCTGGCGCTCGCTTCGATCACGATCGCGGTGAACATGCGGACCGGGGCCACCCCGGCGATGTCGGCGATCTTCGTGGCGGCCAACCTGGCGCAGGCCGTCGTCTTCGTCCGCCTGATCCGCCGCTGGCGTCCCGGGCTCTGGGGCGCCGGCGGCACCGCCCCGCTGCGCAGCCCGCCGGACCTGTGGGCCCTGCTGGCCGCGGCCTTCGGCGCCACGGTCGCCGGCGCGATCGTCGGCCCTTCCGTGGTGTGGCTGGTGACCGGCCACTTCTCCTGGCCGTCGGCGTCGGTGTGGCTGTGCCGGAACACCGCGAGCATCCTGATCGTCGGCGCCGCCGGGTTCTGCCTCGGGCCGCTCCTCTCCCGCGGCCCGTCACCGCGGAGGCTGCGTACTCCCCGGTACTTCGAGTACGCCGCCTTCCTTCTCTGTTCGGCCGCCTGCCACCTGGCCGGCTTCTCGTTCAGCCACGGCCTCCCGCTCGCGTTCCTGCTGATGGGCGTCACGGTCTGGGCCGGCGCCCGGCTGGCGACCTCGTTCGTGGCGGTGCACAACCTGCTCGCCGGCGCCATCGTGGTGCTCTTCACCCTGGACGACGTCGGCCCCTTCGCGGACATCGGCGACAACGCCGCCCGGGCCGTCGTGGCCCAGCTCTTCGTCACGGTGAGCGCGGTGATCGCCCTCTCCCTGGCCCTCGGCCGCGACGAGCGGGCCACCCTGCTCGGCGAGCTCGCCGCCGAACGGGCCGAACTGGAGGAGCAGCGGCAGCAGGCCGCCGAGCGCGCCGAGCTGTTCCGGGCGATCATCGACTCGACCGCCGACGGCCTCGCCGTGATCGACGACCAGGGCACGGTGACGCTGCGGAACCCGGCCGCGGTCCGCCTGCTCGGCGAGCACTACAGCTTCTTCCACCTGGACGGCACCCCGCTCGGCGAGGCCGAGATGCCGCATGCCCGCGCGCTGGCCGGCGAGCAGCTCCAGGACGTGCAGATCCTCGTCCGCAACCGGGAGGTGCCGGAGGGCCGGGTGATCAGCGTCCGGGCCACCACGCTGCTCGACCGCTCCGGCCGGCGCAGCGCCGTGATCCTCTTCCACGACGCCACGGCCGAGCGGCGGCACCGGGACGAGCTCACCAACTTCGCCGGGGTGGTCGCGCACGACCTGCTCAACCCGGTCACCACGATCGAGGGCTGGAGCGATTTCGCCGGTGAGTCGCTCCGCCTGCTGCCGGACTCGCCGGAGGCCGAGGACGCCCGGGACGGCCTGGCCCGCGTGCACCGGGCGGCCCGGCGGATGCGAGGTCTGATCGACGGGTTGCTCGCCTATACGACGGCCCGGGACGCGACGGTGGCCACCGTCCCGGTCGACCTGGGACAGGTCGTCACCGAGGTGACGGTGGCCCGGCTGGACGCGGCGATCGCGGCCGGACTGCCGGTGCCCCGGTTCACCGTGGGCGATCTGCCCGTCGTGCAGGCCGACCCGGTGCTGATCCGGCAGCTGGTGGACAACCTGATCGGCAACGCGGTCAAGTACACCGCCCCCGGCGTCACCCCGGAGCTGGGCATCACCGCGGAGCCGGACGACGACCTGATCCGGGTCCGGATCGCCGACAACGGCATCGGCATCCCGGCCGGCCAGCACGAGGCGATCTTCGGCAACTTCCATCGCGCACACCGGGCCGGGGCGTACACCGGGACCGGTCTGGGCCTGGCCATCTGCAAACGGATCGTGGAACGGCACGGTGGCACGATCGCGGCCGAGGACCGGCCGTCCGGTGGATCGATCTTCACCTTCACCATCCCGCCCGCCTCCGGTTCCTCTCAGTTCGGCATCGCCCGGGCCGAAGAGCAGTCGTGGAGGGAGCCCCGCCGATGAGCCGAGACCACCAGGAACTGGCGAGACTGGCCGCGCTCCGGTCGTACCAGGTCCTCGACCGGCCCCGGCCCGTCGTCCTCGACGACCTCACCCGCCTCGCCGCGAACATGTTCGACACCCCGATCTCGGCGGTCTCGCTGATCGACCACGACCGGCAGTGGTTCGCCGGCCGGGTCGGGCTGGCCGAGTCGCAGACCCCGCTCGACGTGTCGTTCTGCGCGCACGTGGTGCCGGCCCGGGCGCCGCTGATCGTCCCGGACGCCACGAAGGACTCGCGGTTCGCCGACTACGCCAACGTCGCCGGCGAGCCCGGGATCCGCTTCTACGCCGGTGCGCCGGTGATCGACGAGGACGGACACGTGCTGGGTGCGATGTGCGTGGTCGACACCCAGCCGCGGGAGGTCAGCGACCGGCAGGTGGACGACCTCGTCACGTTCGCCCGGCAGGCCGCCGGCCACCTCTCCGCGCTCCGCGGCCGGCTGCGGGTCGCCGACCTCGGCGACGAGCTGGCCCGGTCGTCGCAGCGCGAGGACGACCTGGTCGCGACGATCACCCACGAGTTGCGGACGCCGGTCGCGATCATCCAGGGCTATCTGGAGGTGCTCGGCGAACAGGACGGACTGGAGGAGTACCGGCGGCTGATCGACCCGATCCACCGCAACGGGCGGCGGCTCGTCGAGATGGTCGACCACATCCTGGCCGGCACCCGCCCGGCGGAGGCGCCGATCCCGGCCCCGGTCACCACTGTCGACCTGAACACGGTGGCGGCCGCGGCGACCGCGGCGTGCCGGTCGCTGATCGTGATGCGCGGCGGCCCGGTCGACCTGGCCGCGTACGAGCCGGTCCCGATCCAGGCCGACCTGGCCCGGCTCACCCACGCGGTCGAGCAACTGCTCCGCAACGCGCTGTTCTTCACCCCGCCGGACCGGCCCATCATGATCCGCATCGAGGCCGTCCCGGCGGCGGCCATCGAGGTCCGGGACGGCGGCTGCGGCATCCCCGAGGACGAGTTGCCACTGATCTTCGACCGGTTCTTCCGCGGACGGCGGGCGCGGGAGAACGCCGTGCCCGGCGTCGGACTGGGCCTCACCATCGCCCGCAACATCGTCCGCGCCCACCACGGCGACCTGATCGTGCAGAACACCGCGGACGGCGTCTGCGCCCGGATCGCGCTGCCCGGCCCGTCCGGCCGTCGCTGAGAGCCGGCGTGCACCGCTACGGTGAGGAGATGGACCGCCCCGGTGCGATGACCCTCGACGACCTCGTCGGGGAGATCCTGCGCCGCCTGGGCCAGACCGGCCGCGTCGTCCCGGAATACGTGGTGCGCGACGCCGTGGAGGCCGCGCTGAGCCGCCAGTTCCCCGGCGCGGCGCCGGGTTCGCTGCTCGTGCCGCTGGAGTCGGCGGACGAGCTGATCGAGGGCTTCTGCGCCGGCGCCACGGCCGCCGAGGACGATTCGGCCACCATGCCGGCCGTGCTCAGCGGCGACGAGACGGGGCGGATGGTCACCGCGCTCGGCCTCGCCGTCCACGTGGCCGCCTTCAACCTGGACCGGGACCGCCTGCACGTGGCGCAGACGCTGAACGGCGCGGCGGCCGCGCTGGTCGCGCTCGGGGCGGCGGAGCGGGCGGCGCACGCCGACGGCACCTCCGCCGTGCTGCTCTCCCCGGCGACGCTGCGGACCGTGCGCACCACGGTGTCCGGCGTGCTGCAGGGCATCGAGAGCCGGGGCTGGCAGGCGCAGCACCTCGACCAGCAGGCGACCAGCGCCCTGTTCACCGGGGTTCTCACGATGTTGGGAGCAGTGCCCTAAGAACAACCGGATCGCAACCGATCAGGACTTTGTGGCCGATCCGCAGCTCCGGGTTCAGGACCCCGAGCGCGTGACGGCGCTCCGGGCCACCGGTGTGTTCGACGTGCCCGAGCCGCCCGGTCTGCGGCGGCTCACCACGCTGGCCAGCCGGCTGCTCGGCAGCCCGACCGCGCTGGTCTCGCTGGTCCTCGACGACCGGCAGGTCTTCGTGAGCCAGGTCGGCCTGCCGCAGCCCTGGGCCGATCGGGGGGAGACCCCGCTCTCCCACTCGTTCTGCCAGCACGTCGTCGACGACGACGCCCCGCTCGTGACGAGCGACGCGCGCCTCGACGACCGGCTCAAGGACAACCTGGCGATCCCGGAGATCGGGGTGATCGCGTACGCCGGGATGCCGATCCGGGTGGACGGCCAGACGCTGGGCTCGTTCTGCGCCATCGACGGCAAGCCCCGCGACTGGTCACCGGGGGACCTGGCGATCCTGGAGGACCTCGCCGCGGCGGTCGCCACCGAGATCGAGCTGGTCCGCGCGGCACGGCATGCCGAGGAGACCTCCGCGGTGGTGCGGCGGATCCTGGAGGTGTCGCAGGACGCGTACATCTCGATCGACGCCGCCGGCGTGGTGCTGGAGTGGAACCCCGCGGCCGAGAAGCTCTTCGGCTGGACCCGGGACGAGGCGACCGGCGGCGATCTGGCCACGATGGTCATCCCGGAGATCTACCGGGAGGCGCACTACACCGGGCTGGCCCGGGTCCGCGCCACCGGCGAGTCGAAGCTGGCCGGTCAGCGTATCGAGCTGCCCGCGGTGAACCGGTCCGGGCACCGCTTCCCGGTCGAGTTCACCCTCCAGTCCACATCGCACGGCGGCCGGACCGTCTTCCACGCCTTCCTGCACGACATCAGCGCGCGCCACGAGAGCCAGCGCCAGCTGCGACGCCAGGCCGAGCTCATCGACGCCGCCCCGGCCGCGATCATCGTGCGGACCCCGGACGGGACGATCCGGTTCTGGAACAAGGGCGCCGAGCAGATGTACGGGTGGCCCGCCTCGGCAGCGGTGGGCCGCAACATCCATAGCCTCCTCGGCACGGTCTTCCCCGACGGCAGTGCCGCGATGCAGACGGCGCTCGCCACCGACGGCCGGTGGGAGGGCGAGGTCACCCATCGCCGGGTCGACGGCCGCAGCGTCGTGGTCCTGAGCCGGCACGTCCTGCGCCCGGACTCGGAGGGCGCGGGCAGCGAGGTGATCGAGACGAACACCGACATCACCGCCCGCCGGACCGCCGAGGAGATGCTGGCGACGAGCGAGCGCCAGTTCCGGGTGCAGTTCCACCAATCCACGGTGGGGCAGGCCATCGTCGGGCTGGACGGGCTGGTCCTGCACGTGAACGAGGCCTACGCGCGGATGATCGGCTACCGGCCGGAGGAGCTGATCGGCCGCCGCAACGAGGACTTCACGCATCCCGAGGACCGGGCCGAGGGCGTGGTCATGACCTCCCGGCTCTACTCCGACGAGTGGTCGGCGTACGAGCGGACCAAGCGGCTCATCCACGCCGACGGGCACCTGGTCGACGTGCACATCGGGGTGCGCCTGGTCCGGGACGCCGACGGAGCGCCGCTGCATCTGATCGGCGTCATCCAGGACATCACCGAGCGGACCCGCGCCGAGCGGGAACGCGACGCCACCCAGGCCGTGCTCGCCGAGCGCAATGCGCAGCTGGAACTCGCGAACAGCGAGCTGCAGCGCGCCAACCTGCTCAAACTCGACCTCATGGGGATGCTCTCGCACGACATCGGCACCCCGTTGACGTCGATTCTGGGGTACGGCGAGATGCTCCTGGAGAGCGACCTCCCGCCGCCGATAGCCACTCCCACCTCGAAGATCATGAGGGCCGCCCGGCGGATCGACGATCTGCGCCACAACGTGCTGGCGATGTGCACGGTGAGCGAGACGCGGTTGCGTACCGAACGGCAGCGGGTCGAGCTCGCCGATGCCCTGCGGGACGCGCTGGACGCCGCCGACCAGGACGTACCGATCTCCTGCCCGCCGTCGGCGGCGGTGCTGGTCAATCCGGCGCACCTGCGGCAGATCGTGGTCAACTTCCTGACCAACGCCCGCAAGTACGGCGGCGGGGCGACCGGGATCGAGGTGACGGTGGACGGCCTGGCGACCCGGATCGCGGTCCGGGACGAGGGGCCGGGCGTGCCGGAGGGGCTGCGGGACCACCTGTTCGAGCGCTTCACCCGGGCCGGCGACACCGAGGCGGCGGGGCACGGCCTGGGCCTGCACATCGTGGTGAGCCTGGCCGAGGCGAACGGTGGCGCGGTCGGCTACCAGCCGGGCGATCCGGTCGGCAGCCTCTTCTGCCTGACGCTCGAGACGGCGTGACGACGGACTGACGACGGCCTGGCGCTCGCGACGGCCTGGCGCGTCACCAGCGGTCCGCCGGGTGCAGCGATGCCGGCAGGTCGATCGTGACGGTCGTGCCGAGGCCCGGCTCACCGTCGATCCGCAGCGCGCCCTCGTGCCCGTCGACGATCGCCTTCACGATGGTCAGGCCGAGCCCGGCGCCCTGCACCTCGGCGCGTTCCGCGGCGGCGGACCGGCGGAAGGGCGCGAGCACCCGGGCCCTGTCGCACGGGTGGATGCCGGCGCCGGTGTCCCGGACCCAGAGCTCGGCCCGGCCGTCGCGGACGCCGGCGCCGACCGCGATGGTGCCGCTGTCGGTGAACTTGACGGCGTTGCGGATGAGCCGGTCCAGGGCCTGCCCGAGCCGGACGGCGTCGACCTCGGCGAGGACCGGGGCACCGGTCTCGACGGTGACCGACAGCCCCTTCGCGGCGATCAGCGGCTCGTGCTGCTCGACCGCGGCGGTCGCCAGGCCGGAGAGATCGGCCGGGCGCCGGTGGTACGCCCCGCCGCCCGCCCCCGCCTGTGCCGCCAGCAGCATGTCGTCGACCAGTGCGAGCAACCGGTCCGAGTTGCGCTGGATCCGCTGGAGGAACTGCTCGCGGGCCTCGGCCGGCAGGTCCGGGTCGGCGAGCACCTCCACATAACCGTGGATCGAGCTGAGGGGCGTGCGCAGTTCGTGCGTGATCCGCGAGATGAACTCGTCCTTGATCCGCTCGGCTTCCCGCAACCGCTCCTCCAGGTCGCGCACCTGGGCGGCCAGGTCGGTGTCGTACGAGGTCATCCCGGCGCTCCTTCCGAGTCCGTCCGTTGCTGGCAGGCGTAACGGTCGGCCGGGGAGGGGCCGGTATGAGATCGGCCCGGGGTGCCTTCCGGTTAGCGGGAGGCGGCCCACTGGTTCTTGAGCGTTCGCGCGTACGCCGACCGCCCCACCGGCAGCGTGAACGACATCCGGGTCCCGCTGCCGTACGGGTTCGCCATCGCCTCGATCGTCCCGCCGTGCCGCTCCACGATCCGCTTGCAGACCGCCAGCTCCAGCCCGTTGCCGCGATCGTCCTGCCCGCTGTGGAAGCTGGTGAAGACCTCACGCCGCTTGCCCGGGAGCAGCCCGAGGCCGTTGTCCAGGATGTCGACGCGCAGCATCCCGTTGGCGGCCGGCTGGCAGGAGATGCTGACGTACGGTGCGACGCCCGGCGGCATCGGCCCGAGCGCGTTGTCGATCAGGTTCTCGAACAGCTGCCGGGTCAGGACCGGGTCCGCCTCGACCGCCTCCATCTGGCCGACCTCGAAGTACGGCGGCGGCACGCCCTCGCTCTCCGCCTGGTCGTACCGGCTGTTCACGATGTCGCCGAGCAGCAGCGCCAGGTTCACCGTGGTCGGCATCAGCTTGCCGTCCCGGGCCGCCGTGTAGGCGAGCAGGCCGTTCAGGAACGTCCGCATCCGCGCCGCCGCCCGCTGGATCCGGGTGACCCGTTCGGCCGGCTGGTACCCGGCCAGCTCCTGTTCCAGCACCTCGGCCCAGCCCTCGATGGTGGTGAGCGGGTTGAGCAGGTCGTGTGCCACCTGACCGGCGAAGGACATCAGCTCGTCGCGGTGCCGCCGGTCGGCCGTGACGTCGTGGAAGACGACCACGACGTGCTGCGGGCCGTCCGGGCGCACGGCGATCCGGGCGACGTTGAACCGGACGATCCGGCCCTCCGGCACGGCGGCGTTGCGGACCAGCACGTCCATCGGCGGCACCTCTTCACCCGCGAGAGCCCGGGCGTACGGGAGGTCCGCATCGGCGAGCGGGGTCCCGTCCGGATGGAAGAAGCCGTAGTCGCTGCCCAGGGCCACCCCACCGGCGACCGTGTTGACGCTGCCCAGCAGCCGTCCGGCGGCCGGGTTGCGCAGCACCAGCCGGCCGGACGGATCCAGGATGGCCAGGCCCTCGGTCATCGAGTTGACGATCATGGTCATCATCCCGGCCTTGTCGGTGGCCTCCTGCTCGGAGTCGCGCAGCCGGTCGATCAGCGCGTCGCGCTCGTCCCGGCTCAGCGCCAGGGCCAGGCCGATGACGGCGTGCATGCTGATGTAGAGCTCGATCACCAGGGCCCGGCTGTCCGGGGAGGCGATCTCCGCGTACGGACCCCAGCCGTGCTGAGTGAAGATCGCCGCGACGCTGCCGAAGACCAGGGTGTGCCCGATCGCCAGCCAGGTAGGCATCCGGATGCCCACCCAGACCGTGAGCGGGAGCAGCGCGAACCCGATCGGCAGGCTGTGGTTGACGATGAAGGTGTAGTAGTAGGCGCCGGCCGACACCACGAAGATCGCGACGCACTCCAGCGTGCGGGCCTGGTCGAGCCGGCTCCGGCCACCCCGGACCAGGTAGACGACGCGTTGCAGCGCGACACCGAAGATCAGCACGCTGGCGACGTCCCGGACCACCCGGGTCGCGAACCTCACCATGGTGGCGTCCTGGCCGGCGAGCCGGTCGCCGAGCGTGTCGATGCACGACATCACGGTGGCGGCGAGCGCCGCGGCCACCAGGATCCGCCACAGATCGTCGAGCCGGGCGAGAGGACGGCCGCCCTCCGGACCGGCCCACAGTCCGGGCAGCAGGCGTGCCGTCACCACGGCGAAGGTCATGCCGGCCGCCATGGCGGCGCCGGCGTGCACGATCGCCGTCGCCGGGTCGGCGCCGGTCACCAGCAGGCCGGCCACGGTCAGGGCGCCGATGACCGCCATGTCCAGCCAGCGCCACCGCGACTCCCGCCGGTTGACCAGCCAGACGGCGGCCACCCCGGCGGCCGGCCAGACCACCGGATCCTCCGTGCCCGCGAGCACCGTCTGCCGACCGGCCAGCAGCGCGACCAGGTAGAGCACCCCGAAACCGGCTGTGGCGGGAACGGACATCCTCTTCACAAGATTCGTTTCGGCACGTTCGGCCCTGAACTGAACGCACCCCTCGATATATCCATTTCGATATATAGATGAACGGCGGCCGCCCGCCTACTCTCAATCCAAAGCCGAGTGACGAACGTCTATACCCCCCGGACGTTCGCCGGCTGGCGAGAGAGGAAGAACATGGCGATTCGACGTCACGGCCGCATCCTGGCCGCCGGTCTGTTCGCGCTCGCGGCGGTCGCCGCCGCGACCCCGGCCGAGGCCGCCGCCCCGGTCCTCGGGCAGATCAAGCTGGCCGGTTCCGCGAACGCGGTGGCCGGCAGCTACATCGTGGTCCTCAAGTCAGGCGGGCAGCAGGCTTCCCTGAGCAAGACCTACGGAGCGACCGTCAAGCGCAGCTTCGGCAAGGCGCTCAACGGCTTCGAGGCCACCATGAGCGAGACCCAGGCCCGGCGCCTCGCAGCCAACTCGAAGGTGGCGTACGTCGAGCAGAACCAGGTCATCTCCCTCGCCGCCACGCAGACGAACGCGACCTGGGGCATCGACCGGATCGACCAGCGGGCCCTGCCGCTGAGCACCACGTACACCTACCCGGTGACCGCCTCGAACGTCACCGCCTACATCATCGACACCGGCATCCTCTACAGCCACAGCCAGTTCGGCGGCCGGGCCACCGCGGGCTACGACGCGGTCGGCAGCGGCGCGGTGGACTGCAACGGCCACGGCACCCATGTGGCGGGCACGGTCGGCGGCAGCACGTACGGCGTCGCGAAGGCCGTGAAGCTGGTCGGCGTCCGGGTGCTGAACTGCTCGGGCAGCGGCACCACCGCCGGCGTCATCGCGGGCGTCAACTGGGTGACCTCGAACGCCGTGAAGCCGGCCGTCGCGAACATGAGCCTCGGTGGCGGCGCCAGCACCTCGCTGGACACCGCCGTCGCCAACTCGATCGCTTCCGGCGTCACCTACGCGGTCGCGGCCGGCAACTCGAACGCCAACGCGTCGACCGCCTCGCCGGCCCGGGTCGCCTCGGCGATCACCGTCGGCGCCACCACCCGCACCGACGCCCGCGCCAGCTACTCCAACTACGGCAGCGTGCTGGACATCTTCGCGCCGGGCTCGTCGATCACCTCGGCCTGGTACACCAGCAGCTCGGCCACCAACACGATCAGCGGCACCTCGATGGCCTCACCGCACGTGGCCGGCGCCGCGGCTCTGGTCCTCTCCCGCAACCCGTCCTACACCCCGGCCCAGGTCTCCTCGGCCCTCACCAGCAACGCCACCACGGGCGTCGTGACCAGCCCCGGCTCGGGCTCGCCGAACCGCCTGCTCTTCGTCGTCCAGTAGCACCTCACGCATCGAAGGGGCCCGCTGTCCGGCGGGCCCCTTCCCCGTGCGACGAGATGACCAACCGGTTTGTGACAGACGGCCCTGGTGATCATCGTCATCACTGCGTAACGGACTTCCGGCGCCCTTTCCGCGGTTCTATGGAGTGGAACCGAGGAGCGTGAGAAGTGATGACCGAGCAGGGACAGCACCGCGTCGTCATCGTCGGAGCCGGATTCGCCGGCAAGTACGCGGCCCGTGCGCTGCGCAGGGCGGACGCCCACGTGACAGTGATCAACGGAACCAACCACCACGTCTTCGAGCCGCTGATCTACCAGGTCGCCACCGGACTGCTCTCCCCCGGTGAGGTCGCCACCCCGGTCCGCGAGCTCTTCCGTGGCCAGCGCAACACCGACGTGCTGCTCGGCTGGGTCACCGACGTGGACGTCGAGGGGCACACCGTCACCGCGACCGCGCCGGACGGCGTGCCGTACCAGGTGCCCTACGACACCCTGATCGTCTCGGCCGGCACCACCGGCTCGTACTTCGGCAACGACCGGTTCGCCGAGTTCGCCCCCGGCCTCAAGAGCATCGACGACGCCGTCGAGCTACGCGCCCGGATCCTCACCGCCTTCGAGATGGCCGAGCTCACGACCGACCCCGAGGCGGCCCGCCGCTGGCTCACCTTCGTGATCGTCGGTGCCGGCCCGACCGGCGTGGAGCTGGCCGGCCAGATCGCCGAGATCGCCCGCCGCACCCTGCCCGGCGAGTACCGCCGGATCGACCCGGCCCAGGCCCGGATCGTGCTGGTCGACGCGGTCGACCGGGTGCTGCCGACCTTCTCCCCCGAGTCGTCGGCCGCCGCCGAGAAGCACCTCCGCAAGATCGGCGTGGACGTCCGGCTCGGCAAGCGGGTCGTCGACGTGGACGCGACCGGCGTCGAGTTCCAGGCCGCTACGGGGACCGAGCGCCTCGACGCCATGACGAAGATCTGGAGCGCCGGTGTCGCGGCCGCCCCGCTGGCCCGCCGCCTCGCCGCCGCGACCGGCGCCGAGACCGACCGGTCCGGCCGGATCAAGGTGAACCCGGACCTGACCGTCCCCGGCCACCCGGAGATCTTCGTGCTCGGCGACCTGATGAGCCTGGGCAAGCTCCCCGGCGTCGCCCAGGTCTCCATCCAGGGCGGCGCGTACGCCGGCCGCACCATCCGCGACCGGCTGGCCGGGCAGAGTCGCGGCAAATCGGCCGCGGGCAAGCCGTTCCACTACTTCGACAAGGGCAACATCGCGACGGTGTCCCGGTTCTCCGCGGTCGCCGACCTGCGTGGCCTGCACCTGCGTGGCCTGCTCGGCTGGCTGCTCTGGCTCGGTGTGCACTGGGCCTATCTGCCGAAGGGCCGCAACCGGGCGAGCTCGCTGGTCCGCTGGGCGGTCGCCTTCCTGGGCCGCAGCCGGTCCGAGCGGGCGGTCACCAGCCAGCAGATCAACGCCCGGCTCGCGGTGCGGCACGCCACGGCTGAGGCCGGCGAGAAGGAGAAGACTCCGGTCTGATTCCGCAACCGTCCGGCAACCATCGTTTACCTGGCGGGGGCCTCGCCCCCGCCGATGACTCCGATCACCTCGGCGGCGCTCCGGCGCCGCCTCCGCTTGAGGATCGGAGCAGCATGACCGCCATCATCGACTCCCTCGCCGCTCTTCCGCCCGCCACCGCCACGACCGGGCCGTGCGTCCCGACCGTGCTGGTCGCCGACGACGACGAGGGCATCCGTGACCTGGTCAGCTTCAAGCTGGAGATGGCCGGTTACCGGACGGTCTGCGCGGCGGACGGCTGTACCGCGCTCACCCTCGTCACCGAGGCCCGCCCGGATCTGGTCGTTCTCGACATCGTGATGCCGGGCCTGGACGGCCTGAGCGTCTGTTACCAGATGCACGACAACCCGGCGACCGCCGAGATCCCGGTGATCATGCTGAGTGGCTGCGCCAGCGAGACCGACATCGACCTGGCCTTCGTCTCCGGCGCCGAGGAGTACCTGCCGAAGCCGCTGAACACCGCCGACCTGGTCCGCCGGGTCGGCTGGCTGCTGCCGCACCACCCCTGACCCTCCGGGGCTCAGCACCCGCGCGTGCGGGCCGAACAGTCAGGGTGTGAGCCCGAAGCGACCGGGTGCCGCCGCCCTCAGCGCGCTGGTGGCCGTGGTCGGCTGCGCCGTCACGCTGGCCGTGGCCGCGGCGCTGGCGCAGCACGAGGACGCCGCAGCCGAGGTGCAGATGGATCGGCGTACCTCCGCCGCGGCCGAGTCGGTCCGCACACAGACCCGCCGCTACCTGGACGTCCTGAGCACCACGGCGGCGGCAGCCGGCGCGCAGCAGACGCTCACCGCCACCGAGTACAAGGCCGTCGTCCAGCCCATGCGAACCATGAAGCTGGCCGGCGCCACCTCGATCGTGCTGGTCATCCCGGCCCGGGACGACGAGGTGGCCGAAGTACAGCGACGATGGCGGCGGCTCGGGTCCCCGGACATCGAGCTGAGCCCGAAGGGCACCGGCGAGCACGCCTTCGTGGTCGCCGGCATCCCGCTCGACGGAACGAACCCGGTCGGCGGCCTCGACCTCATGCAGGCCACGGCGTCGGCCGCCGCGCTCACCGAGGCACGCCGGGACGGCCGCCCGGCGGTCTCCGACACCTACCAGCTGATCGTCGACCAGAGCCTGCCGGCCACACAGCGGCAGAACTCGTTCATCCTGACCGCGCCGGTCCACCAGGGCTCCGGGCAGCGCTTCCTCGGCTGGGTGGTGCTCGGCGTCCGCGGCCAGAACTTCATGGGCGACACGTTCGCGCACGCCGGTCAGGGCCTGCTCGACCTCACCCTCACCGCGAACGGCCCGGATCGCCGCCCGGTCACCGTCGCCTCGGTCGGCGCCGCTGACGGGGGCGAGCGGGACCTCTTCCGTACGATCCAGATCGCGGTCGCGGACAAGAGCTGGACCCTGCACGTCAGCGCGAGCGCGGCGGGTCTGCCCGGCGCCCGCAGCGCGATGCCGATGGCCGTCGCCACCGGCGGCCTGGTGCTGACCGTCCTGCTGGCGCTGCTGGTCTGGGTGCTGGCGACCGGCCGGGACCGGGCCCGCGTACAGGTCCGGGCCGCCACCGCCGAGCTGCGGGCGGGCGAGGCCGCGAGCCGCCGCCAGGCCGACCTGCTCGGCACGGTGCTGGACGGCATCAGCGACGGCGTGGGCGTGATCGGTCCGGACGGCCGGTTCCTGCTGCACAACCCGGCGGCCATCCGGATGCTCGGCCACGGCAACCCGGAGGCCGGGGTGGAGTCCTGGCAGCAGCACTACGGCCTGTACCGGCTGGACGGCGTCACCCCGTTCGACACCGCCGAACTGCCGCTGGTCCGCGCGCTGCACGGGGAGGACAGCGATCGGGTCGAGATGATCGTCCGGCATCCGGCGTACCCGGACGGCCGGGTGATCAGCGTGTCGGCCCGGCCGATCGAGACGTCCTCCGGTGAGCGCGGCGCCGTCGCGGTCTTCCACGACATCACCGAGCGCAAGCACGTGGAGACCGAGCTGCGCGGCTTCGCCGGGGTGGTGGCGCACGACCTCAAATCCCCTCTCACCTCGGTACGCGGCTACGCCGAGCTCATCATCGACGCACTGGACGAGGTGGAGGCCGGCGGTGGCGCGCCCGCCGTGGCGCAGGCCCGCCGCGGCGCCGACAAGGTGATCGGCGGCGCCCTGCGGATGCAGCAGCTGATCACCGAACTGCTCGACTACGCGGCGGCCCGGGACGCCACCCTGCGTCTCGGCGAGGTGAACCTGCGCTCGCTGGTCGACGAGGTGGTGACCACCCGTACCGATCATCCGGACGGCCCGGGTCCGGTGCCGGACATCTTCGTCGGGTCGCTGCCCGCGGTGCAGGCCGACCCGGCGCTGCTCCGGCAGGTGATCGACAACCTGGTCGGCAACGCGATCAAGTACACCCCGCCCGGCCAGGCGCCGCGGATCGACATCACCGGCCGGACCGGCCCGGACGGCGAGGTACGGGTGCAGGTCGCCGACCGCGGCATCGGCATCCCGGACGGCGAGCACGCCCTGGTCTTCGACAGCTTCCATCGAGCCAGCAACGGCATGGCTCATCCCGGCACCGGCCTCGGCCTGGCGATCTGCCGCCGGATCGTGGAACGGCACGGCGGCCGCATCGAGGCGGCTCCGAACCCCGGCGGCGGGACGATATTCGCCTTCACACTTCCGGCCGCAGGTCAGACGACATCGACGCTTGTGGGGGTTGTGTGATCACGTGCACATATTCTAGATAACCTGGTTTCTCTATAGGCATTGTGCCAATATCTCGGACCATGCCCGTGGTACTGCATTGGTTCCTCCCCACGACCGGCGACAGCCGCTCGATCGTCGGCGTCGACGATCGCGGTGGTCACAGCACGCACACCTCCGCCTCGGAGAAGGCCTATCGCGAGCCCGGCCTCGACTACCTCGTCGACGTCGCCCGGGCGGCCGAGCGCAACGGCTTCACCGGCGTGCTCACCCCGACCGGCACCTGGTGCGAGGACGCCTGGCTGACCACGGCCGCGATCGCCCAGCACACCAGCACGCTGAAGTTCCTCGTCGCGTTCCGGCCCGGCTCGCTGTCGCCGACCCTGGCCGCGCAGATGGCCGCGACCTTCCAGCGGATCTCCGGCGGCCGGCTGATGCTCAACATCGTCACCGGCAGCGACGCGGCCGAGCAGCAGCGGTTCGGCGACTGGCTGGACAAGGACGAACGGTACGCACGGACCGGCGAGTTCCTCAGCGTGCTGCGCGGCGCGTGGAACGGGCCGTACGACTTCGACGGCAAGCACTACCAGGTCGCCGGCGCCTTCGCGCCGCGCCGGTTCGAGCAGCCGCCGATCTACTTCGGAGGATCGTCACCGGCCGCTCTCGACGTGGCGGCCGAGCACACCGACGTGTACCTGACCTGGGGTGAGCCGCCGGCTGCCGTGGCGTCGAAGATCGCTCTCGTGAAGAAGCGCGCGGACCGCGAGATCCGCTTCGGCATCCGCCTGCACGTGATCACCCGCGACACCGCCGAGGAGGCGTGGGCCGTGGCGAACTCACTGCTCGACGCCCTCACCCCGGAACAGATCGAGAAGGCGCAGAGCTCGCTGCGCCAGGCCGACTCGGTCGGTCAGCAGCGGATGCTCGACCTGCACGGCGGCAGGCTCGACGCGCTCGAGATCTACCCGAACCTCTGGGCGGGCGTCGGCCTGGTCCGCCCGGGCGCTGGAACCGCGCTGGTCGGCAGCCACACCGAGGTCGCCGACCGGATCGCCGAGTACCACGAGCTCGGCATCGACGAGTTCATCCTCTCCGGTTATCCCCACCTGGAGGAGGCCTACCACGCCGGCGAAGGGCTCATCCCCGAGCTGCGCCGCCGCAATCTTCTTTCTGGAGCGAACGAATGAACCGTCGTGATCTGCTTCGCCTCGCCACCGGCGCCGGGGCCGCATCGCTGCTCGCCGCCTGCGCCGGGCCGGGCGGGGACTCCCCGGACGAATCGAGCGAGTCGGGCACCCTCTCCTTCGCCCACTGGCGCGCCGAGGACAAGGAGGTCTTCGAGAAGATCATCGCCGGATACACCGGGGCGAAGATCCAGCAGGACATCTCCCCCTCGAACGACTACCAGAGCACCGCGCTGCAGAAGCTGCGCGGCGGCTCGGTCGGCGACGCGTTCACCGCGTTCCGCGGCGCGCAGTTCCTCGACATCGCCGAGGCCGGCGTCTGGACCGACCTCACCGGGCAGGCCCTCCTGCAGAAGTACGAGCCGGCGCTGATCACCGCGGGCGCGCTGGACGGCAAGCAGCTCGGCGTGCCGTACCAGCTGGTCTTCAACACCCCGCTCGCGAACACCGACCTGATCGGCAAGGCCGGCCTCGGCGAGGCGCCGAAGGACTGGGACGGTTTCCTGGCCCTGCTCGACAAGCTGAAGAGCCAGGGCGTCACGCCGATCGCCTGGCCCGGCGGCGACGCCGCGAACGCCGGCCAGTTGCTCAACGTCATGGTGGTGAACAACGCGCCGGCCGACGACGCCCTCGGCAAGATCGAGACCGGCGAGTACAAGGTCACCGACGACTGGTTCCTCACCGTGCTGAAGCAGTACCAGCAGCTCGCGCCCTACTTCCAGACCGGCGCGACCGGCACCGGCAGCGACGCGGCCCTCGCGCTCTTCGCCCAGGGCAAGGCCGGCCTCCTGGCCACCGGCTCGTTCCAGGTCGCCGGTGTCCGCAAGCTCGGCGCGACCTTCCCGGTCGACCTGCTCGCCCCGATCACCACGACCGCGGACAAGGCCGAGTACGAGGGCGTCTTCAACGCGACGTTCATCCTCGGCGTGAACGCCAAGTCCAGCAAGCAGGACGCCGCCCGCGCGTGGATCGAGCACCTCTCCGACCCGGCGGTGGCCGGTGAGTACGCCAACGGCACGTCCCAGCACGTCACGGTCAAGGGCGTCGAGTACACCAACGCCGACCTCAAGGCGCTCGCGCCCTGGCTGACCAAGAAGACCGCGCTCGCTCCGCGCTTCCAGTTCACCGACCTCGACATCCGGGGCGCCGTGGAGAACGCGACCGTCCAGGTCGCCGGGGGCAAGAGCCCGGAGGAGGCCGCCGAGGCCGCGCAGAAGGTCATCGACCAGAAGAAATGAAGTCCCGTCTCCAGCTTCTCCTCTTCGCGGTTCCAGCCCTGGCCCTGTACGGCGGATTCTTCCTGCTCCCCGCCGTGCAGGGCCTGCGGTACGCCACCACCGACTGGGACGGGTACAGCCCGTCCTTCACCGACGTGGGCCTGGCCAACCTGACCGACGTCGTGAGCAACGACGACCTGTTCCGCAATGCGCTCACGAACAACCTCGAGTTCCTGCTCGCCGTGGTGATCGGTCAGACCGCGCTGGCGCTGCTGCTCGCCGTCCTGCTCGCCGCGCGCAGCCGGGCGTCGACGACGCTGCGGGCACTCTTCTTCCTGCCCACCGTGCTGTCGTCGGTCTCGGTCGCCTTCATCTGGAAGTTCGTCTACGACCCGAACTTCGGCCTGGCGAACAACCTGCTCGGCGCGGTCGGCCTGGATCGGTTCCAGTCGGCGTACCTCGGTGAGGAGAGCACCGCGATCTTCTGGGTCGCGGTGGCCCAGGTGTGGTTCCACGCCGGGCAGATGATGGTCATCTACATCGCCGGGATCAACCAGATCCCGGAGGAACTCTACGAGGCGGCCCGCACCGACGGCGCCAACCGGTGGCAGCAGTTCCGGCACGTCACATGGCCGATGGTCGCTCCCGCCACGGCGCTCGTCATCGCGTACACGAGCCTGCAGTCCTTCAAGGCCTTCGATCTGATCCTGGGTCTGGCCGGGAACCCGCCGCGGTCCGGGCTCGACGTGCTCTCCACCCGGATCTACACGACGTTCGCGAACGGGCAGCTCGGGTACGCCGCCGCCGAGTCGGTCGTCTTCATGGTCGCCATCGCGGCGGTCACGTTCCTGCAGAATCGCGCCGCGAGGATGGCCCACGGATGAGAAGAGCCGTTCTAGCCGTTTACACCCTGCTGATCGTGGTGCCGCTCGTGGTGATCGTCGGCGGCACCTTCAAGACGACGCCGGAGCTGTTCGCGTCGCCGTTCGGGCTGCCGGCGGATCCGACCCTCGACAACTACGTCACCGTCCTCGCCGACCAGGACATGCCGCGGGTTCTGGGGAACAGCCTGACAGTGGTCGCTTTCTCCGTACCGATGACGCTCTTCCTGGGAAGCCTGGTGGCGTTCGCGGTGGCCCGGCTGCCCCGCTGGCCCTCCCGGATCCTCTTCGGGATCTTCGCGATCGGTCTGGCGATCCCGGCGCAGGCCGTCATGATCCCGCAGTACGTGCAGTTCGACCGGCTCGGCCTGCGCAACAGCCTGTCCGGCCTGATCCTGGTCAACATCGTGGTGACGCTGCCGGTCGCGGTCTTCATCCTGGCCGGCTTCATGCGGACGTTGCCGGCCGAGCTCTACGAGGCCGCCGAGCTCGACGGCGCGGGTCCGTGGGCCTGTTACCGCCGGATCGCGGTACCGGTCTCCTACCCCTCGCTGGCCGCCACCGCGATCTTCCTGATCGTGATGCACTGGAACGACCTGCTCTATCCGCTGCTCTTCATCGACGATCCGGGCAAACGGACGCTTCCACTGGCGCTTTTGGACTTCCAGGGCGAATATCTCACCGAGTATCCGCTGCTCTTCACGGGTGTGGTGATCGCCTCCCTACCCATGGTTCTGGCCTACGCGCTCCTGCAACGGCATTTCGTGGCGGGCATCACAGCCGGCGCCGTGAAGGGTTGAACCGGCGCAAAAGGGGTAGAGCCCCGTGATGCCTGCCGACGAATCCGGCACGATCATGGTCTTCGCACCGGTGCCGCTGCTGACAGTGACGATCGAAAAGCAGTCCGACGAACCCGAGTTGCACGTCCATCCCGGGGGCCAGGGAATCTGGCAAGCCCGGATGTGCGCGGGCCTGGGCGCGTCGGTCACCCTCTGCGCCGCCGTGGGAGGTGAGATCGGCGAGGTCATCTCACTCCTGCTGCAAGGCGAGCAGATCGAGGTACGGGCGGTGCGCCGCTCATCCGGCAGCGGATGGTACGTCCACGACCGCCGTGACGGGACACGCGACGAGGTGGCCGACCACGCCGGCGAACCGCTCGGACGGCACGACATCGACGAGCTCTACAGCACCGCGCTGGCCGCCGGGATGAGCGCCCGGGTCAGCATCCTGAGCGGCCCGGCGGCACCCGAGGTGGTCGCCCCCGAGGTGTACCGCCGGCTCGCCGCCGACCTGGGCGCCAACGGTGGAACCGTCGTCGCCGACCTGTCCGGCGACCACCTGACCGCCGTGCTCGAAGGCGGCGTCGACTTCCTCAAGGTCAGCCACGAGGAGCTGATCGCCGCCGGCCGGGCCACCGGCGACAGCGTCGAAGAACTCGTCGACACCGGCCGGGACCTGCGCAAGCAGGGTGCCGGATCAGTGCTGATCAGCCGGGCCGACCAGCCCGGCGTCGCCCTCATCGACGACGAGGAGCCGCTGCTCGTGGAGTTGCCCGCCCTGCAGGTGGTCGACCATCGCGGCGCCGGCGACTCGATGACCGCCGGGGTGGCCACCGTCCTCGCCCGCGGCGGCAAGATCCACGAAGCGGTGCGGACCGGCGCCGCGGCCGGCGCCCTCAACGTCACCCGGCACGGCCTCGGCACCGGGCGCAAGGAGGCGATCACCGAGCTGACCAAGCGGGTACGCCTCACCCCCATCTGACGTCCACGGAGGACACATTGCGGCCTTCGCGACGCTGGGCGTGAGTGGTGCAGAGCTACCGAAAGCGGTATCGAGCCGCCGGGTGGTCGTCGCGCACCCGCTTCACCCCGGCGCCGTAGAAGGATTCCCGCAGTGTCGACCCCTCGTAGGAGGTCCGGGTCAGGCCACGCCTCTGCAACTCCGGCACGGCCAGCTCCACGAAATCGTGGAAGGTGACGGGCGGCACCGGGTCGGCGATGTTGAACCCGTCCACACCGGACTCGTCGGCCCACCTCTCCAGCTCGTCAGCGACGGTGGCCGGGCTGCCGACGATCACCGGTCCGCCACCGCCGACGCCCACGAACTCGGCGATGGCGCGCGGCGTCCACGTGCGTGAGGGGTCCAGCGTCGTGAACAGTTCGACCATGCCGCGGATACCGTCGGTCTCCACGTATTCCAGCGGCTTGTCCAGGTCGAGTGCCGACAGGTCGATGTGCATGAGCGCACTCCACCGGGCCAGCGCACCCTCGACGCTGGCATGACGCTGGTAGTCGGCCAGCTTCGCCTGCGCTTCGGCATCGGTCGGGGCGACGATGACGGTGGCGATCGCGAAGAACTTCACCGACGACGGGTCACGGCCGGCCGCCATGGCCGACGACCGCACGCCGTCCACCAGGGTCCGCGCCATCGACGGCAGATAGGCCGAGAGGAACACTCCCTCGGCGTGCCGCCCCGCGAAGGCCCGGCCGACCGGAGAGGTCCCGGCCTGATAGAGCACCGGCGTCCGCAGCACACCGGGTTCCGACAGGGCTATTCCGGGAACATCGTAATAAGTCCCGGAATGCGCGATCGGGCGTACCCGCGACGGATCCACGAACAGATCACCCGAGCGGACCACCGCGTCGTCCGCCCACGACCCCTCCCACAGCTTGTAGACGACCTCCATGAACTCCTCGGCCTTGGCGTACCGTTCGTCGTGCGCGAGCTGCCTGGTCAGGCCGAGGTTCCGAGCCGCGCTGTCCAGGGCGGACGTCACGATGTTCCAGCCGATGCGCCCGCCGGTCAGGTGATCCAGGGTGGTCATCTTGCGGGCGAACGCGTAGGGGAGTTCGTACGTCGAGGAGACCGTGACCGAGAAGCCCAGATTGCGGGTCGCGGCGGCCATCGCGCTGATCGGCAGCAGTGGATCGTCGGTCGGCGTCTGGATGCCGTCGCGCAGTGCGGCGTCGACGCTGCCCTGGTAGACGTCGAGCGGCCCGAGCGCGTCGGCGACGAAGAGCGCGTCGAACTTGCCGCGTTCCAGGATCTGCGCGGTCTCCACCCAGTACGACAGATCGCGGTATCGGTGGGCTTGGCTGTCCGGATGCCGCCACAGCCCGATGGCCGTGTGCCCGACGGTGGACTGCCGCAGCCCGTTCAGGTGGAATCGCATTGCTACTCCTCGATGAAGAACATCAGGTCCGCACTCTCCCGGACCTTCTCGGACGCATAGAAGGCGTCCTCGTGCCGCGCCCATCGCAGCCAGTGCGGCGCATAGGTCTCCCCATCCCGCGCCAGCGCGCGTCGCTTGCGCAGGGCGTCGGGGCTCTCCAGCCAGACAAGACCTCGGATGTACGGCCGGAGCACCGTGGCCCCGGCTCCCACCCCTTCGACGACCAGCCAGTCCGCGTCCGGAACCGGGTGCTCCTCGGCATATCGCCCGGCTTCCCAATCCCACCGTCGCCAGACCGCCGGCCGCCCGTCAGCGAGAGGTTCGAGAACCCAGTCGCGCAGGACCTCGACACCCTTGCCGAGGCCGTCCCACCCGGCGTACAGGTCGTCCATCCGGATCATCGGCGCGTGCAGCCGGTCGGCGACGGCCCGGGCCAGGGTGGTCTTGCCCGATCCGGAACGGCCTTCGACGGCCAGTACCCGCCGGTCGCCGGCGGACGGCTGCCGACCGGCGGTCCAGGCGACGACGCGGTCGACGGCTTCGTGGAGGTGGTCGCTCATCAGCGGTACAGCACCTTCGACGGGGTGATCCGCACGACCACGCGATCGGCTTCGGCGGCCGGATCGGTCACGACGTGGGCGGCCCCGGTGTAGCGCCGGGCCAGCTCGTCGACGAGCGCGTGCGCGTCCTCGCCGGTGACCCGGGCGGTGCCACGCACCTCGGCGTAACGGGCCGGCTTCCGCCGGTCGTGGAACAGCACGGTGACCCGCGGGTCGCGTGCGATGTTGCGGACCTTCCGCCGTCCCGTTCTCGTGGCCATGACCAGATCGTCCCCGTCCCGCCCCACCCACATGACGGAAAGCTGAGCGGACCCGTCCGGCTCGGCGGTCGACAGCACCCCGAACTCCGGCCGGTCGATCAGCTCGCGGACCTCCGGCCCGAGCAGCCCGTGCCCGAGTTCGAGCGGCAGGCTGGGGTCGGCCGACCACTCTTCGAGCGAGCCGTCATAGATCCGGACGTCCTCGCGCCCCAACTCCCGGAGCACGAACCCGAGCGTCGTAGCCGAGATCCCCCCACCGCAGTACACCCAGATCGGATCCGGGTCACCGAGCAGATGATCCAAGATCTCGCGCAGCTCGGCCGCCGGAAGGAACCGCCCATCCGCGTCGAGCAGCGACCGCGCGGGCACGTTACCGGTGCCCGGAATGTGCCCGCGACGCGAGTATCGAGTGGGAACCTCCCCGGAGTAGGACGCCGGATCAAGCGCACAGACCACACTCGCCCGCACATCACCACCGAGCCAAGCCTCGAGGTCCCCGCGCTCGACCCACCTCCCTTCACGCACCGAGCCAGCACTCACCGGCCCTTCACGCACCGGCCCTTCACTAACCGGCCCTTCACTAACCGGCCCTTCACTAACCGACCCTTCACTGACCGGCCCTTCACTGACCGGCAGCGCCCCACTCCCGCCCGACAAATCCGATATTTCGTTTATGTCGCTCGCAAACCCAACCGCCATCCCCGCCGCCTGCCACGCGGAGAGGCCGCCGTCCAGGACGTAGGCCTCCACCCCGATCCAGTCGAGGAGCCACCACAAGCGGGTCGCCCAGATACCGCCGGCCCGGTCGTAGACGACCACCGGGACGCCGTCGCGGACGCCCAGCGCGGCCAGCCGTGCGGCCAGCACACCAGCGGCGGGACGGGCGAAGTGGAAACCGGCTGACGGGTCGCTCAGGTCGTGGAGGAGGTCGGCGTGCCGGGAGCCCGGGATGTGCGCCTCCTGCCAGCCCGCTAGACCCGTGGTGGAGTCGTGGTCGCCGTCGCGGGAGGGTTTCGCCAGCGTGACCGTGGCGTCCAGGACGACCACGGGACCGTGCTCCGCCCGTACCGCCAGATCGGCTGGACCCAGCAGGAAGCCGGTCATCGCGGCAGCGCCTCGACCGGCGCGGACGCCGCGACGGCCTGCCGCCAGTCGAACGTGGCCGGGAGGATGTCGTTGGCGATGAGCCAGTCGGTGTACGGCGTCATCAGCTCGGTGCGGATCTCGCCCCAGCGGTCGCCGTGCCACCAGGTCGGCGCGATCAGTTCGAGGGAGCGGGCGAGGATCGCGCGCGGGAAGTACGGAATGACGCGATCCAGGATCTCCAGAGCTCGTGAAGGATCATCCGAAGCCGACCGATAGCCGCGCTCGGTGGCGGCCAGGAACGCTTGCAGAGCGGAAGGTGCGAGATCCGCCGGACCAGTACCCAGCAGATAGCTGTGGTACGGCGGCGCCCCGATCTCATCGACCGGCCAGGTGATCCGCGACGAGCCGGGGAGCTGGGCGAAGAGCGCGTCCCAGGCCCAGTATCCGCCGAACGTCGCGTCCACCTCGCCGGCCGCGATGTCGTCGGCGCTCAGCTCGCGGTAGCCGGAGTCGACGAGGATCACCGCGTCCGGATCGCCGCCGTCGGCGGCCACCAGATGACGGACCATCGCGATGCCGCGCGGGGTCGGGTTCAGCGCGAGCCGCTTGCCGGCCAGGTCACGCGGGCGCTCGATGCCGCGGCCCACCACGGTCTGGATCGTCTCCATGCCCCGGTGGTTGATCGACGCGACGGCCTGCAGCGGCTGACCGGCGGCGCTGCGGACCAGGAGCCGGTTCGTCGGGAAGACGCCGAGGTGCACCTCGCCACGGGCCAGGTGTTCCAGGGTGTCGCCGCGCTGCGGGTCGAAGACGGTGAGCTCGACGTCCAGGCCGGCGTCGCGGTACCAGCCCTCCCGGCTGGCGACGTAGAGGCCGGCCGCGTTGGTCCACGGGTGGAAGTATTCGAGCATCACGCGGACGTGGGTGAGTGTCATCGGGGGCTACCTGTCAGCAGATCGGTGAGGCGGCGGCGCAGTTTCACGAAGTCGGGGTCGTCGACCACGTCGTCGCGGCGGGGACGGCCGAACGGCACGGTGACCTTCTCGAGGACCGTGGCCGGGCGGTGGGAGAAGACGTAGACGGTGTCGGAGAGCAGCAGCGCCTCTTCGATGTTGTGGGTCACGAAGAGGACGGCCCGCCGGTCGGCCTCCCAGATGTCCAGGAGCCAGCGGTGCATCTCCAGCCGGGTCATCGCGTCGAGGGCGCTGAACGGCTCGTCGAGGCAGAGGAGTTCCTTATCGGACAGCAGGGCGCGCAGGAAGGCGACGCGTTGCTGCATCCCGCCGGACAGCTGGTGCGGATATTTCCTGGCGAACCCGTCAAGTCCGACGCGACCGAGCCATTCCCGCGCCTGGGTGATGTCGGGTTTTCCGGCTATCTCCTGGGCCAGCACGACATTGCGTTCGATGGTCCGCCACGGCATCAGCGCCGGCTGCTGTGGCATATACCCGATCAGGCCGCGACGCGCCTTCTCACCATTGATCTCGATGGTTCCGGCGGTCGGGGTGTGGACGCCGCCGATGAGATGGAAAAGCGTGCTCTTGCCCGATCCCGAGGGACCAACGACCGAGACGAATTCCCCTTTCTGTACGGATAAATCCAGACTTTTCAGTACGGCTAGCTCGCCGAAACTGTGATCGAGTCGCGAAACCCGGAGTGCCTCAGTCATGGCGTCGCCCCTTCACTGTCAGCTTCTCCAGGAGCACGACGAGACCGAACACGACCAGAGCCAGCAGGACCACGATGAAGATCGCCACGAACAGCCGATCCGCCCGGAACGCCGACTTCTGGATGATCATGTACTGGCCGATGCCCTTGTCGCTGCCGAGCCACTCCGCGATGATCGCGCCGAGCACGCTGTACGTCGCCGCGATCTTCAGACCGGAGAACATCGCCGGCAGCGCGTTCGGCCACTGCAGCTTGGTGAAGAGCTGCCGCCGGTTCGCGCCGCTCATCAGCATGTAGTCGGCGATCAGAGCGTCACTGCGCCCGAGCCCGTCGAGTGTCGCGACCGCCACCGGGAAGAAGCAGACCAGGATGATCACGACGAGTTTCGGGGCGATGCCGAAGCCGAGCCAGACCACGAGCAGCGGGGCGATCGCGATCGTCGGCACGTTCTGGCTGATCACCAGCAGTGGGTAGATCGCGGCCCGGACGCCCGGGATCAGGTGCAGCGCCACCGCTACGAAGAGGCCGGTCGCCACGCCGGCGGTGAAGCCGTACAGGGTCAGCTCCGCCGTCGAGAGGGTGTGCTCGAGCAGCGCGGTGTGCTGGTCGGCGGCCGCGTCCCAGATGTCCTTCGGGCTCGGCAGCAGCCACGAGTCGATGCCGGAGACGGTGGTGTAGAGCTGCCACCCGGCGATCACCAGGACAACGGTGATCGCCGGCGGAAGCCACCTGCGGACGAGTGTCACGGCGCCGGCGGCAGGAAGTCGTTCGTGTACGCCTTCGCCGCGTCGACCTGCTTGCTGAGCACCTTCTGGTCGTAGAGCCAGGCCGAGAAGTCCGTCCAGATCTCGGGCTTCTGCTCACCCCAGCGGGCGGCGTCGTCCTGGTAGCGCGGGCTCAGCCACTCCTGGCTCTTCTTCACCAGCTCGGCGTCCAGGTCGGGGGCCGCCTTGATCAGGATGTCCGCCGACTCGGACGCGTTCTTCGCGGCGTACGTGTATCCCTCGGACACGGCAGCGGTGAACTCCTTCACCACCGCCGAGTTGGAGGCGATCTGCTTCTCGTTGGTGATCAGGATCGGCGTGTAGAAGTCGAGCGCCGGGTCGTAGTCCTTGACGTACTGGATGTTCACCGGCTCACCGCGCAGCTCGGCCTCGATGCCGGTCCAGCCGTAGAAGATCCACTCGAAGTCGATCCCCTTCTTCGTCGCGGCGAAGAAGTCCGCGTCGCCGACGTTCACCGTCTTGATCTTCGACGGGTCACCGCCGTCCTTCGTCACCACGGCCTTGAGCAGCGGCTCTTCGAGAGGTCCACCCCAGCCGCCGTACGTCTTTCCGGCGTACTGTGCCGGCTTGGTCAGGTTGCGGTCCTTCGGCGACGCGAACCCGGACGTGTTGTGCTGGATGATCGCGGCGATCGAGACGAGCGGCGCGCCCTCGGCCCGGGCCTGGGTCAGCGACTCCTGCGCGCTGATCGCGAACGGGATCTTGTCGGCGGCGACCAGGGCCGACGGGTCGGCGTCGCCGGGCTGGACGATCTCGACGTCCAGCCCGTGGTTCGCGAAGAAGCCCTTGGCCGCCGCGACGTACAGGCCGGTGTGGTTGGTGTTGGGGGTCCAGTCGAGCGCGACCTGCACCTTGGTGAGACCGTCTGCGCTCTTCTCCTCGTCGCCGCCGGAGCAGGCAGCCGCGGCAAGCGTCATCGAAGCGGCGGCAATGGTGGCGAGCGCTCGGCGGCGCGTTATCAGCATGCTCATGGGGATCTCTCCGTGCGGTGGATACCGCACGGAATCTAGGCACGTGAACGATCACTCACCAGTGTTAAGTGACCGGCATTACATACTGATCCCACATATCAGACTGAATTCATAGGAATAAGTCGGACGATCACCCACTTGGAGGTGGGTGTGCCGCTCTCCTCAGCTTGCGAATCGAGCGGGACGAGGGGGTTCGTCTCCGGGTAGTAGGCGGCCACGCAGCCCTTCGGAGTGTCGTACTCGACGAGCCGGAAGCGGTCGGCACGGCGCTCCACCCCGTCGTCCCACTCGGAGACGAGATCGACCACGGCGCCGTCGGCGAAGCCGAGTTCGTCCAGGTCCTCGCGGCTGATGAAGACGACCCGCCGGCCCGCGCGAATCCCCCGGTAGCGGTCGTCCAGCCCGTAGATCGTGGTGTTGAACTGGTCGTGGCTGCGCAGGGTCTGCAGGACCAGCCGGCCGGGCGGCACGGTCATCACTTGCAGCGGGCTGACGGTGAAGACCGCCTTCCCCTCCGGTGTCGGGAACGTCCGGGCATCGCGCGGCGGGTGCGGCATGGTGAACCCGCCGTCGTCCCGGATCTTCGTGGCGTATCCGTCGCAGCCCGGAACCACCCGGCCGATCCGCTCCCGGATCTCCTCGTAGTCCGACGCGAACTCCGCCCACGGGATGTCGTGACGATCGCCGAGCGTCGCCGCCGCGATCCCGCAGAGGATGTCCACCTCCGAGCGCAGCAGCGGCCCGGCCGGCGCCGACCGGCCCCGGGACGCGTGCACCGCGGACATCGAGTCCTCCACGGTGATCCGCTGCTCCCGGCCGCCGGTGTGGTCCCGCTCGGTCCGGCCCAGCGTCGGCAGGATCAGCGCGGTACGCCCGGCCTCCACGTGGCTGCGGTTCAGTTTCGTGGAGATCTGCACGGTCAGCGCCGCACCGCGCATGGCGGCGGCGGTGACGGCGGTGTCCGACATCGCCCCGACGAAGTTGCCGCCGAGCGCCACGAAGACCGACGCCCGCCCGTCCCGGAACGCCTTGACCGTGTCCACCGCATCGTGCCCGTGATCGCGCGGCGGCTCGAAACCGAACTCGTCCCGCAGCCGGTCCAGGAAGAGCGCCGGCGGCTTCTCCCAGATCCCCATGCTGCGATCGCCCTGCACGTTGGAGTGCCCGCGTACCGGGCAGAGTCCCGCCCCCGGCTTGCCGATCATCCCCTGGAGCAGCGCGACGTTGACGAACTCCTTGATCGTGGCGACCGCGTTCCGATGTTGCGTAATTCCCATCGCCCAGCAGTGGACGATCCGCTTCGCGTTCGCCAGCATGTCGGCCGCTTCTTCGATCTCGGACCAGGTCAAGCCGGTGGCCGCCTCCACCGCCGTCTTGTCGATCGTGGAGAGGTGCTCGGCCCAGGCTTCGAAGCCGACCGTCTTCGCAGCGATGAAGTCGTGGTCGGCGATGCCCCGGCGAAGGAGCAGATGACCGATCGCCTGCCACAACGCCAGATCGCCGTTGGACCGGATCCGCAGCAACCTGTCCGCGAGCGCCGTACCGTTCCCGACCAGGCCGCGCGCCTTCTGCGGATTGTCGAAACGCTTGAGGCCCGCCTCGGGCAGCGGGTTGATCGCGAGGATCTTCGCGCCGTCCCGCTTCGCGATCTCCAGGGCGGTCAGCATCCGCGGATGGTTGGTGCCCGGGTTCTGCCCGGAGACCACGATGAGGTCGGCCTGGTGCAGGTCCTCCAGGGTGACCGAGCCCTTCCCGACCCCGATCGTGCGCATCAGCGCGGTGCCGGTCGACTCGTGGCACATGTTGGAGCAGTCCGGCAGGTTGTTGGTGCCGAACGCGCGGGCGAAGAGCTGATAGACGAACGCGGCCTCGTTGCTGGCCCGGCCCGACGTGTAGAAGGCCGCCTCGTCCGGGCTTCCCAGATCGTTCAGATGAGCGCCGACCAGTGCGAACGCGTCATCCCACGAGATCGGCTCATAGTGGTCCGAACCCTCGCGGCGGACCATCGGATGCGTGAGCCGGCCCTGCTTCTCCAACCAGTGATCGGTCTGCCCGGCGAGGAACCCGATCGGGTGCGCCGCGAAGAACTCCGGCCCCGCGGTCCGCCGGTCGCCCTCCCAGGAGACCGCCTTCGCCCCGTTCTCACAGAACTCGGCCACGTGCCGATGTCCCTGCGGATCCGGCCAGGCACAGCTCATGCAGTCGAAGCCGTCGTGCTGATTCAGCGTGCGCAGGTTGCGCACCGTCTTGCGCACACCCATCCTCTGTACGGCGTTCGTCAGGCTGAGCCGGACCGCCTCGAGGCCTGCGGCGTGATCCGCCGGCGTTCCGATCCGTATCCCGGCGTCCTCGTCCGTCATACGCGACAGTCTGCGCGGCCGGAGATCCCGCCGACAATCCGCCGTCGGGGAACGTTAGATTTCGCTCTCCCGCAGGCTGCTCAGCACCGCAGCGGCCGGCCAGTCCTCGACCCGGTAGCGGGCCGGCGCGAGCAGCGGTTCCGGGTTCAGCCCGGCCTGCTCCTCGACCAGCCGCCACGGCACCCGGAACTCCACACCGGACTCCGGGCGGGCGAACGCCACCGAATCGGCCCGGGGCAGCAGCGTGCTGACCCCCTCGACCCAGGTGGCGATCGTCTCGGCCGGCCCGCCGTCCGGCGGCTCGACCGCGATCAGCTTGCCGACGTGCACGTCCACGCCGTTCTTCTCGTACTGCTCGGTCAGCCAGTCGGTCTGGTTCGAGTACTCGGTGAGGGCCAGCACCGCGTCGGCCCGGCGCGCCGGCAGGTAGTGCAGGTGCCCGGCGGGCGGCTTGTACGGCACTGCCGCTCCCGCGGAACCGGCGACGTACCCGACCGGCGACAGATAGCGCACCGCCTCCTGGAAGCTCCGCTCCACGACGGCGTAGAGCTGGTCGGCCTCGTTCTCCGGCAGCGGGCTGAGCAGCAGCGTGTTGTTGTCCGGGGCGAACGCCAGCACCGGGGTGCCCATCCGCTCGCTGACGTCGGCCAGCCAGCCGGGGCTGAGCAGCAGCGACGTGAAGTAGCCGTCGCCGTCGTCGAGCATCCGGATCAGGCTGGGCCCGGACGGCCACGGGCGGCTCAGCGATCGGCGGGCCAGCTCGGCCAGGTTCTCCCGGGCCGCCGCGAAGACGTCGTCGGCGGTGACGCCCCACTCGTCGAGCCGGTCCGGGATGACGTAGGCCATCGCGTCCGGCGCGTCGATGACGACCAGCTCGCGGAGGAAGGGCATCGCCGGGCGGGACAGCGGCGGCCGCATGCCGACCGGTCCGGCGGCCCCGAACGTGACAGGGCGGACGACCGGGCGGAGCTTTCCTCGTACCGTCTCCCAGGTGTCCTCGGCCGGCGGCGCGGCCATGAGCCGGACCAGACGCTCCAGGCGCTCCCGGCGTTCCGCCGGGGTGGCGTCTGCCGTCTCCCGGAAGACGTTGGAAAGGTAGAGATGGGCCGGACCGCCGCCACCGGCACGATGGATCGCGATGGCGAACTCGTCGGCGCGGTAATCCGCGCGTTCCACCCCCGGCGTCGCGCGGGCAACCCGGAGGGCGAGCTGGGCGAAGCGGCGCTGCGGTGACCCGGCGAACCGATCCAGCAATCCCATTGGTGCACGGTAGCCTGTCGTCGCCTAGATCAAGCGGGCCGATGCTCGTCGACCAGCCGGGTGGCGATGTTGTTCAAGGCCTGATCGATCAGCACCTTGTCGTCCGGATCGGTCCGCGCGATGTCGTCCAGGTTGGTGTCGAGCCACTGCCGCCACGCGTGCCGGACCCGCTCGAACTGCTCCTGACCGGCTTCGGTCAGCTCGACCTGATCGCCGTCGACCCGGGCATATCCGGCCTGCCGCAGATCCTCGAAGGCGGGTTCCAGCACTTCAGCGGGCATCCGGTGCTGCCGGGCGATGGCCGGCAGTTCGGCCCGGCCCTTCGCCGTGACGTGCAGATGCGTCTGGCCGATCGCCCACGCCTGGGACGGGTTGACGGTCGCGCCGGAGTCGGCCAGCACGCGGTCCAGGACCGTCCGGTCGTCGCGCGCCCGCCGCATGGTGTCGCTGATCTGTCGCTCCAGCTGGCCGACCCGGTCATCCGCGAGAGGCGCCGAGAAGCCCTCGCCGACGTCGGTGGCCGCCACCCGGGCGCTGTCCCGCAGCGGCAGCTCCTTGAGCAGCCAGGCCACCAGGAAGCCGAGCACCGCGACCGGGACGACCCAGCGGAACACGTAGTTGATCGAATCGGCGTAGGCCGCGATGATCGGGCCGGACTGTGCCGGGTCCAGCGCCTTCAGCGACTCCGGGTTCTGCGACACGGCCGGCGCGACACCGGTCTGGGCCAGCGCCTCCCCCAGCTTCTCCTCGAGCCTGCCGCTGTAGAGGGTTCCGAAGATGGCGGTGCCGAAGGAGCTTCCGAGGGTACGGAAGAACGTCACGCCGGACGTGGCCGTCCCGAGGTCGGCGTACGGGACGGTGTTCTGCACGACGATCGTGAGCACCTGCATGGACAGGCCGATGCCGGCGCCGAGGATGAACATGTAGAGCGATTCGAGCCACGTGCTGGTGGTCGTACCCATCGTCGACATGAGGTAGAGGCCGAGCGTCATCACCGCGCCGCCGGCGATCGGGAACACCTTGTACCGCCCGGTGCGGCTCACCACGTTGCCGGAGACCATCGACATGACGAAGAGGCCGGCCACCATCGGCAGGGTGCGAACCCCGGACCCGGTCGCCGAGACGCCGTCGACGTACTGCAGATAGGTGGGCAGGAACGTCATCGCGCCGAGCATCGCGAAGCCGACGATGAAACTGAGCGTCGAGCACACCGTGAAGACCGAGTTGCGGAACAGCCGCATCGGCAGCATCGGCTCCCGTGCCCGCAACTCCACCGCGACGAACGCGGCGAACAGGGCTGCGGCGCCCACGAACATCCCGATGATCGTGGGGGACGACCAGGCGTACTCGCTGCCACCCCACTCCAGGGCCAGGATCATCGTGGTCGCGCCGGCCGCGACGAGCCCGATGCCGGCGTAGTCGATGACCGGCCGGCCCTCGTGCTTGATCGACGGGATCGCCTTGGCCGCCATCGCGATCACGATCACCGCGATCGGCACGTTGATGTAGAACGCCCACCGCCAGCTCAGATGGTCGGTGAACAGGCCACCCAGGGTCGGGCCGACCACTGTCGTCACGCCGAAGACCGCACCGAGCGCGCCCTGGTACTTGCCGCGTTCGCGGAGCGGGATGACGTCGGCGATCAGGGCCATCGCGGTGACCATCAGGCCGCCGGCGCCGACGCCCTGGATCACCCGGGCGCCCACCAGCATCAGCATGTCCTGCACGAGTCCGCACAGCGCCGAGCCGATCACGAAGACCAGCGCGCTGATCTGAAAGACCACCTTGCGGCCGAAGAGATCGCCGAACTTGCCGGCCAGCACCGTCGCGATCGTCTCGGCCAGCAGGTACGCGGTCACGACCCAGGACATGTGCCCGGCGCCGCCCAGGTCCGCCACGATCGTCGGCAGCGCGGTGGAGACGATCGTCTGGTCCAGAGCCGCCAGCAGCATCCCGAGCAGGATCGCCACGAAGACGACGTTGACCTGACGCTTGCTCAGCACGGCCATGAACCGATCTTCACCTTCTGCCGATGATCGCGTGGCGCTATGCTGAAGTAAACTAAGTTGACTTAGCGTTTCCGCAGCTCGCGGCTTTCCTACGTCCCGGATCTTGGAGGATCAGATGGCTCTCGGCGCCAGCAGCACGGTCGGTGAATGGCTCGATCACCCGGAAGGCGGGCCGGCGATCCGGGCGCTGCTCGGCGGGGGCGGCGACTTCGACGAGTCGCGGCTCGCACCCGCCCGCGGCCTGCCGCTACAGCAGCTGGTGGCGCTCAGCCAGGGCCAGATCCCGCAGGAGGCGGTCGACCAGCTGGTGCTCGCCGTGAACGGTGGCGTCGTCCCGGCTTCATCGGAGTCGAGTGGCGCGTGGCAGGAGACGATCACTCGCGGCCGCTTCGACGGCCGGACCGTGATCGTCACCGGTGCGGCGTCGGGAATCGGCCGGGCGACGGCGTCTCGGATTGTGCGCGAGGGTGGGCGGGTCATCGCTGTCGACATTTCCGACATTTCGCTTAAGTCGCTCGCTGATGAACTCGGCGATTCTGGTGATCTCGGCGATTCTGGTGATCTCGGCGATTCTGGTGATCTCGGCGATTCTGGTGGTCTCGGAGAGCCTGGCGATCTTGGAGGATTGATCGTGCCGGTCGTCGCGGACATCACCGTGGACGCGGACATCGCCCGGATCGTGGAGGCTGCCGGCGACCGCATCGACGGCCTCGCCAACGTGGCCGGCATCGTCGACGACTTCTCCCCCATCCACGAGACGGCCGACGCCATCTGGGACCGGGTCTTCGCGGTGAACGTGGACGGCGTCTTCAAGCTGAGCCGCGCCGTCATCCCGTCGATGCTCGCGGCCAAGCGCGGCTCGATCGTCAACGTCGCGTCCGAGGCGGCGCTCCGGGGCAGCGCGGCGGGCGTCGCCTACACCGCTTCCAAGCACGCGGTCGTGGGCATCACCAAGAACACCGCTTTCATGTACGGGGCTTCCGGCATCCGGGTGAACGCCGTGGCCCCGGGAGGCGTGGCGACCGGCATGGTCCCCCGCAACCAGTCCGAGTTCGGTCTCGCCCGCACCGGTCCGCTGATCCGCACCATCCCGAGCGTGGCCCTGCCCGAGCACCTGGCCGCCTCGATCACCTTCCTGCTGAGCGACGACGGCATCAACCTGAACGGCGTGATCCTCCCGTCCGACGGCGGCTGGTCAGTTCAGTAACACCTGCTCCAGCAACGCGCCGTAGCGTTTCACCAGCTCTCGGGGGTCGGCGGCGACAAGCGTCTCGTCGCCGACCACCCACAGGGCGTAGAGCAGGCCGCCCACGACCGCGGCCGCCAGCCGGGCCCGGATGTCCGCGTCGGGGCCGTCGAGCCGCGCCCGCACCGGGCCCACGAACGTCTTCTCGTGGATGTCCCGCAGCCGGGCCTTGATCTGCTCTTCGTTGCTGCCGCGGACCAGCGCCAGGTAGACGCCGCGGATGTCGTCGTCGGCGAGCAGCACCTCGACGAACCGCTCACCGAACTTCTCCATCGGCACGTCAAGCAGCGGCTCGTCGTCGATGGTCAGGTGCATGGTCTCCAGGAAGAGGAGTTCCTTCGTACCGAAATGGCGGATCACCAGGGCGGGGTTGCTGCTCGCCAGCGCCGCGATGTCCCGCACCGACGTCCGGGCGAAACCTCGCTCACGGAACAGGCGGGTCGCCGCCGTACGGATCTCCTCGCGGGTTGCCTCACCCGTACGCCTGACCATATTCCGATCGTAAGCCGACCCTCACCTTGCCCCTTCAGGGCCAACCCCGGCCGAACGCGAAGAACGCTCGGATAGCCCGTGCTCAGCTATCCGGGACATCACCGTCGAAGAGGGAAAGGTACGACATGAGCAAGGCGACACGGAGCCTGACCATCGCCGGCCTCGGGGTGCTGGCGAGCGCGGCGATCGGCGCAGGTCCCGCGCAAGCGGATCCGACGAACACGCCGGCCACCCCACCGCCCGACGCGGCCGGCTCCTTCGAGACCTTCGCCGCCTGCGAAGCCCTGGGCAAGATCGGCGTAAAACTGGGCGACTGGCAGAAGCACGAATGCGTCAACCAGCTGTCCGGAGCCCGCCGCCTGAAAATCCTCTACGTCGAATACGAAGGCGGCACCCCCACCTGGCCCGCCGCCCACCAGCAGAACGACCGGCCGGCCGGCCCGCAAGACGGCACGCAGCAGGGCGACCAGCCGACCAGCCCGCAAGACGGCCCGCAGCAGGGCGACCAGCCGACCGGCCCGCAGCAGGGCGACCAGCCCACCAGCCCCGCCGCTCCGGCAGCCGGAGGCCAGGGTCAGCCAGGCCCCATACCTTCGCCCGAGCCGACTACCGCCACCCCAGCGCCGGTAGACACCACCACCCCCAGGACAACCGACACCACAACCCCGACCCCGACACCGACCCCGACACCGACGCCGACGCCGACGCCGACGGACACCAGCACTCCGCCAGCCACCGACACCACCGCCCCGACAGCAACTGACACCAGCACACCGGCCGCCACCGACACCAGCACCCCCGCCGCCACCGACACCGGCACCCCCGCCGCGACCGACACCACCGCCCCGGCCGCCACCGACACCAGCACCCCCGCCGCGACCGACACCACCGCACCGGCCGCCACCGACACCAGCACCCCCGCCGCGACCGACACCACCGCACCGGCCGCCACCGACACCAGCACCCCCGCCGCGACCGACACCACCGCACCGGCAGCGACCGACACCGGTACACCGGCTGCCGCCGACACCAGCACCCCGGCAGTGACCGACACCGGCGCCCCGGCCGCGACCGACACCAGCACCCCTGCCGCGACCGACACGAGCGTCCCTGCAGCGACTGACACCGGCACCCCGGCTGCCACCGACACCAGCATCCCCGCTGCGACCGACACCACCGCACCGGCCGCGACGGACACCACCGGGACCACCGGCACTGACACCACCGGCACCGGCACTGACACGACCGGCACCACCGACACCGGCACCGCCACGGACGCCGGCACTCCGGCAACGACTGAGCCGACCGGCACCGAGACCGTGACCACCGTCACCGGCATCATCGGCAGCTGACGAATCCGCAGCGATCTTGAGCGTTTCGCCACTGAATACGGTGGTGAAACGCTCAAGATCCAGCGGGCGACACGACTCTCAGCCGCCGGCCATCGCTCCCACGACCATGAACGGCTCCTCGCCCTTCGCCACCCGGTCGGGCAGGAGCGCGTCGGGTGAGTCGTTGGACAGGTCCTCCTCGCAGGCGAAGAAGCGCACGAGCGGCCTCCGTTTCCCGGTCCGCCGGTCCCGCATCGTGCCGAGCAGCATCGGGTAGTCCCGTTCGACGGCGTCGAGCACGCTCCGCTGGGTGACGGGTGGTGCGACGTCGACTGTCACTTCCTTTCCGACGTTCGCCAGGGTGCGGAGGTGGACCGGGAGGATCACCCTGATCACGGCAGGACCTGGACTTCCACGGAGAGGACCGGCGGCAGGTCGCGCACGAGGGCCTGCCAGGTGTCGCCGCTGTCCGCGGAGCCGTAGACCTGGCCGCCGCTGGTTCCGAAGTAGATGCCGCACGATTCGAGCGTGTCGACCGCCATGGCGTCGCGGAGGACGTTGACGTAGCAGTTCTCCTGGGGCAGGCCGGCGGTCAGCGGCTCCCACTGGTCGCCACCGGTCCGGCTGCGGTAGACGCGCAGCTTGCCGTCCATGACGTAGTGCAGCGAGTCGCTGGTGATCGGCACGACGTAGATCGTCTCGGGTTCGTGCGCGTGCACCGCGATCGGGAAACCGAAGTCGGTGGGCAGGTCGCCGCTGACTTCCCGCCAGTTGTCGCCGGCGTCGTCGGTACGCAGGACATCCCAGTGTTTCTGCATGAAGAGCGTGTCCGGCCGGGTCGGGTGCTGGGCGAGCCGGTGCACGCAGTGCCCGACTTCGGCGCCGGACTCGGCGATGCCCTCGGAGACCAGGCCGCGGTTGATCGGCTGCCAGCTGACGCCGCCGTCGTCGCTGCGGAACGCGCCGGCCGCCGAGATCGCCACGAAGATCCGGTCCGGGTTCACCGGGTCGAGGATGATCGTGTGCAGGCACATACCGCCGGCGCCGGGCTGCCACTTCGGTGCGGAGGCGTGGGTGCGCAGCCCGGCGAGCTCCACCCATTTCTGGCCGCCGTCGGTCGACTTGTAGAGCGCTGCGTCCTCGGCGCCGGCGTAGACCACGTCGGGGTCGGTCCGGG
Organism: Actinoplanes sp. OR16; assembly: GCF_004001265.1. Lineage (GTDB taxonomy): Bacteria > Actinomycetota > Actinomycetes > Mycobacteriales > Micromonosporaceae > Actinoplanes. The sequence goes on along the minus strand of NZ_AP019371.1, from coordinate 4,251,871 downwards.
ACGGCTCGAGGTGCCAGATCCGCTTGAACTCCCACGGGCGGGGCGTTCCGTCGTACCACAGGTGCTCTCCGACGGGCGGCTCGTAGGCGAAGTCGTGGTCCACCTGCTGCCACGACGTGCCGCCGTCGTCGGAACGGTGGATGACCTGGCCGAACCAGCCGCCGGACGCGGAGGCCCAGATCCGGTCGGGGTCGGCGGGCGACCCGTTCACGTGGTAGACCTCCCAGCCCGGGAAGTGCGGACCGCTCACCTCCCAGGCCGATCTGGAAACATCAGATGTCAGGATGAAAGCACCTTTACGGGTGCCCACTAGCAAACGAACGCCGCTCATGCCTGCTCCCCTCGGGTGTGCCGTAGACCACATCACACCACGAGGGTCCGACACGATCAGCCCTGCAACGCCCGCGCCATCTCGGCCTGCTCGGCGAGCACCTCGTTCATCCGGGCCTGCACGCTGTCCATCCGCCCGATCGTCTCGCTCGTCGTGTGGATGCCGGCGGCGACCGTCTCGGCGCTGGCCTGGATCCCGGCGATCTGGTCGGCGACCTTCTGGGTGGCCTCGGCGGTCTCCCGGGCCAGCTCCTTGACCTCGCCGGCCACCACGGCGAACCCCTTGCCGCTCTCCCCGGCCCGGGCCGCCTCGATCGTCGCGTTCAGGGCGAGCAGGTTGGTCTGCTCGGCGATCGACTCAATGATCTTGATGACGTCACCGATCGCGGCGGAGGCCTGGCCGAGCGCGGCGACCTCGGCGGTCATCGCGGAGGCCCGGTCGACGGCCTGCTCGGCGACCGAGGTGGCGTCACTGCTCGCGCTGCGCAGCCGCTCCACCGTGTCGAGCAGGTTGCGCGCGTTCTCGGCGGCCCGTTCCGCCGCCCGCATCACGTCGAGGCGCTGGGAGACCAGCTGCTGCACGTTGCGCAACGAGGCGGCGCGGGACTCGGAGAGATCGATGTACTCGGTGGTGAAGAAGTCCATCGTGCCGACGATCCGATCACCGCTCAAGATCGGAAAACAGACGCCTGATCGTACGCCGGCCCGCTGTGCGGCCGGCGCTCGCACACAATCGGTCAGTTCCGCGAGATCACGGACGAAGACCAGGTCCCGTGCCCGCCAGGCCCGCCCGGAGAGTCCGACTCCCTCGGCGAACGTGGCGGCGAGGGTGACCCTGCGGAACTCGTCGCCGGCCGACCCGGACTCGATCTGGAACTTGAGCACGTTGTCGGCGGGGTCGACCTCCCAGTACGACCCGTACGCCCACCCGAACGCGCTGCGCACACTGTCCAGGGCCACCTTGATCGCGGACTGGCTGTCGGCGGCGGCGCCGAGTTTCGCGACGACGGTGGTGACCGCCATCCGGTCGTCGGCGACCTGCCGCAGCTCGGCGGCCGCGACGGCGCTGGTCCGGGACCGCTCGGCGATCCGGGCGAGCGCGGTGAACTTCTCCCGGCGGTTGGCGTCGAGGTAGAGCGGCGTCGGCGAGTAGTACTCGAGGACGGCGTGCACCTCGGTGCCCTTCGTCACCGGCAGGAACACTCCGCCGACCATGCCGACCTGGAACGCGGCCTGGCACCGGCGGCAGTCCCCGCAGTCCTCGGCCGACTCGACGTAGGCGGGCTGCCGGGTTCGGTAGGCCCGGCCGACGAACCCGGTGTCCTGGGCCATGGTCCGGCCCTCGGTGACCCCGAGGGCCGCCTGGAGCTGCGGCTTTATCCGGCCGGTCTCGTGGAACAGCCGCAGCTGGCCGCCATCGGGCACCCAGACCGCGCCGTAGCCGAACCCGTACGACTCGACGGTGCTGGACACCGTGATCCGCCACGCGGTGCTCTCGTCGATCGCGCTGTCCAGGGCGAGCACCAGCTCTTCGAGTGCCTCGATGTCGCGGGGTACGGGGCGGGCCTCGGCCGGGACCGCCTGGCGTGAACCGAACAACCGCATGGTTCTCCTAGGGAAGTCGCAATCCTTCCCTCATATCGGCCCCGATCGGCCATCAATGAGGGCGGAATCGGTACCCCATGCCCGGTTCGGTGATCAGGTGCTGCGGATGGGCCGGATCAGTCTCCAGCTTGCGGCGCAGCCGGGCCATGTACTGCCGCAGGTAGTTCGTCTCGGTCTGGTACTGCGGCCCCCACACGTCGTGCAGCAGCTCCCGCTGGGTGATCAGCTTGCCGGGGTGCCGGACCAGGTGCTCGAGCAGCTGCCACTCGGTCGGGGTGAGGCGTACGTCCGGCGTGATCGACCGTTCGGCGAGGTCCACCGTGTGGGCGCCGATCGTCACCGTCGGCGACGCGTCGACCGGCTGGATGCGCCGGGTCACCGCCCGGATCCGGGCCAGCAGCTCGTCGATGCCGAACGGCTTCGTGACGTAGTCGTCCGCCCCGGCGTCGAGCGCGGCCACCTTGTCGGTGCTGTCGGCCCGCCCGGAGAGCACGATGATCGGCACGGTGGTCCAGCCACGCAGTCCGCCGATCACTTCGGTGCCCTCCATGTCGGGCAGGCCGAGGTCGAGGACGACCAGGTCGGGGTGGTGGTGTGCCGCCAGATGCAGCGCTGTCGTGCCGTCCGGGGCGGCGTCGACCTCGTACCCCCGCGCCTTGAGATTGATCCGGAGTGCCCGGACGATCTGGGGTTCGTCGTCGACGACGAGGATCCGCGTCACGAGGCGACCGCCGGCAGCGAAACGATCATGGTGAGCCCACCTCCGGGGGTCTCGTCGGGAGTGAGGGAGCCGCCCATCGCCTCGGTGAGGCCGCGGGACAGCGCGAGGCCGAGTCCGACGCCGGTGTGGTTGTCCCGGTCGCCGAGCCGCTGGAAGGGCAGGAACACGTCGTCCCACTTCTCCGCCGGGATGCCCGGCCCGTGGTCGATCACCCGCAGCTCGACGAAGTCGCCGTGCGCGCTGCCGGTGATCATCGGGGGCCGGTCGGCGGGGCTGTAGCGCAGCGCGTTGCCGACCAGGTTGACCAGCACCCGGTCCAGCAGGCCGGGATCGGCGCGGAGCAGCGGGAGGTCCTCGGGCACGCGGACCGCCACGGTCCGGCCGGCCGGTCCGAGCTCGTCGAGCGCGCGCGGCACGACCTCCTCGGCGCCGACCTCGATGGCTGCCACGCCGAGCGCGCCGGCCTGCAGGCGGCTCATGTCGAGCAGGTTCGCGACCAGCCCGCCGAGCCGGTCGAGGGACTCGTCGGCGGTGGCGAGCAGCTCCTCCCGGTCCTCCTCGTCGAACTCGACCTCGGTGCTGCGCAGCGACGCCACCGACGCCTTCGCCGAGGCGAGTGGCGTCCGCAGATCGTGGCTCACCGCCGCGAGCAGCGCGGTCCGCAGCCTGTTCGCCTCGGCCAGGGGTTTCGCGGTGGCCGCCTCGGCAGCGAGCCGCTCCTGGCGCAGCGCGACGGCGGCCTGCGCGGCGAACGCCTCGACGATCCGCCGGTCGGAGGCTTCCAGGGTCCGGCCGCGGAGCAGCATCAGCAGGTCGCCGTCGGCCTTCACGGTGTCGCTGGCCAGGTCGGCGCGCAGCCCGGGACGGCCCACCTCGGCGACCGTGACGCCGTCCTCGACCAGCGCGACCGACTCCAGCGCGAACGTCTCCCGCAGCCGGTCGAGCAGCGCCGTCAGCGGTCGCTCACCACGCAGCACGCTGCCCGCCACGGTGGCGAGGGTCTGCGCTTCGGCGGACGCGCTCGCCGCCTGCCGGGTACGCCGGGCCGCCGTGTCGACCACCCAGCTCACCGCGCCCGCCACGATCACGAAGATCGCGAGCGCCAGCAGATTCTCCTCCTGCGCCACCAGGAACCGGCCGTACGGCGGAGTGAAGTACCAGTTGAGCAGCAGGAACGAGCCCAGTGAGGCGACCAGCGCCGGCCACAGCCCGCCGATCAGCGCGACACCGACGACCATGACCAGGAACAGCAGGATGGCGGTGATCAGCGGCGGATCGGGCACTGCCAGCAGCAGCGCGGTGAGCAGTGGCAGCCCGGCCAGGGCGGTGGCGAACCCGGCCAGCCTCCGCCGCCGGGACAGCGCGGGCGGCAGCGGTCCGCGACCGCCGCCCCGGCCGGCCCGCTCATGGCTGACCAGGTGCACGTCGATCGATCCGGCGAGCATCGCGGTGGTGGCGCCGACCCGGGCGCTGCGTCCCCGGCCGGAGACGCCGAGCACGATCTGGGTGGCGTTGACGCCCCGGGCGAACTCCAGCAGCGCCTTCGGCACGTCCAGCCCGGCCACCTGGTGGTACGTGCCGCCGAGGCTCTCGGCGAGCACCCGCTGCCGGGCCAGCACCGAGGGGTCGGCCCCGGCCAGGCCGTCGCTGCGGCTCACGTGCACCACCAGCAGGTCGGCGCCCCTGTCCCGGGCGGCGATCCGCGCGGCCCGCCGGATCAGCGTCTCCCCCTCCGGGCCGCCGGCGATCGCGACCACCACCCGTTCCCGGGCCTCCCAGGTGGCGTCGATGTCGTGGTCGGCGCGGTACTGCCCGAGCTGGTCGTCGACGGAGTCGGCCAGCCAGAGCAGCGCGAGTTCCCGGAGAGCGGTCAGATTCCCGGTACGGAACCAGTTGCCGAGAGCCGCGTCCACCTTCTCCGGCGGGTAGACGTTGCCGTGGGCCAGCCTCCGCCGCAGCGCCTCCGGGGTCATGTCGACGAGTTCGACCTGTTCGGCGCCGCGCACCACGGCGTCCGGGACGGTCTCCCGCTGCTCGATCCCGGTGATCCGGGTGACCACGTCGCCGAGCGAGGCGAGGTGCTGGACGTTGACCGTGGTCAGCACGCTGATCCCGGCGTCGAGCAGCTCCTGGACGTCCTGCCAGCGCCGGCCGTTACGCGACCCGGGCGGGTTCGCGTGCGCCAGCTCGTCGACGACCGCCACCTGCGGGCGCCGAGCCAGGAGCGCGTCGAGGTCGAGCTCGCCCGCCCGGCGCGGGATCGTCTCCAGGTCGCCGATCATGGCAGCGGTGTGCTCACGCCCGTGCGTCTCGACCAGGCCGATCACCACGTCGGTGCCCCGGCCGGAGCGGCGCTGAGCCTCTTCGAGCATCGCGTACGTCTTGCCGACGCCCGGGGCCGCACCCAGGTAGATCCGCAACTCGCCGCGCGCCATGTCCCCGAACCTACGCGGTGCCGGCCCCGCCGGCCCCGCCATGATCGCCGGGGTCACACCTCGATGTGCGAGCCCATGATCACCGTGCGGTTGCGGGGCAGGCCGAAGTGCTCGGCCGCGTCCGCGGTGAGGTAGGAGGTCGCGATGAACAGCCGCTTGCGCCAGGCCGCCATCTCCGGACCGCTGCCGCGCCGGAGATCGATCTTGGAGAGGAAGTACGACGCCTGCTCCAGGCTGAGCCGCCCCTTCGCGACCCGGCGCAGCGCCGGGATCAGCGCCGGCGCCTCGGCGTACCCGAACCGCACCGTCACGTGGTCGATCCGGTCGTCGTCGTAGCCGAGATCGTCCACCACGGTCCGCTCGTCGTCCGGCACCCGCGGCACCGGCTCGAACCGGACCGCGACGATCAGGATGTTCCGGTGCCGGACGTGGTTGTGCTCCACGTTGGCCCGCATCGCCAGCGGCGCCGTCTCGCTGCCCCGGTTCAGGAAGACCGCCGTGCCGGAGACCTCGGCCGGCGGGTTGCGGCGCAGCTCGGTGATGAACTCCCGCAGCGAGCCCTCGCGCTGCGCCCGTTCCGCGCTGACCAGTTCCCGGCCGCGCTGCCAGGTGGTCATCACGGTGAACGCGATCAGCCCGATGAGCAGCGGCAGCCACGCCCCGTGCACCAGTTTGGTCAGGTTCGCGGCGACGAAGAGCAGGTCCACCAGCAGCAGCACGCCACCGCCGGCGGCGAGCACCGCGACCGGCGTACGCCACCGCGCCCGCGCCACCACCAGGAAGAGCAGCGTCGTGATGGTGATCGTGCCGGTCACCGCCATCCCGTACGCGTACGCCAGCGCCGCCGACTCCCGGAACGCGAACACCAGAGTGAGCACCGAGACGAGCAGCGTCCAGTTGATGAAGGGCACGTAGATCTGCCCGATCGAGGAATCCGAGGTGTGCAGCACCCGCAGGCGCGGCAGGTACCCGATCTGCGCCGCCTGAGCCGCCACCGAGTACGCGCCGGTGATCACCGACTGTGAGGCGATCACGGTGGCGAGGGTGGCGAGCAGCACCAGCGGCAGCCTCGCCCACTCCGGTGCGAGCAGAAAGAACGGGCTGCTGCTGTTCGCCGGGTCGTCGATGATCAGCGCGCCCTGACCGATGTGGCTCAACAGGCACGACGGCAGGACCAGCCAGAGCCAGCCGCGGGTGATCGCCTTCCGGCCGAAGTGGCCCATGTCGGCGTAAAGAGCCTCGGCACCGGTGACCGCCAGGACTATCGCGGCGAGCGCGAAGAACGCGATGCCGAAGTGCCCGGCCAGGAAGCCGATCGCGTAGGTCGGTAGCAGCGCCCTCAGGATGCCGGGGTGCTCGACGATGGCGATCAGGCCGAGTACGCCGAGCACGACGAACCAGGTGATCATGACGGGCCCAAAGACCCGTCCGACCGCGGCGGTGCCCCGGCGCTGCACCAGGAAGAGCGCCACGATGATGACCGCGGTGATCGGCACGACTGCGCTCGCCAGTGCCGGTTCGACGACCTCCAGCCCTTCGACCGCGGAGAGCACCGAGATGGCTGGCGTGATCATGCTGTCGCCGAAGAAGAGCGCGGCGCCGAAGATGCCGAGCGCCGCGAGGGTCAGCGTGGCCCGGCGTCCGCGTTCCCCGCCGGTCCGCCGCAGCAGCGTGATCAGAGCCATGATGCCGCCCTCGCCGTCGTTGTCGGCGCGCAGGGCGAGCAGCACGTACGTCGCGGTCACGATGATCATCACGGACCAGAAGATCAGGGAGACGACGCCGTACACGTTGGCGGTGCTGACCGGCACCGGATGCGGGTCCTCCGGGTTGAAGACGGTCTGCAACGTGTAGATCGGACTGGTGCCGATGTCGCCGAACACGACACCGAGAGCACCGACGACCACCGGAAGAGATGCCGACTCCGTGTGGGCCACGAGTGTCACCGTACGCGGAATTTCGCCTGGTCATGGGCGGTACCCGATCGGCAGTGCAAGGATCATGGTGAGCCCGCCGCCAGGGGTCTCCTCCGGGGTGAGCGTGCCGCCCATCGCCTCGGTGAGCCCGCGGGACAGCGCCAGCCCGAGCCCGACGCCGGTGTGGTTGTCCCGGTCGCCGAGCCGCTGGAACGGCAGGAACACGTCGTCCCGCCGATCACCGGGGATGCCCGGCCCGTGGTCGATCACCCGCAGCTCGACCAGGTCGCCGTGGCTGCTGCCGGTGATCATCGGGGGCCGGTCGGCCGGGCTGTAGCGCAGCGCGTTGCCGATCACGTTGACCAGGATCCGTTCCAGCAGGCCGGGGTCGGCCCGCAGCATCGGGAGGTCCTCCGCCACCCGGACCGCGACCGTCCGGCCCGCCGGGCCGAGATCGTCGAGAGCGCGGGGTACGACCTCCTCGGCGCCCACCTCGATGGCGGTGACCCCGAGCGCGCCCGCTTGCAGGCGGCTCATGTCGAGCAGGTTCGCAACGAGCCGGTCCAGCCGGTCCAACGACTCGTCGGCGGTGGCGAGCAACTCCGCGCGGTCCTCCTCGCCGAACGCCACCTCGGTGCTGCGCAGCGACGCCACCGACGCCTTCGCCGAGGCCAGCGGCGTCCGCAGGTCGTGGCTCACCGCCGCGAGCAGCGCGGTCCGCAGCCGGTCCGCCTCGGCCAGGGGTTTCGCGGTGGCCGCCTCGGCAGCCAGCCGCTCCTGATGCAGCGCCACGGCGGCCTGCGCGGCGAACGCCTCCACGATCCGCCGGTCGGACGCGGCCAGGATCCGGCCGCGCAGCAGCAGCCTCAGGTCGCCGTCGGCCCGGACCTCGGCGTCCGCGTCCGTCCCGGTGGTGCAGGCCATCTGCCCGACCGACGCGACGACGGTGTCCTTCTCCAGCAGCGTCACCGCGTCCAGCGCGAACGTCTCCCTCATCCGGTCGAGCAGCGCCATCAGCGGACGTTCCCCGCGCAGCACGCTGCCCGCGACGGTGGCGAGGGTCTGCGCGTCGGCGGACGCCTGCGCTGCGAGCCGGGTCGTCCGCGCCGCGGTGTCGACCACCCAGCTCACCGCGATCGCCACGGTCACGAAGATCGCCAGAGCGAGCAGGTTCTGCCCCTCGGCGATGGTGAACCGGCCGACCGGCGGCGTGAAGAACCAGTTGAGCAGCAGCGATCCGCCGACCGCCGCGACCAGGGCCGGCCACAGCCCGCCGATCAGCGCGACGGCGACGACCGCCACCAGGAAGAGCAGGATGTCGTCGATGAGCGGCAGATCCGGCGCGAGCCGCAGCGCCACGGTGAGCAGCGGCAGGCCGGCCAGCGCGGTGACGAGCCCGGCGATCCGCCGTCCCCGGGAGAGCGCCGGGGGCAGCGGACCACGGCGGCGTCCCCGGCCGGCCAGCTCGTGCGGGACCAGATGCACGTCGATCGACCCGGACCGGGCGATCGTGGTGACCCCGACACCGGCCGCGAAGATCTGCGCGAACCGTCCCCGGCTGGACGCGCCCAGCACGATCTGGGTGGCGTTGACGCCGCGGGCGAAGTCCAGCAGCGCCTGCGGGATGTCGCTGCCGACGACCTGGTGGTATGTGCCGCCCAGGCTCTCCGCCAGCACCCGCTGCCGGGCCAGTTCGGCGGGGTCCGCCCCGGCCAGCCCGTCGCTGCGGGTCACGTGGACGGCGAGCAGGTCGGCGCCCTTGGTCCGGGCGGCGATCCGGGCCGCCCGGCGGATCAGCGTGTCGCCCTCCGGACCGCCGGTGAGCGCGACGGCGACCCGTTCCCGGGTCTCCCAGGTGGCGTCGATGTCGTGGTCGGCGCGGTACTGCCCGAGCTGCTGCTCCACCTTGTCGGCGAGCCAGAGCAGGGCGAGCTCGCGCAGGGCGGTCAGATTCCCGGTACGGAAGTAGTTCCCGAGAGCCGCGTCCACCTTCTCCGGGCGGTAGACGTTGCCGTGCGCCATCCGCCGCCGCAGCGCCTCCGGGGTCATGTCGACGAGTTCGACCTGCCCGGCGGCGCGCACCACGTGGTCCGGGACGGTCTCCCGCTGCTCGACGCCGGTGATCCGCGCGACCACGTCGTTCAGCGACTCGAGGTGCTGGACGTTCACCGTGGTCAGCACGCTGATCCCGGCGTCGAGCAGCTCCTGGACGTCCTGCCAGCGCTTGCCGTTCCGGGACCCGGGCACGTTCGTGTGGGCGAGCTCGTCGACGACGGCCAGCTCCGGCCGGCGGGCCAGCACCGCGTCCAGGTCCAGCTCGGCGAACGCCGCGCCGCGATAGGTCAGCTCGCGGCGCGGGATCACCTCCAGATCGCCGATCATCGCGGCGGTGTGCCTGCGGCCGTGCGTCTCCACCAGCGCGATCACGACGTCGGTGCCACGTCCGGCCCGCCGGTGCGCCTCTTCGAGCATGGCGTAGGTCTTCCCCACGCCGGGCGCCGCTCCCAGGTAGATCCGCAGTTCACCGCGTGCCATGGTGTCAGCTGTCCAGTGCCTGGTTCAGCCTGAGGACGTTGACCGCCGGCTGGCCCATGAAGCCGAGCGCCCGGCCGTCGGTGTTCTCCTTGATCAGCTCGTGCACCCGGTCGAGGCTGATGCCGCGCTCGCGGGCCACGCGAGGCGCCTGCAACGCGGCGTATTCAGGGCTGATCTGCGGGTCCAGCCCACTACCACTCGCGGTGACCGCGTCGGCCGGCACTGCCGGATGGGCGGGAGCGTCGCCCCGGATAGGGGTGATCACACCGCCGAGGGCCACGTAGTCCTCGCCAGGCTGGGCAACCTCGACGGATATTCCCCGATATTTCGCGACAAAAGGTGCGGCCATCTGGTTGACCGAGACGACCCGGGTGATCGGGCCGGCGAAACCGTCCCGGTGGAAGACCGCCAGGACCGCGCCCACGCCGTCGGCCGTGCAATAAGGCCGGCTTCCATCGACGCCCTCCAGCCTGCCGACCGCGAGGCTGCGCGCACACACCTGGGTGAGCAGACTCTGCCGGTCAGGAGTGTCGACCACATCCTCCGGGCCGAGGTTGCTAGCGCCGGTCGCGGTCGGGTCGTAGCCACCGGCCGAGGGACGGCTCTGGAAGTACCTGGGCACCGGGTTGCCGTCGGCGTCGGTGAAGGACTGGCCGATGAGGGTGATGTCACCGGCTCTGCTGGATATGCCGGGTATCTTCGCCACACCCACGAAGATCAAGGGGTAGGCGAGCCCCAGCAGAACGGTGAAGACGAGCAGCGCGCGCAGCGCCGCGACGTGCTGGCTGAGCCAGGAGGGCAGTCTCATGGAAGATCAGATCCCGGGGATGAGCTGGACGAGAAGGTCGATGATCTTGATGCCGACGAACGGCGCGACCACGCCGCCGAGGCCGTAGATCAGCAGGTTGCGGCTGAGCAGCTTGCTCGCCGATGAAGGGCGGTAGCGGACGCCGCGCAGCGCGAGCGGGATCAGGAAGACGATGACGATCGCGTTGAAGACGACGGCGGACAGGATCGCCGAGCCCGGCGAGTGCAGCCGCATGATGTTGAGCGTGTCCAGGCCGGGGTAGACCGCCGCGAACATGGCCGGGATGATCGCGAAGTACTTGGCGACGTCGTTCGCGATCGAGAACGTGGTCAGCGCGCCCCGCGTGATCAGCAACTGCTTGCCGATCTCCACGATCTCGATCAGCTTGGTCGGGTCCGAGTCGAGGTCGACCATGTTGCCGGCCTCCTTCGCGGCCGACGTGCCGGTGTTCATCGCGACGCCCACGTCCGCCTGGGCCAGCGCCGGGGCGTCGTTCGTGCCGTCGCCGGTCATCGCGACCAGACGGCCGCCCGCCTGTTCCTTGCGGATGTAAGCGAGCTTGTCCTCCGGGGTGGCCTCGGCGAGGAAGTCGTCGACGCCCGCCTCGGCGGCGATCGCGGCGGCGGTCTGCGGGTTGTCGCCGGTGATCATCACGGTCCGGATGCCCATCCGGCGCATCTCGTCGAACCGGGCCCGCATCCCGGACTTCACCACGTCCTTGAGGTGGATGACACCCAGGACGCGATCATTGTCGGCCACCACGAGCGGCGTGCCCCCGGAGGTGCTGATCCGGTCGACGATCTCGTGCACCTCCGCCGACTGGGACTTCGCCCAGCGCATCACGGCGGTGGCGGCGCCCTTGCGGATCTGCCTGTCGCCGATGTCGACACCACTCATCCGGGTCTGCGCCGTGAACGGCACGAACGTCGCGTCCGCCATCAGCCCCGGCTCGCGTTCCCGGATGCCGAACTGCTCCTTGGCGAGGACCACCACCGAGCGCCCTTCGGGCGTCTCGTCGGCCAGGCTGGAGAGTTGCGCGGCGTCGGCGAGATCTTTCGGATCAACCCCATCGACCGGTACGAACTCAGCCGCTTGCCGGTTTCCCAGAGTGATCGTGCCCGTCTTGTCGAGCAGCAGGGTGTTCACGTCACCGGCCGCCTCGACCGCGCGGCCGCTCATCGCCAGCACGTTGCGCTGGACGAGACGGTCCATGCCGGCGATGCCGATCGCGGAGAGCAGCGCGCCGATCGTGGTCGGGATGAGGCAGACCAGCAGCGAGACCAGCACGATGCCGGTGACGCCGTTCGCGTCGATCGCCGAGGTGTCCGGCGCCGCCGCCTGGTAGGCCTTCGAGAAGATCGCCAGCGGCTGCAACGTCACCACCGCGAGCAGGAAGATCACGGTGAGCGCCGCGAGCAGGATGTTCAGTGCGATCTCGTTCGGCGTCTTCTGCCGGTTCGCGCCCTCGACCAGGGCGATCATCCGGTCCACGAAGCTCTCGCCCGGCTTCTGGGTGATCCGGACGACGATCCGGTCGCTGAGCACCTTGGTGCCGCCGGTGACGGCCGACCGGTCGCCGCCGGACTCCCGGATGACCGGGGCCGACTCGCCGGTGATCGCCGACTCGTCGACGCTGGCGATGCCTTCGATCACGTCGCCGTCACCGGGGATGATCTGGCCGGCCTCGACGACCACGACGTCGCCCAGCGTGAGTTCGGTCGCGGCGATCTCCCGGCCGTCGGCCAGGTACGCCACGGTGTCCTGCTTCGCCGCCCGCAGCGCCGCGGCCTGTGCCTTGCCCCGGCCCTCGGCGACCGCCTCGGCCAGGTTGGCGAAGAGGACCGTGAGCCAGAGCCAGGCGGTGATCAGCCAGGCGAAGAGGCTGGGATCGGCGATCGACAGCACGGTGGTGAAGACCGCGCCGACCTCGACGATGAACATCACCGGGTTGCGCCAGAGCGTGCGCGGGTCGAGTTTGCGCAGCGCGTCCGGCAGAGACCTGCGGAACTGCGCCGGGTCGAGCAGGCCGGGCCGTACCGGTTTCTCCTCCGGTGCGGCGGCGGGCTTTTCCAGTGTCGGGGCGGTCATGAGAGGCCCTCCGCGAGGGGTCCGAGTGCGAGTGCGGGGAAGAAGGTGAGGGCGACCAGCACGATCGTCACGCCGGCGACCATGCCGACGAAGAGCGGCCGGTGGGTGGGCAGGGTGCCGTCCGACTCGGGCACCGGCTGCTGTCTCGCCAGTGAGCCGGCCAGCGCCAGGACCAGGATCAGCGGCAGGAAGCGGCCGAGCAGCATGCAGAGCCCGAGCGCGGTGTCCCACCAGCCGGTGTTCACGGTGATGCCGGCGAAGGCCGAGCCGTTGTTGTTCGCGGCGCTGGTGAACGCGTACAGGACCTCGGAGAGACCGTGCGGGCCGGCGTTGAGCGCGGTGCCGTTGTTGCCGGTCGCGAACGCGGCGGCCGTCCCGGCGAGCACCAGGACCGGGGTGATCAGGAAGTACGACGACGCCAGCTTCATCTCCCGGGCGCCGATCTTCTTACCGAGGTATTCCGGAGTGCGGCCGACCATCAGGCCGGCGACGAACACCGTGATCACGGCGAGGATCAGCATGCCGTAGAGGCCCGATCCGACACCGCCGGGCGCGACCTCGCCGAGCATCATGTTGACCATCGGCATCATGCCGCCGAGCGCCGTGTACGAGTCGTGGAACGAGTTGACCGCGCCGGTCGAGGTGAGCGTGGTGACCGCCGCGAACACCGCGGAGTTCGTCACCCCGTACCGCGTCTCCTTGCCTTCCATGGCCGCGCCGACCGCCTGCGGAACCGTTCCGGCGCCGTGCACCTCGAACGCCACGGTGAGCGCGACGCTGCCGAGCGCGAGGATCGCCATGACCGCCGCGATCGCGTAGCCCTGCCGGTTCTGCCCGGCCATCCGGCCGAAGACCCGGGGCAGGCTGAACGGGATCAGCAGGATCAGGAAGAGCTGCAGCCAGTTGGTCCAGGTCGTCGGGTTCTCGAACGGGTGCGCCGAGTTCGCGTTGTAGAAGCCGCCGCCGTTGGTGCCGAGCTCCTTGATCGCCTCCTGGGATGCGACCGGCCCGCCGGTGATGTGCTGGGTCGCGCCGGTCAGCGTGGTCACGTCGGTGCCGCCGGACAGGTTCTGCACCATCCCGCCGACCATGAAGACGAGCGTGGCGAGCACGCAGATCGGCAGCAGGATCCGCAGCGTGATCCGGGTCAGGTCGACCCAGAAGTTGCCCAGCTCCGAGGAGCGGCGGGCGGCGAATCCCCGCATCAGCGCGACGGCCACGGCGATGCCGACGCTCGCCGAGACGAAGTTCTGCACCGCGAGGCCGGCCATCTGCACGAGGTGGCCCATCGTGGACTCACCGGAGTACGCCTGCCAGTTCGTGTTCGTGACGAAGCTGACCGCGGTGTTCCAGGCGATGTGGTCGGTCACCGCGGGCAGGCCGAGCGACAGCCACAGCCGGTCCTGCAGCCGCAGGAAGAGGTAGAGGAAGAGCAGCGACACGGCGGAGAACGCCAGCACCGAGCGGGCGTAGACGCCCCAGGTCTGGCCGGTCGAGGCGTCCACGCCGACCAGCCGGTAGACGCCGCGCTCGGCGGCGTTGTGCCGGTTGCCCGAGACCACCCGGTACATGTGGTCACCGAACGGCCGGTACACCGCCACGATCGCGGCGACCAGCGACAGCACGAAGATCCAGCCGGCCATCAGAACTTCTCCGGGAAGAGCAGGGCGGCCACCAGGAAGGCGGCCAGCGCGACGGCCAGGATCAGGCCGATCAGATTGACGGCGCTCATCAGCGTTCGACCGCCCGGATCAGCACGGTGAACGCCGCGAACAGCAGCACCGTGAGAACGACGAACCCGAGATCAGCCACGGGAGGACTCCTGTAGTGAAGTGATTTGCTTACCGGGGAAGCAAATCTCGCCGGGAGCCGCGGTGACAGATCTGTTCACACCACGCTGACGCGGGGGCCCGTGTTGTATACGTCCTGTTGACGCGGGAGGTCACACACCCGCGAGATGCAGGCCGGCCCAGAGCGCGGTGACCGCCGCCACCAGGCCGAGCGGCACGGTGACCGCGCCGAGCGTGAGGAACTCGGTGGTCTTCGGCGCCGCGTCCCGGGCGTGCAGGATCCGCCGCCAGAGCAGGGTGGCGAGCGAGCCGACGTAGGTGAGGTTCGGCCCGACGTTGACGCCGATCAGCACGGCCAGCAGCAGGCCCGGCGAGTTCGCCACGGCCGGCAGCAGCACGAGGGTGGCCGGCAGGTTGTTCAGCAGGTTCGCCAGCACGGCCGCGAGCACCGCCGCGCCGAGCAGCCCCAGCAGGTCGTCGTGCCGCGGCACCAGGCCGTCCACCCAGTCGCCGAGCCCGGCGTCCCGGACCGCGAGCACGACCACGCCGAGGGCCAGCACGAACGCGCAGAACGCCGGGTTCGCCTCGACCAGCAGCTCCCGCGCCGCGATCGCACGCCGCTTCACCAGCGGCGCCGCCAGCAGCAGCGCCCCGGCGACCGCCACCCAGGCCGGCTCCACCCCGAGCGGCTGCAGCACCCCGAAGCCGATCAGCGTGCCGGCCAGGACCGTGAGGGCGTACTTCGGGGCGGGCCCGGGGTGCTCCGGCTCCTTCGCGGCCGGTACGGCGAGGTCGCCGGCGAAGAAGAACTGGAAGATCAGGTATTCGACCGCGATCACCGCGATCCAGGGCGCGGCCATCAGCGCCGCGAACCCGGCGAACGTCAGGCCGCTGGCGGCGAACGCCAGCAGGTTCGTCAGGTTGGAGACCGGCAGCAGCAGGGAGGCCGAGTTCGCCAGGTGGTTGCAGGCGTACGCGTGCGGTCGCGGCCGGACCCCGGCGCGGGCCGCCACCGCGAAGACGACCGGGGTGAGCAGCACGACGGTGGCGTCCAGGCTCAGCACCGCGGTGGTGAGCGCCGCCGCGCCGAAGACCGCCGCGAGCAGGCGGCGCGGCCGTCCCCGGCCGGACCGGGCCACGACGGCGCCGACGTAGCCGAAGACGCCGTGCCGCTCGGCCGTGAAGGCCAGGACGAGCACCGCCGCCAGGAAGGCGACGGTCGGGGCGAGTTCCCGTACCTCCTCGAAGGCCGCCGCCGGAGTGACCAGACCGGCCAGCACGGCCAGCGCCGCCGCGGGAACCGCGGCGGCGGCCTCGGGAAGACCCCGGGGCCGCGCGACCGCGAAGGTGAGCACCGCGCCGAGCAGCGCCAGCGCGATGATCATGGACATCAGGACGAGCGTAAGGCCCGGTAGGGCAGACCGCGACCGACGGAGATGCGGCCTGCGCCACACCGCCTCCGGGCAGCGGTCAGACGTGCGCGTCCTCCTCCGAGGGCACCTCGGCGAGCGGGCGCAGCCGCAGCCGGGTGATCGCCCGGCCGGTGATCTCGACGACCTCGGCGGTGTGCCCGTCGATCGTGACCGTCTCGCCCGGCTCGGTGGGGATGTGCCCCAGCCGGGCCAGGACCAGACCGGCCACCGTCGTGTAGTCGCCGGCGTCCAGTTCCTCGATGTCGACGCCGATGTCGGGCAGGTCGTGGATCGGGAAGGTGCCCGGCAGCAGCATCGCGCCGTCGTCCTCCCGGATCACCGACTGCACGTCCCGGTCGGTCTCGTCGTAGATCTCGCCGACGACCTCCTCGACCAGGTCCTCCATCGTGACGATGCCGTCGATCGCGCCGCGCTCGTCCACCACCAGGGCGAACTGCTGGCGCTGCGAGCGCAGCTGGCGCATCGCGTCGGACACCTTCAGCGTCTCCGGCAGGAACAGCGGGTTGAACATGTAGCCGCTGACCGGGCCCTGCGCGCCGATCAGGTCACGCAGGTGCACCACGCCGAGCACGTCGTCGAGACCCATCGGCCCGGTGACCGGCGCCCGCGAGTGACCGCCGGCGACCAGCCGGTCCAGCGCCTCCGCCGCGGGCGTGTCGGCCGGCAGGACCAGCACGTCACGGCGGGGCACCAGGATCTCCCGCAGGATCCGGTCGGCGATCTCGAAGGCGCCCGAGATGATGGTGCGCTGCTCGGCCGTGAAGTCCTGCTGCTGAGCGACCATGTCCCGGATCTCCTCCGGGCTGACCTCCTCGCGGCCGGCGTTCGGATCGACGCCGGCCAGGCGCACGACCAGGTCGGTGGTCTTGCCGAGCAGCCAGATCACCGGCCGGCTCAGCATCGCGAGGACGTCGAGCGGCCGGGCGACCAGCATGGCCCAGCCCTCGGCGCGCTGCATGGCGATCCGTTTCGGGGCCAGCTCGCCGACGACCAGCGTGAAGAACGTCAGCACGATCGTGACGATGACGATGGCGACCGTGTCGGCGGCCGACCCGAGGAACGACAGCGGCTCGATCAGCGGCTGGGCGAGGGAGACCGCCGCGGCAGCCGAGGCCAGGAACCCGGCCAGGGTGATGCCGATCTGGATGGTGGCCAGGAACCGGTTCGGATCCCGCGCCAGTTTGGCGAGCGTCCTCCCGGTGCGGGAGTGCTTCTCGAGACGCTGCAACTGGCTCTCCCGCAGCGAGATGAGTGCCATCTCACTTCCGGAGAAAGCCGCGTTGAGCAGCACCAGCACGATGACCAGGACGACTTGCCACCCGTATCCGCCCACGGCGGAAATCAACTCCTTCGCTGTTGGAAATGCGAAGTTCCCAGGCTACCGGTTCGCCAGGGCCACCGCCGCCGCCCGGCCTGCTCGGTACCCGAACACCACCGCGGGAGCGATCGTCGAGCCCGGTCCCGGGTAGGTCCGGCCCATCACCGACGCGGTGGTGTTGCCCGCCGCGTAGAGGCCGGAAACCCCGACGACCGCGCCGTCGGAATCGGTCAGCAGTCCGCCCTTGGTGCCGAGGTCGCCGGGCACCAGCTGGACCGCGGTGAACGGGCCCTTCTCGATCGTGCCGAGGTTCGGGTTGGGTTTGACGGTCGGATCGCCGTAGTAGTTGTCGTAGACCGTCCGGCCACGGCCGAAGTCCTCGTCGACGCCGGAGCGGGCGAAGCCGTTGAAGCGGTCGACGGTCGCTCGCAGCCGGGACGGATCCGTACCGATCTTCGCCGCCAGCTCGTCGAGACTGTCCGCCGACTGCACGATTCCGGCCTCGCGCAGCTTCTTCGTCCCGGTCAGGAACGCGTTGAACAGGTAACGCCGCCGGTGCCGGACGTCCAGGATCAGCCAGGACGGCACCGCCTTCTCCGCCTCCAGCATGGCGTGGCCGAAGTCGATGTAGCTGGCCGACTCGTTCGTGTACCGCTCGCCCAGCTGGTTCACCACGATGCTGTACGGCATCGACCGCTCGGAGAGCACGAACTGGTGGTGACCGTCCGGCATCGGCACCGAGGCGCCCCACCAGGCGTCGTCCATGAGCTCCAGTTTCGCGCCGGCGTCCGCGGCGATCCGGATCACGTCGCCGGTGTCGCCGTCGGCGGCCGAGGTGTACCCCGGCACACCGTGGTACTCCTCCCGCCAGCCGGAGTTGCGGGCGAAGCCGCCGGCGCCCAGGATGATCTTCCCGGTCTTGATCCGGATGCTACCGGCCACCGCGCCGGTCACCGATCCGTCTTCGATGAGCAGCTCGGTCAGCGGCGTGTTCAGCAGCACTTCGGTGCCCTGCTGCCGGACGATCGTGAACAGGCTCGCGGTCAGCGCCGATCCCAGCCCGAAGAGCCGCTTGCCGCGGGCCAGGCCGAAGAGGGTACGGAAGACGAACTGCGCGCCCCGGACGAAACCGCCCGGCGTCGACCAGGCGCGGGACAGCAGCCACACGTCGTCGGTCTTCAGCGGCGCCGGCATGCTGTCCCGGCCGCGGAACGTGGCGAACCAGTCGCCGAGCTTCTTGGTGTCGAACGGCTCCACCTCGATGCCGCGCCCGACCATGCCGCCCGGCCGGTCCGGGTAGTAGTCCGGGTAGTCGTGCGAGGCCACCCAGCGCACGCCCTTGGCCCGCAGCAGCTCGTAGACCTCGGGGATGGTCTCCACGAAGGCCCGCCGTCGTTCCGGGGAGCTGGCCGGCCCGACGTCGCCGATCGCCGCCTCCATGTAGGTGAGCGCCTTCTCGACCGAGTCCTCGCCCTTGATCAGCGGGTTCGTCGGCATCCACAGGCCGCCGCCGCTGAGCGCCGTGGTGCCGCCCCACTTGCCGGTGCTCTCCACGATGAGCACCGTCGCGCCCGCGTCGGCGGCGGCGATCGCGGCGGTCAGCCCGGCCCCGCCGCTGCCCACCACGAGCACGTCCACTTCACGATCGAATGTTTCGGCCACGTTTTCTCCCCTAGCCGATCGGCTATTTTCCGGGAAGGTAGCCGGTCGGCTATCCCACAAACAAGATCTGAGTACGATCCGCTCATGAGCAGCGCACGAGAACGCGTCGTGGCAGCGGCTTTGGAACTCTTCGCCGAGCACGGTGTGAGCGGCACGTCGCTGCAGATGATCGCCGGCCGGATGGGGGTCACGAAGGCCGCTGTCTATCACCAGTTCCCGACCAAGGAGGAGATCGTCCTCGCGGTCATCGACCCGGTGCTGGCCGAATTGTCGTCACTCGGCGCTGCGGCGGCTGCCCGGCGTACCCCGAAGGCTCGTCGTCGTCATCTCCTGACCGCCGTCGTGGACATGGTGGTGCGGCATCGGAGCCTGTCCGCGGTGCTGAGCTTCGATCCGGTCGTCACGCGGCTGGTCCGGCAGCATCCGGCGATGTCCACGGTCGCCGATCTGGTGGACCTGCTGACCGGCCCGGACCCGGCGCCCGCGGTACGCGTGAACGTCGCGATGGTCGCCGGCGGCCTGGTGATGGCCGGCGCCGAGTCGTCGCTGTCCGACCTGGACGACGAGACGCTGCGGACCCACCTGCTCACGACCTCGTTGCGAACCCTCCACCTCTAAGCGACGTCCGCCTCCAGGACGAACCGGGAGCCGCCGACCGGGTTCGGCTCGTGCCGGACATCGCCGTTGTTGGCCTGGGCGAGGCTGCGCACGATGTAGAGGCCCAGGCCGGTCCCCCGGACCGTCCCCGCGTCCCGCTCGGCCCGGGTGAGCCGGTCGAACAGCCGCGGCCGGAACTCCTCCGGGACACCGGGACCCCGGTCCTCCACGGTCAGCAGCACCCGATCCCCGGCCCGCGCGATCGTCACCGCGGTGGCGCCGCCGGCGTACTTGGTGGCGTTCGACAGCAGGTTCACCAGGATCTGCCGCAGATGACCGGGGTGGAAGAGGATGGTCACGTCCTCGCCGAACACCGGCACCGGCGTGTCCTCCAGCGCCTGCTCCAGCTCACCGCGCAGCGACATCTTCTGCCGGACCGCGTGGATGGTGCCGGTGTCGATGCTCACCATCGCCAGTACCTCCCGCACGATGTCGTCGAGGCGCTGCGCCTGCCGGCCGATGATCGCGATGGACCGGCCGTTCGGGGTGTCCGCGGGCATCTCCTCGGCGAGCAGGTCGGAGTAGCCGAGGATCGCCGACAGCGGGTTGCTGATCTCGTGGCCGAGCATGCCGAGGATGTCGAGCTTCAGCTGGTTGGCGGTCTCCAGTTCGGCGTTGCGCTCGGCCAGCGCGGCGGCGGCCTGGTCCCGGGCGCGTTCGGCGGTACGCCGGGCCGAGGTGTCCGAGCAGACCAGGATCAGGTGCTTCGGGCGGCCGCCGGAGTCGCGGACCAGCGAGACCGTCGACTCGACGTCCACCCAGTGACCGTCGGCGTGCTGGATCTGCAGCTCGTGGACGTAGGAATCCGTCTCGCCGGCGAAGAGCGCGGCGATCTGGTGGTGCGCGTCGCGCATGTCGTCGGGGCGCATCACCTCCTCGTCGATGCTCCGGCCGACCAGGTCCTCCGGGCGGCGGCCGAGCATCCGGGCGAACGCGTTGTTCACCGCGATCAGCGTGCCGTCCAGCGCACGGATCACCTGACCGGCGGCGGAGTGCGTGAACTGGGCCCGGAACCGCTGTTCGTTCAGCGCGAGGGCCTGCTCGGCGGCACGGGCCGCGGTGACGTCGGTGTTGATCTCCAAGACCTGCGGCGGGCCCTCCGAATCGGCCGTCTGGTGCACGACCTGGCGGCTCAGCACGATGAGGGTGCGGCCGGTCGCGGTCAGGTGTTGCAGCTGCCCCTCCCAGCGGCCCTTCGCCGCGAGCGCCCTGGTCTGCTCCTCGATCGATCCCTCACCGGCGAACGTGGTGCTCAGCAGCGCGTGCGTGAGTTTGCCGCGGGCCGCTGAGGCGCTCCAGCCGTACAGTTCGCCGGCGCCGGAATTCCACCACCGGATCGTTCCGTCGAAGTCGCGCACGATGACCGCGGCGGGGATCAGTTCGAGCAGCTTCGCCTGCTGGTGCAGGCGGGCGTCGGCGGCACGCTGGGCGGTCACGTCCTCGGCCTGGACCACGAAGTACGAGGGAACCGCACCGGCATCGCGCACCACGGCGATCCGGACCGACGCCCAGACGACGTGCCCGTCCTTGTGCAGGTACCGCCGTTCGCCACGGAGCGAGTCGACACCATCGGCCAGCATCCTCCGCAGGCCGTCCTCGCTCGTCGCCACGTCGTCCGGATGGTGCAGGTCCCGGAAGCTCATCCGGGACAACTCCTCGGCGCTGTACCCGGTGATCACTGTCATCGCCGGGTTGGTCTGCAGGTAGCGGCCGAACGAGCCCGGCTCCAGGCTGGACAACGCCAGCCCGAGCGGCGAGTTCTCGAACGTCAGCCGGAACCGGGTCTCGCTCGCCTCCAGCGCCTCCAGGGCCCGGGTCCGCTGCGTGAGCAGAGCGGCGTTGCGCGCGTAGTCGTCGGCGTGCATGAGCGCCGAACCGAGGCCGGCCGCGAGCAGTTCGAGCTGGTGCGCGTCGTCCTCGTCGAACGACTCAGGCAGCGCGCTCGCCACCTTCAGCACGCCGATCACCCGGTCGCCGTGGTACAGCGGCGCGATGCAGAGCGACCGCACGTTGTACCGCCGGCAGGCGTTCGCGTCCACCCGCTGGTCGATCTGGGTGTCCATGCAGCGCACCGCGGTCCGCTCGGTGACGGCGAGGCCGCTGAGCGAGGCGTTCACCGGGATCCGGTACCCGGCGTACTCGATCATCGTGCCGGCGCCGGCCTCGTACACCAGGACGTCCCCGCCGAGCAGTTCCACCGCCGCGCCGTCGGCCGCCGGGAACACCGCTATCGCCTGCTCGGCGACGATCCTCAGGGACAGGTCCCGGTCGTGCGCCGCCAGCGTGACGGCCCGTTGCGCCTCGATGGTGGAGAGCAACGCGTTCGTACGCCGGGCCGCCCGCTCGTCGGCCGCCCGCCGCTCCGAGGTGTCCCGCAGGAACGCGTAGAAGTGCCGCTGTCCCGCCACCCACGACGGCCAGATCGTCAGCTCCACCTCGACCCGGCGCCCGTCCCGGTGCAGCGCCGGCAGGCTCACCGGATGCCCGATCACCGACGGCCGCCCGGTGGTGAGGTAGCGGGCCAGGCCCCCGGTGTGCGCCGCCCGGAACTCCTCCGGGATCAGCGTCTCGGTCAGCGGCCTGCCGAGGATCTCGTCCTCTTCCCAGCCGAGCAGGAGCCCGGCGGCCGGGTTCCACATGGTGATGAGGCCGGCCTCGTCGATCGAGACGAGCGCGGTCGGGCCGGTGGACACGATCTGCCGGAGCCGCTCCAGCTCGGCACGCTCGTCGGCAGTGATCGCTGAACGGCCCACTCCGGTGATTTCGGCAGGCCGCCGCGAAACGTGAGGGCCGAGCTCAGCGTCCTAGGATCCCATCCAGAACGAGGTCGACCGAGCGGCCCGCGTCCCCCGCCTTCTCGGTGGCGCCCCGGACCATCGCGAAGATCAGCCCCAGGTCCTCCAGCAACAGGTCGGGCCGGACGTGCCCGCTCTCCCGCGCCCGCCCCAGCGGTTTCGCGAACGCCGCGACGAGCCGTCGCAGGTACCGGTCCTGCAGAGCGGGGTCGAGCCGGCCGGCCAGGTTGACCAGCCCGCGACGGGCGATCAGCGAATGCAGGGTCTCCCGGAGCAGTTGCCGGAAGTCGGCGTGCTCGGCCGCCACTTCGAGCAGCTCCAACTGGTGGGCGATGACGCCGGCGAGCAGGGCGTGCCGGTCCGCGAAGTGCCGGTAGAGAGTGGCCTGCCCGACGCCGGCCCGGCGCGCGATCTCGGGCATCAGGGCGAAACCCTCGCTGCGGGTCAGCACCTCGGCGGCGGCCTCGAGGATGGCCGCACGGTTGCGCTGGGCGTCTCGGCGACGCGTGGCCGGGGCTCCGTACAGCACCTGTACCCCCTTAGCTACCGACGAGTCACGTTACTAGCCGGTAACGAGAATGTCACCATCTTCAAATTCTCGGAACCGATTCCCACGCTGCCGCCAGCCCGCCACCCCGCCGTCGTGCGCGCGGCTGGTGGCTGTCCGGCGGCGGGATCGACACGGCCGGCCCGAAGGACGGCCTCGGCAGGATCCGCGCCATGGACGGAACCGGCCTCCTCGGCGGCGCGGTGAGCACCGGCTGGACGAAGACCCTCCCCCACCGACAAGGACACCGTCGCGAACCTCGGCCCTGCCGAGCCGTAGCCCAAGCACCCGAACCGACCCGGAACCAGTGCTTGGGCTACGGCTCGTGCGAGTCCACGGCGTCGACCGGCGAGCGGGCGATGACCCGTGCGCGGCCTCGTGGTGACGGCCTCATCGAGTTCGGCCGCGCCTCGATCGGTGCGGGCGAGGGTCGCTCACGCGAACGTCGCGTCACTCCCCAGAGGAGCAGGATCAGTGCCGGCAGCGCGGCCGGGGTCATCAGCCACCAGGCCCAGTCGTCGCGTTCCGGGGTCACCACCGCCTCACCCCGGAAGACCACCTGCGCGTCGTCGACTGTCACCACCACCGGGCCGGCGCGCGACGGAGTCGTGAAACGCACGAGGTGACGGCCGGCCAGCACCTCTTCCACCTGGTCCAGGGCCGGCACCACACCGGGTTCACCGGCCGGCGCGAGGAAACCGCCGGTGCCGCCGGCCGCCACCGACCAGAAGTCGCCGCGGCCGACAACGACGAGGATCACGCCTTCGTCCCGGAAGCGGGCCGCCACCTCGGCCGCCGGTGGGCCGCCCGCATCCGGGGCGCCGGTGCAGAGCAGGACGACCCGCCGCCCGTCCGCCGACGACGGGAACCGGGTGAGCGCCAGCGACAACGCCCGGCCGGTGTCGCGGTCCCGGCCGGCGCGGATCTCGCCGAGCGCCCGTACGATCTCGGACGGTCCCCGCTGAGCCGAGGCCACCACGGTGGCGGGCGCCTGGTCGGCGACGACGGCGGCCCGCGCGCCGGACGGCAGCCCGAGCACGAATCGGGCATCGGCGCTGAGCCAGCCGGGCAGCGCCGCGGCGCCGGCCGACGATGCGTCCACGACGAGGGTGACAGCGAGTTCCGGTGAGAGGACCGGTTCGATCCGGG
Organism: Actinoplanes sp. OR16; assembly: GCF_004001265.1. GTDB lineage: Bacteria > Actinomycetota > Actinomycetes > Mycobacteriales > Micromonosporaceae > Actinoplanes. The sequence continues at coordinate 4,228,082 of NZ_AP019371.1, read as the reverse complement.
CGGGCAGCACGACGCCGTCCCGGGTGACGGTCACCGAGCCGGGATCCGGTTCGGCATCGACGTCGACCACGAGGGTGGTGGCCGTCCCGGACACGAACACCCCGGTCACGGGCAGCGGAACCGGGCCCGGCGCCCCGAGCGCCATCACCGGGAGAGCGGCGGCGATCAGGCGCCGGCTAACCCGCCATTTCGGCGTAAGCAATGACATTGTCCCGATAACTCCTCCGGCTCCTGTCGAAGCCGCCGCCACACGTGACGAGCCGCAACGTCGTATCGAGCGTCGGCGCGTAGACGAGGCCGGTGGGGAACTCGTTCTTGGAAACCCGCGACACCCCACTGATCCGGAACGTCACCGTGCTGCCGTCGCGCCGATCCACCAGCACCGTCGTCCCCTCGCCCGCGCCGGCCAGCGCCACGAAGACGCCCGGCCCCGTTCGCGAGTCGACGTGTCCGAGAATGACCGCCGGCCCCGGCTCACCCGGCCGTGGTCCGTCCTTCCACCAGCCGGCGGTCCCCGGGTCGTCCGGCACCGCGACGCTCCCGTCAGCCAGGAGACCGAGTCGCTGCAGCCGGCTGCTCACGCCGAGCGCCGGTATCCGCACCCGCACCGGATCCGCAACGACCACATCCCCGCTCACCGACCGGAATCCATCAGCCCGCACCGGCCCGGCGACGATCTCCGGAGGGCGCACCGGCTGAGGTCCTAGGATCACGAGCAGGACGCCCGTGTACGCGAGGAAGCCCACCGCTCTCCACCGCCCCACGCCGGTCATCCCCCGCACACCGGGCCCCGGGCAGGAGAGGCACAGCCACCGGCTCGGGCCTGAGCCCCGCACACCGGACCGCCGGCGGGGAGGGCGCAGCCACCGAGGCCGGTCTGGGCGCCGCCTCTCGGCAGCCGGGCGGCGACCGTCGCGCCGAACGCGTCGGCCATCTCGCGGGCCAGCTCGAACTCGTGCTCGTAGGCCGTGTAGGCGATGTCGTGCGCGGTCGGAAAGTCACGGGCCGCGAAGGCGTCGGCGTGCCGCAGCAGCATGCCGTCGTGGCCGGCGAACGCGGTGGCGAGCCGATGCGCCGTGAGACGGTCCCCGGTGGCGTCACTGAGGAAGGAGGAGAGCTTTTCCTCGTACCCCGCAAGGTTGTGACGAGCCCGCGCCCGCGCGCCCTCATCTCCCCGCGCGAGGGCCCCGGCGTAGGCGACCAGCGACTCCACGTGATCACCCCAGATCTCCTGGAAGTCGCGGGCGGTACGCGTCCCGAAGAGCGCCGCCATCGCCGCGACCAGATCCCGGGTGTTCGCGTTGATCATGGAGGCCGCGGCGTCGAAGTCGGGGGTGTCGCCGACGGCGGCCCGGGTCACGTGCTCGACCAGGACGACGTGCTCGGCGAGGATCCGGCCGAGTTGAGAGCGCAGCCGCCAGACCGGCTCGCGGAGCGCGGGCCGATCGCTGGTGGCGAGCAGTCCGTCGGCGAGGACGAAGCCGACGTCGTAGAGATGGCGGTATCCGTCCCGGTATATCCGGTCCGCGGTCGTCCAGTCCCCTGCCGCGTACGCGTCGGCCTGAGCGGTGAGATGGTCGACGTGCGCCGCGAGCGCGTGGTGCACGGTGGCCCGATCGAGCCGGCCACCCGCCGGCCCGGCCAGGTAGGCGCTCAGCTCACCCTCGTATTCGACCAGCTCAGCACGCACTTCCCGGCGCGCGGTGTCGTCCCGGCCGGCGACGGCGCCGGCGTACGCGACGAGCTCGACCAGGTGCTCCGTCCACAGAGGCCGGAACTCGCTCACCACGTCCGCGCCGAAGAGCCGGGCCATCAGCTCGGTCATGGCGTCGGTGTTCCGGCTGAGGGCGGCGTTCGCGGCCTGGACGAAGTCGTCGTCGCCGCGGATCCGGCTGCGCATCAGGTCCGCGGCGAGCACCGCATGCTGCCCGAACAGGGCCTGGAGACGCACCGCGAGGTCGGCCGCCCGGTCCGGCGCGAGCCGTCCCACATAGCGGACCGGAACAGTTGAATTTTCCATCAACGGCCGGTCAACGAGGCGAGCGGCGGAACCGCCGGTGAGCAGGGCGGCGCAAAAGATCGGGACGACCAGGCATTGCACAATCCGCCCAGGTACGCGCATGATCTCCCACCCCAGCCACTACTGGCGGTGCCCGAGTTTGATTACAGTGAATAACCAGAAGATTGCCGAGGGTCACCTCATGGCCGACGTTACGCCCACCGTCCACGTCGGTCGAGTGATCAGGATCATCATGGATCACCAGAAATCCGACAGTCGCACTACGGTCTCCGTCCAATAGCATCGACAGCGCTTCTGTGAGCGGAGGGGACGGCATGGTTCCGGTGGGAGAGGTCGTTGCCGGTCGCTACCGCATCGTCCGCCCGCTCGCGAACGGTGGGATGAGCCGCGTCTGGCTGGCCAGCGACGACCGGGCCGGGGTCGCCCGCCAGGTCGCCCTCAAGCAGTGCACCATCCCGGACGGCCTCGTCCCCGCGCAGCGCGATGTCGTCCGCGAGTGGTCGTTCCCCGAGGCCCGGGCCGCCGCGCGGGTGCGCCACCCCAACCTCGTCCACACCCTCGAGGTCTGCCCGGACGCGGCCGGACCGTGGATCGTCATGGAATATGTGCCGTCCCGCTCGCTGCAGGAGATCGTGGAACGCGAGGGCGCGCTGCCCCCGGCCCGGGTCGCCGAGATCGGCCTCACGCTGCTCTCCGCGCTGACCGCCGCCCACGACGCCGGCGTGCTGCACCTCGACGTGAAGCCGGGAAATGTGCTCATCGGCGACGACGGCCGTGTCGTGCTGACCGATTTCGGTCCCGCGGTGACGGCCGCCGGCCTCACCGCCCTGACCGACGCCGGCGTGGTGCTCGGCTCCCCGAAGTACATCGCCCCGGAACGCCTCTTCGACCACTCCTCCACGATCGCGTCGGACCTCTGGTCGCTCGGCGCGACGCTCTACCACGCCGTCGAGGGCCGCCCGCCGTTCATCCGGCCCAGCACCACCGGTGTGCTGCGCGCCCTGGCCGACAGCGAGCCGGAGCCACCCCGGCGGGCCGGTCCGCTCACCCCGGTGCTGATCGGCCTGCTCCGCCGCGACCCGGCCACCCGCCTCGGGCCGGAAGAGCTGGAGGCGCGCCTGCGCGAGGCCGCCCGGCTGCGCAGTCCCCGTTCCCGCTGGTGGCACCCGCGCCGCCGCCGCGACCTGCCGGAGCCGGTGCACGAGGCCACGGCCGCCGAACGCGGAGTGTTCATCGAGCCCGCCGCGCCGGACGCTCCGCACATATCGGGTGCCTCGGGCACTGGACGCCCCGCCACCGCCACGGCTCTGAGCTCGGCTTCCGGTGCCGGGAGCGGAGACCTCGCGGACAACAGCGGCGAAAACCCGGAAAGCGAGCGGCTCGGACGGTCGGTCGACGCGGTCGAGGCCGCCGGCCGGTTCTCGCTGCGCCGGCGCCTCACGGCGGCGGCCGCCGTGATCGTCCTGCTCGCGCTCTTCGCCGCGGTGGCCGCCGGCACCCGAGGCCGGCACCACCCGGCCGAGCAGCCGTCGCCGCCCGCCGCAGCGCAGTCGCTGCCCGAGGATTTCGGCTGGTGGACCGACCCGAGCGGCTTCCGGATAGCGGTGCCGGACGGATGGCAGCCGGACCCGCTCGCCGACGGTGTCGTCTCCTTCACCGACCCGGCCGGTGACGCGTTGCTGCGGGTGAGCCGCTGGCCGGGCCCGTCCGCCGATCTGGTGGCCGGGTTGCTGGCCCAGGAGCAGCGGATCCAGGTGCCGGCGTACCGGCGTCTGCGGATCGAAACGCTGCCCGGCGCGACCGGGGCGGTCTGGGAGTACACGTTCCTCAACGCCGATGCGATCGTGATGCGCGGCCTGCATCGGGTGGTGGCGAACGGCGCCGACGCGTACGTGATCGAGTGGCGCACCGTACGCGACTCCTGGCTGACCACGCTCCCCCAACTGACCGTGGTCCTCTCGACGTTCGCCCCCTGAACTCGAGCCTCCGGCCGAATGGACGGAATTCAGCGTCACCCGCAGAATGAGTCTCTTTGATCGACTAGCTGGGGACTCGCGAGCAGATGCAGGTCGGTATAACCGGGGTGGGCGCGTACCTTCCGGAGCACGAGGTCACCACGGCCGAGCTGCAGAAGCGGGTGTCGACACGGCTGCCGGGCGGCCTGTTCGCCAGGCTCACCGGCATCGAGAAGCGGCGGATCGCGGCCGCCGACGAGTACGCGTCGACGCTCGGCCTGTACGCCGCCCGAAGCGCCCTCGCCCACGCCGACCTGGACCCGCTCGACATCGACCTGCTGCTCTTCGCCTCGGCGAGCCGGGACATGGTCGAGCCGGCCACCGCGCACATCCTGCAGGACGCGCTCGGCAGCAAGGCGCACGCGCTCGACGTCACGAACGCCTGCAACAGCTTCGTGAACGGCATCGACCTGGCCCGTTCGATGATCCTCGCGGGCCGGGCCGGCCGTGCCCTGGTCGTCACCGGCGAGACGCCGACCCGGGCGATGCGCCTCACCACGGATCTCGCCGACGCGCGCAAGTCGTTCGCCGGGTACACGTTCGGCGACGCCGGGGCGGCCGTCGTCGTGGAGCCTGTCGAACGCGGCGGCATCCTCGACATCGACACCGAGACGCACTCCGAGCACTGGACGGCCGGCGGCATCCCGGGCGGCGGGTCCCGGCATCCGCGCGGTGACGAGCACACCTACTTCGCCGGCGACGGCCACCGGTTGCGCGGTGTCTTCGAGAAGGTCGGCGCCGGCATCCTGGACCGGGTCCGCAGCCGCACCGGACTCGACTACGGCGACTACGCCAAGGTCCTCGTGCACCAGGTGACGCTGCCGTACCTGGATCGCTTCGTCGAGGTCACCGGCGTGCCGAAGGACAAGCTGGAGATCACCGTGGCCGGCCTGGGCAACATGGCCAGTGCCACCCTCGGCGTCCAGCTGGCCCGGGTCCACGCCGAGCTCCGGACCGGCGACCGGGTGCTGCTGGTCGGGCTCGGCGGCGGTGTGAGCCTCATGACGATGGTGTGGGAGAAGTCGTGAGCACCCGGCTGTGGGTGGTGGTTCCGGCGTACGACGAAGCGGCCCGGATCGGCGCGACCCTCGACGCCCTCGCCGCACAGACCGACACGGCGTTCACGCTGCTCGTCGTCGACAACGGGTCGGCCGACGCGACGGCTGACGTGGTGCGCGCCTTCGCGGGCCGCGCGCCGTTCCCGGTGCACGTGATCAGCGAACCGGAGAAGGGGGTGGGCTGCGCTGTCGACACCGGATTCCGGTTCGCGATCGATCGGGGTGCGCGGCTCATCGCCCGTACCGATGCTGATTGCCTGCCACGACCGGGATGGGTGGCGGCGGCCCGGGAGGCGCTCGACGGCGGCGCCCGGATGGTGTGCGGCCGGATCACCGCGCGCCGCGACGAGCACGGCCCGGCCGGACGGGCGTTCTTCGCCGGGCTGGTCGGCCTGGCCGCGCTCTTCGGCAGGCTGCGGCCCGCGCATCGGGAGGACGGGTACCTGGCCCCGTACCGGATGCACGCCGGGAACAACATGGCGATCACGGCGGATCTGTACGAGGCGTGTGGCGGCATGCCGCGCCGCCCCTCCCCGACCGACCGGCTGTTCCTGAACCGGGTGCGCCGGACGACGACGTCGATCGCCCGGAGCCGGACCATGGTGGTGGAGAACTCGACCCGCCGGATCCGCGCCTACGGGGTCGTGCGGACCGCCCGGTGGTACCTCGACCAGGGCAGCGGCGACCTGACACCGGATCCCCGATGATCCTCGACGAGCTGAACGCCGGTCTGCGCCCCGGCGACGACACACCGGCTCTGCTCTCCGCGCGTCTGTCCCGCGGCGATCTGGCGCAGCTGCGGGATCGGTACGCCGCGGCTCTGCACGCCCACGGGATCCGTGCCGGTGACACCGTCGGGCTCGCCGTCCGTCCGGGGGGACTGTCGCTCGCACTGCTGCTCGCGGCGTACCGGATCGGGGCTCGCATCGCGGTCGTGGACCCGCATGCCGGACCGGACGTCGTGGCCGCCCGCCTCGCTCTCGCCCGGCCGGAAGTGATCGTCGCGGACGCCGCTGCTCAGGCCGTCGCGGGCTGGGCCGCTCCCCTGGCGAGACGAGCCGGACTGGCCCTGCCGAACCTCGCCTCGCTGGCCCCGACGGTGACCGCCGGCCGCCGCCTGCCCGGCAGCGCACCCGCGTTGAAGCTGGTCAGCGGCCCTCCTCCGGCGGTCTTCGAAGGCGACGGGGACGCGGTCATCATCTTCACGTCCGGCACGACGTCACGGCCTCGCGCGGTCGTCCACACGCGTGCCGGTCTGGCCTCGGGGCTGCAGGCGGTGACCGATCTGGTTCGGCCGGCGGCCGGGGTGCCGATCCTCGGCGGGACGTTCTTCGTGATGCTGCCGTCGCTCGCCGCCGGCGCGCCGGTCGCCGCGCCCGCCCGGCGGCCCCGCGCGCTGGCCCGGCAGATCGCCACGCTGGAACCGCAGGCCACCTATCTCACGCCACCACAGCTGCGGGCCGCGCTCGACGCCGGGGTGCGGTTCCGCGGGCGCGTCTACAGTGGATCAGCTCCGGTCTCGGCGCGGCTGCTGGCGAGGGTTCGCGCGGCGGGGGCGGCCGAGGCGTGGTGCGTCTACGCGCTGACCGAGGTGTTCCCGGCGGCGGCGGCCGAGGCCACCGAGAAGACGGCGTACGACGGCGAAGGCGACCTGGTCGGCGAGTTGCTGCCGGGCGTGCGCGCGCGCCTCGACGACGATCACTTGATGCTCTCCGGCGCGGGCGTCTGCGATCGGTACCTCGGCGAGGACCCGCACGAGTGGGTCGCGACCGGCGACCTGGCCCGCCTCGACGGCCGCCGGGTGCTCCTCGCCGGCCGCTCCAAGGACATGATCCTGCGCCGGGCCGAGAACATCTATCCCGGCCTCTACGAGCCGTCGCTGCACGTCAGCGGCGTCTCCCTGGCGGTGCTGGTCGGTGTTGAGGCCGGTGACGGCGACGAGGAGGTGGTCGCCGTGATCGAGACGATCCCCGGCGCCGATCGCGAGTCGGTGCGCGCCGCCCTGCGTGATCCACTGCAGCGGATGGGCGCGGCCCGCCCGGACCGGGTGATCTTCGCGCCGATCCCGCTGTCCGGCCGGTCCCGCAAGCCCGATCGGGCCAGGCTCGCTTCGGATGTACGCCGGTGAGCCTCGCGGTGATCGTTCCCGCCTACAACGAGTCGTCCGCGATCGGCGGGGCGCTGGCAGCGCTCGCCGCCCAGTCCGACCTGGACTTCCGCCTCGTGGTCGTGGACAACGCCTGCACCGACGACACCGCCGCCGTGGTGCGCCGGTTCGCCGCGACCGCACCCTTCCCCGTCGAGATCGTCACCGAGCCGTCGCCGGGCGCCGGGACCGCTGCCGACACCGGTTTCCGGCACGCGATAGCCGGCGGCGCCACCCTGCTGGCTCGCACCGATGCCGATTGCCTTCCGGCTCCTGATTGGATCGCGACCCTCCGGTCGTACATGGAAGAAGGCGCCGAGATGGCGTGCGGCCGCAGCATCCCGCGACGCGACGAGGATCCGTCCTGGACCGAACGCGTGATCTTCCCGGCGGTGGTGCGGCTGGCCGCGACCTACGGCCGCTATCGGCGGGCGCATCGTTCCCCCGAGTTCCGCACGCCCTACGTCCTGGTGCACGGGCACAACCTGGCGATGAGCGCCTGGCTGTATCTCAGCTGCGGCGGCACCGCCCGGGAACCGCTCGAAGACGGTTCCGAGGACGTCACGCTGCTGAACCGGGCGCGGCGGCACACCTCGCGGATCGTCCGGGCCGAGGACATGGTGGTCGAGTCCAGCCTGCGCCGGCTGCGGGCGTGGGGGCCGAAGCGGACGCTGCTGTGGCACTGGGACCGCCGATTCCGTCCCCCCACACCGGCCGAGGTGCACATCCGATGACACACTCCTCCGCCCGGCGCCGCGATCGCCGCGTCTACCTGGCCGGCCATCCGGTGCTGTTCACGCTGATGGCCATCACCCGCCGGTGGCCCGCTCTGCGACTCGGGGGCACGGTGATCGCGCACTCCCGTGAGGCCTATCTGGACGGTCTGCTGCGGGTGCCTCTCGACCGGACCGCCGAAGGCACCACGGGCGGGGCGGCGGGGCGGCTGACCGGGGGCGGGCTGCTCTTCGACCAGGAGGGGGCCTCGCACCGGGCTGCCCGGCGTACGCTCGCCCTGAAGGTCGCCGACCTCCGTCCGGTGTGGACGCCGGTGCTCGCCGCAGAACTCGCGCCCCTGGCCGCAGGCGAGCCGATCGACATGGTCGACGTGGCCGCCGTGCTGGCCGGAACCACCGCGGCGGCGATGCTCGACCTTGACGTCGACGGCGCCACCCTGGCCGCCGCGGCCCGTGACGCGGCAGCCGCGGCGGCGCGCGATCATCTGCCGGGACTGCGCCGGCCCGGATCGGGCAAGGCAGCGGCGGCCGCGGCGGCCCGTCTGAACGCTTTGGTCTCCCCGCCGGGTTCCGTCTCCCCGCCTGGTTCCGTCTCCCCGACCGGCCCTGTCTCCCCGCCTGGCCCTGTCTCCCCGACCGGCCCTGTCTCCTCGACCGGCTCTGTCTCCCCGCCTGGTTCCTCGGTCGATGGGCTTGCCGCCATGCTCGCGGTGGCCGCGATCAACACGACCGTCGCGGCCCTTCCGCGCGCCGCAGCATGGTGCGCCGACGCGGACCTGTGGGACTCCCCCATCGATTCCCTGGTCACCGAACTGCTCCGGGTCACCTCGCCGACGCCCCTCCTGCCCCGGGCAGCAGCCGGCGAAGGCACGATCGCAGGCTGCCCGGTCCGAGCCGGCGACCGCCTGATCCTGGTATCCCGCCATGCCGTGGACGCCCACCACACCGACCCGTCCCCCGCCTCACCAGCGCCGGCCCACATCTCCCAACTGGTCTTCGGCGCCGGCCCGCACGCCTGCCCCGGCGCCAGCCTGGCCCGAGCCCAGATGGCTGATACTTTGACGGCCCTCGCCCCGTACCGTCCGAAAGTGCTCACCGCCCGCGCGGATCGCCGCAGCGCCCTCCCCGGCTGGTCCTCGCTGATCCTCACCCCTACGCGGTGATGGCCCCCGTGCATGTGGCCATCACCTGCGCCTCGGTCCCGGCTGGTGAGTGCTGGGGTCATGGTGAGGGATGGGATGGACGCGAGGACGAGTGAGCCGGCGCGATGACGGGCGGGTTGCGCGCAGTGACGTGATGACGGGCAGGGTGGGGTGGCGTGATGATGGGTGCGCAGATGGCCGGTGGGCTTGATGGGGCTCGGGTGGCGGTCACCGGGGCCAGCGGCTTCTGTGGTGGACATGTCGCGCGAGCGGCTGCGGCGGCCGGCGCCCGGGTGGTGTGCCTGGGGCGGCGCCCTGGTCCGGTGGGTGAGTTCCAGTATTGGGACGCAAGGCGTACAAGGCCTGATCTGACCGAAACCGATCTCGTGCTGCATCTCGCCGCAGCCGTGGGTGACCCGCCGCCCGGCCGCGCGGCTGAGGAGGCGTTCCGGGCGGTGAACGTGGACGGGACCGCCCGCCTGCTGGATGCCGCGGGTTCGCGCACCGTCGTCTGGGTGAGTAGTGCAAGTGTGTACGAAGCGGGCGGATCGGCACCGATCAGCGAGGATCATCCGCTCGGTGGCATGACCGCTTATGGTCGCACTAAGGCAGCCGGCGAACGCCTCGCTCTCGATGCCGGGGCGGTCGTGCTGAGGCCGCGAGCCGTCTACGGTCCCGGCGATCCTCACCTGCTGCCGCGCCTGCGCAGGGCGATTCGCGGCGGCCGGGTGCTGCTGCCCGGTCCGGACATTCCGCTCAGCCTGACGGCCGTCGAGAACCTTGCCGACGCCTGCCTGTCTGCCCGAAACTGGTCACCAGGCGCCTACAACGTCGCCGACGAGCCGACGTACCGCCGCGACGCGATCGTCGGTCTCGTCTGCGGGGTGCCGGTCCAGCACGTGCCGATCACTTTCGCACGAGCGGTCGCGGCGGCATCCGGACTGATCACGAGGCTGACGGGGACAGAGCCGACCCTTTCCCGGTACGCCCTCGAGCAGCTGACCGTGCCCGTCATCCTGAACACGGCCCGCGCTCGCGACCAGGGCTGGACCCCGTCCCGATCCTTCACCGACTACGCGTCCACCCTGACCGTCGCCGCGGCTGAGCCGTAGCCCAGATACCCGACCTGACTACGGCCCACCAACCCGAGCCGCACCCCAAGCACCTCAACAAACCACCAACACGTGCATCGGCTACGGCCCGCGCACCGATCAGAAACGGACCCGGCGGCTCTCGTGCAGGGCGACATAAGCAGCGCGCCGCGCCGAATCACGAGCGAGATCGATCCCGACCCGAGCGAGCAGATTCGCCCCGTCGATCACGGCCTCGTCGGCGGCCACCGTCCGCGCCGCCACCGCGAACTCCTCCGTGTGTGGCATCGCCGCCGCACCGCGAAGCGCGATCATCGGATGGATCGACGGCACGACGTGACTGATATTGCCCATATCGGTGGAGGCACTGTTCGACCCGGGTGGCAGGATCACGGCGGCCCGGCCGAAGTCGGCGAGATGCGCGCCGTACGTCTCCATCAGCCACGGGTCGTTGCGGAGATCGAGGTAGTCGGGCGCGGTACGCCGGATCGTCACCTCGGCGCCGGCCGCCACCGCGCCGGCCGTGAAGCAGTCCCGTACCCGCCGCCGCAGCGCATCCAGTTGATCGAGGTCGGGGGCGCGCACCTCGTACTCCATCACGCTCTCCGCCGGGATCACGTTGATCGCCGTCCCGCCGTTCCGGACGAATCCGGCGATCCGGCAGGCCGGCGGCGTCTGCTGGCGGAGCAGCCCGATCGCCACCTGTGCCACGACCGCTGCGTCGGCGGCGTTCACCCCGTCCCACGGCGCACCGGCAGCATGAGCCGGCTGACCGCGATAGATCACCTCGAATCGAGTGCAGGCCTGGGTGGTGTCCCGGACGCCGGCCGTGTCGATCGGCCCGGGATGCGCCAACATCGCGACGGTCACGTCGTCGAACGCCCCGCCTTCAAGCATCAGCGCCTTGCCCCCACCGCTCTCCTCGGCGGGAGTGCCGAGCAGCTTGACGCGGAACCCGTACCGATCGGCAGCGGCCTTGAGCCCGATCGCCGCGCCCGCCGCGATCGCGCAGATGATGTTGTGCCCGCAGCCGTGACCGATTCCGGGCAGCGCATCGAACTCCGCGCAGAGCCCGATCGTCAGCTCACCCTCGCCGTAGACGGCCGTGAGCGCGGTCGGCAGGTCACATTCCCCCTCAGTGACCTTGAACCCGGCTGACCGCATCAGGTCAGCCAGCTTCGCCACCGACGCCCGCTCAGCGAAGGCCACCTCCGGCTCGTCGTGCAGGCTGTGACTGAGACCGATCAGCCGGTCCCGCCATTCGGCGATGTCCGCGCCGGCGATGCCGTACCGCTTGCTCGCGCTCATCCGCTCTCCTCCCGGGACTCGGTATGTACCCACCCGGCCGCAGGGCGGTCTGTCCGATCACAGACAGGTTGCAGTGCGATGACGCCCAGGTACACGATCTATCAATGACACCCCTCCTGACCTGCGGAAACATCAAGATCAAAAGATCAGGCCACCGACGTACGGGTAAGCCGCGTCACGCCGTCAACATCGTTGACAGGTGCCGTCAACGATGTTGACACTACGACGGTAAGAATTGCTGTCCGAAAGCGTTCAGTCATGCAACGGCTCGCCACACTGCCCCGCCAGCTGATCTGGTTCATGCTGGTGGGCGCCCTCAGCACGGTGCTGCAGACCTTCGTCTACGTAGCCGTCCGTTTCGCCGCCCCGGCGACCTGGGCCAGCTGGATAGCCCTGTTCGCGATCACCCCGCTGAACACCGAAGCCCATCGCCGGGTCACCTTCAACGTCAAGACCTCAGCAGTGGGCCGCCTCCACTGGGAAGCGGGCCTGACGTCGGTAGCCGTCTATCTGGCCAACCTGGCCGTAGCCCCCTGGTTCACCGGAATCGCCGGCCCCCACCCCACCTCTCTCGAAGAGGCGATGATCCTGGCCCTGACCGGCAGCCTGATAGGCGCACTGCGCTACGTCATGTTGCGAGGCTGGGTATTCGCCAAACACCGCCACCCCTCCCCCGCCACCGCAAGCCCCGCCACCCAAAGCCCCGCCACCGCAGGCCCCGCCGCTCTAAGCCTCACCGCTCCGAGTACCGCCGCTCCGAGCCCCGCCGCTCCAAGCCCCGCCGCTCCGAGCACCGCCGCTCCGAGCACCGCCGCTCCGAGCACCGCCGCTCCGAGCACCGCCGTCGCAAGCCGAGCCACCCAAAGCTCCGCCACCCCAAGCCCCACCGCTCAAAGCCTCAACACCCCAAGCCTCAGCGATGGAGGCACCGCGCCACTGCTCGCCAAGTCCGACATTTCCGAAATGTCAACTATGAGATGGATGACGGGCGAGAGTGGGGCAGCCGGCGAGAGCAAGCTGGCCGGCGAGAGTGAGCTGGCAGGCAAGGTCGAAGGCAAGTCAGGCACGCTCAGCGAGTCAGGCATGCTCGGCAAGCCAGGAACGCTCGGCAAGCCAGGAACGCTCAGCAAGCCAGGAACGCTCAGCAAGCCAGGAACGCTCAGCAAGCCAGGAACGCTCAGCAAGCCAGGAACGCTCAGCAAGCCAGGAACGCTCGGCGAGCCTGGAATGACCCGCAAGTCCGGCGCGAGCGAGGCAGCCGCGGGCACGGGTGTCGGGCCGCGGGCCGCCGATGAGTCAGGGGACGGCTGCGATGAGAGTGGCGCGCCGGCTGGGATTCCGGGTCGGGTGCATCGGCTTGGGTTGAGGCTTATTCGGCGGGAGGGTCGGCGCTGTCTAGCAGCCGCTGGATCGCGTCTCCGTAGAGCGCGACGATCGCCGGCCGGTCGGCGCAGCTCAGCACAGGATCAGCGACCAGCCAGTACGCGTTGATCAGGCCGGCGAACTGGGCTGCGACGAGGCGGGCGCGGAGTTCCGGGTAGGCGCCGCCGATGCGGTCGGCCAGCGGGCCGACGAAGACGTCGTGCATCGAGGCCCGGAGGCGTTCCTTGATCTCCGGGCGGTCGGAGGCGGTCAGCATGGCGCGGTAGACGCCGGCTGCGGCGGTGTCCGAGGCTCGCAGCACGAAGCGGACCAGTTCCCGGCCGAGGGATTCGATCGGACCGGCGAGGATCTTCGGGAGGTCCTTCGACACCGAGACGGTGGCGAGGAAGAGTCCTTCCTTCGATCCGAAATGGCGGATCACCAGAGCCGGGTCGCAGCCGGCGGCGGCAGCGATGGCGCGGACCGTGGTCCCCGCGTAGCCGTCGCGGACGAACAGCTCGGCCGCCGCGCGGTGGATCGAGTCCCTGGAGGGAAGGTTCTGCGGCGGCACGCCTCCGATTCTAGGTCGAAACCCCGAACCGGCCAGAGGGGCCGATCGGCCCCTCTGGCGATCGTGGAACGAAAGCGCGACAGCAGAGCGCGAAGTCAGTCTTGCAACGGGTGCAGGAAAGAAGTACCGGAACGACGACTAACCGCGCCGGCGGCGGCCCAGGAGCAATGCCACGGCGCCGAAGAGCACCAACGCCGCTCCCCCGAGACCGATCACCGCGACGTTGGAGCCGGTGAGAGCGAGCGCTCCACCCGTACCCCCATCGCCGGGAAGCGGCTCACCGAGGGCGACCGGGCGGACGGCGGCCGAGGGCGAAGCCGAGGCCGAGGCCGAGGCCGACGGTGACGGCGACGGCGCCGGGGAGGAGTGGCGGGACGGCGCGGCGGCCGAGGGAGACGGCGACGGCGAGTAACCACCGTGGTCCCCACGAGGCGGCTTGACGGCCGCGGGAGCGCAGGCGGCGACCGACATGTACCCGAGCGCCACATCGAGCAGGTGAGCCGTCCCGATCTTCACCTCGACACGGAGAGTGGCCGCCGAGGCGCTGACCTTGCGCTTGCTCACGTCCGATGTGACCTGTCCGAGCGAGAGCCGCACGGTGGCGTCGTGCCGGCCCTGTGAGCCCTTGCCGCCGATGAGCCCGAGCGAGTCGGCGACGCTGATCGAGACGTCGGCGCCGGCATCACGGAGCGTGCTGACCGTCTCGCCACCGGAGGTGACCTCGAGGACGGCGGGCCGGTAGTCGACCGCGGAATGCCGAGAGTCGGGCGCGGCGACCACTTCGAGGGTCGGCTGGGTGACGACCTTGATGCCGATCTCGTGTTCGGTACCGGTGAAGAGGCTGAGGTCGCCGAGAGCGACACCCGCACCTGCCCGTACGCCGACCCGGCCGCCCTTCAACCGCACCAGATCCGTCGCGCTCTGCGTGGAACCGGTCGGGCCCACCCGCAGCAGGCTGCTCCGATGCGAGGCGAGACTGAGCACCGGTACGCCGTGAGTCCCGCCGAGGACGTCGAGCCCGGCCAGCATGGTCGCCGACCTGGTGAGCGGCCCGGTCTTGCCGCACCGGTAGGCGTCGTCCCAGGTGGCTTCGGCGCGGGCGGTGCCGGACTTGACGGTGGCGAGCCCGGCGACGTCGACGGCGGCGAGGTCGACCCCGGCCGGGCCGCTGCTGCGCGGCGCGGTGGAGACCGCCGAGGCCTGCCCGCCGGAGATGCCGAGCAGTTTCGCGTCGGCGTACCGTGCGGTCGCGACGGTCTTGTGCGGCTTGCCCTTGCTGTCGGCCTCACCTCGCGAGGAGGCCAGCCGGACGTCGGCGAGGGCGGGCAGATCCCGGTGGAGCGGTCCCGGGTCCAGGATCGTGATCTTGGCAAGGTCGGCCTGCGAGCGAGCGCTGAAGTCGGCCTGCGAGCGAGCGGTGACCTGGCCGTCCCGGCAGTCCGTCGTCGCTGCCGCGGCGGGCGCCGCCGGAACGACGAGGGCGGCTACGACAGCGGCTGCTGCGGTCTCCGCGGCGCGCCGTCGGCGGGGCGTGGGGATCTGGCGGCGAGCGATCGGCATGTGGTGCGTCCCTTCCGGGTGGGGAAGATGTCCGATCTCTCATCGCAATGCACCCTTTGTGAGCTACGGCAGGCTCACTGACGCATCACCATGCGCGTATACCGGCTAAAGGGACAGACCACCTCATCACCGTCGGAATCAACGAGATTGCTCCGGATAGGACGCGCCCGAATCGGATTCCTCGGTGAGCGGCCGGGCGCCACCCTCCGGAGGCCCCGCGGCGGACTGCCCACCGGCCGCCAGCTCCGGGAACTTCGCGTCGAAGGCGGGCCGCTCCGAGCGGATCCGGGGCATCCGATCGAAGTTGCGCAGCGGCGGCGGGCTCGACGTCGCCCATTCGAGGGAGTTGCCGTGGCCCCAGGGATCGTCGGCGGTCGTCACCTCGCCCGCGTGGTAGGACTTCCAGACGTTGTAGATGAACGGCAGCGTGGCGACGCCGAGGATGAACGCGCCGATCGTCGACCACATGTTGAGGACGGTGAAGCCGTCCGTGGAGAGGTAGTCGGCGTACCGCCGGGGCATGCCCTCGGCGCCCAGCCAGTGCTGCACCAGGAAGGTCATGTGGAAGCCGATGAACGTGAGCCAGAAGTGCAGCTTGGCCAGGCGCTCGTCGAGCATCCGGCCGAACATCTTCGGGAACCAGAAGTAGATCCCGGAGAAGACCGCGAACACGATCGTCCCGAACAGCACGTAGTGGAAGTGGGCCACCACGAAGTAGCTGTCGTGCACCTGGAAGTCGATCGGCGGCGAGGCGAGCAGCACGCCGGTCAGGCCGCCGAGCAGGAACGTCACCATGAACCCGATCGCCCAGAGCATCGGCGACTCGAAGGTGATCTGGCCGCGCCACATCGTGCCGATCCAGACGAAGAACTTCATCCCGGTCGGGATCGCGATGAGGTAGCTGAGCAGGCTGAAGAACGGCAGCAGCACCTGGCCGGTCGCGAACATGTGGTGCGCCCACACGCTCATCGACAGCATCGTGATCAGGATGGTGGCCGCGACCAGGGTCTTGTAGCCGAAGACCGGCTTGCGGCTGAAGACCGGGATGACCTCGGTGATGATGCCGAAGAACGGCAGCGCGATGATGTAGACCTCGGGATGGCCGAAGAACCAGAACAGGTGCTGCCACAGCATCGGCCCGCCGGTGTTCACGTTGAAGACCTGCGCGCCGAGGATCCGGTCGGCCGCCAGAGCGAAGAGCGTGGCCGCCAGGAACGGGAAGACCAGCACCACCAGCACACTGGTGAGCAGGATGTTCCACGTCATGATCGGCATCCGGAACATGGTCATGCCGGGCGCCCGCAGGCAGATGATCGTCGTGATCATGTTGACCGCGCCGAGGATCGTGCCGAGACCGGAGATCGCCAGGCCGACCACCCACATGTTGCCGCCGAGGCCCGGCGAGTTCTGCCCGCCGCTCAGTGGTGTGTACGCCGTCCAGCCGAAGTCGGCGGCGCCGCCCGGGGTGAGGAAGCCGGCCACCGCGATCAGGCCGCCGAACAGGTAGAGCCAGTAGGCGAACGCGTTGAGCCGCGGGAACGCCACGTCCGGAGCGCCGATCTGGATCGGGACCACGAAGTTCGCGAAGGCGAAGACGATCGGGGTCGCGAACAGCAGCAGCATGATCGTGCCGTGCATGGTGAACAACTGGTTGTATTGCTCCGGGGAGAGGAACTGCATGCCGGGGCGGGCCAGCTCGGCGCGCATCAGCAGCGCCATGAAGCCGCCCACCACGAAGTATCCGAACGCGGTGACCAGGTACATGATGCCGATCTGCTTCGCGTCGGTCGTGCGGATCGCCCGGGCCAGCCAGGAACCGCGGATCTGACGCCGCACCGGCCACGGCCGGGTCTGCACGGGACGAGGCTCAACTGCCGTCATCGGAAGTCCTCCCGAATCGTTCGTACTCCCCGGCAGAGTCCCTTGCCAACCCGCCCACATCAACAGATCTGGATCAACCCCCGACTCCGTGCGCCATTCGCACATCTCGGCATCGGGGTCGCGCCCGGGCCTGCCTGGCCCCCACCCGGCAGACCCGGGCACGACGTCCTCGAGCCGCCGCTGACGCGGCATCGCGGCCCGGAATCCCCACCGATCCCGGCCGCACCCGAGGTCTGAAGCCGACGCGACCGGGCAGGGCCGGTCGGCAGCCGGGCAGGGCCGGCAACCGAGCCAGACGGCAACCGGGCCAGCCGGCAACCGGCTCAGTCGGCAGTCGTCCAATCCGGCGGGTCGGATTCGTGGAGGAGGGGATCGTCGACGGCGAACGTGCGGACCGGGCCCGGTGGTGTCAGCGGCCCCTCGAAGCGGACCGTCACCCGGCCCAGGCCACTCCCCCACACCCAGCCGGCTCCGTGGTCGTCATGCCGCACGTCCTGCCCGGGCCGCCACACCGTCGCCTCGACAGCCGCACCTGTGGCGGAGGCGCCCGCGTCCACCACGGAGGGAGTTCCGAAAGCTGCCGCATCGCCGGTGGAATCAGGGGTCGCGCCGACCAGGGCCGGGACGGCGATGTGCGGTGGGGTGGGCGCCGCCGCACGCATGGTGGGCTCCTCGGCGGTGTCCGAGGGAGGCGGGGGTGGCTCGGGGAGGAAGCCTTCGAGGGCGGCCGCGGTGAAGAGGTCGTCCTGGGCGAAATCGGCGAGGGTGGAGACACCGACGCCGAGGAGGCGGACGCCTGCCGAGGTGTCGAGCTCGGCCAGGAGGCGGCGGGCGAGCTGGGCGACCAGGCGGGCGTCGTCGGTGGGCTGGTCGCGGGTGACGGCTCTGGTGATCGTGGTGAAATCCGGGCTGCGGACCTTGATGTTGACGGTCCGGCCGGTGAGGCCGCTCGCACGCAGGCGGCCGGCGACGCGGGTGGCGAGCAGGTCGAGTTCGCGGTTGAGGCGGGCCGGGTCGGCGAGGTCGACGTCGAAGGTCTCCTCGGCCGAGACCGATTTCGCCTCGCGCTCGCTCACCACCGGCCGGTTGTCCTCGGCGCGGGCCAGGCGGAACAGGCCGTTGCCGTGGGCGTGGCCGAACCAGTCGACGAGGTCGTCGAGCGGAACCGCCGCCAGCTGCCCGACGGTCCGCACTCCCGCCCGGTGGAGCCGCTGCTCGGTGGCCGGGCCGACGCCGCCCAGCGCGCCGACCGCGAGGGGATGCAGGACGGTGAGCTCCTCGCCGGACGGGACCACGGTGAGGCCGTCCGGCTTGTTCAGCTCGGAACCGATCTTGGCGAGCAGCTTGGACGAGGCGACGCCGACCGAACCGGTGACGCCGCCGGTCGCGGCCGCGATGTCGCGTTTGAGGCGCAGCGCCAGCTCGGCGACGCCGCGGGGCGTGAGGTCGTGGCCGCCGGCGGCGAGGTCGAGGTAGGCCTCATCGATGCTCACCTGCTCGACCAGGGGTGTCAGCTCAGCGAGCAACTCCATCACCACCCGGCTGGTGCGCTTGTAGGCGGAGAACCGCGGTGAGAGGTAGGCGGTGCCGGCCGGGAGACGCCGCCGGGCCTGCGCCATCGGCATGGCCGAGCGCACGCCGAAGACCCGCGCCTCGTAGGACGCGGTGGACACCACACCCCGGCCCGCGACCCCGCCGACGACGACGGGCCGGCCGCGCAGCGAGACCTTGTCGCGCTGCTCGACGGCGGCGAACATCGCGTCGAGGTCGACATGCAGAATGCTCGGCTCGCCCCTCACGACCGCAGCCTATGCCGGGGGTACGACAGCCGGAGATACGACGACTGGGAGCGCTCACATCGGAGTAGATGCGCGACGACCTGCGGGATAACACTTTCGGCTTTACAGTCCGCGAAATCCTGTGCCACGATACGGCTCGATCTCACGAAGTCACTGGGAGTGACAGGAAGCACCCGCATATTCAGCGAAAAGGGCGGATCGGTGACGGAGAGTCAGATTGCGGCCGCGCCTGACAGTGCTCTGGTCCGAGCCGCTCAGGGCGGGAGCGTCGGCGCTCTCGACCAGTTGATCACCAATCACCTGTCGCTGATCTACAACATCATCGGCCGCGCGCTGAACGGGCATCCGGACGTCGACGACCTCGTCCAGGACACCATGCTGCAGGCCATCCGCAGCCTGCGTTCGCTCCGCGACCCGGACCGGTTCCGATCATGGCTGATCGCGATCGCGTACCGGCGGGTCCAGATGCACCTGCGCTCCCGGAAGATGACCCTGTCGCGCCGCTATCCGGAGCCGGTGGACGTGCCGGACCCGCTCGGCGACTTCGCCGAGCGCACCACCGCCGAACTGGTCGTCGCCGAGCAGCGCCGGGAGCTGGCCGAGGCCGGTCGCTGGCTCGAGGAGAACGACCGCGAGTTGCTCGCGCTCTGGTGGCAGGAGGCCCGGGGCGACCTGAGCCGGGCCGAGCTGGCCGCCGCGCTCGCGGTGAAGCCCAAGCACGCGGCGGTACGCGTCCAGCGCATGAAGGCCCAACTGGACCTCGCCCGTGGGGTGGTCCGCGCGTTGCGGGCCAAGCCGATCTGCCCGGAGCTGGCCGAGACGATCCGGTTCTGGGACGGTACGGCCGACTCGCTGTGGCGCAAACGCCTGGCCCGGCACGTGCGCGACTGCCCGAAGTGTCACGTCTACCTGGCCGGCATGGTGTCGCCGGAACGCCTGCTGCTCGGCATCTCGCTGCTGCCGGTCCCGGCCGCGCTGACCGCGGCGGTGCAGTCCGCGTTGCACGGCAGCGCCGCCGCGACGCAGCCGGCCGCGATGAGCCTGGTCGCGAACTTCTCCACGATGGTGCAGCAGAAGACGCTGGCGGTGGCGACCGCGACGACGGTGGCGGTCGGTGGCGGACTGGCCTGGGCGGTCCTCTACGAGCCGGCCGAGCCGGAGACGCCCCCGGTCGCGGTCGCCCCACCCCCGGCCGTCACCCCGTCAGCGGAGACGCCGGCCTCGGTCCGGCCGTCGGCGGCAGCGAGCCCGACGCCGAGCGCCGCCAAACCGCCACCAGAAGTAACAACAAAAGCGGATATTTACGTCGCTCCCAACGGCAGCGACACCGGCGACGGCAGCGCAGCGCGCCCCTATGCCACGATCGGCAAAGCCATAGCCGTGGTCGAGCCGGGACAGACGATCGCCCTCCGCGGCGGCACCTACAAGCCCACCAGCCCGATTTCGATCACGACGAGCGGCACCGCGCGGAAGCGGATCGTGCTGACCGGCTACAGCGGCGAACGAGCGGTCATCGACGCCTCCGCGATCCCGGCCGACAAATGGGCCATCACCCAGGACGCGTCGTATTGGACGGTGCGGGACCTGGAGCTGAGCGGTGCGCGGAGCGCGGCGTACACCTGCGTCTCCTGCAGTGGCAACGTCTTCCAGCGACTTTCCGTGCACGGGAACGGCGGCTCGGGCCTGATGCTGCGCGACCCCGGCACCTCCGCGAACCAGGTGCTGGACAGCGACTTCTACGACAACCGGGGTTCCGGTCTGGCGGTCCAGTTCGGCGACGGTGACGGCAACCGGCTGCGCGGCAACCGGGCGTTCCGCAACGGCGGCGACGGCGTGAACCTGGGCGACTTCGGTTCGGCGGTGACGGTCGAGTACACCTGGTCGTTCGAGAACGGCGCGAACGGCTTCGCGGTGGGCCCGGGCGACGACGCTGCGCACCGGATCCGGCACAGCGCCTCGTGGGGCAACGACGGTCACGGCTTCGTCGACGAGGGCAACACCGGCGCGATCGACCTGAGCAACAACACGGCGTTCCGCAACACCGGGCTGGGCTTCGCGATGACCACCGCCCCGGCGGTGCTGCGGCGCAACGCGGCGATCGGCAACCAGCAGGGCGAGTTCGGCCTCTCCGCGGTGAGCCGGGCCGACGGCAACAGCTGGCAGGAGCAGGGCTGGTCGGAGGCGACGTTCCAGACCACCGACCCGGCCGGCACCGACGGCGCGCGGCGGGCGGACGGCGGCCTGCCCGGCACCGGCTACCTGGCGACCGGCAACGGCACCGGGGCTTCCATGTCTGGTGACTAGTCCTCCGGCATGGGCGCGCCCGCCGCGGTGGCCCTGAGCAGCACCGACGTCCCGTCAGCGCCGACGATCCGGATCCCCAGCGGCGCCTTACCCCGCTCACCGACCGGCCCGAGATCCGGCAGCCCGACGAGCTGCCAGCTCCCGAGGGCCGCGGGCCGGGCGGCGTCGAGCAGCCGGCACACCGAGACGGTGAGCCGTTCGGCCCGCCGGGCACGGCCGGGCAGTTCGTCCGGCATGGGCACCGGGTTCTCCCCGGGCCAGACCGCGCCCCAGAGGTACGCCTCGGCGCCACTGGAGTACCGCACCCGCACCCCGGACGGCGACGGCCCGCCGGCGACCTGATCGGTCCCGTACCGCCCGACCACGGCGATCTCCGGATCGTCGCTGCCGGTCAGCTGCTGCTCGATGACGTCGAGAACCTCGGCGAGTCGCACAAGCGAAGTCAACGACGCATTCCCGACGCGAATCACCCACCGTGTGCGATGGATCGATGTGGCACACGGGGTTCATGCTGGAGTGGCGCCTGTGATCCCGCACTGAACCGGTTTGGGAACCATCGTCACGCGGGAACTCCCGAGGCGCTCAACCACCCCCGACCAAGGAGCTGTAGTGGAAGTAACCGGCTTCTTCACCGCGATCATCATCGGTCTCATCATCGGCGCGCTGGGCCGCCTGGTCCTGCCCGGCAAGCAGAGCATCTCGATCTGGCTGACCCTGCTGGTCGGCGTGGTCGCCGCGCTGCTCGGCACGTTCCTGGCCGCGATCCTGGGCGTCGACGACACCCGCGGCGTCGACTGGATCGAGCTGGCACTGCAGATCGGCCTCGCCGCGCTGGGCGTCTCGCTGATCGCCGGCGCCCGGGCCCGCCGTTGACGAACCACCCGAAAATGACCTCGAAACCGTGCCGGGCCAGCACATTCGCTGGCCCGGCACGGTAGGTTCACGGGCATGGCCCGGGTGCGCGCCGCTCTCTACCTCGATTTCGACAACGTCTTCAGCGGCCTGATCAAACAGGACCCGGACGTGGCGATCCGGTTCGCCAAGGAGCCGGCCGCCTGGCTGGCCCGGCTGACCGCGTCGCTGACCGTCGACGGTCCGCGCCGCTGGCTGGTGGTCCGCTGCTACATGAACCCCGGTGGCTGGGTGCCGAACCCGGACACCACCGCGACGCAGCAGCGCCTCTACTACTCCCAGTTCCGCCCGTTCTTCGTGAACGCCGGCTTCGAGGTGATCGACTGCCCGCGGCTCACGCACACGAAGAACGCCGCGGACATCCGGATGGTCGTGGACGCCGTGGACGCCCTGGCCGATCCGGTCGTCTACGAGGAGTTCGTGATCGCCTCCGGCGACTCGGACATGACGCCGCTGCTGGTGCGCCTGCGCCGATCCGACCGGCGGACCACGATCGTCTCGCCGTCGGACGCCGCGGAGGCGTTCGTCGCCGTCGCCGACCGGCTGATCACCAGCCAGGAGCTGCTGGAGCTGGTGCAGGGCGAGCCGGTGGAGACCGACGAGGAGCCGCCCGAGGGACCGGACGGGGTGGTCGCCGAGACCCCGGTGTCCTACGAGCAGTTCCGTGACCTGGTCCGCTGGCGGTACGACGGCGCCACGGCCCCGCTCAATCTGGCCTCGCTCGCCCACGACCTGCGCCGCCAGCTCGGCCCGAGCGTCGACGAGACGAACTGGTTCGGTTTCGGTGGTTTCGTCCGCGGCCTGGAGAGCCTGGGCCTGGCCCACGCGAAGTTCTCCAACCACTTCGTCTGGGACGAGTCCCGGCACGATCCGCCGGAGTCGAACGGCGGTTCCGGCCCGGCGCCCGATTCGGTGGGCCGCCTGTCCGCGCTGCTCAGCCTGCCCCGGCTGCCGCGCGAGATGTGGCCGGCCGTCTATCAGGCCCTCGCCGAGTACGCCGCCGACCACCACTTCAACCTGACCGAGGCGACCCGCTGGGCCCGCGACCGGCTCGCCGAGAAGGGCGTGGATGTCAGCCGCGCGTCGATCGCCTTCGTCACCCGGGGCACGGCGTTCGGCGGCGCGCCGCTCTACCGCCAGCCGCCGCCGATGGCCGAGGAGATCGCCGTGGCGTTCGCCGACAACGTGCTGAACCGCGCGGAGGCGGCCGCGATCGGCCTCACCGACGAGGAGGACGCGGAGGTCCGCGCCTGGCTGGGTGCGACGACGGCCGAGTGATGCGGCCCGGTCACCGAGCTGCGAAGAGCCTCTCGGCCGCCGCCTCCCACGCGTCGACCAGCGAGATGGCGGCCGGTTCCCGCAGCCACTGGATCTGCAGGCCGTCCATCATCGCGATGACCTGGCCGGCCAGGGCCGGCCGCTCGGCGTCGTCGCCGGGCGCGATGCTGGCCAGCGACTCCAGGATGCGCCGCTGCCGCAGCCGGAAGTAGCGGTGGGCCGGGTGATCGGGCGCGAGCGACTCGGCCTCCAGCACGGCGAAGAGCCGGACGATCTCCGGCTGGGCGGCGTTGCGCCGGACCAGCGCGGCGCAGACCTCGCGCAGTGTGACGCCGGGTCGGCCGGTCCAGACCAGGTCGGCGGGCACGCCGAGCTCGTCGGCGAGGGTCCGCAGATCGGTCTCGTCGCGGTGCTCGAGGACCGCGATCAGCAGGTTGTCCTTGGAGCCGACGTGGTGCAGCAGGCCCGGGACGGTCAGCCCGCAGCCGTCCGCCACGTCCTGCGTCGACAGGCCCCAGAAGCCGCGCTCGCCGATCAGGCGGGTGGTGACCTCGATGATCTGCCGGCGCCGCTCGGCTGCCGGGAGCCGGGCGCGCTCACGGCGGATGGGCTGGATTTTCACATCGTCTTCCTATCAGCAACCTCTTGCCCCGCAGGTCAGGGCGACGCTATGTTTCCGAACAGTTAATACCTAGTAGGTACTCAGTAAGCCGAGGGGGGTCCATGTATTCCGAGCTCAGCGCCGCCGACCAGGCAGCCATCACCAGTGGCGGCGACTTCTGGCACACCACCGCCGTGGAGTCGGCCGGCCTGCCCGCCGTCACCGTGACCGACGGCCCGCACGGCGTCCGCATGCAGGCCTCCGGCGGCGACCTGCTCGCCGGCGTCCCGGCCACCTGCTTCCCGCCCGCCGTGGCCAGCGCCTCCACGTGGGACGCCGATCTGCTGCGCCGGATGGGCGAGGCCCTCGGCGACGAGTGCCGCTCGCAGGACGTCGCGGTGCTGCTCGGACCGGGCGTCAACCTGAAGCGCAGCCCGCTCGGCGGCCGCAACTTCGAATACTTCTCGGAGGACCCGATCCTCACCGGCGTGCTCGCCACCGAGTGGGTGCGCGGCCTGCAGAGCAAGGGTGTCGGCGCGTCGCTGAAGCACTTCGCGGTCAACAGCCAGGAGACCGACCGCATGCGGGTCAGCGCCGACGTCGACGAGCGCACCCTGCGGGAGATGTACCTCAGGGCCTTCCAGCGGGTCGTCACGAAGTCCCAGCCGTGGACCGTGATGTGTGCCTACAACAAGGTCAACGGCGTCTACGCGAGCGAGCACCACTGGCTGCTCACCGAGGTGCTGCGCGACGAGTGGGGCTTCGAGGGCCTGGTCGTCTCCGACTGGGGCGCCGTGGTCGACCGGGTCAAGTCGATCGCCGCCGGCCTCGACCTGACGATGCCGGGACCGGACGCCGAGGGTGACGCCGCGCTCGTTGAAGCAGTGGAAGCCGGCCGGCTGGACGCCGCTCTGCTCCGCACGTCGGCTTCCCGCGTACAGGAGATGATCCTGAAGGCCGGGAAGCGACCGGCCGGAAGCTACGACGCCGCCGCGCACCACGCCCTGGCCCGGGAGATCGCCGGTCGTGCGATCGTGCTGCTGAAGAACGAGGGCGGACTGCTCCCGCTGCCCGGCTCGGGGGTGTCGATCGCGGTGCTCGGCGAGTTCGCCCGCACCCCACGCTACCAGGGCGGCGGCAGCTCCCAGATCACGCCGACGCAGCTCGACGACGCGCTCACCCAGATCCAATCGTCGACCAGCGCCGCCGTCACGTTCGCCCCGGGCTACACCGTCGACGGCGTAGACCCCGACGATGCCCTGATCGCCGAGGCCGTCACGGCGGCTCAGAACAGTGACATCGCGGTGGTCTTCGCCGGCAGCGTGCACGAGACCGAGGGCGCCGACCGCGACTCGCTCGACCTGCCCGCGTCGCACCGCGCCCTCATCGAGCGGGTCGCCGCCGCCAACCCGCGGACCGTCGTGGTCCTCTCCAACGGCGCGGTGCTGGTGACGAAGCCGTGGGACGAGGCGGTGCCCGCGCTGATCGAGGGCTGGCTGCTCGGCCAGGCCGGTGGCAGCGCCATCGCCGACGTGCTGTTCGGCCGGATCAACCCGTCCGGCCGGCTCGCCGAGACGATCCCGGTGAAGCTCGCCGACCACCCGTCGTTCCTCGACTTCCCGGGGGAGAACGGCCACGTGCGGTACGGCGAGGGCATCCACGTCGGATACCGCGGTTTCGACGCCCGGGAGCAGGAGGTGGCGTACCCGTTCGGCTTCGGTCTGTCGTACACCTCCTTCTCCTACGGCTCGGCGGCCGCCGTCGCCACCGCGACCGGCGTCGAGGTCCGCGTCCCGGTCACGAACACCGGCGGGCGCGAGGGCCGCGAGATCGTCCAGGCGTACGTGTCGCTGCCCGGCTCGCCGGTGAGCCGGGCGCCGCGCGAGCTGAAGGCGTTCGCCGCCGTCGACCTCGCGGCCGGCGAGACCGCCGAGGTGGTCCTCACCATCGACCGTGACGACCTGGCCTACTGGGAGACCCGGCTCGGCCGATGGGTCGTCGAGGGCGGCGCCTACCGGGTGTCGATCGGCGCCTCCTCGCGTGACATCCGCTCCGAGGTGTCCGTCGAGGTGGCCGGCGACGCGGCCCGGGTCCCGCTGACCAGCGAATCCAGTGTGGGCGAGTGGTTCGCCGACCCGCGCGGCGCGGAGCTGCTCGGCGCCGCGTTCGCGGAGGCCGCCGCAGCAGCGGGCGCCGACGCGGGCCCGATGGCCGCGATGGCCGCCGACCCGGCCATGATGATGATGCTGGGCAGCCTGCCGCTGAGCCGGATGGCGAAGTTCCCGGGCAGCCCGCTGCAGACCGAGCAGCTGGAGAAGCTGGTGGCGGCGGCGAACGACTGACGAGGTCAGCGCTTCGGTGCGCCCACCGTCTCCATCGTGGGCGCACCGAAGCCGGCTCGTTCCTGACTGCCCCAGACCGCCTGATGCCCGCGCCAGGCGGCGATCGCCCCGCGGACCTGGTGCACCGCGAGGATCTGGCGGTAGCCGAAGTTCTCCAGCAGGGCGGCGCCCACCCCGCGGATCAGGTCGTCCCAGTGCGGATAGCGGTGGAACGACACCTCCTCGATGAGCAGCGAGACCAGGCTGACCAGCAGGCCGTAGCCGTAGGCGGCGAGGGCGAACCGCAGCGCGAAACCCAGGTCGACGGCCTCGGCCCAGAGCCCGAGCGGCACCAGGACCAGCGCGGACAGCTCGACGAACGGCGCGAGCAGCTCGAAGACCAGGTAGTACGGCAGGGCGAGCAGTCCGATCCGGCCGTACCGCGGGTTGGCGATCATGTGGCGGTGCTTGGACAGGATCTCCGCGATGCCCCGGTGCCAGCGGCGGCGCTGCCGGCCCAGGGTGCGCAGGTCGGCGGGCGCCTCGCTCCAGCTCACCGGCTCGGCCACGAAGATCACCCGGTAGTCGCGGCGGTGCTGGCGCAGGTAGTGGTGCAGCCGGACGACCAGTTCCGCGTCCTCACCGATGGTGTCGTGGGCCAGCCCGCCGATGGTGACGACCAGGTCCCGGCGGAAGATGCCGAAGGCGCCGCTGATCACCACCAGACCGCCGAGCCGGGACCAGCCGGTGCGGCCCATCAGGAAGGCTCGCAGGTACTCGACCACCTGCACCCGGACCAGCCACTGCCGGGGCATGCGGACGTCGACGACACGGCCGCCGACCACCTTGCAGCCGTTGGCGATCCGCACGACACCGCCGCACGCGGCCACCCGCAGCGGGTCGTCGCCGAACGGCTTCGCGACCGAGAGCAGCGCGTCCGGGTCCAGCACCGAGTCGGCGTCGACCATGCAGACCAGCGGATGCCGGGCCAGGTTGATGCCGACGTTCAGGGCGTCCGACTTGCCGCCGTTGGTCTTGCGGACCACGGTCAGCGCCTCCGGGTTGTCCCGGGCCACCCACACTCCGAGGATCTCCGACCGGTACGGCACCTCGGCCGGCACCACCCGCGGCACCTCGACCAGGTCGAAGTGCTCCCGGAGCCGCTCGAAGGTGTCGTCCTGGGAACCGTCGTCGACCACCACGACCTCATAGCGCGGATAGCGCAGCGCGGTCATCGCCTGGACCGCCATCACGATGCCCGGACCCTCGTTGTACGCCGGGACGATCACCGTGACCGGCAGCGTCAGCGGGCTCCGGAACATGTCGTCCTCGCCCGCGAACGGCGACCGCCGCAGGTGCTTCGCGAACTCCACCCCGGCGAGCAGCATGAGGACGAGATAGCTGCTGTTCAGCGCGATGAAGTAGGCGAAGACACCCCAGTCGGCGAGGCGCAGGAATTCACGGGCCAGCTCGCGCATCAGACCGCCACCGAGTCGTAGACCCCGGCCAGCGCCAGCACTTCGAGGCAGTGGCCGGCCGTCCGCGATCCGGCCTCCGCCGCAGCGAGGACGGCGCGCAGCGCGTCCAGCCCGAGCGGTCCCAGGCGGCGCAGGCTGTGCGCGGCCTCGTGCGCCACCCAGAACTCCCGGTCCGGCACCGCCGCGGCGAGCGCCGGCACCGCCGCCGGGGCGCCGAGGTCGCCGAGGGCCCGGGCCGCCGCGGCGCGCAGACCCGCGGGGCGGTCCGCCGGCAGCTCGGCGATCAGCGGTTCCACGGCCGACCGGGTGCCGAGCCGGCCCAGGGCGGCGGCCGCGGCGATCCGCACGTCGAGAACGCGGTCCTCGTGCAGCAGCCGCGCGATCCGGTCCACCGAGCCGGTCGCGCCGATCAGGCCGAGCGCGTCCAGGCAGACCGCGCGGACCCGGGCGGCCGGATGGTCCAGGGCCGCGGAGAGCACCACCTCGGCACCGGACCCGAGTTGCACCAGCGCGTGCGTGGTGAGCAGGGACGGGACCGGGTCACGCTGGTCGAGGCCGGCGATCAGCCGCCAGGCCGCCGACGGGTCGCCGATCCGGCCGAGCGCGCGGACCGCTACCACCCGGACCTCCCGGTTGCGGTCGGTGAGCAGCCGGCACAGGTCCGGTACGGCCTGCTTCAGTTCCAGGTCGCCGAGCAGATGCGCGGCCGCCGACCGCCGTACCGCGCTGCGATGGCGCAGCTCGCCGAGGGCGGCCCGGGCCATCCCGCGGTAGAGGAAGACCTCGACGAGTGCCCGGTGCGCCTCGCCGCGCAGCTTGCCGAGCAGGCCGAGCGCGCTGGGCAGGGCCGCGCGCCAGGCGTCCTCGGGGATGGCGACGAGGCCGGGCCCGCCCTCCTCGCCGTTGTCAGCGACGAACGCGAGAAGCGCCCTGCGCGGTCCGGCGCCGAGCCGGTCACGGCGGTGCCGGCGAGCTCGGCGGACCACCCGCACCGCGGTGATCGCGAGCGCGGTTCCGGCCACCACACCGGCCAGGACCAGCAGGGCGACGGTGAAGAGCATGGCCCGTCAGGCGCGGGCGCGGCTCAGCAGCGCCTGGATCCGGGAGACCAGCTCACGCGGGCTGAACGGCTTCGTCACGTAGTCGTCGGCGCCCGCGCTGAAGCCGCCCTCGACGTCCTGCTCCTGCACCCGCGCGGTCAGCATGATGATCAGCATGTCGGCGGTGCCGGGCTCGGCCCGCAGCATCCGGCAGACGTCGATGCCGGAGAGGCCGGGCATCGAGACGTCCAGCACGGCCAGCGTGGGGTGGTGCGCACGTGCTGTCTCGACGGCGGCCTGCCCGTCCCCGACGGTGATGACCTCCAGGCCGGCCTGCTCCAGCTTGAACGCCACCAGATCCCGGATGTCGGCATCGTCGTCGGCCACCAGGACCGTCGTCACAGCAGTACCCCCTCCACCCGTTTCATCAAACGATATCGCGACATTTCCGGGCAGGAGGTTCTTTCAACCGCGCAACTCTGTGGCAACCACCGGGCGCCCCGCCCTGCATCTCTTCAGAGCTTTTCTGGATGAGGACACGGACGGGAGGAACCGATGAACGCCATGCTCGACGACGTACGCTCCGAAGCCCTCTTCGCCTCGGACGTGCAGCGCTCGCAGGAGCCGACTGCCGAGCTGATCCGCGCCGCCGTCATCGCCATGATGGAACGGCTCGGCACGACCGGATGCGCCGAGAAGGTGGCCGAGGAGTTCGGCGAACACCCGGAATGCGCGCTCAACCGGATGCGATGGGCCCGCACCGCCACCCGCATGGCTTTCGGTTGACCCGTTCCTCCCGGGGCCTGTACATTTCCGCCATGCGCTCGCGAATGATGTGGTGGCCCGCCTGACAGGCGGCCCCATTCCCGCGCGCTACACCAGCTACCGCGGCCGCCTCCATCGAGGCGGCCGTTCTGCGTAGTGGCCGCCTCGGTCTTGAAAAGGAACGAGGACCACATGCCATTCGCCCTGCTCCACCGCGACGGCGCCGACCACGTCGAAGTGCTGACCGGTGACGTCGTCACCGTGGAGAAGCTCGCCGACATCCCCCTCCGACCCGGGCAGCCGGTGCTCGCGGTCATTCCCTATCGGCAGGTGGCCGAGCGCGGATTCGATTGTGTCGACGACGGGACGCCGCTGGAATGCCTGCTCGTGCGTTCGGTGGAGAAACAGCCTCTCTCGTCCTTCCCGCCCGGCGATCTGACCGTCCGGGACGGCGGTTTCGACATCAGCGACGATGAATACGGCGCGATCGTCTCGCGAGTGCTGCGTGACGAGATCGGCCACGGTGAAGGTGCCAATTTCGTCATTCACCGGACGTGGACCGGCACGGTCGACGGTGATCCCTTGGAGGCGGCGCGGGCGGCGTTCGGCAGGTTGCTGGCCGCCGAGAAGGGGACGTACTGGACCTTCCTCGTGCACACCGGCACCCGCACGCTCGTCGGCGCCACCCCGGAACGGCACGTCAGCGTCGCCGACGGCATCACCATGATGAATCCCATCAGCGGCACCTTCCGCAACGGCTCCGGCTCCCTCCTCGACTTCCTGCGCGACCCCAAGGAGATCGAGGAGCTCTACATGGTCCTCGACGAGGAACTCAAGATGATGGCGACGGTGGCCGAGCACGGCGGCCAGGTCGCCGGCCCGTACCTCAAGGAGATGGCCCACCTCACGCACACCGAGTACCTGCTGGCCGGCCGCGGCTCCCTCGACGTGCGCGACGTGCTCCGCGAGACCATGTTCGCCCCCACCGTCACCGGCAGCCCGATCGAGAACGCCTTCCGCGTCATCGCCCGCCACGAGCAGCGCGGCCGCCGCTACTACGCCGGTGTCCTGGCCCTGCTCGACCACGACGACACCGGCCGGCAGACCCTGGACGCCCCCATCCTCATCCGCACCGCCGAGATCACCCCGGACGGCACGCTCCGGATCCCGGTCGGCGCCACCCTCGTCCGCCACTCCACCCCGGCCGGTGAGATCGCCGAGACACACACCAAAGCGGCAGGGATCTTAAGTGCATTCACTTCCCCTGTACGAGGGACCGCACCGCTCTCACCGCCTTCCCCTTCTTCAGAGGCGCAGGCGATCCTGGCCGCACGCAACGACGACCTCGCTCGTTTCTGGCTCGATTCGCGGTCGCCGGGCGCCCTGTCGGTCCCCTCCTTGGCCGGCCGCACAGCTGTCATCGTCGACGGCGAGGACACCTTCACGGCGATGCTCGCGCACCAGCTCAAAGCCCTCGGCCTGACCGTCTCCCGGATCCCGTGGTCAGCCCCGGTCCCCGCAGCCGACCTCGTCGTGGTGGGTCCCGGCCCCGGCGACCCCGGCGACCTCACCGACCCGAAGATGGCCGCCCTGCACGAACTGGTCCGTTCCCTGCTGTCGTCCGGCCGCCCGTTCTTCGCCGTCTGCCTCGGCCAGCAGATCCTCGCCTCGGTGCTGGGCCTCACCCTGCACCGCCGCGACTCGCCCTACCAGGGCCTGGCCCGCGACGTGAACCTGTTCGGCACCGTCCGCAGGGTCGGCTTCTACTCCAGTTTCGCCGCGACAGCCCCCGCCGGCAGTGGCACCGTCCCCACCCCGTACGGTCCGGTCGAGTTGGCCGCCGACCCCGCGGACGGCCTGGTCCACGCCCTGCGAGCAGCCACTTTCGCCGGAGTCCAATTCCACCCCGAGTCCGTCCTGAGCCGCGACGGCGTCGACGTCCTCCGATCTCTTCTGCCCCCATTACTCACCAACGTGATTAGTCCCTCGATGAACGGGTAGCGAGAAGAATGCCGGTGGTCCAAGGCGATCGAGAGCCTCTCCTTGGGCCACCGGCCCTTCCTCCCGCCCGAGGACTTGACCGGGGCCGGCCACCGCCCACGGCCGCGCTGCCCACGGCCGGCCACCGCACACAGACGCGCAGTCTGGGCGGCCACCGCACACAGACGCACCGCCCAGACGGCCACCGCACACAGACGCACCGCCCAGACGGCCACCGCACACAGACGCACTGCCTGGACGGCCACCGCACACGCCATGACGCCGCGTGCGCCCACCGCCGCTATTGGGGCGTTGAGCGCACACAGAGCTGAAGCGCGTGCGCTCGGCGCCCCTGCGCGGCGATGAACGCACACGCGGCACCTAACCGTGCGCTCCCCGGCATTGCTGGGCCGGCCAGCGCACGCGCAAGACCAGGCCGTGAGCGGCAGGCGCCCCTGCGCGGCGGTGAACGCACACGCGGCACCTGACCGTGCGTTCCCCGGCATTGCTGGGTCGGCCGGCGCACGCGCGAGACCGGGCTGTGTGCGGCGGGCGCCCTCTGCGGGCGGTGAACGCACACGCGGGGCGAGACGGACCGCAGGCGAGACTGACCGCGGGGCGGGCGCGGACGAAACGGGCGCGAGGCCGACGAAACGGGGTGTGGGGCGGACGGAACGGACCTTGGGGCAGGGTGCAGACGAAACGGACCGCGGGGCGGGCGCGGACGAAACGGGGCGCGGGCGGGGCGAACCCTGAAGCAGGGGGCGGTCGGGACGGACCTCGGTGGGTGGCGTCGCGGGTCGGGTGAGTCGTGGAGGTCGGTTCGGGCGGTTGTCCACAGGGGGTTTCGCTGAGGGCTGGGCGCGGCCAGGCTTGGCGGCGTGGATGAGGTGGAACCGCTACGGCTGTTGCTTCGCGAGCAGCAAGGTGTCGTCGCATGGCGGCAGGCTCGGTGCTGGCTCAGCGAGAAAGCGGTGCGGCATCGGGTCGGCTCGGGGCTCTGGCGGCGGGTGCATCGTGGTGTTTATGTCGCGCATACGGGACCGATCACTCTCGGTCAGCGCTGGTGGATCGCCAGTCTCGCGGCCGGGGAGGGGCGGGCTGCGCTGCTCGCCGGGACGACGGCGCTGGTCGCGCTCGGTTTCCGGCCGGCCCGCCGTTCGCCGAACCGGCGTGACGGCTGGGGAAGCGGTCCAGGAAGCGGTTCGGGAGGCTCGGCCCGGATGATCGGTGATCGGGGTGGCAACGTCGATGACCTGTCCGAACTCGGCTGGCCGGCTCATGTGCTGGTTCCGGACGGCCGAGTTGACCGGGACACTCCCGCAGGTGTGGTCGTCCATCGGACTCGGTGTCTTCCCCATGAGTTCGTGCGGTCCGTCGGGCTTCCGCCGTGTACGACCCCGGCACGGTCGATGATCGATGCGGCGCAGTGGGCGTTCAGTGACACCGAGGCGATCAGTCTCGTCGCTTCGGTTTTTCAGCAGCGGCTGGTCACGGTGGAGCAGGCAGCCGCGATTCTGCGGGACGGCCGATGGCGACGGCGCCGGAAGGTCATCGAGGGTGCTGTGGTGGACGCGGCCGGCGGGTCGGAGTCGGCGTACGAGATCGAGTTTCTTCGTTTGTGCCGCCGGGCGGGATTGCCGGAGCCGTCACGGCAGGCGGTGCGCCGGGATCGGGACGGGCGCCATCGGTACCGGGATGTGTTCTTCGAGCGCTGGCGTGTGCAGGTGGAGATCGACGGGTCGCAGCACATGGAGGTTCGCGGGTGGTACGCGGACATGCGGGCCGGCAACGAGATCGCCATCAGCGGGGTGCGGCTGCTGCGGTTCCCGGGGTGGGCCGTCCGGTATCGGCCGGAGGAAGTGGTCGCTGACGTGCGGGCGGCGTTGCGGGCCGGTGGGTGGCGGGCAGTGGGTGAAGCGGCGTGAGCGGATACCGGTCATTCTTCGAGGTGACACCTGCGGCGGGGCTGAGCTGGGGCTGGTTTGCCGGGGTCGACGGGCGGGAAATGCGGTCGGCGTCAAACGAGGAGCACGACCGGGCAAGGAGAAGGCCTTGGCTGAGCCGCACATCACCCTGGACCCGAATTCACTGAACCCGGTGGAAGAGAAACTGCGCGGTCCGCTCGAGGACCAGCTCAGTTCCGCCCTCCAGGCCGCGACGGTCAAGATCGAGCAGGGGTACGCGGGGGAAAGCGTGGAGCAGGTGACGACCATGCTGCTCGAGCAGTCGAAGGCAGGGCTGCACCCCGACATCGCCGCCGGTTTCAACCCGGACCACGAGCAGTTGCGCCACGTGGCCGAGACGATCGTCGACAGAGCGTAGTAGGAACAAGGGAAACGGCCGGGCTCTCGGAGAGCCCGGCCGTTCACTGGGAAGCGGTCACTTGAGCGCGTCGGCCGCGTTCGCCCAGGTCGAGTCGTCCTTGACGTTCTTGAGCTTCAGGCCCTTCAGGATCTTGGTCATCTCGGCGTCGGAGAGACGGCCGTCGCTCGCCACCTGGATGCTGGTCTTGCCGTCCTCGCTGCGGTGCGTGCAGAAGCCGTTGCCGCACTTGATCGTGGTGTTGCCGGTGGTCTGGTTCGAGTTCGCCGACGGCACCACGAAGATCTGGAAGCTGCTCGGGATCGTTTCGCCGTCCACCCCGCCGTACGGCTCGACCAGCCCGGTCGTGGCCGGCGCCGGATTCGCGAAGATCGCGCCGCCGTAGTCGCCGTCCCGGGCGCCGGCGATGCCGTTCAGACCCGAGATGGCGTGCGAGCCGAGCTCGACCGGCTTGTACCCGGCCGGCACGTAATCCAGCGTGAACGGCAACGTGGCCGGGGCCGCCTTGGACGGCTTCAGACCGGCGACGATCTTCTGGAGCTCGGCGTCGGAGGGGTCCTCCTCCGCGTTCGAGTGCGTCTCCAGGACCGCCCAGGCGTCCGCGTCGTACGACCAGGCGAGCGCCCGGCGGGTCATCCCGCCGTTGCCCGGGCCGCCGACCTGGTAGGCCTGCTTGCCGTCGACGGTCAGCCGGGTGGCGCCGGCGAGCTTGGCGGGATCGAACGCGCCCGGCCGGTACAGCACCAGGTACGCGTAGATCGTCGGCTCCTCCGGGACCGCCTCGCCCTTCAGCTTCTTCTTGAAGTTCTCCTCCATTTCGGCGACCTCTTCCTCGGTGGCCGCCCGGTCGTTCGACGTCCGGCCGTCCAGGTAGACCGACGCGATCTGGTACGACGTCGACGCCACGACGGGATCGGCGACGTGCCAGCGTCCGGCGTCGAACGCGCTGAACGTGAACTGGAACGGGTCGGCCGGGAACTCCCAGGCGGCCGGGGCCGCTGAGGTCACCGTCGAAGGCGCCGCCGCCACCGGAAGGCCGGCGCTGTCACCCGTACCCCCGAAAAGCGACGGAATCGTCGCCGCCGCAGAGACCGCGACCACCGCGAGGGCCGCGCCCGCACCCGCGAAACCGGCACGCCGGCGACGCTGCGCCTTGCGGCCCTTACCGACGATGTCGTCGATCGTGTTCTGTGCCGGTGGCGCGTCCGACGTCGCCAGATCCACAACCTCATGCAACCGCACGGGTCAACTCCTCGATATCCGCGACCTGGAGGTCGATTCTCTCGGCTGCCAGAACCTCACGCAGGCGTCCCAGCCCGCGCGACGTCTGGCTCTTGGCGGTGCCGACGGAGACCCCCAGAACGCCCGCCGTCTCCTCGAGGGTCATCCCGAGGTAGTAGCGGAGGATCAGGGCGGCGCGCTGCTTACGGGGCACGGACCGCAGGGCGATCTGAACCCGGAGCCGCTCGTCGGTGGCCGCCGCCGGGTCGCGCAGGGCGACGTCGGGGATCTCGTCACCGGCAGAACGTTCCCGGCGCCACGGCCGGCGGGTCTCGTCGACAGCGGCCCGGTACACCATCGTCTTGGCGTACAGGTCGGGCCGGTCGAGCTTGCGCCAGCGCGGGTACAGCTTGGCCAGGGCGGTGGCGACGGCGTCCTCGGCCGTGTGCCAGTTACCGCAAGTCAGGTACGCCAGTTTGCGCAGCGGGCCCAATTGGGCCGCGACGAACTGGCGGAACCCTTCCTCTTCCTCGGCGTTCAAGATCGGCTACCTCCTTCGACGGAGATGGAACGCTCACAGCCGCCGGAAAGGTTGCACGGATCTTCAGGCTAATTCCGGTGCAGGTCGAAGATGAGGTCTACGACCAAGGCGGTCCAGCCGGTCTGGTGCCAGGCGCCCAGGCCGGCGCCGTTGTCGCCGTGGAAGTACTCCGGGAAGGAGATCAGGTCTTTCCAGTCCGGATGGGTCTGGAACAGGGACGTCGCCCCATAAATAGGTCTTTTTCCTGATTCATCCGGCACGAACAGGGCGATCAACCGCCGCGACAGGTCGTCAGCGACCTCGGTGAGCGGCACCTTGTTCTGCGAACCCGTCGGGTACTCCACCTTCAGGTCCGAGCCGTAGAAGGCAGCGAACTCCCGCACCGCCTCCACCAGCAGGAAGTTCACCGGCATCCAGATCGGGCCGCGCCAGTTCGAGTTGCCGCCGAAGAGACCGCTGGTGCTCTCCGCCGGCTCGTAACCGACGGTGAAGTCGGATCCGCCCAGCGAGACGGTGAACGGCTTCTCGAGATGGGACCGCGACAGGGTGCGCAGGCCGTACGGGGAGAGGAACTCCTCGGGATCCAGCAGACGCGCCAGGATCCGGAGCAGCTGATCCTGCCCCACCATGCTGAGCAGCCGCTGCTGACGCCGGTCCGTGCCGCCCAGCCGCCGGGCGCTGATCACGTCGCCGTAGTCGCGCTGCGTGTGGACCATCCAGCGCACCCGGGAGTTCAGCGACGGCAGCCGGTTCAGCGTCTCCGACGTGAGCCGGGTCGTGGCGGCGAGCGGCAGCAGGCCGACGATCGAGCGGGCCTTCAGCGGGACCTTGTGACCGTCCGGCAGCCGCAGCACGTCGTAGAAGAAGCTGTCCTCGTCGTCCCAGAGCCCCTGCCGGTACGCCGCCTCCGCGATGTACGTGAAGTGCTCGAAGAACTTCGTGGCCATGTCCTCGTACGCCCGATCGTGCAGCGCCAGGATGATCGCCATATCGAGCAGGTTGAGGGCGTACATCGCCATCCAGCCCGTGCCGTCGGACTGTTCCAGCACCCCGGCTACGGGCAGGGCCGCCGACCGGTCGAACGGGCCGACGTTGTCCAGGCCGAGGAAACCGCCCTCGAAGACGTTGTTGCCGCCGACGTCCTTGCGGTTCACCCACCAGGTGAAGTTGAGCAGCAGCTTGTGCATGACCCGGGAGAGGAAGTCGTGGTCCCGGGAGCCGTCGATCTCGAAGACGCGCAGGGCGGCCCAGGCGTGGACGGGCGGGTTCACGTCGGCGAAGGACCACTCGTACGCGGGGATCTGGCCGTTGGGGTGCATGTACCACTCGCGGAGCAGCAACAGCAGCTGGGACTTCGCGAATCCGGGGTCGACGCGCGCGATGCTGACGCAGTGGAAGGCCAGGTCCCAGGCGGCGTACCACGGGTACTCCCACGGATCCGGCATGCTGATCACGTCGAAGCTGTTCATGTGCCACCAGCCGCTGTTGCGGCCGTAGCGCCGGCCGGGCGGTGGTGGCGAGTTGGCCGGGTCGCCGACCAGCCACTGCTTCACGTCGAAGTGGTAGAACTGCTTGCCCCACATGAGGCCGGCGATGGCCTGGCGGGCTACCGCCTTTTCCTCTTTGTCCGCTTTTTTCGGGATAACGTCGTCGAAAAAGGTGTCGGCTTCCGTTCGGCGTTGCCGCATGGCGTCATCCCACGACGCTCCAAGATCCAAAGCCGCGTCGCTCTGCGCGAGCCTCAGGCGCAATGTCCGGCTTTCACCGGATTCAAGGGAAATTTCATAATGTAGTGCGCCTTTGGTGCCGGTGCCGAGCGGATTCACCGTCGGCATCCCGTGGATCAGGTAGTCGTTGATCCCGTCCTTCGGATAGGGACTGCGGCCCGGCAGCCCCCACAGCCGCTGCGAATTCGTCTCGTTGTCGCAGAGCAGCGGCTCCGGATCGCCGTCACCTTCGAGCGTGATGTGCTCCAGCGAGCCGTGCGTGCCCGCGAGCCGGCCCGGCGCACCCTCGATCACCGGCACGCTGCGGTTCGGCATGCCCCACGACCAGGTGTTGCGGAACCAGAGCGTCGGCAGCACGTGCAGGGTGGCCGTCTCGGGACCCCGGTTGCTGACGGTGATCGCGATGCAGACGTCCTTCGGTGACGCCTTCGCGTAGTCGACGGTCACCGCCCAGAAGCGGTCCTGGTCGAAGACACCGGTGTCGACCAGTTCGTACTCCCCCTCGTTGCGGGAGCGCTGGCCGTTCACACGGACCAGTTGGTCGTACGGGAACTCGTCCTGTGGATAGTGGTACCGCCAGGACATCCAGGAATGGGTCGGCGTCGAATCCTGGTACCACCAGTAGTCCTTGGCGTCCTCGCCGTGATTGCCGCCGTCGCCGCCCAGCCCGAACATCCGCTCCTTCAGGATCGGGTCCTTGCCGTTCCAGAGCGCGAGGGCGAAACAGAACGTCTGCCGGTCGTCGCAGAGGCCGGCCATGCCGTCCTCGTTCCACCGGTACGCCCGGGATCGGGCGTGATCGTGGGGAAAGTAGTCCCACGCCGTACCGTGCTCGCTGTAGTCCTCGCGGACCGTGCCCCAGGCGCGTTCGGCCAGGTAGGGACCCCACGAGCGCCACGGCTGCTCGCCGGAGTCGGCCTGAGCCAGGCGATCGCGCTCCGACACTTGCGCTCTCCCCCCGAAATTCGTCCTGAAGTCGATCACACTGAGACTGTCATGCGGATGTGTCAAGTGCCGGGGGTTTCCTGCCATGCCCGTCGCATTCGGCCCCCGAGCCGATATCCATACTGACCCGGGGTGGCTCCTACCCGGCGGGCTGGGCGGCTACGCCATGGGAACCGTCACCGGTCTGCGTACGCGCAGGTACACGGTTTACCGCTGGTTTCCGGGCATACTCCGAGCTCCTGCCATCTGGGACCGGCCTCGTGGGATCCGGTTCTCCGCTGCCGCCGGTCGCCCGTTTCAGGCCCGGCCGGTGGCGGAACACCGGCGCATCCGCCGCACGTCGTAGGGTCGGCCTCGTGCCTGCTTCCGAATACGTCACCGACCTGCGCTCCAAGGTCGGCACCGGCCTGATCATGTTCCCGACGGTGACCGCGGTGGTCTTCAACGACCTCGGCGAGATCCTCCTCCACCAGCGCAGCGACAACGCCCGCTGGACCCTGATCGCCGGCATCATGGACCCCGGCGAGCAACCGGCCGACGCGGTGGTCCGCGAGGTCGAGGAGGAGACCGCCGTCCAGATCAAGATCGAGCGCCTGGCCGGGATCGCCCTGCACGAGGTCACCTACCCGAACGGCGACCAGTGCCAGATGGTCAACACCTGGTTCCGCTGCCGAGCCGTAGGCGGCGACGCCCGCGTCAACGACTCCGAGTCCCTCCAGGTCGGCTGGTTCGCCCTGGACGCCCTGCCGGAGCTGAACCCCTACGCCCACCACCGCATCCGCACCTCCCTACCCGAAGAGGCCCCCGCCTGGTACGCCGCGCCCGGCGGCGAAATGATCCCAGGCTGGTGAAGCCCCCCGCACCCCCGCTTCGGCCGCTGGGCCCTCGCGGTTCGGGGACGACGCCCGGTCAGCCGGTCAGCCAGCCCGGTTTGATCAGGCCTCCCTCGTAGGCCAGCACCACCAACTGCGTCCGATCCCGCGCTCCCAACTTGATCATCGTCCGGCTGACGTGCGTCTTCGCCGTAGCCGGACTGATCATCAACCGGCCGGCGATCTCGTCGTTCGACAGTCCTTCGGCGACCAGCACCATCACCTCCCTCTCCCGGTCGGTCAGCTGTTCCAGCTCCCGTGCGGGCACCGGCACGCGTCCCTGC
Source organism: Actinoplanes sp. OR16 (assembly GCF_004001265.1). GTDB lineage: Bacteria > Actinomycetota > Actinomycetes > Mycobacteriales > Micromonosporaceae > Actinoplanes. The sequence continues at coordinate 4,188,801 of NZ_AP019371.1, read as the reverse complement.
CCGGGCCCGGCCGCGAACTCACCGATCACCCGCCGCGTCACACTCGGCGAGAGCAGCGCCTCCCCGGCCGCCACCACCCGAACCGCCCGCAGCAGTTCCACCGGCTCGGTGTCCTTGACCAGGAACCCGGAGGCACCCGTCCGAAGCGCCTCGAACACGTATTCGTCCAGCTCGAACGTCGTAAGGATCACCACCCGCGTGGCCGCCGACTCCGGGTCGGCCGCGATCCGCCGGGTCGCCTCCAAGCCGTCAACTCCGGGCATCCGGATGTCCATCAGCACGACATCCGGCCGCTTCTCCCGAACGAGCTTCACCGCCTGCAGCCCGTCAGCCGCCTCCCCGACCACAGTGATGTCCGCCTCAGCGCCGAGCAGAGCCCGAAACCCAGCCCGCACCAGCGCCTGATCATCCGCCAGAACCACCGAAATCACGCGTCCCCCTCACCCACACCCGGCCACCCACACCCGGGCCACCCACCACCAGAGTCCGCCGTGGCTCCCGATTTCGAATCCACCGCCCCTCCGAAACGACCATCGGCACCCACCGTGGCGTCGCGCTCTTCGCAAAAGAGCCGCCGCACTCACTCCTGGCTCCCCACCGGCAGCACCACGGACACCAGGAAACCGCCCTCCGCGAGCATGCCCGCTGCGAAGCGCCCGCCCAGGCTCTCGGCCCGGGCTCGCATCCCTGCGATGCCGCTACCCCCCTCCCCCGGTCCGCCGACACCAGGGTCCACACCCCGAGGCCCGTCGCGAAGCCCGTCGCGGGAAGCATCACGGGGTGGGTCCCGGAGGGAGGATCGCTCTCGGGTGGCGGACTGGTCAGTGGCCGGATCTGCGCCCTGGTTCGTGGACGGGTCGGTGAGTGGGCTCGTCGGCGGATCCGTCGCCGGGCCGTCGTTGCGGATGGAGAAGTGCAGGGCTGACGGCAGGTAGTTGATCGTCACGACGGCGTCCGGTGACGGGCCCGCGTGCCGGCGAACGTTGGTCAGGGCCTCCTGGACGATCCGGTAGGCGGCTCGGTCCACCTCGGCCGGCAGCTCGCGGGGCTCTCCCTTGACCACGGTCCGGACCGGGAACCCCGCGTCCGCCGTCAGCTCCTCGAGCCGGTTCAGGCCGAGGGCCGGCTTGCGAGGGGCGGCCTCCCCCTCGGTACGCAGAACGCCCAGCACCGACCGCACCTCCCGCAGGGCCTCCGCGCTGGCCGTCTTGATCGCCGACAGCGCCTCCCGTGCCTGCTCCGGCCGGCTGTCCATGAGATGCAGCCCGACACCGGCCTGCACATTGATCAGAGACAGGTGGTGGCCGAGCACGTCGTGCAGCTCGCGCGCGATCCGCAGCCGCTCCTCGGAGGCCTGCCGGCGTTCCTGCTCGGCGCGGGCGCGGTCCTGCTCCTCGCGAACCTTGGTGATCGCCGCGACCTGCTCCCCGTAACTTCGCGCCACCACGCCGGCGAGCACCGCCCCGGCCACCGCCGCACCGAGAAGCAACGACTCGCGGAGCCCGGGCGGGGTGCCGGGCAGCCCGATCCGCTCCATCAGCACGAGCGTGACGAGCAGATAGGCCGCGTACGCCGAACCGCCCGCGACCGCCGCCACTCGATGCCGGCCCCCGCAGGACACCGAGTAGAGCGCGATGACCGGCGCCACCGCATAACTCCAGTGCGGTGACGCGATGGAGGCGAACGCGATCGACCCGGACGCCGCCACCGCGAACACGGCGATCGGCGCCCGCCGCCGCCAGAGCAGCGCCAGCGGCCCGGCCAGCAACAGCGCGTAGACCAGGGCGTCGAGGTCGTGATGCACCGTGTAGTCGCGGACGCCGAGCACATGGAACAGCACCGCGCCGATCACCGCGCCGGCCGGCCACTGCCTCTGCCTGCGGGACCGCGCCCACGGCGGTCGTGGTGGCGGCTCGGGCCGCTGCCACGTCCAGTCGATCTGTCCCGGCCAGTCGCGCCGGCCTCGCCGATGGTGCCAGCCTTGCCAGCCGTGCCGGTCCGGTCGTCCGGGCTGGTCACGCCGGCCTGACGAACCGCCCGGATGCCTCATGCAGCCGAACCTACGGCACCGCCTCCGCCCGCGGCATCAGCGCGCGGGCTGACCCCCGAGTACTTCCCGCGGCACATCCTTCAGCGCCCGCCTACTCCCCCGGGAGTAGACCCGGCCGGTTCCCCGGGCGTCACGCACTCCCTCGGGATGCTCCCGCCGACGGACGCGCCGGCCACCGCCGGCGAGGACGCTTGATGCCAGACACCGATCCGCCAAGGAGGAGACTCATGCAACCCGGCACCCGGCTCCGCACCTCCGACACCGAACGTGAACAGGTCGCCGAGATCCTCCGGGCCGCGATGGCCGAGGGGCGTCTCGATCTCGGGGAGGGGGAGGAACGGCTCGCCGCGGCGTACGCGGCTAAGTATCGCGACGAGCTAGCGCCGCTCACCGCCGATCTCCCCGACGGTGGCCGCGCCGCCCTGGCCCGGACACCGACCGCACGGGCCGCGACGCGCCGCTCCCTGAGACGGCACGGCAGCTTCATCCTGATCCTCGCGGGAGTCCTCACCGGACTGTGGATGCTCTCCGGCGCTCACTTCTTCTGGCCGGTCATCCCGATCGCGTTCCTGGTCATGGGATTGATCCGGCACGCGCGCCACGGGCGCTACGAATTCCGGTACAGCTACGCCCACGGGAGGTGCTGACGGGTTCTGCTGTCGGGTGGCCGACCCCACGTCGACATGCCTGCGACGGTCGTTGATCTTCGTGCCCTCCTCTGCCACAGTGGCCGAGTTTGTTCGGGGAGGGACGAAACACATGATGGGTCCGTCGCACGCGCTCTCGGGCGCGGCCGCCTGGCTGGCGGGTAGCTGGGCGCTCGCTCAGTTCGCCGGCGTCAGCCAGTCACCGCTCGAGGTCGCGGTCGGAACGGCGGTCTGCGCCGGTGGCGCGCTGCTGCCGGACCTGGACATGTCCGGCAAGGTCACCCGGAACCAGGGTGGTGCGACGGTCGCGCGGACGTTCGGGGTCGCCTCGCTGTTCGTCGCCGAGGTGGTCGAGAAGTTCTCGCTCGGCGTCTATACGGCGACGAAGCTGAGCAGGGACCCGCGGCGGGACAACGGGCACCGGACGTTCACCCACACGCTGCCGTTCTGCGCGTTGATCGGCTGGGGCACCACGGCGCTGGCGACGGCGTACGGGAAATGGGCTGTCGTCGGCATCGTCTTCTTCATGGCCGGTCTGGCGCTGCGTGGCCTCTTCGACGAGTGGGCCGAGCGCGCCGGGTGGGTCATCGTGACGCTCGCGTCCGGGTTCATCGCCTGGTTCACCGCTGCCAACCTGCCCGGCGACCGCGGCTATCCGCTGCTGGGCCTGGCCGTGGCGATCGGCTGCTTCGTGCACCTGCTCGGCGACATGATCACTAAGAACGGCGTGCCGATTCTCTGGCCGATACCGATCAACCGTCGCATGTGGCGCATGATCGGCATCCCGAACAGCATGGCCGTCAAGGTGGGCGGGAAGGTCGAGGTGGTGGTGCTGCGTACTGCCTTCACCATCATCTCGCTGCTGTCGATCGCGGGACTCTTCATCCCGAGCGTGCTCGATCGCCTGAACGAGGACTTCTGGGCCAGCCGCTGACCCTCGCAGAGCTGAAGAAGCGGGCCCGCTGAGAAAGTCCAGCGGGCCCGCTCTCCACAGACGCCGGTCAGTCGATGTTGTAGGCGAGGTTGGGCCGCAGCCAGCGCTCGACCTCGGTGACCGGTAGGCCGCGGCGGGTGGCGTAGTCCTCGATCTGGTCCTTGGCGAGGCGGCCGACGGTGAAGTAGCGGGACTCCGGGTGGGCGAAGATGAGGCCGCTCACCGCCGCTGCCGGGGTCATCGCGAAGGACTCGGTGAGGTGCACGCCGATCGCGTCGGTGCCGAGCAGCTTGAAGAGGTCCTTCTTCTCGCTGTGGTCCGGGCAGGCCGGGTAACCGAGGGCCGGGCGGATGCCGCGGAAACGCTCGGCGTGCAGGTCGGCCAGGACCGGCTGGGCGTCCGGCTCGAACCAGTCGCGGCGGGCCTTCAGGTGCAGGTACTCGGCGAACGCCTCGGCCAGGCGGTCGGCGAGGGCCTTCACCATGATGGCGCGGTAGTCGTCGTGCTCGGCCTCGTACTTGCGGGCGAGTTCGTCGGCGCCGTGGATGGCGACGGCGAAACCGCCGAGGTGGTCACCGGAGGGCGCGATGTAGTCGGCGAGGCAGCGGTTCGCACGGCCGGCCGGCTTCTCGGTCTGCTGGCGCAGCATCGGGAACGAGAAGCCGTTGTCCAGCAGGATGTCGTCGCCGGACGAGTGGGCGGGCCAGAAGCCGTAGCGGCCGCGGGCCTGGAACGAGCCGTCCGCGATGATCTGGTCGAGCAGCGTGTTCGCGTCGTCGAACAGTTCCCGGGCGACCGGCTGGTCGAGGATCGCCGGGTACTTGCCCTTCAGCTCCCACGCGAGGAACAGGAACTGCCAGTCGATCATCTGGCGGAGTTCGGCGATCGTCGGGGCGATCTCGCGCACGCCGGTGAAGGCCGGGGTGGGCAGGTCGCCGAAGTCGACCGACTCCTTGTTCGCCCGCGCCTGCGCGAGGGTGAGCAGCGGCTGCGAGTGACGCTGCTCGTGGGCCACCCGGAGGCGCTCCTGCTCGGCGCGGTTGTCCCGGTCCAGAACGGGCGAGCGTTCCGGGTCGAGCAGGTGGGAGACGACGCCGACGACCCGGGAGGCGTCCAGGACGTGGACGGTCGGGCCGTCGTACGCCGGGGCGATCCGCACCGCCGTGTGCTGCTTCGACGTGGTGGCGCCGCCGATCAGCAGCGGCAGCTTGATCCCGCGGCGCTGCATCTCGGCGCCGACCGCGACCATCTCGTCCAGCGACGGCGTGATGAGACCGGACAGGCCGATCACGTCGGCGCCCTCGGCCACCGCGGTGTCCAGGATCTTGGCGGTCGGCACCATCACGCCGAGGTCGATCACCTCGTAGTTGTTGCAGCCCAGCACGACACCGACGATGTTCTTGCCGATGTCGTGGACGTCGCCCTTGACCGTGGCGAGCACGACCTTGCCCTGGCCGCGGGAGCCCTCGGCCTTCTCCTTCTCCATGTACGGCAGGAGGTAGGCGACCGACCGCTTCATCACCCGGGCGCTCTTGACGACCTGCGGCAGGAACATCTTGCCGGAGCCGAACAGGTCGCCCACGATGCCCATGCCGTCCATGAGCGGGCCCTCGATGACGTCGAGCGGCCGGGGCAGCTTCTTCCGGGCCTCCTCGGTGTCCGCCTCGATGAAGTCGACGATGCCGTGCACCAGGGCGTGCGAGAGCCGCTCCTCGACCGGGGCCTCCCGCCAGGAGAGGTCGATCTCGCGCTTGGCGCCGCTGCCGGTGACCGTGGAGGCGAAGGTGACCAGGCGGTCGGTGGCGTCCGGGCGGCGGTCGAAGATGACGTCCTCGACGAGTTCCAGCAGCTCGGCCGGGATGTCCTGGTAGACGGCGAGCTGACCGGCGTTGACGATGCCCATGTCCAGGCCGGCCTTCACGGCGTGGAAGAGGAACGCCGAGTGCATGGCCTCGCGGACCACGTCGTTGCCGCGGAACGCGAAGGACAGGTTCGAGATGCCGCCGCTGGTGCGGGCGCCCGGGCAGCGCTCCTTGATCAGCGGGAGGGCGTCGATGAACGCCTTCGCGTAGCCGTTGTGCTCGGAGATGCCGGTCGCGACGGCGAGCACGTTCGGGTCGAAGATGATGTCGTTCGGGTCGAAGCCGTCCTCGACGAGCAGGTCGTAGGCGCGCCCGCAGATGGAGACCTTACGGTCAGTGGTGTCGGCCTGCCCCTGCTCGTCGAACGCCATCACCACCACGCCGGCGCCGAACGAACGGATCTTGCGCGCCTGCGACAAGAACTGCGCAGGGCCCTCCTTCAGGCTGATCGAGTTGACCACGCCCTTGCCCTGCACGCACTTGAGGCCGGCTTCGAGAACCTCCCACTTCGAGCTGTCGATCATGATCGGAATCCGGGCCACCTCGGGCTCGGTCGCGATCAGGTTGAGGAACGTGGTCATCGCCCGCACGCTGTCCAGCAGGTCGGCGTCCATGTTCACGTCGAGCAGGTTGGCGCCGCCGCGGACCTGCTCCAACGCCACGTCGACGGCGGCCTGGTAGTCGTCGGCCTCGATGAGCCGGCGGAACTTCGCCGAGCCGGTGACGTTCGTCCGCTCGCCGATCATGACGAAGCCGGTGTCCGGGCCGATCGCGAACGGCTCCAGGCCGGAGAACCGGGTGGTCGGCGCCGGCGGGTCGATCACCCGGGGAGAGAAGCCGGCCACGGCCTCGGCGATCGCACCGATGTGCGCCGGGGTGGTGCCGCAGCAGCCGCCGACGATGTTGACCAGGCCGTCCTCGGCGAATCCGGCGATCAGCGCGCTGGTCTGCGCCGGGGTCTCGTCGTAGCCACCGAAGGCGTTCGGCAGGCCGGCGTTCGGGTGCGAGGCGACGAAGACGTCGGAGAGCCGGGCCAACTCGGCCACGTGCGGGCGGGCCTCGGCCGCGCCGAGCGCGCAGTTCACGCCGACGACCAGCGGGTGGGCGCGCTCGATCGAGCGCCAGAAGGCCTCGACGGTCTGACCGGAGAGGGTCCGGCCGGAGAGGTCCACGATCGTCACGGAGATCCAGAGCGGCAGCTCGGGGGCGACCTCACGGGCCGCCGCGATGGCCGCCTTGGCGTTGAGCGTGTCGAAGATCGTCTCGACCAGGAGCAGGTCGACGCCGCCCTCCGCCAGGGCCGCGATCTGTTCCGCGTAGGTCGCCTTGACCTGGTCGAAGGTGACCGCACGGTACGCCGGGTCCTCGACCTTCGGCGACAGCGAGAGCGTCACGTTGAGCGGGCCGACCGAACCGGCGACGAACCGCGGGCGGCCGTCCCGGGCGGCGGCCTCGTCGGCTGCCTGCCGGGCCAGCCGGGCGCCCTGCACGTTCATCTCCCGGACCAGGTGCTCCAGGCCGTAGTCGGCCTGCGCGATGCTGGTCGCGGTGAACGTGTTGGTGGTGGTGATGTCCGCGCCGGCCGCGAGGTACTGCCGGTGCACGTCGAGGATGACGTCCGGCCGGGTCAGGATCAGCAGGTCGGGGTCGCCGGTGACGTCCTGCGGGTGGTCGGCCGGGATCAGCTCGTTGCGGTAGTCGGCCGGTGCCAGCTTGGCGCCCTGGAGCATGGTGCCCCACGCGCCGTCGAGCACCAGGATCCGCTCGGCGAGCAGCTCGCGCAGGGTGGTCAGAGAAGAAGCCATGGGTACACCTCCGATATGAGTCGGAGGCGCCCTTGTTTCGGGTTGATCACCGGACGAGCGTGACGGGTGACCCGCTGCAGCGCCTCTCGGCCGGACCAACAACGATACCGACTTTCTCATTTCGCGTCGGCGTAGGCACCAACCACTGAGACGTCCAGCGGGAAACGCACCTCACTGTCGCCGAACAGCATCCGTCCGGCGCGGGCCGCGCACTCCTCGACCGCGGTGACGACGTCCGCGGACTCGCCGGCCGGGCAATGGATGACCACCTCGTCATGCACGAAGAGCACCAGTTCAGCGGACATTTCCCCCAATCTTGTACGTAGAAGCGCCAGCAGCACCAACGCCCACTCGGCAGCGGTCGCTTGGATCACGAAATTCCGGGTGAATCGCCCGCGTGCTCGGCCCGGAGGCACCGCGGCTTCGGCAGGTGGATCCAGTCCCCCGTCCGCGGCAGCGAACGCCGGCGGGCACGTCCGGCCGAGCCAGGATCGGACCAGCCCGCCTGTTTCACCCGTGCGGGCGGCCGCCTCCACGTAGTCGAACGCCACCGGGTAGTGCCGCCGCAGCACCGCCAGGGCCGGGAGGGCGTCGCCGCCGGTCTGCCCGTACATCGCCCCGAGCAGGGCGATCTTCGCTTTCGCCCGGTCACCGCCGAACGAGTCGGCGGCCAGGGCCGCATAGAGGTCGCCGGCGGCGGCGGCCCGGGCCAGCCGGGTGTCACCGGAGACCGCGGCCAGGACGCGGGGCTCCAGCTGACCGGCGTCGGCGACCACGAACTGCCAGCCGGGATCGGCCACCACGGCCCGGCGGACGACCTTCGGCACCTGCAGCGCGCCGCCGCCGCGGGTCGCCCAGCGGCCGGAGACGACACCGCCCGGGACGTATTCCGGGCGGAAGCGGCCGTCGCGCACCCACGCGTCGCACCAGGCCCAGCCGTGCGCCGTCCAGATGCGGTAGAGCTCCTTGAACTCCAGCAGCGGCGCCACGGCCGGGTGGTCCACGCCGCGCAGCACCCAGCGGCGCGTGTTGGGGACCTGGATCCCGGCCCGGGCGAACGCCTTCACCACCTCGGCCGGCGAGTCCGGATGGAGCCCGTGCATCCCGAACGCCGCGTTGATCTCGGCGGTCAGCTCCGCGAGCCGCCGGGGCGGGCCGACCGGCTGCGGCGGGCCGAGCAGCTCCCGGAGCAGCTGGTCGTGGACGTCGGCGCGCCACGGGAGGCCGGTGTGCCCCATCTCAGCGGCGATCAGCGCGCCGGCTGACTCCGCGGCGACCAGCATCCGGAAACGGCCTGGATGATCGGTATCGGCGATGCGACGCTGCTGGTCCGCGTACGACGTCAGAAGATCTTGAATGTCCAGGGTCGGCGCCACGGTGGTCTCGAAGAGCGCGGCCTGGGCGAACCCCGGAGGCTCGGCATCGGGACGCAGCGCATCGGGTGGCGCCGGGAGGCCGCGCGACCGAGCCAGCACCGCGGCGACCCCCCGTGGCTCGCCCCAGCGCCCCGCATGACCCAGCAGCAGCGCCTCGGTGAGCTCCAGGTCGTGACAGCGGGCCACCCGGATCCCGGCGCGCAGCAGTGCCGGATAGACGTCAGCGGTCGATGCCCAGACCCAGCGTGGCTGGTCCGCGGCCTCCCGGGCGGCAATGGTCGCGGGCAGGTCGGCCACCTGGTGAGGTGGTCCGGCCGGCCCGCCGTCGGCTCGCAGATCCTGCAGCCGACCGTCAGGGAGTACCGCTACCAGCACGCCGCCATTCTGCGCCTGCGGTACGACAAGTCTTACTTGACGGCGCCCGCGGTGAGGCCCGCCTGGATCTGCCGCTGGAAGATCGCATAGACCACGATCATCGGCAGGATGGTCAGGGTCAGCGCCGCGAAGAGCGTGGACCACTCGGCGTGGTAACCGGCCTGCACGCTGATGTTCGCGATGCCCTGGGTGAGCACCCACTTCGAGTCGGCGCCGGCGCCCTGCATGATCGCGACCGGCAGCAGGTACTGGTTCCACTGGCCGACGATGTTGAAGATCGTGATGCTGATCAGGCCGGACTTCGCCATCGGCATCATGATCTGGAAGAACTTGCGGGTGTGCGACGCGCCGTCGACCGTGGCCGCCTCGTCGATCTCGTGCGGCAGCGCCTTGAAGAACGCCGCCAGGAAGAAGACGGTGAACGGCAGGGAGTACGAGATGTACACCAGGATCAGGCCGGTGAACGTGTTGATCAGCCCGAAGTTCTTGAGGATGAAGAAGAGCGGGGTGATCGCCATGAACGTGGGGAACGCCAGGCCGGACACGAACAGGTAGTAGAGGAACCGGTTGCCGCGGAACTGGTACCGGGCCAGGACGTACGCGGCCATCGAGCCGAACAGCATGGTCCCGGCCGTGCTGATGGCGACCACGAAGACGCTGTTCAGGAAGTACTGCCCGATGTGGGCCTCGTTCCAGGCCGACACGTAGGTGTCGAACGAGAACGAGTTCGGGAGCGCGAACGGCTCGCCGAGGAAGATCTCGGTGTTGCTCTTGAACGAGGCCAGCAGCACCCAGATGAGAGGACCGGCGGTGGCCAGCGCCCAGGCGATCAGGGCGATGTGCGCGAGGCCGTTGAGAGCGGTGAATTCCCTGTGTTTCTGAGCCACCACGGGCTTCTCAGAAACGGCCTTTTCCGAAAGAACCGCGGTCATCAGTGGGCCTCCCGCCGCGTGACGCGCAGGGTCAGCGCGGCGAATGTCAGAGTCAGGAAGAAGAGCGCCACGCCGAGGGCGGAGGCGTAACCGGCCTGCGAGTATTCGAAGGCGTTCCGGTAGATCATCATGGCCAGCACCGACGTGGCGCCGTCCGGGCCGCCCCGGTCCACCGACATGATGTTGATGAGGGCGAAGCAGTCGAACGCCGCGATGCCGAGGTAGACCCAGGCGACCTGCAGCGTGCTCCAGAGCAGCGGCAGCGTGATCTTGAAGAACAGGGTGATCCGGTTGGCGCCGTCGATCGCGGCCGCCTCGTAGATCTCCGGGTCGATCGAGCCCATCCCGGCCGAGAAGAGCACCACATAGAAGCCGACCGCCTGCCAGACCGCGACGGCCAGGATGCAGGTGAGCGCCCAGCGTTCGTCGGCCAGGAAGAGCCAGGGACTCCAGGACTCCGGGAAGAGGCCGTTGATCATGCCGCTCTTGTCCGAGGCGAACACCCGGCCGAAGATCACCGCGACGATGGCGAGGGCCATCAGCTGCGGGAAGAAGAAGATCACCCGGTAGACCTTCGAGCCCCACACACCCCGCTTGTGGTCCCGGCCGACGTTCAGCAGGAACGCGAAGAACAGGGCGATCGCGATCGTGATGAACGGCAGCAGGATCAACAGGTAGAGGTTGTGCCAGACGGACCGCCAGAACAGCTCGTCGGCGAAGAGGCGTTCGAAGTTGTCGAACCCGACGTACGTGATCGGCCCCAGGCCGGACCAGCTGGTGAAGGCCAGCTGGAACGTCTGGATGTAGGCCGCCACGACGAAGGTGCCGTAGAGCGCCACGGGCACGGCAAGGAAGCCGATGATGAAGGGATACTTGCCGTGCCGCATGGCGCGCCTACCTTGCTTCTTCGCTACGGGCTCAGGATCGGGTGAACTTCGTGACGGACGAGTCGGAAGCCACGGCCTGGGACGCCGCCTCCATCCGGTCCGCGAACTTCTGCGCGTCGTAGTCCTTGAACATCAGGTCGTTCGCGGCCGCGCGGGACTCGTCGTCGAGCTTCTTGTACCAGGTGTCGAACAGGTAGCCCATGAAGATGTCCTTGCCGGCCTTGCCGACGGCCTCGTTCGCGCTGGTCAGACCGGGCGAGATGGTCACGCCGTCGGCCGCGCCCGCCACCACGGTAAGCGACTTGGTGAGCTTGGTGAAGCCCAGCGCCGCCTCCTTGGAGAGCATGCCCCGCAGGTACTCCATGCCGCCGCGCGGGTTCTTGCCCTTGGCGGCGACGAAGTAGATCTCACCGGCCGCGGCGTTGAGGGCGGCCGCCGGCAGCGTGTCCGCCGCGGTCACGCTCGGGTACGGGGCGACGGCGTACTCGAAGCCCGGAGGGGTGTCCTTGGCCTGCTCGTTCTCCAGCCAGGAACCACACGGGTAGAAGGCCAGCTTGTCCTGGTTCTGCCGGAGCTGGACCTCGGTGTGCTTGAGGCCGAGGAAGCTCTTGTCGAGGTACTTCTTGCCGACCTCGGCCCAGGCCGCGGCGGCCTTCACGATGGCGTCGTTCCTCCAGGCGCCGGCCTTCAGGTTGTCGATGTCCTTGAGGACCTGCTCGCCACCGATCTTGCCGGCGCTGGTGAGGATCGCCCGGACCTGGTAGTACGACGCGTTCGCGCCGGCGTACCCGTACGGCGTGATGCCCGCCGCCTTGATCTTGTCGAGCAGGGCGGTGAAGTCGGCCCAGGTCTCCGGCACGGTCCAGTTGTTCTTGGTGAACAGCGCCTTGTTGTACCAGAGGCCGAACACGGTGTACGCGTAGTTCACGGCGTACGGCTTGCCGTTGTAGGTGCCCTGCTCGATCGCGCCCGGCACCAGCGTCTCGGCGACGGTCTTGCCGGCCACGTCCCAGGACGGCGCGGCGAAGAGGTCGGTGAGGTCCTGCGCCTGGCCGGCGTTGACGACAGCGCCGAAGTCCATCAGCTTCGAGCCCGAGTTGTTGATCATGTCCGGCGCGTCGCCGGCGTTGATCCGGGGCTGGACGACGGTGGAGACCTCCTGGGTGGCGGAGTACGTCACCTTCGAGTCCGGCCACTTCTTGTTGTACAGCGGGATGTCCACGTCGGTGGCGTACTTCGTGCCGAGGCCGCCGTCGAAGATGATGACCTCGATGCCGGTCTTCGGGTCGATGCCGAGCGGGTTCTCCGCCGACTTCTCGCCCGTCGCCTGCTCGGGCGCGGTGTCGTCGGAGCCGCCGCCCACACAGGCGGAGAGCATGCCCACCGCGGGGGTGGCCGCCAGGCCGACCGCGGCAGCGCGGCGCAGCAGGGTACGGCGGTCCAGTTCGGAGGCGGTTATGTCAGACATCTTTGTCCTTTCCAAGATCTGAAGATCAACCCTTGACCGCGCCGGCCGTGAGCCCGGTAGCGATGTTGCGCTGGATGAGCAGGAAGAAGATCACCACGGGGATCGATGTGATGATCGCACCGGCCATGAGAGGGCCCCAGGCGGTACCGCGTTCGGTCTGGTTGTAGAGCAGCCAGGCCATCAGGTTCTGTTTCTCCGGGCTGTTCAGCGTGTTGATGATGATGAACTCGTTCCACGCCTGGATGAACCCGTAGACGGAGGTCGCCACCAGACCGGGACCGGTGAGCGGCAGGATGATCCGCCAGAACACCTGGGCCCGGGTACAGCCGTCGATCATCGCAGCCTCGTCCAGCTCGCGGGGGATGCCGGAGATGAAACCACGCAGGGTCCACACCGTGTACGGCAGGAGCAGCACCAGATAGACCAGCGCGACGCCGGGCAGGGTGTTCGTGAGTTCCGCTCGCTGGAGCATCAGGAAGAGCGGGATGAGCAGCGCCAGGAACGGCACCAGCTGAACGGCCAGGATCACCAGGATGATCGACTTCCGCCCGTAGAACTGGAACCGGGCGATCGCGAGCGCCGCCAGGAAGCCGACGACGAGCGCCGCGGCGACCGCCATGGCCGTGATGATCAAGCCGTTGACCATCGACGGGAGGAAGAGCTCCTCGCCGAGCGCGGACTTGAAGTTGTCCAGCGTCGGGTTGATCGGCAGGAACGTCGGCGTGAAGCTCTTGACCTCGTTCTCCGGCTTGAACGCGGTGTTCAGTACCCAGTAGACCGGGAAGAGCATGAGCAGGCCGAAGATGATGCCCGTGGTGTTCGCCGCGATCGTGCCGGTCCGGCTGCGTCCGACGGTGATGACGCCCTCGTCGTGCCGAGCCATCAGTCCACCTCTCCGATCTTGAACATCTGGCGGATGTAGAACGCCATCACGCCGAGCATCAGCAGCACGGTGATCACCGAGATCGCCGAGCCGTAGCTGTACCGGGACTGCCCGAAGGCCTGCGTGTACGAGAACGTCGCGAGCGTCTGGTAGACCGGCTCGGGGTGCCCGTCACGCAACGCCCAGTTCTGGGTGAAGAGGCCGAAGTTCCAGATCACCGACAGCGTGGTGACGATGGTCAGCAGCGGCTTCAGGATCGGCAGCGTGATGTTACGCAGCGACTGCCAGGCCGAGGCGCCGTCCACGGTAGCCGCTTCGAGCAGTTCCTTCGGCACCTGGGTGAGGCCGGCGCTCAGCGAGATCGCCAGGAACGGGATGCCGGCCCACACCACCAGCGTGGTGATGACGCCCCAGCCCTCCCACGGGTTGACGAACCAGCTGTGGTTCGCGAAGTCCACTCCGGGGATCTTGTCGATCAGGTAGTTCAGGACGCCGAAGTCGGAGTCGGTCAGCCAGCGGAACGCCTGCGCGGCGACCAGGGCCGGCAGCGCCCAGACGAACATCATCGCGATCATCATGAACAGCCGGACCCGGCTGTGCACCCGGCGCATCAGCAGCGCGACGCCGAGGCCGAGCAGCACCGAGATGGTGACCGAGACGATCGTGAAGGCGGCGGTCCGCAGCACGACGCTCCAGAACACGCCGTCGGTCAGCGCCTTCGTGTACTGGTCGAAGCCGACCCACGGCGGGGTCAGCCCGGTGATCAGCTCCCGCAGCCGCATGTTCTGGAACGACAGGACGATCATGCGGTAGAGCGGGTAGGCCAGCAGCGCGACCAGGATCAGCAGGGTGGGCAGCGAGAGCAGCCAGGCTGTCCGGGCCTCACGCTGGCTGCGGCGGCGCACGCGGTTCACCTTCGGCGGCTTCTGCGGCGCCGGCTCCGTTTTCACGGGCGGCGTGTCGACGGCGTACATCAGTGATCCCTCCTGGGCGTGCCGCCCGCTTCCTCGCGGAAGCGGGCGGCACAGCGAATCAGGCCTCGTTGAGCGTGGCGTTGATCTGCTCGTCGGCCCACTTGGCGCCGTCGGCGACCGTCTTCTTACCGGTCAGGATGTCGGTCAGCATGGTCTGCAGGATGCTGGCCTTCTCCACGTCGGCCCACTTCTCCGCGTTCGGCGGGAACCAGCTCGACTTCGCGGCGAGCGCGGCGTTCTTGATCGTCGGGTTCGCGGCGGCCTTGTCCAGCAGCGCGGTCGAGTTCGGCAGCGCGTTCGCCGCGATCAGGCCCTCCATCGACTTGCTGTCGGTGAACGCCTTGATCCACTGAGCGGCGAGCTCCTTGTTCTCGCTCTTCTGGGTCACGCCCAGGTTCGAGCCACCGAGGAAGGAGGGGATCTCCGGCATCGGCGCGGCGGCCAGCTTGCCCTTCACCTTGGTGGGGACGAGCGGCGAGTTCGGGTCGTTCGGGTCCTTACGGACCTCCTCGGCCGAACCCTGCTCCCAGCCGTTGCCGTAGAACATGCCGCCCGAGCCCTGCGCGAAGATGCCGGCCTGCTCGTTCTCGTTCTTGGTGACGTCGGCCTTCGAGTACTTCTTGGTGACGTCGACCCAGGCCTGCAGGCCCTGCTGCGAGGCCGGCGAGGAGAGCTGGCCGACCCACTTGTCGCCGTCCTTGGTGGCGATCTCGCCACCCTTCGACTTCACCCAGGACATCGCGGCGTACCAGTACTGGCCCGGCATGTAGAACGCGCTGAACTTCTTGTCCTTGGCGTTCGCGGTCTGCAGCTTCTCCGCGGCGGAGAGGAAGTCCGCGTAGGTGGCCGGAGCCTCGGTGATCCCCGCGCTCTTGAAGAGGTCGGTGCGGTAGATCAGCACGCGGGCGCCGGCGTAGTACGGCACGCAGTAGGTCTTGCCGTCCAGCTCGCACGCGCCGGAGAGACCGGTCAGCCAGGTGTCCGAGTTCTCGAAGTCACCCTTGTTGAGCTCGGCGAAGCCGCCGTTGAAGACGTACTTGGAGAACTCGGTGTTGCCGAGCTCCACCACGTCCGGTACGTCGGTGCCGGCCAGCGTCGCGTCCAGCTTGGTGAGGTGGTTCGCCCACTGCTGGTACTCGACGTTCACCTGGGCGCCGGTGGCCTCGGTGAATCGCTTGGTGGCGTCCTCGACGACACCCTTCCAGGCGGTCTCGGCGTCGACCATGAGCCAGACCTTGAGGGTCTTGCCCTTGCCGTCGACAGCGCCGGTGGCCGAGGTGGCGGCCTCGTCGGACCCGGAGCCACCGCCACACGCGGTGGCGCCGAGCAGCGTCGCGGCGAGGGCCGCGGCAACCGCAATCTTGCGCTTCACTTTTCCTCCCGAGGGGACTTCATTGTGTGAAAAGGGTTCAGCTGTCTTGCGCGGCCTTGTGCCCGTGCACTGCCTGAGCGGTGCGCTGGAACGCGGCGTGTGAACGTTCATGGGTCCGCTGCGCCACGGCGACGTAGAGCAGATCGAGGACGACCAGCTGGGGATGCCGCGCGCTGAGCGCGTCCGGCCGGAAGGTCGTCGCCTGGGTGGCGGTGAGCAGGACGATGTCGGCGAGCTCGGCCAGCGGTGAGCGCGGGAAGCTGGTGAGCGCGATGGTGGTGGCGCCCCGGCTGTTCGCCTCCGCGAGCAGCTCGATCGTCTCGCCGGTCTCGCCACTGTGCGAGATGCCGAGCGCGACGTCGCCGGGCCGGGACAACGCGGCGCTGGCCAGACCGTTGTGCACGTCGGTCCAGGCCCACACCGGGATGCCGATGCGGTGCAGACTGAACTGCATCTCCTCGCCGACCAGCGCGCTTCCGCTGGCGCCGAAGATGTTCACGCGAGGCGCCGCGGCGATCGCCACCGCTGCCCGTTCCACCTCTGCCAGGTCCAGCAGCGAGGCGGTGTCGTGCATGGCCCGCGTGTCGGCCGCCATGATCTGGCCGAGGACCCGCTCCAGCGGATCGTTCGGCTGGATCTCACGGCCGATGTCGATGTGCCAGCCGGCCGAGCGCGCCCGGCCGGTCTCCGCCGCGATCCCGAGGCGGAGGTCCGCATACCCGTCGAAACCGACCGCCCGGCAGAACCGGGTGATCGTCGCGGGCGAGGTGCCGCTGCGCTCGGCGAGCTCCACGATCGTGGCTCGCGAGGCGGCGGCCGGGTCGGTGAGGACCTGCTCGGCGACTCGCTGCAGCGCGCCGGTGAACTCCGGCAGCAGGGTCCGCACGCGCAGCAGGACGCCGTCCTCCCGGTCGTTGTTCGCGATCGCTGGGCTCCCGTTCAGGGCGGCCTTGTCGCGAACCGACGAGGACACGACCGCGGTCCACGCGGTGCCGTCCATCTCCGGCTCAGCCATCGGACACCCTTTCAGGAAGGACTGTTTACTGTCGCGGTAAAAGTTCTTACTAACCGCCCCTTCATGTCAAGCAGTTGGGTGAAGTTTTCAAACCGTTACCTGACCTGCGGCAATGAACTGATGTTTCCGAGCAGGCAGATGACGGCCATCAATCAGCAAATAACCCTTACGATGTGTCCGCCATCACATGTCCCGGTTACGCCCTATTTGTCATCGCCTGTTCGTAGCATGTCTCACTGCCTCTTCGGCTGACGCCAGCTAGCACTTTCGGTCGATCTCCGTGACGCGGCGAAACCTCGCCGTTACTCCCGAAACAAGATCAAAAAATTTTCCGTACGGGGACGGGCAGTCGCCGAACGCAGCCACCACGCCCCACAAAGGGCCCTCCAGCCAGGAGCAACACGGGCCGGCCAACGACCCGCCGCCCGAGTCGGTGGTCACCCTTACCCCACGTTCCGCTCACTGACAGTGAGAACAAGCCTTGAAGACCACCCTCCGGCCGGCCGCGCTCGACGGCCGCCCGACATCCCACCCGCCGGGGCACCGCCGGTCGAGCTCCCGCATGGGCCGCCTGCAGACCTTGGAGCGGCAGCGGGGGCGAGGCCAAGGGATCGACCTGACAGATCTTGGAGCGGCGGCGAGGGGGCGGCAGGACGGCGGAGCGGCGGCAAGACGGGGGCAGGACGGCGGCAGGGCGGAGGAGCGGCGGGAGCGGGAGCTGGCGGGAGCGGGCGCCGCCAGAGAGGGCTGGGAGGGCTACTTGGCGGTGTCGGATACGGCTTGGGCGAAGACTTCGGAGCGGTGTTCGAAGTTGCGGAAGCGGCCGTAGCTCGGGGCTGCCGGGGACAACAGGACTACGCCGCCTGACGGGGTCACCTCGCGCGCTATGCGGACGGCGTCGATCAAGTCCTCGGCCAGGTGCGTCGAGACGCCCGACAAATCCGAAATTTCCGAAATTATCCGCCCACCACTGTCCGGCAACCCAATCACCGTCAGTGTCCGCGACTCCAAGAATGAACGTAACGGAGCGTAATCCAGCCCGCGATCAGTCCCCCCGACGAGCACGGTGAGTGGCCGATCCTCATAAGCCTCGATCGCATGGATCGCTGAATACGGACTCGTCGAGAGCGTGTCGTCGACGAACGTGACCCCGGACGGGTCCGAGATCTCGGCGAGGCGGTGCGGCAGTCCACGGAACGACCGGACAGCAGCCTCCAAGTCGTCCCGCAGACCGACGACGTCCACACCCATCCCGTCCAGCACGGCGAGCGCCACACACAAGTTCCGCTCGTTGTGCCGGCCCTTCAACCCCAGCGCCGACCTGCTGAACAGCGGTTCGTCGCTGCAGAACACGGTGCCGTCCTCGACCCGGAACCGGGAGTCCTCGGCGGCCGCCGGGACCGGGGGGAAGCCGTTGCGGTCGACGACCCCGCGGATCTCGCCCCGGAGCCGGTCGTCCTCGGCGTTCACCACGATCAGTTCCGGTCCGTACCGGAGGATGTTGAGCTTGTCCCGGTAATAGTTCTGCTCACTGCCGTGCGAGTCCAGGTGCTCCGGGAACAGCGACGTCACCACGGCCACCCGGGGCGATTCGGTCAGATCGGCACATTGGTAACTGGAGAGCTCCAGCACGTACAGATCAGATTCGGGCATGTCGAGAAGTGGAATGCCGATGTTGCCGCCGTACGCGTTCGGCTTGCCCACCGCCGCCAGGAGGTGACTGATCAGGCTCGACGTGGTGCTCTTGCCCTTGCTGCCGGTCACGCCGACGGTCTTGGCGGCGTTCGCGGCCATCCAGAGCGCGCTGCCGCCGGTCACCGTGACGCCCCGGGAGCGCAATTCCTGGAGGTACGGATGGGTGAGCGGGACACCGGGCGAACGCACCACGACGTCCGCCGTGTAGAGGGCGGCCTGCGCGTGCTCCCCGCCGGCGAGCGGCGCGAGGGCGGCGATCTCGTCCTCCCACGGCGTGGAGAGGTAGTTGGCGCTGTCGTCGACGGCGATCAGGCGCGCCGGCTCGTGCTTCGCGATCGCGGTCACGGCGGCCCGTCCTTCACGGCCGGTGCCCCAGACCGCCACCGAGCGGCCACGCAGATCCTCCAGGCGCACGTCATCTCCCCCAACCGGGTCACTCTCGAGTCGAACTAATATTGCCCGTCGGCCTAATGACAGGAGTTCCCGGGTGCAGTTCGACGTCATGCGCTTCCCCTCGTACTCGTTCGATCCCTCGACCGGGGTGGCGGCGTTCGACTACCTGCTGGACGGTCCGGAGCCGCTCCGCTTCACCGAGACGATCACGTTCCCGGTGCCGGAGGACGGCCGTGAGGTGCCGGCCGCGCTGACCAAGGTGCTCGACCTGCTGCACGTCGTCGCCGGTGTCAGCTACTACAAGGTGGGCGCGCCGGCCCGGATCGTGGCGCCGAAGCCGGTGCCCGCCGCGGCGCGCGACTTCTTCACGGCGGTCTACACGAAGGGCCTGGCGGAGTACGCCTACCGCAATCAGCTCCCGCACGTGCTCGAGCTGACGGTGGAGACGCAGGACGCGGCTGTCATCTCCGAAATCTCGGACATGACAGGCCGCCCGCTCTCCGCAGTCGGCGGCGGCAAGGACTCCATCGTCACGCTGGAGATCCTGCGCGCGGCCGGCCTCGACCCGGTGCCGTTCTCGGTCAACCCGAACCCGGTGATCGTGAACGTGAACGCCGCCTCCGGCCTGGACGCGCTCGCCGCCCGCCGCAAGCTCGACCCGAAGCTGTTCGAGCTGAACAAGGCCGGCGCGCTGAACGGGCACATCCCGGTCACCGCGATCAACAGCCTGATCGCCGTCGCCACGGCGGTCTGGCACGGCCTCGGCCCGGTGGTCATGTCGAACGAGCGCTCCGCCTCCGACCCGAACCTGATCTGGAACGGTCACGAGGTCAACCACCAGTGGTCGAAGGGCGCCGAGGCCGAAGGGCTGCTGCGGGAGGCGGTCACGGCCGTCACCGGTCTGGCCGACCCGTACTTCTCGCTGCTCCGGACTCTCTCCGAGCTGCACATCGCCCAGCTCTTCGCCGGTTACACAGCGTACGATGACGTCGTTACCAGTTGTAACAAGGCGTTCAAACTCCACGACCCGACGGCCCGCTGGTGCGGTGACTGTCCGAAGTGCCGGTTCGTGTTCCTCGCGATGGCCCCGCACATGCCCCGCGAGCGGCTCGCGCACATCTTCGGCCACGACCTGTTCGCCGACGAGGCGCAGGTGCCGGGCTTCCTGGAGCTGCTCGGCGTCGACGCGCACAAGCCGTTCGAGTGTGTCGGCGAGGCCGAGGAGTGCCTGGTCGCGCTCTCGCTGCTGACCGACGACGCCCCCGTGCTCACCGCCCTGCGCGCCGCCGTGCCCGACTCCGCGTGGGCCGACGCCTCGCACAGCGCCGTCTTCACCCCGGGCGGTCCGAACCACATCCCGCCCGCCTACCGGAAGATCTTGGACGAGGCGCTCTAAGCCCGAGATCAAATGCCTTTTCCCGTACGGGGAACCGCCGCCGAACCGTTCGCCGTCGTGGTGGACGCTCTCGCCGGTCTGCCGTCCGACCCGGGCGCGCAGTTGGTCGTCCACCACCACGGCCGGCGGGTCGTCGACGCCTGGTCCCCCGCGGCCGGCGACGGCGACGCGCTCACCGGCGTCTACTCGGCGGGCAAAGCGGCGGCGTACCTGGTGGCCGCCGCCCTGGTCGCCGACGGCGTGCTGGAGCTGGACCGGCGGGTCGTCGAATACTGGCCGGAGTTCACCCTGCCGGCCCTCACCCTGACGGATCTGCTCGCACACCGCTCCGGGCTGATCGGGGTGCACGGCGGCTTCACCCCGGCGGAACTGGCCGACGACCGGCTGCTCGCGGCCCGCCTCCTCCACCAGGAACCGTTCTGGAGGCCGGGCAGCGCTTACGGCTATCACGCGTTCACGATCGGCGCTCTGCTGAACGAGGTCGTCACGCGCGCTACCGGACGTACCACGAAGCAGCTCTTCACCGATCTGATCGGCACACCGGACGTCTTCCTCGGAACGCCCGACGAGAGCCGCTACCGCCCGCTGCTGCCGCCGCCGCAGAAGATCCGGATCCCGCCCGGAAGCCTCACCGAGATCGCCTTCAACCTGAACGCCGCCCCGCCCACCGACATGATCTCCTGGATCAACACGCCGTCGGTCCGCGCGGCAGGCCCGCTCTCCGGTGGCGCCGTCGCCAGTGCCCGAGGGCTGGCTTCCATGTACGCCGCCGCGCTGTGGGGTGCCTCTCCCCCGCCGGGTTCCTCCTCGCCGGCACGGCCGTTCGTCGATCGGCACACTCTCGCGGACTTCGCCCAGATCTCGTCGGACGGCTTCGATCGTGTCACCGGGGAACGCCGGCACTTCGGCCTCGGCTTCGAAGTCCAGCACCTGCGTTACCCCGGACTGTCCCCGTCGGCGTTCGGCCACAGCGGCGCCTCCGGGACACACGCCCTGGCCGATCCCGATCACGGCCTGGTGTTCGCCTACACGAGACGGACGTGCGCGTACCCGACCGGCGCCGCGCCCGAAGTCCCCGCCCTCCTGAACGCGGTCCTCCGAGCTGCCGGACCCGTGCCCACCCGGTAGCGTCGGCGACCGTGACAGATGGGATCTACGTAGGCAACGCCGACCCGGACGCGCTCGCCGACCGCGGCTGGCTGCTCGGCCACTTCAAGCCGGAAGGCGACCCCCGGCACAGCACCGACGTCGAGATCAAGTGGGGCCGCCACCCGAAGGGCGACCGCCGGGCCCAGTGGGTACGCGGCGAGGACCGCACCGCCCTGCTCGTCCTGATCAGCGGCTGCTTCCACATGGAGTTCCCCGGCCGGACCGTGGTCCTCGACAAGCAGGGTGACTACGTGGTCTGGCAACGAGGCGTGGACCACTCCTGGCTGGCCGCCGACGAGTCAGTGGTGCTGACGGTCCGCTGGCCCTCGATCCCCGGCTACGCAGTCCCGCAGCCCTGACTCCCAGCCCTGACTGCCCGTTTCGCGGGACCGGGCGGGACAGAAACGGGGCTACTGGGGACGGCCGTCGATGCCGTACATCTGTAGGGAAAGCTCCCAGAAAGCGATGGCCGCCGCCGTGGCCACGTTGAGGGAGTCGACGCCGTTGTGCATGGGGATGGATACGCGGACGTCGCTGGCCTGGAGTGCCTGGCGGGTGAGGCCGGGTCCTTCGGCGCCGAGGAGGAGGGCGGGGCGGTGGCGCTGGGCGGGGGTGAGGGATTGCAGGGGTACGGCGTCGTCGGCCGGGGTCATCGCCAGCAGGGTGAAGCCGGCCTCGCGGATCGCCGCAAGGGTGTGGCGCCAGCCGTCGTCGGGTTTGGCGTACGGGATCGCGAAGACCTCGCCCATGCTGACCCGGACGGCGCGGCGGTAGAGCGGGTCGGCGCAGTTCGGGGAGAGCACGACGGCGTCGATGCCGAGGGCGGCCGCGCTGCGGAACAGGGCGCCGAGGTTGGTGTGCGTGTTGAGGCCTTCGAGGACGGCGATGCTGCGGGCGTTCGACAGCAGTTCGTCCAGCGGCATCAGGTCACGGCGGTGGAACGACGCCAGGATCCCGCGGTGGACGTGGAAGCCGGTGATCGACTCCAGGACGGGCGGGGTGGCGGCGTACAGGGGCGCGTCGGACGGCAGGCCGGTCAGCTGGTCGGCGCGTCGCTCGTCGACGAGGGCGGACCGCATCCGGTAGCCGGCCTTCAGCGCGCGCTGGATCACCAGTTCGCCTTCGGCTATGAACAGCCCGTTCGGCGGCTCCCACTTGGTGCGCAACTCGACGTCGGTGAGGGCGCGGTAGTCGGCGATGCGGGGGTCGTCGGAGCTGGTGATGGTGAGCGCTGGCACCCGAGCATTGTGCTCCACGCCTGCGGTAGGCCGATCCGGAGGCGGTGCTGGCCTGCGCGGGCCGGATTTTTCCGGCACATCGGGCATATGGTGAGAGAGGATGTTCCTAACTTTCTCGGAGGGTTTGTCAGTGTCGGCTGGTTCGGGACAGGGATCCGACCCGCATCTGCTCGCGTTGCTGCGGGCCATCCGGCTGCGCCAGAACGCGCCGGACGCGGCGGCCGCCGGTGCGGCGGATACGGCGGCAGCGCTGTCCGAGATAGCCGCGAAGGCACGCGAGAAGGCGGCGGCGTCGAGCGAGATTCCTCCGAAGCCAGAAATTTCCGATTTATCGGGTAGGGCAGAAATATCAGGTAAGGGAGGGGCCGCCTTGTTTCCTGACGAGCCCCCGGCTCATCCCAGCCGGATCCCGCCGCCCCCGGCGCCCGAGCCCGCGTCCGCGCCTCCGCCGCCCAAGCCCGCCTCCTCGAAGAAGGCGAACTCGGAACTCCTCTGGCGCGGCGACCCCGGAGCGACCCTCGGCCGATCCGGACTGGGCAACTCTGCGAACCGGCGTCCGGCGAAGGGTGTCTGGGGCGCCGCGGCAGGCCGGATCAACCCGATCACCGGCGTGAACCCGGCCGGCCCGGCCACTCCCGCGCCCCCGATCCCCGGCCTCGACGGGATCCGCCCGATCGGCCCGCCCGGAACCGAGTTCCCGACGGACCCGTCGGCGTTCAGCGGCTACCCGCCCCGGCCCGGCCACGGTCCGGCACCGATCCGCAACGCCCCCGGTTCGGACGGCATGGATCCCGCCGACGACGTGGCACTCCGCGACACCCAGCGCCTGCTCAGCACGAGCCTGACGTTCGCAGGGGGCGTCGAGGAAGTCAGCGAGCGGCTCTGGGACGCCTTGCTCCAAGCGCAGCCGGATCTGCTCGCGACGATCTCCGGTACGGCCGCCACGCAGCGAGGTCAGCTGGCCAGGGCACTCACCTGGCTGGTCCACAACTTGGACAATCCGCCGAAAGTGGTCGCCGGCTGCGGCGCGCTGGGTGCGGCACTCTCCGCATGCGGCGTCCAGTGGCAGCAGATGCAACTGGTCGGCGCCGCCGTCGCCGAGTCGCTGCGCACCGGGATGACGCCGGGCCAGTGGCGGCAGGATTTCGATCTGGCGTGGCGCTGGACGTGGCAGCACACCTACGAGTGGATCGTGCACGGCGGGACGCTCGCCGCGTACCAGCCGACCATCTGGACCGCCGAGGTGACCGCGCACGAACTCCGCCGCCCCGACCTCGCGGTGCTCCGCGTCCGACCGTTTCTGCCCATGCCGTACCGCCCCGGCCAGTACGCCGGCGTCGAAGTCGCCGACCACCCCGGCGCGTGGCGCCCGTTCTCCCTTGCCGGCGCGCCGCACCGGGGCGAGACGATCGAGCTGCACGTCCGCGCCAGGTCCCCGCACGGCGTCGGCCACACCCTCGTCCACCGCACCCGGGTGGGCGACCGCATCCACCTGACCAGGGCTTCCGGCGACATCAGCGTCCCCGCCGAGCCGGGCCGCGGCGTTCTCATGCTGGCCGAGGACACGGGCATCGCCCCGATGAAGGCGATGATCACCCAGATCGCCGCCACCGCCGACCCGCGCCCGGTGACCCTCTTCTGGGGCGTACGGGACGTCTCGGAGCTCTACGACATCGACGACGTGTCCGCCATCGCCCACACCGCCCCCAAGGTCACGATCGTCCCCGTCGTCTCCGAGGGCTTCCCGGGCCCGTACACCTTCGGCCTCCTCACCGACGCCGTCGCCGCCTACGGCGAATGGTCCCGCCACGAAGTCTGCGTCGCCGGCCCGCCCTTGATGGTCGCCGCCACGACCGCAGCCTTGGAGCACTTGGGCGTCCCCAAAACCAGAATCCACCACGATCCACCGGAATGACCCAGCCAGTCTCCGGTCCCATGGTTGCTCCAGAGAGCGACAAATCGGACGGCGGGACAGTGCAGGCGTACAGCCGGTTCCAACAGCTGCACGAGAGAGCGACAATTCGGACGGTGAGGTGGCGCTGACGTTCGGCCGGCCGCACCGCGAAGCGACGACGCACCGAGTCACAGCTCGCGGGTTCTGGCTGTGACTCATTGCTCTCCGACGACCCGCAACACAGCAATGAGCCACAGCCACACCGCCCCGAGCCCAGCCACCCACACGCGCCCGAGCACACCAGGCTGCACGACAGCGACAAATCGGACGGCCAGGGTGGCACAGGCGCTCAGGCCGGCCGCACCACGGAACGACGACGCACCGAGTCACAGCCCGCGGGCCCAGCTGTGACTCATTGCTGTCCGACCACCCACAACACAGCAATGAACCACAGCCACACCGCCCCGAACCCCAACCACCCACACGCGCCCGAGCACACCAGGCTGCACGACAGCGACAAATCGGACGGCCAGGGTGGCACAGGCGCTCAGGCCGGCCGCACCACGGAACGACGACGCACCGAGTCACAGCCCGCGGGCCCAGCTGTGACTCATTGCTGTCCGACCACCCACAACACAGCAATGAACCACAGCCACACCGCCCCGAACCCCAACCACCCACACGCGCCCGAGCACACCAGGCTGCACGACAACGACAAATCGGACGGCCAGGGTGGCACAGGCGCTCAGGCCGGCCGCACCACGGAACGACGACGCACCGAGTCACAGCCCGCGGGCCCAGCTGTGACTCATTGCTGTCCGACCACCCACAACACAGCAATGAACCACAGCCACACCGCCCCGAACCCCAACCACCCACACACCCCC
This sequence comes from Actinoplanes sp. OR16, assembly GCF_004001265.1. Taxonomy (GTDB): domain Bacteria; phylum Actinomycetota; class Actinomycetes; order Mycobacteriales; family Micromonosporaceae; genus Actinoplanes. The sequence goes on along the minus strand of NZ_AP019371.1, from coordinate 4,163,569 downwards.
GAGCACACCAGGCTGCACGACAACGACAAATCGGACGGCCAGGGTGGCACAGGCGCTCAGGCCGGCCGCACCACGGAACGACGACGCACCGAGTCACAGCCCGCGGGCCCAGCTGTGACTCATTGCTGTCCGACCACCCACAACACAGCAATGAACCACAGCCACACCGCCCCGAACCCCAACCACCCACACACCCCCGAGCACACCAGGCTGCACGACAACGACAAATCGGACGGCCAGGGTGGCACAGGCGCTCAGGCCGGCCGCACCACGGAACGACGACGCACCGAGTCACAGCTCGCGGGCCCGGCTGTGACTCATTGCTGTCCGACCACCCACAACACAGCAATGAGCCACAGCCGCACCGCCCTGAACCCAGCCACCGACACACGCCAGGCTGCACGAGGGGACTGTAAGAAAAACGGTGTAACTCCTGATCAAGGAGACACCAGATGACCGTGACGATCGATGCCACCGTGGATACTTCGGCGGTGGCCAAGAAGAAGGATCCGGCAACCACCCCGGAAGGCGTGGATGCCGAGCTAGTCGGCCAGCTGGTCGAGCAGGCCCGCGCAGCGGGCCTGCAACTGACCGGCGAAGGCGGTCTGCTGCAGCAGTTGACCAAGCGAGTGATCGAAGCCGCCCTCGATGGTGAGATCACCGATCACCTCGGCTATGAGAAACACGACCCGGCCGGCAAAGACGGCGGCAACTCCCGTAACGGGACCCGGGCCAAGACCGTGCTGACCGATGTCGGCCCGGTCGAGATCACCGTGCCGCGCGATCGCGACGCCTCGTTCGAGCCGCAGATCGTCAAGAAGCGGCAACGTCGGCTGACTGGTGTCGAGGACATGGTCCTGTCGCTGTCGGCGAAAGGCCTGACCACCGGGGAGATCAGCGCTCACCTGGCCGAGGTCTATGGCGCCGACGTCTCGCGCCAGACGATCTCCACGATCACCGATAAGGTCATCGACGGCATGGCCGAGTGGCAGAACCGGCCCCTCGACAGGGTCTATCCGGTGATCTTCCTGGACGCGATCAACGTCAAGATCCGCGACGGCAAAGTCGCCAACCGGCCCATCTACGTCGCCCTCGCGGTCACCGCCGAGGGCACCCGCGACATCCTCGGGCTCTGGGCTGGCGACGGCGGCGAAGGCGCCAAGTTCTGGTTCAGCGTGTGCACCGAGCTCAAGAACCGTGGTGTCGAGGACGTGCTGATGGCCGTCTGCGACGGCCTGACCGGGCTGCCTGACGCGATCAACACCGTCTGGCCGAAGACCGTGGTCCAGACCTGCGTGGTGCACCTGCTGCGCAACTCGTTCAAATACGCCGGCCGCCAGCACTACGACGCCATCGCCAAGGCACTCAAGCCGGTCTACACCGCACCGACCGAGCAGGCTGCCGAGCAGCGCTTCCTGGAGTTCGCTGAGGCCTGGGGCGAGCGATATCCGGCGATCGTCCGGCTCTGGGAGAACGCCTGGGCCGAGTTCGTGCCGTTCCTCGCGTTCGACGCCGAAATCCGTAAGGTCGTCTGCTCCACCAACGCGATCGAGAGCGTGAACGCCCGCATCCGCCGCGCCGTCCGGGCCCGCGGGCACTTCCCGAACGAGCAGGCCGCCCTGAAATGCGTCTACCTGGCCGTGATGGCCCTGGACCCGACCGGCGCTGGCCGCCGCCGCTGGACCATCCGCTGGAAACCCGCCCTCAACGCCTTCGACCTCGCCTTCGAAGGACGGCTCACCGCAGGCCGCAACTAACCCTCAACAAGATCGAGTTACACCGTTTTCTTGACAGTCCCTGCACGAGAGCGACAAATCGGGCGCAGCGCTGGGATGCGGCCGGGTCTGGGGGTAGGAACGCCGGCCGGCGGCGGGATCGCGGGGACCGCCGGCCAGGGCTGGGAGGTAGGGCCGCCGGCCAGGGCTGGGAGGTGGGGCCGCCGGCCGGGAGTGGGTTCGCGGGGGCTGCCGGCCGGCGGGGCTTCGAGGATTCAGCGGGTTCGGGGTGGGCGAATCCGGTCGGGATGGGCTGGTTCAGCGCAGTGGTGGTCGGGCGGGCTGGCGGGTCGGCTCGGGCGGCAGGGCTTCGGCGGGTTGAGGATGGGTGGCGGGGTCTGGAGCGGGCCGGCGGGGGTCGCCCGGCCCCGGGTGGGGTGGTGGGGAATCCGGGAGGGGTGGCTGGGTGGCTAGTTCGTCGGTGATCAGCAGGTCCTGGCGTACTCGGCCCGAGCGGTAACCTGCGCGGCCGACCATGTGGGCTGCCACCGGGGCGGTGGCCATTTGGAAGACGGCTACGAGGAGCATCACGCCCAGGTGGTCTCGGAGGCTCAAGGCGCAGCCGGTCAGGATCAAGAGCAGGCCCAGGACCTGGGGTTTCGTGGCGGCGTGCATGCGGGACAGCAGGTCGGGGAAGCGGAGCAGGGCCACGCCCGCGGAGAGGCTCAGCAGGGCGCCGAGGGTGAGGCAGGTCCAGGCCAGGGCGTCGATCATCGGGGTGGCCTCCGGGTGGCGAAGCGGGCGACGCTCACCGAGCCGATGAAGCCGAGGATGGAGAGGACCACCAGGATCGGCAGGGCGGTGGCGTCGCGGGAGAAGGCCGCCTCGGCGCCGATCGCGGCCATCACGATGGCGAGCAGGACGTCCATGGCGATGATGCGGTCCAGGATCGTCGGGCCGCGGACCACCCGGATCAGGGTGAGGACGGCGCCGGCGGTCAGCAGGACGGTGACGATCACGGCCACAGCGATCATGCGGGACCCCCCGGAGAGAACGAAGAACATGCGGAACGCTCGGCGGGAGAGCCGAAGGCGTCGACTATCCGGCGTTCCAGCGCGAGCACCGAACCGCGGAAATGCTCCACTTCTTCGAGGGTGGAGACGCCGAGGACGTGGACGTAGAGGATCCCCTGCGAGCGGTCCACCTCGACGATGAGGCTGCCGGGAACCAGCGACAACGCTTCCGCCGTCAGCGTCAGTCCAAGATCGCTGGGCACGCGCAAGCGGACGGCTATGACGGCGCTGCGGACCGTCGCGCCGAACCGGAAGGCGAGCAGCGCCACCTGCACGCTCGCCACCACCATGTCGACGGCGAACCGGGCCGCGAAGCGAAGGACGCCGAGCGGGTGGACGCGTCCGGCGTAGGTGACCGGCGGCAGCGGGAAGACGGTCAGCACCACGACGGCGATGAGCAGCCCGCCGACGACGGTGATCGGTGTGACGCCACCCCAGAGCAGCGTCCAGATCACCGTGAGCGCGACGGCGGCGACGCATCGATCACGCCAGCGGCCGGCGATCATGGGGTGCCTCCGGGAGAGAGGACGCTCCGGGCGTACCCCGAACGGTCCTGCAATCGCCCTGCCGCCTGGTCACCCACCGCGAAGAGGGGACCGGCCACCACCGTGAGGGCTACGCCGAACGCGACCAGGGCCAAGGTCGGAACGATCATCATGGGTGGGCACCGTCCGGCGTCGGGGGCGGGCATCGCCGGATTCGGGGCGCGCCAGAACGCCAGGTTCCAGACGCGGGCGATGGCGTAGAGGGTGAGCAGGCTGGTCAGGACGCTGCCGGCGACGAGCAGCCAGGCGAGCGGACCGCCGTCGGCGACACCGGCTTCGATGAGACCGAGTTTGCCGATGAAGCCGGAGAACGGCGGGATCCCGGCCAGGTTGAGCGCCGGGATCAGGAACGCGACGGCGAGCACCGGGTTGAGCCGGGCGAGGCCGCCGAGCCGATCGAGGGCGGTGCTGCCACCGCGCTTCTCGATGAGACCGGCGGCGAGGAAGAGCGTGGTCTGCACGGTGATGTGGTGGACCACGTAGAAGATCGCGCTGGACATCCCGAGCCGGCTGGTCAGGCCGACGCCGAAGAGCAGGTACCCGATGTGGCTGACCAGGGTGAACGACAGCAGGCGCTTGATGTCCGACTGCGCTACCGCGCCGAGGATGCCGACCACCATCGTCAGCAGCGCGAGCACCAGCAGGACCACTGTCGCGCGTCCACCGGGGAAGAGCAGCGTCTCGGTACGGATGATCGCGTACACGCCGACCTTCGTGAGCAGTCCCGCGAAGACGGCGGTGACCGGGGCGGGCGCGGTCGGGTAGCTGTCCGGCAGCCACGACGAGAGCGGGAACACCGCCGCCTTGATGCCGAAGGCGAGCAGCAGCATCCCTTGCAGGATCAGCTTGAGCCCGTCCGGCAGCCCGTCGAGCCGTTCCGCGAGCTGGGCCATGTTGAGCGTGCCGGTGGCCGCGTAGATCAACCCGATCGCGGTCAGGAAGATCACCGAGGAGAGGAGGCTGACCACGATGTACGTCGTACCGGCCCGGATCCGGTTCTCGGTGCCGCCGATGGTCAGCAGGACATAGCTCGCGACCAGCAGGATCTCGAATCCGACGTAGAGGTTGAACAGGTCGCCGGCGAGGAACGCGTTCGTCACGCCGGCGGTGAGGATGAGGTACGCCGGGTGGTAGACCGACAGCGGCGTCTCCTCGTGCCCGTCGGCCATGCCCTGCCCGATCGAGTAGATCAGCACGCACACGGTGACGGCCGCGGAGACGACCAGCATGAGCGAGGCCAGTTCGTCGGCGACCAGCACGATGCCGAGCGGCGCCGCCCAGCCCCCGACCGCGACGACCAGCGCCCCTTCGGTCGTGGACAGGTAGAGCAGCGCGGCGGAGACGAGAAGGGTCGCGGTGAGCGCGGTGAGGCTGATCGTCCGCTGCGCTCGCGGGCGGCCGTTCATCAGCAGCGTGAGGGCGGCACCCAGCAGCGGGATCGTCACGGGCAGGGGCACGAGCCAGGTCATGACTGCTCCTCGGAGTCCGCGACGCCGGAGCCTTCGTCCCGTTCGGCAAGCAGCATGATCCGCTTGTCCTCCACGTCGTCCTGCACCTCGTCGTGGCCGGACATGGCCCAGCTCCGATACGCCAGGGCCAGCAGGAACGCGGTCATCCCGAGCGTGATCACGATGGCCGTCAAGATCATGATCTGGGGCAGCGGATCGGCCATCTCGTCCTGCGGGGCATCACCCACGATCGGCGGGGCGCCGGCCTTCCCGCCGAGCAGGATCAGCAGGTTGACGCCGTTGCCGAGCAGGATCATGCCCATCAGCACCCGGGTGAGACTGCGTTCGAGCAGCATCGACACCCCGGCCGCGAACAGCACGCCGATGACCACGACATAGACGAGATTCGGCGTCACACCAGCTCCTTCTCCCGCTCGGCGGCCGGCGCCGGCTCCTCGAAGGACGAGTCCTCGTGCTGCCGGTCCAGCTCCGCGCCGAGCGACCGCAGGATCTCCAGGACCAGGCCGACCACGATCAGATAGACACCGACGTCGAACGCCATCGAGGTCGCGAAATGCACATGACCGAAGAGCGGCAGATGTACGTCGACCAGCGCGCTCTGCAGCACCTCCCCGCCGGCGATCATGGCGACCATCCCGGTGGTCACGGCGGTGAGCAGTCCCGCGCCGAGCACCAGTCCGGCGTCGACGGGCGCAGCCGCGTTCAGCTCCGGCTTGCCGCCCGCGAGATAGCGGGTGGTCAGGGCGAGCCCGGCGACCAGTCCACCGGCGAAGCCGCCACCGGGAGCGTTGTGCCCGGAGAAGAGCAGGTAGATCGAGAACAGCACGATCGTGTGGAACAGCAGCCGCGCCACCACCTGCAGGATGATCGACTGGCGGCGGGCCTCCGGCGTGTCCCCGGCCCGCAGCCAGCCGGCCCCGGCGTCGGGCAGCGACGAGGAGGACGGCACACGCCGCCGCAGCGCGCCGTCCCGGCGGAAGATCAGGCTGGCCACGCCGGTCGCCGCCACCACGAGCACCGAGATCTCGCCCATGGTGTCCCAGGCCCGGATGTCGACCAGCGCGACGTTGACGATGTTCGTCCCGCCGCCGTAGGAGACGGCCAGGTCGGGGAAGTCGACCGAGATCGGGACGGCCTGCCTGCCACTGACCGCCGCGTACGCCATCCCGGCCGCCACCAGCCCGCTCGCCACCGCAACCAGGTTGCGCACGACCTTGCTGCCGACCAGCGGGCGCGCTGAGAAGAACGCCGGGAGCCGGCGCAGCACCAGCAGGAACATCACGATCGTGGCGGTCTCGACGAGGAACTGGGTGAGTGCCAGGTCGGGGGCGCCGTGCAGGATGAACAGGACTGCCACGCCGTACCCGCCGACGCCGACCAGGATCATCGCGGTCATCCGCCGCCGGGCCCGGGCCGCGAGCAGCGCTGACGCGGCCACCACGGCGCCGGCGACGAGCTGCAGCGGGCTGTCCCAGAGGCGCACGCCGGCCGGCCAGGGCGCGCCGAGGCCGAGCGTCACCGCACCGATGACGATCATGACGACGAGGATCGAGCCGAGGCTGAACGGCAGCGAGCCGCGCTGGGTCGCGCCGGTCACCTCGACGGCCGCCCGGTCGACGGCCGCCATGATCCGCCGGTAGACCGACTCGGCGGACGGGAAGCGCTGCTCCGGCCAGGGCGCGCGGCGGGCGAGGCCGAACCAGACCCAGAGGCCGATCGCGAGGACCGCCACCGAGAGCAGCACCGGCAGGCCGAGACCGTGCCAGAGCCCGAGGTGGTACTCGGGTCCGCCGAACGCCGCGGCCCACGGTTCGAGGAAGTGACCGAGGCGGGCCGAGTACAGGCCGGCGACCAGCGAGAGGGCCGCCAGCAGCACGGCCGGTGCGAGGAACAGCGGGCCGGGGGCGGCGGGCGCCGTCACGGTCACCCCGGGCTTCTCGGCGAAGGCGCCCCACACGAACCTCAGGCCGTACGCGACAGTCAAGCCGGACCCGGCGACCAGGGTGAGAAGAATCAGGCCGTCCTGTTCGAAGGCCGCGAAGGCGGCCTCCTTGCCGACGAAGCCGGCGAGCGGCGGGATGCCGGCCATCGACGCCACGGCGAGCGCTGCCGCACCCGCGAGGACCGGCATGCGGCGACCGAGACCGCTCAGTTCGCGTAGGTCGCGAGTGCCGGCCGTCTTGTCGATCACGCCGACCACCAGGAAGAGCGCGGCCTTGAAGAGCGCGTGCGACAGCAGCAGCATCGCGCCGGCCAGAGCGGCCGCCCGGGTGCCGGCGCCGAACGCGACGGTCAGCAGACCGAGCTGGCTGACCGTCCCGTACGCGAGGACCAGCTTGAGGTCGTTCTGCCGCATCGCCTGCCAGCCGCCGAGCAGCATCGTGACCAGGCCGCCGGCCACGGTGATCGCCCGCCACGCGGTGACGTCGCCGAACGCCGGGCCGAGCAGGCCGATCAGGAAGACGCCCGCCTTCACCATCGAAGCGGCGTGCAGGTACGCCGACGCCGGCGTGGGAGCGGCCATCGCGGCCGGCAACCAGAAGCTGAACGGGAAGATCGCCGACTTGGAGAGCGCGCCGGCCAGGATCAGCACCGCCGCGGTGATCAGGTAGCCGCCGGACGGCAGCCCGCCCGCGGAGATCTCCGACCAGCGGTAGGTGCCGGCGTGCTCGCCGAGCATCACGAACCCGACCAGCATGGCGAGCCCGCCCGCGGTGGTCACGACGAGCGCCTGCATCGCCGCGCGGCGGGCCGCGACCTGCTCCGGGCGGTGCCCGATCAGCAGGTACGAGAAGACCGTCGTGAGCTCCCAGAAGACGTAGAGCACGATGAGGTCGTCGGCGAGGACGAGTCCGGTCATCGAGGCGGCGAAGGCGAGCAGGGTGCCCGCGAATCGTCCGAGATCGCCGTCGCGGGAAGCGAAGTAGCGAGCACTGTAGACCAGGACGATCGCGCCGATCCCGCCGACGATCGCCAGGAGAAGCCGCGCGAGCGGACCCATCTGGAACGCCAGGTCGACGCCGAGCTGGGGAACCCAGGGATACACTTCCGGGCCAACATCTCCGAAAAATGCGTATAAAAGGGTGCAGGCTGGAACCAGCGCAAGCCCGTACAGCACACGATTGCCGCCCAGCCGCACCAACAGCGGCGCGGAGAGGGCAGCGACGGCGTGCAGGAAGAGGAGAAGAAGCACGCCACACCTTTCGCTCGCCGGCTCGGACAACCCTGACCGGCGGATGTGGCACTCCTGCCCCAGAAGCACGACAGGTTCGTGACTTTTAGGCAGGGGCGATCAGCGAGCTGTAGTCCCATCCCCGCAGTGGACGATCGGTGAGCGACCCGTCGGCGCGCGGGACCTGCAGCGGCTCTCCCCCCTGAGTGAACGACACCGACGCAACGTCGGCCCGGGCGGTGAGCGTGCAGACGATCTGTGCGTACGCGAGGACCTCGTCGCTGCGGGCGCTGCCGGCATCCTCCGCCTCGGTCACCTCGACCGTCACGCCGTCACCGGAGTCCCGCGCCGACAGCGACATCCCGGCGAGCGCCGTCGTCAGCCCGAGGCCGCGCTCGGCGGTGGTCGGGCCGGCGGTCAGGTCGTCGAGCTGCTTCTGCGGGGTCGGCACCGAACTGACCCGGCGGACCGTCTGCACGAGACGGCCGTCGCGGACCAGGCAGAGCACCTCGGCGACCTCACCGCCGGGCGCCGGACCGGCCGTCGCGGTGTTCTGCCCGTCCCGGGGCAGGGTGACCTCGTGCGGTTCGTCCTGGGCCGGGATTCCGCAGCTCGCGACCAGGAACACGCAGGCGAGGGAGAGACGCTTCAGCACGTCAGCTCCACCCGGAACCGCGCTCCCCCGCCCGGCCGGTCCCCCACCGTCACCCGGCCGTCGTGCGCCGCCGCGTGCCCGGCCACGATCGAGAGCCCGAGACCCGTGCCGTCGCCGCCGCCACGGGCGTTCGCCGCCGGCCCGCGCACGAACCGGTCGAAGATCGTCGGGCGATGCTCCTCGGCGACACCGGGACCCTCGTCGTCCACCTCCAGGAAGCAGCGCCCGTCCGCCGAGCCCAGCCTGATCGCCACGGGGCCTCCGCCGTACCGGATCGCGTTGTCGATGAGATTGCCGAGCGTCTGCTCCACCCGGCGCCGGTCCACCCGCCAGGTCGCCGGTGTTCCCGGCAGCATCACCACCAGATCGCCGGACAGGCCCCGGGACCGGCAGACCGCGCGGGCCAGCTCGGCCACCTCCACCGGCTCCCGCTGCACCGGCTGATCGCTGCGGGCCAGTTCCAGCAGGTCGTCGACGAGATCCTGGAACCGGTTCACCTCGGCCGCGATCAGCGTGACCGCCGCCGCCGACCGCTCGTCCAGGCCGCCCTTGCGCCGCTGGATCACGCTGACCGCCGCTTCCAGGGTCTGCAGCGGCGACCGCAGCTCGTGGCTCACGTCCGCGGCGAACCGGCGGTCGCGTTCCAGCCGGCGGGCCAGCTGGTCGGCCATGTCGTTGAAGGCCAGCGAGAGAGTGGCCAGGTCGGGTTCGGTGTCCGGGTCGATCCGGGTGCCCAGATCGCCGGCGGCCACCTCCCGCGCCGCGCCGGCCACCACGGTCAGGGGCCGCAGGGCGTACCGGGTGACGTACCAGCCGACGGCCGCGCCTCCGGCCGCGACCATGATGGCGACGGCCGCGAGGACCAGGGCGAGCAATTGGAGCGTACGGTCCAGCTCGCGCAGCGACACGATCTCGTAGAACGACGCCGAACCCGACAGGGGCACTCCGACGACCAGCGCCGGCCCGTTGTCCCGGTTGATCCGCTGCGCGCCGGCCTCACCGCGCCCGAGCATCTCCCGCAGTTTCACCGGGATCGCCGACCCGGCCGCCGGCTCGGCCGTCCGCGAGTACCACTGCCCGCCCATCTGGAGCAGGACGTACCGGTCGGCGCCGGTGTCCAGCGCCCGCAGCGCCTCGGAGACGTCCGGGGACGGCCCGGTGACCCCGGCGTTCACCACCGTGGCGTCGAAGTACGCGGCCCGCACCGCGGTCCGCTCCCGCTCGGCGAAGAGGGTGCTGCGGATCAGCTCGTACGACACCAGGCTCACGCAGGCGGAGAGCAGCAGCGCGCCGACGGCGAACGCCGCGCTCACCCGGGCACGCAGGCCGATCGGCTTCACGGCTGCAGCTTGTATCCCAGGCCCCGCACCGTGACCAGGTGGCGGGGCTCCTTGTTGTCCACCTCGATCTTGTGGCGGAGCCGGCCGACGTGCACGTCCACCACCCGCTCGTCGCCGAACTCGTAGCCCCAGACGCGCTGCAGCAGCTGCTGCCGGGACAGGACCAGGCCGGGGTGCGCGGCCAGCTCGCAGAGCAGCCGGAACTCGGTCCTGGTGACCGCCACGGCGGTGCCGTTCAGCCGCACCTCGCCGGCGTCCGGGCTCACCTGCAGATCACCGAACGAGAAGACGGTCGCCGCGGGCGTGGCCGGCGCCGCCGCGGCGGTCACCTGGGCCCGGCGCCGCAGAGCCCGCAGCCGCGCGGCCAGCTCCTTGATCGCCACCGGCTTGATCACGTAGTCGTCGGCGCCCGCCTCCAGCGCCGCCACCACGTCGTGGGTGTCGTCCCGGGCGCTGATCACGATGATCGGCACCTCGGTGTCACGGCGCAGCTGGCGGATGCACTCGAAGCCGTCCATCCCCGGCAGCATCAGGTCGACGAGGACGGTGTCGGCGGGACGGCGGCGCTGTTCGGCGAGCCCCTCCTCGGCGGTGGCCGCGGTGTACGCGGTGTATCCCTCGTCCTCCAGGGCCATGGACAACGACAGCCGGATCCGGTCGTCATCCTCGATCAGCAGCACGGCGGTCATATCCGCATGATGCCGCCCGGAACGCCCGGTTGCCCATCAGGTGCGCGAGACGACGACTTTGTCACCCAACTGTCATGGCCGCGGGCCGGGATCGCCAAGCCGGAGGGCCAGGCTGTGAGATCCCCAGGCCCTTCTCCGCTCTTGGAGGTTCGCATGACGGCCGTGAGCCTGGCCGCCGCGGTGGCGGTCGGCGTCGTCGCCGGCCTCGCCGCGCTCGTGCCGCTGCGTCGCCGGGGGTTGCCGCTCTGGCTGCCGTTCGCGGCGGGGGTCGGCGCGGCGGTGCTGGCCAGCGTCGTCACCAGGCTGTCCAACGCGGAACGCACCAGCCTGACCCTCGTCGAGTTCATGCTGCAGATCCTCTTCGCCGGCGCCGGACTGGCCGCCGTGGCGGTGACCGCGAGGAACGACCGATGACCGTGATCGTCACTCCCCCCGCCGACCTCGACACCGAGGTGGCCGAGCTGATCCGCCCGGCGCTCATGGAAGCGGCCGCGGAGGGCCTGGACGTGGTGGTCGACCTGCGGGAGGTGCACATCATCGACTCGGCCGGGCTGGGGCTGCTGGTCCGCGCCCACCAGGAGGCGAAGCAGCACGGCGGCCGGTTCGCGCTGGCCGCGCCGTCCCGATTCGTGCTGACCGTCCTGCACACGATGAAGCTGGACGGCATGTTCGCCCTCTACCCCGACCGGGAGGCGGCCCTGTTTTCTGTGAATTGCTCCGGATAACAGCAACCCGGCCGTCCCCCGGCCGATCAGACGGCCATGACTGCTGAAGCCATCGCCGTGACGCACCCCGTCGAGTGGTGGAAGCAGTTCGAGACCGCCACCGAACGGTTCGACGAGGCGATCCTCACGACCGGGCTGACCGAGCTGCTGCTGCCGAAGATCACGTCACAGCTGCTGCAGCGGGAAGCGGACATCGCCGCCGACATCACGATCCTCTACCGCAACAAGCCGAAGAGTGAGGGCCTGCACGACCGGTACCTCGCCGCCGCCGACCGGCTCCGCGAGACGATCGAACGCCTGGCGGTCCGCGACGTCGACCAGGCCACGCTCGCCGAGGCGCTGGCGGTGTCCTGGGTGATCGACGGCGACTACGCCCGCGCGGCCGCCGAGATGGAGTCCCGGGTCGGTGCGGTGGCGCTGCTGCGGATCTTCGTCTCGGCGCTGCGTGTCTCGCACCTCAACGTCAACGTGACCGCGCAGCTGCTGAGCGGTGGCCGTACCCCCTCCGAGGCGATCTACGCGGGCCGGGTCCTCGGCAAGTACGGCTACTGGCCGGACTGGCTGCAGAGCCTGGTCGTCGAGCACGCGCAGGCCGGAACCCTGACCGAGGAGTTCGTGAAGGCGCTGGACATGTGCGCGTTCGCGACGCTGCGCTCCACCCAGTCCCGGCTGGCCCGCCAGCTGCTTCGCCGCGAGCCGCAGGCGATCCGGTTCGCGGTGCGCACCCTGGAGTCGATCGGCGAGGCGGAGATCGCCGACCGGCTGCGCGAGGGCGATATGGGAGCGGTGGCGTTCGCCGCCCGCTTCGCCTCGGTCTGATCGCGTTTCCGCTCCGCGCTTCGCCTCGGTCTGATCGCGTTTCCGCTATGCCTTCGGGAGGAGACGGCCGCCGGTCCAGGCCAGGCCCATCCCGGCCGCGAGCAGCAGCAGCGCGCCGACGGTCGGCACCGGCTTGGCGGAGTAGGACTCCGAGCCGATCGCCACGGCCGCCAGCATCAGCAGGACGCCGTCGGCCGGGTTGACCAGTTTCGACCGGAACACCGCCCAGCCGAGCAGCAGCAACCCGATCCCGGTGATCGTCCCGGCCGCGGTCACGAGAGCGGGCACGTGACCGGTGACGATCGGCGCGCTCTCGATCACCGCCTCTTCGGGCAGCGCGGCGAGCGGCACCAGCGTGGTCGATCCGGCGAGGGTCACGAGCAGGCCGGCGAGGGCGCAGCGCCGGGTACGTGACCCGGCCAGCAATCCGGCGAGGGCGATCAGCGACACGGTGGCGAGCCAGCCGGCCAGCAGCCGTACCGCGAGTGGTCCGGGTGCGCTGGTGACGCCGAGGGTGAGCCAGCCGTAGAGGACGGCCGCGACCGGAAGTGCCCAGAGGGCGAGGCGGGCGTACCGGCGTACCGACCAGATCCACACGGCATCCCGGACCGGCACCGTGTCCAGCCCGATCGTTTCCGGTCCGGCCATGGCGGTGGGCGCGCCGACCCACGCCGGCGCCACCCGGAGCGGCCGGCCACTTGCGGTCTGACGTTGGCTGATGCTCATGGCTCCGCCTGTTCACCAGGGCCTGTTCCTGTGGGGCCCGTTCCTCCGACGAGCATGCCAAACCCCGCGACAGTGTGGGCCATTTCACGAAAAGCAAGGATAAGTCGGTGTTTATGCCAGATGGCTCGACTCGCGGCGGTAGACGAACGTGGCGATGTCCAGAGCCTCGACCGCGCCCTCCGCCGAGCGGACCGCCTTCAGGAACTCGCCCTCGTTGTTCCCGTCCACGCCACGCCAGGTGTCCGGCGCCTCGCGGACGAACCGCGTCCGATGATGCGGACCGGTCATCACCAGCGCCTCCGAGTCCGGGACCACCTCGTATTCGCTGCCCATCCACCACCAGCGCCCGCACAGCTCGGCGGCCTCCCCGGACGGGACGACCGGCGGACGCCAGGGCACGACGGCCGAAGGCTCGTCGTCGAGCACGGTGGTGAGGGTCCGCAGCGCCACGTCCCGCACGTGATCGCCGCTCAGGCCGTAGGCGTTCACGAACACGATCACCCCGAGCCGGCTGCGGCGGTGCACGGCGAGGTGCGACACGTACCCGGGCATCGAACCGCCGTGACCCACGTAGACCCGTTCCCCGACCCGGAACAGCTGCGGCCCCAGCCCGTGCCCCGAGGTCCACGACTCCAGGTCGCTGAGGACCACCGGCGTGCACATCTCGTCGACGGTCTCCCGGGCCAGCACGGCCGGCGCCGGATCGGCCAGGAACCCGGCCCACTTGGCCATGTCGGTGACGGTCGACCACAGCTGGCCCGCCGGCGCCATCGCCCCGGTGTCCGGCCGCGGCTCCTCGTGCAGGGCGCCGCCGAGGTCGTGCACCACGTAACCCCTGGCGTACGGCTCGACCGGCGCGTAGGTGGTCCGCTTCATCCCGAGCGGATCGAGGACCCGCTTGCCGGCCAGCTCGATCCAGCTCTGCCCGGTGACCCGTTCGAGGACCGCGCCGAGCAGCCCGTACGCCAGATTCGAGTAGCGGTACCGGCGGAACGGCGCGCCGGCCAGCTTCTCGTAGGTGAGCCCGGCCAGCAGCTGGTCGGCCGTACCGCCGGGGTTGCGCTCCCACCACGGGCCGTCCGGCTCGCGCTGCAACCCGGAGACGTGCCCGAGCAGCTGCCGCAGCGTCACCCCGCCGATCGGGGTGCCCGGCAGGTGCCGGTAGAGCAGGTCGTCCAGGGCGAAGAACCCCTCGTCGCGCAGCTGCATCACCAGCGTCGCGGTGATCGTCTTGGTGATCGAACCGAGCCGGTACTGCGTCTTCGGGTCCGGGCGGGGTTGCTCACCGGCGGCCGCGAAGTGCAGCACGGCCCGGTCCCGGACGACCGCGAGGGCGAGCGACGGCACCCGGCCGGCGGATTGGGCCCGGGCGGCGATCTCGTCCACGCGGCGGGCGGTCTCCGGAAGCAGCGACACGGTGGAACCTCTCGGTGGGGGGACTGACGGGTTTAACTGTTCGATGACGATTCGGCTACGCCAAATCGTCATGTGCCGGACGTGCGTGGACGTGCCACGATCGTGGATGTGGAAGCCGTACTCTGGATCGTCCTCGCGATCGCGCTGGTGATCGGCGAGGCCTTCACCGCGACGATTCTCGTCATCTTCTTCGCGGCGGGCGCCGCCGCGGCCGCCGGCGCGGCCGCGATCGGGGCTCCGCTGCTCGTTCAGGTCATCGTCTTCGCGCTGGTCTCCGGCCTGTCGGTGGCGGCAGTCCGGCCGATCGTGATGCGGCACGCCCGCCCCGCGATCGAGACCGGCGACACGCCGTTCGGCGTCGAGGCGATGGAAGGCGTGCGCGGCACCGTCGTGGACGAGGTGACCGAGTCCCGAGGCATGATCAAGATCGACGGCGAGTTGTGGCAGGCGCGTTCGTTCGACGCCACCGATGACTTCCAGCCCGGCGAGCGGGTGCGGGTCGTGAAGGTTCGGGGCGCCACCGTTCTGGTCTGGCGCGACGACGTCCCCGACGTCTAGCAACACCCTTTGAGAAGAGAGGCGTCATGGAAGCCATCATCCTGGTGCTCGTCATAGTCATCGCGGTCTTCGCGGTGACCACCCTCGTGAAGTCGGTACGGATCGTCCCACAGCAGCGGATGGACGTGGTCGAGCGCCTCGGCAAGTACAAGCGCACTCTCTCGCCCGGCCTGAACCTGCTGGTGCCGTTCGTCGACGCGGTCCGTACCAAGGTGGACATGCGCGAGCAGGTGGTCTCGTTCCCGCCGCAGCCCGTGATCACCTCGGACAACCTGGTCGTCTCGATCGACACGGTGCTGTACTTCAAGGTCGTCGACCCGGTGCGGGCCACCTACGAGATCTCCCACTTCCTCCAGGCGATAGAGCAGCTGACCGTCACCACCCTGCGTAACGTGATCGGCTCGCTCGACCTGGAACGCGCCCTGACCAGCCGCGAGGAGATCAACAAACACCTCTCCGGCGTCCTCGACGAGACCACCGGCCGCTGGGGCATCAAGGTCACCCGCGTCGAGATCAAGGCGATCGAGCCGCCGCCGAGCATCCGCGACTCGATGGAGAAGCAGATGCGCGCCGAGCGGGACCGCCGTGCCGCGATCCTCAACGCCGAGGGTCACAAGGCGGCCCAGATCCTCACCGCCGAGGGCGAGAAGCAGGCCGCGGTGCTACGCGCCGACGGTGACCGGCAGGCCCGCATCCTGCAGGCGGAGGGTCAGGCGAAGGCGATCCGGACCGTCTTCGACGCCATCCACCAGGCGAATCCGTCGCAGAAGGTGCTGGCGTACCAGTACCTCCAGTCGCTGCCGCAGATCGCGAACGGCTCGGCGAACAAGGTGTGGATCGTCCCGACCGAGCTGACCAAGGCCCTGGAGGGTCTGGGCGGCGCGCTGGGCGGTCTCGCCAACATGGCCGGCGACGTGCCGGCGGCCGGCGTCGACTCGGCAGCCGTCGAGCGTGAGGCCGCGGCAGCCGCCGAGGCCGCCGAAGCGGAGGCCCGGAGGCTGAACGCCGAGGTGCGGGCCGCCGAGGCGGAGACGTCGTCGTCGGCGCTGCCGCAGGTCCCGCCGACGGCGGCGCTGGGCGGGGCCGACTACGCGGGCGGCAACCAGGTGGACAAGGCCTGAGCGGAAACGGAGGAGGGGCCGGCCGGCCTCTCCTCCGTCCTAGAGGCCCTCGATCAGGATCAGCAGACCGATTCCGATCAGGACGACGGGCAGCAGCACGTGTCCCCAGCGGCTCAGCGCCTTGGCGATCACCGGCCGGGTGGCGAGGAAGCGGCCGCCACCCAGACGGCCACCAGGACTCCGAAGACCGCGACGTACACGGTCATGCCGCCCGCACCGGCGGTGACGAAGACCGGCACGTAGACGCCGATGTTGTCGCCGCCGTTAGCGAACGTCACCGCGGCGACCTCGAGCACCCGTGGCCCGGTACCGCCCTCCGCCGATTCCTCCTCGTCGTGGCGGTGCCGCCAGGACTGCACCGCCGCCTTGACCCCCAGCGCGATCGGGAGCAGGCCCAGATAGGGGATGACCTCATCGGGGAGGAAGGTGGCCCCGAACGCGGCCGGCACCGCGACCGCGAGGATGCCGAGGAAGCCCAGGTACTGCCCGGCCGCGATGGTCCGGGTGAGGTGCGGCCGGCCGGCGCCCTGCGCGAAGAAGAGCGACAGGATCAGGATGTCGTCGATGTTCGTGACGGCGAACAGGCCCACCGCTTGTCCGATCAGGTTCACGCGTGGAAACAGTAGTCACGGCACCGTCACCACCGCTCGGCGCGCCGATCGTCCGGTGAGGCCCAGTGCCAGGCCCGCCGCCACCGTCGCGATCCCGAGCCAGACCAGCGGTTCCGGGGCCGGCCCGCCCAGCGCCATGCCGGCCGCCGCGGCGCTGATCGGCGCCACCCCGGTGAGCAGCCCGGCCCGGCCCGCCCCGATCCGGTCGACGCAGGTGTACCAGAGCAGGAACGCCAGCGCGGTCACCGCGACCGCCAGGTAGGCGGCGGCCAGCAACTCGGCGGTGGTCAGCCGGAACACCGCGCCCGGGCCCTCGGCCGGCACGCCGGCGGCACCGAAGAGGACCGCCGCCAGCCAGGTCGTGTGGACGGACACGCCGAGCGGACCGTGCCGGCCCAGCAGCGGGACCGCGAGCAGGGTGAACGCGGCCTCGCAGGCGAACGTCACGAACGCCCACGCCAGACCCGTCCCGTCGGCCCGGCCCAGACCTTGGACCAGCGCGGCGCCGGCCGTCACGACGGCGGCGGCCAGCAGCACCCGGGCCGCGGGGTGGCGGCCCTCCAGCAGCGGGCCGCCGACGGCCAGCAGGATCGGCACGCAGGCCACGGCCACGCCGAGCACCGCCGGTTCGGCGTGGCCGGCGCCCCGCACCAGCGCGACGTTGAAGAGCAGCAGGCCGGTGCCGGTGACGCCGAGCAGCCAGAGCCATTCGGCGCCGCGGGGGCGGTGGACCCGGGCGCCGGTGACCCGGGCCCAGGCCAGCAGCAACAGGCAGGCGACGGCGTACCGCAGAGCCTGCACGGTGAACAGAGGCGCGCCGGCCAGATGCCCCGACACGGCCACGCTGCCGCCGACGAAGACCATGCCGGCGGCTCCGGAGATCACGGGTAACGCTTTCACGCCCCGATCCTCCGCCGGGATATGGTTCGGTTCGAGGACCAATTCGTACGCGAGGAGCTGGACCAATCAGCGGCTCGGACTTCCTTCAGCTGCGGCCGGACACCGCACCCGCCAAGGGACTGACCGCCTGGCTCACCGACGGCCTGCGCGCCGCCGTGACCGCCGGCCGGCTCGTCCCCGGCGACAGGCTGCCCGCCACCCGGACCCTGAGCGAAGAGCTGGGCATCTCCCGCGGTGTCGTGGTGCAGGCCTACCAGCGGCTCGCCGACGAGGGCATCGCCGCGGCCCGGACCGGCTCGGGCACGGTGATCACCGGCCGCCCGGAGACGCGGCGACCGGCAGTCGACCGGCGGCAGACCCTCGACGAGCTGCGGCTGCCGCTCTCCACACCGGACGGCATCGATCTGAACCTCTCCCCCGGCGTGCCGGACCTGTCGGCGTTCCCCCGCGCCGCGTGGCTACGGGCCGAGCGGACGGTGCTCGGCGGCGTGACCCATGCCGATCTCGGGTACGGCGACCCGGGCGGCGTGCCACGGCTCCGCGCCGCGTTGGTGGGCTGGTTAGCCCGTACCAGGGGAATCCGGGCCGAAGCGGACGACGTAGTGGTCACCGCGGGCGTCGCGCAAGGTCTCGCCCTGCTCGCGCGGGTCCTGCGAGCCGAGGGCGTGACCGAGATCGGCGTCGAGGACCCCGGATCGCGCGGCGCCACCGACCAGATCGCCTACTGGGGAGCGCGGCCGATCGGCGTGCCGGTCGACGAGGAGGGCATCCGGACCGACGCGCTGACCGGCCTGGAAGCGGTGCTGCTGACGCCGGCCCACCAGTTCCCGACCGGCGTCGTGCTCAGCCCGGAACGCCGCCGCGCGCTGCTCGCCTGGCCGGGACTGATCATCGAGGACGACTACGACGCCGAGCACCGCTACGACCGCTCGCCGGTCGCGGCCATCCAGGGATCCGCGCCGGAACGGGTCGCCTACCTGGGCAGCGTCTCCAAATCGCTGGCGCCCGGGATGCGCCTGGGCTGGCTCGTCGCGCCCCGCCGGATGCAGGGCGCGCTGCTCGCCGCGAAACACGCCGCCGACCTCGGCAATCCGGCGCTGCCGCAGCTGGTCCTCGCCGAGCTGCTGACCTCCGGTGACTACGAACGTCACCTGCGCGCGGTCCGGGAACGGCAGCGCCGCCGCCGGGACGCGCTGCTCGGCGCGCTCCGGACGCACCTGCCCGGCTCACGGGTGACCGGCGTGGCCGCGGGCCTGCACCTGCTGGTCATGCTGGAGGGGTACGGCGACACGCCCGACACGGTCCTCGCCGAACGGATCGCGGCCACCGGGGTGCTGGTCCACCCGCTCACCTGGCACCGGCAGCGCCCCGGGCCGCCCGGCCTCGTGATCGGCTACGCGGCCCACCCCCCGGACCGTCTGATCGAGGCCGCCGCCCGGATGGGGGCTGCGCTCAGTCCTCCATCACGGTGACGAAATCGATCAGCCGTTCCATCGAGTTGATCAACGGCGTCTCGACGTCCTTGTAACTGGAGACCGACCCCAGGATCCGGCGCCACATGTCGGCCGGCTCGCGGACACCCGCCGCCTCGCAGACACCCTCCTTCCACGGACGGCCCGGCGGGATCACCGGCCAGGCACGCAGACCGACCCGCTCCGGCTTCACCGCCTGCCAGATGTCCACGTACGGATGACCGGTCACCAGCACGTCCGGGTGCTTCACGGCGGCGACGATCCGGCTCTCCTTGGAACCCGGAACCAGGTGGTCGACGAGCACACCGAGCTTGCGCCGCGGCCCCGGCCGGAACTCGGCGACCGCCGCTGCCAGATCGTCGATGCCGTCGAGCGGCTCCACCACGACACCCTCGATGCGCAGGTCGTCGCCCCAGATCCGCTCGACCAGGGCGGCGTCGTGGATGCCCTCCACCCAGATCCGGCTGGCCTTCGCCACCTGCGCCTTGACGTTGTCCACGGCGATCGAGCCGGAGGCGGTGATCCTTCGTTGTCCCGGTGCCGCCTTGGGCGCGGCCTTCCTGAGAGTGACGCGCACGCCGTCGAGCAGGAACGCACCCGGTGTCAGAGGGAAGTTCCGGCGCTTCCCGAACCGGTCCTCCAGCACCACCGCGCCCAGCTCGAAACCGACGACCGCGCCGCAGAACCCGGAGTCGGCGTCCTCGACGACCAGGTCCGGTTCCGCATCCACCTCCGGTATCGGCTTCCGGCGCCGCCGGCCGCCCGCGAGCACATCCTCCCCATACATGTCCCGCACGGTAACCCGCGATCACGAACACACCGGCGGTGACGCTCCGAGCCGAGACAACCTTCCGTACCGGCACGTACCCTTGCTCGCATGTCACCCGCAACTGGGGCGGCCACTCGTACCGCCCGCCGGTCCACCAGGTTCGTCGCCTGGGTGCGCGCCTGGCGTGCCGGCCTCGTGCCGTTCGACGAGCTCGCCGACGAGATCGCCGCCGGCGAGGAGCACCTGGTCTCCGACGCGCCCGGCACCTGGACCGACGTGCCGCTCGCCCAGGCCCTTCCGGCCTTCGCGAAACTGCACCCCGACGAGATCCGGCTGGTGCTGCCCGCCCCCGGCGATCCCCGTGGCCTGCCCGGGCCCAGCGACCTGACCGGCGCCGCGCTGCTCGCCGGCGAAGCGGTGATGACTCGTGAGTTCGGGGTGGTGCCCGAGGTCCGGCGGCACACGTCCGGGTCCGGCGTGGAGTTCGAGACGGTGCTGTGGCGATTCCACCCGGCGCCCGAACACCGCCAGGTCTTCCAGATGGGCGCCGCCGAAGCCGAAGCCGAGCTGACCGCCGCCCTCGGCGAGGCGACGACGGCGCTCACCAAACTGGACGTGGCTCAGTGGAAACCGGAACTCGCCGGCGCCCTGCAAGCCCTGCGCCGCCCGGAGAGCACCGCGACCCTGCCACCCGGCTTCGACCCCCGCTCCCGCCGGCTCTTCGCCCGCGCCAGCGTCCTCGACCAGGTCCTCGCCCTCGCCGAGACGAACGCGCCGGGCGGCGCCGTGAACGGTTTCGAGGCGCAGGCCCGCGACGCCGCGCTGCGACCCCTGACCGCCGCCTGCCGGCAGGCCCTGGTGGCGGCCTGCAATGCGCCGCTACGGCCCTGAGCGCATGCCGGACAAGCATGCGCACTGCACCTTCTGCGGCGCACGCTACCTGCCCGGCCAGCCGTGGCCGCGCCACTGCCGGGCCTGCGGCGAGATCAGCTACCGCAATCCCAGCCCGGTCGCCGTAGCAGTCCAGCCGGTCGGCACCGGTCTCCTCGCCGTCCGCCGCGGCCTGCCACCGGCTGAGGGCCGCCTCGCCCTGCCCGGCGGCTTCATCGAAGTGGGCGAGACCTGGCAGGCCGCCGCCGTCCGCGAACTCGTCGAAGAGACAGCCGTGGTGGCCGACCCCGCGGCGGTCACCCTCTTCGACACGATCAGCGCCCCGGACGGCACCATCCTGATCTTCGCCCTGCTCCCGGCCCTGCCGAGCGCCGCGGCCCTGCCCCCGCCTCTGGACACCCTGGAGGCACCGGCCCGGGAGGTGCTCTACGGCCCCACCGAACTCGGCTTCAGCATCCACACCGCCATGGCAACCCGCTGGTTCAGCGGTCGCCCGCGTCCCTAGTTCGCGCTCGGCCATACCTCAACCCGCCCAGCTGTGCCTCACTCAGACACACCGCGCGGCCGTCCAGCTCGGCTGTGCTTCATGGCGGATGTTCGGGACACCACACAGCAATGAGCCACAGCCGAGTCGAGGCGGCTGTGACTCGTGGCTGTGCCTCGGCCTTGCCGACAGCAATACGTCACAGCCGTCCCCAAGTCGCCGCAGCCCCGGAACGTGCTCCAGCTACGGCTCGCGGACGCCCGGGGCCAGGAGGACGATCAGTCGATCTGGTTGGCGTCTCGCAACTCGGCCAGCAGCAGCTGGATCGCCGGAGCGCAGCGGTCGCTGTCGGCTGTCGTGAACCAGGCGAGCTCGGCTATCTCGTTCGCCGGAGCGGGGTCGGCGTGGCAGGAGGACACGTCGTCGCCGGTGAAGGTGATCAGGCGGACGCGGGTGCCGGGCGGCCGGTTGTGAGCGGGCGCCTCGATCGTGACGAAGGGGCGCAGGCCGGCCGGGTCGACCGGGATGCCCACTTCCTCCAGGGCTTCGCGGGCTGCCGCCTCGGCGTGCGTCTCGCCCGGCTCGGGTTTGCCGCCGGGCAGGTAGAACGCGTCGGAGCCGCCGGCACGCACCACGAGCACGCGACGATCGCGGACGCAGATCCAGGCGGCGGCCACGACTTCCAGGGCAGCGGTCATGCGAGCAGGAAGGGTGCGCCGGCCTCGAAGCGGGCCAGGTCGGCCAGGGAGGCGTGTACCGAATGGGTGGTGCCGTCGGGCAAGGCGCCGACCGGGTAGAAGGCCGCGTCGGTGGTCTCGTCGGTCTCGCGGATCGCGCAGTCGTGCAGCGTCTGGCCGAGTTCCATGGTCCCGGCCGGCAGCGCCCACCGCCCGTTGTCACTCCGCTTGATCAGCAGGACGCGGCCGTCCGGATCACGGAGGACGGCGCGGGCGCCGACCGTCATGAGGACACGGTCCGGTCCGGCGATCTCCCGCAGCTGACCCAGATAGGACTCTTCCCAAGCAGGCACGACAGCGACGCTATCAAGCGGCTCAGACCCCTCCCGCACCCGCCGAACGGAAGACTGTGATCGTCAAAGCCGCCGTCTGCGGCCTGGTCCTCGCGGCGCTGACCCCGCTGTCCGAGGGCTGGTCGGCGTCGGTCGTGGTGAGCGGTTCGATGAGCCCGGCCGTGGAGACCGGCGACGTGGTGATCACCGCGCCGCCGGCCGGGAGATCGATCGCCCCGGGCCGCGTCGTCCGCTTCCGCAGCCCGGACCGGCCCGGCCGCTCGACGCTGCACCGCATATCCACCATCACCGCGGACGGCCTGCTCGTGACGAAGGGCGACGCCAACCGTACGGCCGACGTCACCCCCGTGCCGGTGAGCGCGGTGACCGGCGTGAGCCGATGGCGGGTGCCCTATGCCGGGCTCCCGCTCGTCTGGTGGCGGGACCGCGACCTTCCCCGGCTGGCCGGGACGGCCGCGGTCCTGGCGGTGCTGCTCACCCTCGTACCGATGATGATCAGATCTCGTCGATCAGGTCGGCGACCGAGTTGACGATGCGGGACGGCCGGTACGGATAGGTCTCGCTCTCCATCCGGCTGCTGATGCCGGTGAGCACCAGGATCGTCTCCAGGCCGGCTTCGAGGCCGCAGAGGACGTCGGTGTCCATCCGGTCGCCGATCATCGCGGTGGTCTCGCTGTGCGCGCCGATCGCGTTGAGCGCCGAGCGCATCATCATCGGGTTCGGCTTGCCGACGAAGTACGGCCGCACGCCGGTCGCCTTGGAGATCATCGCGGCGACCGAGCCGGCGGCCGGGAGCAGGCCCTCGTTCGACGGGCCGGTGGCGTCCGGGTTGGTGCAGATGAACTTGGCGCCGCCGTTGATCAGCCGGATCGCCTTCGTTATCGCCTCGAAGCTGTACGTCCGGGTCTCGCCGAGCACCACGTAGTCCGGCTCGAACTCGGTGAGCACGTAACCGGAGGCGTGCATCGCGGTGGTCAGGCCGGCCTCGCCGATCACGTACGCGGTGCCGCCCGGCCGCTGGTCGGAGAGGAACTGGGCGGTCGCCAGCGCGGCCGTCCAGATCGACTGCTCGGGCACGTCGAAACCCATCCGGTTGAGACGGGCCTGCAGGTCACGCGGCGTGTAGATGGAGTTGTTGGTGAGGATCAGGAACGGCTTGCCGGACTCCTTCATCCGGTTCACGAACTCGGGCGCCCCCGGTACTGGCACACCCTCGTGGACGAGCACGCCGTCCATGTCGGTGAGCCAGCTCTCGATGGCCTTGCGTTCCTTCATGCGGGGGCTCCTCGTCGCTGTGGGGGCGTGCAGCAGTCGGTGGGACACAAGTCCCAGGTCGGGAGCGTACCGATCTTGGTGTGCGGTGCCTCGGCGGTCCGCTCCTGGACCAGCTCGCGCACCATCGCGACGAACCGGGGGTGGGTACCGGCGGTGGCCGCCCGGGCGTAGCCGAGGCCGAGCCGGGCCGCCGTGTCCTTCGCCTCGTTGTCGAGGTCCCAGATGACTTCGAGGTGGTCGGAGACGAACCCGATCGGGCTGACCACCACGTCGGTCACGCCCTTCTCGGCGAGCGCCTCCAGATGGTCGTTGATGTCCGGCTCCAGCCACGGGATGTGCGGCGGGCCGGAGCGGCTCTGCCAGACCACGTCGTAGCCGAGGTCGGACGCCGCCGCGGCGTGCACAAGGCGGGCGGTCTCCTCGAGCTGAGCGGTGTAGCGGCCGCCGGTCGGGCCGGCCGTGTTCGCCATGCTGACCGGGATCGAGTGGGCCGTGAAGACCAGCCGGGTGGTGGCCCGGCGGGCCGGGTCGAGGGTAGCGAGCGCGTCGCGTACCGCCTCGATGTTCGGCTCGACGAACCCGGGGTGATCGTGGAACTGGCGCAGCTTCAGGATCTGCGGCGCACCCGGGCCGACCGCCTTGCGCGCCGCCGCGATGTCCTCCCAATACTGCTTGCAGGAGGAGTATCCGCCGTACGCGCTGGTGGCGAAGCCCAGCGCCCGCTCGACCCCGTCGTCGCGCATCTGCGCCACGGTGTCGGCGAGCATCGGGTGCCAGTTGCGATTGCCCCAGTAGAGGGGCAGGTCGATGCCGTGGCGACCGAACTCCTCGCCCACGGCCGTCAGCAGGTCACGGCACTGCTGATTGATCGGTGAGACCCCGCCGAAGTGCATGTAGTGCTCACGCACCTCGGCGAGGCGCTCGTCCGGAACTCCGCGCCCGCGCACCACGTTGCGCAGGAACGGCATCACGTCATCGGGCTTCTCGGGCCCGCCGAAGGAGAGCAGGACGAAGGCGTCGTATACCACCCGACCATCCTGCCACCGACTTACGCGCCGATCGCGTGGTAACCCCCGTCGACGTGGACAACCTCACCCGTGGTGGCCGGGAACCAGTCGGAGAGCAGCGCGCAGACCGCCTTCGCGGCCGGCTCCTGGTCGGTCAGGTCCCAGCCCAGCGGCGACCGGGTCTGCCAGGCCTCCTCGAACTGCTCGAAGCCGGGGATCGACTTGGCGGCCATGGTGCGCAGCGGACCGGCCGAGACCAGGTTGCTGCGGATGCCCTTCTCGCCGAGGTGCAGGGCGAGGTAGCGGTTCGCGGACTCCAGGCCGGCCTTCGCGACGCCCATCCAGTCGTAGACCGGCCACGCCACCGTCGCGTCGAAGGTCAGGCCGACGACCGAGCCGCCCCGGCCCATCAGCGGCAGCGCCGCCATGGCCAGCGACTTGTAGGAGAACGTAGAGATGTGCAGCGCGGTCGCGACGTCCTCCCACGGTGCGTCGAGGAAGCCGCCGCCGAGGCAGGACTGCGGGGCGAAGCCGATCGAGTGGACGACGCCGTCCAGCCCGTCGACGTGCTCGCGGACCTTGTCGGCCAGCCCGGTCAGGTGCTCCTGGTTCGTCACGTCGAGCTCGATCACCGGGGCCGGCTCGGGCAGCCGCTTGGCGATCCGCTCGACCAGCGACATCCGGCCGAAGCCGGTCAGCACCACGGTGGCGCCGTTCTCCTGGGCGACCTTCGCCGCCGAGAACGCGATCGAGGCGTCGGTGATGACACCCGAGATGAGCAGCCGCTTACCGGCAAGAAGTCCAGACAATTTCTTACTCTCCTGAAAAAGAATCAGTGGCCCATACCGAGGCCACCGTCGACCGGCAGCACGGCGCCCGAAATGTACGCCGCACTGTCGCTGGCCAGGAACGTCACCGCGGCGGCGACCTCGTCCGTGCTGGCGAGGCGCCCGGCGGGAACCGACTTGATGATCTCCGCCTTGCGCGACTCCGGGAGGACGGCCGTCATCTCGGTCTCGATGAAGCCCGGCGCCACCACGTTCGCGGTGATGTTGCGGCTGCCCAGCTCGCGGGTGATGCTGCGGGCCATGCCGACGAGGCCGGCCTTGCTCGCCGCGTAGTTCACCTGGCCGGGACCGCCGTACAGGCCGACGACCGAGGAGATGAAGATCAGGCGGCCCCACTTGGCGCGCAGCATCTTGGCGCTGGCCCGCTTCGCGACCCGGTAGGAGCCGGTCAGGTTGGTGTCGATGACCCGCTCGAACTGCTCCTCGCTCATCCGCAGCAGCAGCGTGTCGTCGGTGATGCCGGCGTTCGCCACCAGGACCTCGACCGGGCCGAGCTCGTTCTCCACGTACGTGAAGGCGGCGTCGACGGCGGCCGCGTCGGTGATGTCGCACTGCACGCCGAGCAAGCCCTCCGGCGCGCCCGACCCGCGGTGGGTCACGGCGACCCGGTCACCCTGCTTCGCGAAAGCCTGGGCGATGGCCAGGCCGATGCCGCGGTTTCCTCCGGTCACCAGAACGGTCCGAGCCACTGCACCCAACTCCTTCGACAACTGGTCCTAACCTGCTGGGAATGGAGACTAACGGCCCTACCGCACGGCGCGGCGTGACGGGGCCGCTGACTTACCTAACGTTCAAGAGGGAAACTCCCAGGCCACCGGCTCAGCGTCGATGGCTGCGCAACGCTCTGCCGCTCATCCTCCTCGCCCTCGCCGGGCTCGGGCTGACCGCCGGTCAATACATCGCCTCGGTCCGGGAACTGCCTGTCCCGCTCGACCTCCTGATCGCTGTGGGCTCGGTGCTGCCGGTCGCGGTGGCGTACCGCTGGCCGGTCCTGGCCTGGCGTCTCGTCTTCCTGATGCTGTTCGCCGGCACGATCAACGCGACGCCGGCCGAGCCGTGGCCGTGGAACACCGTCCAGATCATCGGCGCCCTCTTCGTGCTCTGGCGGCTCGCCGCGACGAACGAGTCGCAGGTGACGATCTGGGCCGTCACCCTCACCCTGATCCCGATCTTCCTCTTCGCGCCGGACGCCAACGCCTGGGGCGCCGCGCTGCTCGTCGTGGCGGTCGCGGCGATCGGCGACATCCTCTCCCGGCGCCGGCGCACCCGTGAGCTGATCGAGGAACAGTCCGAGCTCACCGAGCTGGAACGGGCGCGGCGGGCGATCCTGGAGGAGCGGGCCCGGATCGCGCGGGAGATGCACGACGTGGTGGCGCACCACATGTCCATGATCGCGGTGCAGGCGGAGACCGCGCCGTACCGGGTGGAAGGCCTGCCGGACGCCGCGAAGCAGGAGCTCACGGCGATCGCTGCGGCGGCCCGGGAAGCGCTCACCGACATGCGGCGGCTGCTGGGCGTGCTGCGCGCCGATCAGGAACAGACGATCAAAGAGCCCCAGCCCGGGTACGACCGGATCGCCGAACTGGTGACGACCGCGCAGCGCGCGGGCCTACCCGTCAGCGCCGAACTGCCGGAGATCGGCGGGTTGCCGGAGGCGGCGGGGCTCACGGCGTACCGGATAGTGCAGGAAGCCCTCGCCAACGCGGCCCGGCACGCGCCCGGTGGCCCGGTGCGCCTCGAAGCCCGCGCCTCCTCGGCGACCCTGGAGCTGGTCGTGCGCAACGCGCTGACCACCGACGCGCCGGAAGGCAGCGGGCACGGGCTGATCGGCATGCGCGAACGGGTCGAACTGCTCGGCGGCGAGCTCGCCGCCGGGCCGGACGGCGAAGGCGGCTATCGGGTCGTCGCGAGAATCCCCCGGCAGAGGACGGTCGAATGATCAAGGTACTCATCGCTGACGACCAGGCCATGGTCCGGCAGGGGTTCGGCGCGCTGCTCGCCGCCCAGCCCGACATGCTCGTCGTCGGCGACGCAGCGAACGGCGCGGAGGCAGTCACGGCGGCCCGCACACTGGCGCCGGACGTGGTGCTCATGGACGTCCGGATGCCGATCATGGACGGTTTGGAGGCGACCCGGCGGCTCGCGGGCGGCCCCCGTGTGCTGATTCTCACGACGTTCGATCTCGACGACTACGTCTACGAGGCGCTGCGGGCCGGTGCGAGCGGCTTCCTGCTCAAGGACGCGCCCGCGAACGCCCTGGTCGACGCCGTCCGGGTGGTCGCCGCCGGCGAAGGACTGCTGGCCCCGTCGGTGACCCGCCGGCTGATCGCCGAGTTCGCCGCCCGCCCGCACCGCAACCGGCCACGCCCGGTGCAGCTGAACGCCCTCACCCCGCGGGAGACCGACGTGCTGCGGCTGATCGCACGCGGCCGCTCGAACCAGGAGATCGCCGCTGACCTGGTCGTCGCCGAGCAGACCGTGAAGACGCACATCGGCAAGATCCTCGCGAAGCTCGATCTGCGGGACCGGGCGCAGGCGGTGGTGCTGGCGTACGAGACCGGGCTCGTGGCGGCCGGCGAGTAGCCTTTGGAGTGACCCGATTTCTTTAAGCGTGGCTTAAGGGGTACGCTCCCTGACTGTTCCCAGGCCGCAACGAGCTACGGAGGTGATCGCTGTGCGAGATAGCGATCCTCCTAGTCGTGGCCGGGACGCTCGTCAGCGTTTCTGACCGCTGACCAGACTTCTCCCACCCAGCACCCACCGGCTCTCGGCCGGCTTCCGTCGCGTGCGCCGCGACCCGGGTGCGGGCTCGGCCGCGACGTGACCTGCGCGTTCTTCCTCGCTCAGTCACCAGCGGAAGTTGGACTCATCATGAAGAACCTCGTTGCGCCCCTCGGATTCACCCTCCTCTCCGCCTGGGTGGTCATGCTCTTCGTCCTCGCGCACAGCACGCCCTAAGGCAGTCTCGAGGTCCAGAGCAGGCTCAGAGCGGCGCCGATCAGGCCGAGCAGCAGACCGGCCCCGGCGTACCACTGGGTCACCTCACGCGGCTCCGTCCGGTGCCCGATCGAGCTGCCCATGTCCTCGTAGACCTGCTTGAGCTCGCTCACCGAGGCGGCCTCGTAGAAGTAGCCCTTCGTGTTCTCCGCCAGATCCTGCAGCGACAGCCGGTCCACCGGCACCCGCTGCACCGAACCACGGATGTCCACCACGCCCGTGTCGGTGCCGAACGCGATCGTGGAGACCGGCACGTTCGCCTGCGAGGCGGCGGTCGCCGCGTCCTCGATCGACCGGCCGGACGTGCGGTAGCCGTCCGACAGCAGCACGATCCGGGCCGGCGGAGCACCGTCCGCGCCGTCCGACGGCACCGAGCGGATCGCGTCCAGCGAGGTGAAGACCGCCTCACCGGTCGCCGTCGCCTCGGCCAGCGTCAGCCCGTCGATCGCAGAGATCACCGCCGACCGGTCCTTGGTCGGCGAGACCAGCACGTTCGCCGCCTTCGCGAACGAGACGAGTCCCAGGTTGTACGTCGGCGGCAACTCGCTCACGAACGCCTTCGCCGCCTCCTGCGCCGCCTCGATCCGGCTCGGCGCCACGTCGTCGGCCTGCATCGAGAGCGAGACGTCGATGGCGAGCATCACCGTCGCGCGTTCGAGCGGCTGCTCGGTGTCGACGCTCGGCCGGGCGGTCGCCGCCGCCAGCGCGCCGAGCATCAGCAGGAAGGCCGCCGCCGAGACGTGCCGGCGCCAGCCCAGGCCCTTCGGCGCCAGGGTGCGCAGCAGGTCGACGTTGGTGAAGCGCATCGCGTAGTTGCGCTTGCGGAACTGGCGCCAGACGTACGCGCCGGCCATCGCGAAGACCGGCAGCAGCGTCAGCAGCCACCACGGTTCCAGGAAACGGATCATCGTGTGGTCCCTCGGGTACGGGCGTGGCGCTGAGCGGCCACGAAACGGACCATGTCGAGCAGCCAGTCGGTGTCGGTGCGCAGCCTCAGGTGGGCGGCGCCGGCGGCACGCAGCGCGCGGGCGATCCCGGCCCGCTGCTCACCGGCCGCCTCGGCGTACTTCTGGCGCAGTCGCGGATCGGCGGTCTGCACCTCGTGCAGCGCGCCGGTCTCCGGGTCGGCGAGGGTCAGCACCCCGACGTCCGGCAACTCCAGCTCGCGCGGGTCGACCACCTCGATCGCCAGCACGTCGTGCCGGACCCCCAGCTTGCGTATCGGCCGGGCCCAGCCCTCCACCGGCGCCAGGAAGTCACTGATCACCACGGCGACGCCCCGGCGGCGCGGAGGACGGTTCAGCGCGTCGATGAGCTCACCCAGGTCGGCGCGCCCCGGCCGGATCGGCGTCCGGGCGATCGCGCGCAGCAGCCCCTGCGCCTCCTTGCGCCCCGGCCGCGCCGGCATCCGGGCCATCGGCGGGCCCGGCGGTGGCCCGGCCTGCGTCGCCGCCTTGCGCCACCAGCGCCTTTCACCCTTGTCCGGTACGCCGGAGCCGGTGCCGACGACCGCCCCGATCCGGTTCCCGCCGCGCGCGGTCAGATGGGTGATGGCCGTGGCCGCCGCGACGACGAGGTCACGCTTGAGCCAGCGGGCGGTGCCGAAGTCCAGGCTGGCCGAGAGGTCGACCGCCATCCAGGTCTCGAGCTCCCGGTCGGCCACCGTGCGGCGCACATGCGGCAGCGTGGTGCGTGCGGTGACCGGCCAGTCCATCCGGCGCACGTCGTCGCCGGGGCGGTACTCCCGGGACTCGCCCGCCTCGGTGCCCGGGCCGGGCAGCAGGCCGACGTAGTCACCCTGCAGCAGACCGTCCAGCTTCCGGGTGACCAGCAGTTGCAGCCGCCCCAGCACCGCCTCGGCCCGGGCCGTCTCCCCGCCGTCCCCGGAGCGCCCGCCCGCGCCGGCCGCCGGGGGTTGCCCGGCCGCGTGACCCGAGCCGGCCGCGAATCCCTGCCCCTGGTCCGCCGCGTACGGCTGGCCCGCCGCATACGGCTGGCCCGCTGTGTACGCCTGACCCGCCGCAAACGCCTGGCCCGTCGCGGACGCCTGGCCCGTCGCGGGCGCCTGGCCCGTCGCGGGCGCCTGACCTGCCGCAAATGCCTGGCCTGTCGCGGGCGCCTGGCCTGTCGCGGGCGCCTGGCCCGGGTGGCTCATTGCTGGCCGGGCCAGCCGCCGGCCTGCGGGAACGGCTGGCGGTTCTCGAAGGCGGGGACGCCGCTCGTCGGCTGGACGCCGTTGCCGTTCGCGCCGGGGTGTGGGGACGTGCCCTGGCGGGACGCCACCGAGGGCATCGGGACGGTCTGCATGATCCGGGCGACGATGTGGTCGGCCGGGATGTCGTCGGCGAGGGCGTCGTAGCTGAGCACCAGGCGGTGCCGCAGGATGTCCGGCGCGATGTCCTGCAGGTCCTGCGGCAGCGCGTAGTCACGGCCGCGGAGCAGGGCCAGCGCGCGGGTCGCCCGGACGATGCCGAGGGAGGCGCGGGGACTAGCGCCGTACTGAATCAGCTGCGCCACGTCGGGCATGCCGTGCTGGGCCGGGGCGCGGGTGGCGAGCACCAGCCGGACCGTGTAGTCGACCAGGGCGTTGTGCACGAACACCTGGTCGGCGCGCTTCTGCAGGGCCAGGAGATCGGCCGGGGTGAAGACCTGTTTCGGCTCCGGCGCGCTCACGCCCATCCGGTAGACGATCTCGCGTTCCTCGGTGTCCGTCGGGTAACCCACGATGATCTTCATGAGGAAGCGGTCGCGCTGTGCCTCGGGCAGCGGGTAGACGCCCTCCTGCTCGATCGGGTTCTGCGTGGCCATCACCAGGAACGGGTCGGGCACCGTGTGGCTCTTGCCGCCGATCGACACCTGGTGCTCGGCCATCACCTCGAGCAGGGCGGACTGCACCTTCGCCGGCGCGCGGTTGATCTCGTCGGCGAGCAGGAAGTTGACGAAGACCGGGCCGAGCTCCACGTCGAACTGCTCGCTCGACTGCCGGTAGATCCGGGTGCCGACGATGTCGGCCGGGACCAGGTCGGGAGTGAACTGCACCCGGGAGAACGAACCGCCGACCACCTTGGCCAGGGTCTCCACGGCCAGAGTCTTCGCCACGCCGGGGACGCCCTCGAGCAGGCAGTGACCGCGGGCCAGCAGCGCCACGAACATCCGCTCGACCATCCGGTCCTGACCGACGATGACCCTCTTGACCTCGAACATCGCCCGCTCGAGCTGGGTCGCGTCCTGCGACGGCGGCACCGCTGCGGGCGGCGTCGGCACCGAGGCGTCGGCACTGATCTCGGTCTCGGGCGTGCTCGGCTGCGCCACCGGTCCTCCACAAGCGGTTGTGATGCGCCGGCATGGATGCCGACAGTCCAAGACTTACACGACAGACAACACCACACGGCTGAGAGGTTCCTAAGAAGTCGCGGCGGTGTGCGCCCTCAGCCTAGGCATCGAGGCGTCACCTCGCAGTCACCGATTGCCGGAGGGCGCAAGAGGCCGGTCGTGTTGATCTTTATGCGCGATCCGCCGGAACGGGCACCGTCATCGGGTGGATCCGTTCGGATTTGAAGCGTGTAGCATTTCCCTTGTCGCCGGGCGGCTTCCCCCGTGGCCGCCCGGCGCTAACTTCTCGTCCTCCCATTCAGCCCATTCGTTAGGTTCTGAGAATGGTTGAGGAACTCATACCCCAGTGCTCGTCCAAAGGCTGCCGCGCCGCGGCCGTCTGGCAGCTGCATTGGAACAATCCGAAATTGCACACCCCCGACCGCCGCAAGACGTGGCTGGCCTGCGGTGATCATCGGGAGACGCTCGGCGCCTTCCTCGACGCGCGCGGCTTCCTGCGTGAGGTCACGCCCTTCACGGCAGCATCGGATGCGGTCATCTCCTAGGCTTCACGTTGTGAGCCAGCCGCCGAATCCCGTCGATGCCCTCGAACCGTGGCCCGACACCGTCGAGTGGCGCCCGGTCTCGCCCAAGCTGATCATCGTGGAGCTGATCGTCCTCGCCGTCTGGGTCATGGTGATCATCGCCGGGCTCACCGTCGCGTGGGCGGTCTGGCAGCAGTCCGGCTGGCTCATCGGGATCGGCGCGGTCTTCCTGCTCGGCGTCTGGCGCGCCGTCGTGGAGGTGCGGGCGGTGAGCGCCTGGGGGTACGCCGAACGCGACAACGACCTCCTGGTCCGGCACGGGCTCCTGGTGCGCCACCTGTCGATCGTCCCCTACGCCCGGATGCAGTTCGTCGACGTCACCGCTGGACCGCTGGAGCGCGCGTTCGGCCTGGCCACCGTGCAACTGCACACCGCCGCGGCGGCCAGTGACGCCCGCATTCCGGGCCTGCCGCCCGAGGAGGCGTCCCGCCTGCGCGACCGGCTGACCGCCCTCGGCGAGGACCGGGCCGAGGGCCTGTGACCAGCGCCGGCCTCCCGCCCCAGATCCCCGGCCCGCCCGGCCCGCCAGCTCCGCCCGGCGCCGCCCCGACACCCGGCCCCGCGTCCCCGGCCGGTCCGCCCAGCACACCACCGGCACCGCAAACCGGCCCTCCGCACGCCCCGCAATCCGGCCCGCCGCACGGCCCACAATCCGGCCCGCCGCACGGATGGCACGGCTCGGCGCCGGAAGCCGGCCCTTCGCAGGGCTGGGACGGATCGGCGCCGGAAACCGGTTCGACGGTCGGTGACGCTTCTCAGGGGGCTCCGCCGGCAGCGGGGTGGGCGCCCGGTGTGCCGCCGGTACAGGATCCCGGGGCCGGGCTGGAGAAGCGGCAGCGGTTGCATCCGCTCAGTCCGCTGCTCAGTGGCGCCAAGAGCATCGTGGTGATCGTGGCGGCGCTGTCCTGGCAGACGCTCTCGCAGCTCGGGCCCACCCATTTCGCGATGGTGGTGGCGGCCCTGGCCGTCGGTGTCGTGATCTTCTCGGTGATCGGCTGGTGGAACACCGGCTACCAGGTGATCGGCCGCGAACTGCGGATCGCCGAAGGGCTCATCTGGCGGCGCAACCGGGCCATCCCGCTCGACCGGCTGCAGGCGGTGGAACTCCGCCGTCCGCTGCTGGCCCAGATCACCGGGCTCGCCGAACTCCGCCTCGAAGTGGTCGGCGGCGGCAAGACCGAGGCACCCCTCGCCTACCTCACGGTGCGGGAGGCCGCTGTTCTGCGGGAGCGTCTTCTGGCGCTGTCCGGACGTACGACATCCGCTCCGGCCGCATCAAGCACGCACCCGGCGGCCGGAGCCGCCGCCATGACCCCCGCCGAGGCCCCCCTCTATCGCGTCAAGAACACGGATCTGCTGGTCAGTCAGCTGCTCACGCCGCAGGCCTTCTTCCTGCCGATCGGTATCGCGTGGGTCGTCACGCAATTCGTGATGGAGGGATCGTGGACGTTCATCGGCATCGCCAGCACCATGACCGCGATGGCCGGCGTGCTGCTCCAGCCGATCCGGCGGGTCCTCGGCGACTGGGACTTCCGGCTCAGCCGTGACCACGACCGGCGGCTGGTCCTGCACTACGGATTGACCGAGACCCGTAATCAGGTCGTGCCGCCGTACCGGGTCCAGACCGTCCGGATCGTCTGGCCGTTCCTGTGGCGCAAGGCCCGCTGGCTGAACCTGCGGCTCGACATCGCCGGGTACAGCGGTCCCGAACCCGGCGACGACAAGAGCTCCGACCGCCTGATGCCGGTCGGCGACATCGCCACCGCCCGGACCCTCGTCGGTGAGGTCCTGCCCGGCGTCGATCTGGCCACCCTCGCCACCTCGCCGCCGCCCGCTCGCGCTCGCTGGCTGCACCCGGTGGCGCTGCGGTACTACGGCGCCGGGCTGACCCCCGACGTGTTCGTGACCCGGCAGGGGCGGATCACCCGTGAGGTGAGCCTGGTGCCCTACGCACGGATGCAGAGCGTGCGGGTCGTCCAAGGTCCGCTGCAGCGGATGCTCGGGCTCGGGACCGTCTATGCGGACACCGCCGGCGGGCGCTCCGGGGTGGCGCACGATCGGGACCTCAACGAGGCCTACGCGATCGCCGAACAGCTGGCGCTGCGGGCCCGCGCCGCCCGTTCCCGATAGGCGCCGGGGCCGCGCCATTTCGGGAGACGCCGGGGCGGTGGTCCGCGTTTAAGCTGTGGCCATGGAGTCTCCGGAGTTCGCGCCGGGTATGAGTGCCCGGGTCGAGTTGACGGTCACCGACGCCGACACCGCGCAGTCCCTCGGTTCCGGTGACGTGCCGGTGCTCGGGACGCCGCGCGTACTGGCCCTCGCCGAGGCCGCGACGGTGGCCGCCACCGCCCGGCAGATCCCCGGTGGCGTCACCACCGTCGGCAGCCGGGCGGAGGTCTCGCACCGCGCGCCCACGCCCGTCGGACGGGTCGTGGTGGCGCAGGCGACGCTGACCAAGGTGGACGGGCCGAAACTGTTCTTCGACGTGACCGTCCAGGACGGGAACACGGTCGTCGCCGAGGTCCGGATCGAGCGGGTGGTGCTCGACCGTCAGCAGTTCATCGCGCGGGCACTAGGTTAGATCTCCCCACCGGGCGGTGAGCTCGGCGGCGGTCGGCATGGCGGTGGCGCCGCCGGGGCGTTCACAGACCAGTCCGGCGACGGCCAGGGCGAACCTCACATGGCCTTCCAGGTCGTGGAGACTCCGCGGGGCGCCGCTGCTCAGCAGCCGGGTGACGAGCGCGCCCATCACCGAGTCGCCGGCGCCGGTCGCGTCGATGGCGTCGACCTCCGGCGCGTCGAGCATCGTTCCATGATCACCGAATGCGACGTAGGCACCTCTACTGCCACAGGTGATGACCTTCGCTGCTGCTCGGATCCTGGAGGCTGCCTTCGCCGGGTCGTCCTCTCCGTACAGGACGACGGCGTCGGCGATGCTGAGCTTCACCAGGTCGGCGGTGCTCGTGAACTCGTCGACCAGGGTCCTGAGCTCGTCGATCGCCTTCTGATCAGGAAGCAGGGTCGGTCGTACGTTCGGATCGAACACCCTCAGCGGCCCCCGCACCCGCCAAGCCGCCCGCGCCGCCGACCGGAAGGGCTCCCGCAGCAGGCAGATCGACCCGGCGTAGAGGACACTCGCCTCCTCGACCCGCCCGAGGTCCACGTCGTCCGGCCCGAGCAGGGCGTAGGACGGCGGCTCACCGTAGAACGTGAACGTCGGCTCGGCGCCCTCGAACGTCGTCACCGCCAGGGTCGTCGGCGCCTTCACCCGGGTGATCCCGCGACCGCCCACGCCGGCCTCGTGCAGGAAGGCCGCCATCCGCTCGCCGAGCACGTCCTCGCTGAGCGATCCGGCGTACTCGACGGCGCCACCGAGCCGCGCCACCGCCACCGCCACGTTGAGCGGCGCGCCACCGATCGCCTGGCGATAGATCTGCTCCCCGCCGGACTCCGCCTCCAGCAGGTCGATCAGCGCCTCACCCATCACCATCGCGTAGCCCATGACCGCAGCTTCTCACGTCACCGGCGGCCGAGGAGGGGGTGAGATGGGTAGTTACGGAGGTGACTTTGGGATGATTTGGCGATGAATAGAGGAATTGTCCTTATGGTGGCGCCCATTCTGCTCGCCGGGTGCAGCAGCGCCTCGGCCACCGGCCGCGCCGTCGTGATCGAGCCTTCGACCTCCGCGGGCGCCGCCCTGGTTCCGGCGGCGGTGACCACGGGCAGCTTCCGGACGTGGCGGGAAGGCGCGACCGCCGTCACCTACGACACCACCGCAGTGCCGGTCGGGGCCACCGCTGAGGTCGCCGTCACCGAGGCCGCCGGCGGGGTCAGCGTGGCCGTGACGGTGAGTGGGCTGGTGCCGGGGCGGGCCTACGGGGCTCACCTGCACAACAACCCGTGCACCGCGGATCCGGCCGGCGCCGGGCCGCACTACCAGAACCGGGTCGATCCGGCCGCCGGGCCTCAGAAGCCGTCCGTCGACCCCGCCTATGCGAACCCGGAGAACGAGGTGTGGCTGGACTTCACCGCCGACGCCACCGGGGCCGGATCGGTCACCAGCGTGCAGGGGTGGCGGTTCAGTTCGGAGCGGCCGCCGTGGTCGTTCGTGCTGCACGCCGAGGGAACCCACACCGGGCACGGCGAGGCGGGGACGGCCGGCGCGCGGCTGGCCTGCCTGACCCGGACACCGGCGCCGGCCTACGTGAATCAGCCCGGGCGAGGCTGAGGCCGCCACCGCGCCTGCCGTCCGTCCCGCCGGGGCTGTACCGTCGGGTCAGCGAGAACGGAGGCATCCTCAGATGGGCGAGCAAGCCAAGACTGAGTCGCACGACCCGGATTTCCCGGAGGCGTTTCTGCAGTTCATGCGCAGTGGCTGGCGGGAGGATCCGCTCGCGGTGACGCCGCTGCCGGAGGTGCCGAACTATGCGAAGCGGCGCGCGGCGCTCTCCGAGGCGTTCCCGGGCGAGACGCTGATCATTCCGAGCGGCAACGAGAAGGTCCGGGCGAACGACACCGATTACACGTTCCGTCCGGGCAGCGACTTCTTCTACCTGACCGGCGATCGTGACCCCGACAGCGTGCTGATGCTGCGGCCGAGCGGCTCCGGGCACGACGCGATCCTGTTCACGCGGGAGCGCAACTCGAAGGAGACCGACCGGTTCTTCCGGGACCGCAACGGCGAGCTGTGGATCGGCCGCACGCACACGCTCGGCGAGAAGTCGGCGGAGCTGGGCATCGACACGGCTTCGCTCGGCCACCTCGGGCCGGTGCTGGCCAACTCGGCGCCGGGACGCACCCGGGTGCTGCGCGGGCTCGACGCGAACGTGGACCGGGCCGTGCTCGCGTACGAGCCGAGCCGGGACAAACCGCGCGACCGGGAGCTGGCCTGGGTCATCTCCGAGCTGAAACTCGTCAAGGACGAGTGGGAGATCGCCCAGCTGCAGGACGCGATCGACGCGACGGTGCGCGGCTTCGAGGACGTCGCCCGGGTGCTGCCGGCCGACCGCCCGGTCAGGGAGCGGCTGCTCGAAGGCGTGTTCGGGCTGCGGGCGCGGCACGACGGCAACGACGTCGGCTACACCTCGATCGTCGGTTCCGGGCCGCACGCGACGATCCTGCACTGGGTCCGCAACACCGGCCTGACCACGCCGGGTGACCTGCTGCTCATGGACATGGGCGTGGAGGGCGACAACCTCTACACCGCCGACGTGACCCGGACCGTGCCGGTGAACGGGACGTTCACTCCGCTGCAGCGCCAGGTCTACGACATCGTGCACGCGTCGCAGCAGGCCGGCATGGACGCCATCCGGCCCGGTGTGAAGTTCAAGGACGTGCACCTCACCTGCATGCGGGTGCTCGCCGAGGGTCTGCACGACCTGGGCCTGCTCCCGGTGAGCGTGGACGAGGCGATGAGCGAGAACAGCACCGTCTACCGCCGGTGGACGCTGCACGGCTTCGGCCACATGCTCGGCATCGACGTGCACGACTGCGCCCACGCCCGCAAGGAGAACTACCGGGACGGCGAGCTCAAGGAAGGCTATGTGCTGACCGTCGAGCCGGGCCTCTACTTCCAGGCCGAGGACGAGCTGGTCCCGGCCGAGTTGCAGGGCGTCGGCGTCCGGATCGAGGACGACGTGCTGGTGACGGCGGACGGCTGCAAGAACCTGTCGGCCGGTCTGCCGCGATCCTCCGGCGAGGTCGAGCAGTGGCTGGCGTCGCAGCGGGAGGCCGGTCCCCGGCTGCCCATGTGATCCAGGTGACCTGTCGTCCGGGGGGAAACCCCGGCAAAGTGGTCGCATGAGTTCCGGGGAGCCCGCCGTCAGGCTGCGTGCCTACGGCGGGCTCCGCATGTGGCGGGACGGCGCCGAGGTCGACATCGGACCGCCGCGGCAGCGGGTTCTGCTGGCCGCCCTGCTCGCCGCTCGTGGTGGCGTCGTCGGTATCGACGCGCTGGTCGAGCTGATCTGGGGGTCGGAGCCGTCGCCGAGCGCCGTCAATCAGCTGCATCGGCTGGTCGGGCAGGTACGACGGCTGTTCGAACCCGATCTGCCGAGCCGGGCCGCCGGCGAG
This sequence comes from Actinoplanes sp. OR16, assembly GCF_004001265.1. GTDB lineage: Bacteria > Actinomycetota > Actinomycetes > Mycobacteriales > Micromonosporaceae > Actinoplanes. The sequence continues at coordinate 4,125,273 of NZ_AP019371.1, read as the reverse complement.
TGGGTGCTGCCGGCCGGTGAGGGATACCGGCTGGCCTCGGATCTCCTCGGCGACCGGACGCTGGAGACCGTGCAGGAGCCGGCGTTCGCCGGGTTGGACGCCGATGTGCTGGAGCATCCGCTGTTCGTGACGCTCGCCCAGGAGCGGATCCAGATCGCCGTCTCCGCCGCCGACGAACTGCTGGACGGCGGCGGATCGCCGTCCGCGGTGCCGCTCATCCAGCGGATCGCCGCCTCCGCACCCCTGCATGAGCCGCTCCAAGCTCGGATGATCCGCGTCCTGCTGGCCGCCGGGCGGCGGGCCGAGGCGCTCGTGCTCTTCGACGAGGTACGCCGCCGGCTCGCCGATGACCTCGGCGCCGATTCGGGGCCGGAGCTCCGCGCCGCGCACCTGCTGGCGCTGGCCGACGAGCCCGCTGAAGCCGTGGCCGCGCCGGGCCGCCCCGACGCGCACCGGCCTGTTCAGTTGCCCCGCCGGGTGGCGGGGTTCGTACCCCGGAATGATCTGACCGCGACCCTCGACGCCCAGGCGGACGGCGCGGAGATCGTGATCCTGAGCGGCATGGGCGGTGTCGGCAAGACCGCGCTCGCCGTCGACTGGGCGCACCGGATCTCTGGGCGGTTCCCGGACGGCCAGCTCTACCTGAACCTGCGCGGCTTCGACCCGGGCGGCCGGCTCATCGACCCGGTCGACGCCCTCAACACGCTCCTCGAATCCGTCGGCGTCTCGCTCGCCTCGCTCAGCGGCGCCGGACTCGACGCTCGGGCTGCCCGATTCCGATCAGCTCTGGCCGACCGCAAGATGATCGTGCTGCTGGACAACGCTCGCGATTCGGAGCAGGTCAGGCCACTGCTGCCGGGCGTACAGGGATGTCTTGTGGTTGTCACCAGCCGCAACCGCCTGACCGGTCTCGTCGCGCGGGAGGGCGCCCGGCCGGTGCACGTGGGCAGGCTCGGTGAGGCTGCTGCCCGGGAGCTGCTGGCCAAGCGGATCGGTGCTTCCCGGCTCGCCGCCGAGCCGGCGGCGAGCCACGATCTGGTGCGGTTCTGCGCGGGACTTCCGCTTGCGCTGGCGATCGCGGCGGCCCATGCATCGGTACGCCCGGAGCTCCGCTTGAGCGAGTTCGTCGAAGAACTGGAGCTGGACGCGTTGTCGACCGGGGAGGCCGGCGACGACGTGCGGTCCACCTTCTCCTGGTCGTACGACGCGCTCTCGCCGGCCGCGGCCCGGCTGTTCCGGCTGCTCGCCGTCCACCCCGGACCGGAGATCTCGATCGCCGCGGCGGCGAGCATCTCGGGGGCCGGCCCGAAGACGCGCTCACTGCTGGCCGAACTCAGCGCGGCGAACGTGCTGACCGAGGCGGACGGACGCCGGTACACGATGCACGACCTGCTCCACGCGTACGCCGACGAGCTGCTGGACGCCGCCGGTGAACGGAAGGAAGCCGAGAAACGGCTGGTGGAGCACTATGTCCGGAGCACGCGGCACTCGTACCTGATGTTCGGCAGGCCGCAGGTGACCTATCTCGGGCCCCCGTCCGCCGGCATGACGATCGAGCGGCCGGCCGACTTCGCGGCGGCGCTGGAATGGTACGTCCGGGAGAAGCCGACCCTGCGCGCCGTCATCGACCTGGCCCTCACCCGGCGCTGGCACCGCGAGGCGATCGAGATGGTCCTCGACCTGCGGGCCGCACGCAGCTCGGTGGTCGAGCCGCCGGCCGACTCCGCCGAGCAGTCCGAGCGGGCGCTGAAGGCGGCGCAGGCCCTCGGTGAGCCGGTGCTGGAGGCCGGGATGCTGCGGGAGACGTCGATCGGTCTTCGTACGACCGATCCCGTGCTCTTCCAATCCCGTCTGGAGCGGGCCCTCGCCCTCTACGAGGAGATCGACGACCTCTCCGGGCAGGCGATGGTGTGGCGCAACATGGCGTGGTCCCCCTCCGCCGACCCCTCCTCCCGGCTGAAGCATGCCCGCCGCGCCGTCGACCTCGCCGAACTGGGCGGCGAACCGAGCGTGCTGGTCTTCGCCCTCTCCGCGCTCGTCTCCGAACTCCAGGCACAGGGCGACCTCGCCACCGCCGCCGACGTGGCGCTCGAAGGACACGAGCTCGCCGTGCAGAACGACATCATCGACATGTCGTCGGAGACGGCCGGGAAGCTCGCCGAGATCCACCTGCAGCGCGGGGACCATGCGGCCGCCGCCCGGTTCGCCCGGGTGGCCCTCGACCGGACACCGTCCGCCGAGATCTTCACGCCGTTCCACGCGAACGCGATCCTCGCCTCGGCGCTGGTCGCGCTCGGATCCTCGGCGGAGGCGGCCTCGGTGATCGCCACGTTCCGGCACCTCGCCACCCAGCACTCGCACATCTATCGGGTCGTGTGGGGTGAGGACGAGGTCGAGGCCGTGATCGCGCGCGTCGAGGCTTGTGCATCCGCGATGCACTGAATCTGCACTGCCCTTCGGTTTCCTTGCCTTCTCAGACGAAGGAGACCGCGATGGGCTACCCCGAACCCGTGCTCGAACCGGCCGCTCAGGCGTTCGCCGATGCCACGGCGCATCCGCCGTACCTCCCTGATCTCGGTCCTTCCGAAGGCCGCCGGATCGTCGCGGAGACCCAGGCCGGTGACGTGCCGAAGCCCGACGCCGACATCGAGGACCTCACCTTCGCCGGGGGCCCGACCGGTGAGGTGCGGATCCGGATCTACCGTCCGGCGGGCGTCGTCGGGCAGCTGCCGGTGGTGCTCTACACGCACGGCGCCGGCTGGGTCTTCGGCGATTCCAGCACCCACGACCGGCTCGTCCGGGAACTGACCGTCCGCTCCGGCGCCGCCGTCGTCTTCGTCGAGTACTCCCGGTCACCCGAGGTCCGCTATCCGATCGCTCTCGAACAGGTCTACGCAACCCTGGAGTGGATCACCACGCACGGCGTGCTCTTCGCCCTGGACGCGACCCGGATCGCCGTGGCGGGCGACTCCGTCGGCGGCAACATGACAGCGGCCCTGACCATCCTGGCGAAGCAGCGGTCCGGTCCGGAGATCCTCGCCCAGCTGCTCTACTACCCGGTCACCGACGCGTCGTTCGACACCGACTCCTACGACCGGTTCGCCGAAGGCTACTGGCTGCGGCGGGACTCGATGGCCTGGTACTGGGACCAGTACGCCCCGGACGCCGCCCAGCGGTCCGAGATCACGGCCTCACCACTCCGCGCCAGCGTGGAACAGCTCGGCGGCCTGCCCCCGGCTCTCGTGATCGTCGCCGAAGCCGATGTGCTCCGCGACGAAGGCGAGGCCTACGCGGCGAAGCTCCGCGCTGCCGGGGTGCCGGTGACCGCCGTCCGGTATCAGGGGATCATCCACGACTTCGCGATGCTGAACGCGCTGCGCGAGACGAATGCGGCTCAGGCGGCCACCGCTCAGGGCGGGGAGTTCCTGCGGCAGGCGCTGGAGAAGTCCGTTGAGGCCTATCCCGTTGAGCGGCGGTTCATGCGGAGTGCGGTGTGAGGCGGCGCTTGGTGAGGCGATAAGTCCGGCGCTGCGCGCCTGACTTATCGCCTATATCAGCATTTAGTGGGTCAGGCAGTCGGCTTGTAATCGTGGACGCTCCAGCACTCGGCGCCGTCCGCGGTGTCCGTCACGTTGATGGTGACCTTGACCGGGTGACCGTCCGCCGCATCGAACTCGGTCGACACCTCGGCGCCGTCCTCGTTCGCCGTCTGCGCCATCTCGACGAGCTCGGCGAGGGTCGGCACCTCGATCTCCTCGCCCTCCTGACCGGTGACCGGCCCGAGATCCACCTCTGCTGACCCGGACGCCGACACCGCCGGGGCGCCCACCCGCTCGGCTTTGGTGACGGCACCCGCGGCGACCGTCACCTGGTACCTCCCCAGCGGCGCGGCCGCGTCACAACCGCGGGTCATGACGTAGGAGTAGGCGGACGGCTCGGTGAACGCCGGCGCCGAAGCAGCCGTTCCCGTTCCCGCAGCGGCCGCCGACCGAGCCGGGTCGGCGAACTCCGGCTCGTCATCGCCGGACGTGCATCCGCCGGCGAGAGCTACCAAGATCAACGCGCACAGGGCACGCTCGAACCGCACCACGACCTCCGCTCCACGGCCACCGACCGTCGGCGGCGCGCTCGCGCGGAGACGGTTTCGCTCCCCGCGCGGCGCAATCTACGGCATCATCCTGTCGCCCTACCGCAACCCGTCGCGCGCGCCGAGCCGCACCAGCCCTCGAGGGCGCTCAACGCACGCACCGGACAGCCGCGTCCGTTGACCGCCCCTATGAGGGCGGCCACCGCACACAACAGCAGACCGCGGGCGCCCACCGCCCACGTCGGGCGGTCAACGCACGCAACGGACCCCGGCACGGGCCGTCAGCGCACACAACGACGAACCGCGTGCGCCCACCGCCCCCAGAACGGCGGCCAGCGCACACAACAGCAAACCGCGCGCACCCACCGCCCACGCCAGACGGTCAACGCACACAACCAACCCGAGCACTGGCCGTCAACGCACACAGCCAACCCAGGCACGGCCGTCAACGCACACAACGACGAACCGCGTGCACCCACCGCCCCCAGAACGGCGGCCAGCGCACACAACAGCAAACCGCGCGCACCCACCGCCCACGCCAGACGGTCAACGCACACAACCAACCCGAGCACGGGCGGTCAACGCACACAGCCAACCCAGGCACGGCCGTCAACGCACACAACGACGAACCGCGTGCACCCACCGCCCACGCCAGACGGTCAACGCACACAGCCAACCCGGGCACGGGCCGTCAACGCACGGACATGGCCGGGTGCGGGGCCGTCAGTCTCGGACGAAGACGGCTACCGAGCGGGCCGGCACGGTCAACTGCCCGTCGGCGGCTGAGGCCGAGTGCAGCGAAGGGTCGGCGGATTCGAGGAGTTCCGGGTGCAGGTGCAGGTCCCCGACTCCGGGCAGGCGCGACACCGACGACTCCGTGGTGGCGTTGAAGACGACGACCAGGGTTCGCCACGGTGAGTCGAGGCCGGTCGCGTCCAGGACCATCACGATCACGCCGGGCGCTTCCGACGGGCCGCCGAGCGGGAACGCCACCCTCCTCTGCACCTCGTCGGCGGTGGGCAGCCCGAAGACCGCGGACGACCGCCGGATGCGCAGCAGTTCCCGGTAGCGCGAAGCGGTCAACTCCACGGCATCGACCGGCGGCACGAGCGCCGGATCCCCCAGAACCGGCCGGAGACTGTCCCATTTGTCGCCATTATCCGCAAATGGAGGCAACCCCAGCCCGAACCCGTTCCCACCCGACCAGCGGATCCCGTTGAACCAGTCCCCCGAGTTGAACGAGTTCCGATCGAGCGACTTCGACCGCAACCGCTCACTGCCCAGGGCCACGAACCCGGTCCCCTGGCTGAGGACGACGAGCGAGAGCGCCAGCACCTGCATCCGGGCACGGTCCACCGGCGACGTGGACGGGGGCAGCTTGATCGCCATGGCGTCGTACAGGATCTCGTTGTCGTGGGCGTCCACATAGTTGACGGCCTCACCCGGATCGTGGGCATACCCGCTGGGCGACCCGTTGTAGTCGATCTGCGAGCCGCTGCGTTCGGCGCCGGTGTGCGTGACGAAGCGGTAGGAGGCGAGCGCGCCGGACAGGCCCACCTTGATCTGGTCGTGGAGCCAGAGTGGAGTGCGGGCGCCGAGTCCCGTGGCGAACCCCTGTGAATCCTCGGAGCCCCGGACCGCGTCCCGGAGGCGGTCGTTGAAGGTGCCGATCCCGGTGCCGGCCATGTTGACCTGGGTGGCCTGGGCGAATCTCGCGTCGTACGCGACCTCGCCGAAGTTCCAGCCTTCGCCGTACAGGCAGATCTCCTTGCCGGAATCGCCCAGCCGGTCCAGAGCGATGCGCGCCTCGAGGATGTTGGCGCGCGGATGGTGTCCCATGAGGTCGAAGCGGAAGCCGTCGATCTTGTAGTGCACGGCCCAGGTGACCAGCGAGTCGATGACCAGCTTGCTCATCATCATGTGCTCGGTGGCGGTGTTCGGGCAGCAGGTCGACTCGGCGGTGCTGCCGTCGGCGAGCAGGCGGTGGTAGTACCCGGGCACGATCCGGTCGAGCACGCTGAACCGGTCGAGGCCGTCGCCCATCGTGTGGTTGTAGACGACGTCGAGCACGACCCGGAGCCCTGCCGCGTTGAGCGCCGCCACTGCCGCGCGCAGTTGCAGGATGCGCGCGGCGCCGGACGGATCGGTGGCATAGCTGCCCTCCGGCGTCGTCCAGTGCCACGGGTCGTAACCCCAGTTGTATCCGTCGGCGTCGGCCACCTCCATGACCGCGCGCTGCTGTTCCGGCGAGTCGGGCGGGAACGACGCCAGGTCGCAGGCGGGCACCGCCTGATCGCCGCGCCGGTCCGGAACCGTGGCGAAGTCGTTCACCGGCAGCAGATGCAGATGGGTCAGCCCGGCCTCGGCGAGCGACCGCAGATGCCGCATCCCGTCCGCGTCGGGCCTGGTGAACGCCGCGAACGTGCCGCGCTCCGCGGTGGGGACCGACGTGTCGAAGATCGAGAAGTCGCGGACCGACACCTCGCCGATCTGCATCCTGGCGGGCGCGACCGCCGGCGGCTTCACCAGGGCGTCCCAGCCCATCGGCTTCAGCGCGGGATCCGCGAGATCGACCAGCTGGCTGTGCGTGGAGTCGGTGGCGAGCGAGTACGAATACGGGTCGGTCACGCTCGTCGTCACCACGCGCTGCGCCGCCGGATGCCACAGTTCGACCCGGTAGCGGTAGTACCGCCCGAGCCACTTGGGCTTCACGTCGATCGACCACACGCCGGTCACGTGATCCCGCGCCATCTCCAAGATCCGCGGTTCTTCGGAAGGCGCCCGGAACAACTCCAGCGACACGGTGATCGCGGTCGGCGCCCAGACCGCCAGCCGCGGCGAACCCTCGCCGGAGTCGAAGGTCAGCCCCAGCTCGGCGTCGGCAGCGTCGGCGTAGAGATCGTCCAGCACCCCCGCGAGCTGCACCGCCGTCAGCGCCACCACCTCGCCGCCCTCATCCCGGCCGGTGACCACCAACCGGCCGCGGAGCAGGTCGCCGAGCGCCGCGTCACCCATCTCCCGGATCGCGAACGCGCGGTAGGCGCGCAGGTGGGGGAAGCGCCGGCTCTGCGCTTGGAAGAGACCCCCAGGGCGGGGTACGAGGGAAAGCTCCCGCTCGCCGGCGTCCAGCACGAACGAGACGGCCCGGCCGGCGAACCAGTCGGGAAGGGCGATCGTCCCCCGGTCGACGAAGACCGCATAGGCGCGGGCCGGGTCCAGTTCCGGCCCCAGGGTTCCCAGGTCAGGACGAACCGGCGCGGCCACCCCCGACTCGATCCACAGCTCACGAGCGACGGTCAGGTCGAGGCGCTGGTCGTCGGGCAGGTCCTTCTCGTCACCCCGATGAATGACGTACCGGAGTCCGGCCGCGTCCGGGCGGACCGGGACCTCGAACACCGCCCCGAACGCGTCGAAGCGGGACGGTTGTCTCGGCGTACCCCACCGGGTCTTGTCCTTGATCGGGACGCCCTCCCAGCAGTGCAGGCCCCACCCGCTGTAGTCGCCGTCGGGTCGCCGGTAGTGGATGACGGCGAGGCCGGAATCCACTACCGGCTCAGAATCCGGCCTCTCTCCAGAAACGCGCCGATCGTTCGCTGTCACCCATACTTCCGAAATGTCGGAGATGTTGACCCACCGGTCCACCTCGACGTCCTTCGCGCCGAACCGGTGGACGACCAGGAACCCGACCTCACGAGCATTCTCGGACAGCCGCACGAAGGCGAACCGCCCGAACGAGTCCTCCCCGGCGAACGGCGCACCCTGCGGATAGACCATGTCAGCTGCGACATCGCCCCAGGCGTGAAGGGACCAGTCCGCATAGTCGCCGTCGGGCCGGTGGTAGTGCACGATGAGCCATTGCGGACGGGCGGTGGCCCGAGGGGTGGCGGTCGCAGTGATCTCGATCGTCGTCACCGGACCATGGTCGCACCGGAATGCTCAGCGCGTGGCGATGACCGTGGTGATCAGCGGGCCGTCCGCGCCGTTCCGGATCAGGTAGCGGTAGCGCTCGCCGGGCACCGCGTGGCCCTCGTCGTCGAGGTACTCCCATTCGACGGCGACCATGGTGAGCGCCCCGGAGAGCCGGTGCACCTCGTAGAGCTGAGCGTGCGCCGCCACGATCCGGTTCTCCCGGTAGGCGGGCGCCGCCCCGAGGAAGGAGAGCGCCACCGCGGCCGGCGTGCTGAACGTGAAACTGTAGGAATCGGAGACGACGAGGCCGGGCAGCGCATGGCAACCGGCGATCGCTGCGACATCGCCTGTCGTCAGCGCCGCGCCGTACCGGCTGAAGAAGTCGGTGAGCTCGTCCGTGTCCGCTGGTGCCGTCATCGGGCGGGGATGCCCATCGATCGTCGGCACCAAACCTGCGACTTACTGACAGGATCAGGCAGTGAGACCCCGCCTTGCGATGGCTAGCAAGACGGACGTACGGTTTACCAAAGACGCCAACCGAGAGTTAGGCATACCTAACCCGAAGGTCGCCCTTTCGGTGCGAAAGACTTGACTTCCAGTCGCTGGGTGTGAAGGAGAAGACGGTGGCCAGCCTCGACACCTTTGGTGCGAAGAGCGAGCTGCGCGTCGGAGACGCGAGCTACGAGATTTTCACGATCGACAAGGTGAAGGGGCACGATCGCCTGCCCTACTCCTTGAAGATCCTCCTGGAGAACCTGCTGCGCACTGAGGACGGCGCGAACATCACCGCCGACCACATCAACGCGCTCGGCAGCTGGGATCAGAACGCCGACCCGAGTGTCGAGATCCAGTTCACCCCGGCACGGGTGCTGATGCAGGACTTCACCGGTGTTCCCTGCGTGGTCGACCTGGCCACCATGCGTGAGGCGGTCAAGGACCTCGGTGGCGACCCCACCAAGGTCAACCCGCTCGCGCCGGCCGAGCTGGTCATCGACCACTCGGTCATCGCCGACCTGTTCGGCCGCGAGGACGCGTTCCAGCGCAACGTCGAGCTGGAGTACCAGCGCAACCGGGAGCGCTACCAGTTCCTGCGCTGGGGACAGACCGCGTTCAACGAGTTCAAGGTCGTCCCGCCCGGCACCGGCATCGTGCACCAGGTGAACATCGAGTTCCTGGCGCGGACGATCATGGAGCGCAACGGTCAGGCGTACCCGGACACCGTGGTCGGCACCGACTCGCACACCACCATGGTCAACGGCCTGGGCGTGCTGGGCTGGGGCGTCGGCGGCATCGAGGCCGAGGCCGCGATGCTCGGCCAGCCGGTCAGCATGCTGATCCCGCGCGTCGTCGGCTTCAAGCTCTCCGGTGAGGCGCCGGCCGGCACCACCGCGACCGACCTCGTCCTCACGATCACCGAGATGCTGCGCAAGCACGGCGTGGTCAGCAAGTTCGTCGAGTTCTACGGCCCCGGCGTCAGCGCCGTCCCGCTGGCGAACCGCGCCACCATCGGCAACATGTCGCCGGAGTACGGCTCGACCGTCGCGATCTTCCCGATCGACGACCAGACGATCGACTACCTTCGCCTCACCGGCCGGAGCGAGGCCGAAGTCTCCCTGGTGGAGGCCTACGCCAAGCGCCAGGGCCTCTGGCTCGACCCGAACGCCGAGCCGGACTACTCCGAGAAGCTCGAGCTCGACCTGTCGACGATCGTCCCGTCCCTCGCGGGCCCGAAGCGTCCCCAGGACCGGGTCATCCTCAGCGAGGCCAAGCAGGGCTTCCGCGGCGCGCTCGGCAACTACGTGACGCCGCACGGCCACGCTGACGAGGCGAGCGAGGAGTCGTTCCCGGCTTCCGACGCACCCGCCAACGGCGTGTCGGACGAATCGGATAAACCGCACCTCTTCTCTGCCGCCATCGGCTCGACGGGCCGGGTTTCCAAGCCCACCCGCGTCAAGGGCGACGACGGGGTCGAATACGAGCTCGACCACGGCGCCGTCGTCATCGCCGCCATCACGTCCTGCACGAACACCTCGAACCCGCAGGTCATGATCGGCGCCGCGCTGCTCGCCAAGAAGGCCGTCGAGAAGGGCCTGACCCGCAAGCCGTGGGTCAAGACCACCCTGGCGCCCGGCTCCAAGGTCGTCTCCGACTACTACGACCGGTCCGGTCTCACTCCCTACCTGGACAAGATCGGCTTCAACCTGGTCGGCTACGGCTGCACCACCTGCATCGGCAACTCCGGCCCGCTGCCCGAGGAGGTCTCGGCGGCGATCAACGAGGCCGACCTGACCGCGGTCTCCGTCCTCTCCGGCAACCGGAACTTTGAGGGCCGGATCAACCCGGACGTCAAGATGAACTACCTGGCGTCGCCGCCGCTGGTCGTCGCGTACGCCCTGGCCGGCTCGATGGACATCGACATCACCACCGAGCCGCTCGGCACCGGCTCGGACGGCAATCCGGTGTTCCTGAACGACATCTGGCCGTCCGCGCAGGAGATCGACGAGGTCATCGCGCAGGCCATCGGCGCCGAGGGCTTCTCCACCGCCTACCAGGACGTCTTCGCCGGCGACGAGCAGTGGCAGTCGCTGCCCACCCCGACCGGTGACACGTTCGCCTGGGCGGAGGAGTCGACGTACGTCCGGAAGCCCCCGTACTTCGAGGGCATGCAGGCCGACCCGTCGCCGGTGACCGACATCTCCGGCGCCCGCGTGCTGGCGAAGCTCGGCGACTCGGTCACCACCGACCACATCTCGCCGGCCAGCTCGATCAAGGCCGACTCCCCGGCCGGCAAGTACCTCGCCGAGCACGGCGTCCCGCGCGCCGAGTTCAACAGCTACGGCTCGCGCCGCGGCAACCACGAGGTCATGATCCGTGGCACGTTCGCCAACATCCGGCTGCGCAACCAGCTGCTGGACGGTGTCGAGGGTGGCTTCACGCTGAACCACCTGACCGGCGAGCAGACCACGATCTTCGACGCCAGCGTCGCCTACCAGGAGGCCGGCATTCCGCTGGTGATCCTGGCCGGCAAGGAGTACGGCTCCGGCTCGTCCCGTGACTGGGCCGCGAAGGGCACCATGCTCCTCGGTGTCCGCGCCGTCATCGCCGAGAGCTACGAGCGCATCCACCGCTCGAACCTGATCGGCATGGGCGTGCTCCCGCTGCAGTTCCCGCAGGGGCAGAACGCCGAGTCGCTGGGCCTGACCGGCACCGAGACGTTCTCGTTCGCCGGCGTCACCGCGCTCAACGACGGCACCACCCCGCGCACCGTGAAGGTCACCACTGACACCGGCGTCGAGTTCGACGCGGTCGTCCGGATCGACACCCCCGGTGAGGCGGACTACTACCGCAACGGCGGCATCCTGCAGTACGTCCTCCGCAAGATGCTCCGCAGCTGATCTCCCGTTCTACCGGAAGCCCCGTCTCGTCATGAGGCGGGGCTTCCGCATTCCGCCTCCTCGGCGGCCTCGTCGGCGGCCGCGTGCGCCTCCTGCTCCCGTCCCACCCGGTCCAGGAACACGGCGTGCCTCCTCAGCGCCTTCGCCAGTTCCTCGGTGGCCGTCCGCCGCCGGTGCGCCACACATTCGGCGCTGAACTCCACGGCGTCCGCCCACCGTCCCAGCTCGGACAGCCGATCCGCGTGGTCACTGAGCGACTGCCCCAGCCGCGCGTCCGCCCCGGGATCCGCGTCGGCGAGCTTCCGCCACATGTCCAGAGCCCGCTCGCTGATCACCACGGCTTCGGCGTGCTCCCCGGCCTCGGCCATCCCGGAAGCCAGATCGGACAGTCCGCGCGCCAGAGCCGTCTCCGGGTGAGCCTCCACGATCGCCGTGGCCTTCCGTTCGGCATCCCGCGCCTCCCCGATCCGCCCGGCCTGCACCAGCCGGTTGGCGAGCGCCACCAGCGCGGTGGCGAGCAGCTGCGCCCGATCCGGCGCCGCCCACGCCAGCGTCGCGGCTTCCTCGGCCAGCGTCAGCGCCTCCCCGTGCCGTCCCAGCCCGGCGAGATACCCCGACTGATCGGCGAGGGCGCGCACCAGAACCGGCTCGGCCCCCTTGACCCGATCGTCCGCGAGCACCCGCAGGGCCCGCACAGCGTCCTCCCCGAGAGCAGCCGCAGCCGGGCCGTCCCCACCCCGGAACGCCCGCGCCGCCTCATCAACGACCTCAACAGCCCGGGCCACCGGACCACCAGCCTGCCGCAGCTTCCGCATCCAACCCACGCCGAAAATCTAAAAACACCGATCAAGCCCGCGCCATCCGGGGTGCCCAAAAAGCAAACAAAGATCAAATTCCTGTCGCACCGGGGCGGTCGGTCCCGGCCGCAGCTCACGCCGAGGGCCCGGCATTCCTCGCTGGCCGCTACGCGTCCATAACGCGAGCACACACCGCGCGACCTGCGAAAATGGTCGCGCCCTCCCCCTATCAGTCCCCACCTGCAATCTTGAAGATTCCGTCCCCCTCCATCCACGATCCTCAGGAGCCACCCGCCCCCTCCATCCGCGATCTTGGAGAGTCGGCGAGCCCCTAACGCCTCGTCATGCGGCCTTGAACGGGTGATCCGGGCGGCAAATCGTGGAGTTACGTCGCGCATCTGGTCCCGGGGCCGGCGGCGTGGTCGTGCCAGCGGATGCAGTCGCGATCGCGGCGTCCTGTTCGGCGTATGTCCGGTGGTCAGCACCGTTGGGGGGTGAAGTAGCGCAGGGCGGCGAACTCGGCCCCGATCCAGTTCAGCCAGAAACTGCATCAGATACAGGTTCCGGCTGGACAGCGGCGGAAGGTGAAACTCAGCCGAGCGTTTCCGATCGTGGTCACGCGGCCGACGTCAATCAGATGGTCACGCAGCTTCGTCAAGGATCAGCCGGAAAATGGCCGGCCGAGGAACCGGGGTTCACACCGGACGATAGCGGAGGGCCTCTTTCACCATTCCATAGCCAGCCCGCCCATTTTCCACCCAGCCTGATCAACCCCCACGGAACGACAAATCCCGCCGCAGCAAACGCACTCCCCGAATCCCGCCGACCACCTGTGACAGCCGGCCCCTCACCCACGCCGTGACGCTCAAGCCCGCCCTGACCTCGGCTCGCGGCCTGGCTCTCACACGCGGCCTGCCCCAGGTTCGCGGCCTGGCCCTCACACGCAGCCTGCCCCAGGTTCGCGGCCTGGCCCTCAGACGCAGCCTGCCCCAGGTTCGCGGCCTGGCCCTCACACGCGGCCTGCCCCATGTTCGCGGCCCGGCCCTCACGCGAAGCCTCCCCGTCAGGCGCGCCCTGCCCCCGGCTCTCACCTTCGGCCGCGCCCCGGCACTGACCTTCGCCTGCACCTCGGCTTCGGCCCGCACCTTGGTTTTCCGTTGCACCTCGGCTTTCGCCTGCATCTTGGCTTTCGTGCGCACCTTGGCTTTCGTGCGCACCTCGGCTTTCGCCCGCACCTCGGCTTTCGCCCGCGTCCGGGCCCTTGCTCGCAGCCTGCTCCTCAGCCTCGCGCAACTGCCGCATCCGCCGGCCATGGCGCTGCAGCAAACCCCACGACCGATGCCGCTCATGCTCCCGCCGAAACGCCTCGCCCTCCTCCGAATAATTGCGACGCAGCGTCCTGTCCCGCAAATGCCTCGTGGGAAACAACGCCAGCTGCGCCATATCTCGATTCTCCGCACCGCACCCGCAACAGACGACGAAAGCCGCGCGAATTTCAGATCAATAAAACATTCGAATCGCGCTGGATGATCCGTCGATCCTGTCACTCAGTGAGTGTTTGAAAGGACTGTTATCCGGGTGTGCTGGGCATCCGGCGGGTTTGTCGGGTCGCGGGCCGGCCGCGATCGAGGCGGCGGATCATCGTGTTGATCGCAGCCCAGCGGATCAAGGCCTCAGAGACGGCGGGATCGCGTTCGTAGTCGCGGGCCAGGCGCCGGTGGGCGGTGAGCCAGGCGAGGCTGCGCTCGACCACCCACCGTTTCGGGTGCACGACGAATCCGTGCTGGTCAGCTGGTTTGCGGACGATCTCGACTGTGGTGTCGAGCGTGTGCGCGGCCCAGTCGACCAGCCGGCCGGCGAAGCCCTGATCGGCGAACACATGCCGGATCGGGGTGAACAGATAGGTACTGAGCAGGGTCGTCTTCGCGCCGTCGCGATCCTGCCAGGACGCCGACATCACGCAGACCACCATGAGCAGGCCGAGGGTGTCGGTGACGATGAACCGCTTACGGCCGTTGATCTTCTTTCCCGCGTCGTAGCCGCGGCTGTCGCTGCTGACGGTGTCGGCTGCCTTGACCGACTGGGAGTCCATGACACCGGCCGAGGCCTGCGCCTCGCGGCCCTCGGCCAGCCGCAACTGCTCTCGTAACTCCTCGAGGATCCGCTCGGTGACCTGGCGTTTCTCCCACTGCTGGAACTGCCAGTACACGGTCTGCCAGGGCGGGAAATCAACCGGCAGTTGACGCCAGGAGCAACCACTGCGGACTACGTACAAGATCGCGTCGACGATCGCTCGGCGCGGATGCTTCGGGATCCGCCCTGGCGACTTGATCAACGGAAGCATCGGCTCGACAAGATCCCACTGCTCATCGGTCAGGTCAGACGGATACCGCCGCTCACGCTCCACCAAGCCAGCATCAGACCGCTTCCGCCGAGCCCAAGGACACGCCGTGCGACAGCACTTTCAAACACTCACTCACTCAAACCTCTCGAGACGATTTAGCAGTGCCTCGTCATGCGACCTTGAACGGGTGACCCGGATGACGGATCTTGGACTCGGTTGCGTATTCGGGTTTCGGGCGGGCTCGCGGATTGCGCCAGCAGACCTGGTTGTTCTGGCAGCAGGCCCGGGATACAGGTCGAGACCGGCGATCATGTGCCGGACGCCATGGTCACGTGATAGGTCGCCCGCAGCCGGACCGGCCGGCCCTGCCACCGGCTCGCGGGTGGTCGAAGAGATCGAGGATCGCTCGCATCTTCGACGAGTCGGCGAGCCCTTTCGGTGACCTTGGAGATTGCCCGCGACCTTGGAGGGTTGGCGAGCCGACGCGAGTGCAGCTCACGGTGCGGCCGGCCGTGGGCTGGCGCTGCCGGCGAGCGTTCTCCGGGCGACGACCCACGACCAGGGCAGGGTGAGGGGGTGGGCATGGCGGGGAACACGGTGGGCGGTGGCTACCAAACGGGCGCTGGGTGAATAGGCTTCAGGAATGGATGACAAGACTGTGCTGGGCCGGATCCACGGCCTGGTCGAGGAGGAGCACGAGCTCCGCCAGCAGCTAAGCCAGGGCAAGATCTCTTCGGATGAGGAGCACACCCGGCTCAAGGAGCTCGAAGAGTCGCTGGATCAGTGCTGGGATCTGCTTCGCCGGCGGCGGGCTGCTCGCACGGCCGGGAACGACCCGGACGGCGAGCAGGCCCACTCCGTCAGTGAGGTGGAGAGCTACCTGCAGTGACGCGGTCCCGGTCGCGGCCGCCGTGGACTCGGCGGCCGCGGGCCGGGAACGGGTCGCCGCGTCAGCGGAGGCCTGCCTCGTAGTGGAGGCGTTCGATCAGGGTCTCCGGGTCTACGTCGACGCCTCGGGAGCGAAACCACGCGGCCACGTTGGTGACGTCGCGGGCGATGAACTCGCCACCGCGCGGGTTGGCGATCACGTCGACGATCTGGGGCAGGTCGATCAGGACGAGGCGTCCGTCGTGGACCAGGGTGTTGTACGGCGACAGGTCACCGTGAGCCACCTGCGCCCGCGCCAGCACCGATAGGGCATCGGTCATCTGCCGCCACAGATCGGTCAGCTCGTCGTGGCCGGCCCGGACCTGCGCCAGCCGAGGGGCTGCCTCACCGGTCTTCCAGTCGCCGACGAATTCCAGCATGACTTCGGTGCCGATGAGCTGGACCGGGTACGGAACGGAGACCAGCCCGCTCTCCTGGCCGATCTGCCACAGCCGGCCGAGAGCGTCGAACTCGGCCGCCGCCCACTGCCCGGCGATCATCTCCTTGCCGAACGATGTGCGGTTCGTCATGGCCCGCATCTCCCGGGAGCGGCGGACCCGGCGGCCTTCCAGGTAGCCGGCGTCACGGTGGAACAGCCGGTGCTCGCCGTCCCGATACCGCTTGGCGGCGATCATCGAGGTGGCGCCGGTCGTCGGGTTGGACCGGCGTACGAGGAAGACGTCCGCTTCCTTGCCGGTTTTCAGGATGCCGAGCTCGGTGTCGACAGCACCGTACTCGGTGAGCACCCAATCGGGCCGCGGCTCAGGGCCGTGCAGTGCGCCGTCCCAGGTGGACCAGCGGTCGCCGACCTCGGGCAGATCGGGGTCTTCCTGCAGGACCGGTTCGAGCCGGCCGCGCTTCAGGAAGTTGGAATCGTCGTCGTCGAACTTGCGGCGTCCACGCCGCATCGAGTGCTCGCGCACTGGAGGGTCTCCTCGGAGAAAGAAGTAAGCAGGGAAGACTGGACGGCAGGCATGACAAAGACAGCCATGGTGTCCACACCTCCTTCTCTCTCGAAAAAACCAACGCGCACGACTCTCGCGGAGAATGAGCAGCCGCGCAACCTATTTAAATCAGCGCGTCGCCATGATCGCCGAGATGCCCTGGATCACGTTGCCGACCACCTTCGTCGGGGCGAATCTGTTGTCCACCCACTCCCGGCCGCGGTGCAGCCACACGCTCGGCAGGCCCATCGCCGCGGCGCCGCCGATGTCCGCCTCCGGGCTGTCGCCGACCACCCACGCGCCGGCGAGCCGCATCCGGACCCGCTGGGCGGCGAGCGCGAAGATCCGCGGGTTGGGTTTGCTCACCCCGCACTGCTCCGAGATCACCCAGTCGGCGACATAGCGGTCCAGCCCGGTACGCCGGATGCGCGCCTCCTGCTGCTCGGCCGAGCCGTTCGTGACGACCACCGGGATCAGCCCGGCGTCACCGGCGATCTCCAGCGCGCAGCCCACCATCGGATCGAGCCGCTCGAACGCCTGCGGTCCGGTGTTGAGCTCGTCGACCAGATCGATGGTCGGCACTCGTAGCTGGTAGCGGTCCTGGATCAGGTCGGCGAGGTCCCACCGGGAGGTGAGCCCGTCGGCGTCGACCGAGACCAGCCAGTCCAGGTCTTCCTGGGGCGCGGCGATCTCGTCGAGAAAGCCTTTGGCCCACAGACGGAAGGCACCGCCGCGATCAAGCAGGGTGTCGTCCAGAGCGAGGAAGACGAGAGGCACCCGGGCACCTTACGTGAGACGGGACAGAAGCGAACAGTCCAGGAGTGTTAACAAAACCCTGACAGGATGACGAAATTCGCATCATCCGATCAGGGGACGCAGGGCCATAGGAAGCCGTACGTACGGATTGCAAAGCCCCGCCGCCCCGTGACACGATCAGCGCGTGCCTCGGGTTAGTCAGGACCAGCTGGACGCGCGCCGCCACGAGATCCTCACCGCGGCCCGTGCGTGCTTCGCGCGGTTCGGGTACGAAGGAGCCACCGTCCGCCGCCTCGAAGAGGCGACAGGGATGTCCCGTGGGGCGATTTTCCACCATTTTCGTGACAAGGAATCGCTCTTCCTCGCAGTGGCCGAGGACGACGCCGCCACGATGGTGGAGACGGTCGCCCGCAACGGCCTCGTCCAGGTCATGCGCGACCTTCTGGAGCGGGCCGGCAGCAGCGAGGGCGACACGGCCGGCTGGCTGGGGACGCAGCTCGAGGTGGCACACCGTCTCCGGACCGACCCGGCTTTCGCGAAACGCTGGTCCGAGCGCGCGGCTGCCATCGCCGACGCCACCCGTGAGCGGCTCGAACGGCAGCGGGACGCCGGCGTGCTGCGGCAGGACGTACCGGTGGAGGTCCTGACCCAATTCCTGGAGCTGGCGTACGACGGCCTGGTGCTGCACCTGGCCACCGGCCGTCCCCCGGGCGAGCTGACCCGGGTGCTGGACCTGGTCGAGGAGGCGGTCCGGCGCCGCTGAGATCAGCGACGCCGGGACCTGCGGACTAGGACCTCACCACCTGCAACTCGTCGATCGTGATGTCGGTGGACGCCTGCCGGAAGACGGTGCTGGACCCTTCGGCGCCGCCGCCGACCACCCACCAGTCGATGGTCCAGGTCGTCGTGACGGTGACCGTGTACTCGCCGGTCTTGGCGTAGCGGTGGCCGCAGTCCGGATCGTCGGCCAGCCCGAACTCCCGCTTGTAGGCCACGCCCGGCGAACCGGTCGTGCACGTCTCGCCGTCGCCCCACCACCATTTCGCGCTGCTGACCTCGGCACGGGCCGTGACGGCGAGGCCCGGTACGGACGCCGTGCGCTCCACCGGACCCCACGCGGCCGCGCGATTCGTCACCCAGGTCCAGACCGGCAGGCCGACCAGCCCGGCGCCGTTGGTCCGCGGCGCGATGCCGATCGCCGGCTTCCCCATCGGGATGGCCCGCATGGCCCGGGCCGCCAGCTCCTCCGGCGTGATCGTGCCGGGCTGACCGGGCGGCGGGGTGGCCCGCCACACCAGGAAGCCCATGATGTCGCCGAAGCAGCGCTGCCGGTAGACCGAGCCGTCACCGGGCTCGTGCCCCTCCCACGCCTCGTCGCCGGCCGGCGGCTGCGGGGACTCGAGGACGTAGTAGCAGCCGTCGCTCTCGTTGAAGTAGCCCCAGCCGTCCTGCGTGCACGGGAAGCGCTGGCCGTCGTAGTAGCACGGCGCCGTCCCGCTGCTGCCGCCCCCATCGCCGCCGTCGCCGTCGCCACCGCTGCCGGGGCCGCCCGGGGTCTCCGCCTCGATCCAGCAGTACGACCCGTCCGGAGTGCACACCTGCTTGCCGTCGGCCCACGCCGCCGGCATGGCGACCAGGCCCGCGGCGAGAGCGCCGGCCATCAGCAGCGCGGCCCGCCGCGCCCACCGGGTCAGCACGGCCGCTCCCAGTAGCCCTTGGTGCCGTCGATGTACCACTTGCCGCTCACCTGTTTGGCGGTGCTCACGACCAGGTACCGCGGTGGCTGACCGCTCGGTGCGGGCTGTGGCTTCCCCGTCTTCTTCGAGGTCAGTACGGCACTGCTCGGGTCGATGCAGTCCTCGATGGTGGCCGTCGGCGTCCGGTCGTCGAGGTTCAGCTCGGTGATCTCCGGGTCGCCCTTGCTCTCGGTCCGGCCCTTGACCACGAAGCCGGCCTTGGCCATCGAGCCGATGCTGTTGCGGATCTGTCCCAGCAGGGGCTCTGCGACGTACGAGGCAAGGTCCTTGGCTTTGGGGTCGCCCTTGTTCTGAGCGGCCGCCACCACGCGCTGATAGTCGGCGTAAGCGGTCCGCACACCCTTCATCGCGGCGGCCTCGGCCTCGTCCACCGTGGGCGCCGGCGACGCGGACGTGGCCGGCGGCGCTGTCGGCAGCGGCACGGACGGCTCGTCCTGCTGGCAACCGGTCAGCGTGACCACCACCGTGGCGGCCAGCCCTGCGGCTGCGACATTGCGAAAACGCACTCGATCCTCCCAATCGCCTAATTCGCCGAGGTGGCCGCGAGCAGATCCGGCATCAGCTGCCGCAGCCAGTTGTAGGTGTCCGGAGTCAGCTCCTCGGGCACCTCGGCCTCCCTGGCCTGCAGCAGCTCACCGAAGAGGTTGCGCAGCTCGGCGGTGCGCCGGTCCAGGTGAAGAGCGCGCATCAGATCGATCCACGGCGCGTCGTCGCCGCGGTCCGGATCGGCGAGCCACGCCCGCTGCACCGCCCAGCGCACCCCTGCCGTGTCGCCGGCGTCCAGGTACAGCTCGGCGAGCTGGTGCGCGGTGTCCACGACCGCCGAGGTCAGGTGGCCGGGGTAGATCTCGGACTCGGCCAGCCAGGTGAACGGGTTGCGCGCGCCGGCGCTGTAGGCACGGTCGGCGCCCTCCAGGGGTACGCCGCGGACCAGTTCCAGCGCGGCCCGCAGATCCTTGACCCCGGCCGGGCCGTGCACCTCGCCACGGCTGCGTAGCCTCCGGAACAGATGCCAGTCCAGCAGGTATCCGGGCCGCAGCCGGTAGAGCCGGTCCGAGCCCATCTCCGGCAGCCACGGCTCGCCGTCCGGTGTCTCGCCGAGCCAGCGCCGAGCCCGGGTGATCGCGACCCGGCGGCTGGCGTCCTTCACGTTCTGGTCCGGCCAGAGCGCCTCACTCAGCTGGTCACCGGTCGCGCCACGGGCGCCGCGCTGTGCCAGGTAGACGATGATCTCGGCGTGGAAGCGGCGGCGCTGATCCGGCGCCGGCCCGGGCGCTTCCACGTCGACCGGTCCCAGCACGCCGACCCGGGGACGCTCGCCGTCGCTCTGCAGCCAGGCGCGCAGATCCGCGTCGAGGTCCGGGTCGGAACGCCGGGACCGCTGCCGGATGGCGGCCGGCTCGGCCTTGTGCGTGACGAGAGCGGGGATCGCCACGATCGGATCCGGCCTGTTCGGATCCGGCCTGTTCGGATCCGGCCTGTTCGGATCCGGCCTGTTCGGATCCGGCCTGTTCGGATCCGGCCTGTTCGGATCCGGCCTGTTCGGATCCGGCCTGTTCGGATCCGGCCTGTTCGGATCCGGGCTCTCCTGCACCTCGGGCGCGACGCTCGCCGGCTCACTGTGGAACAGCCGCAGCACCGCCCCCGCCGCATCGGTGTCCTGCGCCCACTGCTCCGGTTCCGCCGCGGCCGGCGCCGGCTCGTCGGTCGCCGCCCGGGTCTGCGCCATGATCTCGGCGAGCGGTTCGAGCTCGGCGACCGGCAATCCCGCCGCTTGGAAGAGCAGATCCCCTTCCGGTACGCCGAGACCGAGCCGCACAGCGCCGTCCACCTCGACCATCAGCTCGTGCGGTCGCTCGCCTCCGGTCCAGTCGGTCGCCGCGAACGCGACGGCACAGCGGCCGGCGGCGCCGAGTTCGGTGGCCAGCCGTTCCAGCGCGGCGATGTCGGCCGGGCCCGGCGCGGACACCAGCAGCACCTGCGGCGCCCAGGCCTCACCGAGGTCGGTGACCCGTCCGGCCAGCGTGTCCGGCACACCGGCCGCGGCCAGCGTGGACGCCACCGTGGCGGCGCGGCGACGCAGCCGGTCGGCCGCTTCGGACACGGAGGAGACCGCTCGTACCCGATCCGGGTTGAGCGCGACCAGCAACTCCGTCTCCCGGGCAGGGAAACCGGCCAGCACGATCTCCACCTCGTCCGACCAGGTGTTACAGGCCAGCTCGCAGGCGAGATAGCGCAGCAGCGCCTCGGCCCGGGCCGGGTCGCCGCCGATCGCGAGCCCGCCGAGACGTTCCAGGTCGATCAGCAGATGCCGTCCCGGCTGCGAACCGACCGTCACCAGCGTGGGAAGCGGCGCGAGCACCCCCTCGGTGGCGGGCAGCGCGGCACTGCCGGGCAGCGTCCAGTTCGAGCCGTCGGCGATCCACGGCGCGGGCGGCGCCGGGCACGGCTCGCTCAGCACCAGCGTGACGCTCTGATCGACGATCCAGGTGGCGGCGATGTCCGGCAGCGCCTCCCCGCGCTCACCGAGCGCGGCCGTGAGCAGCCGCAGCGCCCGGTCGAGCCGGTCCACGTCGGCCGGCTGCTCGGCCACCCGCAGCGCCGTCTCGGTGGCTCCGCCCCGCGGATGCGGCAACCTGCGCCCCGGCCGCCGATGCTGCCGCTGCCGCTGCCGCCGTCTGAGGACCCCAGCCAGGAGCAGAGCACTGAGCAGCCCGGCCCCGGCGAGCGAGCCGGCGACAACGCCGGCGCTGACCTCATCCCCACCCTGCTCGTCCTGCTCCGCCGTCCCGGCCGCGTTCTCCGCCGCCGATGCCTCCGCCGACGACGACCCGGCTGTGGCCGACGGCGACCCGGCTGTGGCCGACGGCGACCCGGCTGTGGCTGACGGTTCGGCCGTCGCTGATGACGCGGCGGAAGCTGATGACGCGGCGGAAGCGGACGGCTTGACGGACGCGGACGGCGTAGAAGGAGAAGGTGCGGCGGTCGAAGGAGCGGTTGCCTGGGCGGAAGCCTTCGCCGGCGGCTTTTCGGATGCTGCTTCCGGTTTGTCCCGCGAGGAGCCTTCCCGCCCGGTGGCCGGCCCCATCACGGCACCGTCCTTCCCGGCCGTGTCCTTCCCGGCCGTGTCCTTCCCCGCCTCGGTCTTTCCCGCCGTGTCCTTCCCGGCCTCGGTCTTTCCCGCCGCGTCTTTCTCCGGCGCTGCTGTCTTCGCGGCGGGCGCCGCGCGTTCGGTGGTCACTGCGCCGTTCGCGTGGGCTCGGACGCCTCGATCGACCGCGTCGGCCGGCAGGGTGATCTTCCAGTTGCGTTCGATGTGGTCGGGGAAGCGGGCGTCGCGCCGTTCCAGGTCCGGGTTGGCGCGGGCGATCTCCGGGTAGCGTTCCTCGTCGCCCAGGAAGCGTTCCGCGATGTCGGCGAGTCGATCGCCGCGGGCTACGACGTACGAGGAAGGCTCCTCCGCCGCGGCCTTGACGATCGGCACCCGGAGCGTCCAGCCGGCGTAGACCCGCATGGTCCCCGGCTGCATGGCCCGGCCGTCCGGCTGCGTGCGCCCGTAGTTGGCGTCGGCGAGACGCTGCGGCGACAGGCCGTGGCGTTCCGCGATGTCGAGCAGGCTCTCCCCGCGTTCGACCTGGACTTCCAGGTAGGAACCGGCGGCCTGCGCGACGACCGGCGCCGGCTGTTGCCGCTGCTGCTGGACGGCGGCGACGGCGGCCGAGGCGCTGGGCATGGTCACCGACGCGGAGGCGAGCGCCGGCGCGCCGAGAGCCCCGATGATCGCGGCGGCGAGTACGGCGGCGGCCCGCTGCTGCATCCGCATGCCCCGGATCGGGCGGGTGCTGCGCGGCACCCGGCCGTGCCGCCGGGCGCTGAGCTGCGCGCCGAACTCGACCAGGAACGCGCCGACGAACGTGATCCAGGCCCAGGTCGCGAAGACCAGCGCGATCCAGCTGACAGCGGTGAGCGTCTGCAGGAACAGTTCGCCGTCGTCCGGCCCGGACACCGCCTGCCACAGCGACGTCCCCGCGGACCCCGGGTCGGCGGCGGCGTCGGAGAACCAGCCGGCGATGCCCGGCAGCGGGTTGCCGGTGGCCCAGATCAGCAGTACCGGCAACGCGCCGATCAGCGCCACCACGAGCAGGGCGGCGACAGCGGTGAGCAGCTGCCCGATGCGGCTGTCGGAGGATGCGGGGCGTGCCACAGGCTGCTCCCTTTCCGGAGGGGTCGTTATCGCACGACGACGAGGTTGGCGGTGGCCTGACCGGTCACCGTCGCGCCGGAGACGCCGAACGCGCCGAGGAAGACGGGATTCCAGGCGACCTGGACGTTGACGATGAGGCTGCGCGGGTCGCCGGTGCTGGTCACCGAGCCGGTGACGCCGTCGAGCCGGCCCAGGTAGGCGGCCGCCGCTCCCCTGGCCGCCCGCAGGTCGACGACCTTCTCGCCGCCCTCGATGGCCTGACCGGCGTTGATCGCCTGCCCGGCGGCGCGGGCCGCCTCGGCGGCGATGTTGTCGGCGCGCTGCAGGGCACGGATCTTCCCGCCGCCGTCGACGACCAGCCCGATCATGGCGAGGTAGGCGGGGGCCAGGATGGCGAAGAAGATCGCGATCCGGCCGTCGTCGCGGCGCGTCATCCACGCCCCCGGTAGGTGTCGAGCGGCGAGGTGAACGTCCCGGTCAGCCTGGTGCGGAGCGGGATACCGGGCAGACCGAGATCGCTGCCGTCGACGGTGCAGGACACCCGGGCGCTGACCGTGCCGGCCTCGCCGGGATCCTTGTCGAATTCCGACGCGTTGATGGACACGTCCCGGGACCGGCAGCTCAGGCCGAGCGACCCGAGGGTGGACAGCCCGGCCGACCGCCCGGTGGATCGGGCGGCGCCCTCGGTGCGGGCGATCGACGCGGTCCGGGCGGCGTCGAACGCTGCCGCGTCCACTGCCTGCCGGGCGAGGGTCACCCGGCCGGCGTAGACGGTCAGGGCGACCAGGCCGAGGATGACGGGCGCGAGGATGGCCAGCTCCACCGAGGCGGAGCCGGCATCACGGCGGCGGCGAAGAGACATCATGGCTGGGTCACCCGTTCCACCGGCCCGTGCGCGGTCCGGCGTATCGAGAAGGACAGTCCCGGGATCAGCGCGACGGCCCGGCCGGTCACCGTGACGGTGACGGCGGTGCCACTGCGGCCGACCGTGACGTTCTGGTTGGTCAGCCCGGTTCCGGCGGCGGCCAGGAACTGCCGCGCCTGCCGGTCACCGGCGCCGGCGCTGGAGTGGTAGCCACGGGCGGCGTTCACTCCCTGGGTGGCGGCGCCCAGCGCGATCGACTGGGCGTGGAAGACGAACCCGGCCTGCAGCACGATGAACCCGAGCACCAGCATCGGCCCGGCGATGATGGCGAACTCCACCGGGCTGGCGCCACGATCGCCCGGACCGAGCCGGTCGCCCAGCACGCGGCGGGGCAACCGGCCGGCTCGGCGGAGAAGACGGCGGACCACTACTGCGGGATCCGCGCGGCCCAGTTGTTCGCGATGGTGGCGATCAGCGTGGCGACGGCAAGTGCCGCCGCTGCGACCAGCGCCACGATGATCGCCGTGGAGACCGGGCTGTCGCCCCGCTCGCGTTCCGCAGGGTCGGTCAGGGCGCCCCAACGCGCCGCGACGGCGGTGTAGCAGGTGAGCAGGAAGTGGGACATGTTTTCCTCCCGTGGATGGTGCGCGGTTACTGGGCGAGCACCCGGCTTAGGAACGGATAGCCCATGAGCACGAGCAGGATGAGGATCAGGGCGGACGCGGGGATGTCGAGCTTGTTGGTACGCACCTCGGCCTCGGCGAGAGCCTGCGTACGCAGCTGGTCACGCAATGAGTCGGCGCGGGCCCGCAGCGTCCGGTAGACGTTGGCGCCCTCACTGCCGGCGGTGCGCATGATGTCGGCCAGGTCGCCGAGTTCGATCACTTCGATGTCCCGGGAGAGCACCTTCAGCTCGTCCCAAGGAGCGCGCAGCTGCAGCTCGGCACTGAGCAGAGCCTCGCGGATCCGGGTGAAGACCCAGCCCTGGCACACCGAAGCCGCCCGGCTCAGCGACTCGACCGGGCCGTGCCCGCCGAGCACCTGGTGGGCCGAGAGGTCGAGGTAGGTGCACATGGCCCGGGTGAACTCGCCACGGGCGGTCTGCGCTTTGGTGATCACGTCCCGGTGCGCCAGCCACACCGACACCGCGGCGACGAGCACGCTGCCGGCGAACGGCAGCGTTGCCGGGACCGGCAGCCGCAGCACCAGGACGGCGACACCGAAGAGCATCGGGATCAGCAGGCCGAAGAGGGCCGACAACCCGAGCGTCAGCCAATAGGTGTCGGGACTGCGGTCGAGCAGGCGCAGGTCCGCGTACGGAACCCGGAAGTGACGTTTGAGCGAGCCCATCGTGTCCCGGCCCGGAGCGATGCCGGCCACCGGGTGCAGGCGGCGCAGCGCCGGGCCGAGGGCGGGCGGCGCCGGGACGAGCTGGGTCAGGAGCAGGAACAGTCCGAGGGCGACGAGCGAGCCGACCAGCACCACGACGATCAGCTGCGTGCTCATGCGTTCACCACCTCGGCGTCGATCGGGGGCAGCAGGCGCGCCCGCTCCGGCGGCAGGCTGAGGTTGCGGACCATGCGCATCAGGAAGATGTAGAAGCCGGTCAGGAAGAGCAGCAGCATCTGGCCGGTGAACGTGCCGAACGGCTTCAGATAGGTCGGATTGAGCAGCCCGAGCGCGAGCAGCCCGGCGGTCATCATGGTCAGGAACTTCACCGCGAAGCGCGGCCCGGCTCGTTTCGCGTCGACGGTGCTGCGCATCTCGACCTCGGCGGCGATCGAGCGGGAGATGTCGGTGAGGACCTCGTGCAGTCCCTCGCTGCGGTCGCTCACGTGCAGCATCAGCGGGGCCACCACCTGATCGGCGGTGTAGTCGTCCAAATCGTCGGCGAACTGGCGGAGCGCGAGGACCGGTTCGGTGCCGGACTGCATGCGCGCTGCCAGGTCGGCTACCTCACGGGCGATGAGCTGCGGCGGCGACGCGTTCGTGGCGACGATCGCCTGCTGCAGGCCGATGCCGCGGGCCACGATGTCGGCGAGGCGGCGGGTCCAGGCCTCGACGGCTTCGAGGCGGGCCAGGGCGCGGCGTTCCATCCGGCCGGAGTTGAAGAGCCAGGGCAGGCCCGGCACCGCCACGCCGACGATCAGGCCGGCCGCCGGCCAGCCGGTGATCAGCCAGGCCGCGGCGCCGGCCACGACCGCGCCGATCATCATGGTCTGCCGGGCGCGCTGCTCCCGGCGGTTCCGGCTGGGCCCGGTCCACCAGCGGCGCAGCCGGCGGGCGGCGGCGGACGGCGGGCCGGGCGGTTTCGTGGTGCCGGCGACGCCGACGACGCCGAGGATCGCGCCGCCGATGGCGAGCATCGCGGCGAACACGGCGGCCAGGTCGAGGATCATGCGAGCCTCGCGATCCGGTGCAGCTCGTGGGTCCACGCGCCGCGGTTGTTCTCGCCCTGCTGGGCGTACGCGGTGAGGATCCGGGGGTCGTAGCCGACCCGCCGCAGCGCGTCCCGGACCCGCTCGGGCATGTTGCGCGGCACCGCCCGGCCGTCCGGCCCGGGCCCGAACACGGTGGTGGTGACCAGCTGGTCGTCGACCATGCCGTGCACTTCCACGATCTCCGAGACGTACCGGAGCTTGCGTCCGCCGAGCTTCGTCTCGTCCTCGACGGTCAGGTAGAGGATCAGGTCGATGGCGCCGGCCGCCATCCGACGGGCCAGGTCGGCCTTCATCTCGGCGCCGTGCTGCAGGGCCAGCTCGATGACCCGGTCCATGACCGAGCGCGGGTCGCGGGCGTGGATCGTGCACATCGAGCCCTTGCTGGTGGCCATCGCCTGCAGCATGGGCACGATCTCGCGGGAGCGGACCTCGCCGACGATGATCCGCTGCACCGACATCCGCAGGGTCAGCGGGATCAGGTCGGCGATGGTGACCTCACCGGCGGGCCGGCCGTCGGCGCCGCGCGCGCCGTGGCCCTCGCGCGCTTCCAGGCTCATCGCCCACGGGTGCGCGCCGGTGGAGTGCAGGCCGAGCTCGCGGCTCTCCTCCAGGACAACGAACTGTTCCTTCTCCGGGATCTCCCCGGCCAGGGCGCGCAGCATCGTGGTCTTCCCGGCGTCGGCCAGCCCGGCGACCATGATGTTCAGCCCGGCGGCCATCGCGGCCTTGAGGAACTGGCAGAGCAGGTCGTCGATCGCGCCGTACTTATCGCGCAGATCCTCCAGGGTGACCTGCATGAGGGTGTGCCGCCGGATGGTGACGTAGGGCCGCACCGACACCTGGTAGACGACGGTGAGCCGGCTGCCGTCCGGCAGCTGCATGTCCAGCCACGGCTTGGTGGAGGAGAGCGAGCGTTCGGTGGCGCCGGCCCGCATGGCCAGCACCTGCAGCATCGACACCAGGTCCTCGTCGGTGTCGGCGACCGGATCGCCGAAGGTGATCCGCCCGTCGGTGTGCTCGATCCGGACCCGGTCGCAGCCGAGGATGTGGATGTTGACGATGTCCGGGCGGTCGAGCAGCAGCTGCAGCCGGCCGACACCGAACATGTCGGCGGCGACCGCGTCGAGCAGCGCCGCCTCCTCGGCCGGGGTGACCGGCTCGCCGGCCTGCATCCGGGCGTCGACGTGCTCCCGGACCATCCGCGACGCGATCCGCTCACCCTCGGCCTGCCGGTACTCCAGCGAGACGTTCGTGAGGTCGCGCAGCTTCTCGGTGAGTTCCTTGCTCACCTGGGTGCGCAGCGTCCGGACGGCGGCATAGTCCACACCGGGACGGCGAGGCTCGTCGATGGTCACGGTGCTGCCGCCGGCTGCGGCTCGGTGATTCCCATTCCCATTCGGGGGTACGGGCGGAAGCTGCCGCACCGAGACCTCAGCCATGCCGGACCTCCTGGCCGATGTTGAGCTGGGCCCGCCGGCGTGCGATCGCCTGCGCGACGGTGTCCTCCGCCGCGGCGGCCGCCCGCAGCAGGGAGGCGTTGCCGCGCAGCCGGCCGCCGTCGCTGAGCACCGCGGCGGTGCGCTTGTCGTACGGCAGCTCGGCGATCAGCGGCAGCTGCAGCCGCTGCTGGATCTCGGCGGACCGGTAGGGGCCGTCGCCGACCAGCACCAGGCCCAGCGACCCGGTGCCGCGGCCGTTCTCGGTGAGGTCCCGGCGCAGCTGGGTGGCGGCCGGCATCGCCGGTGAGATGGTCCGCAGCGAGGTGGCGGCGACGACCAGCAGCACCAGGTCGGCGCGTTGCAGCAGCGGCCACGGCGTGGCGGCGCTGGACAGCCGGCCGCAGTCGGCGATCACGTCGTGCCCGGGTTCGCCCTCCTCCAGCCCGGCGAAGAATGCGGTGAGCCGGTCCCAGGTCGGCCGGACCGTGCCGGCCTGCACCGGGTCGGCGATGCCGGGCAGCAGGAGCCGGCGGCCGGGCTGCTTGCCGTCCAGGTCGATGATCTGGTTCGGGAACTCGGTGGCGGCGGTGCCGCGCAGCTCGGCGACGGCCAGCTGCAGCAGACCCATCGGCTCGATCTCCAGCGCGCTCAGGTAGCCGGCGAGCACGCTGCCGCCGGCCGGGTCGCACTCGGCCAGCAGCGCCGGGCGCTGCCAGGACAGCGCGCAGGCCAGGGCGGTGGTGGTGACGCCGGGTGAGCCCTTGGCCGACACCATCGCGATGATCGCCATGTCACCTCCCCGAGCTCAGCGAGACGACGATCCGCTCGTCGGCGGCGCGGGCCGCCACCATCGCGGCGTCCCGGTTCGGCACCGCCACGTTGAGCAGGGTGCTGCCCTCCTTCACGCCGTCCCGGACGTCGACCACGACGGCGGTGACGATCTCCGGGGCGGGCTCGGCCTTGCGGGCGGGGTTCGCCGCGGACGGGCTGTCGTCGTTCGTGATGATCAGCCGGACGGTGTCGCCGGGGACGATGCGCTTGCTCGGCACCCGCTCCTCGCCGAGGCTGATGCCGACGAGCTGCCTGCCCGGGCCGGGCACCGGCTCGTCGGTCAGCTGCGCCTCGGTCAGCAGCGTGCCGGCGACCAGGCCGACGGTCGCGTACTTGCCGATCACCGCGGAGGCGTCGGCCGCCTTGATCGGGCGCAGCGCCGGATCGGTCGTGATCCGCACCTTCGTCAGCTTGTCGACGGTGATCTCCGAACCGGCCTCGACCCGCTGGCTGACCGCGAGGTACTCGGCGGTGCTGCCGACCGTGGCCAGCAGCCGCCACCCGATGAGGCCGCCGATCGCGATCATCGCGACGCCCAGCCAGACGAGCATGGGACGCCACCGGCGCTGCGGGGCCACCTTGGGGATCGCCACCGCGGCGGTGAGCTGCGGCGGGGCGGACGTGGGCGTGGTTGTCATGCGGAGACCACCTGGGCTTCTCGGCTCGGAACAGTACGGAATCCGGCGGCGTGCCGGGCGGACGGTCGAAAGCGGAGGACTATCGGGACCGGACGGCCGCGGGTGGTATCCACGCGCGAGGCAGCCCTGTGTCCGGACACAGATAGATCGTCATGCGGCCCTCCCCCGAAACCGGCCTGTACGACGCGCCACTGATGTGGTTGGCTGCCTGTCGTCCTAACGCGACGGTGTGCCGAAGAGGCAGCATAGATCGATAGCGGCCACCGCGACAGGTCATTCGTCGATCGATCGTCGTCGTGTCGTCCATCGACGCAGGAGGTTTTCCCCGGATGGGAGACACGCTCGTCACCCGGCGGACCACCCGCTCGGCGATGCTGCTCGCGGTCACGCCCGGACTGCGATGGCTGGTCGCCAGGCTCGCCGTCGAGCCGGGCGAACCGGCCCGGACCGGCTGCGACGGATGTGGTTCGCCGCTGCGGCCGGAGTCGCCCGCGTGGTCCGCGTTGTGGCCTGCGGGTCGGTGCGGCGGGTGCGGCCATTCGCTCGGGGCGCCGGCGTACCTCCTCGAGATTTTGATCTTGATGGGTGTGACGATCGCGGTCCTGGCGGCGCCCTCGATCCCGATCGCGATCGGCGCGGCCTGGTGGGTGCTCTGCGCGGTGCCGCTGCTCTTCATCGACCTGCGGGTGCACCGGCTGCCCGACGTGCTCACCGGCGCCGCCCTGGCCGGCGTGCTGCTGATGGAGACGGTGGCGGCGGCGACCGGCGGCGCCTGGCCGGCGCTGGGGCGGTCGGTGCTCTGCGCGCTGGTCTACGGCGCGGCGCTGCTGGTGTTCGCGCTGATCCTCGGGCCGCGCGGGCTCGGCCTCGGCGACGTGAAGCTGTTCGTCTCGATCGCCGCCCTGTTCGGCTGGTGGGGCTGGAGCACGGTGTTCGGGGTGCTGTTCCTGTCCTTCCTCGCCAGCGGCGTGGTGGCGGCCGGGCTGCTGATCAGCCGGCGGGTGCGGCGCGGCTCGCACATCGCGATGGGGCCGTACCTGGTCGGCGGTTCGCTGGCGATGCTGGCACTGCTGGCCTGACCGTCTCATTTCGCCACCGGCCGCCGGATCGCGGCGACCTTGCTGCTCCAGCCGCTGACCGGCACCACCTTCACCACGTCGCCGGTCCGCGGCGCGTGCACCAGGTACTGCTTGCCGTCGCCGCCGAGGCCGATGTACATCCCGACGTGCCCGGGCCGGCTCATCGTCCCGTCCGAGCCGGGGATCAGGATCAGATCGCCGGGTTCCAGCGCGGCCAGCGAGCCGACCGCCACGCCGGTGCGCACCTGATCGCCGGTCACCCGCGGGATGCTCACCCCGGCCGCCGCCCACGCCTTCTGCATCAGGCCGGAGCAGTCCCAGGTGTCCGGTCCTTCGGCGCCGAAGACGTACGGCTCACCGACCTGTTCCAGCGCGAACCGCACGGCGGCGGCCTGCTGCTGGTCGGACGGGAGACGGTAGCCGGGCGGGATGCCACCGGTCCCGCTGCCGGGCAGCCCGTCACCGCCGTCACTGGTGCAGGTGATGCCGAGCGTGCCGGTGACCGCGTCGACGATCTGCTCCGCCTCGGTCTGCCACTTCGCGTACGCGTCCGGGGTGGCGCTGCGCTGCACCCGCTGCGCCGCGACCGTGAGCGGCAACTCCTGCCAGCCGTCCACTTCGACGAGACGCTCGTAGAACTTGCGGGCGGCGTACCGGGGATCGGTCAGTTGCGCCGGCGTGCCCCAGCCCATGCTCGGCCGCTGCTGGAAGAGCCCGAGCGAGTCGTGGTCGTTGGCGTCACCGAGATCGCCGAGGTTGCGCAGCGAGGACTCCTGCATGGCGGTGGCCACCGCGACCACCCAGCCGTACTTCGGCACGTTCATCTCGGCGCCGACCGTGACGATCGTGGCGGCGTGCCCGACCTGCTCGGCGTTCCAGTTGCCCACCTCGGTGACCGGCGCCGGCCCGGGCGCCGGGGTGGGAGCGGGCGCCGGACTGCCGGACGCGCCCGGGGCGGCGCTCGGCAGCGCGGTCACCGTGCAGGCCATCGCCGGGCTGGAACCGAGCACGCTCACCGCCACCAGGACGAGGAGCACGATCGGCGACACCGCGATGCCGGCCACGATCACCGCCGCGATCGTCAGGGCCCGGTTGCCGTTCATCGCAGGCCCGCCGTCTGCACCTGATAGTGGGCGACCCGCCAGCCTGCGCCGTCCGGCCCGCCGCGGCGCAGGTCGCAGTCGAGGACGCTGCGTTCCTCCGGGCCGCGCCATCCGCGGTCGCCGGCCGGCACGGCGGTGACCAGCACCGAGCGGCGCGACGTGACAGCGGTGTCGGTCTGCCGCGGGTTCGGGTCGAGCACCTCCACCGACGTCTCCAGCCGGGCGCGCTGCCGCCGCCAGGTCTCCCACCGGGAGTCGCGGGCCGCGGCGGCGCTCTGCGCGGCGAGGGCGCCGGACATGTACGCCGCCGCCCGCCGGTAGGCGTCGGCCGGTCCCGCGTCGGCGACGGTGTCCGCGCTGTAGAGCGCCGCGGCGAAGGCGGCACAGACCTCCGCCGGATCGCCGTAGCCGAAACCGGAGGCGACCGGGGGCCGCACCGGCGCCACGACCGGTTCCGGCGGTACCGGCTCGGCGGCGGGGACGGCCGGCACGGCGACGAGCGGCGCGCCGGAAGAGACGGCGGCCGGTCCAGCGTCGGCGGCGGGAGCGGTGGCGGCTGTGTGCGGGCCGGCCGAGCAGCCGGCCATCAGCAGGGCCAGGAGCACGGCAGCGGATCGGGTGGCTGCGTCCATGCCCGTCACGATGGCCCGCCGGTAGCGCCGTTACCGCTGCCGGAAACGGTGGTAACGCCGGTAGCGCGACCGTCGACGGTGACGTCAACTCCGCCGTCAGCCCCCGGCGGCGAAGGTCTTCGGCAGATGCCCGGCCGGGGCATCACCGATCCTTCGAGGAGTCACCCATGCTCGTTCACTACGTCACCGCGGCGGCCGACATCGTGCTGGCAGCCCCCAACCCCGCCCCGGTCGCCCCGCCCGGGCTGGAGGCGGCCGGGAACATGTTCCTCGGCTGGCTCAAGTGGGTGCTGATCCTCGGCGGCGTCGCCGGTCTGTTCATCTGCGGGATCATGATGACCGTCGGCCGGCGCAACCGGTCGTCGTTCGCCGCCGACGGCGCGGCCGGCATCCCGTGGGTGCTCGGCGGGCTGACCCTCGGCGCGGTCGGCGCGGTCATCGTCGGCGCGGTCCTGCCGGGCTGAGCCATGACCTACGACGTCATCGCCCGGGCTCGACGCCGGCGCAACCGGTTCCTCGCCGTCTGCCTGACGGCGGCGGCGGTGGCCGGGAGCACGGTCACCGCGGTCATCATCCTCGCCGCGGGGACCCCGTCCCTCCGTACGACCGACGAGGCCGCACCGCCGCCGGTCACCGCGACCACCGCCGCCGTGGTCAGCCCCGCTGCCGGTGATGCCGGCGGCGGGGCCCTCCCCGACGACCTGGTCTGGAACGAGCTGGCCGGGATCGCCGTCCCGGTCTCGGCCCGGTCCGGACCCCACGACGACGCCGCCGGGCTGGCCCGCGGATTCACCCACGACGCCGGCGGCGCGGTGCTGGCCGCCGTGCACATCGTGGTCCGCGCCAACCCGCAGGTCGGCTCGGCGATCTTCGACCCGACGCTGCGCGACCAGGTGGTCGGTCCCGGCGCCACGCCGATGCGCGAGCAGGTGGCGCAGGTCTACACGCAGATGCGGGAGCAGGCCGGCGCCGCCGACGGGGAGCCGCTCGGCAGCCTCGCCGCCACGCTGCGCGGTTACCAGCTGACCGGGTACCGCCCGGACACCGCCGTGGTCCGGCTGCTCACCGAGGCGAGCGGGCCGACCGGCGAGCTGGTCCAGGCCGTCTCGCAGGTGCAGATGGTCTGGACCGGCGAGGACTGGGCGTTGCAGGCGCCGCTGAGCGGCCGCTTCGAGGAGACCATGTCGGCCGCGTCGCCCGCCGACGTCGCCGCTTTCCAACCGTTCAGTCCTGGCAGGTGAGTCGTGCCCAGTCTGCTGTGCAACCCCTTCTTCCCGGCCGGATGCGCGATCGAGTGGGCCACCAAGGGCTCGGAGAACGTCGCCACCGGCATCGTCGGCACCGTGCTCGACGGCATCGCCGCCGCCGTCAAGCAGGCCATCGAGTTCGTCGTGATGATCCTGGCGAGCTGGACCCTGATCCCGTCGAACGACCTCTGCAAGACCGGCGGCACCCGGGACAACGCCGCCACCTGGGGCGACGACTGGATCCAGAACTGCAATCAGGCGAGCGCCGGGCCGGCACAGGAGCTGCGCGGCTACATGCTGCCGCTGACGCTCATCGTGCTGGTCGGCGGCCTGATCTGGCAGGGCATCACCGTGGTGATCAGCCGCAAGGGCGAGGGGTTCATGCAGGCGGTCCGCGGTGTGTGGAACACCGCGCTCTGGGGCGCCATCGGCGTGGCCGGAACCCACCTGATGCTCAAGGCCGGCGACAGCTACTCGACGTGGTTGCTCGCCGAGGCGGTGATGCGGGAGAACGGCAAGTCGGCGAGCGACGGCCTCGCCGTGGCGATGACCGGGCTGATGGTCCCGGCCGCCCCGGTGGCGCCCATCCTCATGATCCTGATCGGGATCGTGATGGTCTTCGCGGTGCTCACCCAGATCATTCTGATGATCTTCCGGGAGGGCGCGATCGTGATCCTGGCCGGTCTGCTGCAGTTCGCCGCGGCCGGCACCGTCACCCGGACCACCAGCGCCTGGTTCCAGAAGACGCTGGGCTGGACGATCGCGCTCGCGGCGTACAAACCGGCGGCCGTCTCGGTCTACGCCGTCGCGATCATGATGATGCGCGGCAACAGCCGGGACTGGCTGATGGGCCTCGGCATGGTCGTGATGTCCATGGTGGCGCTGCCGATGCTGATGAAGTTCTTCACCATCTTCACCGGCCAGGTCGGCGGCGGCGGCGGTGGCGGAGGTCTGATGGGCGCGGCCGCCGCCGGGATGCACGGCGCGTCGTCGCTGCGCGGCGCCGGTGGTGGTGGCGGCGGTGGTGGTAACAGCGCCGGTGACCACGCCCGGTACATGGACAGCCAGGGCCCGGGCAGCGGTGGCGGCTCACCGACGGGCGCGGCGACCACGCCTCCCACCGGTGCGGCACAGGGAGCGAGCGGCGGCATTTCCACTTCCGGGGGTACGGCGGGAGCTGCCGCCGGCACGGGTGGAGCAGGCGCGGGGGCAGCCGGCGCGGGAGCGGGCGCTGCCGGCGCTGGAGCCGGGGCCGGAGCAGCAGGGGCCGGAGCAGCAGGGGCCGGCGCCGGAGCAGCAGGTGCCGCGGGAGCAGGTGCCGCCGGAGCGGGAGCCGCCGGAGCAGCGGCCGCCACCGGACCGGCCGCCCCGGTCGCCCTGGTCGCGATCAAGGGAGCCGAGGTCGCCGTCGGAGCGGTCAAGTCGGCGGCGGAGAACGCGCAGTCCGCCATGGATGAGGGAACGAGCCGATGAGCGAGCAGGTACGCACGTACGGTGGCTGGCGGCGCTCCCGAGGCATGGGCCTGTTCGGGCTCGGCCCGGCGCAGACCCTCACCGTCCTGATCGCGGTGACCGCCGTGATCATCTCCGGGTCGATCAGCCTGAAGGCGCTCGGCATCACCGTGGTGCCCTGCGCGCTGCTGGTAGCGCTGCTGCTGGTGCGCTGGGACGGTGTTCCGCTCTCCGCCGGGATCACCCAGCGGGTCCGGTGGCTGATCGGGGCGAACCGCGGCTACACCTCGTACCGCTCCGGGGTCATGGTGGCCGGGGAACACGCCTGGCAGCTGCCGGGCGTGCTCGCCCCGACCCTGCTGCGCTCCGTCGACGACGCGGCCGGCAGCTACGGCGTGGTCTACAACAAGCGGCTCGGCACGATGACGGTCACGCTGCGCTGCGCGGCCACCTCCACCTGGCTGGCCGACTCCGGCACCGCCGCCGCCTGGGTCTCGAACTGGGCCGGCTGGCTGGCGAACCTCGGTTACCTGCCGATCGTCAGCCACGTCGCGATCACCGTCGACACCGCGCCGGACCAGGGTTCCCGGCTCGCCGACCACGTCGGCCGGCGGATCGTGCCGCACGGTCCGGCGTCCGCTCAGCGGGTGCTGCGCCGGCTCGTCGAGGTGTCCCCGGCGGCGGCCGCCGACGTCGAGACCCGGGTGTCGATCACGTTCCGGCCGGGGGCGTCGCCGGCCAAGCCGGGGAACGCCGACGAGGCGCTGGACGAGATCTCCCGAACCCTGCCCGGCCTGCAGGACTCGCTCGGCAGCTGCGGGCTGACCGTGCTCGGCCGGGCCACCGCGGAGAACCTCGCCGCCACCGTGCGGACCGCGTTCGACCCGGCGCAGCGCGGCGCCGTCGCCCGGCTCACCGAGCTCGACCTGACCCGCTGGGTCGACTGGGAGACCTGCGGGCCGGTGATGGCCGAGGAACACACCGACCGGTACGAGCACGACTCCGGTGTCTCGGTCTCCTGGGCCTGGCACGAGGCGCCACGGCAGAACGTGCACTCGGACGTGCTGGCCCGGCTGCTCGCCCCGGGACCGCACCCGAAACGGGTCACGCTGCTCTACCGGCCGTTCCCGGCGGGCGAGGCGGCCCGGATCGTCGAGAGCGAGGTCAACGCGGCGGCTTTCCGGCAGGCGTACAACCGCGCGCAGCGCCGCGACGAGTCGGCCCGCGACCTGGCCGACCGGGAACGCGCCCAGCAGACCGCGCGGGAGGAGGCGACCGGTTCCGGCGTCGGCCTGATGTCGCTCTTCGTGACCACCACGGTCCTGGACGCCGCCGATCTGGGCCGGGCCGTCGCCGACGTCGAGTCCCGCGCCGACGTCGCCAAGATCCGGCTCCGCCGGCTGCGGGCCAGCCAGGCCGCCGGATTCGCCACCACGCTCCCCTGCGGCGTGTGCCCGCCGCAGCTGTCCCGCCACTTCCCGCACTGAAGCCTCGAGGAGAGTCATGCGTACGAAATCGGTGGAAGCCCCGGCGTGGGGTGTCCGCGCCCCCGGGGCCGGCCGGGCCAGTCACGTCGCCCCCGGCATGGAGTACCAGGGCACCACGGTCCAGCTGTGCGGGCTCTACCCGTTCGTCGCCGGGTCCGGAGCGCCCACCCTGGGCGTCCCGATCGGCCGGCACATGCTCTGGGGCGAGGTGGTCTGCCTCGACCCGCTCGAGTGGCTGCGTGCCGGCCTGGTCACCAACCCCGGCGTCTTCGTCCTCGGCCAGCCCGGCGTCGGCAAGTCCACCATCGTGAAGCGCCTGGTCACCGGGATGAGCGGGTTCGGGACGTCCACCCTGATCCTGGGCGACACCAAGCCGGACTACACCCGGCTGGTGCAGTATCTGGGCGGCCAGGTCATCCGGGTGGGCCGCGGCCTGGACCGGCTCAACCCGCTCGACTCCGGGCCGCTCGGCGCCGCCCTCAAGCGGATGGGCGCGGCCGAGGCACGCCAGCTGCGCCTGGAGGTCCGCGGCCGGCGGATGTCGCTGCTGCTGGCGCTCTGCGCGCTGGTCCGCGGCCAGTCCCTGAACAACACCGAGGAGATCATCCTGGGCCGGGCGATCGACGTGCTCGCCGAGCGGCTCGACCACGACCCGACCGTGCCGGACGTGCTGCACCTGGTGGAGACCGGCGCCGACGAGCTGCTCGCCGCCGCCCGGGCCCGCACCGAGGGCGAGTACCGGCGCCGGGTCGACCAGCTGGTTCCGACGCTGGCACTGCTCTGCGAGGGCTCGCTGCGCGGGGTCTTCGACGGTCCCACCACCACCCCGCTCGACCTGGACGCCCCGGCGGTCAGCGTGGACATCTCGCAGGTCGCGGCGGCCGGTGACCAGCTGGTGGCGGCGGCGATGCTGTGCACCTGGGCGTACGGGTTCGGCATGGTCGACGCCGCGAGTGTGCTCGCCGACCAGGGTCTCGCGCCGCGCCGGCAGTACCTCGGCGTGATGGACGAGCTGTGGCGGGCGCTGCGCGGCGCGTCCGGCCTGGTCGAGCACGCCGACGCGCTGACCCGGCTGAACCGGCAGCGCGGCATGGCCTCGGTGATGGTCACCCACTCGCTGGCCGACCTGGACGCGCTGCCCACCCCTGAGGACCGGGCCAAGGCGCAGGGCTTCGTGGAACGCTCCGCCATCAAGATCCTCGCCGGGCTGCCACCCCGCGAGCTGAACCGGGTGAACGAGGTGATCCGGCTCTCCGGGCCGGAACGCGAGCTGGTGTCGTCCTGGGCGGCGCCGGAGGCCTGGTTCGCCGGCTCGGTACACCCCGGCCGCGGCAAATACCTGATCAAGACCGGTGAGCGGCCCGGCCTGCCGGTGTCGCTGTCGCTGGTCGACGAGGAGTGGAAGCTCTACGACACCGATGCGGCCGTGCGCGGGACCGAGGTGACGGCGCCGTGAGCACCCGGGCGATCGAGCCGGGCGGCAACGCCGGCGGCGCCACCACACCCTTCGTGATCATCGGGCTGGCCTGGGCCGGGCTCAGCCTGATCTGGCTGTCCTGGCCGGCCGGGCGCCTCACGGCCGCGGTCACCGGCGCCGAGCCCGGTCCCGGATTCGGATCGGTCTACCTCCAGCACCTGATCCGCGCCGAGTGGCCGCTGCTCTGGCCGGGAGTGCCGCCGGCACTGGTCGGCGCCGCGTACATGATCATGGTGGTGGGTCTGGGCATCGTGGTAACGCTGGCGGTTCTGCTCTGGCAACGCCGCCGTCCGGACGCCGACGACCCGTTACCGGCCCTGGCCTCCCCGGCCCAGCTGCGCGCGCTGAGCCTGCCGGCCGTCGTGGCCCGGGCCCGCCGGCTGCGGCCGAGCCTGGCCGGAGTGCCCGCCAAGGAGATCGCGCCCGAGTCGGCCGGGCTGGTGCTGGGCACCCACCGCCGCCGGCGCGGCCCCGGCGAGCGGCTCTACAGCTCGTGGGAGGACGTGCTGCTCGCGGTGATGGCGCCGCGGGCCGGCAAGACCACCGCCCTGGCCGTGAAGGCGGTCCTGGACGCGCCCGGCCCGGCCCTGGCCACCAGCAACAAGCCGGACCTGTGGGCGACCACCGCTGCCGAGCGCGCCGAGCACGGCACGGTCTGGGTGTTCGACCCGCAGGACATCACGCACGCCGCGCAGACCTGGTGGTGGAACCCGCTCGCCACGGTCGACAGCGTCGAGGAGGCGCAGCGGCTGGCCGAGCACTTCGTGCAGCAGATCCGCAACGCCGAGAGCGGCGACGACTTCTGGAGCATGGGCGCGCTCGACCTGCTGACCTCGCTGATCCTGGCGGCTGCGGTGAGCGGGCAGTCCCTGGACGCGGTGCAGCGCTGGCTCTCCGACTCCACCGCGCGCGAGCCCGCCGGCATCCTGCGCGAGGCCGGGTACCCGGCGTCGGCACGAGCGCTGATCGGGCGGCAGGCCGGCGCCCCGGAGACCCGCGACGGCATCTACGAGACCGCCCGCACGGCCGCCGCCTGCCTCGCCAACCCGGCGATCATGAAGTGGGTGACGGCTCGCCCCACGCTGACCGCCCTCGACGTGGACGCGTTCGTGAGCAGCGCGGACACCCTCTATCTGCTGTCGAAGGACGGCGCCGGGGCGGCGGCGCCGCTGGTCGCCGGGCTCACCGACCAAGTGCTGCGGGCGGCCGTCACCGCGGCCGAGGCGCA
The DNA here is from genome assembly GCF_004001265.1 of Actinoplanes sp. OR16. Taxonomy (GTDB): domain Bacteria; phylum Actinomycetota; class Actinomycetes; order Mycobacteriales; family Micromonosporaceae; genus Actinoplanes. The sequence goes on along the minus strand of NZ_AP019371.1, from coordinate 4,086,234 downwards.
GGGTGGCCGGCTCGACCCGCCGCTCGTGGCCTGCCTCGACGAGGCCGCGAACATCTGCAAGATCCGGGATCTGCCGGAGCTGTACTCGCACTTCGGCTCCCGGGGGATCATCCCGCTCACGATCCTCCAGTCGTACCGGCAGGGCACCCGGGTCTGGGGTGAGAAGGGCATGGACTCGCTCTGGTCGGCGGCGACCGTGAAGCTGGTCGGCGCCGGCATCGACGACGCCCGGTTCGCCGACGACCTGTCCCGCCTGATCGGCGAGCACGACGTCACGGTCTCCTCGCGGACCCGGGACGGGCAGGGGCAGACGTCGTACCAGGTGTCCACCCGGCGGCAGCGCATCCTCGACGCCGCGCAGATCCGGGCGTTGCCGAAGGGCGCCGCGCTGCTGCTGGCCACCGGCGTCCGGGTCGCGATGCTGGATCTGCTGCCCTGGTACGACGAGCCGCGCGCCGCCCAGCTCACCGGCGCGGTGGCGGCCTCCACCGCCGAGATGACCCGGCGTGCCCAGCAGAGCCGGCTCGACCGCCGGGCCCGGCTGGCCCGCCGCAACTCCTGATCGGTTCAGTCAGAAGGGCCGCTCCCGGACGGGAGCGGCCCTTCTCGTGTGCGGACGGTCAGTCCTGGTCCCACCAGTCCCACCACTGCGGCGGCGCCGGCTCGCTGGCGGGCGCCGCGGGCAGCGTGTGCCGGGCCGGTGCGTCCCCGGCCGGGGCGCAGTCGCGGAACGGTCCCTCCTCGCCGCAGAGCAGCGGCAGGTGATGGTCGAGCTCGCGGAGCCAGCCGAGCATGCCGGTCATCTCCAGGCGGGCGTGCTCCCAGCCGTACCAGAGGGCGGTCAGCCGGGTGACCGCCTCGTCGTGCCGCCACCACTGCTCGCACCAGTGCCGGCGGGTCAGGCCGGTGACGCCGACCGGGCGCGGGAAGGACGGCAGCAGGTAGGTGGTCACCCACTGCTCGACCGTGGCGTACAGCGGCGGCCGGCCCTCGTCGGCCGGCGCCGTGGCCGCGGCACCGGCCCGGTCGGCCAGCATCTGTTCCATCTCCTGCAGCCGGCTGGTCAGCAGGGACAGCTGGGCGGCCAGCTCGGCGGCGGACAGATCCGGCTCGCCGGATGTGACGGTGACGGTCATCGGGTCCTCCCCCGGGTCTCGGTCCGCGGCCGGCTCTCGGCCGGCTTCTTCCCCGCCACCTCGGCCCGGATCGCGCCCACACTGAGCTTGTTCGCGAAGCCCTGGGACGCGAGCGGCCTGTCCACCACGACCCCGACGTGCACCGGTCCGTTCCGCTGCCGCGCGGCCTGCGCCTCGAGGCCGTCCGCGGTGTCGTCGAGGGTCACGCTCCGCCGCTGGCCGGCGCTGTGCTCGTCGTGCGCGGTGCGCGGGTCGTCGTCACCGCCGGACGCGCTGCGGCCCTGCTTCCGGGCGGCGTCACCGAGCTGATCGCGGTTGTCCGCCTCGCCGTCCGGCACGCACGCCTCGCGCAGACGGTCGAGCCGGCCTGCGGCCGCCTCCTCGCCCGCGTCCCGCCACTGCTGCTGCAGCGCGCCCAGCGTGGCCGGGCTGGCGTTGCGGGACAGCAGCTCGATCTCCGCGCCGACGGCCTTGTCCAGGCCGGCCAGCGCCGGATCCTCCCGGCCGGGGTGCGGACGCGCCCGCGGCCCGCGCGGCTGACCGTTCGCGCGGGCGTTCTCCTCCCACATCTGCTGGTAGACGTTGCGCATCGCGGTGCCCGGGTCGTGGTGGGCGCGCTCGCGGTCGTAGCGGGCCATCAGGTCAGGCTGCAGCTGCCGCATCCGGTCCATGGCGTCCTTGACCAGGCGCTCGCCCACCTTGTCGCCGTTCGCGAGGTGTGCGCTCGCGGTCCGCCAGACGCTCGCCGCCTGCGCGAACGTGGCCTCCTCGGTCAGCCACTTGGTGTCGATGCCCTCGGCCAGCCGCTCGCGCTCGCGGAGCCAGCCGGCCCGGAACGCCTCGGCCCGCTCCCGCATGGCGTCGGCCTTCCGGATCCGGCCGGCCTCCTGTTCCTTGTCGGCGGCTTCCTTCGCCAGCCCGACGGCGACCCACCGGGCGCCCGCCTCCAGCACCGTGCTGATCATCGCGGCGCCCTGGGTCAACTCCCGGCGGGCGTCGTTCATCGGGTCGGGGTAGTGCTGATGTATCTCCGCCACGGGTCACCTCCCTTCGTCCCCCTCAATCTCCCGATCGGGGTTGCCGGGCCGGTGACCCGTGCCGTTACCACGGCGGGCCGATCAGCCCGGTCGTCCGCGCCCGGCCTGGGGTACCGATGCTGTCCGGTGGCCGGCGACCGCGCCGGGATTCACCGCCTGAGCAGGCGTTACCAGACGGCGGCCGCCCTCGGTCACCAGCTTCTGCCCGCCCTCGGTGAACATCCGCAGCGCTACCGTCGCCCGGTGGGCGGCCTCGGCCTGGTGCAGCCGCCGCTGCGCGGTGCGCAACTCCTCCAGGGCGCGGCCCAGCCGGGAGATCTCCCGCAGCAGGGCGACCGCGGCGGCCCGGTCCTGGTCACCGGAGACCCGGCCGGCCAGCGCGATCCGCCGGGACAGGTGCCGCAGCGACGTCGAGTGCGTGGTCCCCCTGGCGACCTGCCCGCCGATGTCCCGGACGGCCCGGTCGAACAGGTCCGCCGCCTCGGTCAGCGGGCCGCCTGCGGTGCCCTCCACCGCGTACGCCGTGCTGGTCAGCACGTCGGCCGTGGCCTGCAACGACGCTTGCCCGCCGTCGCCGTCGCCGTCGCCGGGCCGGCGTAGGCGTCCCGCCGCGTCCCGCACCGCCGCCCGGGCCTCGGAAAGCACCCGGCTCCGGGCCGACCTGCTCGGTGCCGGGGCGGCGTCGCCGAACGGCAGCTCCTCCGCGACGGCGGCCGGCCCGCCGAACCGTTCGCGCAGCTTCGGCAGGGTCAGGTCGGGCGCCAGCCGGCCGCCGCTGTAGTAGACCGGGTCGCCTCCGGCGGTTCGCGCGCCCGGCAGCGCTACGGCGTACCCGGTGATCTGCTCTTGATCTTTAGTGCTGTGCCGCAACCGGACCAGGACGCCGCCCGCCCGCAACCGCTCGAAGAACTCGTCCCGGCTGGTGGCGCTCGCCGCCGCGACCCGGACCCGACGCCGCAGCTCGTCGCGCGGGGTCTCCCGCCAGCCCTTGCGCTGCGCCTTGTTGACCTCCACCGGGTGCGGGCGGCGATGTGCTGTCCGGTCGGCCGGCGCGGTCTGCTTCAGCCCGTAACGTTCCTCCAGGTCACGGGTCGCGGACCGGCAGCGCAGATAGTCGTTGCGACCGGGCTCGACGCGGCCGTCCTGACGGACCAGGGTGGCCGCGATGTGGATGTGGTCGTCGCCGTGGCGCATCGCTATCCAGCGGACCGCGTCCAGGTCGCCGTGCGGCGCCAGGCCGCTCTGCGCCATCACCTCGCGGGCGATGTGCGCCCAGTTCTCGTCGGACAGTGTGCGATCCTCCCGGGCCAGCCGCACCGAGCAGTGCCAGACCGGCTTCTCGGGTGGCCGGCGGCGGGCCGCGACCGGGTCGTTGAGCAGCTGCCGCAGGGCGCTGACGTCGTGCCGGCCGCCGTCGCCGAGACCGGGTTGCAGCGAGTCCAGATCACCGGCGCCGTCCCAGGCGGCCACCAGGTGGGGGTTCTCGTGCTCCTCCTGCCGGCCCGGGCCCCAGAGGTAGGTGAGCAGCGTGCCCAGGGCATTGCTGCGCCGGTGGACCCGGGCGATCACCGCAGCCGCCGGCGGACCGCGGCACTGGTGTCGTCGACGGCCGCGACCGCCTTGGCGCACCGGTCGGCCAGCCGGTCCAGCCCGCGGGTGCCGGTAGTGGAGCGCATCTCCTCGGCGAGCCGGGCCACCGCCGACCGGGCCGCCATCAGCTGACGCAGCAGCGCCCGCAATTCCTCGGCCTCGGCGTCGGTCTCGGGTGGCGCCGCGCCGGCGGCCGCCGCGAGGGCAGCCGCCGCCGCGTATCCGGTCGGCGTCAGCTCAGCCGCCGCGGCCGCGGCGCTGAGCAGGTCGTGCTCCTCGTCGGAGAGCCGGATGAGGACCCGGCGGTGCCGGCCGGGGAACTGGTGGGCCCGATCACGGCCGCGGATTCGCCACTCGGTCGTCGTCATCCACCGATGGTGAAACTCCCCGGTTAGCCGTCCCGTTACCGCCTGAAGACCTCGTCCCACACCTCGGTGGCGGTCTTCGAGGCCACCCGGCTCTGCGCGGCGCTCACCGTCACGCCGGTGCTGCGGGCCACCTCGGTCGCGGTCACCATCCGCTCGCGCAGCGCGTACGCCGTCAGCAGGTGCACCGCCTTGCGGGAATGCTGCTCGACCTCGGCCCAGCGCTTGAGCAGGTCCACGGTGTAGGGCACCCGCTCGTCGGCGCGGCCGGCCCGGTCGATCGCCTCGAGCAGCTCGGCCACCTCCTCGCGGCGGCCCTGAAGCCAGTCGTGCAGCTCGGCGGGGACCGGCGGGGTTTCGGACATCAGTCCTCCTTGGATGGTCGATTAAATCTAGATACTAGATATTAGTTTTCGGTCAGACAAGTGGAAACGGGTCCACTGATAACCGGTTACATCTCTTGCTGCATTGATTGAGTTTCTAGTTTCTAGAAACTAGAGTCGGAGGGACAAGCGACGGCCCGCCCCCGCGAGCTTGGCGGCAACAGGGGGCGGGCCACGATCCCCGAAGGGACGGCACCATGATGCCCGAACTGCACGAACCCCGGCCCTACCGGCTGCGCCTGGTCGGCACCCGCGCGATCGAGTCCTTCCCGCTGACTCCCCGGATGTACGCCGGGGCGGCCTGCGTCATCTGCGGGGCCGATCCCGCCGAGGCCGAGGTCTTCGGCACGATCGTCGGCCAGAGCCGCCGCAGGGTCTTCGCCTGCGCGGCGCACAGCGACGACCGGCTGTTCTGATGACCCGCTACGCCCCGCCGCCGGTCTGCATGGGCTGCCGACGGCAGGTCCGGCGCATCTCCCTCATGACGTACCTCTGCGACGGCTGCACCCGCGTCTTCTGGGGGCAGTGCCGACGCCGGTACCCGGCCCACCGGCCGCGCCGCCTCCGGCGCTGGTGCGGCGGCTGCGACCGGCTCGTCTGGCGCTGGCAGTGGCAGGAACACACCCACCTCTGCGACTTCTGCACCCGCAACATCTGTGCCCGTAACCGCCGGTGGGTCCGCCTCCAGGAGCGCCGGTTCTGAGCCCGGGCCTGCGGCCCGCAGCCTCCCCCGTCGGGTGATCTCCTCAGCACGGACAGGCTCGCCCCGATCACGTCGGCGCGCCGGGGTCAAACAGCCTCACCGTTTGACCCCGGTGGGTCGGCGTGATTGCCCCCGTGGTGTCCGGGCTGAGGGGATCGCACGACCCCGACCACCCCACTACCTGCCTTTTCGCCCCTCCGGCTGATCTCTGAACGCCGGACCGGGTCTGGGCAGAGCCCAGGGTCTTGTCTTTCTAGTTTCTAGAAACTAGAGTCGAGACATCGCCATTTCACACAGGAGGTTCCACATGCTCAACGTCTCGTTCGGCGCGGTCCCGGTCTTCTCCGCCTGCGTGCCGAAGACGAAGTTCGAGGACCGCAAGCGGGTGCCCGCGTTCACCAAGCAGGGTGTGCCGCTCTGGGCCGTCCGGGTCATGGCTCCGCAGCTCCGCTACGGCGCGCTGGTCGACGAGATGGTCACGGTCTCCATCGCCGCGACCGAGGACCCCGCCCAGGGCATCCCGCGCGGTGCGGCCGTCGACTTCGACGGCCTGATGCACGGCAGGACCCCTCACCGCGTCGTGGACGGCAAGGTCGCGGGCGGCGTGGACTACTTCATCGCCGACGGCGTCCGGGTCCGGAAGGCGGCCTGATGACCGACCTCCCGACGCTCGCCGAGGCCGCCTCCCTGACCGGGGGCGGCCTCGCCGCCTGGGCCACCGCCCACTACTACGCGCTGCCGCACGCGCTCTGGGCCGACCGGCACACCCGCCGCGCGCTGTACCGGCGCGCTGCCATCCGGCGCGGCTGGAAACGGCAGACGCGCCAGCTCGGGCTCGGCGTGGCGCAACCGGTGCCCGGCTGGCTGGACCGGGCGCTCAACCGGCAGCCCGGCCCGCAACACCCCTGGCTGCGGGCCACGGCCGACCAGTACGGCGTCACGATCCGCACCGGAACCATGCTCGGCGTCGGCCTGGACGAGTGGGTCAAGCAGAGCGAGCACCTGCGCAACGCCTGGCGCGCCGAGCGGATCAAGATCACCCAGCCGGAGCCGGGACGGCTGAACCTGCGCGTCCTGCTGCGTGACCCGCTGGCCGACGACGCGCCCTCACCGCTCGTCGCCGCCTCGGGCAGCGGCTGGCGCTGCACGGTCACGCCGGGCAGCCTCGACCCGTACGACCCGATCCTGTGGGGCTACGACGACGACGGGCACCCGGTCACGTCCAGCCTCGCCGGTGGCGTGCACGGGCTGATCGCCGGTGCCACCCGGTCCGGCAAGTCGATCGGCGCTAACACGCTGCTCGCGGTCGCCAGCCTCACCCGCAACGTCCGGCTGACCATCATCGATCCGAACCTGGCGACCGCCGCGCCCTGGTGGCGGACCGCGTACCGGGTCACCGACTCCAGCGACCCGGACGACGCCGCCGCCGTCCTGAACGCCGTCAGCGACGAACTGGAGGGCAACAAGGCGCTGTTCTGGGAGTCGCGCACCGACCGGGTCAGCGAGTTCACCGAGGATCGGCCGCTGCACGTCGTCGTCATCGACGAGTTGCCGAACTACACCCGGCACCCGGACCGGAAGAAGTCGGAACGCTTCGCCGCCGCCCTGCTGCGCTTCGCCAGCCAGTCCGCCAAGTTCGGCGGGCGGCTCTGGCTCATCGCGCAGAAACCCGGCGCGGACGTGCTGAGCACCACCGTACGCATGAACCTCTCGGCCCGGATCTGCTACCGCGTCGACACCGGAGAGGACTTCGAGCACCTGTTCCCGGAAGGCCGCTCGCTGCCCTTCACCGCCGCCGACCGCTCCCTGCCGCCCGGCGTCGGCGTCGCCGCCGTCGGCTCCATGCCCGCCCCCGTCCGCTTCCGCTCCGTCCACCTGCCCACCGAGGCGTGCTGGTCGATCGCGGACGCGATCTGTGCGGCCGGTGGCCAGCGCCGGGAGTCGGGGTCTGCGGCATGACCACCGTCCACACGCAAGCCCTGGTCCTCGCCGTGCCGGGCGACCGGGACGCCGAGTCGCCGGGCGGAACGCAGGAGGCGACCGGCGTAGGCGGCCCCGCCGCCGACCGGGCGAACGGAACGGCGGAAGGGCTTGTTACATGTGTCAGAACCGCACGCCTTTTCACCCCACCGCCTCCGGCCAGATGGGAACCCGCCTTCCCGACCCCGGAACTCGTCTCGTTCGCGGTGGACCTGCTCCCCCGGCGGGACGCCTGGGACGGGCACGAGGGGCCTCGCCCGCGCATCCTCATCGCCCCCGGCTGCATCGCCATCGAGCGGCCCGACCTCGCCAAGAAGGAACGCGCCCAGGAACGGGAACGCCGCCGCCGCCAGGTCGCCGCCGACCTGGCCGCAGCCCACTACCTGGCACACGGCGAGTACCCCGACGACCCGGAACCCTCCCGCGAAGTCACCTCCTGGTCGCGGCGCTCACGCGCCCGGATGGTCCGGCGCATGTGCGAACTCGACTACGCCCCGCTGCTGGCCGACCCGGAACGGGTGCCCGCGATGGTCACCCTCACCTACCCCGGCGAGTGGCAGACCGTGGCACCCGACGGGAAGGCGCTCAAAGCGCACCTGACGACGTTCCGGCTCCGGTGGAAGCGCGCATGGGGCGCGGCCCCGGTCGGCGTCTGGAAGCTGGAGTTCCAGCGTCGGGGCGCTCCGCACGTGCACATCCTCACCGTGCCGCCGCACGGCGTCGCCCGCACACCCCGCCGTGGCGTCCGGCCGGTCGGCGCGGGAATGGCCTTCACCGCCTGGCTCTCGGCCACCTGGGCGGACGTGGTGAACCACCCCGACCCGGTGCAGCGCATGCGACATGAGCGGGCCGGTACCGGCGTGGACTTCGCCGAGGGCCTGCGCGCCCGCGACCCGCGACGGGTCGCCGTCTACTTCACCAAACACGGCACGTTCGCCGACAAGGAGTACCAGCACATCGTGCCGGAGGAGTGGCGGAAGCCGGGGCACGGTCCGGGCCGCTTCTGGGGCTACTGGGAGCTGAAAACGGCGGTGTCCGGGGTCGAGGTCACCCCGGACGTCCAGATCGCCGCAGCGCGCGTCCTGCGGCGCTGGGCACGCGCTCAGGGCACCACCCGGCGCGTCGTCGTCCCCCGCGTCGACACCACCACCGGCCGCCTGCGCCTGCGCCCGGTCCGCCGCCGCGTCAAGCGCCTCGCCAGCGGCTCCGGCTGGGTCTCCGTCAACGACGGCGCGGCGTTCGCCTCACAGCTCGCCCGATACCTCACTGACCGCGCCCGGTCAGCGTCTCCAGGTGATAACCGGAGACATATCTTGCTGCATCCCACCCCGACCCACCGGCTCCACATCTTCGCAGGTCAGAGCCGCGCACGCCGCCGACCGCCGGCGAATCGCCCGGCCGGCCGCCGCGATCGCCGCCGATCAGCGCGCCCGACGCTGCTCGCTTCCCGTATTCGGTGACCGAACCGCATATCTTGCTGCCGGCGCGCGGGCAGGGCCGGCAGGCAGCTCCCGGTCACGCGATAGTGGCCAGCCTCTCGGTCAGGAGGCCCACCACGGCGCGGACGCCGAGGCCGATGGATCGCTCGTCGGCGCCGAAGTCGGCAGCGTGCGTGATCCCGTGCAGGCCGGCCGCTTCGTTCGCCACACCCAGGAAGATCATGGCGCCGGGGACCCGCTGCAGGAACAGGGCGAAGTCCTCGCCGTTGAACGGATACGCGGCCGGCATCGTGACGACGTCACCCACCGCACGCAGTGGCTCGGCCGCGGCCAGGCTGAGCTCCGGCGAGGACACCATCGCCGGAAACGGTGGGGCGGGGAACTCGATGGTGGCGCCGTCCGCCAGCCGCCGCAGTTCGTCGCGGATCTCGGGGTAGCGGTCGTCAGGCCAGGCGCGCCACCAGGCCCGGACCTCGTCGGTGTCGGCAAACGATTGGACGTACACGTACCGAGAGAGTGGGCCGTCAGGGGTCGCGAGGTCCTGGACCAGCTGCCGCAACTGCTCCGGTGTCTGCGGCGGGCGGACCGTGGACAGGGCGTCGACGGCGGCGGCGATCCGCTCGCCACCGGTGGGCGGCAGCAGGATGCGGCAGTGGTCCTGCCCGGGAAGGCCGGCGCCGGGCGTGACCACGAACGTGCCGACCGGAATCGGCGCGCAGTGCAGCGCGTAGATCTCCTGCGGCGCGGTGCGCTCCAGCACGCCGTCCTCGATCATCGCGTGGGCGCCGGTGAGGTTCTCCTCGGCCGGTTGGAAGATGAAGACGACGCGACCGCGCGACAGCCGGCGGCGGCGAAGTTCCTCGGCGGCGCCGACCGCGATCGTGGTGTGGATGTCGTGCCCGCACAGGTGGGCCGCACCCGGCACCCGCGAGCGGAAATCGCTGTCGAACGTCTCCGTGTCGGGGACGGCGTCCAGGTCGGCGCGGTAGGCGACGGTCGGGCCCGGCTCGTCACCATTGAGGACCGCGACGACACCGTGGCCGCCGACGCCGGTCGTCACCTCCAACCCGGCCGCCCGCAGCCGTTCAGTGACGAGGGCGGCGGTGCGCTGCTCTGTGCCGGCCAGCTCGGGCCACCGGTGAATGTCACGCCGCAGCTCGATGAGTGCATCGTCATACATCAGCAGGACTATGCCCCACGGCCGACGCGAAATCCGCCCCGCGGCCATGCGTCGGGTGCCACTTCCCACCGGACAGGACATCAGAGCCGTGCACGCCGCTCCTCGCTTCCGTATTCGGTAACCGAACCGCATATCTTGCTGCCGGCGCCCGGCAGGGCCAGCCTAGGCACATGGGCGTAGTGGGCGATCGCCATCCGACCGAACTGGAACAGCGGCTGATCGACAGCGTCGTTCGCGGGGAGCTGCTGGATCTCGCCGGCGACGAGCCGGTCGACGAGGCCGCGATGCGCTCCTGGGACGGCCCCGGCCGTACCGTCCGAGCAGAGATCATCCGCGACGTCGTACTGGGCCGGCTGGCCGCCGAGCCCGACCCGCGCGGGTTGCGGCTCCGAGGCGCCCTGATCGCCGGCCGCATCGACCTGGAGAACGTCACCCGCGATCTGAACGTGCAACTGACCGCCTGTCACGTGCCTGACGGCCTGCTGCTGCGCGACACCAGCCTGCTTGCCCTGGATCTGGCCGACTCGCGAATCGGGCCCTCGTCCGGCTCGGACGGACCAACGATCGACGCCGCCCGGCTGACCGTCAGGCTCCTGGATCTGAGCGGGACCACGGTCACCGGCACTGCCGACGGCGGCGCGATCCGGCTGGTCGCCGCCCATTTCGATCAACTCACTTGTCAAGGGGCGCGGCTGCGGAACACCGGCGGACCCGCCCTGAACGCCGACGGCCTGCGCGTCGAGCAGGACGTGTTCCTGAGCGACGGGTTCACCGCCACCGGCACCGGCGAACACGGCGCCGTCCGACTGCCCGGCGCTCACTTCGGTCACCTGGATTGCACCGGGGCACGGCTGGAGAACACCACCGGACCCGCCCTGAACGCCGACAGCCTGCGCGTCGACCAGGCGGTGTTCCTGCGTGACGGGTTCACCGCCACCGGCGCCGGCAACCTCGGCACGATCCGGCTACTCGGCGCCCACATCGGCCAGCTGGAGTGTGACGGGGCGCGGCTGGAGAACACCACCGGACCCGCCATGCACGCCGACAGCCTGCGCGTCGACCAGGCAGTGTTCCTCCGCGACGGGTTCACCGCCACCGGCACCGGCGACGACGGCGCCGTCCGGCTCTCCGCCGCCCACATCGGCGGCCAGCTGGACTGCACCGGCGCGCGGCTGGAGAACACCACCGGACCCGCCCTGAACGCCGGCAGCATGCACGTCGGCCAGACCACGTACCTGGTCAACGGGTTCACCGCCACCGGCGCCGGCGGGCGAGGCGTCCTCCAACTCGACGACGCCCACATCGGCGGCGGACTGCGGCTCGACACCGACCGCGTCTTCACGACCGATCCCCTGAACAGAACGCTGGTCGACCTCGACGGGACCGTCTACACCGGACTGCCACGGCCGGGCTCCCTGGACCGATGGCTGCGGGTGCTACGCGAGCACACTCCCGCCTACGCGGCCCAGCCCTATCAGCAGCTGGCCGCCGTCCACCGCGCTGCCGGCCACGACCACGAAGCCCGCGACATCCTCATGGCCCAGCGTCGCGACCAGATCGAGCGCGGCGCCATCACCGGCACCGACCGTGCCTGGGCCCGGATCACCGGCCTCACCCTCGGCTTCGGCTACCAACCGTGGCGCGCTCTCCTGCTGCTGGTCGGCGTGCTCCTGCTCTCCGTGTCGGCCGCGGTCCTCGCCGGGCACGACGGCGGGCTCGCCCACACCAGCCGCACCACCACACCCGGCGCCGCCTGCAGCACCCTGGAACAGATCGGCGTCGGCCTCGACGTGGGCACTCCGCTGTTCAAGACCGGTACGCGGGACCAATGCGCTCCCACCGCCACCACCACCGGGCAGGCCCTGACCATCGTCGGCTGGCTCCTGCAAGCCCTCGCGTGGGCGTTCGCCGCCCTCTTCATCGCCGGCTTCACCAGCGCCGTCCGCAGAACCTGAGGTCCATCGCCCTCAACCCGTCCGCGGCCTGACGAGCCGCTGAGGCCTGGTGCGGGCGCTCCCCCACGGCACGGACGCCGGCCAGCGCATCCGCCGCCTCGATCAGCGCGTGCGGCGTGAGCGGGCCCGGGTGTCCCGGACAGTCGCCACCCGCTGACGCGACATCGCGGGCCGCGTGGTCCAGGAGCCGGGCGGCCGCCGTCATCGGGCCGCCGTCCGCGCCCTCGGCGTCCCAGGCAAGCCGGGTCAGAGCGTCCGCTGCGGACGGCACACACACCGGCCCGCCGCGGGCCGCCGTGACGGTCCAGCACGCGGCCCCCGACCAGCGCTCCCGCAGGCGCGGCAGGGTCAGGTCGACGGCCAGGCGGCCGCCGCCGAACCAGATGGGGCGATGGTCGGCGGTGGCGCCGGGTGGCAGGGCTACGGCGTACCCGGAATGGTCCTCCCGAAGCCGGACCAGAACTCCCTGCCGGCGCATCCACGCGAAGAAGGCGTCCTCGCCGCCGGTGTGTGCGGCGGCGGCCCGGACCAGGCGCAGCAGCCGGGTGCGGGGAGGTTCGGGATGGCCGGCGCGGCTCGCCTTGCGGAGCTCGGCCGCCGTCAGACCTCGTGCCGCGGTGCGATCGGCCGGCGCCGTGCGGACCAGGCCGAGACGCGACTCCAGGGCCATCGCGGCGTCCCGGGCCCGCAGGTAGTCGTTGCGCGCCGGCTCGCTGAACCCGTCGTGGCGGGCCAGGATCCCGGCGATGTGCACGTGGTCGTGACCGTGGCGGACCGCCACCCACGGCATCGCGGCGAGGTCGTCCTCGGGCGCCAGTCCGGTGTCGTTCATGAAGTCCCGGCAGATCCGCTCCCAGGCGCCGTCGTCCAGTACCGGATCCGCGGGGGCGAGCCGCAGCGAGCAGTGCCACACCGGGGCGGACGGCGGTGCTTCCAGGAGGGCGTCGAGCGGCGATTCCAGCACTGTCACGAGGCGGGTGTGGTCCCGCTCCAGCCGGTCGAGCGCGCCGAGGCCGGGAGCACCCGCCACCAGCCGGGGGTTGAGGTGCGCCTCCTCCCGGCCCGGCCCGTAGAGGTACCGCAGCAACCCGGGCAGATCCGTCCCCCGCCGGTGGATCCGGGGGATCACCGCGGCAGCCCGGCCCGGATCTCCTGCAGCACCGCGTCGACCCGGTCGATCACGCCGGGCAGGAGTTCCGGGTCGACGGTGGTCAGGGCGATCCGGGTCCGGGACAGCTCGCCGAGGACGGCCCGCAGCGGATCCAGGTGCGGGGTGGCGCCGGCGGATGCGGCGGTCAGCGCCATCAGGGCGACGTACCCGCTCGGGGTCAGACCGGCACGGTGGGCGGCGACGGTCACCTGGTCGGCTTCGGCGGTGGTGAACCGCGCGTTGATGCGGCGGGGACGGCCCGGGGACAGGTGACGGCGGTGCCGCAGCGGCCGCTCATGCTTCTTCTCCATGCCGCAAGTGGAAGCGCCCGGTGTTAGCAGGGTCGCAACCACGGGCGGGCGTCGTACACGAAGAGTGTTAGCGGCAGCGCTACCAGGGCCGGCGTTTGCGAGGGTGTTTGCCACCGGGTTTTCCACCCTCGCAAAACCACTGTGGAAACGCCTGGTAACGCCTGGTCAGAAGGTGTTACCACCCACGCGGTCGGTAACGGTTTGCGACCCGGTTTGCCACCCCGCATCTGGATCTTGCGCGGACCGTGCCGGGTGACCGTCAGTGCAGGAACGCAGGCTGACGACGCTCGGCGGCAGCGGCGTTCTGCTCCAGCTCCGCCAGGCGTTCGGGGGTGAGAGCGCCCTCGCGGCCGGCCCGGCGGATGTTGGTGATGGTCCGGCCGGCGACGTCGTGCCGCTCGGCGAGGGTCCTGTTGCCGGCCGCCGGGTCCGCGAGCATGTCCTGCCAGATCACCAGCCACTGCTTGTAGGCGGCCGCCGTCCGCGGCACACCGAGCGGAACCGCCGTGGCGGTGGTGGCAGAAGTAGCGGGCGGCGGGGACACCGGCGCTGCCTCCGGCACCGGCGACGGCGGGACGACCTTGTTCAACCGTGAGATCGCAGCCGGACTCGTCAGCTCCTCCGCCCGTACGGCCAGAGCCACCCGCCGCTGCACCTCCGTGAGCATCTCGGCGGTCCCGCGCAGGCTCATCCGGCTCAGTCTCCGGCGGTACCGTTCCCGCCGCCGCGGCCCCAGGTTGCCGTTGTGCAGGCGGTAGGCGAGCATCGCCATCCGGTCGAGCCGGCGTTCGGCGGCCATCCGGGCGAGGTCGGGGTCGTCGTCCGGGATCAGCCAGCCCCAGCGTTCGGCGAGCCGGCGCGGGCTGTAGGCGAACGAGTTCCGGCGCGCCTTCTGCCCGGCCGCGGTCAGCGCCGCCCACCACATCAGGAAGATCACGCAGGGGACGGCCAGGCGCAGCAGCTTCTCGGTGCCGGTCACCGCGTTGCTGGCGACGATGACACCGGAGAGGGCGGCGATCAGGGCCGCCACGTAGAGCATCGATCCGGGGTGGCCGGGCGAGACCACCATGCCGTCCTCGTCGTAGACGGTGGTACGCCGGTACTGCTCACCGGCGAGGCTGGTGGCGGTCAGGAAGCAGATCTCGAAGACCGCGAAGACCAGCACGGCGAACAGCTTCGGCAGGTGCAGCTGGTCGACGGCGATGACCCACATGCCCTCGGCGTTGAGCAGCAGGGCCAGGTTCATGCTGACGGCCAGCGCGATCGGTCGCAGTGGCCGCCGGGTGCGCCGGGCCCAGACGGCCAGGACGGTCAGCGCGAGCACGCCGACGAGGCCGGCCACCCCCAGCAGGACCATCGCGTACTCGCGCGCCAACTCGGTCGGATTCGGCATGTTGTTGCTCCCCCGTGTTCCTGACCAGCCTCTTCGGGCCGGTTTCGGTCTCGTCGCTCCTCAATGGCCGATGCCTCGGTGATCGCGGAAACATACAACAATTCCGATGTACGGCGGGGAGCACGCGATGGCCGGGCGACCCCTGAACAGCGGGGTGGCAGGATTCAGACATGGATCTCGGGCTGGCCGGTCGCGTCTACATCCTCACCGGGGCCTCGCGCGGTCTCGGGTTCGCCACCGCGCAGGCGCTCGTCGGCGACGGGGCACGGGTGGTGATCTCGTCGAGGGACGAGGAGCGCGTCGCCGAGGCGGTGACAGCGCTCGGCGGACCGCAGCACGCGGCAGGCGTCGTCGCCGATCTGAACGACCCGGGCACGCCGCGCGAGCTGGTCGACACCGCGGCGGAACGGTTCGGGCGGCTGGACGGCGCTCTCGTCTCGGTGGGCGGCCCGGCGCCGGGCACTGCCGCGAGCATGTCCGACGACCAGTGGCGGCAGGCGTTCGAGACGGTCTTCCTGGGTTCGATCCGCGCGGCCCGCACGTTCGCGTCGGCGCTGCCCGAGGGCGGTGCGGTAGGTCTCGTGCTCTCCACCTCGGTGAAGTCGCCGCTGGCCGGGCTCGGACTGTCGAACGGCCTGCGCCCGGGCCTGGCGATGGCCGCGAAGGACATGGCCGACGAGTTCGGCCCGCGCGGCGTCCGGGTGCTCAGCATCCTGCCGGGCCGGTTCATGACCGACCGCAGCCGTGAACTGTTCGAGGCGTCCGACGATCCGGCGACCGCGACCGCCCGGGTCTCGGCGGCGATCCCGCTGCGCCGGATCGGTGAACCCGCCGAGTACGGCCGGGTTGCCGCCTTCCTGCTCTCCCCCGCAGCGAGCTACGTGACGGGCACGGCGGTCGCCGTCGACGGCGGCTCGACGAGAACGCTGTGACCCGCCCGTCCGCCGCCGCCGCCGCCGGCGCCGGCGATGGTGGTGGTGGTGGCGGTGGCCCGGCGGCCCGCCCGTCCGCCGCCGAGGTGGCGGCTGCGGCCGGCCGGACCATCCCGGACCTGATCGGGCCGGACCTGCGGGTGCTCTTCTCCGGCATCAACCCGAGCCTCTACTCGGCGGCGACCGGCCACCACTTCGCCCGTCCCGGCAACCGGTTCTGGCCGGCACTGCACGGCGCCGGCTTCACCGACCGGCTGCTCCACCCGTCCGAGCAGCATCTCCTGCCGGCCCTCGGTCTGGGCATCACCAACGTCGTCGCCCGCGCGACGGCCCGCGCCGACGAACTCTCCCCAGCCGAGTTGATCACAGGCGGAAAGATCCTGACCGATCTCGTACGCCGAACCCGCCCGCGTTACCTGGCGATCCTGGGCGTGACCGCCTACCGCGCGGCCTTCGCCCTCCCGAAGGCCCGCATCGGCCCCCAGCCGGACGAGCTGGGCGGCGTACCGGTGTGGGTGCTGCCGAACCCGAGCGGCCTGAACGCCCACTTCCAGCTCCCCGACCTGATAACCGAGTTCACCCGCCTCCGCGAAGCAGCGACCTGAGACCCCCGTCCCACCTGCCGCGCCGAAGCACGCCGGGCTCACCGCGCTCGCCGCGCTCGCCGCGCTGAAACAGGCCGGGCTCACCGCGCTCGCCGCGCCGAGGCAGGCTGGGTTCGCCGTGCCCGAAGCACACGCCGGGCTCGCCGCGCTCAAACAGGCCGGGCTCGCCGCGCCCAAAGCACGCCGGGCTCGCCGCGCTGGAGCTCGCGCTCAGGCGACTCGGGCCAGGATTCCAGCGCAGGCAACCCGCACCACGACTCCACGCGCAGGCACCCCGCGCAGGCGACCGCGCTAGGACTCCCGGCCAGGGCCGAGGCTCTCGGTCAGGGCGACTCGGGCCAGGACGCCCCGCGCAGACGCCCGCACCACGACTCCACGCGCAAGCACCCGCACCACGACTCCACGCGCAGGCGACCGCGCTAGGACTCCCGGCCAGGGCCGAGGCTCTCGGTCAGGGCGACTCGGGCCAGGACGCCCCGCGCAGGCGACCGCACACGACTCCACGCGCAGACGCCTGCACCACGACTCCACGCGCAGACGCCCACGCAGGCGACCGCGCTAGGACTCGCGGCCAGGGCCGGGCCCCTCGGTCAGGTCGTCGCCGGGGCGGGGTGGCAGCACGCGCTGCTCGTGCACCGCTGTCTCGCGCCGGAACCGGTCGGCCGACGGATGCCAGGCCTCGTCGATCGGTCCCATCACGCCGCCGCCGATGCCCTTGCGCCGAGCCCAGCCGGCGAACCGCCACAGGGTGCCGAGCAGCGCCGCCGCGATCCCGGCCGTGATGAGGAGTTCCATGGGATCAGGGCTCGATCGACCGGGCGGGAACCGTCAAGATCTCGACGTCCTCCTCCGGATAAGCGGGCGACGTGGTCGCGAACTGCGTGCGGTAGAGCTCGGAGTAGAGCCCGCCGGCACCGATCAGCTCGGCGTGCCGGCCGCGCTCGGCGATCCGGCCGTGGTCGAGCACCAGGATCTCGTCGGCGTCCCGGATCGTCGACAGGCGGTGGGCGATCACCACGGCGGTCCGGCCGCGCAGCGCCTCGGCGAGCGCCCGCTGCACCGCGGCCTCGGACTCGCTGTCGAGGTGGGCGGTGGCCTCGTCGAGCACCACGATGGACGGCTGCTTCAGCAGGATGCGGGCGATGGCGATGCGCTGTTTCTCGCCGCCGGAGAAACGGTAGCCGCGCTCGCCGACGACCGTGTCCAGCCCGTCGGGCAGGCTGCGGACCAGGTCGGCGACCTGCGCGCCGTCCAGCGCCGCCCACATCTGCTCCTCGGTGGCGCCGGGCGCGGCGTAGCGCAGGTTCTCCGCGATCGTCTCGTGGAACAGGTGCGAGTCCTGGGTGACGACGCCGATGGTGTCGCGCAGCGAGTCGAGCGTGGCGTCCCGCACGTCGACGCCATCGATCAGCACGGCGCCCTCGGTCACGTCGTAGACCCGGGAGAGCAGCATCGACGTGGTGGACTTGCCGGCGCCGGACGGGCCGACCAGGGCGACCATCCGCCCGGGCTCGACGGTGAAGTCGACGCCGTCGAGAACCAACTCGTTCTCCCGGCGGTCGAGGGCCGCGACGTCTTCCAGGGTGGCGAGCGAGACCTCGTCGGCGCTGGGGTAGCGGAACCGCACCCCGCGGAACTCGATCCGGCCCGCGCCGGCCGGGATCGCGGTGGCGCCGGGTTTCTCGGCGATGCCGGGCGCGAGGTCGAGCACCTCGAAGACCCGGTCGAAGGAGACCAGCGCGCTCATCACGTCGACCCGCACGTTGCTGAGCGCGGTGAGCGGGCCGTAGAGGCGGGTGAGCAGCAGCGCCAGCGTCACCACGGTGCCGGCCGAGACCTGCCCCCGGACCGCGAGCCAGCCGCCCAGCCCGTATGTCAGGGCCTGCGCCAGCGACGCCACCAGCAGCATCGCCACGAAGAAGGTGCGGGAGTACATCGCCTGCTGCACGCCGATGTCGCGGACCCGCTCGGCGCGCTCGCCGAACCGGGCGGCCTCGGTGTCGGGCCGGCCGAAGAGCTTGACCAGCAGCGCGCCGGACACGTTGAAGCGCTCGGTCATCGTCGCGTTCATCTTCGCGTCCAGGTTGTAGGACTCGCGGGTGATCTCGGCGAGCCGGCTGCCGACCCGCCGTGCCGGGATGATGAAGACCGGCAGCAACACCAGCGAGAGCACGGTGATCGGCCAGGACAGCGTGAACATCACGGCGGCCGTGAGGACGAGCTGGATCACGTTGCTGAGCACGCCGGACAGCGTCGAGGTGAAGGCCCGCTGGGCGCCGACCACGTCGTTGTTGAGCCGGCTCACCAGGGCGCCGGTCTGCGTCCGCGTGAAGAACTGCAACGGCATCCGCTGCACGTGGTCGAAGACCTTGGTCCGCAGCGTGAGGATGATCCCCTCGCCGATACGAGCCGAGTACCACCGTTGCGCCAGCGAGAGCAGCGCGTCGGCGACCGCGAGACCGGCGATCAGCAGGGCGAGCCGCACCACCGTGCCGGCCGCGTCCGCACCACCGCCGGTGATCGCGTTGATCACGTGCCCGGCGAGCAACGGCGTGGCCACCCCGATCCCGGCCGCGACCACGACGGTCAGCAGGAACACCGTGATGTCCCGCTTGTACGGCTGGGCGAACCGCAGGATCCGCCGCGCGGTGCCGGGTGCCACCTGATGCCGCCGAACCTGATCAGAACGCTCGATCGAACGCAGCATCATCCAGCTGGACGTCGGATTCATTCCTCACCTCCCGGGTGCCAGCATGCACCGCGGGTATGACAACCCGGGAGGTGAGTCCTTTACTCCCCCGAGCCGAGCAGGTCGCTGAGGCGCCGGGTCTGCGCCTCACGCTCGGCTCGGTCCTGTTCCGCGTACGACCGCTGGGGCGCACCCAGGAGCAGGGCCTTGATTTCGGTGACCGCGCCGGTGTCGCCGGCGAGGACGGCCGCGGTGAGGTCCGAGACCGCGGCGTCCAGGTCGGCTCGTGGCACGACGGCGGTGGCGAGGCCGATCCGGTCCGCCTCCGCAGCCGAGATCCGGCGGCCGGTCACGCAGATCTCCAGCGCCCGGGACGGGCCGACCAGCTCGGTGAGCCGTTTCGTACCGCCCAGATCGGGCACCAGGCCGAGCGTCACCTCGGCCATGGAGAACGTCGCGTCGTCGGCGAGCACACGCATGTCGCAGTTCAGCGCGAGCTGGAAGCCGGCGCCGATCGCGTGCCCTTGAACGGCGGCGATTGTCACAATGGACGGGCTGCGCAACCACGTGAACGCGGTCTGGAAGCCGGCAATCCGATCGGCGCACTCGGTGGCGGACAACTGTGCCAATCCGGCCAGTGAAGAATCGCCCCCACCGCGTGCGACCGACAGATCCAGGCCGGCCGAAAAGGCGCGGCCCTCGGCTCGCACAATGACGACCCGAACGTCGCCCGGTAATTTCCTCGAAATGTTGCCCAGCTCCGTCCACATGGCCGGAGTCTGTGCATTGAGAACGTCGGGCCGGGACAACGTCACCGTTGCCACCGGCCCGTGGAGTTCGTAGCGAACGCCTACTTCATCGCTCACCGGGACGGCGTTGCCGGACGTCACGCCTTCTTGCGGCGACGGGCGCCGCCACGCTGGCGCAACTGCACGCCCGATTCGGTGAGCACGCGGTGCACGAATCCGTAGGACCGTCCGGTGGAAGCGGCAAGCGCTCGGATGCTCTCACCCGAGGTGTATCGCTTCACCAGGTCCTTGGCGAGCGACTGCCGCTCGCTACCGACGATTCGACGACCCTTCTCAGTACTGGTAGCTGTGCCAGTGGCTGCCATCTTGAATCCTCACGTCGCAGACAGTGCGGTCAGATACGGTCCCACCTATTACACCGTCTCCAACGATCATGCGCCAGGCATCCAGCGCTCGCGAACGTGCCCATTTATTACTGTCAGGAACTTGACGGTTACCACAGGCATCAATGTCAGACAGTTTGCGGCGAGCAGCCCGCGAGGCATTTCCGGTCCGGGCGGGATCACCCGGCGCGCTCCCCAAGACCATCGATCACCAGCAGAAACACTCGATCGAGACGGCTCGCAGGTGGGAGGCTTGACCGCTCCGGAGAGTGGGGTGATCGCTCCAGAGGGTGACGAAAAGACGGGCCGGTCGCAGCTTCCGCCGCGCCCGACCCGTCCGCAAACGCCCGAACATCGCACTGTCTGTGTGGGCACCAGTTGACAACTGACGATGCAGTTGATCCCCCGGAATTTCGCACCACGTGAGCGATCACATGCCCTGAGTGACCCTCCGGAGAGACTCAGGCGAGCTCGACGAGCTCCAGCATGTCGTCGCTCCACGCGTCCTCGTCGCCGTCCGGCAGGAGGATCGCACGGTCCGGCTTGAGCGCCTGCACGCAGCCGGCATCGTGGCTGACCAGCACGATCGCACCCGGGTAGTTGGCGATCGCGTCGAGGACCTGCTCGCGGCTCACCGGGTCGAGGTTGTTCGTCGGCTCGTCGAGCAGCAGCACGTTCGCCCCGGAGCAGACCAGCGTGGCCAGGGCCAGCCGGGTCTTCTCGCCACCGGAGAGCACCCCGGCCGGCTTGTCCACGTCGTCACCGGAGAAGAGGAAGGCACCCAGGATCTTCCGCAGCTCGGTGTCGGTCTGCTCGGACGCGGCACTGCGCATGTGGTCGAGGATGCTGCGATCCACGTCGAGCGTCTCGTGCTCCTGGGCGTAGTAGCCCAGCCGCAGCCCGTGACCGGGACGCACCTCGCCGGTGTCCGGCTCCAGCAGGCCACCGAGCATCCGCAGCAGCGTGGTCTTGCCGGCGCCGTTGAGACCGAGGATGGCGACCCGCGAACCCCGGTCCACGGCGACGTCCACGTCGGTGAAGATCTCCAGCGATCCGTACGACTTCGACAGGCCGGACGCGGTGAGCGGGGTCTTGCCGCACGGGGCGGGGTTCGGGAACCGGACCTTCGCCACCTTGTCCGACGTGCGGGTCTCCTCCAGGCCGCCGAGCAGCTTCTCGGCGCGCTTCGCCATGTTCTGCGCCGCGACCGTCTTGGTGGCCTTCGCCCGCATCTTGTCGGCCTGCGCCATCAGCGCGCCGGCCTTCTTCTCCGCGTTGGCACGCTCGCGGCGACGCCGGCGCTCGTCGGTCTCACGGGCTTCCAGGTACGTCTTCCAGCCCATGTTGTACATGTCGACCACGGAACGGTTCGCGTCCAGGTACCACACCTTGTTGACCGCGGCGTCGAGCAGCTCGACGTCGTGGCTGATCACGATGAGGCCGCCCTTGTGCTGGGCCATGTATCCGCGGAGCCAGGCGATCGAGTCCTGGTCGAGGTGGTTGGTCGGCTCGTCGAGCAGCAGGATGCCCTTGCCGTTCTGGCCGGAGTTGGCGAACAGGATCCGGGCCAGCTCGATCCGGCGGCGCTGACCGCCGGAGAGGGTGCCGATGGTCTGCGCGAGCGCGCGGTCCGGCAGTCCGAGGTTGGCGCAGATCCGGGCGGCCTCGGACTCGGCGCCGTAGCCACCGAGCGCGGAGAACTGGTCCTCCAGGTGGCCGTAGCGCCGGACCAGCTTGTCGTCCGAGCTCTCCTCGAGCTGCACCTCGAGCTTCTGCATCTCGGTGAGGATGGTGTCCAGGCCGCGGGCGGAGAGCACCCGGTCCCGGCCGGTCACGTTCAGGTCGCCGGTGCGCGGGTCCTGCGGCAGGTAGCCGATCTCGCTGGTCCGCTCGACGGTTCCGGCGTACGGCGTGCCCTCCCCGGCCAGCACCTTCAGCGTGGTGGTCTTGCCGGCGCCGTTGCGGCCGACCAGGCCGATCCGGTCGCCGGGCTGCACGCGCAGGGTCGTCGGGGAGATCAGGATTCGAGCGCCGGCGCGGAGTTCCAGTCCGGTGGCGGTGATCATTAAGCTTCTCGCTCTCGGGAAAACGGGCTGACTCAGGGCGCAAGAAAGCGCCGGCCATCCTCGGGACGGTCGGCGCGGGGCAGGTCAGCCTTCGCAGAGCAGCACGCCGCCATAGTACCGGTCGTGCCGCCTTAGCTCCCACTCGATTAGTTCACAAGATCATCGGGTACTCGCTCGCCAACCGTGGCGAAGGCAGGACGACATGGAACTCAACGAACGCGCCGACATCGACACCAGTCAGATCGAGGACGGCCGGCGATCGGGTGGCGGCGGGATAGGCGGGCTGCCCATCGGTGGCGGCGGCCTGGCCGGCATCGTCGTGACCCTGGTCATCGCGCTGGTCGGCGGATACTTCGGGATCAACACGATGGGCGGGGACGGCGGCGGCTCCTCCTCCGGCACGCAGCTGGCGGAGTGCACCGGCGACCAGAAGCTGCAGCAGCTGGAGTGCCGCAACGGCCTCTACGTCACCTCGATCCAGGCGTACTGGCGCGACCAGCTGCCGGAATCCTTCGGTGAGCAGTACAAGCCGGCCGTCACCCACATCTTCTCGAACCAGGTGAGCACCGGCTGCGGCGCGGCCGACTCGGGCGTCGGGCCGTTCTACTGCCCCGCCGACGACAAGGTGTACATCGACCTCTCCTTCTATCAGGTGCTGTCCAAGCAGCTCGGCGCCCCCGGCGAGTTCGCGCAGCCCTACGTGCTCGCCCACGAGTACGGCCACCACGTGCAGGACGTCCTCGGCACCGAGGCGGAGATGCGCCGCCGCCAGGAGCGCGACCCGGGCTCGGCGAACGAGGAGTCGGTGAAGCTGGAGCTCCAGGCCGACTGCTACGCCGGCGCGTGGGCGCACTCGGCGTCGACGACGACCGACTCCGACGGCGACAAGATCTTCACGAGCCTCACCGAACAGGACATCCAGGAGGGCATCCAGACCGCCGGGCAGATCGGCGACGACACCCTGCAGAAGCAGGGCGGCGGCCAGGTCAACCCGGAGGAGTTCACGCACGGCTCGTCCGCGCAGCGTCAGCAGTGGTTCCGGGTGGGTTACGACACCGGCGACCCGAAGCAGTGCGACACGTTCAAGGCCGGCGCGGTCAGCTGATCAGCTTTCCCTGATCAGAATCGGTACGGCGCGAGCCGCGGCAACAGCGGACACCAGTACCGCGTGCCGCGGCTCCGGCACATCCAGCAACCGTCCGGCACGAATGGCGGCGACCGGTTGAAGAATCGGCGCCGCCAATATCGCGT
Source organism: Actinoplanes sp. OR16 (assembly GCF_004001265.1). Lineage (GTDB taxonomy): Bacteria > Actinomycetota > Actinomycetes > Mycobacteriales > Micromonosporaceae > Actinoplanes. The sequence continues at coordinate 4,062,937 of NZ_AP019371.1, read as the reverse complement.
CGACCGCCGACCGATCCCCTCCGGCGATGACGGCCGCCAATGTCCGTACCTGCGGAAGAAGAATGCGCCCCACGATGCCGGCGCCGTCGGCAGCCGCCGCTTTGGCCTGATTGTCGCGGCGGCGCGCGAACCGCTGCTGCGACCATCCGCCCGCCGCGGTCCGCCCCTGCACATAATGAGTGTCCACCTTGGAAGCGATCAGTTCCGGACCCTCGGCGATGCCCACTGCGACAGCGCCCTTCCTCGCGAGCAGCAACCCGAGCCGCCGCGGCGTCTGCGCCTCACGGATCAGATCGGTCACCGTCGCGACCGGACCGGCTCCGGGTGGCTCGTTCAGCGTCGCCGACGCGCCGTCCGCGGCGATCACGGTCAAACCCTCTTCCCGGTACGGCCCGTGCCGCGTGCCGAAGTTCTCCAGCCAGCGCGACAACCGTTCCGGGGCGACGTCGACCCATTTCCCGCCACCCGCGGCCGTGCGTTCACCCATTCTCCTCACCCTACGGTGGCAGGATGCTTCAGATATGAGCGACCTGGCCGGGACCCTGATGGATCGCCTCACCGCCGAGTTCGAGTCCGCACGTGATCCGGAACGGGCAGTCGGCATGGAGGCGTACATGCGCGACCAGTTCCTGTTCCACGGCCTGCCGTCGCCGATCCGCCGGGCCCGGGCCAAGGCGGCGCTGACCGGCCTGCCCCCGCTCACCGAGGAGGATCTGCGTGCGGTGGCGCTGGACTGCTGGGATCGGGAGGAGCGCGAGTTCCAGCAGTTCGCCTGCGATCTCCTGGCCGCGCACGTCACCGTCCCCGGGCCGGACTTCCTGGCGACCGTGCGCGTCCTGATCACCACGAAGTCCTGGTGGGACACGATCGACCCGCTCGCCACCCACTTCGTCGCCGGCCTGGTCCGCCGCCATCCCGCGCTGGTCGCCGTGATGGACGAGTGGTCGCGCGAGGAGAACATGTGGCTGGTCCGCACCGCGATCCTGCACCAGCTGCACTACGGCGCCCGGACCGATACCGATCGTCTGTTCGGCTACTGCGCGGCGCAGGCCCGCCACCCCGACTTCTTCGTGCGCAAGGCGATCGGCTGGGCGCTGCGGCAGTACGCCCGCACCGATCCCGGCGAAGTCCGCGCCTTCCTGGCCGACCACGAGGCGTCGCTGTCCCCGCTCTCCATCCGCGAGGCGTCGAAACATCTCTGACCGGTCAGCAGCCGACCGGCTCGGAGGGCCGATCAGCCGGACAGCAGGTGTATCGCGAGGACCGCGATCACCGCGCTGGAGGTCAGCGCGGTGATCAGTCTGCCTCGCTCACCGGTCAGCACCCGCCCGATCAGCGACCCACCGCCGGCGATGAGCAGTTGCCAGCTGGCGCTCGCCAGGAACGCGCCGGCCACGAACCACACCCCGCCTCCGGCGCCGCCGCTGCCCAGCACCAGCGCCGCGAAGTAGACGACCGTCGCCGGGTTCAGCAGAGTGAGCGCCAGGACGCCCAGATAGGCCCGGCCCGCGGTCGTCACGGTGGGCGGCTCGGTGGCGGGTGTTCCCGGTCGGCGCGGGCGCAGCGCTCCCCAGGCCGTCCAACCCGCGAGAGCGAGGAGGATGAGGGCGCCGGCCCAGCGCAGTGGTTCCGCGATCGGGGCGATCGCCGCTGCCACGGCGGCGCCGCCGGCCACCGCTACCAGCGCATAGATGCCGTCGGCGGTGGCCGCGCCGAGACCGGCCGCCGCTCCGACCTTCAGTGAGGTGCGGGCACTCAGGCCGGCGATCAGGACGCCGATGGCGCCGACCGGGACCGCGATGCCGTAACCGGCGACCACGCCGGCGACGAACGCGCCGCTCACGACAGCGGCCGTGACACCGCCGCTCCGCGGACGCGCTGCTGCTGCCCGCGGACCCGGGAGGACGCGGGGGCGGGGGCAGCGGTGTACGGCTCGAACACGGTCACGCGGACATCATCGACGCCCGCCGTCCACGGGGCCACCGAATTCGGGTGAGCGCGCATCACACGGCTCTGGCCCTCGTACAGAATGCATCTCCTCGGATTCGGAGGGTGACCAAAGCGGGGTTTCGTGGATAGGGTCCGATCATGGTCGCTGAACTGATTCTGGTCCGGCACGGGCAGAGCCTGGCCAATGTCGCCTTCGCCGAGGCAGACGCCGGCGATCTCCTGGAAGTGGAGATCAGCGCGCGGGATGCCGAGGTGCCGCTGACCCCGGCGGGTGAGGAGCAGGCCGCCGCGCTCGGACGATGGCTCGCGGAACTGCCCGAGGAACGCCGGCCACAGGTGGTGATCACGTCGCCGTACCTCCGCGCCCGCGAGACCTGGCGGATCGCCGCCGAGACCTCCGGGCTGGACCTGCCGGAACCTACGACCGACGATCGGCTCGTCGACCGGCTGATGGGCGAGCTGGAACTGCTCACCCGCGCCGCGGTGGCGGCCCGCTACCCGGGCGAGGCCAAGCGGCGGGCCGAGGCCGGCGAGTACGAGTACGCCCCACCCGGCGGCGAGTCCTTCGCCGGCATCCGGGTGCGCCTGAGGTCGTTCCTCGACGACCTGCACCGCGACCACGGCGGCAAGCGGGTCGTCATCGTCGCTCACGACGCGGTCGTCCTGATGATGCGCGCCGTCGTCGAGGATCTGGAATGGGATCAGGTGCTCGCCGTGGAGGCCGAGTCGGGCAGTGTCCGCAACGCGTCGATCAGCCGGTTCGACGGCTCCACCGGACGCCTCACCCTTGATCGATACAACGTGATCGACCATCTGCCACCTGGCTAGACATAGACGAACGTCTTGCAAAGAGATGTTTGCAAACATATGTTTGGTCGATGCCCGTAAGCCCCCGATCGCTACGTGGCCTGGCGCACCCGCTCCGCGTCCGGATCCTGCGCATCCTGCGTGAACAGGGCGCCTCGACCGCGACCCGGCTGGCCGGCCAGACGGGCGAGAGTTCCGGCGCCACCAGCTATCACCTGAGACAACTGGCCGGGTACGGCTTCGTCGAGGAGGAGCCACGACCCGGACCGGGACGGGAGCGCTGGTGGCGGATCTCCCCGCTGCGGGTCGTCGACGACTTCTCGCGGGTGCAGGAATACCTGGCCGCCGCGGGCGCGGTGCCGGACGAGTGGAGTGACAGCGTGACGATCGGCAGCCGGGCCCTGCGACTCACCCCCGCGCAGGCCGCCGAACTGCTCGGGCGGATCGACCGGGTGCTCGCCGACTACCCGGCCGACCGGCCCGGCGAGCCGGCGCCCGCGGACACCGGGAGGGTGGTGTTCCAGTGGCAGTCCTTTCCGCAGATCCGATGAGGAAAGCCCCTCCGAGCAGGCAGTTCGCCGTCCTCCTCGCCGCCGAGGGGATCTCCCTGCTCGGCAGCCGGATCACCTTCGTGGCACTGCCCTGGCTCGTTCTGACCCGCACCGACTCGGCGCTGCTGGCCGGGGTGGCCGGGCTCGCCGAGATGCTGCCGTACGTCCTGGCCGGCCTCATCGGCGGACCGATCGTGGACCGGGTCGGCCCGCGCCCGACCGCCGTGGCAGCCGACACGGCGAGCGTGCTCGCGGTCGCCGGGATCCCGGTCCTCGCGTTCTACCAGAGCACCTCGCTCGGCGTGATCCTGCTGCTCATCGCCCTGTCCGGCGCTCTCCGGGGATTCGGCGACGCGGCGAAACGGGCGCTCCTTCCCCGGACGATCGCCGCCGCCGGCGTCTCCACCGAACGCGGCACCACGCTCTACGACGGGGTCGCCCGCGCGTCCACGCTCATCGGCCTGCCGCTGGCCGGCGTACTGATCGCGGCACACGGCGCGGAGACGGTGCTGCTCTACGACGCCGCGACGTTCGCTGTCGCCGCCGTGCTCATCGGCGCCCTGGTCCGGGTCGGGGCGGCCGACGCCGCCTGTGAGCAGGGGTACGGGGCCGCCCTGCGGAACGGTTTCCGCTACGTACGCGACGATCGCCTGATCCTCGGGGTGATGTCCCTGCTGTTCGTCACGAACATGTTCGACCAGGCGTACGCGACGGTCTTCGTCCCGGTCTGGGTGCACGACGGCCCGCACGGCCCGGCGGCGCTCGGCGTCGTCGGCACCGCGTTCGGGCTCGGCGCTGTCGCCGGAAACCTCCTCTACACGGTCCTCGCGCCCCGATTACCGCGGCGGCGCACGTTCGCCGTCTGCTTCTTCCTCGGCGGTCCCGGCCAGCTGCTGGCGCTCGCCTTCACCGACCGGGTCTGGATCGTGCTGACCGTGGCGGCCCTGTCCGGCGCGCTGATGTCCACGGTGAACCCGATCCTGCTGGCCGCCGTCTACCGCCGCATCCCGGTCCACATGCACGGCCGCGTCATCAGCGTGCTGATCTCGGTCTCCTGGGCGGGCATCCCGCTCGGCGGGGTCCTCGGCGGCTGGGCAACCGACCGGCTCGGCCTGCAGACGGCGGCGTTGCTCGCCGCGATCGGATATCTCGCGGTCACCGCGGCCACCTTCGTCTTCCCGGCCTGGCATGCCCTGGACCGCATCGATTCCCGTAAGGCCGTGGCCGCCGCCTGAACGCTTTTCACGCCCGACTACGGTGTCCGGAATGGTCCTCGCTCATGACATTTCCGGCACCGGCCCGGCCGTGCTCCTCCTGCATTCGACAGTCGCCGACCGCCGGATGTGGGATCCGCAGGTCCCGGCGCTGACCGCGGCCGGCTACCGGTTGATCCGATGCGACTTCCGGGGGTACGGCGAATCGCCCGTCCCTCTCGACATCGCCTGGGACGACGCCGACGACGTGCTTTCCCTCCTCGATTCGCTCGGCGTCACCACCACCGCCGTCATCGCCTCGTCCGGCGGCGGTCGCGTAGCCCTCTCCCTCGCGGCCCGCACCCCCGCCCGGGTCACCTCTCTGGCCCTGCTCTGCACCGCGCTGCGCGGCCACTCGCCCAGCCCCGAACTGCTCGCCTTCAGCGATCGCGAGGACGCCCTCCTGGAAGCGGGCGACGTGGCCGGCGCCACCGACCTCAACGTCTCCCTCTGGCTGGGCCCCGAGGCGGGCGAGGCCGAGCGGGCCAGGGTACGTCTCATGCAGCGGAACGCCTTCGACGTGCAGCTGGCCGCCGAGGCAGCCATGGCAGCGGCGCCCTCAGCGCCAGAGGCAACGCAGACGACCGACCTCGCGACCGCGCAGACAGCCGACCTCGCGGCCACGCAGACAGCCGACCTCGCGGCCACGCAGACAGCCGACCTCGCGGCCGCGCAGACAGCCGACCTTTCGGCCGCGCAGGAAGCCGACGACGACTCGGGTGCGCGGTCGGAGGCCGCTGGGTCTCCGGGCGCCCCGGCCGAGCTCGACCTGGCTGCCATCACCGCGCCGGTGCTGCTGCTCTCCGGGGCACATGACCTTCCGGACTTCCGGGAGATCGCCGTCCATCTGGCGGAAGTCCTGCCGAAGGCCCGTCACGTCGAGCTCTCCTGGGCCGGCCATCTCCCCAACATGGAACGCCCCGACCTGCTCAACCCCCTGCTCGTCGAGTTCCTGGCCGAGACTCGCTGACCCGGCCGCCTGCTCTGCCCTCTCAGTCCACGACGCACCACTCCCTGATCTGCTCGGCCACTTCGCGGTCGCCGTCGACGCGGACGTCGGCCAGGGGGATGCGGCGGTAGAGGGCCAGGACCAGGTCGCTTGCCCGGCCGTGGACGCGGGTCACCGGGGCGCCGCTCGCTGCCGGGCTCACGGTGGCACCGGACGGGGAGAGGTCGAGAGTCCACGACGGGCCCTCGATCGCCTGGAATTCGACTCGGGCCGGGCGGTGCGGCCAGGCGCCCCGGGAGCCCATCGGGACCTCCAGGAACTCGCCGACCCCGTCGACCGCGACGGCGGCGGGGAGCGGCTCGGGCTTGCCGAGCGCCTCCTGGGCGTCGAACGCGTGGACCGCCGCCTCCTGCACCTGGTGGCGGGCGATGGCGCGGGTCGTGTGCGGCGCTGCCGACGGTGGCCACCAGGACCAGCACGGCGCGTCGGGGCCCGCTGCGCGGAGGGCGTCGGTCAGGAGGCGGGTGGCTTCCTCGGACAGAGGAAGGGGGTCGCCTGCGGGCAGCACCGGGACCGGAGGCGGACCGTCGGCATCGCCGGCCCGGACGGCCGCGGCCCAGAAGCGCTGCACCCGGCTCATGTGGGTGACCAGGTCGTGCACGCTCCAGCCGGGGCAGCCCGGCACCCCGGCCGTGAGGTCGGTGGCGGCCTCACGCAGCGCTGCCGATCGGGACTCGATCAGCGACAACAGCTCGGGGAAGGGCGGTGTCGATGCCATGCCCCGGTTCTACCACCGGGGTACGACAAAGGGCGGCGCGCTTTCCGGCGCACCGCCCTGAAGACGTACGAAATCAGACGTTGAACCCGAGGGCCCGGAGCTGCTCGCGTCCGTCGTCGGTGATCTTGTCGGGGCCCCACGGCGGGAGCCACACCCAGTTGATCCGGAAGTCCTGCACGAGGCCGCCGCCCGGGCCGGTGGTCAGCGCCTGCCGGGTCTGGTCCTCGATCACGTCGGTCAGCGGGCAGGCCGCGGACGTCAGCGTCATGTCGAGGGTGACCACGTTGTCGTCGTCCACGTGCGTGCCGTAGACCAGGCCCAGGTCGACGACGTTGATCCCGAGCTCGGGGTCGACGACGTCCTTCATCGCCTCTTCGATGTCGTCGGTCGAGGCCTTCTTGACCGGGGCCGCGGGCGCGGCAGGCTCGGCAGCGGCCTCGGAGACGCTCACCGCGGGAACCTCGGCGGCGTCGCCGGCCTCCGCGCGCTCAGCCTCCAGCCAGGCCGGAACCTCGTCGGCCGAACCATCCCCGGCCGAGCCGGGAACAGACGCCACAGTCTGAACAGAATCGGTCTTGTCCGTCATCACGCCTTCACCTCCGGGCTCACGCCCACGTCCACGCCCGCACGCACCGCCGCGTCCTTGAACGCCATCCACGGCAGCAGCGCGCACTTGACCCGGGCCGGGAACTTGGCGACGCCGGCGAACGCGATGCCGTCGCCGAGCACCTCCTCGTCCGGCTCGACCTGCCCACGGCTCTGCATGAGTTCCACGAACGAGTGGTGGATCTCCGAGGCGGTGGCGGTGTCCTTGCCCTGGATGAGCTCGTGCAGCACCGATGCCGAGGCCTGGCTGATGGAACAGCCCAGCCCGTCGTACGAGATATCTGTCAGATCGGATGTGACCCGCACGGTGATCTCGTCCCCGCACGTCGGGTTGACGTGGTGCGCCTCCCCGTCGAAAGGCTCCCGGAGTCCGCGGCCGTGCGGATTCTTGTAATGGTCGAGGATGATCTCCTGGTAGAGACCGTCGAGCATCATCAGCCGAACACCTTCCGCACCTGGTCGAGACCGCGCGCCAGGGCGTCGATCTCGTCCGTCGTCGTGTAGAGGTAGAACGAGGCCCGCGTCATCGCCGGAACGCTGAAGCGGGAGCAGACCGGCCGCGCGCAGTGGTGGCCGACCCGCACCTCGACACCGAGGGCGTCGAGGATCTGGCCCACGTCGTGAGGGTGTACCCCGTCGACGCCGAACGACACCGTGCCGCCACGGCCGACCGGCGTCGCGGGCCCGAAGATCCGGACGTCGGGAACGGCCGACAGGGCGTCCAGCGCATATGCCGTGATCGCCTGCTCGTGCTCGTGGATCGCCTCCATGCCGAGCCGGGTCAGGTAGTCGACGGCCGCGCCGAGACCGATCGCCTCGGTGATCGGCGGGGTTCCGGCCTCGAAGCGCGCCGGAGGAGCGGCGTACGTCGTACCGGTCATGGTCACCGTCTCGATCATCGAGCCGCCGCCGAGGAACGGCGGCAGCTGCTCGAGAAGATCGAAACGTCCCCACAGGACGCCGATGCCGGTCGGGCCGAGCATCTTGTGCCCGGTGAAGGCGATCAGGTCCGCGCCGAGTTCCCGGACGTTGATCGGGAGATGCGGAACCGACTGAGAGCAGTCCAAGACGAGCAGAGCGCCGACCTCACGAGTTCGGCGCGAAATGTCCGAGAAATCATTGATCGTGCCCAGAACATTGGACATGTGCACCAACGAAACGATCTTGGTGCGTTCGGTGATGAGCGAGTCGAGTTGCGACTCGTCCAGCCGCCCCTCGTCGGTGATCCCGAACCAGCGCAGCGTGGCGCCCGTCCGCTCACAGAGGAGCTGCCACGGCACGATGTTCGAGTGATGCTCCATCTCGGAGATCACGATCTCGTCGCCCGGACCCAGGCGCAGGTGCTGCCCCGCCGAGTGCGCGACCAGGTTGAGCGCCTCGGTGGAGTTCTTCGTGAAGACGATCTCGTCCGGGCTCGCCGCACCGATGAAGGTGGCGATGCGAGCCCGGGCGCCCTCATAGGCCTCGGTCGACTCGGTGCCGAGCGTGTGCACGGAGCGGGACACGTTGCCGTTGTACCGCTCCTGGTGCGCGCGCATGACGTCGAGCACCTGCACCGGTTTCTGCGAGGTGTTGGCGCTGTCCAGGTAGACCAGCGGGTGACCGTTGACCTCCCGCTCGAAGATCGGGAAGTCTTTACGGACCTGCTCGACGTCGAAGCTCATGGCAACCCCTGTCAGGCCTTCGCGAGGAACTTCTCGTAGCCCTCGGCCTCGAGGCGCTCGGCCAGCTCCGGGCCGCCCTCTTCGACGATCTTGCCGCCGACGAAGACGTGCACGAAGTCGGGCTTGATGTAGCGGAGGATCCGGGTGTAGTGCGTGATCAGCAGGAAGCCGGTCTCGCCGGTGGCGCGGACCCGGTTCACGCCCTCGCTGACGATCCGCAGCGCGTCGATGTCGAGGCCGGAGTCGGTCTCGTCGAGGATCGCGACCTTCGGCTTCAGCAGCTCGAGCTGCATGATCTCGTGACGCTTCTTCTCACCGCCGGAGAAGCCCTCGTTCACGTTGCGCTGCGCGAACGCGGGGTCCATCTGCAGCTTCTCCATGGCGCCGCGCAGCTCGCCGGCCCAGGTGCGCAGCTTCGGCGCCTCGCCGTCGATCGCGGTCTTGGCGGTACGCAGGAAGTTCGCCACCGAGACACCGGGAACCTCGACCGGGTACTGCATCGCGAGGAAGAGACCGGCCCGGGCGCGCTCGTCGACGCTGAGCTCCAGGACGTCCACGCCGTCGAGGGTCACGGATCCACCGGTGATCTCGTACTTCGGGTGGCCCGCGATGGAGTACGCCAGCGTCGACTTGCCGGAGCCGTTCGGACCCATGATGGCGTGGGTCTCGCCGGCTTTCACGGTGAGGTCGACCCCGGCCAGGATCGGCTTCAGCTCGCCCTCGGGCAGCTTCACCGAAACCTGCAGGTCACGGATCTCCAGGGTGCTCACGGCTCTACTCCATTACTGGGTGTGGTCGAAACGTAGATGTCGCCGTCGCGGATCTCGACGGGGTAGACCGCCACGGGATCCATGGCGGGTGGTCCGGAGGGTTCACCGGTGCGCAGGTCGAAACGGGAGCCGTGGAGCCAGCACTCGAGCGTGCAACCGTCCACCTCCCCCTCGGAAAGGGCTACCGACGCGTGACTGCACTCGTCACGCACCGCGTAGAAGTTGTCGTCATCGGCGTGCACGATCGCGACCTCGACACCGTCGACCTCCACCTGGAGCGCGGTGCCCTTGGCGACGTCGGTCGCCGGGCCGACATTTTCGAACGTCACTGCCCGGCCTCGACCAGCCGAGCCTCGATCGTGTCGCCGAGCCGCTCGCGGAGTTCCTCGACCGGGATCTTGTTGATCAGCTCGGCGAAGAAGCCGCGGACCACCAGCTTGCGCGCCTCGTCCTCGGGGATGCCGCGCGCCATCAGGTAGAACAGCTGCTCGTCGTCGAACCGGCCGGTCGCGCTCGCGTGCCCGGCGCCGGCGACCTCACCGGTCTCGATCTCCAGGTTCGGCACCGAGTCGGCACGGGCGCCGTCGGTCAGGACCAGGTTCCTATTGATCTCGTACGTGTCGGTGCCCGTCGCCGCCGCGCGAATCAGCACGTCGCCGACCCAGACGGTGTGGGCCGAAGCGCCCTGCAGCGCACCCCGGTAGCCGACGTAGCTCCGGCAGTCCGGCACGGCGTGGTCCACCAGCTGGCGGTGCTCGTGGTGCTGGCCGGCGTCGGCGAAGTAGAGGCCGAACAGCTCGGCGTCGCCGCCGCGGCCGGCGTACTCCACGCTCGTGAACTGGCGGACCAGGTCGCCGCCGAGGGTGACCTGGAGGTGCTGGACGCGGGCGTCCTTGCCGACCCGGAACTTGATGTGCTGGGCCTGCACGGCGTCGCGGTCCCACTCGGCCAGCGTCACGAAGGTCAGCTGAGCGCTGTCACCGAGCACGACCTCGATGTTGTCAGCGAGCGTCACCGAGCCGGTCTGCTCCAGCACGATCGTGGCCTTGGCGAAGTTGCCCACCTTCACGAAGGTGCGCGCCGCCGCGGCGTCGCCGCCCTTGCCGACGAGACGGATGACCGCCGCCTCGGCCGGCACGGCCTCGGGCGCCACCTCGATCACGGTGACGCCGGCGGCCGAGCCGAACGCGAGAGCGCTGATCCGGTCGAACGGCGTGAGCACGGCGTCGACGTCGTCGGCGGTGGAGACAGTCACGCCGGCCGGCAGGTCGCCGAATTCGACGCTCGGCGCCGCGCCGGTCAGCGTCTCGGCCTTGACCAGGTCACCGAGCCGCTTGAGCGGGGTGAAGCGCCACTCCTCCTCCAGGCCGTTCAGGGCCGGGAAGTCGGTGACGTCGAAGGAGCGCAGCACCTGCGACTTGGTGCTCGGCGGGGCGATGGCCTCGGTAGTCATCTCGTCCTTTTGTCTTGGTTCCAGCTTGGCCCGTGGGTGCGCGGCAGTGGGCGCTAGCCCACTGCCCCTTCCATCTGGAGTTCGATGAGGCGGTTCAGCTCCAGGGCGTACTCCATCGGGAGCTCCTTGGCGATCGGCTCGATGAAGCCACGCACGATCATCGCCATCGCCTCGTCCTCGGTGAGACCGCGGCTCATCAGGTAGAAGAGCTGGTCCTCGCTCACCTTGGAGACGGTCGCCTCGTGACCCATGTTCACGTCGTCCTCGCGGATGTCGACGTACGGGTACGTGTCCGACCGGGAGATCGTGTCGACCAGGAGGGCGTCGCACTTGACGGTGCTCTTCGAGCTCGACGAGCCCTCCAGCACCTGGACGAGGCCCCGGTACGACGTCCGGCCGCCCCCACGCGCGATCGACTTCGAGATGATCGTCGAGGAGGTGTGCGGCGCGGCGTGCACCATCTTCGCGCCGGAGTCCTGGTGCTGGCCCTCGCCGGCCATCGCGATCGAGAGCACCTCGCCCTTGGCGTGGGCGCCGGTCATGTAGACCGCCGGGTACTTCATCGTCACCTTGGAGCCGATGTTGCCGTCGACCCACTCCATGGTCGCGCCCTCTTCGCAGGTGGCGCGCTTGGTGACCAGGTTGTAGACGTTGTTCGACCAGTTCTGGATGGTCGTGTAACGCACCCGGGCGTTCTTCTTCACGACGATCTCGACGACCGCGGAGTGCAGCGAGTCGGACGAGTAGATCGGCGCGGTGCAGCCCTCGACGTAGTGCACGTACGAGTCCTCGTCGGCGATGATCAGGGTCCGCTCGAACTGGCCCATGTTCTCCGTGTTGATCCGGAAGTAGGCCTGCAGCGGGATGTCCACGTGCACGCCCTTCGGCACGTAGATGAACGAGCCGCCGGACCACACGCTGGTGTTCAGCGCGGCGAACTTGTTGTCGCCGACCGGGATGACGGTGCCGAAGTACTCCTTGAAGAGCTCCTCGTGCTCCTTCAGCGCGGTGTCGGTGTCCAGGAACAGCACGCCCTGCTGCTCGAGGTCCTCGCGGATCGCGTGGTAGACGACCTCCGACTCGTACTGAGCGGCGACACCGGCGACGAGGCGCTGCTTCTCGGCCTCCGGGATGCCCAGCTTGTCGTACGTCGCCTTGATGTCCTCGGGCAGGTCCTCCCAGGAAGCGGCCTGCTTCTCGGTGGAGCGCACGAAGTACTTGATGTTCTGGAAGTCGATGCCGGTGAGGTCGGCGCCCCAGTTCGGCATGGGCTTGCGGTCGAACAGACGCAGGCCCTTGAGCCGCAGGTCGAGCATCCACTGCGGTTCGCTCTTCAGCGCCGAGATGTTGCGCACCACCGCTTCCGACAGACCGCGCTGGGCGGTCGCGCCGGCGTGGTCGGCGTCGGCCCAGCCGTATTCATACCGACCAAGAGCCGCGAGGTGCTCTTCCTGGGTGACGATCTGGTCAGTCATTATCTGTCCTTACCGTTGATGACGGGATGTGTGTCGTGCACACCCCGTCGCCGTGGGCGATGGTGGCGAGGCGCTGCACATGAGTGCCGATGAGCCGGGAGATGACTTCGGTCTCGGCGTCGCACAGCTGAGGGAACTCGGCAGCCACGTGAGCCACCGGGCAGTGATGCTGGCACAGTTGCCCGCCGGACGCGATCGTGGTCGCGTTGGCAGCGTAACCCTCGGCGGTCAGCGCCTCGGCGAGCGCCTCGGCCCTCGCGAGAGGGTCGGGTCCGGCCGACAGGATGGCCGCCTGGAGCCGCTCCTCGAGGGCTTGGACCTGCGACGAGGCGAAGGCGCTGATCGCTGCCGGTCCGTGATGCTCGGCGATCCAGCGCAGGGCCGCCGTCGCGATGCCGTCGTAGTGATGCGGGTTATTGAGATCTTCGCGGCCGGCGGGAGTCAGCACGAAGGCCTTCGCCGGGCGCCCCCGGCCCCTCGGCTTGTCCTGCCGCAGCTCGCGCGCCTCGACACGGCTCTCCCCGAGCATCGCGTCGAGGTGCTTGCGGATCGCGGCGGGACTCAACCCCAACTCGGCTCCGAGCTGGGCAGCCGTTGCGGCGCCCTTTTGCAGGAGCAGCTGCGCGACCCGGTCACGGGTGCGTCCGTCGGAGGCCGTGGCAGACGCCACCGCACTCACCGGGATCAGCACCTCGTTTTTCACTACTCCAACGTTACGTATTTCCGGGAGGCCCTGCAAACCGAACCCCGGTGATCCACCACACCGGTGACCGGAGCTGCGCGTTCTCGTGTCGGACCCCGCGCGTACGATCCGTCGGGTGAAGTCCTCCCGATCGCTCCTGGAGTCCGCTTCGCTGTCCCGCCCCGGGCAGCTCCTAGCAGCGGCGGCACGCCCGCTCGCCCTGGCGTCCCTGGTGGCGAACGCCGCGTTGATCGTCACCGGAGCGGCGGTCCGGCTCACCGGCTCGGGCCTCGGCTGCCCCACCTGGCCGAAATGCACCGACGACTCCTACACGACGACGTCCGAGATGGGCGTCCACGGCATGATCGAGTTCGGCAACCGGCTGCTCACCTTCGTGCTGGTCGGCCTCGCCTTCGCCACCTTCTTCGCCGTCCTGCTGCACCGCCCGCGCCGCCGCTCGCTGATCGTCCTCGCGGTCGCTGTCGCGCTCGGCGTCCCCGGCCAGGGCGTCGTCGGCGGCATCACGGTGCTCACCAACCTCAACCCGTGGGTCGTCGGCATCCATTTCATCCTCTCGATCGCCCTGATCGCCGGTTGCTACGCGCTCTGGCGCCGCATCGACGAGGGCGACGGCGCGCCGGTCCCCCTGGTGCCCACCCCGATCCGCCACCTGGCCTGGATCACCGCGGTCGTGAGCTTCGCCGTGATCGCCGTCGGCGTCGTCGTGACCGGCAGCGGCCCCCACGCCGGCGACCAGGGCGCCAAGCGCAACGGCCTGGACCCGGCCACCATCTCCCAGTTCCACGCCGACCTGGTCTTCCTGCTGATCGGCCTCTCGGTGGCGCTGTGGTTCGCCCTGCGCGCCGTGGCCGCGCCGGCCGCCACGGTCCGCGCCGCCGCGGTCCTGATCGCCGTCGAGTTCGGCCAGGGTGTGATCGGCTTCGTGCAGTACTTCACCCACCTCCCCGTCCTCCTCGTCGCCGCCCACATGCTCGGCGCCGCGATCACCTGGACGGCCACCCTCGCCGTGCTCTGGTCCTTGCGCACGCGCCCGGCCCTGCAACCGGCCGCCGTCGCCCCCGCGGTCAAGTCCGAGGAACCGACCCCGGTGCCCGCTTCCTGACGGCCTCTGCCCCGAGCGTCGAGTTGAGGCGCGGATTCGCAGCCCGACCCAACGAACAGTCCGGCCAACGCTGAGCGTGTGGAGGGTCGCGGACAGCCTTGGGCATCCTAGGAATCTAGGCTGATAGGAACTCCTCGGCGCTGTCGAGCGGACCACTGAGCCGGCCACCGTGGCGCGACGATCGGGCACCGCGTCGGTGATCCGCCGAGTCGGGAACGGGTCGACCAGAACAGCGCAACCGAGGAACGGGCCCGCTCGTGCGCCGAGCTCTTCGCCGCTGCGCCCTGGCCACTGTCGGCGCCGCTCTGATGATCGCCGGCACGGCTCAGGCCGCGGATTATCGCCGGCCCGGCTCAGGCCGCAGATGATCACCGACACGGCTCCGGCCGCGGAGGTCAGCGAGACCGCCCTGCAGAGCGAGATCAACCGGCTGATCAACGTCGAGCGTGCCGAGCACGGCTGCGCCGCCCTGACCACCGACGACAAGCTGACCGACGCGGCCCGCGGGCACAGCGCGTTCATGGCGCGGACCGGCGAGTTCTCGCACACCGGCATCGGCGGCTCGGACTTCGCGGCCCGCGCGAAGGCCGCCGCGCCGTTCAGCGGAGAACATCGCGTGGGGCTACCGCAGCGCCGAGCAGGTCGTCGCGAGCTGGATGAACAGCCCGGGCCACGGCGTCGACATCCTCGACTGCGAGTCCAAGACCTCGGTGTCGGCGCGGGCGGCACCCCGTACTACATGAACCGTCAGAAGCGCTTCAGGATGGCGTCGGCCAGGCGGGGAGCCGACTCGGGAGCGGTCCGGAGGAACAGACTCGGCTCGGTCAGCTCCAGCTCGATCACGGTGGGCGAGCCGTCGGCGCCGGGAATCAGATCGACACGCGCGTAGAGCAGCTGAGCGGTCCCACCCGGGACAGCCGCAAGCGCCCGCCGGGCCACCTCCAGCTCGGCCGCGGACGGCACCCGCGCGGTGATCTCCCCGTCGCCCGGCTTGATCGACCCGTCGGCGGGCCCGGTCAGCAGCGGCCCCTTGCGGATCGCGTGACTGAAGGACAGCTCCCCGGAGGCGTCCGGGGTGCACAGGACGGCGGTCTCCCCCGCGGAGTCGACAGCCGTCAGATACGGCTGGATCATCGCGGTACGACCGGCTGCCTGCAGCCGGGCCACGTGAGCTGAGGCGAGGGGAAGCTGGGCGGGGAGGGTGTAGCGGCCGGTGTCCTGCGCGCCCGCGCTGATCGTCGGCTTGACCACCCAGTCGCCGGACGACGGGGGCGACCAGGCGGCGCCGGGCGGCACGAACTCGGTCGGGATCGTGGGGACGCCGGCTCCGGCGAGGTCGCGAAGGTAGACCTTGTCGGTGTTCCACTCCACGATCGCGGCCGGGTTGAGAAGGCGCGGCACACGATGCGCCCACGCCACGAAGTCCTCGCGCCGGGCCACGTAGTCCCAGGGCGAGCGGATCACGGCGAGGTCGTACGAGGACCAGTCGGCGGATTCGTCGTCCCAGCGGACCGCGTCGACGACCACCCCGCGCGAACGCAGCGCGTCGCGCAGGGGGTGATCGTCATCCCAGAGGTCCGGGAAGATCGCGCAGGTGACCAGCGCGACCGACGGCGAGGAGGTGCTCACTAGCGGGCCATGCTCCGGCGTGCCATCGAACGCCACAGGTCGTTGCTGGGCCGCATCTGCTCCAGGAGCTCGCGCTCCCACTCGTTCTCCACGGCGACGCCGGCGCCTTCGCATGCCTCACGGGCGACACCGGTGTCCTGGGCGAACTGGTCGGACCACTCGCCGTCCTCTCCCACGAGGACGATGCGGGCGCCGCGCTTACCGACGTACTCGATCACCGCCTTGGCGCCGTTGTGTTCGGCGGCGAAAGACTTGATCTCGCGGGTCAGTGTCGTTACGGAACCTTCTGCCATGAGGGGCAGCCTAAGCAGTCCGACGCGCCACGCGGGTAACTCCGGAGTTCTTTTGTGACTCCAATTACCTGCGGGTTTCGAAATCCGCAGTATTGTTATCAGCCGATTACGCCCGAATTGCGACGTCGACCGAGATCAACCCTTTGGGTGACGGACAGTGACTGACACAAGTCATATACCGGGCATCTCGTGCGACGGCACCGACCAAACACAGACGACTGTCACTCTCAGACGAGAGCGTCCACCGCGATCGCCATGAAGACGACGGTCAGATATGTGATCGATAGGTGGAACAGCCGCATCGGCTTCACCGCGACACCCTGGCGCGTCCGGTAGGTGAGACGGATCGCCTCGGCGAGGAACACCGCGCCCATCACGATGGCGGTCACGCCGTAGATCGGGCCGAGGCCGAGCGGCCAGGCGACGAGCGAGACGACCACAGTGAGGACGGTGTAGACCAGGATCTCGAAGTTCACCCGGTTCATCGACCGGACGACGGGGAGCATCGGGATACCGGCCCGCGCGTAGTCGTCCTTGTACTTCACCGCGAGCGCGTAGAAGTGCGGCATCTGCCAGAAGAAGACGACGCCGAAGAGCGCCCACGCGAGAGGCGAGATGGACCCGGTCACCGCGGCCCAGCCGATCACCACCGGCGCGGCGCCGCAGACGCCACCCCAGAACGTGTTCGCCGGGGTCCGGCGCTTCAGCCACATCGTGTAGATCACGTCGTAGTAGAAGATCGACGCTGCGGTGAGGACGGTGGCGAGCCAGTTCGTCAGCACCGCCATCAGCACGACCGAGATGACCGCCAGAGTCAGGCCGAAGATCAGCACTGCCCGCGGGGTGATCTGGTGCGCCGGCAGCGGGCGGCGCTTGGTGCGCCGCATCAGCTGGTCGATGTCGCGGTCGATGTAGCAGTTCAGCGCGCTCGCTGCGCCTCCCGCGAGACCACCGCCGATCAGAACGGCGGCGAACGTCACAGCGTCCGGCCAGCCGCCCGCCGCGATCATCATCGTGGGCACTGTGGTGACCAGCAGCAGTTCGACGATCTGCGGTTTCGTCAGGGCGATATAGGCCCTCAGCACCGCGATCCGGCTGCGCCGGGCCTCGCCACGAGGCGCAGGCTCCGCCCCGCCGGGCGACCGTCGGTGGACGGGACGCTCGGTGATCATGCTCACGGACAGCCACCTTCCGGCATCGGCTTTATTTCGCGGCCGTTGCGCAGGTATTCACCCAGCGGCCCGCCCGGACAGCCTACGCGCAGCCGTCTCTGCTGCTCGGGGCACCCAGTACGGGTGCATACCGTCACACCACTTGATCCGGCGTGTCCGCCCACAGCGTATGTGTCTAGGGCGTTCACTGCGCACGTGTTTAGCCCGACTGGATAGGGTCAAGCCGAAAAGGGTTCCATTATTTTGCCCGAGGAGCACAACCGACGTGGCTGCCACAGATCCCGCTCTCAACTGGTCCGACCTCGACCGCAAGGCGGTGGACACCAGCCGGGTGCTGGCCATGGACGCCGTGGAGAAGGCCGGTAACGGCCACCCCGGTACGGCCATGAGCCTGGCGCCGGCCGCCTACCTGCTGTTCAACCGCGTGATGCGGCATGACCCCACGGACCCGAAGTGGGCGGGTCGCGACCGCTTCGTGCTGTCCTGCGGTCACTCCAGCCTCACCCTCTACGTTCAGCTCTTCCTCAACGGATACAGCACTTCGCTGGATGACCTGAAGTCGCTGCGCCAGTGGGACTCCCTCACCCCGGGCCACCCGGAGTACGGGCACACCCCCGGCGTCGAGATCACCACCGGTCCGCTGGGCCAGGGCATCGGCAACGCGGTCGGCATGGCGATGTCCGCCCGCCGCGAGCGTGGCCTGTTCGACCCGGACACCGCCGCGGGCCAGTCCCCGTTCGACCACCACGTGTACGCGCTCTGCTCGGACGGTGACATCGAGGAGGGTGTCAGCCACGAGTCCAGCGCGATCGCTTCGGTGCAGAAGCTCGGCAACCTCACGGTGATCTACGACGACAACGAGATCTCCATCGAGGACGACACCCGGATCGCGAAGTCCGAGGATGTCGGCGCGCGCTACGCCGCGTACGGCTGGCACGTCCAGACCGTCAACTGGCGCGGTGAGAACGGCTACGACGAGGACGTCGAGGCCCTCTGGAACGCGATCCAGGCCGCGAAGGCGGTGACCGACAAGCCGTCCTTCATCGTCCTCAAGACGATCATCGGCTTCCCGGCGCCGAAGAAGCAGAACACCGGCAAGATCCACGGCTCCGCGCTCGGCGCCGACGAGATCTCCGCGACCAAGAAGATCCTCGGTTTCGCCGACGAGCCGTTCGCCATCGACGACGAGGTCGTGAAGCACGCGCAGCAGGCCGTCGAGCGCGGCAAGGCGGCGCACGCCGAGTGGCAGAAGGCGTTCGACGCCTGGGCCGCCGGCAACGCCGAGGGCAAGGCGCTGTTCGACCGTCTCACCACCCGGACCCTGCCCGAGGGCTGGCACGCCGCTCTGCCCGAGTTCCCCGCGGACGAGAAGGGCCTCGCCACCCGCGCCGCGTCCGGCAAGGTCCTGAAGGCGCTCGCGCCGGTCCTCCCCGAACTCTGGGGTGGTTCCGCCGACCTGGCGGAGAGCAACAACACCACCATGGAGGGCGAGCCGTCCTTCATCCCGGCGGAGTACGCCACCAAGGCCTTCCCGGGTAACGAGTACGGCCGCACGCTGCACTTCGGCATCCGTGAGCACGGCATGGGCTCGATCCTCAACGGCATCGCCGTTCACGGTGGCACCCGCCCGTACGGTGGCACCTTCCTGGTCTTCAGCGACTACATGCGCGGCTCGGTCCGCCTCTCCGCGCTGATGAAGCTGCCGGTCGTCTTCGTGTGGACGCACGACTCGATCGGTCTCGGCGAGGACGGCCCGACGCACCAGCCGATCGAGACGCTGACCGCGCTGCGCGCCATCGTCGGCCTCGACGTGGTCCGCCCGGCCGACGCCAACGAGACGGCGTACGCCTGGCGCGGCGCTCTCGAGCACACCGACCGGCCGACCGCGCTGGCGCTGTCCCGGCAGAACCTGCCCACCATCGACCGCACCAAGTACGCGTCGGCCGAGGGCACCCTCAAGGGCGGCTACATCCTCTCCGAGGCGTCCACCGGCGAGCCCAAGGTGATCCTGATCGCCAGCGGCTCCGAGGTGTCCATCGCGCTGACCGCGCAGGAGCGTCTCGAGGCCGAGGGCACCCCGACCCGGGTCGTCTCGATGCCGTGTCAGGAATGGTTCTTCCAGCAGGACGTTGCATATCAGCAGCAGGTTCTCCCGCGTGGCGTGAAGGCCCGAGTGTCGGTCGAGGCCGGCATCCGGATGAGCTGGGACCGGATCATCGGCGACGCCGGCGAGGCCGTGAGCATCGAGCACTACGGCGCCAGCGCTCCCGCGAAGATCCTGTTCGAGCAGTTCGGCTTCACCGCGGACAACGTCGTCGCGAAGGCCAACGCCTCGCTCGCCAGGGTCGGCGAGATCACCGGCCACAAGACCGGCAACTGAACTTCAAAGGAGCAAGGCAATGACGGACAGGCTGGCTGAGCTCTCCGCCCAGGGTGTGGCGGTATGGCTCGACGATCTCTCCCGGGTGCGCCTGACCAGCGGTTCGCTGGACAAGCTGCGCCGCGATCAGCACGTGGTCGGCGTCACCACGAACCCGAGCATCTTCCAGAAGGCGCTCTCCGACGCCGACGCGTACGACGAGCAGGTCAAGGACCTCGCCGTCCAGGGCGTCACGGTCGAGGAGGCCATCCGCCTCATGACCGCGAAGGACGTCCGCTGGGCGGCCGACGTGTTCCGGCCGACCTACGACGCCTCGAACGGCGTCGACGGCCGGATCTCCATCGAGGTGGACCCGCGCAAGGCGCACGAGACCACCTCCACCGTCGCCGAGGCGAAGACCCTCTGGTGGCTGGTGGACCGCCCCAACCTCTACATCAAGATCCCGGCGACGCTGGCCGGCCTGCCCGCCATCACCGAGGTGCTGGCGAACGGCATCAGCGTCAACGTCACCCTGATCTTCTCGGTGGAGCGCTACCAGGCCGTCATGGAGGCGTTCCTGGAGGGCCTGGAGAAGGCCAAGGCGAACGGCCACGACCTCAGCAAGATCGGCTCGGTCGCGTCGTTCTTCGTCTCCCGCGTGGACACCGAGATCGACAAGCGCCTCGACAAGATCGGCTCGGACGAGGCGAAGGCGCTCAAGGGCAAGGCCGCGATCGCGAACGCCCGTCTCGCGTACGAGGCGTACACCGAGGTCTTCGGCGGCGAGCGGTGGAAGGCCCTGGCCGCGGCCGGCGCCCACCCGCAGCGTCCGCTCTGGGCGTCCACCGGCACGAAGAACCCCGACTTCCTCGACACCATCTACGTCGAGGAGCTGGTGGCGGCCGGCACGGTCAACACCATGCCGGAGTCGGTCATCTTCGCGTACGAGGACCACGGCACCACCAAGGGCGACACGATCACCCCGAACTTCGCCGACGCCAAGAAGGTCTTCGCCGACCTCGCCGCGGTCGGCATCGACCTCGCGGACGTCTTCAAGGTCCTCGAGGAAGAGGGCGTGGAGAAGTTCGAGGCGAGCTGGAACGAGCTCCTGGAGCACGTCGCCACCTCGCTGAAGGCCGGCACCAGCGCCTGATCGGCAACATCTGCGGCCTGTTGCGGGGACTCCCGTGACAGGCCGCTCCATCTGACGAAAACCTGGCAGGATGGCAACGTGGGTAATCCGCTGCGTACCGCACAGGACCGTCGGCTTCCGCGGATTCCGGAGCCCTGCGCTCTGGTGATCTTCGGGGTCACCGGTGACCTGTCCCGAAAGAAGCTCATCCCGGCCGTGTACGACCTCGCCAACCGCGGTCTTCTACCGCCCGGCTTCGTGGTCGTGGGCTTCGCCCGGGCCGACTGGGGAGGCGAGGGCGACTTCGAGTCGCTCGCCTACGCCGCTGCCAAGAAGGGCGCTCGGACGCCCTGGCGGGAAGACGTCTGGCAACGGCTCAACAGCCAGTTCCACTTCGTTCCCGGCTCGTTCGACGACGACGGGGACTTCGACAAGCTGGCTGAGACTCTCGACGACCTCCGTGAGCGCAACGGCATCACGGGCAACACCGCTTTCTACTTCTCCATCCCGCCCGCGGCGTTCCCGCTGGTGCTCAACCAGCTGAACCGCACCGGCCTGGCCGACAACGCGAAGCTGGGCGGCTGGCGCCGGGTCGTGGTCGAGAAGCCGTTCGGCCACGACTTCGAGTCCGCGGTCAGCCTGAACGAGCTCGTCGACGACGTGTTCAATCCGCAGGACGTCTACCGGATCGACCACTACCTGGGCAAGGAGACGGTCCAGAACATCCTGGCGCTGCGCTTCGCGAACAGCCTGTTCGAGCCGGTCTGGAACTCGAAGTACGTCGACAGCGTCCAGATCACCATGGCCGAGGACGTCGGCATCGGCACCCGGGCGGCGTTCTACGACGCTTCCGGCGCCGCGCGCGACGTCCTGCAGAACCACCTTCTGCAGCTGCTCGCCCTGGTCGGCATGGAAGAGCCCACGAGCTTCGACCCCCAAGAGGTACGAGCCGAGAAGCTCAAGGTCCTGAAGGCGATCAGTCTCCCCGCCGACATCTCCAAGGGATCGGTCCGCGGGCAGTACCTTCCCGGCTGGGTGGCCGGCGAGCGCGCTCCGGGCTATCTGGAGGAGGCGAACATCCCGCCGGATTCCAAGACCGAGACGTACGCCGCGGTCCGGCTGGGAATCCAGAACCGGCGGTGGGCGGGCGTCCCGTTCTACGTGCGGGTCGGCAAGCGGATGCCCCGGCGGGTCACCGAGATCGCGATCCTCTTCAAGCAGGCGCCGCACCTGCCGTTCGACCCGGCCGACGTGGAGATGCTGGGACACAACCAGCTCGTCATCCGCGTGCAGCCGGACGAGGGCGTGGTCCTGAAGTTCGGCTCGAAGGTCCCGGGCACGGCCATGGAGGTCCGCGACATCGCGATGGACTTCCAGTACGGCGAGGCGTTCACCGAGTCCAGCCCGGAGGCGTACGAAAGGCTCGTCCTGGACGTGCTGATCGGCGACCGCACGCTCTTCCCGGACGCGGCCGAGGTCGAGCAGTCGTGGCGGGTCATCGACCCGCTGGAGGCCGCGTGGGCCGGGACGACCCCGGAGCCGTACCGGTCCGGCGAGTGGGGCCCGCGGGCCTCGGACGAGATGCTGGCCCGCGAGGGTCGCGCTTGGAGGCGAGCATGATCGGCCTGTGGGACACCACCGGCAACGAGGTCGTCAAGGCCCTGGCGGCGGAGCGGCGCAGCGCCGGCGGCGTGGCCTCCGGCCTGGCGCTCACCCTCATCTCGGTGGTCGAGGAGAAGAAGGTACGCGAGGCCGAGGCCGCGGCGACGATCGCCGCCGCCGCGCACCCCTGCCGGCTGCTCATCGTGGTCCGGTCCGACCTCGAAGGCCGCAGCCGGCTGGACGCGGAGATCGTCGTGGGCGGGCGTCTCGGCCCGGCCGAGGCGGTCGTCATGCGGATGTACGGCCGCCTCGCCCTGCACGCCGAGTCGGTCGTCATGCCGCTGCTCGCGCCGGACGTTCCGGTCGTGTCGTGGTGGCACGAGGAGCCGCCGAACATGATCGCGAACGACTTCCTCGGCGTCGTCGCGGACCGCCGGATCACCGACGCCGCGCAGTCCCCCGACCCGGTCGCCGCCCTGCGGCAGCGGGCCGTGGACTACGCCCCGGGCGACACCGACCTCACCTGGACCCGGATCACCCTGTGGCGCACGCTCGTCGCCGGCGCGTTCGACTCCACCGACGCCCGGGTCACCGGGGCGACGATCGTCGCCCCGGAGAAGGACCCCACGGCCTGGCTGATGCTCGGCTGGCTCAAGTCCCGGCTCGGCATCGAGCCCGTGCTGGAACACACCGACCGGTCGCCCCGGATGCACTCGGTGGAGCTGCAGTGCGAGAACGGCGACTGCGTCCGGGTCACCCGCGAGGAGGGCACGGCGCTGTTCAGCCGGACCGGCCAGGAGGACCGCTACATGCCTCTGCCGAAGCGGGCCGTCGGTGACGAGCTCGCCGAGGAGCTGCGCCGGCTCGACGCCGACCAGATCTACGCTGACGCGCTCAGCGCGATGGCCGGGGTGCCGAACCTGAGCCACCGCAATCCGATGCGCGTGCACGTCTGGAAGGACCCGGCGCTCGCCGCCCGGGCCGCCAGCGCCGCCGCCTGACATCCGAACATCGACTTCGAGGCCGTCCGCCGCATCGCGGCGGGCGGCCTTTCCTAAGGAGACCCCCAAATGAGTGAGACCGTGGTCGTGGTGGTTCCGGACGCCGACGTTCTGGCGTCCACGGTGGCGGCACGGCTCGTCATCAAGATCATCGACGCCCAGGCGGTGCACGGTGACGCGAGCGTGGTGCTGACCGGCGGCCGGGTCGCCGCGAAGGTGCTGCACGCGGTCCGCGAGCTGCCCGCCTCCGCCGCGATCGACTGGTCCCGGGTGGACCTGTGGTGGGGCGACGAGCGGTTCCTGCCGTCCGGCGACCCGGACCGCAACGAGACCCAGGCCCGCGAGGCCCTGCTGGACAAGCTGCCGCTGGATCCGGCCCGGGTGCACGCCATGCCGGCCACCGACGGGCCGGACGGCGACGACGCCATCGCCGCCGCCGCGCGGTACATCGACGAGCTCGGCAGCCCTCTCCCCCGGTTCGACGTGCTGATGCTCGGCGTCGGCGAGGACGGTCACGTGGCGTCGCTCTTCCCCGGCCACCCCGGTCTGCAGGCCGAGGGTTCGGCGGCCGCGGTCTTCGACAGTCCGAAGCCGCCGCCCACCCGGGTCACGCTGACGTTCCCGACGATCCAGAGCGCCGAGGAGGTCTGGCTGATCGCGGCCGGGCCGGACAAGGCATCCCCGATCGGGGCCGTCCATTCCGGAGCTCACCTGCCGGCGGCGAGCGCCACCGGCGTACAGAAGACGCTCTGGCTCCTCGATGAGGCCGCCGCCGCCGAGATCCGCTGAGGCCGCTGTTCCTACACTGGCCCGGTGATGATCCGCAGTTACCGGGCCAGTGACCTCGAAGCGATCTACGACATCTGTGCGCGGACCGGCGCGGCCGGTCAGGACGCGCGCGGGCTGTACAGCTCGGACCGCCTGCTCGGGGACATCTGGGCGGTGCCCTATGTCGAGCACGAGCCGGAACACGCGCACGTGGTCGACGACGGATCCGGCCGGGTGGTGGGATACATCCTCGGTACGGCGGACACGCCCGCCTTCGTGAAGTGGTACCGGGCCACGTGGCTGCCGGCCACCGCGGACCGCCTCGTCGACGGGGATCCGCGCGACGAGACGATGCTGGACCTGCACCGCGAGCCGGAGCGGATGCTCATGCCGGAGCTCACGGCCTACCCGGCGCACCTGCACATCGACCTGCTGCCCGAGACGCAGGGCCAGGGACTCGGCCGGCGGCTGATGACCGCCTTCCTGGACGGCCTGCGCGCGGCCGGCGTGCCGCGGGTACACCTCGGGATGGCGCCGGAGAACCACGGCGCCTACGCCTTCTACAAGCGGCTGGGCTTCCACGACATCGCGACGCAGGACACCGGCGCGCTGTTCCTCGGCAGAGACGTCTGAACGGGCCGGCCGCCCCCGTGCGGCCGGCACCAATCACTCAGTCATTCGCCGCGGCGCTGGCGCAGCTTCGCGAGTGCCTCCGCGAGGATCGCCTGGGCGTCCTCCTCGGAACGGCGCTCCTTCACATATGCGAGATGCGACTTGTAGGGCTCCACGCGCAGCCGTCCCGGCGGGTTCGACCGGTCGAGGCCGGCCGGCTGACCGCAGCGCGGGCAGTCCCACGTCTCCGGGGCCGCGGCCTCCGCCGCGAACCAGATCTGGCTGTCGTGGCCGGCCGCGCAGAAATAGCTGATCTGCCTGCGCGGTGCGGGTTCGGTGCGCTCGTCGGGCCGCATCGGGCTGGACCCGACACGGCTGCCGCGGATAGCGCTGCCACTGGACACGGACGTCACTCCTGTCTCGAGGGGCCTGACGAGAGCCGTCCGGACGGGGGGTTGTTTCGAGATCGTTCGAAACCGGACGGCGAGGACAAAAAACCGCGCGGCCGGAAAAACCGGCCGCGCGGCGATTGTACGGCTAGAGGAGCCCGTCAGGAAGCGTCACTGCAGGGCGAGCTTCAACCAGAATCCGAGGCCCACGATGCAGGCGAACCAGATGATGCCGACGAGCACGGTGTAACGGTCGAGGTTCTTCTCCGCGACCGAGGAACCGGCCAGGCTGGAGGTGACGCCGCCACCGAACATGCTCGACATGCCGCCGCCCTTGCCACGGTGCAGCAGGATCAGCAGGGTCAGCAGAATGCTGGTGATGATCAGCAACACGATCAACGTGTACGCGAACGCGATCGGCATGGTCGGGATCATTCCTCTCGAAGGGCACAGCAAGCCGTCCCACAATAGCGGGTGCCCGGCCGTTTGTTACGGCCGGGCACGCACGATGTTCCTGATGATCAGCGAGCCACGTGCTCCGGGAAGCGCACGATGGCCGCGAAGCCCTCGGCGTCCAGAGCCGCGCCACCGACCAGGGCGCCGTCCACGTCCGGCTGCGCCATGATCGAGGCGATGTTGCCCGCCTTGACCGAGCCGCCGTACTGGATGCGAACCGCCTCGGCCACGTCGGCGCCGAACTTCTCGGCCAGGCGGGCACGGATCGCTCCGCACACCTCCTGGGCGTCGTCCGGGGTCGCGGTCTTGCCGGTGCCGATCGCCCAGACCGGCTCGTACGCGATGACGATCTGCTTGATCTGGTCTTCCTTGAGGCCGTCGAGGCCCGCGTCCACCTGCGAGGTGCAGTGCGGGACGTGGTTCGACTCCTCGCGGACCGAGAGCCCCTCGCCGACGCAGAAGATCGGGGTCAAGCCGGCCGCGAAGGCCGCCTTGATCTTCGCGTTGATCAGCTCGTCGCTCTCGTTGTGGTACTCGCGGCGCTCGGAGTGCCCGATCACCACGTAGGAGCAGCCCAGCTTGGCCAGCATCGAGCCGGCGATCTCACCGGTGTAGGCGCCGGACGCGTGCTGCGAGATGTCCTGCGCGCCGTACGCGATGCCGAGCTTGTCGCCGTCCACAGCGGTCTGCACGGTGCGCAGATCGGTGAAGGGCGGCAGCACGACCGTCTCGACGGCGTCGAGCTGCGCCGGGGTGAGGCTGGCAGCCAGCTTCTGGACCAGCAGATTCGCCTCGAAGTGGTTGAGGTTCATCTTCCAGTTGCCGGCGATGATCGGCTTACGGGGGGTCGTCATTCACTTCTCCAGTGCGGCGACGCCCGGCAGCGTCTTGCCTTCGAGGTACTCCAGGGACGCGCCCCCGCCGGTGGAGATGTGGCCGAACGCGGTCTCGTCCAGGCCGAGGGTGCGGACCGCGGCGGCCGAGTCGCCGCCGCCGACGACCGAGAAGCCGTCGATCTTGGTGATCGCCTCGGCGACGCCACGGGTGCCCGCGGCGAACGGGGCGAGCTCGAAGACGCCCATCGGGCCGTTCCAGAAGACGGTCTTCGCACCGGCGATCGCGGACGCGAACAGTTCCGTGGAGCGCGGGCCGATGTCGAGACCGAGCCGGTCGGCGGGAATATCCGAGATGTCGGAGACCGCGTGCTCGGCGTCCGCCGAGAACTCAGTGGCCGCCACGACGTCGACCGGGAGCACGATCCGGCCGTCAGCCTGCTCGAGGAGCTGCTTACACGTGTCGATCATCTCGGATTCGAGGAGGGATTTACCCACCTCGTGACCCTGCGCCTTGAGGAACGTGAAGCACATGCCGCCACCGACGAGCAGCTTGTCCACCTTGGGCAGCAGCGCCTGGATGACGGCGAGCTTGTCGGAGACCTTGGAGCCGCCGAGAACGACGACGTAGGGCTGCTCCGGGCTCTCCGACACCTTCTTGAGGACCTCGACCTCCTTGAGGACGAGGCCACCGGCGTAGTGCGGCAGGCGGGCGGGCACGTCGTACACCGAGGCGTGCTTGCGGTGCACCGCGCCGAACGCGTCGTCGACGTAGTAGTCGGCGAACGCGGCGAGCTGGTCCGCGAAGGCGCCGCGCTCGGCGTCGTCCTTCGAGGTCTCACCGGCGTTGAACCGCAGGTTCTCCAGCAGCAGGACCTGGCCGTCCTCGAGCGCCGACACGGCGGCCGAAGCGGAGGCGCCCACCGTGTCGGTGGCGAAGACGACCGACGAGCCGAGCAGCTCGCCCAGCCGCTTCGCGACCGGCTCCAGGGTGAACTTGGGGTCCGGCGCGCCCTTCGGGCGGCCCAGGTGCGACGCCACGATCACGCGGGCGCCCGCGTCACGCAGGGCGATCAGCGTCGGCAGCACCGCGCGGGCGCGGCCGTCGTCACTGATGACGCCCGGATTGGCCTTGTCGAACGGGACGTTCAGGTCGGCGCGCACGAACACGCGCCGACCCGAGACACCCTCGCCGAGCAAGTCGTCGAGAGTCTTCAAGATAGATCAGGCCCCGACCAGCTTGACCAGGTCGACGAGGCGGTTCGAGTAGCCCCACTCGTTGTCGTACCAGCCGACGACCTTGACCTGGTTGCCGCCGATGACCTTGGTGAGGCCGGCGTCGAAGATGCAGGAGGCCGGGTCGGTGACGATGTCGGCCGACACGATCGCGTCCTCGGTGTAGACCAGGATGCCCTTGAGCGGGCCCTCGGCCGCGGCCTTGATCGCGGCGTTGACCTCTTCGACCGTGGTGTCACGGGCGGCGGTGAAGGTCAGGTCGGTGGCCGAACCGGTGGGGATCGGCACCCGGAGCGCGAAGCCGTCCAGCTTGCCCTTGAGCTCCGGCAGCACCAGGCTGACGGCCTTGGCGGCACCGGTCGAGGTCGGCACGATGTTCAGCGCGGCGGCGCGGGCGCGGCGCAGGTCGCTGTGCGGGCCGTCCTGCAGGTTCTGGTCCTGGGTGTACGCGTGGATCGTGGTCATCAGACCCTTTTCGATCCCGATCGTGTCGTTCAGGACCTTCGCCATCGGGGCGAGGCAGTTCGTGGTGCACGAAGCGTTCGAGATGATGGTGTGCTTCGCCGAGTCGTAGAGGCCGTCGTTGACGCCCATCACGATCGTGATGTCCTCGTTCTTGGCCGGAGCCGAGATGATGACCTTCTTGGCGCCCTTGTCGACGTGCGCCTTCGCCTTGGTGGCGTCGGTGAAGAAGCCGGTCGACTCGATGACGACGTCGGCGCCCAGGTCGCCCCAGGGCAGGTTGTTCGGGTCGCGCTCGGCGAACGCCTTGAACGACTTGCCACCGACGGTGATCTCGTCGGCGGACGCCTTCACCTCGTGGCCCAGACGGCCCAGGATGCTGTCGTACTTGAGCAGGTGCGCCAGCGTGGCGTTGTCGGTCAGGTCGTTCACGCCGACGATCTCGATGTCGGCGCCGGACGCCAGCACCGCGCGGAAGAAGTTACGACCGATACGGCCGAAGCCGTTGATGCCAACCCGGATGGTCACAGGTGGTCTCCTCGTTTCGGTCCGCCGGGTTCTGCGACCGGCGGAGGGTCTGCATGCCCGCCAGGTGGAGGGCCGCGTCCAATGGCGCCCGGCCGCCGCGCCCGAAGGAGCGAGATCACAGCGGGGGGTTCGGCCGGACTGCCGGCACCGTCGCCGTCACCAGTGACCCTAGCCGAGGGCGGGTACCGGCGGAGCGGCGGGGCCGCGACCTGAACGTTATCTAAACCAGGGCCCCGAGCTGAGGGCCGAAAGTCACTAGCAAGCCATCATCTCGGGTGTGACGGCCGCCTCAGTATCCGGAATGCCGAGGTCCCGGGCGCGCTTGTCGGCGAGGGCCAGCAGGCGGCGGATCCGGCCGGCGATCGCGTCCTTGGTCAGCGGCGGGTCGGCCAGCGCGCCCAGCTCCTCCAGGGACGCCTGCCGGTGCTCCAGGCGCAGCCGGCCGGCCGAGGTCAGGTGGTTCGGCGCGTCGTCGGCGAGGATCTCCAGGGCACGGGTGACCCGGGCCGCCGCCGCCACCGCCGCCCGCGCGGACCGGCGCAGGTTGGCGTCGTCGAAGTTGGCGAGCCGGTTCGCGGTGGCGCGGACCTCGCGCCGGACCCGGCGCTCCTCCCAGGCCAGCACGCTGGAGTGGGCGCCGATGCGGGTCAGCAGCGCGGCGATCGCGTCGCCGTCCTTGATCACCACCCGGTCGACGCCGCGGACCTCACGCTCCTTCGCGGTGATGCCGATGCGGCGGGCCGCGCCGCGCAGCGCGAGGGCCGCCTCCGGACCCGGGCAGGTGATCTCCAGGGCGCTGGACCGGCCCGGCTCGGTGAGCGAGCCGTGCGCCATGAACGCGCCCCGCCAGGCGGCGACCGAGCAGCAGACGTTGCCGTTCACCACGTGCTGCGGCAGTCCGCGCACCGGCCGGCCGCGCACGTCGAGCAGGCCGGTCTGGCGCGCCAGCACCTCGCCGTCCTTGACGATCCGCACGATGTAGTGGCTGCCCTTGCGCAGGCCGCCGGAGGCCAGCACGTGGACCTCGCTCTGGTAGCCGTAGACGTCGGCGATCTCGCGCCGCAGCCGCCGGGCGACGGCGCCGGTGTCCAGCTCGGCCTCGACCACGACCCGGCCGGACACGATGTGCAGCCCACCCGCGAAACGCAACAGGGCCGCCATCTCGGCCCTCCGGCAACAGGGCTTGGGCACGTCGACCCGGCTCAGCTCGTCCTTGACCGCTGCCGTCATCGCCATCGAATCGTCACCTCATGCGCCGGATCTTGAACATTGTGTGCCGAGCTACGCCAGTAACTAACGAGCGGCGCCCAATACTGGCACCAGTGCAACGCCCAACGACTCAGGATCATGCCGTGGGCTGCCGTCCGCAACGGCGACGGGTGCCAATACCAGCTCCGCGCCCAGCTCCTGAGCGGCTGCCCGCACCGGTTCCGGCTCGCCCGCCCACTTGGCGTCGGCGAGCACCGTGTCCACCCGGAGCTCCGGGAGGTACCACTGCAGCGCCGCCAGGTGGTCGGCCGTGGAGAGCCCGGACGTCTCCTTGTCGGCGCTCAGGTTGAGCGTGACCAGCCGGCGGGCCGGGCTCGCCACGATCGCCGCGGCCAGCTCCGGCACCAGGAGATGCGGTAGCACGCTGGTGTACCAGCTGCCCGGTCCGAAGATCAACCAGTCGGCGGCACGAACCGCTTCGATCGCCTCGGGACAGGTCGGCGGGTTCTCCGGCACCAGCCGCAGGGCGGTCACCCTCCCGTCGGCGACCGCAACCGAGTGCTGCCCGCGTACGAGAAGGGATCGGCCTGAATGATCCTCTATGTCGGCTTCGATGCCCACGGCGTGCAGCGCCATCGGCAGCACCCGCCCCCGGGCGCCCACCATCGCCGCCGCGTGGTCCAGCGCCACCACCGGGTCGCCGAGCATCTCGATCAGCCCGAGCAGCAGCAGGTTGCCGACCGCATGCCCGGCCAGGCTGTCCTTGGACCGGTCGGCCCGGCGCTCCCCCACCGACCGGACCACCGCCATCTCGGCGAACCGGTGCTGCATCAGGCTCGCGGTCCGGCGGGTCGTCGGGTCGTCCGCGGCCAGCGCGGCGAGGGCCTGCCGCAGGTCGCCCGGAGGCAGCAACGCGTCGCGTTCGGCCCGCAGCCGACCGCTGGAACCGCCGTCGTCACCCACCGTCACTATCGCGGTGATGTCCAGTTCGAGCTCGCGGGAGCAGTGCCGCAGGGCACGCAGCGACGCGCTCAGGCCGTGCCCGCCGCCGAAGGCGACCACCCGGATCGGTGCCGCCGTCACTCGCGCCCCAGGTCACGGTGGGAGGTATGCGCGGAGAGCCGCATCCCGCCCAGCCTCGCGGTGAGCTCCTCGGCGATCGCGACACTGCGGTGCTTGCCGCCGGTGCAGCCGATCGCGACGGTCAGGTAGCGCTTGCCCTCGCGCTCGAAGCCCGGCGCGGTCGCCGCGATCAGGCCGGCGTAGGTGCCGACGAACTCGGACGCACCCTCCTGACCGAGGACATAGCCGCTCACACCCTCCTCCAGGCCGGTGTGCTCACGCAGCTCCGGCACCCAGAACGGGTTCGGCAGGAAGCGGGCGTCGAGCACGTAGTCGGCGTCCGGCGGCAGGCCGTACTTGAAGCCGAAGGAGAGCACGGTGATCCGCAGCCGCCGCGAGTCGTCGCCGCTGAACAGCTCCTCGACCCGGCGGCGCAGCTGGTTCACGTTCAGATGGCTGGTGTCGATGATCACATCGGCCTGGTCGCGCGCCTCCTCGAGCAGCTTGCGCTCGGCCGCGATCCCGTCGGCCAGCCGCCCGTCGCCCTGCAGCGGGTGCGAGCGCCGCACCGACTCGAAGCGCCGGATCAGCACCTCGTCGTCGGCGTCCACGAACACCACGCGCGGCGTGAAACCACGCTCCTTGAGCGCGCGGACCCCGCCGGCCAGGTCGGTGGAGAACGCCCGGCTGCGCACGTCGAGCACCATGGCGGTGCGCCGGGCCGCGCCACCGGCGGCGAACGCCAGCTCGGCCATCTCCAGCATCAGTGCCTGCGGCAGGTTGTCGACCACGTAGAAGCCGACGTTCTCCAGGGCGCGGGCCACAGTGCTGCGCCCACCGCCGGAGAGCCCGGTCACCACCACCAGGTCGGTGCCGGCCTCATCGGGCTCCACTACCTCGTCCACGCACGCCTCCCGCGCCGGTCCAAGATCTTCGTCCGCTCGCATCCTTGCGCGCGGACACAACATCCTAGGCCGACGGTGACTCCGTAGACCGCCGGACAGCCTGTCCGCTAACTGTCCGGGTTCAGAGCGGCCAGCACCGTCTCAGCGGTCCGCCGCCCGATCCCCGGCACCTCGGTGATCTCTTCCGGAGTCGCCGCCGCCAGCCGCTTCAGCGAGCCGAAATGCCGCAGCAGCGCCTTGCGCCGGACCTCACCGAGACCAGCGATGTCGTCGAGCGCGGACGCCGTCATCCGCTTCGATCGGCGCTGCCGGTGGAAGGTGATCGCGAACCGGTGCGCCTCGTCCCGCACGCGCTGCAAGAGATAAAGAGCCTCCGACGTACGAGGAAGGATCACCGGGAAGTCGTCACCCGGAACCCACACCTCCTCCAGCCGTTTCGCCAGGCCGCACAGCGCCACGTCGGTGATGCCCAGCTCGGAGAAGACCGCGGCCACGGCGTTGACCTGCGGCTGTCCGCCGTCCACCACGACGAGCTGAGGCGGATAGGCGAAGCGGCGCGGCTTGCCGGTCAGCGGATCGATGCCCGGCAGCTCCGCGGCCGGCGGGCCTGCCACCTCAAGATCCGCGGCGGGCGGCTCGTAGCCGTGCAACCGGTCGTCCGCGGCGTCGTCGGCCAGGTCGGACTCCGGGAGGTCGCGCGGCCCGTCGGCGCCCTCCTGCGCCTTGAACCGCGCGAACCGCCGCCGCATCACCTCGCTCATCGCGGAGAGGTCGTCGGTGGCGCCCCGGACGGCGAACTTGCGGTATTCACTCTTGCGGGCCAGGCCGTCCTCGAAGACGACCATCGAGGCGACCACGTCGGTGCCCTGGATCTGCGACACGTCGAAGCACTCGATGCGCAGCGGCGCGGAATCCAGCCCGAGCGCCTCGGCGATCTCCTCGAGAGCCTTGTTGCGGGTGGTGAGGTCACCGGCCCGGCGCAGCTTGTGCCGCTGCAGCGACTCGGCGGCGTTGCGGGCCACCGTCTCGGCCAGCGCCTTCTTGTCGCCGCGCTGCGCGACCCGCAGGCTGACCCGGCTGCCACGGCGCTGGCTGAGCCAGTCGGCGAGCGCGTCGGCGTCGTCGGGCAGGGCCGGGACCAGCAGCTCGCGGGGGACGTCGGCCTCACCGGACTCGTCACCGTACATCTGGGTGCAGAAGTGGTGGACCAGGTCGCCGGTGGTCAGATCCTCGACCTTCTCCACCACCCAGCCGCGCTGGCCCCGGACCCGGCCGTCGCGCACGTGGAAGACCTGCACCGCCGCCTCGAGGGGGTCCTCGGCGAACGCGACCACGTCGGCGTCGGTGCCGTCGCCGAGCACCACCGTCTGCTTCTCCATGGCCCGGCGCAGGGCCGCGATGTCGTCGCGCAGCCGGGCCGCCCGCTCGAACTCCAGCTCCTCGGAGGCCTGGAGCATCTCGCGCTCCAGCCGTTTCACGAACGCGTCGGTGCGGCCGGCCATGAAATCGCAGAAGTCGTCGACGATGGCGCGGTGCTGCTCGGCGTCGACCTGGCCGACGCAGGGCGCCGAGCACTTGCCGATGTAGCCCAGCAGGCAGGGGCGGCCGATCTGGCCGTGCCGCTTGAAGACGCCGGACGAGCAGGTGCGCGCCGGGAAGACCCGGAGCAGCAGGTCGAGCGTCTCGCGGATGGCCCAGGCGTGCGAATAGGGGCCGAAGTAGCGCACGCCCTTGCGTTTCGCCCCGCGCATCACCTGGAGGCGGGGGAACTCCTCGTTGAGGGTGACGGCCAAGAACGGGTACGACTTGTCGTCCCGATATTTGACGTTGAAGCGGGGATCGAACTCCTTGATCCAGGAGAACTCCAGCTGCAGCGCCTCGACCTCGGTCCCGACGGTGACCCAGTCCACACTGCCCGCCGTGGTGACCATCTGCTGGGTGCGCGCGTGCAGCGACCACACGTCGGCGAAGTAGGAGTTGAGCCTGTTGCGCAGGCTTTTCGCCTTGCCGACGTAGATCACCCGGCCGGACGGGTCACGGAAGCGGTAGACCCCCGGAGCGTCCGGGATGGTACCTGGAGCGGGACGATATGTGGACGGGTCTGGCACAACCCCAACGATAGTGCCTGGGACTGACAGAATTGCCCGACCGGAGGTCCGGTGCCGCCGCCACGGCGCCGGATCTCCGGCCTGGACGCGCTGTGCGGGTCAGGCCGCGATCACGATGTTGTCGCCGTCCAGCTCCACCTTGGTCTCGGCGAGCGGCTGCTGCGCCGGCCCGGAGGTGGGCGCGCCGTCCTTGACCGAGAAGAAGCTGTTGTGACAGCGGCAGATGATCTGCCCGTCCTTGATCTCGCTGACCTCGCAGCCCTGGTGCGTGCAGACCTTGCTGAACGCCTTGTAGGTGCCCTCGGTCGGCTGCGTCACGACCAGCTTGTCGGTGATCAGGCCACCGCCGACCGTCACGTCGGCCGCCGCGGCCACGACCTCGCCGCCGCCGGAGTCGCCGCCGCTGTCGCCGCTGTCGCCGCTGCCGGCCGCCGTGCTGCCGGCCGGCACCGGGTCGCTGTCGAAGTCGGTGCCGTTCGGGTTGGTGCCACTGCTCGAGGTGCCGCAGGCCGCCAGAACCGCGGTCGCGCCGATCGCTCCGGCGCCGACCAGGATGCAGCGCCGCGTCGAGGTCCCGCCGGTGCTCCCGCACTGGTGCTGGGTCTCGGCCTCGGTCCTCGTCTGCACGTCGGTCATGTGTTGCCCTCCAGTACTGGTTTCCGCTCGGCAATCACGCGGAGTCGCCCCTAGGTACGCGGCCGGGCAGTTGATCAGTTCACCGTTTCCGCCGGAATCATGCCCGCTGGCCGCCCGGCCGAGGTTAGTTTCCCGACCGGGCAGCATCGCTATGAGCGGTCTAAGAAATTCCTAAACAGTCGCCTTCGCCCGGGTTTTGCGGGCCGCGGGAGCGGCGTTCGCCTTCGCCGCCCGGCTGGTCGCCGCCTTGGACCCGGCGGCCTCGCCGTCGAGGCCGAGCACGTGCCGCAGGAACTGCCCGGTGTGGCTCTCCGGCACCTCGGCGAGCTCCTCGGGCGTACCGGCAGCGAGCACCAGACCGCCCTTGCTGCCGCCTTCCGGACCCATGTCGATCAGCCAGTCCGCCGTCTTGATGACGTCCAGGTTGTGCTCGATGGTGATCACCGTGTTGCCCTTGTCGACCAGGCCGTTCAGCACGATGAGCAGCTTGCGGATGTCTTCGAAGTGCAGACCGGTGGTCGGCTCGTCGAGGACGTAGACGGTCCGGCCGGTCGACCGCTTCTGCAGCTCCGAGGCGAGCTTCACACGCTGCGCCTCACCACCGGAGAGGGTGGTCGCCGGCTGGCCGAGGCGGACGTAGCCCAGGCCGACGTCGACCAGGGTGCGCAGGTGCCGGTGGATCGACGGGAGCGCCGCGAAGAAGTCGGCGGCCTCCTCGATCGGCATCTCCAGCACCTCGGAGATGGTCTTCCCCTTGTAGTGCACCTCGAGGGTCTCCCGGTTGTACCGAGCGCCCTTGCACACCTCGCACGGGACGTAGACGTCCGGCAGGAAGTTCATCTCGATCTTGATGGTGCCGTCACCGGAGCAGTTCTCGCAGCGGCCGCCCTTGACGTTGAAGGAGAAGCGGCCGGGACCGTAACCCCTGACCTTCGCCTCGGCGGTCTCCGCGAAGAGCTTGCGCACGTGGTCGAAGACACCGGTGTAGGTGGCCGGGTTGGACCGCGGGGTCCGCCCGATCGGCGACTGGTCGACGCCGACCACCTTGTCGACGTTCTCCAGGCCGGTGACCTTCGTGTGCCGGCCGGGAACCTGCCGCGCGCGGTTGATCTGGTTCGCCATCACGGTGTGCAGGATGTCGTTGACCAGCGTCGACTTACCCGAGCCGCTGACCCCGGTCACCGCGATGAACTGGCCGAGCGGGAACGGGACGGTCAGGTTGCGCAGGTTGTGCTCGCGGGCGCCGTGCACCACGACCTCGCGGCCCGGCGTCTGCGGCCGGCGGCCGGCCGGGATCGGGATCGACTTGCGGCCGGACAGGTAGGCGCCGGTCGGCGACTCAGCGTTCTTCAGCAGGCCGTCGACGGTGCCGCTGTGCACGATGTGGCCGCCGTGCTCACCGGCGCCGGGCCCGATGTCGACGATCCAGTCGGCGGTGCGGATGGTGTCCTCGTCGTGCTCCACCACGATCAGCGTGTTGCCGAGGTCGCGGAGCCGGACCAGCGTCTCGATGAGCCGGTGGTTGTCACGCTGGTGCAGGCCGATCGACGGCTCGTCCAGCACGTAGAGGACGCCGACCAGGCCGGACCCGATCTGGGTCGCGAGCCGGATGCGCTGCGCCTCACCACCGGAGAGGGTGCCGGCTCCGCGGTCCAGCGACAGGTAGTCGAGGCCGACGTCGACCAGGAAGCGCAGCCGGGCGTTGATCTCCTTGAGCACCCGCTCGGCGATCATCTTCTGCCGGTCGTCGAGCTCGATGCCGGCGAGCAGCTCGGCGCACTCGCCGACGGACAGGTTGCAGACCTCGGCGATGCTCTTGCCGGCCACGGTCACCGCGAGCACCTCGGGCTTGAGGCGGGCGCCGCCGCAGACCTTGCAGGGCACGTCGCGCATGTACCCCTCGTACTTCTCGCGCGACCAGTCGCTCTCGGTGTCGTTGTGCCGCCGCTCGATCCACTGCACCACGCCCTCGAAGCCGGTGTAGTAGGAGCGCTCCCGCCCGTACTTGTTGCGGTAGCGGACGTGGACCTGGTCCTCCGCGCCGTGCAGGATCGTCTTCTGCACGCGGCTGGGCAGGGCCCGCCACGGCGTGTCGAGCGAGAAGCTCTCGGCGGACGCGAGCGCCTCCAGCAGGCGGAGGAAGTATTCCTGGGTGGTGCCGCCGGCCCACGGCTGGATCGCGCCGGACCGGAGGGTGGCCTCCTCGTCCGGGATGATCAGCTCGGGGTCGACCTCCTTCTTGGTGCCGAGGCCGGTGCACTCGGGACAGGCGCCGTAGGGCGCGTTGAAGGAGAAGACCCGGGGCTCGAGGTCCTCGATCGCCAGCGGGTGGTCGTTCGGGCAGGCGAGGTGCTCGGAGAAGCGCCGCTCCCGCTCCGGGTCGTCCTCCGGCAGGTCGACGAAGTCGAGCAGGACGATGCCGCCGGCCAGGCCGAGCGCCGCCTCCACCGAGTCGGTGAGCCGCTGCTTGCTGGACGCCTTCACGCTGAGCCGGTCGACCACCACCTCGATGGTGTGCTTCTCCTGCTTCTTCAGCTTCGGCGGCTCGGTGAGCGGGTGCACCACGCCGTTGACCCGGGCCCGGGCATAGCCCTTGGCCTGGAGCTCGGCGAAGAGGTCGACGTATTCGCCCTTGCGGCCGCGGACCACCGGTGCCAGGACCATGAACCGGGTGCCCTCGTCCATGGCGAGGACCCGGTCGACGATCTGCTGCGGGGTCTGCTTGCTGATCCGCTCACCGCAGACCGGGCAGTGCGGGATGCCGGTGCGGGCGAAGAGCAGGCGCAGATAGTCGTAGACCTCGGTGATGGTGCCGACGGTCGAGCGCGGGTTGCGGTTCGTCGACTTCTGGTCGATCGAGACGGCCGGTGAGAGGCCCTCGATGAAGTCGACGTCGGGCTTGTCCATCTGCCCGAGGAACTGCCGCGCATATGACGAGAGGGACTCGACGTAACGCCGCTGGCCCTCCGCGAAGATCGTGTCGAACGCGAGGCTGGACTTGCCGGAACCGGAGAGGCCAGTGAAGACGATCATGGCATCGCGGGGCAGGTCCAGGTTGACGTCACGCAAGTTGTGCTCGCGTGCGCCGCGGATGGTGAGTCGGTCGGCCACTGCCAGCCTCTCCGTACAGGTGTTTGAAGTCAGCCAGCCACTCTAGCCGCGGGGTACGACATTTTCTGGCGACCCAGGTTCAGCGCGTGGCAGATGGCGAACATTCCCGGTCATCCCTTCGGGGGAACCGGGAGGCTTCGCACGTCCCAGATCTCCACACCGCCGACCGACTCCGGCTCGCCGAGCGCGTCGACCAGCACCGCACGCTGCGCTTCCGGGTTGCGCCCGCCGGGAATCAGCACCACCACCGCCGCCCGCCAGTAGACCAGATCCGCGGTGATCCTGGCCCGGTCGGCGTCGGTCAACTGCGGCACCCGGCCGTACTCCCGGACCTCCCAGAGCAGATCGGACGTGAACCGGCGTGGCGCGTTCCACGATCCGGTGTCGTCCAGCGGCGGGTTCACCGGGCCCATGAAGTAGCCGCGCGGCGTCGCGTAGTCGAGGTTCATGAGCGTGGCCCAGCGCATCCCGACCCGGCCGGTGGTGACCTCCGGCAGCGGCACGGTGACCAGGGTGCGGTCGTCGGCGACGTACTCCTTGTAGATCCCCTGAGTGAGGAACGGCGGGAGAGGCTGGCCCTCGACGACCGGCAGGGGCTTGGGGATCAGCGGCACGAGCGCGAGGGTCATGCCCACCCAGAAGATCCGATTGTCCCGGACCTTGTCCGCGGCCAGCGCCAGCAGAACTCCGGCGACCGTCGCCGGAACCATCGCGAACCTCGTCACACTGACCAGGTCGATGATCGGCACGTGGCTGATCAGGCCGAACGGCAGCGGGATCCCGGTGTCGTGGCCGAAGACCTTCAGCACCGGCCCGAACGACATGAGCAGCAGCACCAGCCCGGCGATCGCGGCGGCCCGGGCCGCGGCCGAGCGCCACAGCATCACCACCGACACCACGATCATGACGAACCCGAACGGGCCGAAGAACGTGTTGTCCTCGGTCGCGCTCACGCTCATCTCCCGGGTCAGGGCGGCGTTGCCGGCCACCGACTGGCGGGCGAACCCGATCAGCGAGGCGAGGTCGGTGACGTACATGTCCGGCGAGAACGGCTGGCCGTGGTAGTTGCCGGGGGCGAAGAACTGGTACCAGAGCGGGTACGCCAGCAGCACCCCGGCGGTCGCCGCGGCCACGCCGAGCCCGGCCAGGAAGCGCCGCCAGACGTCCCGCACCACGTCCCGCCGCATGAGCCCGTAGGCCAGCACGAACACCCCGAGCGTGAGCGCCGTGAAGAGCAGCGTCTCCTCGTTGATGAAGCACTGCAGCACGATCAGCAGCCCGAGGATGATCCCGCCGCGCACCGCCCGGCCCGGCTCCCGCAGGCGCAGCACCTGCCAGACGATGAACGGCACGACGTACTGGTTCACGAAGTTCACGTGCCCGTTCGCGTGCGACACCATGGTCGGCGCGAAGCCGCAGAAGGCGCCGCCGATCGCCGCCGCGAGCCGGCTCTCCACCAGGTGCCGGGAGAGCACCCAGTACCAGGCGTAGGCGGTGCCGGCGAGACCCAGCGTCAGCAGCAGGGCCACCGAGACGCCCGGGCCGAAGAAGTGGGTGATCGGGGCGAGCGGCAGGCTGAGCGCCAGGATCGACGTGTTCGCCATCATGTTCACGCCGACCGGCGCGTTCAGCCGGTCGGTGAAGAACGGGTACGCGCCGTCGAACACCACGCGTTCGGCGTGCGCCAGCACGAAGAGGAAGACCCCGTGGTCGTCGTCGTTGCTGGCCAGCACCCGGCCGTTCGGATCGATCCAGAGCTGGATCATCACGAGGACGGCCAGAAGCAGGAAACCGGCCGGAACCAGGACATCGGCCCGCCGGATCCTGCTCCCCGGCGGGGTCTTCTCCGCCGTGACCACCGGTTCCTCGATCACTTCTTCTGCCGCACGCACCGGCCGAATTCTGCCAGCCCTTTATTCCGTACGGGTCACCGCGCCCTGCGAGCAAGCCGAGCGGAACGACGGCCGCTCTCCACCGCCACCTCATGACGCAGCTTCCGATAGCTGGCGAGCCGGCGTGCCGTGATCTCACCCGCGGCGAGGGCCGCCTGCACCTCGCACCCCGGCTCGGACTCGTGGTCGCAGTCGTCGAAGCGGCAGCGAGCGGCGAGCTCGGTGACGTCGGCGAACGCGCGGTCCAGGCCGGCGGCGGTGTCCAGGAGACCCACGCCTCTGATGCCGGGTGTGTCGATCACCGCACCTCCGCCGGGGAGCGTGACCATGTTCCGGTACGCCGTGGTGTGCCGGCCCTTGCCGTCGGCGTCCCGGATCGCCTGCACCGGCATGACCGCCGTGCCGGCCAGCGCGTTCACCAGGGTGGACTTGCCGGCCCCGGATCGGCCCAGCAGGGCCAGCGTGCGGCCGGGTGTCACGTGTTCCCGCAGCTCGGCCAGGCCCTGCCCGGTCCGGGTGCTGAGCGGGATCACCCGGACACCCGGGGCCAGCTCGGCCAGCTGGCGGGCCATCGCGGCCGGGTCGGGGGTGGTGTCGCACTTGGTCAGGACCAGCAGCGGCGTGGCGCCGGACTCCCAGGCCAGGGCGAGCAGGCGCTCGACCCGGGCGTCGTCCGGCTCGGGGTGGATCGGCTCGGTCACCGCGACGGTGTCCATGTTGGCGGCGAGGACCTGGCCGGACGAGTCCTTGTCGGCGGTCCGGCGGATCAGAGTGGTACGCCGGGGCAGCACGAGTTCGAGGGTGGTGCGCCGATCCGGCCACTGGCGCAGCACCACCCAGTCGCCGGAGCAGGGCAGCCGGGCCGGGTCGCGGGAGGCGTCGAGCAGGACGCCGCCACCGAGGCTCGCCCGGCTCACGCCGCTCCCGGTGATGACGGTGCAGATGCCGCGGTCGGCGCGCAGGACCCGGCCGGGAAGCGCGTCGGAACGGTCGAATGGCCGGTACGCGGATACGAAGGTGTCGTCCCAGCCCAGCTGGGACAGGTCGTACGACATGGGAATCCTTACGGTTGTGGGGAACGTCCAGTGGCCCCCGGGTGAGAAGACGCGACGTAGGGGAACAGCACCTTGCTCACCTCCTCCGCTGGGATTCGATCGATCTACGCGGCTGACGACGACGGTACGGCGACCGTGACCGGGACGAAAGCGAATTCCGATAGGGTCGGTCCGTGACCATGGATCCGCTGGTGCTGATGACCGACGTGGAGCAGTCCACCGAGGCGCTGCTTCGTGAGGCGGAGGGCTGGGACCCGTCGGTGGTCGCCGAGCCGTCCGGACTGCCGGGGTGGACGGTCGGGCACGTCCTGACCCACCTCGCCCGCAACGCCGAGGCCTATACGAACCTGCTGGTCTGGGCGCGGACCGGGGTGGAGACCCCGGCGTACGCGAACCCGGCCGCCCGCGAGGAGGGCATCGAGGCCGGGTGCCGCCGCCCGCTCGCCGAGCAGCTCGGCGATCTGCGGGCCGCGCACGACCGGTTCGCCGACGCGGCCGCCGCGATGCCCGCCGCGGCCTGGGCCGCCCACTTGCCACCGATCGGCCAGTCCGCCGCCGGCGTGCCGTGGGCCCGGCTGCGCGAGGTGGAGGTGCACCGCGTCGACCTGGACCGGGGCTATACACCGGCCGACTGGACGGACGCGTTCGCGCTACGACTGCTCCGGGAGATCGTCGCGGCGGCGCCGGAGGGCTCACCCGCCCTCACCCTGCGACCGCTCGGCCTGGAGCACCCGCTGCAGCTCGGCGAGGGCGACGGCCCGGCGGTCAGCGGCCCGACCAAGTCGCTCGCCGCCTGGCTGGCCGGCCGGGCCGGCGGCGCCGACCTCACCGTCTCGCCCGACGGCGAACTCCCGCTGATCCCCCGATGGAAATAGGCCTGCGAGGTGGAAATGAGCACTGCGACCGATCTCGGCGACGGCCTGCTGATGACGAAGGTCTCGGTCGGCCCGATGGACAACAACGCCTACCTGCTGCAGTCCGGCGGTGAGCAGCTGCTGATCGACGCGGCGAACGAGCCGGGGACGCTCCTCGACCTGGTCGGCGCGCGTGGCCTGCGAGCGGTGGTGACCACCCACCGGCACCAGGACCACTGGATCGCGCTGGAGGAGGTCGTGCTGGCCACCGGGGCGGAGTCGCTCGCACACACCGACGACGCCGAGGGCATCCCGATCGTCACCCGCACGCTCACCGACGGCGACATCGTCGAGGTCGGCGACCACTCCCTCGAAGTGATCCACATCGTGGGGCACACGCCGGGCTCGATCGTGCTGGCCTACCGGAACCACCTCTTCACCGGCGACAGCCTCTTCCCGGGCGGCGTGGGGAACACCCGCGGTGTCAAGGAGAACTTCGCGTCGCTGATCGGCGACGTGGAGCGCAAGCTGTTCGGCCGGTTCGGCGACGACACCGTCTTCTACCCCGGCCACGGCAAGGACTCGACGCTCGGGGCCGAGCGCCCGCAGCTCGCCGAGTGGCGTGCGCGCGGCTGGTAGATATGGGTGAGGGAGACCGGGGCACCTCAACTGCTCCGGTCTCCCCCTCGTCTATCCGACGCTCTTCGTGGCGTTCTCGTTGACGTGGATGCCCGCGGCGAACTCGAGCACCTGCTTCTCGCCCCAGCCCAGGTCGTCCCAGACCTGGATCACCAGGTAACCGCGGTCCGGCACCTGGAGGAACAGGGTGGAGCCGTCGGTCTGGTCGAGCATCTTCGTCAGCACGCCCGGGTTGCCGCCCACCTCGACCTTCTTGCCGCCCAGATCGGCCGGGGCCCCGGTGTCCTGGAGCATCACGGCGATCTTGCCGACGAAGCTGTGCGGGTCGCTGTTCGCGGCGTCGCCGGGGCCGGTCGACGGGTCGGCGAGCGGCCCCTCGGGCGCCAGCACCAGGCCGCCCTCATCGGAGCCCTGGAGGACCCAGCCCTCCGGCACCCGGTCGATCTCGAAGGCGTCCGGCTGCTCACCCTCGTACGCGACGAGCTTGGTGGGAACGAGCGTGCTCACCGCCGGGGCGGGCCCCTCCGCGAGTGGCGTGGTGGTGCTCGACGCCGGGGCGCCGGTGGTGGCGAACGCCACTGCCGCGGCCACGGCGGCGACGGCGAACGCGGAGGCGCCGCCGGTCTGGAAGAGGCGCCGCCGGCGCAGGGCCCGGCGTCCGCGGGCCAGGTCGGCCTCGATCTGCTCGGGCGTCGGTGCGGCGCCGGGACCGGCGATCCGCTCCAGCCCGTCGTACAGGTTCATCATCACGATTCTCCAGGTCAGCGCAGTGCTAGGGACGGGTTATCGCCGATGACCGCTCGCAGCCGGTCGAGGGCGCGGGCGGTCTGGCTCTTCACCGTGCCCTCGGAACAGCCGAGGGCGTCGGCGGTGTCGGCGACGTCGAGGTCGTAGAAGTAGCGGAACACCAGAGCCGCTCGCATCCGTGGTGGCAGCTCCTTCAGGGCCGCGCGCAGCCCCTCCGAGATCTCCCCGCCGGGAATCTCCGCGGCCGCCCGCTCGGGCAGCTCGGCCACTGTCCGTTCCCGCCGCCGCCACCAGCGCCGCCGTTCGTCGGTCAGCGCGTTGACCAGCGTCCGCCGGACGTACCCGTCCGGGTTGTCGGCTCGCTGGACCGCCGGCCAGGCCACGTAGAGCTTGGTCAGCGTGGACTGGACCAGGTCCTCGGCCAGATGGGCGTCGCCCGCCGTGAGCAGAGTCGCCGTGCGCACCAGGCCGGCACGCCGGGTCACCACGAATCGGTGGAATTGCTCATCACGCTCGTTCTTCACACGAGCCCCTCCTTCGCTCTCACGCCTCCCTGACGACTCCCGTCTCGCTCGGGTTGCATGAAGCCGTGGAGTCTCCCGAGTATCCGGCGTTCCCCCGTTACCGGCCGGCCGGGCGCAACGGGTAGGTTGCTGCGTTGCACACAGTCCGCAATGCAAGGAGCGCCCGGTGACCGTCGCTGAAGCCGCGCCCCTCTCGTTCGTCCGCCGGCTGCACCCGGAGACGCTCCGCTGGCTGGGCGGCGCGGCCGGTGCGCTGGCACTGCACGCGTCGCTGCGGGCGCTGAACGCGCTCGTCCTGATCCTTTACGGTCAGTACGACCTGCCCGCGCTGCCGGTGGCGACCTGGCTCTCCGGCCTGGCCGCCGCGGTGACGCTCTACACGTTCGGCTCCTACCTGCGGGACAGGATGACCGGGGTGCTGCTGGCCGGGCTCTGGTCGGTCGTACCTGTCATCTCCGGTCATCACGCGTCGCTGTTCACCGCCCTGGCCGCGGGTTCGCTGCTCGCCGCGCTCCGGAAGAACTGGCTGACCGCCGGCGTGCTCTGCCTGCTGGCCGGTCTCACCCTGCCGACCGGCGCCGCGCTGACCCTCGTCGTGGTCCCGGTCGCCGTGATCGCGCTGGTCCGCGATCCGCGGGAGTGGCGGCCCTGGGTCGCCACCGTTCTGGCGCTGGCCGGCCTGGCCGGCGGTCTCCCGCAGCTGGGCACGGGCCGGCTCACCGTGGAGACCGGCCTCCTCCTGCTGCTGGCCGTCGCGTTGCTCGTCGTCGCGGCCGGCGAGCGTCTGCCCAGGCCCCTTCTCGTGTACGCCGGCGGCGTCGTGCTGATCGCGCTCGCGGCACGGCA
This sequence comes from Actinoplanes sp. OR16, assembly GCF_004001265.1. Classification (GTDB taxonomy): domain Bacteria; phylum Actinomycetota; class Actinomycetes; order Mycobacteriales; family Micromonosporaceae; genus Actinoplanes. Next base: position 4,018,816 of record NZ_AP019371.1, on the reverse strand, counting down.
GGCCCAGGCCCTGATCCCAGCTTTCCCGCTGCTGCTCCCGATCGTCTACGCGATCCGCCGCAGCCACAACCGGGTGGTGCCGTTCGCCGTCGTCGGCGCGCTGACCGTGGCGTCAGCCGTGCTGAGCGTCCACCTGACGGCTTAACCAGGCCTTAAACGCTGATCTGTCCATCCTTCGAGACGACCTTGTGCCAGACGTTCGGGCGATACCCACCGGGGTCGTCCGCCCGGAGATCAACTACCTTCGGACCCACCTCGCATTAGTTCAGGGTTTGAGCAAATTTCGCATGTCACTGTTGGGCCCGCTGATCATCTCGGCATCCCCCTCTCAAAGCCGGAAACGGAGTACCAGCAGTGAATATCGAGACTGCCCTGAAGGAAGCGATGGGCATCGAGGGCGCGATCGGTGTGGCGCTCGTGGACTACACCAGCGGCCTCACGCTGGGCGTCCTGGGCGGTGGTCAGCAGATGGACATGAACATCGCCGCGGCCGGCAACACCGACGTGATCCGGGCCAAGGTCCGCACCCTGGAGATGCTGGGTCTGCAGGACGGCATCGAGGACATCCTGATCACCCTCGACTCGCAGTACCACCTGATCCGCCTGCTGCAGAACAAGCGTCACGGCGAGTCGTTCTTCCTCTACCTGTCGCTCGACAAGGGTCGTGCCAACCTCGGTCTGGCCCGCCACCAGCTCCGCAAGATCGAGCAGGACCTGGACGTATGACAGCCCCCGGCGACAGCTACAAGCCGGTCTACGCCGAGCTCGCCCACCTGCGCTACCAGGTGCCCGGCGTGCTGGGCTGCGTGGTGGCCGGGGTCGACGGCCTGCTCATCCTGCACGACCAGACGTCCGGTCCGGAACCGCACGACGTGGCGGCCCTCGCGGCCGGCGCGCACGGCATCAGCCGGACCACCGGTGCGGTCCTGCACCAGGGCGGCTTCGCCGACGTCACGATCCACAACCAGAACGGCTACCTCTCGGTCTACGCGATCGGTGACCTGGCCCTGCTCGCGGTGATCGGAGACGGCGGCCTGAACATCGCCCGCCTGCACCTGGAGGCCCGCCCGGTCACCGCCCGCCTGGCGACCCTCCTGCAGCTGCGCAGCGTCCACTAGCGCCACCCGGACGACGGAATGAGTCACAGCCGGCCCGGCTGTGGCTCATCGCCGTTTTCGGCCCAAAGCGGAACCTTCATCGATACCTGCGGCTGCTGGATACCCTGGCGGGAACCCCCGGCCGACTGGAGGTAGCGGTGTGAGAAGTCGACACGATCCGAACCGGTGGGGTTTCCCGCCGCACCCGCAGCCCGACTGGCAGCCGCCGCACGTGCCCGGGGCCGGTCCCGGGCTTCCCGGCTGGCTGGAGGAACGGCTCTTCGACCAGCGGATCGTGATGCTCCGCGGTCAGCTCAGCACCGAGGCGGCGACCGGCATCGCGGCCGCGCTGCTCACCCTCGACTCGGCCGGCCCCGACCCGGTCCACCTGCACGTGGCCAGTCCCGGCGGGGATCTCGGCGCCGTCCTGTCGATCATCGACGTGATCGACGCCCTGACCGCTCCGGTGCACGCGCTCGTCACGTCCGAAGCGGGCGGTGCCGTCCTGGCGGTGCTGGCCGCTTCGGACAAGCGCGCGGCGTACCGGCATGCGAGGTTCAAACTGGCCGAACCGCGCGCCGCCGGCGTCACCGGCACCGCCGACGAGGTGGCCGCCGCGGCCGGTCAGCATCTGCGTGAGCTGGAGGAGGCAGTGGTCCGGCTCGCCGAGGTGACCGGTCAGCCGCGCAGCCGGGTCGAGGACGACCTGTCCACCGGGCGGACCCTGAGCGCCGCCGAGGCCCTCGAATACGGCCTGATCGACGAGGTCATCACCCCGAAGGGACGCTGATCCACCCCTCCCCCGCAACGAAGAACGGCCCCGGCGAAAGCCGGGGCCGTTCTCACGAGGTGGATCAGGCGACCTTGACACCCATCGACCGGGCAGTGCCCTTGACGATCTGGATGGCGGCGTCGAGGTCGTTCGCGTTGAGGTCGGGCAGCTTGCGCTCCGCGATCTCCTTGACCTGGTCGGCGCTGAGCGTGCCGACGGTCGTGGTGAGCGGGTTCGCCGCGCCGGACGGAATGCCGAGGCTCTTCTTGATGAGGAAGCTGGTCGGCGGCGTCTTGTAGGCGAGCGTGTGGCTGCGGTCCTCGTAGACCGAGACGATGACCGGGATGATCTCGCCACGGTTCTTCGAGGTGGCCTCGTCGTACTCGACCTTGACGGCACGCATGTTGGCACCGGTCGGACCGAGCATCTTACCGAGGTCGACCATCGCGGCGTTACCCGCCTCAAGTGCGAGGGTTACCTCATGGGTCTTCTTCTTGGGAGGCATCGGGTAAGGCTCCTTAGGGTGAGCTGCGGGCCGAGACAAACGCAGCTCGCCAGCATCAACGACACACGACAACCCCGAGACCCTACTACCGCTGCGACGCGAGGGTCAAAACGGCGGAACGATGGGGGTCTCGGGTTCTACCACCCAGTGTAACGCGCGATCCGAGAAGGGTCGGAACCGGCCTGGTCAGTAGCGGTCGCAGTAGCAATCCCGCATCAGGTTGCGGACCACGCCAACGTACTCCGGGTTGACCAGCTCACCGTTCGCGTAGCCCTCGTCGACCGAGCCACGGCCCATGTTGTAGCCGGCGATCACCATGTTGAGCAGGCACAGCGAGGAGTCGCTCTTGCACTTCGACGTACTCAGGCTGTAGCTGCCCTTGAAATACTGGTCACCGAACGCCTTGGTCAGCCAGGCCAGGTAGTTCGCCCCGATGACCGCGTTCTGCTTGTAGGCGTGCGAGTCGTAGGACTGCTCGAACCGCTGGTTGATGAAGGCCTCGGTGTCCGGCATCACCTGCATCAGGCCGAAGCCGCCGTCGCAGTTCACGATGTTCGAGGTCCAGCCGCTCTCGTGCCAGGAGACCGCCCGGATCAGGTCGGCCGGCACCTTCAGCTTCGGCGCCGAGGTCGGCCAGTACGCCTTGGTGGCCGCCGCGTTCAGGGCCGCCTTCGCCTTGGCCTTCGAGACCTCCTTGCCCTCGAACTCGGCGCAGTCCGGCGCCTGGAAGTTGTTCGGGTCCTCGGTCGGCGTCGGCGAGGGCTTCTTCGACGCCTTCTTCTTCGACGGCGAGGGCTTGACCGACGGCGACTCCTCGATCACCGGCTCATCGGTGATCTCAGGCGACGGCGAGGGCGACTCCTCGGCCACGGCGGACGGTGGCGCCACCGCCACCTTCTCTCCCTCGGAGGTGCCGGCCAGACCGCAGCCACCGGCCACCACCAGCACCACAGCGGCCGCGAAAACACGTGTCCGTAACACGGCGTTCATCGACGAAACCCTCCCCCGAAGTACATCGAAGAGGCACGCTAACAGTTGTCTGATGATTCGCGCAGACCGTAAAACCGGCCAAACGACCACAAGTTCTGGGACTTGACCCCGGTGTCACGATCGGCAACCTGAACCGGGGACAATGGCTTCATGCAGACCCGCACCGACCTACGCAACGTCGCCATCATCGCTCACGTCGACCATGGCAAAACCACCCTGGTCGACGCCATGCTGCGCCAGGGCAGCCAGTCCCACGCGCGCGGCGAGATGGCCGACCGCGTCATGGACTCCATGGACCTGGAGCGGGAAAAGGGCATCACCATTCTCGCCAAGAACACGGCGATCAGCTACCAGCCCGCCGAGGGCGAAGCGGTAACGATCAACATCATCGACACCCCGGGTCACGCCGACTTCGGCGGTGAGGTCGAGCGCGGCCTCACCATGGTCGACGGCGTCGCCCTGCTCGTCGACGCGTCCGAGGGCCCGCTGCCGCAGACCCGCTTCGTGCTGCGCAAGGCGCTCGCCGCCAAGCTGCCGATCATCCTGATCATCAACAAGGTGGACCGCCCCGACGCCCGGATCAAGGAGGTCGTCGACGAGACGTACGAGCTCTTCCTCGACCTCGACGCCGACGAGCACCAGATCGAGTTCCCGATCGTCTACGCGTGCGCCCGTGACGGCATCGCCTCGCTGACCCAGCCGAAGGACGGCACCGTCCCGGAGGACAGCGACAACCTCGACGTGCTGTTCAGCACGATCCTGGAGACCATCCCGGCGCCGGAGTACGAGGAGGACGCCCCCCTCCAGGCGCACGTCGTCAACCTCGACGCGTCGCCGTTCCTCGGCCGTCTCGCACTCTGCCGCGTCCACCAGGGCACCATCCGCAAGGGCCAGACCGTGGCCTGGTGCAAGACCGACGGCACGATCAGCAACGTCCGGATCTCCGAGCTGCTGATCACCGAGGGTCTGGAGCGCAAGCCGGCCGAGAGCGCCGGCCCCGGCGACATCATGGCCATCGCGGGCATCGCCGACATCATGATCGGTGAGACCCTCGCCGACGCCGAGAACCCGATCCCGCTGCCGCTGATCAGCGTCGACGAGCCGGCCATCTCGATGGTCCTCGGCACCAACACCTCGCCGCTGGTCGGCAAGGTCAAGGGCGCCAAGGTCACCGCCCGCATGGTCAAGGACCGCCTCGACAAGGAGCTGATCGGCAACGTCTCGCTCCGCATCCTCAACACCGAGCGCCCGGACGCGTGGGAGGTGCAGGGCCGTGGTGAGCTGGCCCTGGCCATCCTGGTCGAGCAGATGCGCCGCGAGGGCTACGAGCTGACCGTCGGCAAGCCGCAGGTCGTCACCAAGGTCGTCGACGGCAAGGTGCACGAGCCGGTCGAGCGGGTCACCATCGACGCCCCCGACGAATACATGGGCGCCATCACCCAGCTGCTCTCCACCCGCAAGGGCCGGATGGAAGAGCTGATCAACCACGGGACCGGCTGGCTGCGCATGGAGTGGCTGGTCCCGGCGCGTGGCCTGATCGGCTTCCGCACCGAGTTCCTCACCGAGACCCGCGGCACCGGCATCATGCACCACCTGTACGAGCGCCACGAGCCGTGGTTCGGCGAGCTCCGCACCCGCCAGAACGGCTCCCTGGTCGCCGACCGGGCCGGCGCCGTCACCGGCTTCGCGATGATCAACCTCCAGGAGCGCGGCCAGCTCTTCGTCGAGCCGGGCACCGAGGTCTACGAGGGCATGATCGTCGGTGAGAACTCCCGTGACGACGACATGGACGTCAACATCACCAAGGAGAAGAAGCTCACCAACATGCGGGCGGCGAGCGCGGACAACACCGAGAAGGTGATCCCGCCGCGCAAGCTGTCCCTGGAGCAGTCCCTCGAGTTCTGCCGCGAGGACGAGTGCGTCGAGGTCACCCCCAACGCGATCCGCATCCGCAAGGTCGAGCTCGACCAGACGGTCCGTGGCCGGGCCGCGGCGCGCCGCAAGCACCAGTAAGCGCGAGCTTTCCGGGGCCCGTCCAGCTTTTCGCCGGACGGGCCCTTTCCCTTGTACGGCGAAAGCCCCGCGGTGACATCGTCACCGCGGGGCTTCGGACGTACAGGGAAGGAGGGGTTTGATCCGGCTCCTCTAGTTGCTGATCAGTTCTCTTTTGCGGTCCCGCGAGGACTTGATCAGGCTGGCGACGGTGGCGATGCCGAGCGTGCCGATGATGACCAGCAGGGAGAGCCAGATCGGGATCTCCGGGGCCCAGTGGAAGCCGTGGCCGCCGTTGATGAACGACAGCGTGTTGGTGTGCAGCGCCTCCAGGAAGAGCTTCACGCCGATGAAGGCGAGCACCACGGCCAGACCGATGTTGAGGTAGACCAGGCGCTGCAGCAGGCCGCCGAGCAGGAAGAAGAGCTGGCGCAGACCCATCAGCGCGAACACGTTCGCGGTGAAGACGAGGTACGGCTCCTTGGTGATGCCGAAGATCGCCGGAATCGAGTCGAGCGCGAAGATCAGGTCGGTGGTGCCGATCGCGATCGTCACGATCAGCATCGGCGTGAAGAGCCGCTTGCCGGTCTCGGTCACCACACTGAACCGGCCGTCGCCGAACGACGACGAGAGCGGCAGCGCCCGCTTCGACCAGCGGATCAGCAGGTTCTCCTTGAACTCGTCCTCGTCGTTCTCGCCACCCTTCACCAGCGTGATCGCGGTGTAGACGAGGAACGCGCCGAAGATGTAGAAGACCCAGGAGAACTGCGCGATCAGGGCGGCGCCGGCCACGATGAACGCACCGCGCATCAGCAGCGCCAGCACGATGCCGATCAGCAGCACCTTCTGCTGCAGATGCCTCGGCACCGCGAACCGGGCCATGATGATCACGAAGACGAAGAGGTTGTCGACGCTCAGCGAGTATTCGGTCAGCCAGCCGGTGTAGAACTCACCCGCGGACTGCGCACCCGCCGTCACCCAGACACCGACGCCGAAGAGGATCGCGAGGCCGACGTAGAAGCCGACCCAGGTTCCCGCTTCCTTCATGCTGGGTTCGTGTGGTCTACGCCCGATGATCAGAAGATCGACGGCGAGGACGGCCACCAGCGCGACAAGGGTGGCAACCCAGACCCAGACAGGAACGTTCAACGAGGACCTCCGGCAGACACGGGTCGTCGCTGCACCCACTCGGCTTCAGCTCTCGAACCACTTCGGCTCTCGAACCGCTTCAGTTCTCGAACCACTTCAGCTCTCGAACCGCTTCAGCTCTCGAACCACTTCGGCTCTTGAACCACTCATCTCTTGAACCACGAATACCCGGGTTCGGTGATCGAGACTCGCAAACGGGCCTCGAATGACCGGAACCCGACATCGTGACTCACCGGCGGGTCTCGTGCCGGAGAATCGGGCCTCTCGGGCCGAACCTCTGGCACAGGACTCGACGGAGCGAGACGCGTGGCCGAGTAAGGGCAGCGACGTGCGACTGTCGGAGGTCTCTTCCGCCGCGGCCTGTGATGGCCGCGACCGCCGGTCCCGGGCCCGCCGATGGACGGCGTTCCGTGCTGACGAGACCGGAGCAGGGGAATACTCCCCTCCCACGGCAGCCATTGTTGCGCATCCCGTCCCGGATCCGCACATCGGGAGACCGAAGAGTGGTGGGGCTCGCTGCTTTTCTTTGAAGATCCCGCCGAGCGGTCGCCTTCTGTCCAGGCTAACGCCGGTGACGGTCAGTTTTCGGGCGAACCCTGACAGTTCCTAAGGCATCCTAGTAAGCTTTCCAACTCGTGCGTATGGGACGCTTGCCGACATGGTTCTCGAAGTAACGCTGATCGACGTACTCCCCGGCCGCGACGGCGACTTCCTGGAGGCCTACCGCCTCGCCCGCCCTCTGATCGCGGGAGCGGACGGCTGCCGCTCGGTCCGGGTGAAGCGCGGCACCGAGGCGAGCACCCGTTTCCTGCTCCTCGTCGAGTGGGACAGCATCGAGGCCCACGAGCAGAACTTCCGGCGAACCGAGCGTTTCGCCCAGTGGCGAGCCTCGATCGCGACCACACTGGCCCAGCCCCCACTGGCCGAGTACTTCACCGACGTGATCCCGGACGACGCCCGCCCCCACCCCGACCACGACTTCTTCGCCGCTTGATCCCGCTTCCGACCGTGGAGCATCACCCGGGCTGACCACTCCAGGCGCCTCGACGCGCAGACGCAGAGAGCCACATCCGAGTCCGCTGATTCAAGATCTCCGGCGGGCGTGAGGCCGGCATCGGCTCGCTGCTGAGCTCGATGTGCCGGCTCCTGCCCCTCGATGTCAGGGCATGAGAGCACCCGCCCAGGCCGAGATAGCCCAGTCTAGGCGGGGTCGAGGCACCCACAGCAGACGCGACCGACGCCTCCGGCGAGATGGCTACTTCCAAGCCGAGCCGAAATCCCGAACCTGACTCCCACGAACGCGGACCAGGCCGGACCCACAAACCTCGTAGTCACGCACCCGGCAACCCACCGAGGCCAACCGCCGCCACCACACAAGCCGGCGGCGGCCCATCCAGCGCGGGGGAAAGGCAGCACCCCAGTCAGTAAGGCAAGCTGGCAGCGGCCCACCCAGCGCACGCCAATCAGCGCCCAGCGCAGGCCAATCAGCGCCCAGCCAGCCGAGCCGACCGCAGCCCACCCAGCGCAAACCAAGCAGCGCCCAACCAGCCGAGCCGACGGCAGCCCACCCAGCGCGAGGAAGACAGCACCCCAGCCAGCCGAGCCGGCGGCGGTCCGCCCAAGGCCAACCGCTGCCACCCCCTCAGCCGGCAGCGGCCCACCAACGCCCAAGCTCCCGTCGAGCTCCCCCGCTGCGCGGCCCGCCCCGGCCCGTGGACCCGGCTCGGGCGGCCCGGCCTGCTCCCTGGCCCTGGCGGCCCGGCCTGCTCCCCGGCCCCAGCCCCGGCGCCTCGGGCCGCAGCCTTACCTGCTCCCGGCTCGAACCCACCGGCTGTCTACTTCACCCCCGCCATGTCCATGCCGCGCAGTTCCTTCTTCAGCTCCGACACCTCGTCGCGGATGCGGGCTGCCAGCTCGAACTGCAGCTCGCGGGCCGCCGCCAGCATCTGGTCGCTCAGATCTTGGATCAGCTGGGCGAGTTCGGCGCGGGCCATGCCTTCGCGGGCCGGGCCGGTGGCTGCTCGGGCCTTTGAACGGGTCTCCGGCACCGGGGCCTTGCCTCGGGACATCTGGCGGCCGGCGCCGCCGACGATTGCCGCGTCGGTGTCTTCGGCTTCGCGGTAGATGTCGTCGAGGATGTCGTGGATCTTCTTGCGGAGGGCTTGTGGCTTGATGCCGTTCGCCTCGTTGTGGGCGATCTGCTTGGCCCGGCGCCTGTCGGTCTCCTCGATCGCGCTCTGCATCGAGGGGGTGATCTTGTCGGCGTACATGTGGACCTCGCCGGAGACGTTTCGGGCGGCGCGGCCGATCGTCTGGATCAGGGAGCGGCCGCTGCGCAGGAAGCCCTCCTTGTCGGCGTCGAGGATGGCGACGAGCGACACCTCGGGCAGGTCGAGGCCCTCACGCAGCAGGTTGATGCCGACGAGTACGTCGTAGTCACCCTTCCGCAGCTCCTTCAGCAACTCGACGCGGCGCAGCGTGTCGACCTCGGAGTGCAGGTAGCGCACGCGGATGCCGTTCTCCAGCAGGTAGTCGGTGAGGTCCTCGGCCATCTTCTTGGTGAGCGTCGTGACCAGGACGCGCTCATCCCGCTCGGTGCGCAGCTTGATCTCGTGCATCAGGTCGTCGATCTGGCCCTTCGTGGGCTTCACCACGACCTCGGGGTCGACCAGTCCGGTCGGCCGGATGACCTGCTCGACGAACTCGCCCTGGGCGTGCTCCATCTCCCACGGGCCGGGCGTGGCCGACAGGAACACCATCTGGCCGACCCGCTCGAGGAACTCGTCGAAGCGCAACGGCCGGTTGTCGGCGGCGCTGGGCAGCCGGAAACCGTGCTCGATGAGGATCCGTTTGCGGGAGGCGTCTCCTTCGTACATCCCTCCGATCTGCGGAATCGTCACGTGGGACTCGTCGATCACCGTGACGAAGTCGTCGGGGAAGTAGTCGAGCAGTGTGTATGCCGGCTCGCCGGGCTGCCGGCCGTCCATGTGCATCGAGTAGTTCTCGATGCCGTTGCAGAAGCCGACCTGGCGCATCATCTCGATGTCATAGGTCGTCCGCATCCGCAGGCGCTGCGCCTCGAGCAGCTTGCCCTGCCGCTCGAACTCGGCGAGCCTCTCCTCCAGCTCGACCTCGATGTCGCGGATCGCCCGATCCATCCGCTCCGCGCCGGCCACGTAGTGCGTCGCCGGGAAGATGACCAGCTCGTCGACCTCGCGGACCACCTCGCCGGTGAGCGGGTGGAGGTAGTAGAGCTTCTCCACCTCGTCGCCGAAGAGCTCGACCCGGAGGGCGAGCTCCTCATAAGCCGGGATGATCTCGAGCGTGTCACCGCGGACCCGGAACGTGCCGCGCTGGAACGCCACGTCGTTGCGCGTGTATTGGATGTCGACCAGGCGGCGCAGCAGTCTGTCGCGCTCGATCTCCTGGCCGACCTTGAGCTGCACGGCGGTCTCGATGTATTCCTGCGGGGTGCCCAGGCCGTAGATCGCGCTGACGGTCGCCACCACGATGGTGTCGCGCCTGGTCAGCAGGGACCTGGTGGCCGAGTGGCGGAGGCGCTCCACCTCCTCGTTGACCGACGAGTCCTTCTCGATGTAGGTGTCGGTCTGAGCGATGTAGGCCTCAGGCTGGTAGTAGTCGTAGTAACTGACGAAGTATTCGACGGCGTTGTTCGGCAGGAGCTCGCGGAACTCCTTCGCCAACTGGGCGCAGAGCGTCTTGTTGGGCGCGAGCACGAGCGCCGGCCGCTGCAGTCGCTCGATGAGCCAGGCCGTCGTAGCGCTCTTGCCGGTGCCGGTGGCGCCGAGCAGCACGGTGTGCCGATCGCCGCGGCGCACGCGCCGCTCAAGCTCGTCGATCGCGGCGGGCTGGTCGCCCGCGGGCTGGAATTCGCTGACGACCTCGAACCGGCCGTCGAGTCGTGGGATGTCGAGCGCCATGCCCCACACGGTACGTCGGGGGTATGACAAGTTGCCGCCGAGCCGTGCGGTAGGTGCACAAACGGCCCAGGCTGCGGCGTTGTCGCGGCGTCGACGGGGCGCCTACGCTGGTTGTGTAGCCGCTCGCGGCGGCCGCAGGCACGGCAGTCCAGACGCCTTCGGGCTGAGCAGATCGCCGTGCCGCACCGTGGTCGATGCGCTCCCGGGATCCCCCGGCCGGGCGCACCCACGGTGGGTCCGCCGAGCGCAGACCGGCCGCCGCGAGAGCCCTCTCCCGCGCGGCTGAGCCGAGGCCGCCGCGCGAGACAAGACGGCCGCGCGAGACAGGACCGCCGCGCGAGACAGGACCGCCGCGCAAGACAGGACCGCCGCGCAAGACAGGACCGCCGCGCAAGACAGGACCGCCGCGCAAGACAGGACCGCCGCGCAAGACAGGACCGCCGCGCAAGACAGGACCGCCGCGCAAGACAGGACCGTCGGGAGGGCTCAGGGGGCGGGCTGCCAGCCGATCTCTTCGGCCCAGTCGTCGGCTGCCCGGGCTTCGGCGTCGAACCAGGGCTCTTTCGCCTCGGCGTAGCCGATTCGGTCGGGGAAGTGGGCTGCCCACTTCGACTTCGCGGCGGCGTAGGCGTCGCGCGCGGCCGGGACCGCGCGCAGGTGGTCGCGCATGAGCAGGGCGAACCGCCAGCCCGGGGAACCGGTCACCCGCACGTGCAGGTTCACCTCGTAGCCGGGATCGGCGCAGCCGTGGAAGCGTTTCGGCCAGGTCAGGCCGGGTACGCCGCGGGCGTTGTCGAACCATTCGCCGGAGCGCCGGGGGAAGCCGATCCCGGCGAGGCGGCCGGCGAGGGCGTCCGCTTCGGCGAGGGTGCGCACGCTCAGCATGAGATCGATGATGTCCTTCGCCGGCAGGCCGGGCACCGAGGTCGAGCCGATGTGGCGCACGTCGGCGTCCGCGCCCAGGCCGTGCCGGATGCGGGCGATCAGCCGTTCGGCGCGCACCGGCCACTCCGGATCCGGCGGCGAGATCCGCACCTCGTGGCGTACGGCGGCGCGGCCGGCGCGCAGGTTGCGTTCGAACTCGGTCAGCCGGTCGCGCCACAGCTCGTCCACGCGGGCGTGCAGGTCGTCGAGTCCCGCGTCGTTCGTGATGATCACGTCGGCGGCGGCACGGCGTCGCTCGTCGTCGGTCTGGGCGCTGATCCGGGCGGCGGCCTCCGCCGCCGTCATGCCACGCAGCTCGGTGAGACGCTGGATGCGCAGGTCACGGTCGGCGAGGACCACGATCACCAGATGGTACGAGGGATAGAGTCCCGCTTCGACCAGAAGCGGCACATCGTTGACGACGATCGCATCGGCCGCCGCCTCGCGGGTCAGTTGCGCCGTCCGCGCCCGCACCCGGGGGTGAATGATGCCTTCCAAGGTCCGCCGGGCCGTCTCGTCGCCGAAGACCTTGGCGCCCAGGGCCGGCCGGTCCAGCGCGCCCTCGGCGGTGAGCACCCCCGAGCCGAACGCCGCGACGATCTCGGCGAGACCGTCGGTCCCGGGCTCGACCACCTCACGGGCCAGCAGATCGGCGTCGATGATCACGGCGCCGCGCTCGGCCAGGCGCTTCGCCACGGCGCTCTTGCCCGCGCCGATCCCACCCGTCAGTCCCACCCTCAGCATGACGAACAGTATCCCGGGGCGTTCGATCGCGAGCGCGGACCGGACCGGGAAATTCCAGGGAAGGCGAAAGGCCGCCCCGACCGGAGTCGGGACGGCCTTTCGTGAGGATCTAACCCTCGGCTACTGCCTGCGTCAGCTCTTGCCGCCGGCAAGCTTCTCGCGCAGAGCCGCGAGAGCCTCGTCGGTGGCCAGCGTGCCGGCCGGCTCCTCGGTGGAGCGCGCCGGGGCCGACGAGCTCGAGGAGGAGGACGACGAGGAGGAGGAGCTGGTCACGCCGCCGGCCGGAGCCGGGTTGAGCGCGGCCTCAGCGTCGGCCTCACGGGACGCCTGCACCTGCTTGGTGTGGGCCTCCCAGCGCTCGCGGGCGTCAGCGTACTGCTTCTCCCACGTCTCACGCTGCTTGTCGAAGCCCTCGAGCCACTCGCCCGTCTCCGGGTCGAAGCCCTCCGGGTAGATGTAGTTGCCCTCGTTGTCGTACGTCGCGGCCATGCCGTAGAGGGTGGGGTCGAAGTGCTCCTCGCCCTCCACGAAGTTCTCGTTGGCCTGCTTGAGCGACAGCGAGATCCGGCGACGCTCGAGGTCGATGTCGATGACCTTGACCAGAACGTCCGAACCGACCTGGACGACCTGCTCGGGCAGCTCGACGTGACGCTCGGCGAGCTCGGAGATGTGGACCAGGCCCTCGATGCCGTCGTCGACGCGGACGAACGCACCGAACGGAACGAGCTTCGTGACCTTACCCGGGACGATCTGGTTGATCGCGTGGGTCCGGGCGAACTGACGCCACGGGTCCTCCTGGGTCGCCTTCAGCGACAGCGAGACGCGCTCGCGGTCCAGGTCGACGTCGAGAACCTCGACCTCGACCTCCTGGCCGACCTCGACGACCTCGGACGGGTGGTCGATGTGCTTCCAGGAGAGCTCGGAGACGTGCACGAGGCCGTCCACGCCACCCAGGTCAACGAAGGCACCGAAGTTGACGATGGAGGACACGACGCCCTTGCGGACCTGGCCCTTCTGCAGCTTGTTGAGGAACTCGGTGCGAACCTCGGACTGCGTCTGCTCGAGCCAGGCGCGGCGGGACAGAACCACGTTGTTGCGGTTCTTGTCCAGCTCGATGATCTTCGCCTCGAGCTCGCGGCCGACGTACGGCTGCAGGTCCCGGACACGACGCATCTCGACGAGGGACGCCGGGAGGAAGCCCCGGAGGCCGATGTCGAGGATGAGGCCACCCTTGACCACCTCGATGACGGAACCACGGACGACGCCGTCGTCTTCCTTGATCTTCTCGATGGTGCCCCAAGCCCGCTCGTACTGAGCGCGCTTCTTCGAGAGGATCAGGCGACCTTCCTTGTCCTCCTTGGTGAGGACGAGGGCTTCGATGTGGTCGCCAACCGACACCACTTCCGCGGGGTCCACGTCATGCTTGATCGACAACTCACGCGAGGGGATGACACCCTCGGTCTTGTAGCCGATGTCGAGCAGGACCTCGTCCCGATCGACCTTGACGACGGTGCCTTCGACAATGTCGCCGTCGTTGAAGTACTTGATGGTCTCGTCGATGGCGGCGAGGAAAGCTTCCTCAGAACCCAGATCGTCGACGGTGACCTTGTTGGCGCTCGAGGTGGCCTCGATGCTGCTCGTCATGTGGACAGTTGCTCCGAACGGATGGATTGGCGTGGTGTCTCCCGCGCTCCACGGAACTGCCGCTGGCCACGACACGAACGAGCGAGACGACCCACCCGAGAGCAAGTCTGATCAATGCAGTCGATCATGCCGAGACCGGCGACCACGGAACCTGCTCCCTGCCGAGGCACACGATCCGCGAGCGCATCGACTAGCTTACCGTGCGCATTACCACAGGTTGCAAGCCCTCCTGAGGACCGCGGCACATTGCCGGTCCGGAACCAGCCAGCATGACCTATATGGGCCGAATCGTAACCGGCGACACGCCTGCCGTACCGTTGCCGCGTGACTGAGATCGCCTCCCGGAAGCCCGTGACCGAGCCGGAAGCCCGGCGGGCGAACCGCTCCTGGTGGGACCTCGACGCCGACGACTACCAGGACGAGCACGGCGCCTTCCTCGGCGACGTCGACTTCGTCTGGTGCCCCGAACGTCTGCGGGAGGCGGACGCACGGCTTCTGGGCGACGTACCGGGCAAGAAGATCTTGGAACTCGGCGCCGGCGCCGCGGCGGCAAGCCGGTGGTTGCGCGCCGAGGGCGCCGACCCGGTCGCGATGGACCTCTCCGGCGGCATGCTGCGGCACGCGCGCGAAGCGGCCGGGCGCAGCGGGGTGGAGGTGCCGCTGGTGCAGGCCGACGCGCTCGCCCTGCCCTTCGCCGACGACGCGTTCGACATCGTGTGCACGGCGTTCGGGGCGATCCCGTTCGTCGCCGACTCGGCCGCCGCGATGCGTGAGGTGGCCCGGGTGCTGCGGCCCGGCGGGAGCTGGGTGTTCTCGGTGACGCATCCGATGCGCTGGGCGTTCTGGGACGAGCCGGACGAGTCGGGCCTGACGGTGCGGAACTCGTACTTCGACCGCTCCCCGTACGTCGAACGCGGCGACGACGGCGAGGTCACCTATCTGGAACAGCATCGGACGCTCGGGGACCGGGTCCGGGAACTGGTGGCGGCCGGGTTCGTGCTGCGCGATCTGGTCGAGCCGGAGTGGCCCGAGGGGCACACCCAGATCTGGGGCCAGTGGAGCCCGCTGCGGGGTCGGCTCTTCCCCGGAACCGCCATTTTTGTGTGCGACCTGCCTGAGCGGGTATCCCGGGAGCATGAGAAAAGGTGACAAAGTAACCTGGCGCAGCCACGGCGAGACCGTTCACGGCACCGTCGAGCAGAAGATCACCGAGCGGACCCAGGCCGCCGGGCGGACCGTCGCCGCCTCGCCCGAGGAGCCGCAGTACAAGGTGAAGAGCGACAAGAGCGGGCGGGAAGCCGTACACAAGCCGGAGTCTCTTCGTCATGGCTGATGTGCACGCCGAATTCCGCGAGGCCGTGAACATGACCGCCGCCGAACTGCGCGACTGGCTGACCAGCGACGAGTCCAAGGAGGTCGGCCAGAAGTCGTCCGGCTCGGCCGAATCGGTGGGTCACGACTCCGGCCGGAAGATCGTCACGATCCTCGGGAAGAAGAAGTCCGAGCTGACCGGCGGCGACGAGGAGCACATGCGCAAGGTCGTCGGGTACGTCCACCGGCACCTCGCCCAGCGGCCCGACGGCGACGTGAGCGGAACCCGATGGCGTCACTCCCTGATGAACTGGGGGCACGACCCCCTCAAGGCTTGACGTCCAGGACGTCGGCCAGCAGCGTGAGGGTGTCCGGCACCGGGCGGTAATAGACCCAGGTGCCGCGGCGGTCGCAGTCCACCAGGCCCGCCTCGCGCAGGATCCGCAGGTGGTGCGAGATCGTCGGCCCGGTCAGGTCGAACTCGGCGCTCAGGTCGCAGACGCAGATCTCGCCCTCCGGCGTCGACGCGATCATCGACAGCAGGCGCAGCCGGACCGGGTCGCCCAGAGCCTTGAACATCCCGGCGATCACGGTCGCCCGGCCGGCCTCGATCTGACCTCTCACCAGGGTCGCTCCGGCGACCTGAGCGATGATGGAGAGCACCAGTGAGGGCCGGGACCCGGCGATCTCCATCGACATCGATCCACTCGGCATCGGACCAGAGTGGCAGATCATCGCAAGATGTGCGGGAAATGCCACTCGTCCGATTCAAATCATTTTCGTGACCGGCTGCTTCAGTGGTCGGCGCCGTTCCAGTCACGGCCGACACCGACCGACACCTCCAGCGGCACCGAGAGCGGGAAGGCGCCGCCCATCTCCCGGCGGACCAGCTCCTCGAGCTGCTCCCGCTCGCCGGCCGCCACCTCGAACACCAGCTCGTCGTGGACCTGCAGCAGCATCCGCGACTCCAGGGCCGAGTCCTTCAGCGCCTCGTCGACCCGCAGCATCGCGATCTTGATGATGTCCGCGGCGGAACCCTGGATCGGCGCGTTCAGCGCCATCCGCTGGGCCATCTCGCGGCGCTGCCGGTTGTCGCTGAGCAGGTCGGGCAGGTATCGCCGGCGGCCCAGGATGGTCGCCGTGTAGCCGTCCTTGCCGGCCTGCGCCACCACCGCCTGCAGGTAGTCGCGCACCCCGCCGAAGCGCTCGAAGTATTCCTCCATGAGGCCGCGGGCCTCCTCGGTGGAGATGGTGAGCTGGTTCGACAGGCCGAAGGCACTCAGTCCGTACGCCAAGCCGTAGTTCATCGCCTTGATCTTGCGACGCTGGTCGGCCGTCACCTCGCCGAGCCCGACGTGGAAGACCGACGACGCGGTGGCGGCGTGGAAGTCGGCGCCCGAGTTGAACGCGGCGATCAGCGCGTCGTCGCCGGAGAGGTGCGCCATGATCCGCATCTCGATCTGGCTGTAGTCGGCCGTCATCAGCTGCTCGAGGCCGGGGCCGACCACGAAGGCGCGGCGGATGCGGCGGCCCTCCTCGGTGCGGATCGGGATGTTCTGCAGGTTCGGATCGGTGGACGACAGCCGGCCGGTCGCCGCGACCGTCTGGTTGAACGTCGTGTGGATCCGCCCGTCGTCGGAGACCGACTTGAGCAGGCCGTCGACAGTGGATTTCAGCTTCGCCACGTCACGGTGGCGCAACAGGTGCTCCAGAACCGGGTCGCCGGTCTGCGCGAAGAGGCTCTGCAGCGCGTCGGCGTCGGTCGTGTAACCGGACTTGATCTTCTTGGTCTTCGGCAGGTTGCGCTCGACGAAGAGGATCTCCTGGAGCTGCTTGGGCGAGCCGAGGTTGAACTCCCGGCCGACCACCTCGTGCGCCGCCTGCTGAGCCGCCTTCACCTCGGCGGCGAAGTGCGACTCCAGCTCCGACAGGTATTCCGTGTCGGCGGCGATGCCGAGCCGCTCCATCTGGGCGAGCACCACCGACAGCGGCTGCTCCACGTCGGCCAGCAGGCGCATCGACTCGCCGCCGTCGCGGGACAGCTCGGCGGTGAGCACCTCGGCCAGGTCGAGCGTGGCACGGGCGCGGAGCATCAGGTTCATCTCGGCGGCGCCCTCGTCGCCGAGGCCGTCCATCAGGCTCATCTGCCCGTTGTCCGGCTCGTCGACCCGCAGCTCGCGCTTGAGGTAGCGCAGGGCCAGGTCGTTCAGGTCGTAGGCACGCTGGTCGGGTTTGGCGAGGTAGGCCGCGAGCGCGGTGTCGGTGGTGACGCCGGCGAGCTGCCAGCCGTGCGCCTGGAAGGCGAGCAGGGCGGGTTTCGCGTCGTGGACCACCTTGGGGCGGCCGGGCTCGGCCAGCCAGGCCGCCACGGCCCGCTCGTCGTCCTCGTCGAGAGCCGACGGGTCGAACCACGCGGCCGGGCCGCCCGCGGTGGCCACGCCGACGCCGGTGAGCTCGCCGGTGCCCCGGCCGAACCGGCCGGTGACCGCGACGCCGACCGGGGCGGTGCCCGCGTGCTCGCGCAGCCAGGCGGACACCCCGCCGGTGGACAGGATCCGGCCGTCCACGTCGAAGCCGGACTCGGCCTCGGGCTCGACCGCTTCGAGGTAGGAGTAGAGCCGCTCGCGCAGCACCCGGAACTCGAGGGCGTCGAAGACGGCGTGCACCGCCTCGCGGTCCCACCCCTGCCAGCGGACGTCCTCCGGGCGCAGCGGCAGCTCCAGGTCGCAGACCAGCTGGTTGAGCTCGTAGTTGCGCATCACGTCGGCCAGGTGGGCGCGCAGGCTCTCCCCCGCCTTGCCCTTGATCTTGTCGACGTTGGCGATGATGCCGTCGAGTCCGCCGAACTCATTGATCCACTTGGCGGCGGTCTTGTCGCCCACGCCGGGCACGCCGGTCAGGTTGTCGCTGGCCTCGCCGACCAGGGCGGCCTTGTCGCGGTAGAGCCCCGGGGGGACGAAGTATTTCGCCTCGATCGCCTCGGGGGTCATCCGCCAGACCTCGGAGACGCCACGGACCGGGTAGAGGATCGTGACGTGCTCACCGGACAGCTGGAACGCGTCGCGGTCGCCGGTGGAGATGACCACCTCCATGCCGCTCTCGCGGGCCTGGGTGGCGAGGGTGGCGATGACGTCGTCAGCCTCGTAGTTCTCCTTCTCCACCACCGGGATGCGCAGCGCCTCCAGCACCTCCTTGATCAGGCTGACCTGACCCTGGAAGGGCTGCGGCGTCTCCGAGCGGCCGGCCTTGTAGTCGGCGTATTTCTCGGTGCGGAAGCTGCGCCGGGACAGGTCGAACGCCACCACGATGTGCGTCGGCTTCTCGTCGCGCAGCATGTTGATGAGCATCGAGGTGAACCCGAAGACGGCGTTCGTCGGCTGGCCGGTGGCGGTGCTGAAGTTCTCCACCGGGAGCGCGAAATAAGCCCGGTAGGCCAGGGAGTGGCCGTCGAGCAGCAGCAGGCGGGGAGTCTGGGCGTCATCGCTCACGTCGGAGAACTCTAGTCGCCGGGTATGACACTTCCCGTCGTCACTCCCCATACGTCTGACACTTGCGGAAGGTTACGGATAGGCAACTGTCCTGTTGCAGCCCGCGCCCAGCCCTAGTGCAGAGGTCTTCCGCCCTTTAAGTTTCCACAGCATCAGCGTCATGGCAGTGGGAGCCCACCAAACGCACCCACCGCGCTGGACAAAGGAGAATTGATGATCCGCCGCAACTTCGCATGGCGCAGCGTCGCCGTGCTGGGTGCCGCTTGCCTTGCTCTGGGCGCGTGCTCGAACTCCAGCGACGAGCCGTCCGACGGTTCGTCCTCGGCCCCCGCCGCCGCCGGCGGCGACGGTGTGCTGAAGATCGGCACCCTGCTGCCGCAGACCGGCTCGCTCGCGTTCCTCGGCCCGCCCGAGTTCGCCGGCGTCGACCTGGCCGCCAAGGAGATCAACGCCGCGGGTGGCGTCCTGGGCAAGGACGTCGTCGTCAGCGACACCGACTCCGGCGACACCTCCACCGACATCGCCAGCCAGTCCGTGAACAAGCTGCTCGCCGAGAAGGCCGACGTCATCATCGGCGCCGCCTCGTCCTCGGTCTCCCTCTCCGTGATCGACAAGATCACCGGTGCGGGCGTGGTGCAGATCTCGCCGGCCAACACGTCGGACCAGTTCACCACGTACAACGACAAGGGCCTCTACTTCCGGACCGCTCCGCCGGACGTGCTCCAGGGCCGCGTCCTCGGTGACCTCGTCGTCGCCGACGGCAACGCCACCGTCGGCCTCCTGGTCCTCCAGGACGCCTACGGCACCGGTCTCGCCAAGTCGGCTCGCGCCGCGATCGAGAGCGGTGGCGGCCAGGTCGTCGCCGAAGAGGTCTACGACCCGAAGGCGGCCGACTTCTCGGCTGAGATCGGCAAGATCAAGCAGGCCAACCCGTCGGCGATCATCATGATCGGCTTCGACGAGACCAAGAAGATCGTCCCGAAGCTGGTCGAGGCCGGCCTCACCGCCAAGTCGAAGAAGTGGTACTTCGTCGACGGCAACCTGTCGAACTACGGCTCCGAGTTCCCGAACGGCACCTTCGAAGGCGCCAAGGGCACCCTGCCGGGCGCGAAGGCGGGCGACGACTTCCAGAAGAAGCTCCTCGAGGTCGACCCGGCCCTGAAGGACTTCTCCTACGCCGCCGAGTCCTACGACGCGGCGATCCTGAGCGCCCTGGCCGCCGAGGCAGCCAAGAGCGACGCCCCCGCCGACTTCTCGAAGCAGCTGGCCGCGGTCAGCAAGGACGGCGAGAAGTGCACCACCTTCCAGCAGTGCAAGGAAGCTCTGGCCGCCGGCAAGGACATCGACTACGACGGCGTGAGCGGCCCGGTCCAGTGGAACGACGCCGGTGACCCGGCCGAGGCCACGATCGGCATCTACCAGTACGGCGCCGACAACACCTACAAGAACGTCGCCTACCAGACCGGCAAGATCGACGGCTGATAGCACGTTCCGGTAGTAGCTCCACCTTCTTCACCAGCGAGGGCCCGGCCATCAGGTCGGGCCCTCGCCCTTTTCCCTGTACGGGTGACCGCCCCGCTTTCTGCCACTCCCACTCCTGAGGCCTTCAGCCCGGCCGGCCCGTTCGTACCCCCCACGGGTCCTCCAAGATCGCGGGAAGGGCCGCCACGGGCCGCCTGAGAGCTCCCGCGGCACGAATCACGTCGCGGCCCGGCATTCCAAGATCCGGGGTCGGTGGGAGTCCACACGCGACGCGGTCCGGGGGCGACTC
Source organism: Actinoplanes sp. OR16 (assembly GCF_004001265.1). Taxonomy (GTDB): domain Bacteria; phylum Actinomycetota; class Actinomycetes; order Mycobacteriales; family Micromonosporaceae; genus Actinoplanes. The sequence goes on along the minus strand of NZ_AP019371.1, from coordinate 3,998,488 downwards.
GTCACCGAGAGAACAGCGATGAACCCGGCCCACGACGATTGGCTGCACAAAAGAGCGACAAAACGGGCGCGGAGACGGCGCTGGCGTGCAGCCGGAGTTCGTTCCCCCTTGGCGGCAAGCCGGCGGGCCGCTGTGCTGGATCTCGGGTGACGTCGGAGGCGAACAGCTCCCGGGCGCCACAAGGGCTCGCCGTGGGGAGTCGGCGGGTGGGGCGGTCACCCGTACAGGGAATGCAGGAAAGGCCCCGGAACCAGAACGGCTCCGGGGCCTTTCGAGGACGAGCGCGGGTCAGGCTCGGGCGAGCGTCCCCAGGTAGAGCTCGATCACCTTCGGGTCGTGGATCAGGTCGCGGCCGGAGGCGGTGTACGCGTTGCGGCCCTGGTCCAGGACGTAGCCCCGGTCGCAGATCTGCAGGCAGCGACGGGCGTTCTGCTCGACCATGATGACGGTCACGCCGGTGTCGTTGATCTGCTTGGTGCGGAAGAAGACCTCGTCCTGCATCGCCGGTGACAGGCCCGCGGAGGGCTCGTCGAGCAGCAGCACCGAGGGCTCCATCATCAGGGCACGGCCCATCGCGACCATCTGCCGCTCACCGCCGGAGAGCGAGCCGGCGCGCTGCTTGCGCCGGGTGCCCAGGGCGGGGAAGAGGCCGGCCACGAAGTCGAAACGCTCCTTGAAGCGCTTCGGCCGCAGGAACGTGCCCATCTCCAGGTTCTCCTCGATGGTGAGGGTCCCGAAGACGTTGTTGGTCTGCGGCACGAAGCCGATGCCCTTGGCGACCAGCTTGTTCGCCTTGACGTTGGTGATCTCCTCGCCGCGCAGGGTGACCTGCCCGGATCGGATCGTCACCAGGCCGAAGAGGGACTTGAGCAGGGTCGACTTGCCGGCGCCGTTGGGGCCGATGATGCCGACCAGCTCGCCCTCCTTGGCGTACAGGTCACAGCCGTTGAGGATGTTCACGCCCGGCAGGTAGCCGGCGATCACGTCGTCGACGCGGACCAGGGCGCCCTCGGCCGCCGCCAGGTGCTCCTCGCGGCCCTCGATCTCGTTGCTGGAGGTCGCGTCACTCATCGGCCTTACCGCCCTTCGAAGCCGACGAATCCGACGATTCCGAAGAAACCGAAATGTCAGAAACGCCGGGCACCTCGGCCTCCGCCTCCGCGGCGTCGTGCTCGGTGCCGTCGTGGTGCGAACCAAGGTACGCGTCGATGACCCGCGGGTCCGCCATGACCGTGTCCGGAGTGCCCTCCGCGATCACCTGACCCTGGCCCATCACGATGACCCAGTCGCTGATGTCACGGACCATGTCCATGTCGTGCTCCACGAAGAGGACGGTCATCCCGTCCTCCCGCAGGCTCTTCACGTGGCCGAGCAGGGACTGCGTCAGCGCCGGGTTAACACCGGCCATCGGCTCGTCCAGCATGACCATGTCGGGCTGGACCATGAGCGCCCGCGCCATCTCGAGCAGCTTGCGCTGGCCGCCGGAGAGGCTGCCCGCGAAGTCGGCCCGCTTGGCGTCGAGCTTGAACCGCGCGAGCAGCTCGTCGGCCCGCTCGGTGATCTCCTGCTCCTGGCCCTTCCAGATGGCCGGGACGAGCGACTTCCAGAAGGACTCGCCCTTCTGGCCGGTGCCGCCGAGGCGCATGTTGTCGATGACCGACAGCCGGGACAGCGCCTTGGTGAGCTGGAAGGTACGGACCATGCCCTGCTTCGCGACCTTGTGCGCGGGCACGCCGGCGAGCGGCTTGCCGTTGAACTTCCAGTCGCCCTCGTCCGGGCGATCGAAACCGGTCAGCAGGTTGAAGAATGTGGTCTTGCCGGCCCCGTTGGGACCGATCAGCGCGGTGATCGCACCACGCTGGATCTCGATGTGGTCCACGTTGACGGCGGTCAGACCACCGAAGCGGCGGACCACCTTGTCGGCGACCAGGATCGGGTCGGGCTTGGGTGCGCCGGGCTCGTGCGGAACGTCCTTGAGCGCGGCTGCCGCGCGGGCTACGCCGGGCGGAACGGTGACGTCATCGGCCATCGAGCATGACCTCCTTCTTGTCGCCGAAGATGCCCTGCGGGCGGAAAATCAGCAAGAGGACGAGGCCGAGACCCACGAGGATGTACCCGACCGCACCCGCCTGGTTCGCGTCCATCAGCCAGCTCGGGATGTAGCCCGCCGAGATCGCCGACGGCAGCACCGCGTTCACGAACGCGAGCAGGAACCAGAAGATCATCGACCCGACGACCGGGCCGAAGACGCGGGCGGCGCCACCGAGGATCACGATCGTGTACATGTAGAACGTGAACTCGGTGCCGTAGGTGTCCGGCTGCACCGCGGCGCGGCTCAGCGAGAAGATGAAGCCGCCGAGCGAGCCGAGCACGCCGCCCAGGATGAGCGACTGCATCTTGTAGGAGACGACGTTCTTGCCGAGGCTGCGGACCGCGTCCTCGTCCTCGCGGATGGCCTTGATGACGCGGCCCCACGGGCTGCGCATCGCCAGGAACACGATGAGCAGCGAGATCGCGATGAGGATCCAGCCGACCGTCATGACCCAGAGCTCACGCTCGTCGAAGCTGACGATCCCGATCTCCAGCGAGCCGCTGTACGGGTTCATCGCGAAGAAGTCGTCGGAGAACCGCTGCAGACCGTCGGAACCGCCGGTCCACTCGCTCAGCGACACCGAGCGGAAGAGCAGGCGGACGATCTCGGCTGCGGCGATCGTCACGATCGCCAGGTAGTCGGCCCGCAGGCGCAGCGTCGGGATACCGAGCAGCAGCGCGAGCAGGACGGCGGCGAAGAGGCCGACCAGGATGCCGGTCCAGAACGGCAGGCCGAACGTCGACACGGTCATGGCGAGGCCGTACGCGGCGACGCCGAGGAACGCCGACTGGCCGAAGTTCAGCAGGCCGGTGTAACCGAAGTGCACGTTCAGGCCGATGGCCGCCAGTGCGTACGCGATCATCGTCGCGTTGATCAGCGACTCGAGAGAGACGCCGAAGATGATGTCCCAGTTCATCGTTCCCCCCTCAACCGATCCGCTCGCGGCGGCCCAGGATGCCCTGCGGCCGGATCAGAATGATGACGATGAGCACGAACAGCGCACCGACGTTCTTGAGCTCGGTCGGGATCCAGAGCGTCGACAGCTGGGTGGCCAGGCCGACGACCATGCTGCCGAGCAGCGCGCCCCAGGCCGTGCCGAGACCACCGAGAGTGACCGCGGCGAAGACCAGCAGCAGGATCTGGAAGCCCATCTGGTAGTTCACGCCCTGGAAGAGGGCGAGCATGACACCACTGAGCGCGGCGAGCGCGCCACCGAGCGTCCAGACCAGGCGGATGACCGAGTCGACGCTGATGCCTGATGCGGCGGCCAGCGACGGGTTGGTCGCCACCGCGCGGGTCGCCTTGCCGAGCCGGGTCTTGACCAGCGCGAGCGAGACGATGACCAGGACCAGGATCGCGATCGCGTCCATCACCAGGTTCTTCGGCGCGACCTGGATGAGACCGAGGTCCATGCCGGGCTGTGCGACGTACTTCGTGTACTGCTGGGTGTCGCCGCGGAAGAAGAACAGGTACAGGTAGCGCAGGATCAGGGCCACACCGATCGAGATGATCATCATCCCGATCAGGCCGGTGCGGCGGTTGCGCAGCCAGCCCCAGAAGAACCGGTCCTGGAAGTACCCGAAGGCGCCACCGAGGATGACGGCCAGCACGGCCGCGAGCTCGAGAGGCAGTCCGACGGTCACGTTGAGGAGGAAACAGGCCAGGGCGCCGAAGGTGACCAGCTCGCCGTGGGCGAAGTTGGTCAGGCCCATGGTGCCGAAGATCAGCGAGAGGCCGAGGGCCGCCAGCGCGATGATCAGACCGAAATGGATACCCGTATAGACCAGGTCGGCGACCCGCGAGGCCGTCGAACTGCCGGACTCCTCAGGTTCCTCGGTGCCCGGGGCGCCGGCCGCCGGGCCGAGGGGGAACAGCACGTTACGTGCGGCGCCCTCGAAGACGCTGAGTGTCAGACTGGACCGGCCGGTGGTGACGACCACGCCTTGCGGGAGCGTCGCGGTATCGAGGTCGACCTTGTAAGTCCCGGCTCCCGGGACCGCAACCGACCACTTTCCGTCAGCTGTGGAAGTCGCCTCACCGACCGAAGTGCCGCCCTCGTCCGCCACCTTGATAACCACGCCCGCCACCGGCTGGCCTGCATTGATCAACGTGCCCTGTAACGACTCACCCTCGGCCAGTGCGCTCGTGGCGCCGAAACCCAGGGAAGTGAACAGGAATCCGAGAACGGCCGTGAAGATGATCACGGCTCTACGCAACGATGCTCCTTGTGTTTAGCAGCAGAAATCCCCGCCAGACGTCTCGCGAAGGACTGGCGGGGATCATAGCCTGCATAGGAGCGTTGCAGCCGGTCGTAACAGAGCCGTTACGAAGCCTCAATCTTCGGTCAAGAGCCAATCCCGCAAGGGTGGCTCGACATCGATCTACTCAGGGGTTGCGCTCTCGCCCTCGGACTCCTTCAGGATCCGATCGGCGACCTCGCGCATCGTCATCCGGTGATCCATCGCGGTCCGCTGGATCCACTTGAACGCCTGCGGTTCGGTCATCGCGTACTTCGTCATGAGCTCGCCCTTGGCACGCTCGACGGACTTGCGCGTCTCCAGCCGATCCGTCAGGCCGGCCACCTCGGACTCCAGCGCGGCGATCTCCGAGTAGCGCGACAGCGCGATCTCGATCGCCGGAACCAGGTCGGATTTCTGGAACGGCTTGACCAGGTACGCCATGGCGCCGGCCTCGCGGGCCCGCTCGACCAGCTCGCGCTGACTGAAAGCGGTCAGCATGACCACCGGGGCGATCCGCCCGCCGGCGATCCGCTCGGCGGCGGCCAGGCCGTCCATGATCGGCATCTTGATGTCCAGGATGACCAGGTCGGGCTTGAGGTCCTCGGCCAGGCGCACCGCGGTCTCGCCGTCGCCGGCCTCGCCGACGACGTCGTAGCCTTCCTCGACCAGCATCTCGGCGAGGTCCAGCCGGATCAGGGCCTCGTCCTCGGCGATGAGCACCCGCTTGCGCTCGGCACCAGCCTGCGTGTCGGCCACGGAAACCCCTACTCCCAGAACGTCGATGTCGCGACACCCCGGTATGTGGGTGTCGCCGCCCTAAGCCTAGTAGGTAGGCTGTCGGGGACTCATCCTGGCGTGACCATCCCACGTCATGATCAGTCAGTGGCCGGCCCCTGTATTCCAACCGGCAGAGAAGATGGTCTCAAACACCATACAGTGTGGGTTCGAATCCCACCGGGGGCACAAAATCCGCGTCCGCCGCGACCAGCGGATCAGCGCTTATCGATCCCGAAGAGCATTTATCTCGTACGCGGGACCGCCCACTTTTCATTTCGCTCGCATAAACGCCGCGTTACACACGCCCGAATGCGAATCCTGAGAGCTTCCCCGGCAATCTGCGCGAACCCCGGGCCACGACTCCCGGTGGGTGCTGTCATGTCAGGGACAGCTTCGTCGGGAGGCCTCATGCTGGTGTCCGGTTCTTCGCCCCTGACCGTCGCCCGCGGGAGCATGTGGGGCTTCCTGATGTTCGCGGGAGCGGCGTGGCTGGTCGTCTCCTGGGCCGTGATGCGGCTGCAGCCCGCCGACATCGCCGCGGTGGCCGGACCGGTGATCCTCTTCGGTGCGGTCTGCGAGTTGCTGCGTACGCTGGCCGGCACCCGCACCTGGTGGCTGAACGCCGGCCTCACGGTGATCTTCGGAGCGACCGCGGCCGCCACGATCGTCGCGCCGGACTCGGCGCTGGCCACACCGGCCGCATTGGTCGGCTGGTACCTGATGGTCCGCGGCGCGGTGGACGTGGCCGTCGGGATCATGACCCGCGGATCGGATCGGGTGTGGAGCCTGATCGTCACGGTCGGCGTGCTGGAGACCGGCCTCGGCTACTTCTCGGCCGGCCCGTTCACTGCCGCCGGGGACCTGATCGTGGTGACCCTCGGCGGTCTCGCGGTGCTGCGCGGGGTCGCCGACCTGGTCACGTCGTTACGGCTTCGCGAGCTTGCTCCGGTCGTACGAAAAGAGATCTTGGAATTGCCCCCGGATCGCGCCGCGGGACTCGCCGGATATTCCGCCGGGCACGCGGACTTCGAGGCGTCGCCGAAGGCACGCCACCGCGCGGAGGACGCCGTGCCGTCGGTCAGCCCCGAGGGTGGGAACCCTCACCTGGCCGGCAGCACCTTCCACGAGCACGTGGTGCGCACGACCGCCGACCTCGACGCGAAGCTGCTGCAAGCCGGCATCACCGGTCCCCGGGAGAGCGCCAAGCACGCCGAGCCGGCCGACCTGCCGGCCGTCCCGGACACCCCGGAAGGGGCCGCCGAGACCACGTCGGCCGGGCGTGGCCGTGACGACCAGCCGGGCAAGATCTGACATGAAGCCTGTCCCCGGCCCCGCCGGTGGTGGATCCGATTTCCAACGGTCAGTCGCCGGACCGGGATCCACACCGGCGGGGTGCCCTCAAGCGCCTACTCTGCGGAGCAGACCCTCCTGGACAGCGCTGGCGATGTGCCGGCCGTCCCGGGTGAACATCCGGCCACTGGCCAGACCGCGAGCGCCGCTGGCGGACGGGCTCGCGCTGTCATAGAGGAACCACTCGTCGGCCCGGAACGGCCGGTGCAGCCAGAGCGCGTGGTCCAGGCTCGCGCCGATCACCCCGCCCGGACCCCAGACCTCGCCGTGCGTGGAGAGGACGGCGTCGAGCAGGGACAGGTCGGACGCGTAGGTCAGCGCGCAGGCGTGGATCAGCGGGTCGTCCGGCAGCGTGCCGTTGATCCGCATCCAGACCCGCTGCTCGGGCTGGACCTCACGGTCACCCGGCGGCACCCAGCCCGGCACACCCAGGTAGCGCACGTCGACGGCCTGCGGCGAGGCCTTGAACATGCCCATCCGCTCCGGGTAACGCTCCACCCAGTCGCGCATGGTGGGCACGTCCTCCGGCGCCGGCACGTCGACCGGCGGCGGCGTGTGGTGGTCCAGGCCCTCTTCCGGCACCTGGAACGACGCCGACATGAAGAAGATCGTCTTACCGTGCTGCTTCGCCGTGGAGCGCCGCACCGAGAACGACCGGCCGTCCCGGATGTTCTCCACGTGGAACGTGATCGGCACCGTCGGGTCGCCGGCCCGGACGAAGTATCCGTGCAGCGAATGCACCTGGCGGGACGGGTCGACCGTCCGCCCGGCCGCGACGAGCGCCTGCCCGGCGACCTGGCCGCCGAACACGCGCTGAGCGCCCGTCTGCGGGCTCTCGCCCTCGAAGGTGGCCGCGTCGATCTGCTTCAGGTCGAGCAGACCCAGAAGCTGGTCGACCGCGGCCTGTCCTTGGAGAGGCAAGGTCACACCGTCGCCGGGTCGACGAGCGAGCCGAGCTGGTGGACGCGCAGGGTGTTGGTGGAGCCGGGCGCGTTCGGCGGGGAGCCGGCCACGACGACCACGTAGTCGCCGGGCTTGGCCAGGCCGAGACCCAGCACCTTCGCGTCGACCTGCCGGAACATGTCGTCGGTGTGCTCGACGAAGTCGGTCAGGAAGGTCTCCACGCCCCAGCTCAGCGCCAGGGTGTTGCGGATCTCCGCGACCGGCGTGAACGCGTAGAGCGGCAGGTCGCAGTGCAGACGCGCGAGCCGGCGGACGGTGTCGCCGGTCTGCGAGAACGCGACGAGGGCCTTCGCGCCGATGTTGCGGGCGATCTGGGAGGCCGCGACGGTGAGCGCGCCACCGTGGGTGCGCGGGTCGTGCTGCAGGCGCGGGACGCCCATGCCGCCGGCCTCGGTGGTGCTGACGATCTTCGCCATCGTGCTGACGGTGAGGACCGGGTACTTGCCGACGGAGGTCTCGCCGGAGAGCATCACGGCGTCGGTGCCGTCGAGCACGGCGTTCGCCACGTCGGAGGCCTCGGCGCGGGTCGGACGCGAGTTCTCGATCATCGAGTCGAGCATCTGGGTCGCGACGATGACCGGCTTCGCGTTCTCCCGGCAGAGCTGCACGGCGCGCTTCTGCACCAGCGGGACCTGGTCCAGCGGGAGCTCGACACCGAGGTCACCGCGGGCGACCATGACGCCGTCGAAGGCGAGCACGATGGCCTCGAGGTGCTCGACGGCCTCCGGCTTCTCCACCTTGGCGATGACCGGGACCCGGCGGCCCTCCTCGTCCATCACGGCGTGGACCAGCTTGATGTCCTCCGGCGAGCGCACGAAGGAGAGCGCGACCAGGTCGACGCCGAGCTTCAGCGCGAACCGCAGGTCCTGCTCGTCCTTGTCGCTCATGGCCGGGACGCTGACCGCGACGTTCGGCAGCGAGACACCCTTGTTGTTGCTGACCGGGCCACCCTCGGTGACCAGGCACTGGATGTCCTTGCCGTTCTCGACGCCGGTCACCTCGACGGCGACCTTGCCGTCGTCGATCAGGAGCCGGTCACCGGCCTTGACCTCCTGCGGCAGCTTCGTATAGGTGCAGGAGACGCGCTCCTTGGTGCCGAGGATGTCGTCGCTGGTGATGACGACCCGGTCGCCGGTCTCCCAGCGGTGTGGCCCGTCGGCGAACTTGCCGAGCCGGATCTTCGGACCCTGGAGGTCGGCGAGGATGGCGACGGCACGGCCGGTCTGCTCCGCGGCGGAGCGGACCAGCTCGTACATCTCCTTGTGGTTCTCACGAGTGTCGTGGCTGAAGTTCATCCGGGCCACGTCCATGCCCGCCTCGACCAAGCCGAGCATGCGCTCAGGAGACTTGGTGGCGGGGCCCATCGTGCAGACGATCTTTACGCGGCGTGTCACGGCCATCAGGCTAGTCCTTCTCCCCGGTCGGCTCGGCGGCCGACCCCCGGCAACGGCATGAACTGCGGGTGTCGACGGCGAGGTCAAACCCGCGTCCACACGGGTGAGCTGCGTCGTCCGGCGGGCGTCGGCGACCGCGGGGTTCAGCTTATCGGTCGGCTCCGGGCGCCCGTCGGCACATGCCGACCCCGGCGGCGGCCTCTCCGGCCTTAACGCTCGGTAATCAATTCTGAATTTGCTCTTCGTCCGAGCGAAATAGCGATTTCCGGGGCCGCTGGTTCTGGGGCCGGAATGGCGAAACGGCCCGCCGCGAAAGCGGCGGGCCGTTCGTGGTGAATGGGTCAGACCGAGAGCGGCTGGGAATCCGAGCGCACCGGCGCCGGCAGTTCGCCGGCCGCGCCCAGGTAGTTGTGGATCGCCGACGCCGCGGCGCGGCCCTCGGCGATCGCCCAGACGATCAGGGACGCGCCCTTGTGCATGTCGCCCGCGACGAAGACGCCCTCGGCCGGGGTCTGCCAGCCGAGGTCCGCGTCCAGCACGTTGCGCCGGTTGCGGCTCAGGCCGAACTGGGCGAGCAGCGGCTGGTCCTCGGTGCCCTCGAAGCCGATGGCGAGCAGCACCAGGTCGGCGCGGAGCTCCCGCTCGGTGCCGGGGACGGCGGTGACGGTACGAACCCCGTCGATCCGCTCGACCTGGACCTCGGCCAGCCGGATCGCGACCAGGTTCCCGTCCTCGTCGCCGACGAACTCCTGCACGGCGACGCCGAAGACCCGGTCGCCACCCTCCTCGTGCGCGGCGTAATTGCGCAGGATCATCGGCCAGGTCGGCCACGGGTCCTTCACGCCGGTGCGCACGTCGGGCGGCAGGGGGTACTGGTCGAGCTGCGTCACCGAGGCGGCGCCCTGGCGGTGGGCCACGCCGAGGCAGTCGGCCCCGGTGTCGCCGCCGCCGATGATGATCACGTGCTTGCCCTTGGCGTCGATCGGCGTGGTGTCCTGCAGACCCGCGACGATCCGGTTGGCCGGGACCAGATGCTCCATGGCCAGGTGCACGCCGTTGAGCCCACGTCCCGCCGTCTCCGGGGTGTCCCGGCCGGCCAGGGCGCCGGCGGCCAGCAGCACCGCGTCGAAGCGCTCCCGCAGATCGTCGGCGGTGATGTCGACGCCGACGTTCACACCGGTCTGGAAGACGACGCCCTCGGCCTCCATCTGAGCGAGCCGCGTGTCGATGACATGCTTCTCGATCTTGAAGTCCGGGATCCCGTACCGCAGAAGGCCGCCGATCCGGTCGTCGCGCTCGTAGACCGTGACCGCGTGACCGGCTCGCGCCAGCTGCTGGGCGGCCGCGAGGCCGGCCGGGCCGGACCCGACCACCGCGACCGACTTGCCGGACGACGCCGGGGACGGCTGCGGCACCAGCCCACGCTCGAAGGCGTGGTTGGCGATCTCGACCTCGACCTGCTTGATCGTCACCGGGTCGTCGGCGATGCCCAGCACGCAGGCCGCCTCGCACGGCGCCGGGCAGAGCCGGCCGGTGAACTCCGGGAAGTTGTTCGTCGCGTGCAGCGACTCGATCGCCGACTCCCAGTTGCCGGTCCGGACCAGGTCGTTCCAGTCCGGGATCCGGTTGCCCAGCGGGCAACCGTCGTGGCAGAACGGGATGCCGCAGTCCATGCACCGGGTGGCCTGGTCGCGGATGAGCTCCTCGCCCGCGGGCGGGTAGACCTCTCGCCAGTCCATGATCCGCAGCGGGACCGGGCGGCGCTTCGGGAGCTGCCGCTCGTAGCGGAGGAAACCGTTCGGATCAGGCACTGGTAACCCCCATGACCGCCTCGTCCACATTGCGACCGGCGGCTTCGGCGGTCCTGATCAGTTCCATCACTCGCTTGTAGTCGCGGGGCACGACCGCGGTGAACCGCTCCACCGAGGCGGACCAGTCCTTGAGCAGCCGACCGGCGACGGCCGAGTCGGTCTCGGCGTGGTGCTTCTCGACGAGCGAGCGCAGCACCTCGCGCTCCTCCTCGGTGAGCGGCGAGAGGTCGACCAGCTCCGGGTTGACCAGCGACTGGTCGAGGTCGAGCAGGAACGCCTTGCCACCGCTCATGCCCGCCGCGAAGTTGCGCCCGGTCGGGCCGAGCACCACCACGACACCGCCGGTCATGTACTCGCAGCCGTGGTCGCCCACGCCCTCGACGACCGCCTGGCCGCCGGAGTTGCGGACCGCGAACCGCTCGCCCACCCGGCCACGCAGGTAGATCTCGCCGCCGGTGGCGCCGTACAGGATGGTGTTGCCGGCGATCGTGTTCTCCTCCGCCACGAACGGCGCGTCCTCGGCCGGGCGCACGATCACCCGTCCGCCGGAGAGGCCCTTCGCGACGTAGTCGTTCGTGTCGCCGATCAGCCGCAGCGTCACGCCGCGCGGCAGGAACGCGCCGAACGACTGCCCGCCCGTGCCCCGCAGGGTGAACGAGATGGTGTCGTCGGGCAGTCCGTTGCCGCCGTACCGCCGGCTGACCTCGCCGCCCAGCATCGCGCCGACGCTGCGCTGGTCGTTGCGGGTCGGCACCTCGGCGCGGACCGGCGTGCCCTTGATCAGGGCCGGCTGGGCCAGCGCGATCAGCTCGTTGTCCAGGGCCTTCTCCAGGCCGTGGTCCTGAGCCACGATGCCGCGGCGGGAGGCGCCCTCGGGCAGCTCCGGCACGTAGAGCACCGGCGCGAGGTCGAGACCCTTCGCCTTCCAGTGGTCGATCGCCTGCACCACGTCGAGCACCTCGGCCTGGCCGATCGCCTCGTCGATGCTCCGGAAACCGAGCTCGGCCAGGATCTCCCGGACCTCCTCGGCGAGGAACATGAAGAAGTTCTCGACGAACTCCGGCTTGCCCGTGAAGCGCTCGCGCAGCACCGGGTTCTGCGTGGCGATGCCGACCGGGCAGGTGTCCAGGTGGCAGACCCGCATCATGATGCAGCCCGAGACGATCAGCGGAGCCGTGGCGAAACCGAACTCCTCGGCGCCGAGCAGCGCCGCGATGACCACGTCCCGGCCGGTCTTGAGCTGGCCGTCGACCTGCACGGTGACCCGGTCGCGCAGCTTGTTGAGCAGCAGCGTCTGCTGGGCCTCGGCCAGGCCGAGCTCCCACGGGGTGCCGGCGTGCTTCAGCGAGTTCAGCGGGGACGCGCCGGTGCCGCCGTCGTGGCCGGAGATCAGGATGACGTCGGCCTTGAGCTTCGCGACGCCCGCCGCGACAGTGCCGACGCCGATCTCGGAGACCAGCTTCACGTGCACCCGGGACGCCGGGTTGACCATCTTGAGGTCGTGGACCAGCTGGGCCAGGTCCTCGATGGAGTAGATGTCGTGGTGCGGCGGCGGGGAGATCAGGCCGACACCCGGGGTGGCGTGCCGGGTCTTGGCGACCCACGGCCACACCTTGTTGCCGGGCAGCTGGCCACCCTCGCCGGGCTTCGCGCCCTGCGCCATCTTGATCTGCAGGTCATCCGCGTTGACCAGGTACTCGCTGGTCACGCCGAAGCGGCCGGACGCGATCTGCTTGACGCTCGAGCGGCGCTCGGGGTCGTACAGCCGCTCGACGTCCTCGCCGCCCTCGCCGGTGTTCGACTTGCCGCCGATGCGGTTCATCGCGATGGCGAGGGTCTCGTGCGATTCGGCGGAGATCGAGCCGTAGCTCATCGCGCCGGTCGCGAAGCGCTTCACGATCTCGCTGGCGGGCTCGACGTCGTCCACGGAAATGGCTTCCCTGTCCGATTTGAACCGGAACAGGCCGCGGAGATGACCGGCCTCAGCAGCGAGCTTGTCGACTTTTTCGGTGTACTTGCGGAAAACGTCGTACTGCTTGGACCGCGTGGCGTGCTGAAGCAGGAACACCGTCTCCGGGTTGAAGAGGTGGACCTCGCCCTCGCGACGCCACTGGTACTCGCCGCCGACCTCGAGCCGGCGGTGCGCCCGCTCGGCGGCGTTCGCCGGGTACGCCTTCTCGTGCCGCGCCTTGACCTCGGCGTGGATGCCGGCCAGGCCGACACCGCCGATCCGCCCGGAAGTGCCCGCGAAGTAGCGCTGGAGCAGCTTGTTCTCCAGGCCGACCGCCTCGAAGACCTGTGCGCCGCAGTACGACGACACCGTCGAGATACCCATCTTCGACATGATCTTCAGGACGCCCTTGCCGAGCGCCTTCACGTAGTTGCGGACCGCCTTGCGCGGGTCGATCCCGGCCAGCGCACCGGTCGCGATCAGGTCGTCCACGCTCTCGAAGGCGAGGTACGGGTTGACCGCCGCCGCGCCGAAGCCGATCAGCGTGGCCACGTGGTGCACCTCGCGGCAGTCACCGGACTCGACGACCAGCGCCACCTGGGTGCGGGTCTGCTCGCGGACCAGGTGCTGGTGCACCGCCGCGGTGAGCAGCAGCGACGGGATCGGCGCCAGGTCGGCGTTCGAGTCGCGGTCGGAGAGGACCAGGATGCGTACGCCGTCCTCGATCGCCTCGGACACGTGCCGGCAGATCTGCGTGAGCCGTGCCTTGATGCCGGCCGCGCCGTCCCGCAGCGGGTACAGGCCGGAGACCCGCACCGCCTTGAAACCGGGCAGATCGCCGTCCTCGTCGATGGAGAGCAGCTTCGCCAGCTCGTCGTTGTCGATCACCGGACCGGGCAGGACCACCTGGCGGCAGCTCGCCGGACCCGGGTTGAGCAGGTTCGCCTCCGGGCCGATCGTCATCGAGAGGCTGGTGACCAGCTCCTCGCGGATCGCGTCCAGCGGCGGGTTCGTCACCTGCGCGAAGAGCTGGTGGAAGTAGTCGAACAGCAGCCGGGGCCGGGTCGAGAGCGGCGAGATCGGCGTGTCGGTGCCCATCGAGCCGAGCGGCTCGGCGCCGGTCCGCGCCATCGGCGCCACCAGGATCTTCAGCTCCTCCTCGGAGTAGCCGAAGACCTGCTGCCGGCGCAGCACCGAGTCGTGCGTGTAGATGACGTGCTCCCGGGCCGGCAGGTCGCCCAGCTCGATCAGCCCGGCGTGCAGCCAGTCCGCGTACGGCTCGGCGGCGGCCAGCTCGGCCTTGATCTCGGCGTCGTGCACGATGCGGCCGGCCTCGGTGTCGACCAGGAACATCTTGCCGGGCTGCAGGCGGCCCTTCGCCACGACCTGGCCGGGAGCGAAGTCGATGACGCCGGCCTCGGAGCCGAGCACCACGAGACCGTCGGCGGTGTGCCACCAGCGTCCCGGGCGCAGACCGTTGCGGTCCAGCACCGCGCCGATGACCGTGCCGTCGGTGAACGCCACCGCGGCCGGGCCGTCCCACGGCTCCATCAGGCTCGCGTGGAACCGGTAGAAGGAGCGGCGGGCCGGCTCCATCTCCGGGTCGTTCTCCCACGCCTCGGGGATCATCATGAGCACCGCGTGCGGCAGGCTGCGGCCGGCCAGGTGCAGCAGCTCCAGCACCTCGTCGAAGCTCGCCGAGTCGGACGCCTCCGGCGAGTTGATCGGGAAGAGCCGCTTGATGTTGCCCGGCAGGTTCGGAGAGGAGAGCAGCGCCTCGCGGGCCGCCATCCAGTTCTTGTTGCCCCGGATCGTGTTGATCTCACCGTTGTGGGCGATCAGCCGGTACGGGTGGGAGAGCGGCCACGACGGGAACGTGTTCGTGGAGAACCGCGAGTGGACCAGCGCGATGGCGCTGTCGACCCGCTCGTCCGTCAGGTCCGGGAAGAACGCGGGCAGCTGCTCGGGCGTGAGCATGCCCTTGTACGTGATGGTCCGCGAGGAGAGCGACGGGAAGTACATCGCGACGCCACGCTGCGACGTCTCCCGCTCGGCCTGCTTGCGGATGCAGAAGGTCACCCGGTCCAGCTCGATGCCGGACAGCTGCTCGCCGGCCGGACCGGCGGCCGAGGTGGAGAGCCGGTGCGCGGCCAGGAAGACCTGGCGGATCGCCGGGCGCGCGTCCTCGGCGGTGGCGCCCAGGTCGGCCGGGTCCACCGGCACGTCACGCCAGCCGAGAACCTCACCGCCCTCGACGAGCACGTACTTCTCGAAGACCTTGATCGCCCGGGCCGCGTCGTCGGGGTCCGTCGGCAGGAAGACCAGACCGGCCGCGTAGGAGCCCGCGGGCGGCAGTTCGAAATCGGCGACCGCGCGGTAGTACCGGTCCGGTACCTGGATCATGATGCCGGCGCCGTCGCCGGTGTTCTGCTCGGCGCCTCGGGCGCCCCGGTGGTCCAGGCGGATAAGGGCGGAAAGACCCTTGGAGACCACGTCATGGGAGCGACGTCCGTGAATGTCGGCAACAAAGGCCACACCACACGCGTCACGCTCGTACGCCGGGTCGTACATCCCCTGGGGGTGCGGATATGCCACCGGGCCTCCTGTCGTCACTGGTGTTTCATTCTGAGGTCGGGACGACGTCGGCCCTGCAAAGTCTCTTGAGTCTACGTTAAGAGACACTGATCTCCGCCAGATGCGGATTGATCACACCTCGCACCGATAGGCGGAGGAACTGAATAGCACAGCCGGTACGGAGACCGGTAGTCTCGCGCGATGGCGCCAGCGGATTCCGGCCTCTTCGACCGACTCGAACAGTTCTACGACGCTTTGCCCCGCCCCTGGGCGCGAGTCGAGGAGATCGGTTCGCTGGATCTCTTCGTCCGCGAGGGAGAGGGCTGGCCCTACTATGCCCGTCCGCGGCTCGGTTCGCACACCCCTTCGGCCGCGGACATCATCGAGACCCGCCGCCGGCAGCGTGATCTCGGTGTCCCGGAGGCCTTCGAGTGGGTGCACGAGTGCAGCCCCGATCTCCTCGCGGTGGCCCGTTCGGCCGGTCTCGACGTCCTGCTCGCGCCGCTGCTCGTGCTAGATCCCGCGGCGCTCGTCCCGGACCTGCCGATCCGCGACGCCAGGATCCGCTACCTCGATCCGGCCTCGCCCGCCTTCGCCGCCGACCTGCGCGCCGCCCGCGCCGTGGCCCGGCTCGGCTTCGGCGCCCCGGCCTACCGCGCTCCCCTCGAAGTAGTGGAGAACACCCTGGTCATCGACGGTGCGGGCCCGGCCGAGAGGGACGCCTTCGAGGAGCTCACCCCGGAAGCCGTCCAGGCCACCCGGGTGATGCTGGAGAGTGGCGACTACGTCACCGCCGTCGCCGAGTCGCCGGCCGAGGGCATCCTGGCGACGGCGACCAGCCAGCGGGTGGGCCAGGTCGCCGAGGTCGTCGGGGTCGCCACCCTGCCGTCGGCGCGCAACCGGGGTTATGCGTCGCAGCTCACGGCCACGCTGACCGGCCGATTGCTGGCCCGCGGGGTGGACCTCGTCCTACTCTCGGCCGGCGACGACGATGTGGCCCGCCTCTACACCCGTGTCGGGTTCCGCCGCGTGGGCACCGCTTGCGTCGCGCAGCCGGCCGCCGTGCCGCTGTGACTTTCCCGGCTCTTCCCAAGATTTGGTACGCGGTAAGCACCACTGTGACGTGCATCCCTTACGCGCGAGGCTGTTGTTAGCGCTCACAGCGGGTGCGGCTCACGTCATCGAACGGATGAATCCCGTTCCCAGACTCTGATCTTGCACATCCCGGCTGCACACCAGAGCCGTGCGGAGGTCAGTCGGGTGGGGACCAATCGGCTACCGGGTCGAGGGTTCGGCCGAGGAGGCGAGGGCGCATGTGGTTGAGGGCGGCGTCCCGAGCGCGCAGCGCCAACCGGCCGCGGGCCTGGACCACCGCTGACATCCGCCGGTTCTGCCGGATCACGGTGGTGGTGCGCGGGCGGCGCAGCCGGCTGTACTCCTCGGCCGCCACTCCGGGATCGTCCCCCGAGGCCAGGCCGGCCATCAGCGCCCGCAGCGTGGCCGCGTCCTCGAACGCCAGGCAGGCGCCCTGACCCAGGTGGTGCGGCATGGCGTGGGCCGCGTCACCGATCAGCACGACGCCGCCGGGGCCGGAGCGGAACCCGTAGGCCCGGGGCAGCGGCCGCAGCTCGCGGACACCCTGCGGGATCAGCTCCTCGGGCCGGGTCGCGGCGAGCAGCGCGCCGATCGGCTCGTGCCAGCCCTTGAACCAGCGCCGCAGCAGCGCGAGCTGGGTTGCCGGCGACTCGGGCCGGGGCGCGCCGGCCGCCGTCGCGACCCAGTAGACGCCGCCACGGGCGGACGGTCCCAGCGGTATCGCCACGAAGCGGTAGCCGGAGCCGAGCGTCTCCCCACCTGCGAACCCGGGCAGCTCGGGCACCCGGAACGCGGGGATCACGGCCTGCCACGCGGCCAGTCCCGCGCCGGCCGCCACCGCCTCGGGCGCCACCGCGGCGCGGACCCGGCTGTCGATGCCGTCGGCGCCGACCACCAGGTCGGCCTCGATCACGGTACGGCCGTCGCCCACCGCGGGCCGCTGCCCGCCGCAGACGACAGTCGTCACCTCGAAACCGGTGCGGATCTCCACGCCGTCGCCGAGTCCGGCGATCAGGGCGTCGTACAGATCCTCCAGATGGACCCCGGCCGGCGCCGGACCCGTCCCGGCGCGAACCCGGGGCGCGACGAGCCACTGCCCGTCCGGCCGCCGGACACCGCCGTCGGGCAGCGGCGACCAGACCGCCGACCAGCCGCCGTCCGGGTCGAGCGACTCCAGGGCCCGCTGGCCGTTGGGCCAGAGCACCACGGCGGTGTTCGCCGCGGCCACGCGTTCGGCCCGTTCCAGGACCACGACCTGCCATCCGGACCGGGACAGCGCCCCGGCAGCGGCGAGCCCGGACATGCCGGCACCGACTACTACGGCCGTACGCATGCCCGGGCCCGGACGTCAGTTCTCGTCGTCGGCGGAGGAGGCGGAAGAGGAGGCGGAACCGGAGCCGGAGGGAGCCGCCGGCACCGTCTCCTCCGAGACGGCGGTGGAGTCGCCGGGGAGGGGCGGCAGGATCCCGGTCCGCTGGTACGCCAGGAACCGCTCCTCGCTGACCACCTGATAGGCGACCGGCATCTTCCGGCCCTCGTCCTCGCCGCCGGCGACGTCCACCTGAGAGACGCCGCTGTCGACGGCCGGTTCCGGCGTGGTCTCCGGGGCGTCGATCGGTACGACGTACTCCCGGGGGCCCTTCATCACCACGAAGTAGATCGCCGCGCCGACGAACACGACGATCGCGACGAAGACGTTGAGCCGGACGCCGAAGAAGTGGTTGGCCTCATCGGTGCGCAGCATCTCGATCCAGGCCCGGCCGGCGGTGTACGCCATGATGTAGAGCGCGAACGCCCGGCCCCGCCCGAACTTGAACCGACGGTCGAGCAGCCAGACGAAACCGGCCACCCCGAGGTCCCAGATCACCTCGTAGAGGAAGGTCGGGTGGTACAGCTCCGGCTTGGTGACCGGCTCGCCGTCGATCACGGTGGCGTGGCCCGGGTTGGCCGAGTCCATCTCGTGGATCTCCAGGCCCCACGGGAGCGTGGTGACCTTGCCGTAGAGCTCGTTGTTGAACCAGTTGCCGAACCGGCCGATCGCCTGGGCCACCGGCAGCGCCGGGGCGAGCGCGTCGGCGAAGACGCTCAGGGGCAGGCCGATCTGCCGGGCCGCGATCCACGCGCCGAGCGCGCCGCCGGCCACCGCGCCCCAGATGCCGAGGCCACCCTCCCAGATGTAGAGGGCCCGGATCGGGTCGCCACCGGCGCCGAAGTAATCCTGCGGCGAGGTGATCAGGTGGTAGATGCGGGCGCCGATGATGCCGAACGGCACCGCCCACACCACCATGTCCAGCGAGACCCACGGCGCCACACCACGGTTACGGAGGCGCTTCTCCATCAGGAGCGTGGCGACGACCATGCCGAGGATGATGCAGAGCGCGTAGGCACGGACCGGGAACGGCCCTAGATGCCACACCGAGGTCGTGGGGCTGGGGATGGCGGCGATAATCACGGGCACACGCTACCGCCGCCACGCCCCGAGGTCAGTGCCGGGCAGGCTGCGATTTCATGAAGCCCCACGGACACCCTCGGCCAGCTCGGCGCTGAGGGCGCGGAGCCGGTCCAGTCCGGTCTTCCGGTCCGGGGCGTCGAGCATGCACCGGATCAGCGCGCTGCCCACGATCACCCCGTCGGCGAACGCGGCGACCTCGGCGGCCTGCTTGCCGTTGCCGACGCCGAGACCGACGCCGACCGGCATCTCCGGGTCGGCCTTGCGGATCCGGGCGACCAGCTCGGGCGCCTGCGAGGAGACCGACGTACGTGCGCCGGTCACACCCATCAGCGCCGTCGCGTAGACGAAGCCCCGGCAGTTCTGCAGGGTCATCGCGATCCGCTCGTCGGTCGAGCTCGGCGCGACCAGGAACGTCCGGTCGATCTTGTGGGCGTCCGAGGCGGCGATCCACTCCTGCGCCTCGTCCGGGATCAGGTCGGGCGTGATCAGCCCGGTGGCCCCGGCCGACGCGAGATCACGGGCGAACGCGTCGACGCCGTACTTCTCGATCGGGTTCCAGTAGGTCATCAGCACCACGGTGGCGCCGGCCGACGAGACCGCGTCGATGATCTTCAGGGTGTCGCGGGTGCGGACACCGTTGGCGAGCGCGATGTCGCTCGCCCTCTGGATCACCGGGCCGTCCATGACCGGGTCCGAGTACGGCAGCTCGACCTCGATGACGTCGCACCCGGCCCGGTGCATCTCGATCATCTGCTCGATGCTGTCGTCGACGGTCGGGAAGCCGGCCGGCATGCAGCCGACCAGCACCGCGCGATCCTCGGAAGCAGCCGTGGCGAACGTGGCAGCGATACTCACGTGTTCTCTCCCGGTACGACCGTCTCGACCGGGTCGAGGATGCCGAAGTAGGCGCCGGCCGTGTGCACGTCCTTGTCGCCGCGCCCGGACAGGTTGACCACGATGGTCGGGGTCCGGCCCAGCTCCTCGCGCAGCCGCGGCGCGATCTTCGCGACCCCGGCCAGGGCGTGCGAGCTCTCGATCGCCGGGATGATCCCCTCGGTGCGGCAGAGCAGCTGGAACGCCGCCATCGCCTCGTCGTCGGTGACCGGCTCGTACGACGCCCGCCCGGTGTCGTGCAGCCAGGCGTGCTCCGGACCGACGCCCGGATAGTCCAGGCCCGCCGAGATCGAGTGCGACTCGATGGTCTGGCCGTCGTCGTCCTGCAGCAGGTACGTCCGGTTGCCGTGCAGCACGCCGACCGAACCACCGGTGATCGACGCCGCGTGCCGGCCGGTCTCCACGCCGTCGCCGCCCGCCTCGAAGCCGAACAGCCGCACGGAGGAGTCGGGGACGAACGCGTGGAAGATGCCGATCGCGTTGGAGCCGCCGCCGACGCACGCCGCCACGGCGTCCGGCAGCTTGCCGGTCAGCTCCAGGCACTGCGCCCGCGCCTCGACGCCGATCCCGCCGACGAAGTCGCGGACCAGCTCCGGGAACGGGTGCGGCCCGGCCGCCGTGCCCAGCAGGTAGTGCGTGGTGTCGACGGTGGTGACCCAGTCCCGGAGCGCCTCGTTGAGGGCGTCCTTCAGGGTCCGCGAGCCGTTCGTCACCGGTACGACGGTGGCGCCGAGCATCCGCATCCGCGCCACGTTCAGCGCCTGCCGCTCGGTGTCCATCTCGCCCATGTAGACCACGCACTCGAGGTCGAGCAGCGCGGCCGCCGTGGCGCTCGCGACACCGTGCTGGCCGGCGCCGGTCTCGGCGATGACCCGGGGCTTGCCCATCCGCTTCGCGAGCAGCGCCTGGCCCAGCACGTTGCGCACCTTGTGGGCGCCGGTGTGGTTCAGGTCCTCCCGCTTGAGCAGGATCTCCGCGCCCAGTTTCTCGGAGAGCCGGGTCGCCCGGTACAGCAGCGACGGCACGCCCGCGTAGTTGAGCAGCAGGTCCTGGAACTGCGCCTGGAACTCCGGGTCGGCCTTCGCCGACCGGTACGCCGCGTCCAGCTCGTCCAGGGCCTTGACCAGCGCCTCCGGGACGAACCGGCCGCCATACCGCCCGAAATGTCCGGACAGGTCGGGCAGCGAGGGTAGGGCCTGCGCTGTCATCGGACCGGCCGCGGGGTCGCCGGGTGGTTGCCGGCGTTGACCAGCTCGGCCACCGCGTCGCGCGGCGACTTCTGGGTGACCAGGCCCTCGCCGACCAGCACCGCGTCGGCGCCGGCCGACGCATAGCGGATCAGGTCGTGCGGGCCGCGCACGCCGGACTCGGCGATCTTGACGACGTTGTTCGGCAGGCCGGGCGCGATGCGCTCGAAGACCGAGCGGTCCACCTCGAGGGTGCGCAGGTCGCGGGCGTTCACCCCGATCACCTTCGCGTTCGCCTCCAGTGCCCGGTCCGCCTCCTCCTCGTTGTGCACCTCGACGAGGGCGGTCATGCCCAGCGACTCGATGCGCTCCAGGAGGCCGACGAGCACGTTCTGCTCGAGGGCGGCGACGATGAGCAGCACCAGGTCGGCGCCGTGGGCCCGAGCCTCGTGCACCTGGTAGCTGGAGACCACGAAGTCCTTGCGCAGGACCGGGATCTTCACCGACTTGCGCACGGCCACGAGGTCGTCCAGCGAGCCGCCGAACCAGCGGCCCTCGGTGAGCACGCTGATGCAGCGGGCGCCACCGGCCGCGTACTCCCCGGCCAGCTCGGCCGGGTCCGGGATGTCGGCGAGCGTGCCCTTCGACGGCGACGACCGCTTCACCTCGGCGATCACCGCCACGCCGGGCTTGCGCAGCGCCGCGTAGGCATCGATCGCCGGGGGCGCTGCCGCCGCCAGCTCACGCACCTTTTCCAGCGGCGTGCGCTCCTGGCGTGCCGCTACGTCCTCCCGCACGCCGGCGAGGATCTCCTCGAGAACGTTCTGCGGAGCCGCTCCGCGCTGCGCGGGGCCGCCACTGCCCGCTTCCGCCTGATCGGATGTCACGTAATGACTCCCCTCTCCGGGTGTCTTCGGCCCGATGCTAGGAGGTGACGGCCGTCCCCGGGCTGCCGGGGTATGGCGCGCCTCACCGATTGGGCTGGGGCATAATGCCAGGCTGCCCGGCGAGGATGTTTCCTCCCTCACATCGCTTCCGATGCTGTCAAGCCGCTGTGCAGGGACCCCTCCCCCGAACGGCCGATACTACGGCGCGTTGACCCGGGCGTCACCGTGCGGAAATAGGACTCCACCATCATGGGCGTCGGGCAGACTTGTCCCGGCACCTCTCGCATTCACGGGTGCCGCCGACCGGACGATGATTGCGGAGTCGACAATGGCACAGCCGTTGAATACCCAGCCGACCAACCTCGCCACCGTCTCCCGGACCCTCGTCGCTCTCGCGGCGGATGTCGTCACCGGCGTGCAGAAGGTGGTGGTCGGCCCCGGCAACGTCCGCTCCGCGCAGGACAACGCCCGGGCGGCGATCGAAGCCGACCGGGCCCGCGCCGCGGCTCGCGCCGAGACCAGCCGCGCGGTGGCCGCCATGATCGCGACCAGTCCGCGCCGCACCGCCCGTGGAAAGAAGTTGTCCACCGCTCGCTGAGAGATATGCCCCAAAAGGGGGAATCAGCGAACTGTCGGGTCGTCCCCGCGGTCCAGCGCATCCCAGAGTGACCGGGTGTCCGGCTCGGCGGACGCCGTTCTGGTCACCGGCTCGGGCGCGGTGCTCCGCTCGTACCGTGCTGACATGGCCGACCACTGATGACCGTGCCGCGCGGCAAGCAGGCCGCCCGCCACCACCGCCGCGCCTCCGAGCACACAGGCGACCGGCCAGAGGAAGGCCGAGGCGCCGGCATCGCCGGCGTCGAGGGTGACGCGCGCCAGCACACCGCCGGCGACGATGCCCGCGCCGATCAGCGTGAGGAGCACGCCCAGACCGCGCCGCACCCGGCCACGGGTGGCGAGCAGCGCGCCCGTCCCGGCGAGGGCGACCAGCGCCAGCCCGATCAGCCACGGCTGCGACTCGGCGCCGGTCTGCTCGGTCCGCAGATCGGAGAGGCCGGGCCGGAGCTCGACCTGCACCGACCAGACCCGCGTCACGGCGTAGAGGGTGAGCCCGCCGCCGGCCAGGCAGGCCAGGACGGACAGCAGCTGCTTCTTCCTGCTGCTCATCTCGCGGCGCGCAGCGTCTCGGCGGCGGAGATCGCGGCCAGCACCGCGGCGGCCTTGTTCCGGGTCTCCTGCTCCTCGGCGGCCGGATCGGAGTCGGCCACGATGCCGGCGCCCGCGCCGACGTAGGCCACACCGTCCTTGAGCAGCGCGGTCCGGATCGCGATCGCCATGTCCATGTCGCCGGCGAACCCGAAGTAGCCGACGGTGCCGCCGTAGAGGCCGCGCCGGGTCGGCTCCAGCTCCTCGATGATCTCCATGGCCCGGACCTTCGGCGCGCCGGAGAGCGTGCCGGCCGGGAACGTCGCGGCGAGCGCGTCGAACGCGGACCGGTCCTCGCGCAGCCGTCCGACCACCGTGGAGACGATGTGCATGACGTGGCTGTACCGCTCGATGCGGGCGAACTCCGGCACCTCCACCGAGCCCGGCTCACTGACCCGGCCCAGGTCGTTGCGGCCCAGGTCGACGAGCATGACGTGCTCGGAACGCTCCTTCGGGTCGGCGAGCAGCTCGGCGGCGAGCGCGGCGTCCTGCTCCGGGGTGGCGCCCCGCCAGCGGGTGCCGGCGATCGGGTGCAGCAGGGCGGTCCGGTTCGCGCTGACCTTGAGGTGCGCCTCCGGCGAGGAGCCGACGATGTCGAAGTCGTCGAAGCGCAGCAGGTACATGTACGGGCTCGGGTTGGTGGCCCGCAGCACCCGGTAGACGTCGAGGGCGTTCGCGTCGGTCGGGCGCTCGAACCGCTGCGCCACCACGATCTGGAAGCACTCGCCGGCCCGGATCGCCTCCTTCGCGCTCTCCACCGCCTTCTGGTACTCCCCCGGCGCGGTCCGGCTCACCGGCTCACCGGCCGGGCGGCGCTCCACCGTGGAGACCATCGGCGGGGTGGGCCGGGACAGGGCCGTCGTCATCGCGTCGAGCCGGCCGATCGCCTGGTGGTACGCCGCACGCCGGGCCGCGTCGTCGGCGTCGGCAGCCAGGACGGCGTTCGCCACCAGCAGCGCCGACCCCTCGTGGTGGTCGAGCACGACGAGGTCGGTGGCGAGCATCATGCCCAGCTCGGGCAGCGGGACGTCGTCGGTCGCGGTGGCCGGCAGCCGCTCGAAACGCCGGACCAGGTCGTAGCTCAGGTAACCGACCATGCCTCCGGTGAGCGGCGGAAGATCCGCATCGGGTTCCGCTCCGGCGGTCAGCGCGGCCACCGTCTCGCGCAGGGCCACGACAGGATCACCCCCCAGGGGTACGCCGTCCGGCGGCGTGCCGAGCCACTCCGCCCGGCCGTCGCGCTCGACCAGGGTAGCCGCGCTGCGCACCCCGATGAACGAATAGCGCGACCAGGCGACGCCCTGCTCCGCCGACTCGAGCAGGAAGGTGCCCGGGCCGCCGGCGAGCTTCGTGTAGACACCGACCGGCGTCTCGCCGTCGGCCAGCAGCTTGCGGGTGACCGGGACGACCCGCTTGCGCGAGGCGACGAACTCGTCCTCGCCGGGGAACGTCGCTCCGCTGGTCATCGCTCCTCCTGCAGGGGCAGGTCGTCGGTGAAGCAGGTGTGTGTTCCGTTGTGGCAGGCCGCGCCGGTCTGCACGACCGTGACCAGCAGCGCGTCGCCGTCGCAGTCGAGCGACACGTGCTTCACGTGCTGGTGGTGGCCGGACGTCGCGCCCTTCACCCAGTACTCCTGGCGGCTCCGGGACCAGTACGTGGCGCGGCCGGTGGCGAGCGTGCGGCGCAGCGCCTCGTCGTCCATCCAGCCGAGCATCAGCACGTCGCCGGTGCCGTGCTCCTGCACGATCGCCGCGACCAGTCCGTCGGGGTTGCGCTTGAGCCTCGCGGCGATCGCCGGGTCGAGGGTCGTCTCTGTTTCGGGTACGGGCACGGTCTGGATTCTCCCCCATCCGATCCCGGACCCGTAACGCCCCGCGGAGGGCCCACGATCCGGTAACCGGGGGTGTGCTGGGCCGTGCGGAGCGGTACCGTCGCCGAAGCGCGGAACATGCCTGACTACCCGGCGTCCGCCGCTTCGGCCGTGCCCGGACCCTGTTCGGACGGCCTTCGGCAGGCGCGCACCCGCAACCGGGAGTGGTGAGAACCGAGATGGAGCCGACGTCCAGCCCCGACAACACCCGGCCCTCACCCGGCCTCGCCCGGTTCTGGCAGGTCCGCCCGGACGCCGACCCACCCTCCGGTGACGACGCCGAGATGGTGGCGCTCGGCTCCCGGCGCAAACCCGATCAGCCCCCGGAGACGCCCGCCGATCTGCTGACCGGTTTCGGCGTCCGGCCGGCGGCGCCGAGACAGCAGTCCTCCGCCGACCCGTTCGGCCTGACCCGGGCCGGGCGGCGTCCCGGGCCACGCAATCCCACCGGTGGCCGCCCGTTCTCCGGACCACCGGCCCGCGATACTGATCACTCAGCCCCAACGGACGAGCAGCCCGCACCCGATCAGGACGTAAAGTCCCAGGGGCCGGAGGCCGGCGACCCGGCACCGAGCAGGGACGGCACCTTCGGCGGATTCCGTCTCGGCGGCACCGGGCGGTTCCTGTTCGGTGGCCGCAACCAGGCTGCCGGCAACCCGGCAACCGGGGACCCGGGCCGGCCGGACAACCCGGTCGCCGGCGGGAAGGCGCCGGAACCGGGGGAACCTCCGGTTGCGGAAGTCGCCGAACCCGGCGACCCTCTAGGCGCCTCTTCCGATGCCGACGAGGCCGGGAAAGCCACGGCCGACGCGACCGCCGACGCCGGAAAGGCCGACGCGACCGCCGACGCCGGAAAGGCCGACGCAGCCGCTGAGACCGGAAAGGCCGACGCAGCCGCTGAAGCCGGAAAGGCCGACGCAGCCGCTGAGACCGGGAAGGCCGACACGGCCGGGAAGACCGAACAGCCGGACGGCGATGAGCCGCCCGGAGCGACACCGGCGGACGAACCCGCGGCGGCGACGCCGGCGGACGCCGACCAGGACGCCGCCGACGGGGCGGGGCCCAGCGACGAGAACGGACGTGAGGACATGAACGGACGGGCAGGAGCGCCCGGCTACGCCCAGACCGGCGAGGCGCCCAGTCTCGACGGCACGGCGGCAGCGGGCGACACGGGCGAGGAGAGCCCGGCCTCGGACGGCGTTCCGCGTATCGCTGCCGGCTGGGCGACGGTGCCGAGCGCGAACCACCCGGTCACGCCGACCTCCGGAAACCCGGCGCCCGTCCCGGTCTCCGGCAACCCGGCGTCCGGTATCCCCTCCTCCGGTATCCCCTCCTCCGGCATTCCCGCTTCCGGCATCCCGAACCCGGCCGGTCCGGTCTCGCCCGGTTTCGCCTACCCGCCGGCGCCGAGCTTCACGCCGGACCACCCGGCCGTGACCCTGGAGCCGGTGTCCGGCGCGCCCGCCGAGGCCTCCGAGACCGCCCAGGCGGCCGGCGACCAGCCCGCCCAGGAACCGGCCGCCGAGACGGCGCCCACCTCGGGCGGCCCGGCGGTCTCCAGCGCGACGGCCGCGGCCATCCAGTACCCGACCGTGCAGATCCCGGCGACCCGTACCCCGCCGGACCTGTCGGTGGATCGGGCGAACGACACCGTGACGCTGCCGACTGCCGACCCGGCCACCGGCTTCTCCCAGGCCGGCTTCACCCCGGAGGGTTTCGTTGCGGGCGGCTACACCCCCAGCGGTTACAGCCTGGGCCGGTCCCCCGAGGCGTTCGGGGTGGCCTCGGTGACCCCGGCCGCTCCCGGCGCCGGTTCGGTGACCCCGCCGCCCGCCGAGTTCCCGTCCTTCCCCTTCCCGGAGAACGGCGTGACCGGCCTCGCGGTCGGCGGTGTCCGCCGCGGCTTCGAGGATGAGGAAGCGATCTCGCCCCGGCGCTCGGCCAGCCTCGAGGACGTCGAGCCGGTGCGCCGTGCGGGCCGCCGGTCGGCTGCCGAGGAGGAGTCCGCGGCCGGGGAGACCGAGATCACCCGGACCGTCTGGGACGAGGACGCGGCCCGGCACTTCCGGGCGGCGTGGCACGAGGTCAAGGCGGAGTTCGTCGACGACCCGGTCAACGCTCTCACCCGGGCCCACGACCTGCTCACCGACGCGGTGAACGAGCTCACCGAGGTGCTGCTGGCCGAGCGGGACGACCTGGACCCGCTGCGCGGCGGCACGCCGGACACCGAGAGCATGCGGATGGCGATGCGGAACTACCGCGAGTTCCTGGAGCGCATCCTGTCGCTCTGAGAAGAGTGAGAACGACGACGAAGGGCGGCACCCGGTGGGTGTCGCCCTTCGTCGTGTGGTGTGGTGGACTTCTGCCGACCGCGGCACCGGCCGGCAGAAGTCCAAGGTGGGGTTCCGCAGCCCGACGGCGGCAGAAGGGGGCTGCGGGATCCCACCCGCTCAGGGGCCGCTCCTAGGCGGCGGTGTGATCCTGCGTGGTGCAGCGGCGGCACAGGATCGGGTGCAGCAGGTGAGCCAGGTCGTGCCGGTCGGTGACCGGGCGGGGGAAGGCCAGGCGGGCGCTGCGCTTGCCCATCCGGACCAGGAAGCCGTACCGGTCCATCCGCACCACGCGGGGCTCGTCGCCGGGCTTGGCAGCGCTGCCGAGCTGACGTTTCACGTAGTCGCTCATCTCTTCGACGTGGTGGTCGGCCAGGTCGGCGATGAGGTCGAACTCGACCGCCCGCAGCGGGTCCGGGGTGGCCTCGGCGTAGTCGTCCGGGTCGATCTCGATGAGGTTCTCGTTACGTTCGTACCGGACCTCGGCGACGTCCATCCGGTAGAGCGATTGACTCTCGCCGATGTCGAGCAGGTCTCCGCAGGCGTCGGTGTCCGCGTAGTCGAGCGCTGCCGCGCGGGCGTCCTCGCCGGTCAGCCGGGTCGCCCAGCCGGACACCCAGACCCGTCCGAGCGACGGGGAGGTGGCCATCGGCGGCACGTCCCGGATGTCCAGTACGAGCGCGGTGTCGTCGTTCCCGTCTTGTGGCCGAAGGGCGGTCGCGAGGGTACCCTCGCTGGGCACTAGCAGAAGCACGCGGCCCTGAGCGTCCGTCACGTGCCGGACCGGAACGGGTCCGGGGCGGCAGGCGATGTGGGCGACGGCGGGCAGGTGACCGGCGGAAAGCGTGCGCGCGATCTCGGCGGGACTGGGTTGCATGACGAGCACCTCCGGGCACCGGTTAGGCTTACCTAAGTTAGGCAAGGCTTACCGTAACAGGAGATCTCTGTTGAACAACTCTCGACCCAAGGCGAAGCTCTCGCGAGCGCTGGGAATCCCTCTGACGCGTAAGTGCGTCAAGTACTTCGAGCGCCGCCCGTTCCCGCCGGGCGTCCACGGCCGTGGCCGTCGCAAGAGCTCGGACTACCAGGTCCGTCTGCTGGAGAAGCAGCGTCTTCGCCACCAGTACAACATCAGCGAGGTCCAGATGCGGGCCGCGTTCGACGCCGCGCACAAGGCGGAGGGCAAGACCGGCGAGACGATGGTCACGCTGCTCGAGCGCCGCCTGGACGCGACCGTCTTCCGTGCCGGCTTCACCCGGACCATCTACCAGGCCCGCCAGCTGGTCGTGCACGGTCACTTCACCGTGGACGGCAAGAAGGTGGACCGCCCCGGCTACAAGCTGAAGCCGGGTCAGGTCATCGAGGTCAAGGAGACGAGCCGCTCGAAGCCGCCGTTCCAGATCGCCGCGACCGGCACCCACATCGATGGGCCGACCGCGCCGTACCTGTCGACGGTCCTTGAGGAGCTCCGTACCACCGTGGTCCGGGCGCCGCTGCGCTCCGAGGTCCCGGTCCTCTGCGACGAGCAGCTGGTCGTGGAGTACTACGCCCGCTGATGAAGCGGCTCACGAATCGCTGAGATGGCGGGTTCCTCGCCGCGGTTGCCCTGTCGAAGCGGCAGCCGCGGCGGGCGACGCGCCTATCTCACCGGGAACCGTCTCCGGTCAGCGCGTCTGTTCCAACCAGCTGGCGTAGAGCTTGGCGTAGATCGAACCCTCCTCGGTGACGAGGCGGGCATGCGGGCCGCGTTGCACGACGCGGCCCGCTTCCACGACTATCACCTCGTCGGCGGCCTGGGCCGTGGACAGCCGGTGCGCGATCGCCACCGTGGTCCGTCCCCGGGTGACCAGGTCGAGCGCGTGCTGCAGCCGCACCTCGGTGGCCGGGTCCACCGCGCTGGTCGCCTCGTCGAGCACCAGCAGATCAGGGTCCGCGACGTAGGCCCGGACCAGCGCCACCAGCTGCCTCTCCCCCACGCTGAGCGCCTCGCCGCGCTCACCCACCGGGGTCTCCAGCCCGTCCGGCAGCCCGGCCAGCCAGTCGCCGAGGCCGAGTTCGGTGAAGGCCTCCCGCAGCTGGTCGTCGGTCAGTGACGGCTCGGCGAACCTGATGTTCTCGGCCACCGTCGCGTCGAAGAGGAAGCCGTCCTGCGGGACCATCACCACCCGCGAGCGCAGTGACGAGAACCGCACGTCGGTGAGCTTCACGCCGCCGAGCAGCACCTCGCCGGCGATCGGGTCCATCAGCCGGGTCAGCAGCTTCGCGAACGTGGTCTTGCCGCTGCCGGTCTCGCCGACCACCGCCACCTTGGTCTTCGCCGGGATCTCCAGGTCGACGTCGGCGAGCACGACCGGTCCGCCCGGGTACTGGAACGAGACGTCGGCGAACCGGATGCCCAGCGGGCCGGCCGGCAGCGGCACACCCCGGTCGTCCGGGTCGGCCACGTCCGGCTCCACGTCCAGGACGTCGAGGATGCGGCGCCAGCCGGCCACCGCGTTCTGTGCCTCGTTCAGCATGTCGGTGGCGATCTGCACCGGCTGGATGAAGAGCGTCACCAGGAACAGGAACGCGGTGAGCTGCCCGACCGTGAGGCTGCCGTCCACGCCGAGCAGCGTGCCGACCACGACCACGCCGGCGAGCGCCAGCCCGGCCCCGATCTCGCCGCTGGAGAAGCTGGTGACGCTGGTCTTCAGCGCCTTCTGCTGGGCGACCCGCAGGTCCTCGATCGCGCCGTCCAGCCGCCGGCCGGTGCGGTCCGCCACGCCGTACGACCGGATCACCGTGGCGCCGACGACGCTCTCCGCGACGGCCCCGAGCATCACGCCGGTGCGTTCCCGGACCGCCCGGTAGACGGCCGCGAGCCGCTTCTGGAACAACCTGATCACCGCGACCGCCGGCCCGAAGGCGAGCAGCACCACGAGGGTGAGCTGCCAGGAGTAGATCGCCATCACCACCGTCGAGACCAGCAGCTGGCCGCTGGCGAGCAGCAGCTGGATGCCGCCGGTCTGCAGGAACGTGGAGATCTGGTCGACGTCGCTGGTCACCCGGGACACCATCGAGCCGCGCCGCTCGGACTGCTGGTGCAGCATCGACAGGTCGTGGATGTGCCGGAAGGTCCGGGACCGCAGCGAGCCGAGCGCCGTCTCGCTGACCGTGAAGAGCCGGCGGGTCATCAGATAGCCGCAGACCGTCGAGATCAGGAGCGCCAGCAGCGTCAGCGCCACCACGCCGAGGACGACCCGCGGGTTCGGGCCGCCCGGAGCGTTGACCCCGCGGTCGATGCCCTGCTGCACCGCGATCGGCACGGCGACCCGGCCGCCCATCTGCAGCAGCGCGAGCCCCATCGTGCCGAGCATCCCGGTCCGCAGCTCCGGCGAGAGCGCGAGCCCCCGCTTGATGGTGGCGAAAGTGCCGTCCTTCACTGCTGTTCCGCTTTCTCGTACGCCGTGACCAGGTCCCGGTACCCCGGCTGGGAATCCATCAGTGAAAGGTGGGTGCCGGTCGCCACGACCCGGCCCTGGTGCAGGTAGACGACCAGGTCGGCGAGCGCGATGGTGGCCCGCCGGTACGCGACGACCAGGATCGACGTCCCGGAGTCTCGGTCGCGCAGCGCGCCCAGGATCGCGGCCTCGACGCGCGGGTCGACGGCGCTCGTCGCGTCGTCGAGGACCAGCAGGCGGGGATGGCCGGCGAGCGCCCGGGCCAGCGTGAGCCGCTGGCGCTGCCCGCCGGAGAGCGAGGTGCCGCGCTCCCCCACCTCGGTGTCCAGCTTCGCCGGCAGGCCGCCGACGAACCGGTCGGCCTGGGCCAGGCGCAACGCGTGCCAGACCGCGTCGTCGGTGATGCCGTCCCGGTCCAGCGAGATGTTGCCGCGGACCGTGTCGTCGAAGACGAACGGGATCTGCGGGACCAGCGCCGCCGTCCCGGCCAGGGCCGAACCGGCCAGATCCGGCAGCTTCACCCCGTCCAGGGCCACGCTGCCGGACTCCGGGTCGACGAGCCGGACCGCGAGCGAGGCGATCGTGGACTTGCCCGAGCCGGTCGCGCCGACCAGGGCGACGGTCTGCCCGGCCGGGACCGTGAACGTCACGTCGGTGAGCACCGGCGGGCCACCGGCGTAGCGGTAGTTCACCTGCTCGAAGCGGAGCTCGACGGGTCCGCTGCCGGGAACCCCCACCGCCCCGTACGGGAGATCGCCCTCCGCGGAGAGCACCGCCTGGACCCGTTCCCATCCGGCCACGCTGCGCGGCAGTTCGCCGACCACCCACCCGATCGCGCGTACCGGGAAAGCCAGAACCGTGAAGAGGAAAGCGACGCTGACCAGCTCGGCCACGCTGATCGCTCCGGTCTGCAGGCGCCAAGTGCCGATCACCAGCACGGCCAGGGTCCCGACGCTGGGCAGGCTGTCCATCAGCGGGTCGAAGACGCCGCGCAGCCGGCCCACCGAGATCAGCGCGTCGCGCAGCTCGGAGACGAAGACCCCGAAGCGGCGTGACTCGTCGGCCTCCCGGCCCATCGTCTTCACGACCAGCGCGCCGTCGAAGCTCTCGTGCGCGACCGCGCTGACCTTGGCGCGCATCCGCTGGGCGTGGATCTGCCGCGGCGACATCCGCCGGGAATAGGCGAGGTTCAGCGCGAACAGCGTCGGGAAGAGCGCGACGCCGACCAGCGCGAGAACCCAGTCGGTGGCGAAGAGCACGGCCATCGCCCCGAAGATCATCACGATGGTGCCGACCGCGAACGGCAGCGGCGCGATCGGGACGAACGCCGCCTCGACATCCGAGTTCGCGTTGGACAGCAGCGTCCCGGTGGCGTGCTTCTGGTGCCAGGACGGCGGCAGCGACAGATAGCGCCGGGTCACCGCGCGCCGGTAGCGGGCCTGCAGCCGGAACTGCATGTACCCGGCGCCGAGCCGCCTGCCGAAGATGCTCGCCACCCGCAGGCCGCTGATCCCCAGCAGGATCGCCACGACCAGCGCGAGCGAGCCGGTGCGCACGCTCCCGTCGGCGAACGCCGGCACGACGATATGGCCGGTCACGAAGCCGATGACGTACGAGTTGGCGATGATCAGTAGGCCGAAGACGCTACTGCCGACCGTGCCGATGACGAAGAGCCGGGGTTCCGTACGGATCGCCTGCCCGAGCACCCGTAGTCCCCGTCCCAGCACGTCGTTGCTGGCTCTGGCGCTCAATTTCCTACCCGATTGGTAAGTGTTCGCCGGGGCTTCCGGCCTTACCTGTCCATCCTGCCTTCTACACAAGTTGTTTACATTGTGTGCAGCGTTACAGCGATTAGGATCGACGGGTGACGAACTATGCCCGGCAGGAGCGTGCCCTCCTCGCCGACCTGCTGCTGAGCGAGGGCCCGGACGCGCCGACCCTCTGCGAGGGCTGGACCACCCGTGACCTGGCCGCGCACCTCGTGGTCCGGGAACGGCGGCCGGACGCCTCGGCGGGCATTCTGATCAAACCCCTTGCGTCGTACGGGGAGAAGATCCGTGCGGCACGCGCCGGCCTGCCCTACGGGGACCTCATCGAGCAGCTGCGCAATCCACCCTCCTGGGGGCTGATGACCAACCCGGTCGTGGACCCTCTCGCCAACACCGTCGAGTTCTTCATCCACCACGAGGACGTGCGGCGCGCCGCACCCGGCTGGGAGCCCCGCACGCTGACGCCGGACTTCGAGGCGGCGATCTGGCGGAACGTGAAGCTGATCTCCCGGGCCTCGCTGCGCCGGATCGGCATCGCCGCCGAGATCGTCCCGTCCGGTCTCCCGCCGATCACCGTCGGGGAGGACCCTCAGGTCAAGATCCTCGGTGACGCCGGCGAGCTCGCCGTCTTCTTCTTCGGCCGGCAGCGCGCGGCCCGGGTGACCGTCGAGGGCGACCCCGCGGTGGCCGATCGCCTCCGCAACGCCAAACTGGGCGTCTGACGATCGGCCCATCCAATCCGGCCGCGATTGGCTCGATCGCTGCGCCGATCGGCACCTAGGTTCGGGCCATGCACAACCGCACCGGCCTCTCCGTGTCCCAGGGCGCCGCCCTGTCCGTCGGCGCCGTCCTCGGCACCGGGCTGATCTCCCTGCCCGCGCTCGCCGCCGAGGTGGCCGGGCCGGCGTCGCTCGTCGCCTGGCTCGCCCTGATCGTCCTGTCCGCGCCGCTGGCCTGGACGTTCGCCGCTCTAGGCGCCCGGTACCCGGACTCCGGCGGCGTCTCCACCTATGCCCGGCTCGCCTTCGGCCCGCGGGTGGCCGCCGCGGTGGGCTGGTGCTTCTACTTCGCGGTGCCGCTCGGCGCGCCGGTCGCCGCGGCGTTCACCGGCGGGTACGTCGCGGACGTCGTCGGCGGCGGCTGGACCACCGAGTTCGTCACTTTCCTGGCGATCGTGGGGACGGCGTACACGATGAACTGGTTCGGTCTGCGGATCTCCGGCCGGGTCCAGCTCGTCCTCTCCGCCTCCCTCGCCGCCCTGCTGGTCGTGACGGTGGTGGCCGCGCTGCCGCACGCCCGCTGGACGAACCTGGAGCCGTTCGCCCCGCACGGCTGGTCCGGGATCGGCGCCGCCGCGGCCATCCTGGTCTGGGGATTCGCCGGCTGGGAGGCGCTGTCGTCGCTTTCCGCCGAGTACCGCAACCCGCAGCGGGACGTCCCCCGGGCCACGATGATCGCGGTCGCGCTGGTCGGCGTCCTCTACCTAGCCGTCGCGGCGGTCAGCGTGCTGGCCCTCGGTCCGGCGCTGGCGGGCAGCCGCGCCCCGCTCGCCGACCTGCTCGCCATCGGTGTGGGCGGCCCGGTCCGGATCGTCACGGCGGTGGTGGCGGTGGTGCTCACGCTCGGCGCGGTCAACGCGTACTACGCCGGCGCCAGCCGTCTCGGCGCCGCCCTGGCAGCCGAGGGCGCCCTGCCGTCCCGGGTCTTCGGCACCCAGCGGCGCTCGATGACCTTCATCCTTGCCGGCAGCATCGTCGCCGCGCTGCTGCGCCTCGACCTGAACACGGCCGCGCTGCTGGTGACCGGCTGCTTCACCCTGGTCTACGTGATCGGCACGGCCGCCGCCCTCCGCCTGCTGCCGGGCGCCGGACAGCGGGTGGTGGCCGGGGTGGCGTTCGTCGCGGTGGTCGCGCTGCTCTGGCTGAACGGGTGGCCGGCCCTGCTGAGCCTGGCGATCGCGGCGGGAGCCGTGGTCTACCAGTCGGTCCGATCCGCGTCCTCGTCGTCCGCGTCCGCTTCCTCGGCGCCGTTCGAAGAGCCTCTAAAGCATCCTAGCCAGGTGGGATAGCCCTTCGTCGATCACGTCGGGGTTCACCGCGCCGAACCCCAGCACCAGCCCTCGCTCGACCGGAACGCCCGGCGGCACATAGCTGCCGAGATGATCGATCGCCACGCCGGCCCGCCCCGCTGCGGCGACGATCCGGGCCGGATCGGGGGACGCCGAGCCCCCGCCGGGGCGCAGTAGGGCGGTGACGTGCAGGCCGGCGGCGGAGGGAACGACCTCCAGGCCGGGCATCGCCGCGAGGCCGCTGACGATGCGGGTGCGCCGGTCGGCATAGGCGCGCCGGGCCCTCCGCACGTGACGGGCCAGTTCGCCGTC
This sequence comes from Actinoplanes sp. OR16, assembly GCF_004001265.1. Classification (GTDB taxonomy): domain Bacteria; phylum Actinomycetota; class Actinomycetes; order Mycobacteriales; family Micromonosporaceae; genus Actinoplanes. The sequence continues at coordinate 3,963,826 of NZ_AP019371.1, read as the reverse complement.
CTCGATGAAACGGGCCAGGGCTGCCTGGACGGCCGTCTGCCCGTACCCGTCGCTCAATTGCCGCGCCGCGATGAGCGCGGGCCGCAAGCCCGGCGGGACCAGCACGAAGCCGGTGCGGAGGGCCGGGATCATGCACTTGGAGAAGGTGCCGGCGTAGAGCACCCGGCCGCCGCCGTCGAGTGTCCGCAGTGGTTCGAGCGGGCGGGCCGAGAAGCGGAACTCGCTGTCGTAGTCGTCCTCGACGATCGCGGCCCGGCGGCGGCCCGCCCAGTCGAGGAGCTCGTGCCGGCGGGCCAGGCTCATCACCCGGCCGAGCGGGAACTGGTGCGACGGCGTCACGTAGACGAGCCGCGCCGCGGCCGGCAGTTCCCCGACGACCAGGCCCTCCTCGTCGACCGGGACACCGGCGACGCGGGCGCCGAGCGACTCGAAGAGGCGGCGGGCCGGTGGATAACCGGGCTCCTCGACCGCCACGACGTCGCCGGGCCGCACCAGCACCCGGGCGATCAGGTCGAGCGCGTGCTGGGTGCCGTTCGTGACGACCACTTCGTCGGCGGTGGTGCGCACCGACCGCGAGTAGCCGATGTAGCGCGCGACAGCCGAACGCAACGCCGGATGGCCGGACGGGTCCCCGTACGTCCCTGGGTTGTTCGCCCGCAGGCGGAGTTCCGCCGAGACCAGCCGCCGCCAGGTGTCGAAGGGGAAGAGCGACGGATCGGGGATGCCGGTCCGGAAGTCGTAGCGCGGCGCCGCGACCTGCCCGCTGGCCGGCAGCGGGGTGAGCGTCCAGCCGGCTCGCGGCCGCAGGGGATCGGCTTCGTGAATCGGGCGTTGCGCCACCAGGTGTGTCACAGCGACGAAGGTGCCGGACCCGACCTTGGACGTCAGATAGCCCTCGGCTGCCAGCCGTTCGTAGGCCCCCGCCACACTCCCCCGGGAGACGCCCAGGTCAGCGGCGAGCACCCGGGTGGCAGGCAGCCGATGACCGGCCGGAGCACGGCCGTCGGCGATGGCCGACCGTAACGCGCGGTACACCGCGGCCGTGGTGCCACCGTTTCCGGACTCGACCTCGATCACCAGATCCAAGGGATGGACCTCACATGTGGGCTGACTAGGATAGAGGGCGTTCCGCCGGTGAAGTTGGTTGATCCCGCAGTCTAGCCGTGGTGCAGGACACACATTACCCTGCGGTAACACCGACGTTACTAGCTCTCCGTTCAGGTCGAAGGCGGCGCCCGATATGGCTCTCGAGGTTCCCTACCGGTCAATTCCGGACATGCTCTTCCAGCGCGTGGCGAAAACCCCCGATGCCCGGGCCCTCGCGCGTCCCAACGCGACCGACACCGGCCCCGAGTGGCTGACCTGGCGTGAGGTCGGCGAGCGCGTCCGGGCCATCGGCGCCGGTCTGCGTGAGCTCGGCGTCGGCCTGGAGGACCGGGTCGCGATCCTCTCCAACACCCGGCTCGAGTGGATCCTCGCCGACCTCGGCATCAACGTGGCCGGCGCGGCCGCCACGACGGTCTACCCGACCACCGAGCCGGAGGACACCGCCTTCATCGTCACCGACTCCGGGTCGAAGGTGCTGATCGCGGAGAACGCGAAGCAGGCGCTGAAGATCTCCGGCGCGGAGACCGCCGTGACGAAGGTCGTGGTGATCGACGGCCCGGCCGACGCCGGCGCCACCCCGCCGCAGATCACGCTCGCCGAGCTGGAGGAGCTGGGTGCCGCCGCGCTCCGGACCAACCCGTCGCTCATCGACGACGTGGTCGCCCAGCTCGGGCCGGACAACGTCGCCACCCTGATCTACACCTCCGGCACGACCGGCCGCCCCAAGGGCGTCGTCCTGCTGCACAAGGGCTGGACCTGGGAGGGTGTCGCGCAGGAGGACCTGGGCCTCTTCTCCCCGGACGACCTGCACTACCTCTGGCTGCCGATGTCGCACGCGTTCGGCAAGACGCTGCTCTGCGGCATCCTGCACGTCGGCGTGCCGACCTACGTGGACGGCCGGGTCGACAAGCTGATCGACCTGCTCGCGGTGATCAAGCCGACGCTGATGTGCGCCCCGCCCCGCATCTTCGAGAAGGTCTACAACAAGACCGTCACGAGCGGCACGAGCGGCGGCGGCCTGAAGCCGAAGATCTTCGCCTGGGCGGTCGCGACCGGCAAGAAGAAGGTCGCGCTGGAGCAGGCCGGCAAGCCGGTCCCGGCCGGTCTGAAGCTGCAGTACGCGATCGGCGAGAAGCTGGTCTTCTCGAAGCTCCAGGCCAAGCTCGGCGGCAACATCAAGGTGCTGGTCAGCGGCTCGGCGGCACTGAGCCGGGACATCTCGGAGTTCTTCGCCGCGGCGAACCTGCCGATCCTCGAGGGCTACGGCATGACCGAGGCCTGCGCGGCGAACTTCGTGAACCGGAACGGCCGCCTCAAGATCGGTACGGTCGGCGAGGCGGTCGGCGACCTCGAGGTCCGCATCGACACCGACGGCGAGGTGCTGCTGCGCGGCGCGCCGGTCATGCGGGGCTACCACAACCTGCCGGAGGCCACCGCCGAGGCGCTCACCGAGGACGGCTTCCTCCGCACCGGTGACATCGGCGAGCTCGACGCCGACGGCTACCTCAAGATCACCGACCGGAAGAAGGACCTGGTCAAGACGTCCGGTGGCAAGTTCATCGCGCCGTCGTCGATCGAGGGCCAGTTCAAGGCGGTCTGCCCGTACACGTCGCAGGCGATCGTCATCGGCCAGAACCGCAACTTCGTCACCATGCTGATCGCCCTCGACGAGGACGCGATCAAGGTGTGGGCGTCGGAGGGTCCCCTCGCCGGCAAGAGCTACGACGAGATCGTGGCGGCGCCGGAGACGGAGAAGCTGGTCGAGGGCTTCATCGCCGAGCTCAACGCCAAGCTGAACCGGTGGGAGACGATCAAGAAGTTCGCGATCCTCCCGCGCGACCTGAGCATCGAGGCCGGCGAGGTCACCCCGTCCATGAAGATCAAGCGGCGCAGCGTCGAGACGAACTTCGCCGAGCAGATCGACAAGATGTACGCGGGATCCCTCGCGCAGCTCTGACCAGTGGTTTGCTGGGACCGTGACGATCCATACGATCACGGTCCCGGTAGCCGACCTGCCCGCCGCGACCGCGTTCTACCGGACCCTGCTGGGCGTCGAACCCTATGCCGAGCACGGCTACTACGTCGGCTTCCGGCCGCCGGGCGCACCGGAGATCGGTCTCGATCCGCACGGCGATGTCGCGGCCGGCCCGATCGTCTATTGGCGCACCGACGACATCACGACCGCTGTCGCGGCCTTGGTGGTGGCGGGCGCTTCCGAGGAACGCTCACCCCACGATGTGGGGCAAGGTGCGTTGATCGCGACGGTACGGGATACCGACGGTCACCTGATCGGCCTCTTCCAGCCACCCACGGCCTGACCCGCCCGCACCTCGGCTCCTCACCGCGCCACCTCTCCTCTCCGCGATCTTGGAGCTCAAGCGCCTCACCGCGCCACCTGTCCCCTCCGCGATCTTGGAGCTCAAGCGCCTCACCGCGCCACCTCTCCCCTCCGCGATCTTGGAGAATCGTGTCGGCGGAACGCGTCAGGTGATCACGGCTGGGGTTCGCCAGGTCGGGCGCGGGGCGTGGTCGAGGTCGTGGCGGACGGCGGCGATCCGGCGGACGGATTCGATCAGATCGTCGGCGGCCAGGGTGAACGGCAGCCGCAGGAACCGTTCCAGCGTGCCGTCCAGGCCGAACCGGGGACCGGGCGCCAGCCGTACGCCCAAATCCTCCGCGGCCCGGGAGAGCGCACTCGAGATCGGCCCGTCCAGCTCCGCCCAGAGGGTCACCCCGCCGGCCGGCACCACGAACCGCCACTCCGGCAGCATCTCCTGGATCGCGCCGACCAGGGCGTCCCGCCGGAACCGCAGCTGCGCACGCCGGGCCGCGACGATCTCCGGGGCGAGCCGCAGCAGGTGGACGGCGACGAGCTGCTCCAGGACCGGGCTGCCCATGTCGACACCGACCCGGATGGCGGCGAGCCGCTGCACGAGCGGCGCCGACGCGCGGACCCAGCCGATCCGCAGGCCACCCCAGTACGCCTTGCTCATGCCACCGATCGACGTGACCCGGGAGTGCCGGTCGAAGACGGCCACCGGCGGCGGCATCTCCTGACCTTCGAGCGGCAGGTCGACGAACGACTCGTCGACGACCAGCTCGGCGCCGGCCGCGTGCGCGCCGGCCACCAGGCGCTCCCGCAGGTCGGCCGGCATCAGGTGGCCGGTCGGGTTGTGGAATTCCGGGATCACGTACGCCAGCCGCGGCCGGGTCTGGCGCAGCGCCCCGAGCAGCATCTCGGAGTCCCAGCCGGTCTCGATGTCGAGCCCGTGCGTGCTGACCCGGGCCCGGCGGGCTGCCAGGGCGGCGAGCGCGTTCGGATAGGTCGGCGTCTCCACGAGCACCGGCGAGCCGACCGGCACGGAGAGCCGCAGCACCAGGTCGAGGGCCTGCTGAGTGCCGCTGGTGATCATGATCTGCTCGGCGGACGTGGGGACACCCCGGGCCGAGTACGCCTCGGCGACCGCGGCCCGCAGCTCGGGCAGACCGGTCGGGTGGTACCCGGCGCTGCCCAGGTAGCGAGGCAGGTCGTCGGCGGCGGCCCGGGCGGCGGGCACCAGCTCGACCGGGGCGGCCGACGCGGCACAGCCCAGGTCGATCATGTCGAGGTCGTCGTCGGGGGTCCACAGGCCCGAGGTGGCGACGCGGTGCCCGTTCGGCAGCGTCGTCCAGCTGCCGGCGCCGCGGCGGCTGGTGAGGTGGCCGGTCTCGCGCAACGACCGGTAGGCCGCCGAGACCGTGGTCCGGCTGACCGCCAGGGCCTCGGCCAGCTCCCGCTCGGCGGGCAGGCGCACGCCGAGAGCCAGCCGGCCGTCGGCGAGCAGGCCGCGGACCGAGCCGGCCAGCGCGGCGTAGTCAGGGCTGCGCCGCCTCCCCGGCAGTGAATGCCACCGGCCCAGCAATCGGGCCAATTGGTCGCCTCGCACCGATGTCGTCATAGCCACCTCCGCTCGATTGGCACTTTAACATTCGGCAATTGGCATCGAGAGTGGCATCATGGACCTCTTCCGGCGCCTGCCGCAACTCTTCGTCGGCCTGTTCCTCTACGGGGTCTCGATGGCCCTGATGATCCAGTCCGACCTGGGCCTGAACCCGTGGGACGTGTTCCACCAGGGACTCTCCGAGGTGACCGGGGTGAGCTTCGGCTGGATCGTGCTGCTCACCGGCATACCGGTGCTGCTGCTCTGGATCCCGCTGCGGCAGCGCCCCGGCTTCGGCACGGTGGCCAACCTCGTGGTGGTCGGATTCGCCGCCGACGCGGCCCTCGCGATGCTGCCCGAAGGCGGGTCGATCCCGGCGCGCGTCGGCTACCTGGTCGGCGGCATGCTGCTCAACGGCTTCGCCACCGGCCTCTACATCGGCTCCCGGATGGGTCCCGGCCCGCGCGACGGCCTGATGACCGGACTGGCCGCCCGCTTCCCGCGGATCTCGCTCCGGATCATCCGCACCGGCATCGAACTGAGCGTGCTGGGCGCGGGCTTCCTGCTGGGCGGCACCGTCGGGATCGGGACCATCGCGTACGCCGTGGCGATCGGCCCGCTGGTCCACCTCTTCCTTCCGAAGCTCACCGTGCCCCTCCCCCGGAGCCGAGATCTAGAGTCGACAACGGTCCGGTGATCATCCGGCCACATTCGCTTCCCGGTGACGCAACCACACGGCATCATTGCGGCATGGGGGACGGCGGCTGGAACTGGAACGACGCTTGGATCTTCGTCTCCGCGGTCATCGCCGAGCGCCTGGAGCGGGACAGGGCGCTGCACGCTGCCCTGCCGGTCACCGGCGCGACCCTGGCCGACCTGCTCGCCGCCGCTGACTTCCTGCACCACAGCGTCCCGTCCCGGGAGGACATCGAGGAGTCGGTCCGCCGCCTCTCCGGCGCCGGCCTGATCACCGTGGACGACGACCTGATCGAGGTCGCCCCGGCCGGCGAGCAGCTCTGGCGCACCCGCCCGTTCAGCGGCCTCTCCTCGGCCGTGATGACGCTGCAGGCCCAGCTGAACCGCGGCCCCGACCCGGGCGACGCCGACTACACCCTGGACGACCAGACCTACCAGCTGGCCCTCCGCGAATACCGCCTCCGCCTCGCCGACGGCCGCTGACCGGCTCGGGCGCCACCCGTGCGGTTAAATGAGCTAGCTCAGACGACCGATGGGGGTGCGAGATGGCGGAAGCCTTCGTCTTCCCCGTGGCCGAGATCGTCCGGTCGATCGATGCAGGACGATTCCGGCTCCCTCCGTTCCAGCGTCCGTACGTCTGGACGGCGGAGCAGGCGATCCCCTACTTCGACAGTCTGCTGTCCGGCCTGCCGACCGGGGTGATCACCGTTCTGGAGGGGCCCGCGGAGAGGTCCACCGAACGGATCGGCCCGGCACGGATCACCGCCCCGCCCGACCCCGCCGCATGGTGGGTTGTCGACGGGCATCAACGGCTGGGCGCCCTCGCCGGCCTTCTGCGACAAGGTGCCGTGCGGCTCGCCTATGACCTCGCGGCGGACACGGTGATCGAGCATCGGGAGCCGCGTGAGCCCTTCGACATGCCGTTCGAGGTGCTCACGGACAGCCACTCCTTCGAGTCCTGGCTGAGCGATCTTGATTCCGGCCGCTTCGCCGACCGTGCGATCGACGTACGCCGCCGCCTCCTCGACTCCCGGTTGATGCTGGTCCGGCTCTCCAAGATGCCACCGACCGCCGCCGCTGACGTCTTCCTCCGTCTCAACAACGGTGGTGTCCGCCTGACCGCGGCGGATCAGCGTCACGCCCGCCGGCCGGACGGCGACCGTGCAGTGATTCCCACGCTCGACGGCATGGCTGCGCGATTGGCCGAGTCCGGCTTCGGGCACCTGCCCGCCGGCGTCATTCTGCAGACGATGCGGAAGATCAGTCCGTCGGCCACCGATCAGGAGCTCCGGGAGTTCCCGGACCCGGTCCAAGGGGCCGCCGAGGACGCGCTCCGCCGAGCATTGCGCTGGCTGATCGCCGAGGCGGGGATCCCGCATCTGACGGTCTGGGAACAGCATCTCGCCCTGCTTCCGACCCTGGCCTGGTTCTTCGATCGCAATCCGGCGCCCTCGCCGCGTGCCCGCCTCCTCCTGAACCGGTGGTTGTGGCGATCCATGGGGAACGCCGATCCCGGCGTTCTCCAGAGGCCGCTCCTCGGCGCCGACTCGCTCGACGCCACCGACCTGCTGCGGTCGGTTCCGACCGAGACCCCCGACCCGGCCGGCTACCTGTCGCGATTCGGAGAGAGACTCGCCCTGACCACCCTCGCACCGCGTTCCCTGCTGACCGCCGAACCGTTGCCGGTCGCCGATCTCCTGCAGGCGTACGGTCATTCGACCTTCCGCACCTTCACCGGTGCGCTCTTCTTCTCGCCGCCGGACGAGGGACCGCTCGGGGAACTCCTCCTGTCGCGCCCCGTCGACCCGGGCGTCATCGCATCGCATGCGATCGACGGTCACGCGGTCGCGCTGCTCCGGGCCGGATTCTCCAGCCAGTTCCGGCGCCGGCGTACCGAAGTCCTGGCCGAGAGCCTGTTCAAGCGGGCGCGGCCGCGGGCCCAGTGGGGCGCCTCCGACCGTCCGGCGATCAGCGACCTGCTCGTCTCCGACGACGACAGCGAGGAAGCCGGCAGCCATGGGTGGTGAACGAACCTGGCGCCTTGCCGTCCGGCTGCACGATCTCGTCATCGGTGAGATCGAACTGGACGGCAACACCGCACGATTCGCGCTGGACGACTCGTACCTGCGGATGCCCGGCCGACCCGTGCTGGGCCAGACGTTCGAGGACGACCCCGAACGCGTCCGGTCGACTCACCAGCGCCTCATCCCCTGGTTCTCGAATCTTCTGCCGGAGAAGGGCGGGCCGCTGCGTGACATCGTGGCCCGTCAACTCGGCATCCATCCGGAACGTGAGTTCTTCCTGCTCGCCGGGCTGGGACATGATCTGCCGGGCGCGGTCACCGTCTCCCCGGTCGGAGCGTGGGCGGAGATTCCGCACATGCGGGAGAGCCCACCGGCGTCCGAGTTCCCCGACGAGATACGGCTCAAGTTCTCCCTGGCCGGCATCCAGCTGAAGCTGTCGCTCCTGAAGACCCACCGTGGTCTCACACTCCCGGCCGGCGGCGAGGGCGGCGACTGGATCGTCAAACTGCCGTTCCACGATTTTCGCAAGGTGCCGGAGAACGAGTACTCGATGATGCTGTGGCTGAAGGAGTCGGGTGTCGACGTTCCGGCTATCGACCTTCTTCCCGCGGCCTCGGTGCAGGGTGTTCCCCCGGGCCTCGTCGATCCGGGCGCCAAGGTCTTCGCCATCGAGCGCTTCGATCGGCGGGACGGTGAGCGGCAGCACATCGAGGACTTCGCCCAGATCCTGGACCTTTACCCGGAGCGGAAGTACCAGAACGCCAACTACGAGTCGATCGGCCGGATCCTGCTGGCCCTCTCCGGGGTCGAAGCCGTGCGGGAGTTCGTCCGGCGGCTGGTCGCCATCGTGTTGATGGGCAACGGTGACGCCCACCTGAAGAACTGGTCGCTGCGATACGAGCGATCCGGATCGATCGCGCTGAGCCCGGCCTACGACTTCGTGTCGACGATCGTCTACCAGCCGTTCCGCGCGGACAATCTCGCTCTCAACCTGGATCGGTCGAAGGACTTCGCCTCGGTGACGCCGGCGACCTTCCGCCGCTTCGGTGAGCGGATCGGTTACCCGGCGCCCGAGGAGCTGGAGACCCTGGCTGCGGAGTTCGCCGCGAAGATGCGCGCCGTCTGGTCCGGCCTGGAGCGTGAGCTGCCGCTGTCGGCCGAGATGGCGGAACTCGTCAACGGCCGGCTGCGTGAGCTGCCGCTGGCTCGGGCCGGCTGAGGTCAGCGGACCGGCTGGCCGGCCTCTCGCAGGGTCGACTTGACCTCGCCGATGGTCAGGTCACCGAAGTGGAAGACGCTCGCGGCCAGCACCGCGTCGGCGCCCGCCGCCACGGCCGGCGGGAAGTGCCCGACGGCGCCGGCGCCGCCGCTGGCGATCACCGGGATGTCGACGACGGCGCGGACGGCGCGGATCAGCTCCAGGTCGAAGCCGGCCTTCGTGCCGTCGGCGTCCATCGAGTTCAGCAGGATCTCGCCGGCGCCGAGCGTGGCGACCCGGGCCGCCCACTCGACGGCGTCGAGGCCGGCGCTGCGGCGGCCGCCGTGCGTGGTGACCTCCCAGCCGCTCGGCTGGCCGGCGGAGCGCCGCACGTCGAGCGAGAGCACCAGGACCTGGTTGCCGAAGCGGGTGGCGATCTCCTCGATCAGTGCGGGGCGGGCGATCGCCGCGGTGTTCACGCCCACCTTGTCGGCGCCGGCCCGCAGCAGCACGTCCACGTTCTCCACCGAGCGGACCCCGCCGCCGACGGTGAGCGGGATGAAGACCGACTCGGCAGTACGGCGGACCACGTCGAGCATGGTGCCGCGGTCGTCGGAGGAGGCGGTCACGTCGAGGAAGGTGAGCTCGTCGGCGCCGGCGGCGTCGTACGCCGCGGCCAGCTCGACCGGATCGCCCGCGTCCCGCAGGTCGACGAAGTTGACGCCCTTCACCACCCGTCCGGCGTCCACGTCCAGGCAGGGGATTACTCGAACCGCGACCGTCATACCTCAACCCTAGCCAGCCGCCTGCTGACGGCGGGACGGCCCCTGACCAGTCCCAAAAGCACACCACCGACGACGAGCGCTCCACCGATGACGTCCACGAGATGAAGAGGCTCGCGCAGGAGGAGGGAAGCGGACGCCATGCCGAAGAACGGGACGAGCATCGAGAAGGGGGCAACGGTCGCCGCCCCGTACGTCCGCAGCAGGAATCCCCAACCGGCGAACCCGGCCAGCGTCGAGATCAGCGCGATGTAGAGCAGCGAGAGCACCGCCTCGGTGTCCACCGTACGAAGCGCGGCGAGGTCCTGTTCGAAGCCGTCGACCACCAGCGAGAGAACGATCAGCGGGCCGGTCGCCAGGGCGCTGACCCAGACCATGAAGCGCAGGCTGTCCGGCGGCGACGCCTTGCGGGTGGCGACGTTCGACAGGCCCCAGGCCACGGCCGCGCCGACGACCAGCAGGAAGGCGGCGAGATTCGCGCCCATCCTGGTGGCGACCAGCAGCACCCCGGCGACCGCGACGGCGAGACCGGCGATCTGTACCCGGCGCGGGCGTTCGCGCAGCAGCAGCACCGCGAAGAGCATCGTGAAGATCGCCTGGCTCTGCAGGACGAGCGAGCTGAGCCCGGCCGGCATGCCCGCGGCCATCCCGGCGAAGAGCAGCGAGAACTTGGTGACGCCGAGCACCAGCGCGACGGCGACGACCCAGCGCCACGGCACCTGCGGGCGGCCGGCGAAGAGGATCGCCGGGAACGCGGCCAGCCCGAACCGCAGAGCCGAGAAGAGCAGCGGCGGGAAGTGATCCAGCCCGGCGTCGATGGCGACGAAGTTGAATCCCCAGATCGCCGCGACGGCGACGGCCAGGGCGAGGTGGCGCGGTCTCATGAGATGAGCCTCGGCCACGACAACCGTTAAGCACCAGCAAAATGAGCTACAGGCAAGATGTAGCATCGCTACATGATTGACCTGGGACGGCTGCGCGCTCTCCATGCCGTGGCGAGTTACGGAACGGTCCTCGCGGCGGGCCAGGCGCTGCACTGCACTCCCTCGGCGGTCTCCCAGCAGATCGCCAAGCTGGAGCGGGAGACCGGTGCCACCCTGGTCGAGAAGGACGGCCGCCGGTTGCGTCTCACCGACGCGGGCCGGGTTCTGGCCGATCACGCCGAACGGGTGCTGACCAGCGTGCACGAGGCCGAGTCGGCGCTCGCGGCACATCGGGACACGGTCACCGGGCGGCTCACCGTGGCGGCGTTCGCGACGGCCTGCCGCGCGCTGATGCCACATGCGCTACGCCGGCTGATGGAGAACCACCCGCAACTCACCACGGGGCTGATCGAGGTGAATCCGCACGAGGGGCTGGAGTTGCTGCGGCGCGGCCACGTGGATCTCGCGGTCCTGGACGACTGGCCCGAGGTCGGCCTGCGCTATCCGGAGTCGATCACGAAGACGCAGCTGGGTGATGATCACGCGGATCTCATCGTGCCGATGAGACATGGAATATCGGGCACGGTCTCGCTGGAGCAGGTTCGAGAGGAACGCTGGATCGGTGTCCGAGCGGGAGACGTCTGCTACGAATACCTCATCCGCAGGCTGCCCGGCCTCGTACCGGACTTCCAGGTCGGCGAGTTCGAGACCCAGTTGACCCTGATCGCCGCCGGCCTCGGTGTCGGCCTCATTCCGAGGCTGGCCCGCCCGGCGCTGCCCGACGGCGTCCGGGTCGTCCAGGTGACCCCGCTGCCGACCCGTCGCGTGGTGATCGCCTGGCGTGACTCCTCGGCGGCCCGACCTGCGATCAAGGCCGCCGAGGAGGCGTTACGTGAAGCCTGGGATCAGGCGGTCGCCAGCGCGGTGAGCGCCTCGCGGACCGTGAACGCGCCGGCGTAGAGCGCCTTACCGGCGATCACGCCCTCCACGCCGACCGATTCCAGGGTGGCGAGAGCCCGCAGGTCCTCCAGGCTGGAGACGCCGCCGCTGGCGATCACCGGCTTGTCGGTGGCCGCGCAGACCTCGCGGAGCAGGTCCAGGTTCGGGCCCTTCAGGGTGCCGTCCTTGGTGATGTCGGTGACGACGTAGCGGGACGCGCCCGCCTTGTCGAGCCGGGCGAGCACCTCGTACAGGTCGCCGCCGTCGCGGGTCCAGCCCCGGGCCGCGAGGGTCCGGCCGCGGACGTCGAGGCCGATCGCGACGCGGTCGCCGTACTCGCCGCAGATCCGGTCGCACCACTCCGGGTCCTCGAGCGCGGCGGTGCCGATGTTGACCCGGGTCGCGCCGGTGGCGAGGGCCCGGGTCAGCGACTCGTCGTCCCGGATGCCACCGGAGAGCTCCACCTTCACGTCGAGCTGCCGGACCACGTCGGCGAGCAGCTCGGCGTTCGAGCCCCGGCCGAAGGCGGCGTCCAGGTCGACCAGGTGGATCCACTCGGCGCCGTCGTTCTGCCAGGCCAGGGCGGCTTCGAGCGGGTCGCCGTACGCGGTCTCCGAGCCGGCGGCACCCTGCACCAGGCGGACGGCCTGACCGTCGGCGACGTCGACGGCGGGAAGAAGCTGGAGCGTCACGATTCTCCTAAGGAACTCTTCATGAGGAACGGCGGCCGAGCACCACGACCACGAGGGCGGGCAAGGCCAGAACGATGAGGGCGGTGAGGATGACGCGGAGGGCTAGCTCCGGGATGAAGGTCCAGACCGCGGCGACGGCCAGCAGCGTCACGACGACGATGCCGAGGCGCTGGCGGCGGCTGCGATGGTAGAGCCGTCCATCCCGGCCGAAGCGCGGTGTGACCTTCTTGCGGAATGTGCGGATCTTGGATCGTCGGGCGACCTTCCGGGCCCGGGCGGACTTCTCCTTCTCCAGGACGGCGAGCCTCTCGGCCCGCCGCCGCGCACGTTCCTTGCTCACTCCAGCCCTGCGACCCAGTTGCGGAGCAGCAGATATCCGGCGTCCGACGACTTCTCCGGGTGGAATTGCGCAGCGCTGAGCGCGCCGGCCTCCACGACCGCGGCGAACGGCAGGTCGTGGGCCGCGGTGGTCACCGCGGCATCCCCCAGCGCCGCGAGATCCTGTGCGGCGTAGGAGTGGACGAAGTAGAACCGCTCGTCGGGGGCGAGACCGGCCAGCAGCCGGGAGCCCGCGGCGACCTCGACGGTGTTCCAGCCCATGTGCGGGATCCGCTCGGCGGAGAGCTTGGTGACCGACCCGGGCAGCAGGCCCAGGCCTTTCGTCTCCACGCCGTGCTCGACCCCCGAGTCGAAGAGGACCTGCATGCCGACGCAGATGCCGAGCACCGGCTTGCCGGCCGCGACCCGGTCCGCGATCACCGGTCCGGCGCCGAGCGCTTCGATGCCCGCCATGCAGGCCGCGTACGCCCCGACGCCCGGCACCACGAGACCGTCCGCGGCGGCGGCCGCGGCGAGGTCGCTGGTCACCGTCACGTCGGCGCCGGTCCGGGCGACGGCCCGTTCCGCCGAGCGCAGGTTCCCCGAGCCGTAGTCCAGGATCACCACGTTGGCAGCCATCTCAGGCCTCCCCCATCGGCCACCAGGCGAAGCCGCCGGCCGTGGCGAGCGCGGCGAGCACGCCCACCAGGCCGATGCTGAACTTCGTGGCGCCCGCCTTGACCAGCTGGACCACGCCCCCGACCAGGATGCCGGCGAGAGCGAACAGGATCAGCGAGATCACAGCACTCCCTTCGTCGACGGCAGCGAGCCGGCGTTGCGCGGGTCGATCTCGACGGCCTCGCGCAGCGCCCGGGAGAACGCCTTGAACTGGGCCTCGACGACGTGGTGCGCGTCCGGGTGGCCGCCGGGACGGCAGGCGCGCAGCACGTCCACGTGCAGGGTGACCTTCGCGGCGTGCCCGAACGCCTCGAAGATGTGCCGGGTCATGCTCGTCGCGTAGACCGGGCCGATGTACGGCGTCAGCAGCGGCTCGTCGTGGACCACATAGGGCCGGCCGGAGAGGTCGACCGCCGCCCGGACCAGCACCTCGTCCATCGGGATGGTCGCCGACCCGTACCGCCGGATGCCCCGCTTGTCGCCGAGCGCCTGCGCGAAGGCCTCGCCCAGCGCGATCGCGGTGTCCTCGATGGTGTGGTGCGAGTCGATCTCCAGGTCACCCTCGGTCCGCACGGTGAGGTCGAATCCGCCGTGCTTGGCGAGCTGGTTGAGCATGTGGTCGTAGAAGCCCACGCCGGTGCTCAGGTCGCCCTTGCCGGTGCCGTCGAGGTCGATCTCGACGAGCACCTTCGTCTCGTTTGTCACGCGGTCGATGCGGCCGGTGCGGCTCACAGCCCCTCCTCACTTCGTTCGTCGGCGCGGTGACCCGCAACGGCACTGAGCTTCCTGCGCTCGCTTCGCTCGCTCACGAAAGAATCTCCTCAGCGGCGTTCAGGAAGGCGGTGGTCTCGGATTCGGTGCCGGCGGTCACCCGCAGCCAGCCGGCCAGGCCGACGTCGCGGATCAGCACTCCGCGGTCGAGGAAGGCCTGCCAGGCGGCCTTCTGATCGGGCTGAGTCGCGAACAGCACGAAGTTGGCGTCGCTGTCGGCCACCCGGACACCGCGGTCCCGCAGCGTGGTGACGATCCGGTCGCGCTGCTCCTTGATCGCCTCGACGGTGGCGAGCAGCGAGGCCCGGTGCGCCACGGCGGCCCGCGCGGCCGCCTGGCTGATCGCGGAGAGGTGGTAGGGCAGCCGGACCAGCTGCACCGCGTCGACCACTGCCGGGTCGGCGGCGAGGTAACCCAGCCGGCCGCCGGCGAAGCCGAACGCCTTGCTCATGGTCCGGCTCACCACCAGCCGCGGGTGGCCGGGCAGCAGGGTCAGCGCGCTCGGCGTGCCGGGCCGGGCGAATTCGGTGTACGCCTCGTCGACGATCACCATGCCGCGCGCGGTCGCCAGGATCGCGTCCACGACGGACGGGTCCAGCGCCGTGCCGGTCGGGTTGTTCGGCGAGCAGACGAAGACCAGGTCGGGGTCGTGCTTCTCGATCTCGGCGACCGCCGCCTCGGCGCTCAGCCCGAAGTCGGGGTCACGCAGCGCGCCGATCCAGCGGGTGCCGGTGCCCTGGGCCAGGAGCGGATGCATCGAGTACGACGGGCCGAACCCCAGCGCCGACCGGCCCGGCCCGCCGAACGCCTGCAGCAGCTGCTGCTGAACCTCGTTGGAGCCGTTGGCCGCCCACACGTTCGCCGTGGTCAGGTCGTGGCCGAGGTAACCGGCCAGCTCGTTGCGGAGCGCTATCGCGTCCCGGTCCGGGTAGCGGTTGAGGTCGCGCAGCTCGGCCTGCACGGCCTTGCCGATCGCCTCGACCACGTCGTCCGGGACGGAGTAGGAGTTCTCGTTCGTGTTCAACCGGATCGGTACGTCGAGCTGCGGCGCGCCATAGGGCGACTTGCCGCGCAGATCGTCCCGGATCGGCAGGTCGTCGATAGTGGTCACTGAGAGAACCTTGCCTTCACTGCGTCGCCGTGCGCCGGGAGATCTTCGGCAGTGGACAGGGCCACCACGTGACCCGCGACGTCGCGCAGCGCGGCCTCGTCGTACTCCACGACGTGGATGCCGCGCAGGAACGACTGCACCGACAGACCGGACGAGTGCCGCGCGCAGCCACCGGTCGGCAGCACGTGGTTGGAGCCGGCCGCGTAGTCACCGAGCGACACCGGCGACCAGGCGCCCACGAAGATCGCACCGGCGTTGCGGACCCGCAGGGCCCACTCGCGCGCGTCCCGCGTCTGGATCTCCAGGTGCTCGGCGGCGTACGCGTCGACGACCCGCAGCCCCTGCTCCAGGTCGTCGACCAGGACGATGCCGGACTGCTCGCCGGTGAGCGCCGTGCGTACGCGCTCATCGTGCTTGGTCCTGGTCACCTGCACCGCGAGCTCCGCCTCGACCGCATCGACCAGCGCCGGCGAGTCGGTGACGAGGACGCTCGCCGCCAGCGGGTCGTGCTCGGCCTGACTGATCAGGTCGGCGGCGACGTGCCGCGGGTCGGCCGTCTCGTCGGCCAGGATCGCGATCTCGGTGGGACCGGCCTCGGCGTCGATCCCGACGACGCCGCGGAGCAGCCGCTTCGCGGCGGTCACCCAGATGTTGCCGGGACCGGTGATGACGTCGACCGGCTCGCAGCGGTCACCGGCGTCCACCCCGTCGGCGCCGTAGCCCAGCATCGCAATCGCCTGGGCGCCGCCGACCGCGTAGACCTCGGTCACACCGAGCAGCGCGCACGCGGCGAGCACCCGGGCGTCCGGCAGGCCGCCGTTGTCCGGCTGCGGCGGGCTCGCCACGACCAGGCCCTCGACGCCGGCCTCCTGGGCGGGCACCACGTTCATGACCACGGTGGACGGATAGACCGCGAGGCCACCCGGCACGTAGAGGCCGACCCGGCGGACCGGCACCCAGCGCTCGGTGACCGTGCCGCCCGGCACGACCTGCGTGGTGGTGTCGGTGCGACGCTGATCACGGTGCACCTTGCGGGCCCGCTTGATCGCTTCGAGCAGCGCGGCGCGGACCTCCGGGTCGAGGGTCGCCTCGGCCTCGGTGATCGCCTCGGCCGGGACGCGCAGGCGCTCCAGCTTCACGCCGTCGAATCGCTCGGTGGCCTCGAGGATCGCGCTGAATCCATGCTGATGGACCGCCTCGACGACCGGGCGGATCCGCTCGACGGCCACGGAGACGTCGAGCTGGGCACGGGGCAGCAGTCCGCGCGGGTCACGAGTGGAGCCGCGCAGGTCGATCCGATTCAGCACGGTCCTAGTCTAGGCCGCCACCAGCACGGCCAGCGAAGCCGACGCCCCCGGCCCAGGCGTTGGGACACGGTTTGCCGTACCGCGCCGGGTTGACCAAGGTCAGTGCTCGACTAGGCTGAGCGCGTGAGCGATCGGCTGCCGGTCTTCCCGTTGAGCACGGTGCTCTTTCCCGGGCTGGTGCTGCCCCTCCACATCTTCGAGGAGCGATACCGCACTCTCGTGCGGGAGCTGGTGGCGCAGTCCGCCGACGAGCCGCACGAGTTCGGCGTGGTGACCCTGCGGCACGGCAGCGAGGTCGCGCCCGACCCGGTCGACGGCGAGGACCCGTCGGTGCCGCCGGTGCGAGCCGAGGATCTGTACGAGGTGGGCTGCACCGCCGAGTTGCGGCACGTCACCGAGCTACCTGACGGCCGGTTCGACATCATGACCGTCGGGCGGCGCCGGTTCAGCGTGCAGAGCATCGAGCAGGGCGCCGAGCCGTACCTCACCGCCCGGGTCCGCTGGCTCGAGGACGAGGACGAGGCCGACCAGGTCGCGCATCTGCTGGCGCCCCGGGTGCTGACCGCCTTCCGGGCCTACCTGGAGCTGCTGCGGCCGAACAGCGAAGCGCTCGACCAGGTGCCGGACGACCCGACGGTGCTCTCCCATCTGGTGGCCGCGACCGCGCAGCTCACCGTGGAGGAACGACAACTGCTGCTCGCCACGCCCGACACGGCCACCCGGCTGCGTACCGAACTGCGGCTGCTCAACCGGGAGTCAGGCCTGCTGGCGCGGGTCCGCGCCGTCCCCGTCCCGCTGTCCGACCTCGCCCGGCCCGCCAGCCCCAACTGAGTCGTCGCTCCCGTCCGAGGCCCGCTCGACCTGCCGATCTTGGAACGCCGAGTCCCGCACACCCGGATCTTGGAACACCGACGAGTCCCGGGAAGCCGGATCTTGGAAACCGGCGCGGGCATCGAAGGGCGGGTGGTTCGGCCCGTAGCCGGGGGCGGCACCAGGCTGGTCCAGGTCGGGGTCGTTCGACCAGCCGGCCAGCAGCGTCAGCACGATAGCGGCGGCGAACGCCGGCACCAGCGTCGGGCCGAGCGAGTGCACCTCGGGCGGCGCGAGATAGGTCGCGCCCTGTGCCGCCGAGGACCGCCACTGCTCGTACGCGTCCCGGCCGATCATCTCGCCGACCATCGGCGCCACCCAGTGGCCGGCCACGAAGGTCCCGCCCACGACGCCGGCCAGCAGGAACGGCCCGCGATCGCGGCGCAGCACCAGCCAGGCAGCGATCGCCACGACGATCCCGAACGCGATCCCGAGCAGGGTGAACCAGCCGTCCGCCGCGATGTACTGCTCGGGCGACGGGTCGTTCACCACGATCCCGCTGTCGCCGACGTCGACCACCGGGACGCCCGGGGAGAGCCACCGCCAGAGCAGGCCGAGCGGTACGCCCAGCGCGCTGACCACGGCGAGGGTGACGAACGTGACGACCGCCGTCCGCCCCACCGGCCGGCGCGGGCCACGACGAGGCTGCCACCGCTGCTCCGGCGGCGGGCCGGGATCGTAGGGCGGCGGTTCGAGATCGCTCGGTTGCACCCTACGATCCTTCCAGATCAGCGCTGGGACGCCGCTGTCAGGCGACTGCGGACGGGCCGAGAATCATCTTGAGGTCGGCTCGGAGCGCCGGGGTGGGCGCGACGCGCACGCCACCGAGGCGCATCACCGTGGTCCGGCTGCCGTTCTGCAGGTGGACGTGCACCTCGGTGTCCCCGGGGTGGCTGATCAGGATCTCCTTCAGCTCGTCCACGAGCGGTGGCGTGCACCGAGTGATCGGCATCGTCAGGGTGACCGGCTTGCTGTCCGGGTTGCTGGTCACATCCGGGATCGACATGTCCATCGCCATGATCCGCGCCTGATCGTCGCGCCTGTCGATCCGGCCCTTGACCACCACGATCGCGTCCTCGGCGATGTACTGCCCGACCAGCTCGTAGGTGTTCGGGAAGAAGAGCGCCTCGACGCCGCCGGCCAGGTCCTCCAGGGTGGCCGAGGCCCACGCCCGGCCCTGCTTGGTGATCCGTCGCTGGACGCCGGTGAGGATGCCGGCGAGCGTGACGACCTGGCCGTCCGGGACCGAGCCCTCCTCGTTCAGCGCCGCGATGCTGGTGTCCGCCGCGTTCTGCAGCAGCACCTCCAGGCCGGCGAGCGGGTGGTCGGAGACGTAGAGGCCGAGCATCTCCCGCTCGAACGCCAGCTTGTCCCGCTTGTCCCACTCGGAGTCGCCGATGACCGGCATCGCCACCGTCGAGGAGACCCCGGAGTCGGAGTCGCCGAACGCGCCGAACAGGTCGAACTGGCCGGCCGCCTCGTTGCGCTTCACGTCGGCGTACGCGTCGATCGCCTCGGCGTGCACCGCCAGCAGGCCCTTGCGGCTGTGCTTCATCGAGTCGAACGCGCCGGCCTTGATCAGCGATTCGATGGTCCTCTTGTTGCAGGCGACCGCGTCCACCTTCGACAGGAAGTCGTAGAAGTCGTTGTAGTCGCCCTTCTCCTTCCGGCACCGGGCGATCGCCTCCACCACGTTGCCACCGACGTTGCGGACCGCGCCGAGGCCGAAGCGGATGTCGGTGCCGACCGGGGTGAACGGCCCGGCGGACTGGTTCACGTCCGGCGGCAGCACCTGGATGCCCATGCGGCGGCACTCCGCCAGGTACATGGCCATCTTGTCCTTGTCGTCGCCGACGCTGGTGAGCAGCCCGGCCATGTACTCCGCGGGGTAGTGCGCCTTCAGGTAGGCGGTCCAGTACGACACCAGCCCGTACGCCGCGGAGTGCGCCTTGTTGAACGCGTAGCCGGCGAACGGCACCAGGACGTCCCACACCGCCTGGATCGCCTCGTCGGAGTAGCCGTGCTCCCGGCAGCCGTCCCGGAACGGCACGAACTCCTTGTCGAGGATCTCCTTCTTCTTCTTACCCATGGCACGACGCAGCAGGTCGGCCTGGCCGAGGCTGTAACCGGCGAGGATCTGCGCGGCGCGCTGCACCTGCTCCTGGTAGACGATCAGGCCGTACGTCGGCTCGAGGATCTCCCGCAGCGGCTCCTCCAGCTCCGGGTGGATCGGGGTGATCTCCTGGAGCTTGTTCTTGCGGAGCGCGTAGTTGGTGTGCGAGTCGACGCCCATCGGACCGGGGCGGTAGAGCGCCAGGACCGCGGAGATGTCCTCGAAGTTGTCCGGCTTCATCAGGCGCAGCAGCGAGCGCATCGGCCCGCCGTCCAGCTGGAACACGCCCAGGGTGTCGCCACGGGCGAGCAGCTCGTACGTCTTGGGGTCGTCCAGCGGCAGCGCCAGCAGGTCGAGCTTCTGACCGTGGTTGAGCTCGACGTTGCGGTTCGCGTCGTCGAGGATGGTCAGGTTGCGCAGGCCGAGGAAGTCCATCTTCAGCAGGCCGAGCGTCTCGCAGGTCGGGTAGTCGAACTGCGTGATGATGACGCCGTCGCTGGCCCGCCGCATGAGCGGGATGTGGTCGATGATCGGCTCGGCGCTCATGATGACGCCGGCGGCGTGCACACCGGTCTGCCGGATCAGGCCCTCGATGCCGCGGGCGGTGTCGATGACCTTCTTGACGTCCGGGTCGGTCTCGTAGAGCCCGCGGATCTCACCGGCCTCGTTGTAGCGCTTGTCCTCCTTGTTGAAGATGCCGCCGAGGGTGATGCCCTTGCCCATGACGTCCGGCGGCATGGCCTTGGTGATCCGGTCGCCGACCGCGAACGGGTAACCCAGCACCCGGGCCGAGTCCTTGATCGCGGCCTTCGCCTTGATCGTTCCGAACGTCGCGATCTGGGCGACCTTGTCCTCGCCCCACTTCTCGGTGACGTAGCGGATCACCTCGGCGCGGCGCCGATCGTCGAAGTCGATGTCGACATCGGGCATCGAGATGCGTTCCGGGTTGAGGAACCGCTCGAAGATCAGGCCGTGCGGGAGCGGGTCGAGGTCGGTGATCCCCATGGCGTAGGCGATCAGCGAGCCCGCCGCCGAGCCACGGCCCGGGCCGACCGCGATGCCGTTGTTCTTCGCCCACTGGATGAAGTCGGCGACCACCAGGAAGTACGCCGGGAAGCCCATCGAGATGATGACGCCGAGCTCGTAGTCGGCCTGCTTCACGTGGGTGTCCGGGATGCCGTCCGGGAAGCGCCGGCGCAGGCCCTCGAAGGCCACGTGCCGGAAGTACTCCTCCTCGGTGAAGCCGTCCGGGATCGGGAACCGCGGCATCAGGTTCTTGAAGGTGAACATCCCGTCGGTGTCCACCTTCTCGGCCACCAGCAGCGTGTTGCGGCAGCCCTCCTGCCAGGCCTCGGAGGAGTCGACGGCGCGCATCTGGTCGGCCGACTTCACGAAGTAGCCGGAGCCGTCGAAGCGGAACCGGTTCGGGTCGGCGACGTTGCTGCCGGTCTGCACGCAGAGCAGCACGTCGTGCGCCTCGGACTGGGCCTCGTGCACGTAGTGCGAGTCGTTCGTCACCAGCGGCGGGATGGCCAGCTTCTTGCTGATCTCCAGCAGTCCGTCCCGGACCCGCTTCTCGATCGACAGGCCGTGGTCCATGATCTCGAGGAAGTAGTTGTCCTTCCCGAGGGCTTCCTGGTACATCGCGGCGGACTTGAGCGCCTCGTCGAACTGGCCGAGCCGCAGCCGGGTCTGCACCGCGCCGGACGGGCAGCCGGTGGTGCCCATGATCCCCTCGGCGTGCTCCGCGATGATGTCGAAGTCCATCCGCGGGTACTTGCCGAGCTGGCCCTCGATGGACCCGCGCGAGTTGAGCCGGAACAGGTTCTTCAGGCCGACGGCGTTCCGCGCCCACATGGTCATGTGCGTGTACGCACCGTTACCGGAGATGTCGTCCGACTTCTGCTCCGGGCGACCCCACTTGATCCGGCTCTTGGTCAGCCGGGACTCCGGGGCGACGTAGGCCTCGACGCCGATCACCGGGATCAATTCGGCTGCTTGCGCCTGCTTGTAGAAGTCGTAGGCGCCGTGCATGTTGCCGTGGTCGGTGATCGCGGCGGCCGGCATGCCGAGCCGTTTCGCCTCGGCGAGGAGTTCCTTGACCCGGGCAGCCCCGTCGAGCATCGAATACTCAGTGTGAACATGAAGATGCACGAACGAGTCGGACACCCGAGCCCCCCTTTACGTCGACGGCCCAGAATATTACTCGGCGAACGGCTCCAGCATCGTCGACGCGGCCCGCAACCAGGCCTGCCTCGTCTCGGCCTGCAGGTCCCCGTACTCGATCGAGGAGCCGACCTCCAGCGCCGGGTCGTAGGGCACGACCGCGACCGCCCTCGTCCGCGTGGCGAAGTGCTTCTTGAAGTCCTCGAGCAGCGGCAGATGACCCGGCGACGGGCACGAGATCAACGTCACGGCGTTCGCCACCATGTCGCCCATCCCGCTCTCCTCGAGCACGTCGAGCATCCAGTCGGCGGTGAACGCGGCGTCCTCCCGCGGCACCGTGGTGATCACCAGCTGGTCGGCGGTGCGCATCACCGTCTGCCAGTTGACGCTCTCGACGTTGTTGCCGGTGTCGACGCAGATCACGTCGTGGGTGCGGCGCAGCAGGTCCATCACCCGCCGCACGGTCCCCTGGTCGAGCCGCTGGGCGAAGCGCGGGTTCTCCTCGCCGGCCAGCACGTCGTAGGAGCCGTCCGAGGCGTGCCGCAGGTAGGCGTCGAGCTCCTGCAGCAGCGCGTCGCCGTGCAGGTTCTCGATCCGCATCAGGTCGGCGAGCAGGTGCTTGATGGTCCGGGCGTGCCGGGCGCTGCCGGCCCGCAGGCCGAGCGTGCCGCGCAGCTCGTTGTCGTCCCAGGCCAGCACGCCACGGCCGCGCACGCTGCCGATGGTGGCCGCGGCGAGCACCGTCGCGGTGGTCTTGTGGACGCCGCCCTTCGGATTGGCGAACGCCAGCACCCGGGGCTTGCCGAGCTTGCGCCGCAGCACCGAGGCGGCGCGGTCGACCCCGTCCTCCACCCGGGTCTGCCGCCACTCGATCCGGGCGCCGGCGGCGGGCGCCGCCGGGGAGACCGGCGCGGGCTGGGCGACCGGGATGCGCGGCGCGGCCTGCGGGGGCACGACGGGCCCCTGAGCGGCGGGATTGCGGGGGTACGCCGGACCGGCCGGCGCCGGAGGATAGGCCGTCGACGGCGCCGGGGCGGCCGGGGGCGCTGCCGGAGGAGCCGGAGGCGGAGCAGCAGGCGCGTACGCCGAAGCGCCGTAGGCGGCGGCCGCCGGCGGCGCCGCATAACCGTTCGCCGGGGGCGGGGTGGCCGGATAGCCGTTCGCCGGGGGCGGCGCCGCGTAGCCGTTGGCGGGGTAATCACGGGCGGGTGACCCGTACGACGAAGGGGCCGCGCCATAATCGCGCGCCGGCGCCTGCGGGGGTTGCTGAGGCTGCGGCGGCGCCGCGGGCGAAGGCCGCGCGCCCGGATCGAAGTAACTGGCCGGCTGCTCCGGCTCACGACGGGCCTGCCAGCGCGGGTCGAGCGGATTGATCGGCCGCTGCGGCATCGGGCGCTCGGCGGGAGGTGGCTCGGGGGCGCGGCGCTCAGGAGCGGCCTGCGCACGCGGGTCGAGGGGGTTGAACGGCCGGCGCTCCACCGGCGCCGCACCACGGCCCGGCTGCTGCTGGCCGGGCTGCTGCTGGCCCCACGGCGACTGCTGCTGCGGCTCCTGGTGCTGCGGAGTCTCCTCCGGCTCCTCGCTGCGGCTGCCATGCCGGGCCCGGTCGAGCAGCGCCCGCCAGCGCGGGGCTGGTTCCGCAGGCCGGCCCCAGCCGGTCTCGGTCCCGTCCACGGCTCGTCCTTTCTGCGCCTACCCGATTGTCATCCTCGGCGATGGTCACCCGATGGGCGATGTTGTCGCCCCGTGACAGGCTACGGACGAGACCCTATTCGAGCCACCGGCCGACCGCCCATCCCCCGGACGTTCTTGATCACATAGCGGCACGCTGGTCGTCGTCCGTGCATCCACCCGAACGTTTTCGGTCGAGAAAACTAACGGCCGGACGTCCCTGAGGGTGTGCCGAACCCGTCGCGAACAGGACTCACGTCCGCCGCAGAGGGTACGGCAATCGCCCACTCCGAGGGGAGTACGGAAACGGGCGGGGCTTCAGTCGAACTTTCGGGTGAGGCGGATGTCACAGGGACCCCGATCGACGACGGTATAGGCGCGGGTGTGCCGGTGGCAACGGAGGCCGACGGGGATGGCACGGCAGTCTCCTCCTCCGGCAGCGGCGGGCGGAACTCGGTCCGGTCCAGCTGCCGGACCTCGGGCGCCGGGTCGACGACGCGCACGGCCGGAGCCGCGGCGAGAGCACTGAGCACCTCGGGCTTCGCTCGCACCACTGCCGCGAAGACACAATCACACCCCGCCCGGTACGCCGACGCCTCCTGCGCCGCCGTCCGCGCCGCGACCTCATAGGCGTCCCGCAGCCGCTTCTCGTTCTTGCCGTCCCCGGTCAGCGCCTCACCGAGCCTGCGGTACTCGGCCACCTCACGGTCCCGGGCGACCGCTGCCGCGAGCATGCCGTCGATCACGTCGCCGGGCAGCCGATAGACCGGGATCCGGCTGACCTCGGTCCGGGTGCCGGCAAGCGGCACCCGGGTGTAGACCTGGGCCACCGCGGCTCCGGCGAGTAAGGCGGGAAGGCGGGACGGTCCGGCGTACCCCGTGAAGGTTATGAGCGCCCAGGTGTCACCGGCGGCACCCAGCGCGGCCACCTCCTGCCGCGCCGAGGCGGCATAGCCGCTGACCGACTGGCCCTCGACCACGCCGACCCGGACCACCTCGCCGACGGACTCGTCGGCGGGCAGCTCGGGATCGGCCCAGATCAACGCGGAGATCAGCGTCAGGATGGCCGCCAGCGCCACGCCGGTCATGATCAATGACCGGAGCGAGCCGCCCCCGATCCTGAAGAGGACTGCCCGCCACTGGTGCGCGGGGCCCACGGTAACTCCCGACTCGTCAGCCGGCGTCCTCCAGGACGTCCAGCGCGTATTTCAGGTCGTCAGGGTAGTCGCTGACGAAGCGGACCTCATCGTGCGTCCGGGGATGAAGAAAAGCCAGCTCGCGGGCGTGAAGCCACTGACGGTCCAGTTTCAGCCTGGCCGCCAGGGTGGGATCGGCGCCGTAGGTGAGGTCGCCGACGCACGGGTGCCGCAACGCCGAGAAGTGCACCCGGATCTGGTGCGTACGCCCGGTCTCCAACTTCACGTCGACAAGGCTCGCCGACCGGAACGCCTCGAGCGTGTCGTAGTGGGTCACGCTCGGCTTGCCGCCGGACATCACCGCGAACTTCCAGTCCGAGGTCGGATGCCTGTCGATCGGGGCGTCGACGGTGCCGCGCAGCGGATCCAGGTGACCCTGGACCACGGCGTGGTACCGCTTCTCCACCTCGCGCTCCTTGAACGCCCGCTTCAAGGCCGTGTACGCCATCTCACTCTTGGCGACGACCATGAGCCCGGTGGTGCCGACGTCGAGCCGGTGCACCACGCCCTGTCGCTCGGCGGCGCCGCTGGTCGCCACGTTCTGCCCCATCGCGGCCAGTCCGCCGATCACCGTCGGACCGGTCCAGCCGGGGCTCGGGTGGGCCGCCACACCGACCGGCTTGTCCACCACGACGATGTCGTCGTCGCTGTAGATGATCTTCATGCCGTGCACCGGCGCCGCGACGATCGCCGGGGCCGCCACCGGCGCCGGGAGGGTGACCTCGAGCCAGGAACCGGCCGCCACCTTCTCCGACTTCGGCCGGGCCACGCCGTCGACCAGCGCGTCACCGGACTCGACCAGGTCGGCCGCCGCCGTGCGGGAGAGCCCGAAGAGCCGGGACACGGCCTGGTCGAGGCGCATCCCGTCGAGGCCGTCCGGAACCGGCAAGGAACGCTGCCCGCTCACGCCGGCTCCTCCGTCTTCTTCTTAGCGCTGATCACTCTGCTGCCGTCCCGCTGACGGCCGGTCAGTTCGAGCAGGACCGCCAGCACCACACCGACGCTGAGGCAGCTGTCGGCGATGTTGAAGATCGCGAAGTACTGCCCGTTCGGCCCGAACACGCTGATCATGTCGACCACGTGACCGTGCAGGAAGCTGGGCGCCCGGAACAACCGGTCGCCGAGGTTGCCCAGCGCGCCGCCGAGCACCAGGCCCAGGGCGATCGCCCACGGCACCGACCGCAGCCGGCTCGCCATCCAGCCGATCCAGCCGACCACGATGAGCGTGATCAGCGGGAAGACCCAGGTGTAGTCACTGCCCAGGCTGAACGCCGCCCCGCCGTTACGGAACAGGGAGAGGTAGACCAGGCCCCCGAGGATGCGGACCGGCTCACCCGGCTCCAGGTTCTCGGTGGAGAGGTGTTTCACCCACTGGTCGACCGCGACGGCGATCACAGCGGTCGCGGCCAGCACGGCCACGGCGCGGGGGGCGAACCGCGGTTTCACGGTCGCCGGCTCGTCGGCGTTCAGCGTCGTTCCTCCAACTGCTTACAAGAGACACAGAGCGTCGCGGACGGGAACGCCGCCAGCCGCTCGACCGGGATCTGGTTACCGCACCGCTCGCACCAACCGTAGTTGCCCGTCCCGAGCCGTTCGATGGCGCGTTCCGCCTGTGTGATCCGCTCGAGCAGGTTGTTGGCCAGCGTGATCTCCTGCTCCCGCTCGAACGTCTTGGTCCCGGTGTCGGCCTGGTCGTCCCCGGCCGAGTCGGCGACCCGCTCGCGCTGCAGCTCGGTGATCTCGCTGAGCGACTGATCGTACTCGGCCTGCAGCTCGGCGAGCCGCGCGACCAGAGCCTGCCGGATCTCGTCGGTCTCCGCCGCGCTGCGGCTCCGCTCAGCGGCGGACGCACCGGACCGGACGTCGGTTGCCTTGGCCATCGTCGCTCCCTCGGCCGCGCTCGGCGCGGCGGTCAGCTGATTGGTCTTGCCCTCAGGGGGTCGCCGCCGTAGATCTTCCCTCAACTGCACAAACGGCGCGGCGGGAAACAGCCGGCCACTCATGAGGGTGGCAAGGATACGGAAGGTGAAGGTGTCCCGACAACCGTCGCCGGGCCGTCGGATGTACGACGATACACCTCACGTGACCCACCGATTACCACGAGTCAGTAGAGCAGGTCGGCGAGCCGTGGCTCCCACTCCTCGGGTGGAGCAGCTACCGCGTAGACCTTGTCCCGGCTCGTCGCGCCGATCTTCAGCTCGACGCCGGCGGGCCGGACACCCAGCGCCTTGGCGAGCGCCCGGCGGACCGCCTCGGTGGCCCGGCCGTCCACCGCGGGGGCGCTCACCGCGACGATCAGGGCGGGTCCGTGCGGTCCGTCATAGCGGCCGCCGACACGATCCCGGCCGGCACCGGGCTTGACCCTGACCGCGACGGTCCTCATCGCTTGATCAGTGCGGGGCTACGGCGGCGACCAGCCGGTCCACCGGCCGGCACAGGCCGCACGGGCTGAAGCCGAGCTCGACCGCCTCGTTCACCGGCAGCGGCTCGGTGAGCCGGCCGACCAGGTGCGGGCAGTCCGCCATGTGATAGCGGGGACGGCCGTCGACCACGAGCACCTCGGCGTCGAGCCGGGCCACGAGAACGGCGTCGGCCGGTCGCACCGACTGCGGCAGGGGCTCGTCGTCCGGGTCGTCGTCGTCCGGCTCGCCGAACTCGTCGGGCTGCTGACCCTCGTCGCTGCGGTCCTCCGCCTCGGCCGGGCGACGCCACGAGGGATCCTCCGACTCGGGGGCGCGGGCCGCGCCGATCGTGGAGGCCGCGTGGTCGTAATCGGGTGCGGAGTCGGAATCGGCATAGTGTGCGCGCTCGGCCGGTTCCCAGGCTTCTTCGTCGTCAGCGGGCCCCGGGTGCTCCGGTTCGGGCACGGCAGCGCCGACCTGATCGGCGAGCGCTGATTCGCCTGCGAACGTCGTCTCCGCCGAGGCAGAATTTCCGGCGTAGGGATCCGAGGAGTCCTCGCCACCGGCGTACTGGGCGGACTCGGCGTACTGCGCGGACGGGGAGTAAGCGGCCGACTCGGAGTACTCGGCCGACGAGGAGTACTGCGGAGAGTCCGGCGTCTGGGGCTCGGGCATCGGCCCGGGGCGTTCTTCCCAGCCGGGGTCGCGGAGCCGGTCGGACTCCCGCGCCGGGACCCGCCGGGTGGCCGCCTGGCGTGCCGAGAGGACCAGGGCCACCGCGATGAGCAGGCTGACCACGATCGCGGCTATCAGAAGACTGCTTGATCCGTTGATGAAACCGAGCGCGAGAAACACCACCGCGACGGGGATGAGCAGGAGACTAGCAACGATCATGGCTCATCCTCGTCGCGGTACGGTTTCGACCGGGGGTTTCGGTCAGCGGCCCGACTCGATGGAGTTGGCACGGCCGCCGTACGAGCCGGCGAGGCCGGCCGCGGCGAGACCGCCGGAACCGCCGACGGCGCGGCCCGAGTCGGCGCGGGTCAGCTCGGCCTCCAGGCCCTGACCACGACCGTCCAGGTCACGCAGCTGGCTCTCGAGGTACGCCTTCAGCCGCGTGCGGTACTCCCGCTCGAACTGCTTCAGCTCCTCGATGTGCTTCTGCAGCGCGGTCCGCTTCGCGTCCAGGCCGCCCATGGCCTCCTGGTGACGCTGGCGAGCGTCCCGCTCGAGGGCGTCGGCCTTGGCCCGCGCCTCGCGGGTGACCTCCTCCGCCTTGGAACGGGCGTCGGAGAGAAGCTTGTCGGCCTCGCGGCGCGCGTCGGACACGTGGTCGTCGGCGGTGCGCTGGGCCATCATGAGCACCCGCAGCGCCTGCTGCTCGCCGTCGGCGCCCGCGGCACCGGCGCCCGGGCCGGGGCCCTGCGCGCGGACCTGCTCGAGCTCGGCCTGCATCTGACGCGCGGCCTGCTCGGCCGCCGACTTGTCCCGCTGCACGCGGTCGAGCTGGGCTTTCAGGTCGTTGAGCTCGGCAGCCATGCGGGGATCGGCACCCGGGGCCACTGGCGCGCCACCCCGGCCACCGCGCTCCACCTGGGCGCGCAGCTCGTTGTTCTCCTCGATCAGACGGGCGAGTTCGCGCTCGACCTCGTCAAGGAAGGCGTCGACCTCCTCCTCGTCATACCCCCGCTTGCCGATCGGGGGCTTCTTGAAGGCGACGTTATGAACGTCGGCCGGGGTCAGCGGCATCGAAACTCCTCGGGTCAGTCGCGGCCGCGGTTGGGGCTGCTGTCTAGCTGTATGTCTTGATCAGTGGAACCAGCACGAAGTTCATGAGCACGAACAGGATAACCAGCAGCACGATGGAAGCCAGGTCCAAACTCACGTTACCAATGCGCAGCGGTGGGATCACACGCCTCAACGCCTTGAGGGGCGGATCCGTGACGCTCCACACCGATTCGAGTCCGGCGGACGCACCTCGGCTGGGCTGCCACCGTCGTCCGTACTGGAGTACCGCACCCAGCACGAACCTGGCCAGCAGCACCACGAAGAAGAGGTACAGCGAGATATAGAGAATCTGGAACACGATCGACAGCACGTTCGGCGGATCCCTCGTTCGGGTCAACTCTGAGTGAAGAAGCCGCCCTCAGCGATCTTGGCCTTGTCCTCTGCGGTGACCTGGACATTCGCCGGTGAGAGCAGGAAAACCCGGTTGGTCACGCGCTCGATCGTACCGCGAAGACCGAAAGCCAGCCCGGCAGCGAAGTCGACCAGCCGGCGGGCGTCCGACTCATCCATCTCGGTGAGATTGATGATGACCGGCACACCGTCGCGGAAGTGCTCGCCGATGGTGCGCGCTTCCCGGTACGTGGTGGGGTGCAGCGTGGTGATCTGGTACCGCTGCTCCTCCTCCACCTGACGCGGCTGCGGCTGGGGCTGGGCCTGCTGCTGCGGCTTGAGTGCGAGATTGTCCCGGGTCGAGTACGACATGGCGTTGCTCTGCTCCGGCGCCGGCTGCGGCCGGGTGATGGAGCGCACGCTCGCCCGATCGAGGCGCTCGCTCTCCTCCCGGTCCAGGTCGGCACGCGCGGCGGAGACCCGGTCGAGGCGGGTGCGCTCGGACCGCGCCCGCGGAACGGCGCGCTCCTCCTCGTCGTCGTCCTCGGCGAACTCGTCGGCGTAGCGGTCGCGATCGCCGGCATAGCGGTCACGCTCCCGTTCCCGCCCGCGGTCACGGTAGGAGCTCTCCCGGTAGCCGCGGTCGTCGTACCCGCGGTCGTCGTCCTCCTCGACGAGGCCGAGCCAAACGCCTGCCTTACGCAATGCGCTCATGCCAGCCCTCCTTGCCGAGCGTCCATGCCCCCACCTCCGTGTCCGCTGTGCGGCGCGCGCCCCCTTCGGCGTGCCGCGTCCCCCCTTGTGCGAGCCGAACACACGGATCCGATTCGGACCCACGACTCGCTGCGACGCCGCGTCGTAAGACGCGACGGCCACCGAGGTGGTTCACCCGTCGCGCAAAACAACACCTGTGTAGTTTGCTGCCCGGCGCAAGGCTACCGCAGCGAGTTTCGCATCCCGAGTAAAGATGTACCGATCCGTACGTGTGTCGCCCCGTGCCGTACGGCCGCCTCGAGGTCGCCGCTCATGCCCGCGGAGACCGTCGTGGCGCCCGGATACCGCTCGGCCAAGCCCCCGGCCAGCAGGGCCAGTCGCTCGAACGCGCGGTCCGGATCCCAGCCCAGCGGCGCCACCGCCATCACGCCGGCGAGCCGGAGACCGTCCGATGAGGTCACCGTGTCGGATACCCGCCAAAGATCATTTTCAATCACGCCGCCACGGGCCGGGTCTCCGTCGATGCTGACCTGGATCAGCACGTCGAGCGGGACCGCACGGCCGGCCGTCGCCCGCCCGAGGGCCTCGGCCAGGCGCTCCGAGTTCACCGACTCGATCACGTCGGCGTACGAGACCACCGACTTCACCTTGTTGCGCTGCAACTGACCGACGAAGTGCCAGCGAAGGCGTACGCCCGCGGCTGTCAGATCGGCGGCCTTGGCCGCCGCCTCCTGGTCCTTGTTCTCCCCGACATCGGTGATGCCGAGCCCGGCGAGCAGAGCGACGTCGCTCGCCGGGTACGTCTTCGTCACCGCGGTCAGGGTGACGCTCTCCACCGGACGCCCGGCCGCCTCGCAGGCGCGGGCGATCCGGTCGTTCACCTGCACGAGATTGGCGGCGAGCTCGGCCCGCCGCCGTTCATCACGTTCCATCGACAGTGCTACGAGCCGTTCTTCAGGAAGTCCGGCACGTCCACGTCGTCGAAGAGCACCCGGCGCGGCGGCGGGGTCGCGGCCGGCTGCACCGGCGGCGGGCTCACCGGCGCGGAGACCGGCGGCGCCGACGGCTGCGGGACGACCTTGCGGACCGGCTCGGCCGGCTTGTACGACGGGGTGCCGCCGTCGAAGCCCGCCGCGATCACGGTGACCCGCACCTCGTCGCCGAGCGCGTCGTCGATCACGGCGCCGAAGATGATGTTCGCGTCCGGGTGGGCCGCGTCGGTGACCAGCTGCGCCGCGTCGTTGATCTCGAACAGGCCGAGGTCCGAGCCACCGGCGATGGAGAGCAGGACGCCGCGGGCGCCGTCCATGCTCTGCTCCAGCAGCGGGCTGGAGATGGCCCGCTCGGCGGCCTCGACCGCGCGGTTGTCGCCGCGCGCGCTGCCGATACCCATGAGCGCGCTGCCGGCGTTGCTCATGACGCTCTTCACGTCGGCGAAGTCCAGGTTGATCAGACCCGGCGTGGTGATCAGGTCGGTGATGCCCTGAACACCGGAGAGCAGGACCTGGTCCGCCTGGCGGAACGCGTCCATCATGCTGATGCCGCGGTCGCCGAGGGCGAGGAGCCGGTCGTTCGGGATCACGATCAGGGTGTCGCACTGGTTGCGCAGCTCGTCGATGCCGGCCTCGGCCTGGACCTGCCGCCGCTTGCCCTCGAACGAGAACGGGCGGGTGACCACGCCGATGGTGAGCGCGCCGAGCTTGCGGGCGATGTTCGCCACGACGGGCGCGCCGCCGGTGCCGGTGCCGCCGCCCTCGCCGCAGGTGACGAAGACCATGTCGGCACCCTTGAGCACCTCTTCGATCTCGTCCCGGTGGTCCTCGGCGGCGTTCTTGCCGACGTCGGGCTGCGCTCCGGCGCCGAGGCCGCGGGTCAGCTCGCGGCCGACGTCGAGCTTCACGTCGGCGTCGCTCATCAGGAGCGCCTGGGCGTCCGTGTTGATCGCGATGAACTCGACGCCCTTGAGCCCGACCTCGATCATGCGGTTCACGGCGTTCACACCGCCGCCGCCGATACCGACGACCTTGATTACCGCCAGGTAGTTGTGTGGAGGTGTCATCGGTCTCCAGCCTTCCCTTCCAGGGTGGACGAATGTCGCGGCGCACTTCGACATCCGCTGCCGTACAAGGGAGGGCGAGGAAACCCTCACCCTCTACTAGAGGTTTAGAGTTATGTCAACCACTCAAACCTCTCGACGCAACGTAAGCAAACATCCGGCCGTCACCAAAGACCCCGGACGGCGTGTCGCGTCCGCTTACGTGGCGAGTATCCGACTGACCCGTAACCTCGACCGTTAAATCACGTTCATGAGTCTTCGTCCGGATTCAATGGAAAATCACCGAATTGTCACGACCGTCGGGGCGCTCACGTCGATCTCCTCGCCCTTCTGTCCCAGCAGCTCGGTCGCCACCTTGCTCTTCTCGTCGCTCTTGGTGTCGTCACCCCAGATGACGACCCTGCCCTTCCGCAACTCCAACCTGATCTGGACCGGCGAGGGGACGGCCACCGCGACGAGTTGTCTGCGGAGTTCGTCACTGAGGGCGGCGAGCACCGCCAGCGCCGACTCGGTGTTCGTGTCGAACGGGCCGGGCGCCGAGAGCCGGGCCAGCGGCAGCCCGGACGGCTGCTCCTTGACGGCCCGGAACGGCACACCCTCGTCGTCGATCAGGATGAAGCCCTGCTTGGCCGGCACCGCCGCCACCGCCGTCCGCTCGATCACCTCGATGACCACGGTCGACGGCCAGCTGCGGCTGATCACGACCCGGTCCACGGCGGGCAGCTCGCGGACCCGGGCGCCGGCCGCGCCGAGGTCGACCCTCGCCAGCGGGCGGTTGTCCGGGATCGCGGCGGCCTGGCGTACCTGCTCGGGATCGAGCAGTTCGGTGCCGACCACCTCGACCTGGCGCACGCCGAGCACCGCGGTGCCGTAGACCAGCCAGACCAGGCCACCGACGGCCAGCAGCACGCCGGCGCCGATCAGCCACGGCATCGCGGCCTTCAGCTTGCGCTGCCGGGCCCGGGCCATGAACCGGCGCGCCGACGACGGGACCGCGTCGGTGTTCGCGCGGACCAGCCGCCAGTTACGGTTCCCGCCGCCGGTCACCTCTTCAGCGCGCCAGGTCCGGCTGCTGGTCGGCCTCGGCGAGCGCGGCCAGCAGCTCGTCGCCCATCAGCGAGATCGGCGGCGCGCCCATCGTCACCACCACGTCGCCCGGCCGGCTGCGGCGGACCACCTCGGCCGGCACGTCGTCCCAGTCCGGCACGAAGACCTTCCGGTCGTCCGGCAGGTCGATCGCCGCGGTCAGCGCCCGGCCGCCCTCGCCCGGTCCGCGGGTCTCCCCCGGGCCGAACACCTCCATGCAGATCACCTCGTCGGCGACGGCGAGGCCCTCGGCCAGCTCGGCCTGCAGGTCCCGGGTGCGGTAGACCCGGTACGGCTGGAAGACCACGAGCAGCCGCCCGTCGCCGGCCACCTCCCGCAGCGTCCGCAGCGCGGCCTGCACGGAGGTGGGGTGGTAGGCGTACTCGTCGTAGACCCGGACCCCGGCGGCGATGCCCTTGCGCTCGAACCGGCGGCGAACCCCCGGGAACGACTCCAGCGCCTCGATCACCTTGTCCAGCGGCAGGCCCAGCTTCAGCGCGGTCAGCACGGTGGCCGCGCTGTTCAGGCCCATGTGCTTGCCGGGCAGCGCCAGCTTCACCTCGCCGAGCGGCTTGCCGTCGAGGACGGCCTGGTATCGCACACCACTGGTGGACGAGACCACGTCACTGATCCGGAGATCGGCGGACTCCGATTCCCCGTACGTGTAGACGGTCTTGCCCTCGGCCTTGAGCCCCGCGATCAGCTCGTCGGTGCCCGGACCGTCAGCGCAGGTCACGACGAACCCGTCGGCCAGCGAGCCGAACTCCAGGAACCCGGCCTTCAGCGACTCCAGGTCACCCCAGTTGTTGAGGTGGTCACCCTCGATGTTCGTGATGATCGCGACGTGCGGCCGGTAGATCAGGAACGACTTGTCGCTCTCGTCCGCCTCGACCACGAAGTGCGGCCCGGTGCCGTGGTGCCCGGCCGCGCCGGCCGCCGAGATCTCGCCGCCGATCACGAACGACGGGTCCTGACCGGCGTGCTGCAGGATCACCGTCATGATCGAGGTGGTGGTGGTCTTGCCGTGGGTGCCGGCGATCGCGATGCCCTGCCGGTTCGTCATGGCCACGGCGAGGGCCTCCGAGCGGTGCAGCACCCGCAACCCGCGGCGGCGCGCCTCGGCGAGCTCGATGTGGTCCTGCGGGATCGCGGTCGAGTAGACGACCGTGTCCACGCCGTCGAGGTTCGACGCGACGTGCGACATGTGCACGGTGCCGCCGAGCGCCCGCAGCGCCGTGAGGGCCGGCCACTCGCGCAGCTCGCTGCCGGAGACCGGGACACCCCGGGTCAGCAGCAGGCGGGCCAGGCCGGCCATGCCGACCCCGCCGATGCCGATCAGGTGCACGCTGCCCAGGTCCTCGGCGGTCAACTCGCCGGCCGGCGTCAGCTCAGCCGTGTTCACAGGTCTGCTCCCTCAGTCAACTTCAGCTCACCGCTTCGAGCACGTAGCGCAGCAGCGCCTCGTCACCGTCGCGGCGTCCATACCGCGCCGCGGCCGCACCCATCGCGCCGAGCCGCTGCCGGTCCCGCGCGATCGGGATGATGTTGCGTTCGATCCAGTCCGGGGTCAGCTCGCTGTTGTCCACGAGCAGGCCGCCACCGGCCTCCACCACGGGCAGCGCGTTGCGGCGCTGCTCCTGGTTGCTGTACGGGTACGGCACGTAGATCGCCGGCATGCCGAGCGCCGTGGTCTCGGCCACCGTGATCGCGCCGCCGCGGCAGAGCATCAGG
This sequence comes from Actinoplanes sp. OR16, assembly GCF_004001265.1. Classification (GTDB taxonomy): domain Bacteria; phylum Actinomycetota; class Actinomycetes; order Mycobacteriales; family Micromonosporaceae; genus Actinoplanes. The sequence continues at coordinate 3,929,237 of NZ_AP019371.1, read as the reverse complement.
TCGGCGGCCGCGTAGCCGAGTTCCATCTCCGAGAGGTACGGGACCACCACGTACGGGACAGGCAGGTCGTTCGGCACCTCGAACGGGTCGTTGCGGCCGCCCTGCACGTGCAGCACCTGGATACCGGCGTGCGCGAGCCGTTTCGCGGCGGCGGCGACGGCCAGGTTGATGGTCCGGGCACCGGACGAGCCGCCGGAGACGAAGAGCACCGGCAGGTCGGGGCGGAGCCCGAAGTGATAGAGGGCCTGCGGGCGCAGGGCCGGCCGGTCCATGTATGTGATGCCGGTGCGCAGCGGCACGCCGACGAGCCGGGCGTTGCGCAGCGACTCGGCCTGCTCCAGCTGGTGCGGGAAGCCCACCGCCACGCGCTTGGTGAACTTCATGCCCATCCGGTTCGCGACGCCCGGCGGCACGTTCACCTCGTGGATCACGATGGGCAGCTCGCGGCGCCAGGCCGCGAGGTACGCCGGCACCGACACGTAGCCACCGAACCCGACGACGACCTCGGCCTGCACCTCGTCGATGATCTCACCGGCCGCGTGCGCCGACTTGTACATCCGGTCCGGCGTGCGCAGCAGATCCAGGTTCAGCGACCGGGGCAGCTGGAACGCCGGGATGTTGCGCAGGTCGTAACCCGCCGCCGGGATCAGCTGGTTCTCCATGCCCTTCGGGCTGCCCAGCGTCGTGATCCGGATGTTCGGGAAGTGGCGCCGCAGAGCGTCGGCGAAGGCGAGCAGCGGGTAGATGTGACCACCGGTGCCTCCTCCGGCGAGCACGACCGACCGCAGGCTCATCACCGTCTCCTTCCGTCCCCCACTCCGACTGCCTTCTTCTGGACCGGCGGACGCGCCGGACCCGAGCGCCGCGCCGGGGGTAGCGGCGGCAGCGGGGCCCACAGTAGTCGCACCCATCTCGGGGTCGGACGGGCGTTCAGCGCTCGCGCGGCATCCGGTTCCGCCCGGGCGAACGAGGCGAGCATGCCGATCGCCGCCAGGGTCACCACGAGAGCGCTACCACCTGCGGAGATGAACGGTAGCGGAAGCCCGGTGATCGGCAGCAGCCCGACCACCCCGCCCATGTTGATCACGGCCTGGGCGACCAGCCAGGTGGTGATCGCGGAGGCGGCGAGGCGGCGGAACGGGTCCTGCGAACGGCGGGCGATCCGGAACCCGGTGTACGCCAGCACGGAGAGCAACGCCAGCACCACGGCACACCCGACGACGCCGAGCTCCTCCGCCACGATCGAGAAGATGAAGTCGTTCTCGGCCTCCGGCACCCAGCCCCACTTCAGCGCGCCCTTGCCGAGCCCGACGCCGAACCAGCCGCCCTCGAAGATCGCCGAGCGGCCCTGGATGATCTGGTAACAGGCCTTGTCGATGTCGCACTCGCTGAGCGGCGTCATGAAGCTGGTGAGCCGCTCCAGCCGGTAGTTGGGTTCCCCGGTGGCACCGGACCCGGCGCCGCGCGACGCCGCCGCGATCAGCAGGCTGACACCGGCCAGACCGAGCACACCGAGCGCCGCGAAGAACCGCATCCGCACCCCGGCCGCCCAGAGCAGGCCGACGATCAGCGCGAGCAGCACCAGCATGGTGCCCAGGTCGTTGTAGCCGACGAGCACGAACAGCAGCCCGACGACCGGGAACAGCGGCATCGCCAGCTCGCGCCAGTGTGCCAGCTTCGGCCCCTTGCGGGCGATCACGTCGGCGCCCCAGAGCACCATGCCGACCTTGGCGATCTCACCCGGCTGCATGCTGACCGGCCCGAAGTACAGCCAGTTCAGGTCCGCCTTGATCGGCCCCAGGCTCTTCGTGATCCCGGCCGATCGCAGGGCGTGCAGCACCGCCAGGATCACCAGCAGCACGACCGCGACACCCATGATGTACTTCCCGAGCGTCCGCAACGTCTGCGCCGGAAGCCGCTGGCACACCCAGAACGCCACCAGTCCGAGCAGCGCGTAGACCGCCTGACTGGAGATCTCGGAGAACGCGTTGCCGTTCTTCGCGTACGCCTCCACGCTCGTCGCCGAGAACACCATGGTGAGTCCGATGAGCAGCAGCAACCCGGAACTGGCGATGAGCAGGTAGTAGGACGAGAGGGGCCGAGCGAGCAGCCCGTGCACCGCGGGCATCAGCTGCCGGCTCAGCGACGGGCGGTCCTTCTGGTTACGGTCGTCCGCCATATCCCCATCATCGTCCGATGTCCACCATCCACACCGTCACACCCCGGCGTGTCGCGCTGGTTCCGGCGCAGGTCACTCTCACCCCGACCCCGATTTCTCGTACGACCGAAGCCCCCGGCCACCCACACCCCCGTCCCTCCCACACCGCACCCGGTCACCCACTGCCAGGATCCAACGCCGCACCCCACCTCGCGCGCCCCACCTCCGCGATGGCGGACCCGCCGTGTGCCAGGCCCAGAATCTTGAGCGTTCCGGCACGTCAGAGGATCAAATTCCGCCCAAGATCCGCGCGAGATCGACGGCCGCCTCGCGACACGGCTCACGGCGCTCATCAGGCCGGCGCAAAGAGCGTGATCAGCTCACGGCTGCGGACAGTGATCGCGATCTTGGATGGTCTCGGCTTCATGGAGCGCTGCGGGTGCTCTGGGCCCCACAACTTTCCATCAATCAACCACGCCCAGAACACAGGGCAGTCGCCACGTCTCGCCTTGCCGCGCCACGCCCCGCCACGTCTCGCCCCGCCGCGCCACGCCACGCCACGTCTCGCCCCGCCACGCCACGTCTTGCCACGTCTCGCCCCGCCGCGCCCCGCCGCGCCACGCCACGTCTCGCCCCGCCACGCCACGTCTCGCCGCGCCACGCCACGCCACGTCTTGCCACGTCTCGCCCCGCCACGCCCCGCCACGCCCCGCCACGCCCCGCCCCGCCCCGCCCCGCCCCGCCCCGCCCCGCCAGCGATCTTGGAGCGCCCGGACGCCATCCACAGCCCCCGCGATCTTGGAACACGCGAGCACCACCCCACACCACCACGCGCTCTTGGAGCACCCGACGCCACACCCCCGCAGATCTTGGGCGACCTTGAACATCGGAGGGTCGACAATCACCCAAGATCCGGCAGCAGCAGCACCGGCACCGGCACCGGCACCGGCACTGGCACTGGCACCGGCACTGGCACTGGCACTGGCACTGGCACTGGCAACGCACGGAATGCATGCACGACGCGAAGAAAAGTGACGGCCGGCCCCACCTACAACCGCCCTCACCACCACCAGACAGCAATGGGCCACAGCCGACGAAGATCGGCTGTGGCCCATTGCCGTAGTACCGGGTGCGGACAGCAACCAGCCACAGCCAGCCGACGAATCAGCCCATGACCGCCAGGTGGTCGCTGTAGAACAGGCCCAGCCCGATCGCCGCGCAGATGCCCGCGATGATCCAGAAGCGGACGACGATGTTGACCTCGGACCAGCCGGCCAGTTCGAAGTGGTGCTGGAGGGGGGACATCCGGAAGACGCGCTTACCGGTGGTCTTGAAGGAGATGATCTGGATGACCACCGACATCGTGATGATGACGAAGAGGCCGCCGATGATGACCGAGAGCAGGGTCGTGCGGGTCGCCACGGCCAGGCCGCCGATCAGGCCGCCGAGGGCGAGCGCCCCGGTGTCGCCCATGAAGATGCGGGCCGGGTTGGTGTTCCACCAGAGGAAGCCGACGCAGGCCGCCGCGGCGGCCGCCGCGATCATGGCGATTTCCAAGGGGTCGCGGACCTGATAGCAGTGCTGCTGGGTGAGTTCGCTGGTCAGGCGGTAGTCGTCGTCGCCGCACCAGTGCCGGTACTGCCAGAAGCCGATCAGCGAATACGCGCCGAGCACGAGGATCGACGCACCGGTGGCCAGGCCGTCGAGTCCGTCGGTGAGGTTCACGCCGTTCGACATCGCCATGATGACGAAGACGAAGACCATGACCGAGCCGACCTTGCCGACGTCCAGCCAGCTCACGTCGCGGATGAAGGAGATGTGCTCGCTCGCCACCGTCTGGCCGTTGGTGCTCTTGAAGTTGAGCGCCACGAGGCCGAAGGCCGTGCCGATCAGCAGCTGGCCGAGGAGTTTGCCCTTGGCGCTGAGGCCGTCCGAGTTCTTCTTGCGGACCTTCAGGAAGTCGTCGAGGAAGCCGACGGCGCCGCAGAACACGAAGAGACCGAGCAGGACCAGGGCGGTCATGGTCGGCTTCTCCTGGGCGATCTGCCGGTCCGGCAGGGTGGTCAGCGCCAGGTGGCCGGCGACGTACGCGAAGACCGTGGCGAGGATGAACGCCACGCCGCCCATCGTCGGGGTGCCCCGCTTGCCCAGGTGGGTCTGCGGTCCGATGGTGCGGATCGGCTGCCCGGCCTTGAGGGCCGAGAAGACCTTGATCGCGACCGGGGTGCCGAACAGCGAGATGAGAAAGGCGACCGCGGCCGCGACGATTACTGCCCTCACTTGGGCTGAACCTCCTCGGAACGCCGCAGCCAGTCGGCGACGTCCCACGTGCGGTACCGGGAACCCTTGACCAGCACGACGTCGTCGGCGCGCAGGTCCTTCTCCAGGATGGCGATGGCTTCGGCCTGGTCGGCGGCGAAGAACCGGTCAGCGACCGCGGCAGCACCGTCCAAGATCGGCCGGGCGTTCGCGCCCACGACGATCAGGCGGTCGATACCCAGCGAGGCGGCCAGCTCGCCGACCTCAGAATGTCCGGATATTTCGTATTCGCCCAGCTCGGCCATGTAACCGAGCACCGCCGTCGTCCGCCGACCGGAACCCATCGACGCCAAGGCGCGCAGCGCGGCGGACATCGAGGAGGGGTTGGCGTTGTACGAGTCGTCGACGACCCGCACCCCGTCCTGCCGATCGAAGACGTCCATCCGGCGGCCGGAGACGACGCCGACCGAGCCGAGCGCCGCCACCACCGCGTCGAAGTCCATGCCGGCGTGCAGCGCCACAGCAGCCGCGGCGAGCGTGTTCGCGACTTGATGACGACCGGCCACGGCGAGCCGAACATGTCCGGATTTTTCAGCAGATCTCAGCACGTATGACGCCCGACCCGCATCGTCGAGCACCACATCGGAAGCGGACACCGCCGCCGACGAGGCCTCACCGGTCAGCACCACCGGAGCCACCGTCCGCGACGCCATGCCCGCCACCAGCGGATCATCGGCGTTCAGGATGGCCACCCCGTCCGCGGGCAGGGATTCGACCAGCTCGCCCTTGGCCTGAGCGGTGCCCTCGACCGAGCCGAACTCGCCGATGTGCGCGGCCCCGACGTTCAGCACGACGCCGATCTTCGGCCGGGCGATCTCGGTCAGGTAGCGGATGTGCCCGATTCCCCGCGCACCCATCTCGAGCACCAGGAACCGGGTCTCCGCAGAGGCTTGCAGGACGGTGTACGGAAAACCGAGCTCGTTGTTGAGCGAACCCGCCGGAGCCACGGTGGGCCCCAGCCGGGACAGCAGCTGCCCGATGTAGTCCTTCGTCGTCGTCTTCCCCGACGAGCCGGTAAGCCCGACGACGGTCAATTTGTCCAGATTTTTCGTGACGTGTCGTGCGAGAGCCGCCAAAGCCGCCAACTGGTCCGACACCAGCACCGACGGCACACCGACGTCCCTGGTCGCCAGCACACCGGCAGCGCCCGCGGCGACGACCCCGGCCGCGAAGTCGTGCCCGTCGGCCTTCTCACCGGCGAACGCCACGAAGAGCCCGCCCGGTCCCACCTTGCGGGAGTCGTACTCCACGCCGCCGGTCACCGTCACGTCGCCGGCGGCGTTCACCACCTCGCCACCGGTGACCGCGGCGATCTCGGCCAGGGTCATGGGGATCATTCTCGGCCTCCCGTCGCCGCGGCGAGCAGCGCCTCGGCCAGCTCGATCCGGTCGTCGAACGGCAGCACTTCGCCGCCCACCTCCTGGCCCTGCTCGTTGCCCTTGCCGAGGACCGCGATCACGTCGCCGGCCGACGCCAGCCGGACCGCCTCGGCGATCGCCGCCCGCCGGCCGGCCACCTCGATGACCTTCGCCGGCGCGGTGGCCTCCTCGGCGCCCTGCCGGACCGCGGCGCGGATGACGGCCGGGTCCTCGGTGCGCGGGTTGTCGTCGGTGACGATCACCAGGTCGGAGCCGTGGGCGGCGGCGTCGCCCATCAGCGGCCGCTTGCCCTTGTCCCGGTCGCCGCCCGCGCCGATCACGCAGATCAGGTGACCACCGCGACCGGTGGCCAGCTCGCGCAGGGCCGCCAGGGCCGCGACGATCGCGTTCGGCTTGTGGGCGTAGTCGACGACGCCCAGGACCTCGCCGGGCGCCTCCACCTGCTCCAGCCGGCCGGGCACGCCCTTGCACTCCAGGATCCCGCGTCCGGCGGTGGCCGGGTCGACGCCGGCGCCGACCAGCAGGGCCAGGGCGAGGAGGGCGTTCGCGACGTTGTGCAGGCCGGGGAGCGCGACACCGGTCTCGACGGTGATGCCGCCCGGGCCGTGCGCGGTGAAGATCTGCCCGTAGTCGGACGGCCGCACATCACTGGCCCACCAGCTCGCCGCCACGTTCCCGGAGGCGGAGTAGGTGACCGATGCGCCGCGCTTCAAGCGCATGACGGCGTCGTCGTCGTAGTTCAGCACTTCGACGGCCGACCGGCCGTCGAAGAGCCGGGCCTTGGCCGAGAAGTACTCCTCGGCCGTCGGGTGGAAGTCGAGGTGGTCCTGGCCGAAGTTGGTGTACCCGGCCGCCGCGAACGAGATCCCGTCCGCCCGCCCCATCACGAGGGCGTGGCTGGACACCTCCATCACCACCGCGGACACCCCGCGCTCGACCCCGGCCGCCAGGATCGCCTGGAGGTCGGTCGCCTCCGGCGTGGTCCGGACGGACTTCACCACGAAGTCGCCGAGCCGCGTCTCCACGGTCCCGACCAGTCCGGTGACCAGGCCGGCGGCCCGCAGTCCCGCCTCGACGAGGTAGGACGTGGACGTCTTGCCGGCCGTACCGGTGATGCCGATCATGGTGAGCCGCCGCGACGGATCGCCGTAGATCGCCGACGCGACGGCGCCGAGCACCGCCCGGGGGTCGTCCACCACGAGCGCGGGCAGCCCCGCCTCCGCGGCCCTGGCGGCGCCCGCCGGGTCGGTCAGCACGGCCACCGCCCCGGCCGACGCGGCGGCGGTTATGAACTCCGCACCGTGCCGATTCGCGCCGGGGAGCGCCGCGTACAAATCGCCGGGGCGCACTGCCCCGCTACTGTGAGTGACCCCAGTGACATCAGTGTCACCGTCCGCCGTTTCCGCGCTCAGCAACTCGGCGAGCTGCCTCAACGGGTACGGCGTGACGTCAGTGGGTCGGGGAATGCCGGACACGGCGTCAGACCCTACCCCGTGCCGCACAGGTTCTCGTCAACGCCATGCGGCAGGGGTTCATGGATGGATCTTGAAAGTCGGCGGCTTCGTACCGGACGGTGGCACACGGTAGTGGAGCAACGCGTAGGACATCATCTCGCTGAAGGCCGGCGCTGCCACGTCGCCGCCGCCGCCGGTGGCCACGTCCATCGACACCGCGATGACGTACCGCGGGTTCTCGGCCGGGGCCATGCCGATGAACGAGCTGGCGTTGTGGCTGGTGTACTGCCCGTCGGTGAGCATCTTGCCGGTGCCGGTCTTGCCGGCCACCCGGTAACCGGGCACCGCCGCGGCGCCACCGGTGCCGCCCTTCACGTCGACCACGGCCTCCATCATCGTCCGCAGCTGCGAGGCGACCTGCGGATCCAGCACCTTGTGCGTCTTCGGTGCGGCGGCCGGGGTCACCGTGCCGTCGGCGCCGGAGATGGTCGCCTTGATCAGCTGAGGCTGGATGTAGGTGCCGTCGTTGGCGATGGCGCCGTACGCCGCCGCCATCTGGATGAGCGTGGCGGAGACGCTGTGCCCGATCGGCACCGACCCGTACGCCGACCCGCTCCACTGGCTCGGCTCGAGCAGCTGGCCGTCGGCCTCGCCGAGGACGCCCTCACCGGTCGCCTGGCCCAGCCCGAACAGCTTCTGGTACTCGTACACCTTCTCCTTGCCGAGCTTCTCGGCGATCAGGATGGTGCCGACGTTCGAGGAGTAGGCGAGCAGACCCGGCATGGTCATCTCGGTGCCGGGGTCCTGCGGATGCGTGTCGCGGAACGGGTACCCGCCGCGCTCCAGGCCCGGCCCGATCTTCATCGTCGAGTCGGGCGTGATGACGCCCTCCTGCAGCGCCGCGCCGAAGATGAACGCCTTGTGGCTGGATCCGGGGTCGGTGACGACGCTGCTCGGCACGTCGGCCCGGTCCTCCGCGTCCGAGTCCTCCGGCTTCGCCGCGTTGTACGCCGGGTAGCTCGCCTGCGCCAGCACCTCGCCGGTCCGCGCGTCGAGCACCACGGCGCCGGCGACCGTCGCCTTCTTCTTCTCCGCCTCGGCGTCGAGGATGCGCTGCACCTCGTACTGCACGTCGCGGTCGATGGTGAGCTGCAGCGAGTTGCCCGGCTTCGCCGCGGTGTACTGCTCGTACCCCCCGGTGATCTGCACGTTCAGGCTGCCCTTGCCGACCTCGAAGACCCGCTTGCCGTCGGTGCCGTGCAGCAGCTCGTCGTAGCGGGCCTCGAGCCCTTCGAGCCCGTGGTGGTCGTCGCCGGTGAAGCCGATCAGGTTGGCCGCGAGGTCCTTGCCGGGCACGTCACGCCGCTCGTCGGTGTGCGTGTAGATGCCGGGCAGCTCCATGTCGTCGATCTTGTCGGCGATCCCCACGTCGACGCCGCGGGCCAGGTAGCGGAACTTCAGCCAGCGGCCCAGCGACTGCTTGCGCTCCATGCCGACGGCCAGCTCGGAGGCCGGCACGCGGAGCAGCGGGGCGAGCTTGGCGGCCGTTCCCGCGATGTTCTTCTGGAGTCCGGCGTTCTCCGGGTCGGCGTAGACGTACCGCGCCTCGACGCTGTGCGCCAGGACCGCGCCGGAGCTGTCCAGGATGCTGCCGCGCGGCGCGGGGAGCTCCACGGTGGAGAGGCGCCGCTCGCGCAGGGCCAGCAGGCTCTCGGCCTCGTCCGGGGACGTGGCGACCTGCAGCACGACGAGGCGTACCCCGATGGTCACGAACAACGAGAGGGCCAGCACGGTCCCGAGGCGCAGCCGCCGGGTACTGTTCGCGAGCTTCGGCGGCTCGGCCGGCACCCGCTTCTCGGTGCTCCTGCGGTCGTCCGGGCGCCCTCGCCCGGACCGCGCGGGCGGCCTGCGTCGAGGTCCGGCTCCGCGTCCGGCTTCCCGCTCCCTCTCCGCACGATCCTTCCCGGTACGAGGGGAAGCACCGCCGGCACGCGCTCGGCCTTCTTTGGCGGGGCTCTCCTTCGTCCGAGGAACAGCCTTGTCCCGCTCCTTCTCCGGCCGGCGGGCGGCCGTGGTCGCCGGCTCGTCCTTCTCGACCTGGTCCCGGCCTCGTCCGCGGACGCGGGGCGGGGTCTCGCCGCCGTCCAGGACCTGCAACGCCGGACGGAAGGGGTCGGTGGTGCGGCCGGACCGCGGCAGCCGGCCCCGCTCGGCGACGGTCCGCCCGCGCGGGGTGTAGGCGCGGGCGTCACCGATGCTGGAGCGGTTCCGACGGCCCGGGGTCTCCTCGGGCTCCTCGGCGGGGAGGTCACGTGACGAACCGCGCCGGGGCTGAGTACCCCGGCGCGGTGTCTCGTCGTCTCGCGGCGACATGGCGGTTACTGCCCGGCGCCCGTGGACGGGGTGCCGGCGCTGCCGAGCCCGCTCTGGGCGGTCACGCCCGCGTGGCCCTGACCCGGCGTCGGAATCCGGCTGATCTTCCCGTCCGGGAGCCGGATCATCGCCGGGTCCTTCGCCATGACCAGGCCGAGGCGGCGCGCGGCAGCGTGGATGTTGCCCGGGTTGGACGCCTGGATGAGCTGCTGCTCCAGGCCCTGCTGCTTCTTGTCGAGCACGGCCTGCTCCTTCTGCAGGGCGTCGAGCTTGAAGGACTGCTCCATCGTCTTCGTGTTGACCAGCAGGATGCCAAGGACGCCGAGCAGCACGACGGCGGCCACCGACGCGGCGAAGGTCGCCCGCGGGGCACGCATCGGCAGCGGCGGCGCCACCCACAGGCGAGGCCGGCCGGCCGGCGCCGGGTCCGCCGCGGTCACCGAGAGGTCGGTCACTTCCAGAGCGAGGGCGGCGGTGCCGTCGGCTCCGCCCAGCCGGGTCCCCCGGGCCGCCGGCGATTCCTCGCCGCGGCTCCGCATCCCGGAGCGGCGCGTGTCGGAACGGCCGGAGTTCTGGCGCACCCCCCGGGCGCCGGCGCCCGTGGTCTCACGGGGCGCCGACCGGCCCCCCGACCGCGGCGCGTCAGATCGCTCGCTCATGTCCATCCCTCCCCCTCATGGTTCGCCCCCGGGCGTAACCGCCCCTGTCCCCCGTGCGTTGACTCGCGGGGTTACTTCTCGTCCCGGCCGTTCTGGTCCCGCCCGGCGGCCGGACCGGCCATCCGAGGCCGTTCGCGGCCGGTCCTCGGTGCCTGGTTGTACTTCGGTCCCTGCTCCTGCTCGTCGATCCGTTCCACCGCTCGCAACTTCACCGAGGCAGCCCTCGGGTTCTCCGCCACCTCGGCCTCGCTCGGCAGCTCGGACCCCCTGGTGAGCAGCCGCAGCGTCGGCCCGGTGCCGGGAAGCTCGACCGGAAGGTCGATCGGCCCGGTACTACGTGCCCTCGCGGTGAGAGCACGCTTCACGATTTTGTCCTCCAGTGATTGATAACTCATCACCACAAGTCGTCCTTTGACCGCCAAGGCGTCCAAAGCCGCCGGAACCGCACCCTCGAGAGCGTCCAGTTCGGCGTTGACCTCAATGCGTAGTGCCTGGAACGTCCTTTTTGCGGGATTTCCACCCGTTCGGCGCGCGGCGGCCGGGATCGCTTCCTTGATCAGCTCAGCCAGCCGTGCGGTCGACGTGATCCGCGCCTTCGCCCGTTCCCGCACGATCGCCTGCACGACCCGGGGAGCGAACTTCTCCTCGCCGTACTGCCTCAGAATCCGCACGAGCTCGCCCGGCTCGTAGGAGTTCACGACCTCTTCCGCCGTCACACCCCGGGACTGGTCCATCCGCATGTCGAGAGGAGCGTCCTGCGAGTACGCGAACCCGCGGTCCGCCTCGTCCAGCTGCAGCGAGGAGACACCCAGGTCGAAGAGTCCGCTGTGGATCGCCGGGATCTTCAGCTCGCCGAGCACCCGGGGCAGTTCGTCGTAGACGGCGTGCACCAGATGCGTCCGGTCCGCGAACCCGGCCAGCCGGTGCCGCGCGTGAGCGAGCGCCTCGGTGTCCCGGTCGAGTCCGATCAGGACGACGTCGGGGAACCGCTGCAGAACCGCTTCGGCGTGCCCACCCAGGCCCAGCGTGAAGTCGACGTGAACCGCGCCCGGCAGCGCGAGACCGGGAGCGAGCAACTCGAGGCAACGCTCGAGCAGCACCGGCACATGCGTGCCCCGCGGCTCCCCCATGACGACCCCCATTGCCCTTTGGTGCGTTTCACATCGGTGTTCCGGTATTACTGGCCGACGAGTGCGGCCCGGCCGCCTGTCCGTACCGCCAGATCCCCATCCGCTCTGTCCCGTGCCGATGTAGCTGGCCCCGGACACGCGCCTGGCGCCGGGGAAGAGGCGCCAGGAGCGGGAGCGGCTGGAGATCTCGCAGTACGGCGGCAGTGGCGTCCGGGCCGTGGTGCGGCCCACCGAGGTGCCACGCCTTACAGTCCGCCGGGCAGCACCCCCTCCTCGATGTCGGCGAACTCTTCCTCGCTCGCCGTGAGGTAGTCGTCCCAGGCCTGCTTGTCCCAGATCTCGACCCGGGTGCTGGCGCCGATCACCACGAGGTCGCGGCCGAGGCTCGCGTACTCCCTCAAGTGCGCCGGGATGGTCACCCGGCCCTGCTTGTCGGGAACCTCGTCGTGTGCGCTGGCGAAGAACACCCGGCTGTATGCCCGGGCGGCCTTGTTCGTCACCGGCGCCTCACGCAGCTGACCGGCGAGCCGCTGGAATTCCGGCATCGGGAACACGTACAGACAGCGCTCCTGCCCCTTCGTGATCACGACACCTCCCGCCAGCTCATCGCGGAACTTCGCCGGGAGGATCAACCGGCCTTTGTCGTCCAGGCGCGGGGTGTGCGTGCCGAGGAACATCGGCCAACCCCCCTTGCCGTGGCGTCGCGTTCCTTCGCGGTGGAACGGTCTCGCCTGTCAACTCGGGCCGGCAGTCCCGGATCGGTTCCTTCGGTCCTGCCACTGCGCCCCACTCTACTCCACTTCCCTCCACCTGCAACCCGAATGGAGCCGCTCGCGAGCCCTTTTCGCGGACGAATCCCCAGTTCACAGGCGGTGGGCCGGAGTGGAGGGCCGGACCATGATCGACGGCGTCTTGTTTCCGACATCGAGCTCGTTAGGTCCGATAACGCCCCCTTAAGAACCCGTCAAGCCCCGCTTAACCACGCCAGTGGAGGAAAGTGGAGCCCCGCCGTGGAGCAAAGTGGAGCCCTCAGATCAACCCACCCCGCCCAGCCCCAACACGTGCCCCGCCCCCGGCGTGCGTCGGGGGAACGTGGCCGCAGGTGTGGTGCGCCACGGGACGGCGTCCGATGCGGGTGGGGACTGCCGCCATCCGGCGTACAAGGCATGAAAAAACGCCTGTGGGGCGTGACCTGATCGATCAGGCCACACCCCACGAGGCGTGTATCGGAAGACGCCACCACGCCGTCCGGTCTTTCCTTACTTACTGCGTCGTCAGGCGACCAGGCGCCGTACGACGTAGTTGCTGCTCCAGATCTTGTGCTTGCCGACGCGGGCGCCGGTGTGCGGCGAGTCGTAGATGTAGCCGTTGCCGGCGTAGATGCCCGCGTGGTAGCCGTACGACCCGTTGCGGAAGATGATCAGGTCGCCGACCTTCTTCTTGCTCTTGGCGACCTTGGTGCCGTACTTCTGCTGCGAGTTCGCCTTGTGCGGCAGCTTCTTGCCCGCCGCCTTCTTGTAGACGTACTTGGTGTAACCCGAGCAGTCGAAGCGCTTGGGGCCCGACGCGCCGAACTTGTAGAGGGCGCCCTTGTGCTTCTTGGCCTCGGCGAGGATCTTGGCGCCGCTGGCCTTGACCTTGATCTTCGTCTTGGCGGAGGTCACCGACGAGAAGCCGGAACCGTTGAAGACCGTGCGGACGTAAGCGGTGCTCTTCGGAGCGGCCTTGAGCGTGACCGTCCCGCTCTTGACCTTCTCCGTGTCCCAGGTCTTCCACTTGCCGTCACGCCAGCCCTGGAGCCGGACCGTGCCCTTGGCGACCTTGCCGGTACGCGGATCGATGACCTTGGCGGTCACCTTGAGAGTGGAACCCCACTTGAGGTTCCGGGTGCTGGCCTTGGTGGTCAGCTTGGGCTTCACCGTGGCGGCCGCCTGAGATGCGGCGGCGACCTTCACGACCGGGGTGGTGCTGGCGGCCGCCGCGGGGGATGCGGTGGCGACCAGCTGGCCGGCGCAGAGGCAGAGACCCAGAGACAGTGCGACAGTGCCGGCGCCGCGAGACGTGCGGCGGCCACGGCGCGAACTGTGTTCGTGCACGGTAGAGATATCCCTCCGGCACGCCTGCGAGGTTAGCTGTCGGGTTCGGGCGGGAAGGTGTGCCCGGTCGCTAGGCGACTTCACCCCAAGGCCGGTGTGGAGCGTTACCGGCCGGATATGGGTCCCCCGTCCCTGCCCCCGTATGCCTTGTGTGGTTGAACCGGTGACGCTTGTGGTCGCACCGTCCAACCCGGGGCAGGGCTCGGCGTGAGCCGTCCGGTGCGAGCCGGGCGGTTGTGCCCGGCCCAACCTTGGTACCTGACGTTCCGCGTGATCGTTAGAGCCGAAAAAATGACGGAGAGTAATTGGCACACATGTAGGTGTCCGGTTTGTTACCGCCCGGAGACATATGCCATTACGCATCGCATGTGGCTGATCACGATCAGTCGAGAGTTACGGGTGAAACAGAACACACAATTGCCCGGCGGCCAACCTCACACCTCGGGCAAAACGTCGGGAGCACCGCAAACACGCAGGGCACGTGATCTTGACCGGTCGGCAACTCGACGTAACCTTCCGGTCCGGTACCCTCGCTGGCGTGACGGACGGGAAGATGCCTCTCATCGCCAAGGTCGCGACCACAGCGTCGAAGACCGCGGCGGCGCTCTCCAGGGCCGCGGGACGCGGCGACGGCTCGGTGATCGGCGGCTGGATCGGCCTCAAGATCGACCCTGACCTCCTGGCCCACCTCTCGTCCGGGCGCGCAGTCGCGCTCGTCTCCGGGACCAACGGCAAGACCACTACGACCCGCCTCACCGCGGCCGCCCTCGGCGTCCTCGGCCGGGTCGCCACCAACTCGTTCGGCGCCAACATGCCGACCGGCCACACCTCGGCGCTGGCGAAGGAGGGGCACACCCCGTTCGCCGTGCTGGAGGTCGACGAGCACTACCTCCCTCAGGTCATCGAGTCCACCAAGCCCAAGGTGGTGGCGCTGCTCAACCTCTCCCGGGACCAGCTGGACCGGGCCAAGGAGGTGGCGATGATGGCGCAGCTGTGGAAGGTGGCGCTCGCCAACCACCCGAGCATCAAGGTCGTGGCGAACGCCGACGACCCGATGGTCGTCTGGGCGGCCGCCAGCAGCCCGCAGACCACCTGGTTCAGCGCCGGCCAGCGCTGGCTCGACGACTCGTTCGTCTGCCCGGAGAGCGGCCACCCGATCGAGCGGCAGAACGGCGACTGGTGGTGCACCGGCTGCCCGCTGCGCCGGCCCCGGCCGCAGTGGGCGGTCGAGGACGAGGGCGTCATCGACCCGCGTGGCGACTGGCACATGGTGAAGCTCCAGCTGCCCGGCAAGGTCAACATCGGCAACGCGGCCACCGCGCTCGCCGTCGCGGCCGAGTTCGGGGTCCGCCCGATCGAGGCGCTGCCCCGGCTGGCCCGGGTCACCTCGATCGCCGGGCGGTACGCGCAGGTCGACCGGGACGGCCGCAACATCCGGCTGCTGCTGGCGAAGAACCCGGCCAGCTGGCTCGAGGCGTTCGACATGGCCGAGCAGGCGCCGACACTGCTCTCCATCAACGCGCGGGACCCCGACGGCTTCGACACGTCGTGGCTCTACGACGTCGACTTCTCCCCGCTGCGCAACCGCCCGGTGCTGATCACCGGCGACCGTGCCTACGACCTGGCCGTCCGGCTCCAGGTGAACCAGGTGCCGTTCCGGCACGTACAGACTTTCGACGAGGCCCTGGCCGCGGTGCCCCCCGGCCGCCTCGAAGTGATCGCCAACTACACGGCGTTCCAGGACATCCGAGCGGAGTTGGACCGTGTCAACTGAGAGCCTCCGGATCGTGTGGATCTACCCCGATCTGCTGTCGACCTACGGCGACCGGGGCAACCTGCTGATCCTGGCCCACCGGGCGGCCGCTCGGGGCATCCCGGTGGAGACCTACGAGGTCCGCTCCGACCAGCAGATGCCGACCACTGCCGACATCTACCTGATCGGCGGCGGCGAGGACGGCCCGCAGGCTCTCGCGGCGCAGCGGCTCCTCACCGACGGCGGTCTGCACCGCGCGGTCAATCAGGGTGCGGCTGTCCTCGCGATCTGTGCCGGATATCAGCTCTTCGGGCACTCATTCTTCGCAAAAGGGGCGAAGTGCCAGGGTCTCGGTTTGCTCGACATAACCTCGGACCGGGGCGTCACCCGGGCCGTCGGAGAGATTCGCGGTGACATCGACCCACGGCTGGGGCTACCGCCCCTGACCGGGTTCGAGAACCACGGTGGGCGCACCCATCTCGGCGCGCACGCCGCGCCGCTGGCCCGGGTCACCGCCGGGATCGGCAACGACGGCCAGACCGAGGGAGCGTGGGCGGGAAAGATCCTGGGGACGTACTCCCACGGCCCCGCGCTGGCTCGCAACCCAGCTATAGCCGATCTGCTACTGCGCTGGTCAACAGGCGCGGATAGGCTTGCGCCCCTGGATGACACCTGGGCCGACCGGCTACGGCAGGAGCGGCTCGAGGCAGCGAGCGCAGTCTGATTTTGTTCTGAACCGACGACAGTTGGGGCGGTACGCCTGCATGACCGACATCCTGATCGCACCTCGCCCTCAGGACGCCGTTC
Source organism: Actinoplanes sp. OR16 (assembly GCF_004001265.1). Lineage (GTDB taxonomy): Bacteria > Actinomycetota > Actinomycetes > Mycobacteriales > Micromonosporaceae > Actinoplanes. The sequence continues at coordinate 3,913,109 of NZ_AP019371.1, read as the reverse complement.
CTTTCTCGTGGAAGCGCCGTCTCACCCGGTTCGGCACGCTCGGCGCCGTCGTCGGCGCCCTCGCGATCGCGGCCGCCACGCTGCCTCTGCGTGAGATCGGCGCGAGTGTCGAGACCCTGGGTGCGGTCGCCCCCGCCGCCGTCGCGGTGGTGGGCGGCCTGCTCCTCTCGGTGCTGGTCCCGCGTACCGCGATCACGCTGCTCTGCGGTCTCCTGCTGGGCGCCGCGACGGGTGCGATCGCCGCCCTCGCCGCGGCCATCATCGCGGCCACCGCCACCTACTACGCCGGTCGCTGGGCGGGTCGTGGCGCTCTCAAGGCCCGCGCCGGCAGCAAGCTCGACCGCCTGGACGGCTGGCTGAACCGCCGCGGCCTCTCCGCCGTCCTGCTGGTCCGCTTCCTCCCGCTCGCCCCGTTCGGCCTGGTCGGCTACGCCTACGGCACGACGTCGGTCTGCCGCAAGCGCTACCTCCTCGGCACCACGATCGCCGCGATCCCGTCCACCGTCACCTACGCGGTCATCGGCGCCGCCGTGGCCGCCCCGGGCTCCATGAACGCCACGACCCTCGCTCCGGCGGCCATCGGTTTCGCCATCTCCACGGCGATCGTCCTGCGCTGGCGCTACACCTCCCGCCGCGACGCTTCTTCTTCCTCCCTCGTACGGGACTGACGGCCGCACCCACCAGCACCAGCCGTAGTCCCGCCTCCATCGCCACCTGACGGCCCGCCCGCCCGGCGCCCGCCGGCGCGGGCCCCGGTGCGCCGCCGCCCTCTTTCCCGGCGTCCCGCCGCCCCGCGCCGAGCCGCCATCTCGTCCGTCCGCCGGCCGCACACCGAAGCCGGCCGCACACCGAAGCCGCCCGCACACCGAAGCCGGCCGCACAGCACGAAACGGGGGCCGGCCCCGGCGCCCGTTCCAAGAACGTCGCCCGGTCCGGCCCCCGGATCGAAAGGTCAGACGACGACCGAGACCAGCCGCCCCTTGACCACGATGACCTTCTTCGGCGAGCGGTCACCCAGCACCTCGGCCACCGCTTCCAGGGCGGCGGCGCGAACCGACTCCTCCGGGGTGTCCGGGGAGACCTCGACGCGACCGCGGACCTTGCCGTTCACCTGCACCGGGTAGGTGATCGAGTCGGCGACCAGCTGCGCGGGGTCGGCGACCGGGAAGTCGGCGTAGGCCAGCGTGCCGGAGTGGCCCAGCTTGCCCCACAGCTCCTCGGCCATGTGCGGCGCGAACGGCGCCAGCATCAGCACCAGCGGCTCAACGGCCTCGCGGGAGACGGTCGGCAGCGGGGTCAGCGTGTTCGTCAGCTCGATCAGCTTGGCGATCGCGGTGTTGAACCGCAGCTCGTCCAGGTCTTCCCGGACGCCGGCGATGATCCGGTGCAGCACCTTGCGGGTCTTCGGGTCCAGCGGCTCGTCGGTGACCCGCGTGGCGCCGGTCTCCTCGTCGACCACCAGACGCCAGGCACGCTGCAGGAAGCGCTGCGAGCCGACGACGGCGCGGGTCTCCCACGGGCGGGAGACGTCCAGCGGGCCCATCGCCATCTCGTACACCCGGAACGTGTCGGCGCCGTACTGGTCGCACATCTCGTCGGGGGTGACGATGTTCTTCAGCGACTTGCCCATCTTGCCGTAGGACCGCGCAACCTCCTGGGAGCCGTGGAAGTACTTGCCGTCACGCTCCACGACCTCTTCGGCCGGTACGTAGAAGCCCCGCTCGTCCTGGTACGCGTACGCCTGGATGTACCCCTGGTTGAACAGCTTCCGGAACGGCTCGAACGACGAGACGTGGCCCAGATCGAACAGCACCTTGTGCCAGAACCGCGCGTACAGCAGGTGCAGCACGGCGTGTTCGACGCCGCCGACGTACAGGTCGACGCCGCCGCTGTCGCCCTCGGAGCGCGGGCCCATCCAGTAGGCCTCGTTCGCCGGGTCGACCATCTTCTGGGTGTTGTGCGGGTCCAGGTAACGCAGTTCGTACCAGCAGGAGCCGGCCCACTGCGGCATCGTGTTGGTCTCCCGCGTGTACGTCTTCGGCCCGTCGCCCAGGTCCAGCTCGACCTGCACCCAGTCCTTCTTGCGGGACAGCGGGGTCTCCGGCTCGGTGTTCGCATCGTCCGGGTCGAAGGTGCGCGGCGAGAAGTCGTCGACGTCGGGCAGCTCGACCGGCAGCATCGAGTCGGGCAGCGCGATCGGCAGGCCGGTCTCGTCGTAGACGATCGGGAACGGCTCGCCCCAGTAGCGCTGCCGGCTGAACAGCCAGTCCCGCAGGCGGTAGGTGGTCGCGCCGGTGCCCTTGCCCTGCTCCTCCAGCCAGGCGATCATCGCGGCCTTGGCCTCGGCAACGCCCTTGCCGTCCAGCCAGTCGCTGTTGATCGCCGGTCCGTCGCCGGTGAAAGCCCCTTCAAAACCTTCAGGAGCTTCGACGGTACGGATGATGGGCAGTTCGAAGACCTCAGCGAAAGCCCAGTCCCTCTCGTCCTGACCGGGGACGGCCATGATCGCGCCCGTGCCGTAGCCGGCCAGCACGTAGTCGGCGATGAAGACCGGGACGCGCACCCCGTTGACCGGGTTCTCCGCGTAGGCGCCGGTGAACACGCCCGTCTTCACCTTGCCGTCGGCGGTGCGCTCCTCCTCGGTCTTCGCCGCGGCTTCCGCACGGTAGGCGGCGACGGCAGCGGCCGGGGTCTCGTGCCCGCCGGTCCACTTCGCGTTCGTGCCGGCCGGCCAGGCGGCGGGCACGATCTCGGCGACCAGCTCGTGCTCCGGCGCCAGGACCATGTAGGTCGCGCCGAACAGCGTGTCGGGCCGGGTGGTGAAGACCGTGATGACGCCCTTGCCGCCGACCGGGAAGTCGACGTGGGCGCCCTTGGAGCGGCCGATCCAGTTGCGCTGCATCAGCTTGACCGGCTCCGGCCAGTCCAGCGTGTCCAGGTCCTCGATCAGCCGGTCGCCGTACGCGGTGATCCGCATCATCCACTGCTTCAGGCTGCGCTTGAAGACCGGGAAGTTGCCGCGCTCGCTGCGGCCGTCCGGCGTGACCTCCTCGTTGGCCAGCACGGTGCCCAGGCCGGGGCACCAGTTGACCGGGGCCTCGGAGACGTACGCCAGGCGGTGGTCGTCGATCAGCTTGCGGCGCTCGGCGGGCGACTTCTCCGCCCACTCCGGCGTCTTCTCGAAGCGTTCGATCAGCTCACTGATCGGCCGGGCCTTCTTCAGGTCGGGGTCGAACCAGGAGTTGAAGACCTGCAGGAAGATCCATTGGGTCCAGCGGTAGTAGTCCGGGTCGGTGGTCGAGAACGAGCGCCGATCGTCGTAGGCCAGGCCCAGACGGCGCAGCTGCTGCTTGTAGCGCTCGACGTTGGCGGCGGTGGTGACCGCCGGGTGGGTGCCGGTCTGCACCGCGTACTGCTCGGCGGGCAGGCCGAACGCGTCGAAGCCCATCGGGTGCAGCACGTTGTAGCCGGCCATCCGCTGGTAGCGGGTGTAGCTGTCGGTGCCGATGTAGCCCAGCGGGTGCCCGACGTGCAGGCCGGCGCCGGACGGGTACGGGAACATGTCCTGCACGTGCAGCTTCGGCGCGCCGGCGCGGGGGTGCGACGGGTCGGCCAGCTCGCCGACCGGGTTGGGCGCCTGGAAGGTGCCGTGCTCGGCCCAGTAGGCCTGCCAGCGCAGCTCGATCTCGCCGGCCAGCGCGGCGGTGTAACGGAACGGCGGGGTCTCGGTCTCGCTCATCTTCACCATCTCGCTCGTCTTTTTTCTGGAGGAAGGCACAAAAAAGCCCCTCACGCAGGAGGGGCGCCGTGCTGACCTCGCGTCAGCACGGCCTGCTAAGAAGCAGAAAAGACCGAGCCATGCGATGCATGATACCCGCCCGCCGTCACGCACGGCGACCGGTATGCCGCGCGGGTGACCCGGGGGCGATTTGCCGGTGGTGTCCACAGGCGACCGATTCTTTATCTCGAATCGGTCTCGATCAGGCCTTTCGGCGGGGTGTACGTACGGAGATAACCTGTGGGGACGGGCGGCGAGCTCCGGAGGCCTGCGGACCGCTGGGCGCCCGCAACCTTCGATGCCCCTTGACGGTGGGTGATCTCCTGTCGCGAGGGGTAAGACGAAATCTGGAGGAGGCCCGTGACAACGCCGACCTGGGGCGAGCCGACCGGCCCGCTGACGAGCGCCGAGTTCGCCGCCGCGACGCAAGCCATCATGGCCAACATCGAGCAGGTCATCGAGGGCAAGAGCGCGACGGTGCGTCTGGCGCTCGCGGTGCTGCTCGCCGAAGGGCATCTGCTGATCGAGGACGTGCCGGGCGTCGGGAAGACGAAGCTCGCGAAGGCTCTCGCGCGTTCCATCGACTGTTCCGTCCGCCGCATCCAGTTCACGCCCGACCTGCTGCCCAGCGACGTCACCGGCGTCAGCGTCTACAACCAGGAGACGCGGGACTTCGAGTTCAAGCCGGGCGCGGTCTTCGCGAACCTGGTCGTCGGCGACGAGATCAACCGGGCCTCGCCGAAGACCCAGTCCGCGCTGCTCGAGTGCATGGAGGAGCGCCAGGTCACCGTCGACGGCACGACATATGAACTGCAGGCGCCGTTCATGGTGATCGCGACGCAGAACCCGATCGAGATGGAGGGCACCTACCCCCTCCCCGAGGCGCAGCGCGACCGGTTCACCGCCCGCATCGCGATGGGCTACCCGGACCCGCGTGCCGAGCTGGCCATGCTCGGCGGCCACGGCGACCACGACCCGCTGAACGACCTGCGGGCCGTCACCGACGCCGCGATGGTCCGCCGGCTGATCGCCACGGCTCGTGACGTGCACGCCGCCGAGGCCGTCCAGCAGTACGCGATCGCCCTGGTCACCGCGACCCGGGAGGCGCCGGAGATCCGGCTCGGCGCGTCGCCGCGGTCCACGCTGCAGCTGCTGCGCACCGCCAAGGCGGTCGCCGCTCTCGAGGGTCGCGACTACGTCCTCCCCGACGACCTGCAAGCGCTCGCCGTGCCGGTCCTCGCGCACCGGATCATCCCGACGGCCGACGCCCAGCTGAACCGGCGGACCACCGACGCGATCGTGTCGGAGATCGTCCACCGGCTGCCGCTGCCGCACGATCGTGCCCGCAACCCGTACGACACCCGTGACGGCCGGACGCCGACGTCGTACGAGTCCCGGGGGCGGTGAGGATGCGGGAGGCGCTGCGGGGGCTCACCACGCGCGGCCGCTCGTTCCTGGCCGCGGGCGCGGCAGCCGCGGTCTCGGCGCTCATCCTCGGCGAGCGTGACCTGCTGCGGGTCGCCGTGCTGCTGGCAGCGCTGCCGATGCTGGCAGCGTGGTACGTCGGCCGCAGCCGGTACAAGCTGGCCTGCACCCGCTCGCTGGACCCGGGCCGTGCCCCGGTCGGCTCCAGCGCGCGGGTGATCCTGCGCCTGCAGAACCTGTCCCGGCTGCCCACCGGCACGATGCTGCTGGAGGACCGGCTGCCCTATGCGCTGGGCAGCCGCCCCCGCGTCGTGCTCGAGCGGCTCGGCGCGCAGCAGGCCAGCTCGGTGGCGTACACGGTGCGCGCCGACGTCCGCGGCCGCTACCCGATCGGCCCGCTGATGATCCGCCTGACCGACCCGTTCGGTCTCTGCGAGCTGACCCGCTCGTTCCCCTCGGTCGACAAGCTCATCGTGATCCCGCAGGTCACCGCCCTTCCCCGGGTGCGGCTCGCGGGTGAGTACGCGGGCACCGGCGAGAGCCGGGCCCGGTCGGTCGCGGTGCACGGCGAAGACGACGCCGCCACCCGGGAGTACCGCCGCGGCGACGACCTGCGGCGCGTGCACTGGCGTTCCACGGCCCGCACCGGCGAGCTGATGGTCCGCCGCGAGGAGCAGCCGTGGGAGAGCCGGGCCACCGTCGTCCTCGACACCCGGATGTACGCCCACCGCGGCGAGGGACCGACCGCCAGCTTCGAATGGGCCGTCTCGGCGGCCGCCAGCATCGCCATGCACCTGCGCCAGGAGGGCTACAAGCTCCGCCTGGTGACCGGGTCCGGCGTCGACCTGGACGCCACCGAGGCGGGCGGGGAGGGACACATCCTGGACACCCTGGCCGAGGTGAAGCTGGACCAGGCCGGCGACGTGTCGGGGCTGGTCGACCAGGTCCGGCGGCGTTCCGACGGCGGCCTCGTGATCGGCCTGTTCGGCGCGCTCACGGTGGCCGAGGCGCAGCTGCTCACCGCGCTGCGGGCCAACGGCGCGACCTGCGTCGGGTTCGCCATCGACAGCAGCACCTGGGTCCCGATGACGAACGGGGACCGGCAGGAGTCGGACCGTGAGCACGCGGCGGCCTCGCTCGCCCTGGTCCGCAGCGGATGGAAATCGGTGCCGGTGACGCACGGCGACACGCTGCCGGCGCTCTGGCCCGCCGTGGCCCGGGGTTCGCAGGGCTTCGCGTACCGCGCGGCGATGGCCGAGACCGTGAGCGGGGTGAACCGGTGACCGGCCGCCGCCGTCTCGGGCTGATCGCGGCCGCCGCGACCCTGCTCGCCGCGGCGCCGCTGTCGTCGATCTTCGATTCCTGGACGTGGCTGTTCCAGGCGATGCTCACCGTCATCCTGATCGCCGGCGCCGCGGTCGCGGCCCGCACCCTGCGGTTCCCGACCTGGGCGCAGACGGCCCTCATGGTCCTGGCGCTGCTCCTCGCGCTCACCTGGCTGTTCCCCAGCGGCAAAGAGATCCTGATCCCGCAGCCGGCCACGCTCACCCACTTCGCCGACCTGATCCGCCAGGCCGGGGAGGACACCCGGTCGTACGGCGTGCCCGTCCCGGACCGGGACGGCCTGCTCTTCGTGGCGGTGCTCGGCATCGGGGCCGTCGCGATCGTGGTCGACCTGCTCAGCGCGGTCTTCCGGCGCCCGGCGCTGGCCGGCCTGCCGATGCTGGCGATCTACTCGATCCCGGTCGCGGTCTACCTGGACAGCGTGCCGGTCTTCCCGTTCATCATCGGCGCGATCGGCTACATGTGGCTGCTCGTCGCCGACAACGTCGACCGGGTCCGCCGGTTCGGCCGCCGGTTCACCGGCGACGGCCGTGACGTGGACGTCTGGGAACCGTCGCCGCTCGCCTCGGCGGGCCGCCGGCTCGGTGTCGTGGGCGTGCTCGTGGCGGTGCTGCTGCCGCTGGCCGTGCCGACCGTCTCGGGTGGCCTGCTCACCAAGTGGACGCAGAGCGGCAGCGGCCTCGGCGTGGGGCCGGGCGGCACCGGCAACGGGCAGATCAACCTGTTCGCGGCGCTCAGCGGCCAGCTCAACCAGAACGCCACCGTCAACATCATCAAGGTGCGCACGAACGAGCGGGAGCCGTTCTACCTGCGCTTCGGCGTGGCCGACGTCCTGAACGCCGATGGTTTCGGCAACTCCGCGCCGCGCGGCCAGTCGCTGAACGAGGGCCTGCCGAACCCGGGCAACGCGGCGTCCACCGAGCGCGCCAACTACACCGAGTACCAGGCCGAGATCGAGGTCTCCGAGGCGCTGCGGCAGAAGATGCTGCCGGTCTACACGTACGCCACCGGGGTCGAGGGCCTGAAGGGCAACTGGTCGTACGACAACGGCCAGCAGGTGATCTACTCGGGTCGCGCCACGACCGGCGACCAGAAGTACACGGTCAGCTACCTCCGCCCCCGCTACACGGCCGCGCAGCTGCGGACCGCGCAGCCGCTGGCCGAGGACGACCCGCTCCGCCGGCAGTACACCGCCGCTCCCAAGGACGTCGCCGTCCAGAAGAAGGTGAACGAGCTCGTCGAGGGCGAGGACACCCAGTACGACAAGGTGCGCGCGATCTACGACTCGTTCTCCTCGGCGAACGGGTTCAAGTACAACCTGGCCACCCAGACCAGCGGCAACGCCTCGGACATCGCAGCGTTCCTGGAGAACAAGGTCGGCTTCTGCCAGCAGTACGCCGCGGCCATGGCGTGGATGGTGCGCGCCGCCGGGATCCCGGCCCGCGTGGCGTTCGGCTTCACCCGGGGCACCGCGCTGGACGACAGCACGTACCAGATCACCAACCGGAACGCGCACGCCTGGACCGAGGTGTTCCTGGACGGGTTCGGCTGGGTGCCGTTCGACGCCACCCCGGCGGCGAGCGTCACCGGCTCGGCCCGCTCCTCCTGGGCGCCGGACGTGGAACGCCCCGAGCCGGAGCCGTCCAGCTCGACCGGCGCTGCCGTCCCGGGCACCGGGTCGTCCGCCGCCCCGGGCCGCGCCGAGCGTCCCGAGCAGGCGAACGACGGCGCCACCTCCGCCATCGACGAGGGTGTCGTCCCGGACGACGGCTCGTGGACGCCGCTGCTGGTCGCCGCCGGTATCGCACTGGTCCTGGCGATCCTGCTGATCCCGGCGTTCCTGCGGGTCCTGGTCCGCCGACGCAGGCACGCCGCCACCGCGGCAGTGCCGGCAACGGTGGTCACGACGACCGGCGGCGGGACCGGGTCGATCGGCGACATCACGGTGACGACCGAGTCGGCCCAGGCCCGTGAGGACGCGCACGCCGCCTGGGACGAGCTGATCGACACGATGGTCGACTTCCGGGTGCCGGTGGATCCCACCGAGACCCCGCGGGTCACCACCCGGCGCCTGGTCAAGGACACGCTGCTCGCCGGCGATTCAGCGGAGGCCGCGGTGCTGCTGGGCCGGGCCGAGGAACGCGCCCGGTACGCCCGCCGTCCCCTGCAGGGCGCCGAACTCACCGCGGCGCTGCGTCAGGTGCGGTCCGGGCTGGCCGGTTCGGCCTCGTTCCGTACCAAGGCGAGGGCGGCCCTGCTGCCGCCGTCGGTGCTGCTGAGCTGGCGTCTGGGCATCACCGAACAGTCGGCCCGGATCGCGGACTCGCTGAGCCGCCTGCGGGAGTCGGCGAGCCGCTTCAGTCCACGAAGGCTCCTGACCCGAACCCGCTGATCAACAGCAGAAACCCACGGCCGCAACCACCGGGCCGTGGGTTTCTGCTGTCAGCCACCCCGGAAACAGCGACAACCGATGGCCGGGTGGCAGGCACCCGGACCGGTGGGCGGACATGGAGATACGACGAAGGCGGCCGACACCGGCCGCCGTTCGTCGGTCACCGGCCTCGGGGCCGGCGGGCAGGTCAGCGATGCCCCTCCGGGCGCTGCCGCCACCGGTCCTCGAGCCGGTCGATGAGGCCGCCCCTGCGACCGCCCTGGCGTGTGCGCCGCGTCGCGGTGCCACCGACCGATTTCAGGTCGGGGGCCTGGCTTCGCCGGCGCGACTGCATCGCGAAGGCGGCGGAGCCGAGCATGACGACGAATCCGGCCACGCCGAGCGGCGTGTTCTGGCTCACGGTCCCGAAGACGACCAGAGCGAGACCAAGGACGATCACGAACGCGGCGATGAGGAGCCGGCGCCGTGCGTGGAAACGCGGGTCGCTGGCCCGCACAGCCGAGGCGAACTTGGGGTCCTCGGCAAGCGACCGCTCGATCTGATCGAACAGCCGCTGCTCGTGCTCCGAGAGCGGCACGGCATTCCTCCCCGGGCGCATTGCCGGCCCCAATCCGTGGGCCGGCGGTGGTGCAGGTGTGGTGATGCGGGGCAGCCGTCGGCTGCCTTATCACGCAAGTCTACGAGCGGCTTGGCGGGTCGGAAAGCCGGACGACCGCCGAGTGCGGGTGATTTTCCGTGCCCTCAAGATTGGTTCGTCCCAAAAGACCGACTGAAGCACCTCATCACCCAGCCGAGTGGCCCCGACACGACCGGTGATCTACCGCGCCACGATCAGGGGGATCGTCATCTCGGCGGCGGTGGCGGAGCCGTGGTACGCCACCAATTGTCCCGCCTTCGCGGGCTCCCAGCCGGACGCGAGCGCGACAGCCCGCCCCTGGCAGAGCACGACGACGTCGCCGATCCGACCGGCGTGCGCGGCCGGCACCGCACCGAACCAGCCCTCGCCGATCGCCTCATCCCTGGTCATCACACGAGCGTCCGGACCGAGGACGCTCCGCCAGGTGGCGAGGACGTCGGGCAGGGCGCCGGGAGCGGCGTACAGATAGCGGACCCGCGGCTCTCCCGCGACCGCCACCACTCCCTCGCGGAGAGCCGGAATGTCCGCCATGTCGTATCTACCGGACAGAGGGACGTTGAGCTGACCATGATCTGCCACCACGAGCAGGGCCGCCGACGCGGGTAGCTCGTGGACGATCCGGCCCAGGATCCGGTCGACACCCCGGGCGGCGGCCTGCCAGGTCGGCGCGTCGATGCCGTCCTCGTGGCCGAAGTGGTCGAGATCGGGGTGATAGCCGTAGACCAGGCCCGGTCCGCGTCGCAGCGCCGCGATCATCCCGGCGGCGACCGCTTCCCCGTCGTCGGCGCCCACGTAACGCCCGCCCCGGTTGGCGGCGAGACTGAGCCCGCTGCCCTCGAACGCCGACCGGCTCACCACCGTCACGTCGACGCCGGCGGCCGCGGCCGTCTCCAGCCGGGTCGGCACGGGCTGCCACTCGCGTGGGTCCGGGTCGTCGCCCCAGGCGATGTGGGTGAGGACGCCGCCGTCCGGTCTGCGCACGGTGAACCCGAGGATGCCGTGCACGCCGGGCGGCACTCCGGCGCCGAGCGTGACCAGGCTGACCGGGGTGGTCGACGGGAAGCCGGCGGTCAGCGTGCCGGCGTGGCCACGGCCCCCGGCGGCGAGATCGGCGAGGACCGGCGCGTGCTTCGAGACCAAGGGCAGCTGGTACGCCCCGAGCCCGTCCACCAGCAGCACCCCGACCCGGTCCACGCCGTCGAGCCGCTCGGCGAGGCCGAGGACGTCCACGGCGCCCGGCACCCCGAGCACCGCCGACACGCTGGGCAGCAGGTCGGCGAGGCTGCCGGTGCCGTAGGCGGGCGCGACGATCCGCAGGGCGTCGGCCGGCAGCCTGTCGTCGAGCTCGCCGTTCATGACCTGCCTCCGGAAAAGTCGAGCTCGCCGTTCATGACCAGCCTCCGGCAAAGGGACGAGAGGAGGGAACTACCGCCGGGCGAAGAGGTGCAGCTGAGAGGCGATGTCCCGGAACGGTGGCCGGGCGCTCAACTCCAGTTCCAGGTCGAGGACCGCTTGCGGGTCCTCTTCGAGAACGGTGGCCGGGAGGAGGTCGGCCACCACCCGTACGCCATGGGTCTCCTCCACCGTGAGACCGACGGCCGTGAGAAGCGCGGTGGCGCTCTCCGCGTCGAACCTGCGCAGCAGGGTGTCGCGCGGGCCGGCCCGGCCCGCCGGATCGGTGACCAGGGCGGCGGCGGCGCGCAGATGACCGTTCACCGCGCGGCCCAGGATCGCCGCGGCACGGCTCGCGACCAGCAGGCTCACCGCACCACCCGGCCGGAGCGCCGCGGCGATCGCCGAGGCGACCCGGTTCGGATCGTCGACGACCTCGAGGACGGCGTGGCAGAGGACGAGGTCGGCGCTGGCCGGGTCGACCAGCGAGGCGAGCGCGTCACCGTCGCCCTGCACGGCACGCACCCGGTCGGCGACACCGGCGTCACTGGCCCGCCGGGTCAGCGCGGCGAGCGCGTCGGGACTCGCGTCGATCACGGTGACGGTGTGCCCGGCCTCGGCCAGCGGCACGGCGAACCCGCCGGTCCCGCCGCCGACGTCGAGCACCGTCAGCGCCCGGCCGTCGAGACGGTCCGCCTGCCGGTCGAGCTCCCGGCGGAGAACGGCCCAGACCGCGGCGGTGCGAGCCGTGACGTGCGGGCGTCCGATGCGCGCAGAAGTTTCCACCCCGGCAGCCTAGCGACCATCAGAACTCGAACAGGACACCCGTCGCGCGGTTCATCTCGCAGGTGTTGCCGTAGGTGTGCCGCCAGAGCACGTCCTCGCCCTTCCAGACGCCCTTGAGTTCGGCGGTGACCGGCTGGTAGAGCAGGATGCACATCCGGTCGCCGCGGGGCAGCAGGTCCGGGTCGGCGTCGATGCGCTCCAGCACGGCACACGCCTCGGCCGCCTTCGGATGGCCGCCGCCGACCGGGTCGCAGCCGAGCTTCACGGCGGAGGCGAACCCGGCGTCCGCCATGTAGGTGAGGGTGAGCTCGTCACCCCGGGGAGCGGGACCACCGGCGACCACGACGGCGAGAGCGGCCAGGGCAGGGAGGATCATGAGGTCGCACTTTAACGGGTTAAAGTGCGATTTCAGCGGAAATCGCGGGACGCCGGGCGTACCGGCGCCGTCACCTGCTCCAGCTTGTCGGCGACCAGGTTGAGCACCCCCTCCACCTTCTCCAGCCGGCCCCGGACCAGCAGCGCCGTGCTGCTCCGGGCCACCCGCCGGTACCGCTGCCACAGCCCCGGCGAGCAGGTCACGTTCAGCATCCCGGTCTCGTCCTCCAGGTTCACGAACGTCACCCCGCCCGCCGTCGCCGGCCGCTGCCGGTGGGTGACGATGCCGCCGACCCGGATCCGGGTGCCCGCCTCCACCTCGGCCAGCCGGTCGATCGGCAGCGCGCCCGCCCCGTCGAACTGCTCGCGGAGGAACCGGGCCGGGTGCGTCTCCGGGGACAGGCCGGTCGCCCAGACGTCCGCCCTCAGCACGTCCACCTCGCTCATGCCGGGCAGCATCGGCGCCTCGGTCCCGGTCACCGTGCCGGGGAGCCGGTCCGGCTTGTCCTGGGCGGCGGCGCCGGCGGCCCAGAGCGCCTCGCGACGGGAGAGGCCGAAGCTCGCGAAGGCGTCGGCGGTGGCGAGCGCCTCCAGGTGGGTCGTGGAGCAGCCGGTCCTCCTGGCCAGGTCGGTCATCGACCGATAAGGCCCATGGTTCTCCCGCTCCATCTCGATCTTGTCGGCGAGGTCGGCTCCGATCGTACGAATGCTGGAGAGCCCTTGCCGGACGGCCGGGCCGCGCAGTCCCCAGGCGTGCGGAGGCTCCCCGGCCGCGGCCTTGAGCCGGGAATCCCCGGTGGTCTCCAGCGTCGCCGCCGCGTCACTGAGGTTGATGTCCGGCCGGCGCACCTCGACACCGTGCCGCCGCGCGTCGTCCACCAGGGACTGCGGGGAGTAGAAGCCCATCGGCTGCGCGTTGAGCAGCGCCGCGCAGAACGCCGCCGGGTGATACCGCTTCAGCCAGGCGCTCGCGTAGACGAGGTAGGCGAAGCTCATGGCGTGGCTCTCCGGGAAGCCGTAACTGGCGAAGGCGGACAGCTTGTGGAACAGGTCGTCCGCGAGCTCACCCGTGATCCCGTTGCCGGCCATCCCCTCGTACAGTCGCTTTCTGATCCTCTCCATCTTTGTTATTGATCTTTTGGAGCCCATGGCCCGCCGCAACTGATCAGCTTCGGACGGATCGAAACCGGCCACATCGATCGCGAGCTGCATCAACTGCTCCTGGAAGAGCGGCACCCCCAGCGTCTTGGCCAGCGCGTTCTCCATCAGGGGGTGCGGCACGCGGGGCGCCTCCAGGCCGTTCTTCCGGCGGATGTACGGGTGGACAGAACCGCCCTGAATCGGTCCCGGCCGGATCAGGGCCACCTCGATCACCAGGTCGTAGAACTCCCGTGGCTTGAGGCGCGGCAGCGTCGCCATCTGCGCGCGGCTCTCCACCTGGAAGACCCCGACCGAGTCGGCCCGGCAGAGCATCTCGTAGACCTCGGGGTCGTCGAGCGGCATCGTCCCGAGGTCCAGCTCGTCATCGATCATGTCGTACGCGTAGTGCAGCGCCGACAGCATGCCGAGGCCCAGCAGGTCGAACTTGATCAGGTCGACGGCGGCACAGTCGTCCTTGTCCCACTGCAGCACCGACCGGCCCGGCATCCGCCCCCACTCGACCGGGCAGACCTCGATGATCGGGCGGTCGCAGATGACCATGCCGCCGGAGTGGATGCCGAGGTGCCGCGGGAAGTTCTGGATCTCGTTCGCCGCGTCGATCACCTGCTGCGGGATGTCGTTGTCCGCTGCCGCGACGTCCCCCCAGCGGTCGATCTGCTTGCTCCAGGCGTCCTGCTGTCCCGGGGAGAAGCCGAACGCCTTCGCCATGTCGCGCACCGCCGATCGTGGACGGTAGGAGATGACGTTCGCCACCTGGGCGGTGTGCTCGCGGCCGTACTTGGCGTAGACGTGCTGGATGACCTCTTCGCGGCGGTCGGACTCGATGTCGACGTCGATGTCGGGCGGGCCGTCGCGTTCCGGGGCGAGGAAGCGTTCGAAGAGCAGCCGATGCTTCACGGCGTCGACGTTGGTGATTCCCAGCGCGTAGCAGACTGCCGAGTTGGCTGCCGAGCCGCGTCCTTGGCAATAGATCCGTTTTTGTCGACAGAATTCGACTATGTCGTAGACGACGAGGAAATATCCGGGGAAGCCGAGCTCCTCGATCATGGCCAGTTCGTAGTCGAGCTGTCGATAAGCGGCTTGATTCGTGTCGACATATCGTGTTTTAGCACCACGCATCGTCAACTCTCGGAGCCAGCTCATCTCGGTGTGCCCAGGGGGAACCGGATAATCAGGGAGCTTCGGCGCCACCAGATCCACGTCGAAGGCCAGGTCCTCGGCGTACATCACGGCGTTCTCCACGGCACCCGGATACTCCGCGAACCGGCGGGCCATCTCGTCGCCGCTGCGCAGGTGCGCGGCACCGGACGCGGGCAGCCAGCCGTCCATGTCGTCGAGGCTGCGACGGGCCCGGACGGCGGCGAGCGCGGCGGCGAGCCGGCGGCGGGACGGGGTCGCGTAGTGCACGTTGTTCGTCGCCACCACCTCCAGCCGGCGGCTGTGCGCGAGCGCGAAGAGGTGGTCGTTGCGGTCGACGTCGTACGGATCGGCGTGATCGGTCAGCTCGACCGCCACGTTCGGCGCGCCGAAGAGATCCACGAGACGATCCAGCTCGTACGCCGCCCTCTCCACACCCTCGGCGGCGAGCGCTCGCGGCACCGTCCCCTTGCGACACCCGGTCAGCACCAGGACGTGGTCCTTGAGCACCTCGGCGATCTCCTCGAGGCTGCCGTAGTCGGGTTTACCCTTCTCGCCGCCCCTCAACTGCGCCTGCGAGATCACCCGGGCCAGCCGCGCATACCCCTCGTGACCGTGCGCCAAGGCCAGCAGATGCGCGCCCTCCGGATCCGCCTCGCCGTTCTGCGACCGGGTCAGCCCCAGCGACAACTCCGCCCCGAAGATCGTCGGCAGGCTCAGCTCGCGGGCCGCCTGCGAGAACCGCACCACGCCGTAGAAACCGTCGTGGTCGGTGACGGCCAGCCCGGTCAGTCCCAGTCGCGCCGCCTCCTCCGCCAACTCCTCGGGGTGGCTCGCGCCGTCGAGGAAACTGAAGTTGGTGTGGCAGTGCAGTTCGGCGTACCGGGTCCGGCTCTCCGCCCTGATCAATCCGGGAGCTTTGCGGTACGGCTGACGTTTGCGGCTCCACGCCGGCGAGTCACCGCCGTCACCGTCGACGGCTAGAGGATCGACGACGGCCGGCCCTCCCCCGCTGAGCGCCCGCTCCAGCTGCGACCAGGGCATCTCCGGGTTATGGAATCCCACCGTCGTCCTTCCCCGTCATAGATCGCTCAGTCATAGATCGCTCAGTCATAGATCGCCTCGACCAGCCATCGCCCCTGCGCGAGCGAGACCATCAGCGCCCGTCCGTCCTCAGTGGTCATCTGGAACCGGGCCCGCCGCCGCGCTTCCTCGGGCGCCCACCACCGCTCGTCGGCAGGCCACGGACCAGCCCACCCGGTGATCGCCACCGCCTGCCCCCGCTCGATCGCCAGAGTCGCCGGTTCCCCGGTCAGTTCCAGCCGCGCGCTGACCCCGACGATCCGCCCCGCCGCATCCCGCACCACCGCGGGCAGAGGCTCCGGCAACACGATCGCCGGCGAAGGCCGAGGAAACCGCCCGGGCCACGAGGGAGCCCCTTCCCGCCCACGCTTCACCCGTCCGCGCCCATTCCCCGCGCCCTTCTTCCCCGCCTCCCTCGTCCCCGCCTCCCTCTCGCCCGCTTCCCTTGCTCCCGCCTCCCTCTCGCCCGCCTCCCTTGCCCCTGACTCCCCCTCGCCCTTCGATGCCACCCCTCTCCCCTTTTCGAACATTTCCGAATTTTCCGACTTGCTCAGCACGTGGATCGGCCTCAGATGCGTCACCGACGCCAGCTTCCCCAGCAACGGCTCGGTGACCACCCCCGGAATCGGCTCCCGATGCTCCGCCGCCGGCCGCGCCGGTTCCCGCTCGTCGCCCCACGGCACCAGCCGCACCTGATCGTCCGCCGAGCGCCCGCCGCCGAGCACCATCGTCACCACCGAATCCGGCCCGAGCAGGCCCTGCACCCGGCTGAACGCCCGATGCGCCCGCTCCCGCTCGGCCCCGGTCTCGCCCCAGAGCCCGGGCTGCAGTCCGACATGGACCATCACTCCGTCCGGAACGAGCCTCAGCCGTACCAGTCCCGCCGTGGGTCCGCTCATCGCTCCACGCCGCGCCCCGGTGAGCCACCCGTCGAGCTGCCACCGCACCCGCTCGGCGATGGCAGCGGCGGTGAGCATCCCGTCGTGCCGCCACACCCGGTACAGCTCCTGCCCGTCCCCGGTCACCGCCTCGATGCCGAGCCGCGTGCAGGCCAGGCCGTGCGCCGCGAGCCGTTCATGCAGTTGTTCCGCGAGCGCCCGCCCGGCGAACGCGGCCACGTCCACCCGGTCCAGCGCATCGTCGTAGGTCTCCTCCACCGCAAGATCCAGCGGCGGCTGCCGAACCGCGAGCGGCCGGTGATCAGAACCGGACGCCAACCGATGTGCCAGCGCACCCTCGAACCCGAACCGCGTCAGCACGTCACTTGCCGGCAACGCAGCGAACTGCCCGAGCGTCTCCACCCCGAGCCGCTTCAGCAGGTCGGTCAGGTCCGGCTTCTCCAAAGCCGAGATCGGTACTGAGGAAAGGAACCCCCGTGCGTCCCCCGCACCGACGACTATGCCCGTACGCGCCGCGATGCCGGCGGCGAACACTCCATCGGCGATCCCCACCTGGCATTCCACGGCACAGGTCTGAGCCACCTGCTCCACGATCCGTTCCGCGGCGGCCTCCTCACCGCCGAAGTACCGTGCGGGTCCTCGCGCCGCCACCGCACACGCGCCGGGCCGGATCACCTCGATGCCCGCAACGACGTCCTCAATCGCGGCGACCACCGGCTCGAACGCCCGCGCGTCCCGCCCCGGATCGTGCTCCACCACAATCACTCGCGGACACAAACTCTGAGCTTCCCGCCGCCGAATCCCCCGCCGAATCCCTTCCCGCCGCGCACCCTCGGAACAGGCCAGCACCCGATTCGCCGCCATCACCACAACCGGAGCGTCAGCCGGCACCCCATCAGCGATCTCAGCAGCCACAACAGGCCAATCAGGACACCAGACCAGCAGCGTACGAACCCCCGCCTCCACTACTCGCCCTCCCCCACAAGCAGCCGAAGCCCGCCTCTCCGCAACCCTCCAAGATCCGCAAAGGAGTCAGACGCAGTTGAGCCAGGCGCAGCGGTGTCAGGCGCAGACGAGTCAGGCACAGCGGTGTCAGGCGCAGACGAGTCAGGCGCAAAGGAGTCAGACGCAGACGAGTCAGGGCGAGCACCACCCTCGTCCCTCCGCGAAGTTCCGGGATCTGCCGGCTGGGGGCGCCTCGAAGGGATCGCCGCGTGCGCGGTGACGCCCGGCATCCACATGGTTATCTCGCGGGGGCGGGCGGCCGCGCCTCGCCCGCGGGCCGTCACCGTCACTTCGCGGCGGCGTAGGCGGCCTCGGCCTGCGCCGAGGCCTTCCCAGTGGCCGCGGCCCACCTGCAGGGTGACGTCGGCGCCGGACCAGTCGCCGAACGGGACGAGCACGCTCCCCCGCTGCCGGGCCCGCGCCGCCAGCCGGCTCACGATCGAACCGGAGACCGCGCCCGGCACGGCCGTGACGACCACGTCCACGCCGTCGATCAGCGCGGCCACGACGGTGGGCCAGTCGGGGCCGGGGTGGGGTACGAGCGCGAGCCGGTCCAGGACGATTCCGCTTTCGGCGGCGGCGAGGGCGCCGAGCATGGGTACGCCGACGACGGCACACCAGGAACCGGACCGGGAAGCGGCAGCGAGCAGCGCCAGCATCAGCGAGGTGCCGCCGCCGGCTGTCGCTGCCCGCCCGGTGTCCACCGACACCGTGCTTCCCCGGCGAAGCCCTCGCCCGGGAAGCAGCCCGCCCAGCTCGGGCGCGACCGGCAGCATCCGGTGCGCCCCCGGTTCATCGGTCCCGGTAGCCGTCCGGACCATCCCCGCGAGGGCAGCCGCACTGTTCACCATGCGCCCCGCCACGTCATGCCCCGCTCTGTGTCACTCAAGAAGCCCAGGGCCGGCAGCAGCTCGAGGAAGCCACCAGAACAAGCGGCTCAGGGCAGCGATGAAACTTCAAGCCGCGCGATCACCGGCGGCTGAAAGGTCGAGCCGCACGAGCGGCCGAGGGCGGCCGGCGGCTGAAAGGTCAGTTCATGCGGCCAGCGGCGGCTGGTAGGTCAGGCCGAGGGAGGACTCGGCGACGGCCACGAACTGTTCGGCGGCTCGCAGCAGGTCGTCGGCCTCGCGGGCGCTCACCACGCGCGGGATGCCCGCCTCGGCGGCCGCCCGTTTGCCCGCGCCCAGGGCGAAATAGCCGGCCCAGTCGCTGAACTCGGGTGCCACCAGGGAGAGCAGCGACCAGACGCTCGTCTCGCGAGCTCGGCGGCCGGATGCCGAGGGCCGGGCTCGGGCGGCGAGCAGGGCCGCTGCCGCACGCAGGGCAGCGAGGTGGGCTGCCGCGTAACGCAGGCCGTCGGGAGTCGTGTGCGCCGCCTCGTTCAGACCTGCACGGGCGATGGCCAGCAACTGTGCGGGAGTGCGATGCGGCAGCATGTGCGCCGGAACCGCCGGCGTCTCGGTCTTGCCGGCAGCGCTGGAAACGGCCGTGCTGGAAACGGCCGTGTTGGAAACGGCCGCACTGGAAGTGACCGCGCTGGAGCCGGCCGCGTGGGGCGCCGGCCCCGGACCGGGAACCGGCCTGAGCCCGGAGGCCGTGGTGCTCGCCATGCTCGTATCTCCTCGCCTGTTCCGCATCCGACATGTGGTCGAACCGTGTGCCGCGGAGGAAGACGCAGCGGTGACACCTCGGTACGCCGGCCGGGTGCAGAGCTTCCCCACACCACACCCGGCCGGCACCGTCGGCGGGTCCGCCGCCCGCCACCGGGGGTCGGGGGCAGCGAGCGACGGCCTGCCATGTGCGGACCCGGGCCCGCGAAAACCCAGGTCTCACGTGTGACGCTTCGCGGGCGTCACTCCGGGAGACGAGCCGCGAAACACCCTCCCGGGTCAGAGCGGAAGCTCTTTCGAACATCCGTTCTAACTACGGCAAAGACTAGCACCCCCGTACGACAAAATCGCAACCTTCAGGGGCGGGTCACCGCCACTTTTTCGAACGGATGATCGAAACGCCGGGAGGGTCAGCGCGCCGCGAGAACGAGAGCGTCACCGACGGGCGTCCGGGCGTACAGAACACTCCTCCCAGCCCGCCGCCGCAGCACCAGCCCGGCCTCCAGCAGGATCTTCAGGTGCCGGCCCACCGAGCCGAGGCCCTGACCGGTGATCGCGACCAACTGGGTGGTGCTCTTCGGCGCGCCCAGTTCCAGCAGCACCCGCGCCCGCCCTTCGCCGAGCAGCCGCCCCAGCGCGCCGGGCAGCGAGGCGTCCGGCGAGGCCAGCAGACCTGAGCACTGATAGATCACCGCGTGCCGCCCCGGCGACCGCGCCACCCAGCCACGGCTCATGGTCACCGGTACGAAGGAAAGCCCCGTGCCGGAGATGTCCTTCGGCGGATGGTTCAGCACGTTGATCTGGAGTCGTCCCTCGCCCAGCCAGCGCATCCCGTCCCGCATCCGATCCAGCGCGCCGGCCCAGCCTTCGAGGGTGAGTTGCCGGGTCCGGGCGACGACGTCGGCTTCCAGGATCAGCCGACGGCGCTGCTCCCAGTCCGGCTCCACGACATGCTCCCAGACCCAGGTCAGGAGATCGGCCACCCGATCAGCGAGGTCGTCCCGGTCCAGTAGAGGGGAGAGCGCAAAAGATGACGAAGAAGGACGACCGGCGGTGAAAGCCGTGATCAGATCCGCCCGGACCCGCGCGGGAGACGCCGCCCGCACCACGGCGGCCTCCTCGGCGAACGACGTCCCGAGCGGCACCGGCGACGCGAAGTCGGCGATCCACCGCGGCCGCAGCACCGCATCCATCACCGCCGCGTCGACCGGATCCGCGGCGAGCCGGGCCCGATATGCGCCCCGGAGCTCCCGGGAGAGATCGGCCGTGGTCCGGTGCAGGCAGATCAACCCGGCGAACGTCTCGGCCATCGGCGACACCACGAACCGGCTGCCGGCCAGCGTGTCGGCGTCGACGTTCCAGAAGCCCACGGGATCAACCTTTCGCCGTCACGCGAAACATTAACCGGAGATGCGCCACTCACCGAAGACTCAGCGACCATGCAGACCTACCGCGATCTGTTCCGGAGCCGGGAGTTCACCGCCCTCTTCACCACCGCCTGCGTGCAGAACGCCGCGAGCACGATAAGCGGCCTGGCCCTGGCCACCACGGTCTACGCCGGCACCGGCTCACCGCTGTTGGCCGCCCTGGCGATGTTCGGACCGTCGCTGGCCCAGTTGATAGGCGCGACCCTGCTGATGTCGGCCGCCGACCGCCTGCCACCGAGGGCAGCGCTCAGCTCCCTGGCCGCGGTGAACGCCGTTCTGATCGCCGCCATGTCGGGAGACATCGCCATCTGGGGATGCCTACTCGCCCTCGGCCTCACCAGCTCGATCGCCGGTGGCGTCCGCGCCGGCCTGCTCACCGAGATCGTCCCGGACGGCTCCTACCTATTAGGACGTTCGGCACTCAACATCTCCGTCGGCACGATGCAGATCGTCGGCTTCTCCGCCGGAGGCCTGCTGGTGACGGCCATCTCGCCGGGCCAGACCCTGCTGGTGGGCGCGTCCCTGCACCTCACGGCGGCAGTGATGGCCCGGCTGGGTCTCACCCGCCGCGCTCCGCGCGCGGCAGGGCGGCCTTCGGTCGCGGAGACCTGGCGGGTCAACCGTCGCTTGTGGTCCATTCCATCGGTACGCCCGGTCTACGCCGGCCTCTGGGTCCCGAACGGCTTGATCGTCGGCTGCGAGGCCCTCTTCGTCCCCTGGTCCCCGACCGGCGCGGGTGTGCTGCTGGCGTCGGCGGCGGCCGGGATGCTCGCCGGTGACGTGCTGGCCGGGCGGTTCCTCACCCCGTCGTGGCGGGACAGGCTGGCGCCGTACCTGCGACTGCTTCTCGCCGTACCGTATCTGGTCTTCGCCCTGGATCCCGCCCTGCCGATCGCGGCGCTCGCCGTCGCCGTCGCGAGCATCGGATACTGCTCCACGCTGCTACTCCAGGAACGCCTGGTGGCGCTGGTCCCGCCCGAGGCGATGGGCCAGGCGCTCGGCCTGCACACGTCGGGGATGCTGACGATGCAGGCGGTCGGTGCGGCGCTGGCCGGAGCGATAGCGCAGTACACCTCCCCGGCTACGGGTATCACCGTGATGGCGGTGGCCTCGACAGCCGTGACTCTTTCGCTGGCGCCGGCATTGAAAAAGGGAAAGATGATGACACCCGCACCCGTATAGAAGGAGACCCGCATGGGACGGACGATCGTGGTGACCGGCGCGAGTTCCGGCGTCGGCCTGGCCGCCGCCGAGCAGTTCGCGTCGATGGGCGACGAGGTCGTCCTGGTGGGCCGTGACCCGCAGCGGCTCGCCGATGCGGTGGCCCGGGTACGGGACGCCGGCGGCGGCCGTGAGCCGGGCCGGTTCCGGGCCGACTTCGCGTCGTTCGACGAGGTCCGCGCCCTGGCCGACCATCTGCTGACCAACCTGCCGGCGATCGACGTGCTGGCTAACAACGCCGGCGGGATGGTCGGCGGCTACACGAGGACGGCCGACGGTTTCGAGGCGACCGTCCAGGGCAACCACCTGGCGCCCTTCCTCCTGACGAGTCTGCTGCGGGAGCGGTTGCGGGGTGCCCGGGTCGTCAACACCGCGTCGCGGGCCCACGTACAGGGAAAGCCTGATCCTGATGCTCTGGCCGGCGACCCCGGTAAGTACAGCTCGTGGCAGGCCTATGGGGCGAGCAAGGCCGCGAACATCCTGTTCACGGCGGAGGCGGCGCGGCGCTGGCCGGACATCACGAGCGTCTCGTTCCATCCGGGCGTGGTCCGCAGCAACTTCGGCGTGGGCCGGGTGACCAGGCTGTTCTACAAGTACGCGCCCGGTCTCGTCACCCCGGAGAAGGCCGGTGAACTGCTGGTCTGGCTGGCGACGGCGCCGGCGGCCGATCTGGTCCAGGGCGGGTACTACGTGGGCCGGCAGACCGCCACCCCCGCCCCGCACGCTCGCGACCAGGAACTGGCTGCCAAGCTCTGGGAGAGAAGCGCCGAGGCTACGGGAGTGAAAAGTGCTTGATCATCCCAATGTGACCGCAGTGCGTGATGCCCTGGAGAGCGCGGGCGCCGGCGCGGACATCGTCATCCTGGACGAGGCAGTCCACACCGCCGCCCTCGCCGCCGCCGCGCTCGGCATCGAGGTCGGCCAGATCGCCAACTCGCTGATCTTCGACGCCGACGGTGAGCCGCTGCTGGTCCTGACCTCGGGCGCGCACCGGGTCGACACCACCAAGGTGGCCCTCCTGCTCGGCGTCACGAAGCTGAAGCGTGCGACCCCCGAGTTCGTCCGGCAGCACACCGGGCAGGCCATCGGCGGCGTCGCGCCGCTCGGGCACCCGAAGCCGGTCCGGACCCTGATCGACGTCGACCTCGAGCAGTACCCCGTGGTCTGGGCCGCGGCCGGCGTACCCCAGTCGGTCTTCCCGATCACCTATACCGAGCTGGTCCGGGTGACCAGCGGGACACCGGCCGCCGTTGCCTGAGACTGCTCCTACCCAGGATGAGAATCGCGTCAGCCTGCACGTCTGGCGCATCCCCCGCCGCGCCGTCGGTTCCGCCATGCTGCGCATGGCCTTCTCCCGGCGAGACCTTCCGGGCGTGCGTTTCGCCAAATTCCTGGGTACGGGAACCGGCCGCACCTTCGGACCCGGAGACTCCGATCTGACGCGCTGGGCGGCGATCTCGGTCAGTGACCGCCCGGTGCGCTACCCGGCCTGGGACTCCATCGCCGTGTCGCAGGCCCGCGTCGACCTGGAACCGCTGATCAGCCGTGGCCAGTGGTCCGGGAGGGTCCCGTTCCGGCCGACCGGGCGGAAGGCGGACGGCCCGATCCTGGCGATCACCCGTGCCCGCCTGCGTCCCACCCGCGCCCTGCGGTTCTGGACGGCGATCCCCGGAGTCGCGCAGGAGTTGGACGCCGCGCCGGGGCTGCTGGCCCGGTTCGGGATCGGTGAGGCGCCGATCGGCTGGCAGGGCACGGTCAGCGTATGGCGCAGCGCCACGGACCTCACCGCGTTCGCGTACCGTCAGCCGCAGCACCGCGCCGCGATCGCCCGTACCCCGGCAGACCGGTGGTACGCCGAGGAGCTCTTCGCCCGTTTCGCGGTGCTCGACGTCAACGGCGACCGGTCTGTCCTTGGATGGGAGCATACGTAAGCATGAGGCTCGTAGCTTGGCAGCCGGACGACCTGCTGCGACGGCTCGACGACGTCATCGCGGTCTACGGCGAGGCGATGGGCTACCGGCCCGAACTGCTGCAGACCCGGCGCGGCTACATCGGCTCCCACGTGCGCCGGCCCGGCTTCCGCGCGGTCGCGACGCTCACCCCGGAGGGGAAGGTCGCCGGCTTCGGGTACGGCTACACCTCCATCGCCGGCCAGTGGTGGCACGACCAGGTCCGCGCGGCGCTCGACGAGCCCGGACGCCGGCAGTGGCTCGGCGACTGCTTCGAAGTGGTCGAGTTGCACGTACGCCCGGTCGCCCAGGGGCACGGCGTCGGCGCCCGGCAACTGCGCGCCCTGCTCGCCATGGCGAAGGGCAGCACCGTCCTGCTGTCCACACCGGAGGCCGACGAGCAGGCGTCCCGCGCGTGGCGGCTCTACCGGCGGTTCGGTTTCACCGACGTGCTGCGGCACTTCTGGTTCCCCGGCGACGAACGCGCCTTCGCCATCCTCGGCCGCGAGCTGCCGCTCGCCTCCCTGCCGGAGGAAGCGCGATCCTGAAATACCTGTTCGGCGTCCTCGTCCTGGCCCAGATCTGTTACCCGCTCACCAGCGGCGACGTCCGCGCCGGACTGACCGTCGCCACCGTGCTCCTCGGCGTCGCCCTCTCGGTGTCGCACGCCTGGGTGTCCCGTGGCCCGCGCGCGGTCGCCGCCCTCGTCGGCACGGCCACCGCCGGTGGCTTCGCTGTCGAGGCGATCGGCGTCGCCACCGGTTTCCCGTTCGGCACCTACGACTACTCCGGCGAACTCGGCCCCAAGGTCCTCGGCGTCCCCCTGATCATCCCGCTCGCCTGGACCTGGATGGCCTGGCCGGCCTGGCTCGCCGCGGTGCGCGTGACCCGCTCCCGCACGGCCCGGATCGCGCTGGCAGCGGCCGGGCTCGCCGCATGGGACCTCTTCCTCGACCCGCAGATGGTGGCCGAGGGGTATTGGCGGTGGCACGACCCGGTGCCGGCGCTGCCCGGCGTGCCCGGCATCCCGATCGGGAACTATCTGGGCTGGCTCGGATTCGCCGTCGTGCTGATGACCGCTCTGTCGTACGCGCTGCGCCGCTCCGACCCCTCGCCCTCCGACGGTGTCATGTACGCGCTCTGGATCTGGACCTACTTCTCGTCGGTGCTGGCCCACGCGGTGTTCCTGGACCTGCCGTACTCGGCGATCTGGGGCGGGGTGCTGATGGGCGCGGCGGTGCTGCCCCTTCTCCTGACATTGCGTCGCCGATGATCGTCGTGCTCCTTCTTCTGGCCGTTCATACGGCTGTCAACGCCTTCCTGCTGCGCCGTCCTCGTCGTGGTCGCTCCACCGACGAGCGGGTCGCCGTCCTCCTCCCGCTGCGCAACGAGGCCGATCGGGTCACCCCGTGCCTGGAGTCGCTGCTGGCTCAGCGTGGCGTCCCTCATCTGACGATTCACGTCCTCGACGACAACTCGACCGACGGCACCTCCGCGGTGGTCCGGGAGATCGCCGGTGACCGCGTCCATCTCCTGCAAGGAACCGATCCCGCACCCGGCTGGCTGGGCAAACCGAACGCCTGCCGCCAGCTGGCCGCCGCCGCGGGCGACGCCGACATCCTCGTCTTCGTCGACGCCGACGTGGTCCTCGAACCCGACGCCATAGCCGGCGCCACCTCACTGCTGCGCAGCGCCGGGGTGACGCTGCTGTCCCCGTACCCGCGCATCACCGGCGCCGGCCGCCTGGTCCAGCCGCTGCTGCAGTGGTCGTGGCTGACCTTCCTCCCGCTGCGCGCCATGGAACGCTCCCCCCGCCCGTCCCTGGCAGCAGCCGGCGGCCAATGGCTCGTACTGGACCGTGCCGGCTACCACGCCGCCGGCGGCCACGAAGCAGTCCGCGACGACGTCCTCGAAGACATCGGCCTCGCCCGCGCCGTGAAACGTTCCGGCGGCCGCATCGCCCTCGCCGACGGTTCCGCCCTGGCCACCTGCACGATGTACGACACCTGGCGCGACCTCGCCGACGGCTACGGCAAATCCCTCTGGCGTTCCTTCGGCTCAGCGCCCGGTGCGGCCTGCGTCGTGGTCCTTCTCCTCCTCCTGTACGCCGTCCCGCCCGCCCTCATCGCCTTCCCGGCGACAGCGGCGTGGGCTGCGATCGCCTACCTCCTCGGCGTGACCGGCCGCACCATCACCGCCGCGGCAACGGGCGGCCGCCTCTTCCCCGACCCGTGGCTCCATCCGCTGTCAGTGATCCTGTTCGCCTACCTGGTGGCCCGCTCCTTCCACCGGCGATCCCGCAACACGTTGTCCTGGCGAGGCCGTCCCGTTTAGCCGTGGTGAGCTCCCCTATGGCAGTGGTGAGCTCTCCTATGGCCGTGTGAGCCGAACCAAGCCGCGCCTGTGGTGTACAGCCGACCGGGGGATGGTCGTACACCAGAGCGACAATCGTGGCTGAGCGCACGCCCGGCAGACTCCAGCCGTGGGTTACCGCTGCTCCCGGGCCACCCGAACCACAACAACTCACGGCCGGCCGGGATCTTGGCCGCACGGGAGCAGCGACGGTGGAACCACGTGCGTTCACTCTCAGGCGACCCTCGGAACTCGCCCGCCCCTCTGGCGATCTGGGAATCGCGCATGCCCACCGACCGGCGATCTGGGAACCGCGCGCTCATTGACGGGGATCTTGGAGGGGGTGAGGGTCGGGTGGCGGGGTGACCGTGAGGGTGCACCGGGGCCGGCGGCGGGGTGCGCCGGGCGGGCGTGGCCGCAGGTGTCGAGGCATCACGGGACGGTGTGGTGCTCTCGGGTGGCGGCCATGCCCGTACCGATGAAGAGGTCTTAGGAGCGAAAGCGGATCATGGCAGGGTGAGCGACATCGTGGTTATCGGCGCCGGCGTCGGAGGGCTTGCGGCTGCTGTGCGGCTGGCGGCTGCGGGGCATCGGGTCGAGGTGCACGAACGCGCGGCGGAGGCGGGCGGCAAACTGGCCGTCTTCGAGCGGGACGGCTATCGGTTCGACACCGGGCCGAGCCTGCTCACGCTGCCGCAGGTGTTCGACGACCTGGATCTGGATCTCCGGCCGCAGCCGCTGGATCCGGTGGTGCGGCACGTGTTCGCGGACCGGACGGTGCTCGACTCGTCGTCGGTGCACAGTGTGTTCCTGGAGCGGATCACCGAGGCTCTCGGTGAGGAGGCCGCCGAGGATTGGGATCGGTTCTGGCGCCGGGCGAAAAGGATCTGGCAGGCGTCGTGGGATGCGGTTCTGCGGCGTCCGGTGAACGCGGCGACACTGGCCCGGCTCTCCTGGCGGCTCGGTGATCTCGCGGCGATCGCACCGGGCCGGTCGCTGCGGTCGCTGGGCCGCACCCACCTGCGGGATCGACGGCTGCGGATGCTGCTGGATCGCTATGCGACGTACACCGGCTCGGATCCGCGTCGCGCGCCTGCGGCGCTCGCGGCGATCCCCTACGCGGAGCTCACGCACGGAGGGTGGTATCTGCCGGGGGGATTGGGCACGCTGGGTGATGCGCTTGCGGCCCGGTGCGCCGATTTGGGGGTACGGGTGAAGCTCCGCTCGCCGGTCGCCCACATCGAAGCGGACCGCGCCGTGCGAGGGGTGCGCCTGGAGTCCGGCGAGTTCGTCAGGGCGGACGCCGTGGTCTCCAATGTGGACGCCTCAGTGCTGTACCGCGATCTCCTGCCCACCCCGGACCGCCTGGCCGCCCTGGCCGACCGCAGCCTGGGCGGGTTCGTGCTGCTGCTGGGCGTACGCGGCGAGACCCCGTCGCTGGCACACCACACCGTGTTCTTCCCGGCGGACTACGACGCCGAGTTCGACGCGATCTTCGGCTCGGCGTCGCGGCGGCCACGCCCGGTGGACGACCCGGCGATCTTCGTGACCCGCGCGGAGGATCCGGCGGTCCACCCGGAGGGTCACGAAGCGTGGTTCGTGCTCGTCAACGCTCCGCGACACGGCCGGGACCGGTCCGCAGTGGACTGGACCCGGCCCGGGCTGGCGGACGCCTACGGCCGGCACATCCTGGACGTGCTCGCCGCACGGGGGCTTGACGTACGGGACCGGCTGGAGTTCATGGAGATCCGCACCCCCGCCGATCTGACGTCGGCGCCGGGCGGCTCGATCTACGGCACCGCCGGCGGGCTGATGAGACCGTCCAACCAGGGCCCGGTCAAAGGGCTGTACCTGGTCGGCGGCTCGGTCCACCCCGGCGGCGGCCTCCCGATGGTGACCCTGTCCGCCCAGATAGTCGCGGACAGCATCGGCCCGGCCTGATCGCCCGCGGGCGCGGCAAACGATCAGGCGTGGGCTGCCAGGAACGCCTGGGCCATCGCCGATGCCAGGTCGGCCGGGTTGCGGGCGGCGAACGCCTTGCCGCCGCTCGCCTTGGCCATCCCGTTCAGCGCGCCCATGT
Organism: Actinoplanes sp. OR16; assembly: GCF_004001265.1. Classification (GTDB taxonomy): domain Bacteria; phylum Actinomycetota; class Actinomycetes; order Mycobacteriales; family Micromonosporaceae; genus Actinoplanes. Next base: position 3,885,056 of record NZ_AP019371.1, on the reverse strand, counting down.
TCGCGTCCGGCCCGTAGCCGACCGCGATGATCGAGACGGGTCTGGCCGGGTCCTGGGTGGCGGCCAGCTTCTTCAGGAAGGCGTCATTCGACATCGCGAACCGGGTGCCCCCGTCGGCGCCGTCGGTCAGCACCACGACGACCGACGCGGTCTCCTTCTTCACCTGGTTGCGCATCGCCGCCACGCCGTCGAGAACGGCCTGGTAGAGCGGGGTCCCGGCGCTCTGCTCGGGCTTGTACGCGCTGATCTGCGCCTGTAGGGCCTCCCGGCGGGAGTCGCCCTCGACCTTCCCGGTGATCGGCCCGTACGGGACGACCTCGGTGTGGGCCGGGCCGTTGCGGGCCGCGGTGCCGAAGTACCACATGCCGATCGTGGTGTCGTCGCTGAACAACTCGGCGGCGCTCGCTCCGGACTCGCGCAGCAGCGACGCCTTCGTACCCTTCTTTCCGCCCGTCCCGGTGATCGCCTCGTTCATCGAGCCGGACGAGTCGATCAGGAGGAGGACCTGGAAGGCGACGTCCTTGTACTGCGCCCACTGCTGGGCCGGGGTGAGCAGCTCGCTGACCGAATCCGGCAACTCCAGCACGCCGGCTGTCGGCTCGGTGCGGAAGCCGGCCGCCGCCACGGCCGGCTTGCTGATCGCGGCGCGCAGCTGGGCGGCGAGGTCCTTGTCGGCGCCCTTGCGGATCGCGAACGGGTAGTCGGCCTCGACCCGGCCGTCGGCCGGCGGGAAACCGGCGAGCCGGATCTGGTGCTTCACATCCTGGTACGCCTTCAGCTGCTGTTCGAGGACCGGGAAGACGCCGATGTCGTAGACCGCGGTCGTCGGGTCGGTCTCCCGCCCCATCCGGTCGAGCAGCTGGACCGGGTCGGCGAAGGCCTCCTCGAGCCGGCTGCGCAGGGTCAGCGCCCGGAGCCGCGCGATCCCGGCGTCGGAGGTGGTCCGTGCCGTGGCGGCGTGCACGGCGTGCACGCTGAGCAGGCCGGCGGTGGTCCGCAGCGGGTCCGGCATGGTGATCGTCGGGAACCGGTTTTCGGTCGCTCCCTTGATCAGCCCGGTCCACGCGGTGGCGCCGTCCTTCGCGTAGAGCGTGGCGATGCCCTCGGGCGCGGCGATCAGCACCGGCGAGTACGCGATCGGCTTGCCGGAGGCGCTGAAGGTCCCGTTGGCCCCGGCCGCGACGGTGAGCCAGGCGCTGCTCGACGGAATCCAGACGTCCGGCCGCTTCTTCGCCACCGCCGTGGTCCCGGGCTCCTCGGCGCGGACCACGACCGGCGGGCAGCGCAGTTTCGACGGATTGAGCGTGTCCGCCGCCTCGCGGACCAGCGGCTCGATCTCCGGAGCGGCGACGACGCTCAACTCCGGGGCGGGACAGGGGGTCACGCTCGGTGAGGACGCCGAGGGTATCGGCGCGGCGGTGGGCTCCGCCTCCGGCGCGCTGGCGCCGTTTCTCATCAGCTGCCAGGTGAGACCGCCGGCCGCCGCGAGAACCGCGAGGACCAGCGCTGCCGCGAGAAGTGCCCGCCGGGGACGGTGCGGAGGTTCACTCCACTCACCGTGGCCGGCCGGCAACTCCCTTGGCCACTCGTTGTCGGACATGCCACCTTACCCGTCGTAAAGTTCGACACGATGCGTGGCGGATACTAGCCCGGGATTCACGTTTCACAATAACTCTGACGGCATCTCGGCACATTACCGAGATCAATTAAGCATCTACCAAGATCGAACTAATAAAGATCACGAGAATGCGGCCGCGATCACGATCAACTCACCGTCGTCGCTCAGGCCGACCGGCTCACGGCCCCACCCGCCGTAGATCTGCTCCACCCGGAATCCGGCAGCATGCAGCGATGCACGCAGCTCTTCCGCCGTACGAAAACGCAGTGTCTCCTGGCTGGTGAGCTTCTCGCCGTCGGAGAACCGGTAGTGGTGCGCGAGCGAGACCACTCCCCCGGACACCGACGCGACCTCGGTCCACGCCTCGACGACACCGCCGTCGCCGAGCACGATGGATCGCCACGACTCATCCGGATTCCACTGTTCCCAAGCAGCCGCCTCCGGGTCCCGGCTGTCGAAGACGAGCCGTCCTCCTTCGTCCAGCGCGCGGCGCACCGCATGCAGCAGCGATGACCATTCTTGATCAGTAACGAAGAACTGCGCGACGTGCCCGGTGAGAAAGGCGGCGTCGAACTCCCGCGTGCCGAGTTCGCCTATCGACCCTTCGATCCACTGGACGAGCGCGGCGCCGGGCTTGCGGCGGGCGGCGTCCAGGGCCGGTCCGGCCGGATCGACAGCCGTGACAGCGTGACCGGCGGCGGCCATCGCGATCGCGAGCCGGCCGGTGCCGCAGCCGAGATCGAGGACGCGCGGCGCCGAGTGCTCGGCGAGCACGGCCATGAAGAAGTCGTCGTCCCAGCCCCAGGGGCATTCGGCGTCGTAGACCTCGACCAGCCGGGGATGCCGGTACTCGCCATGCCACACAAGGGGGATGCTAGCCGTCAACCACCCGAAGTGGACAGTGCACGGACTCCGAACGGGAGCCTCCCGGACGCTATGTGATCGGTCACCACCTCGCGCAACGCGGCAGCGGCGTGCGGCAGCACCGCGCCCCGGCGTTGCGCCAGAGCGATGGTCCGGCGCATCCCCGGTGGCGCGAGCGGGGTGGCCCGCAGCAGCGGACGGTTGGCCAGCACCATGCTCGGCACCAGCGCGACCCCGAGCCCGGCCTCGACGAAGGCCAGCACCGCGTCCATCTCGCCGCCCTCGACCGCGAACTTCGGCGTGAACCCGGCCCGCTCGCAGGCGTGCAGCGTGACGTCCCGGATGTCGTAGCCCTTCCGGAACATCACCATCGGCGTGTGCTTCAGCTCGACCAGGTCCAGCTGGCGGGCCACGGTCGGGGCCGGGCCGTCCAGGACCGAGGCGACCACGAGGCTCTCCCGCAGCAGGTCGGTCGTCTCCAGGGTCGGGTCGACGCCGTGCTCGGGCTGCACGATGAGCGCCAGGTCGAGCGCGTGCGCCAGCAGATTGGCGATCAGGTCCTGCGAGCTGCCCTCGCTCACGTGCAGCTGGATGTCCGGGTGCTCCTCGCGGTACGTCCGCAGTATCCCCGGCACGAGCGAGGAGCAGAGGCTCGGTGTGGCGCCCAGCCGCACCTCGCCGCGGCGCAGCCCGACGATGTCACGGACCGCGTCGAGGGCCGCGTCGGCGTCGGCGACCATGCGCTGCGCGAGGGGCAGCAGGGTCTCGCCGGCGACGGTGAGGGCGATCGCACCCCGGATCCGCTCGAACAGCGGCGCCCCCAGTGAGGACTCCAGGGTGTGAATCTGCTTACTCAAAGTAGGCTGCGAGACGCCCAGAATATCCGCCGCATGAGTGAAATGCCTGGTCTCTGCGACCGCTACGAAGTACCTGAGTTGTTGCAGCTGCACGTTAATAGACTACCGCTATGAACAACCGCCCGATCATGCATTAGACGAATGACTCGGGACTTTCTACCTTCCAAGTTGTGGCGGTAGACACTCCAATTCCCAAGACGACTAACGCAGCGGGCGCAACGGCACGCCCCGCTCCGCGCAAGTCGGTGCGACCCTCGTCGGTCGCCCTTAAATTGATCATGGCGGTCAGCGGCATCGCGCTGGTGCTGTTCCTCTTCGCGCACGCGGCCGGCAACCTGAAGATCTTCATCGGCAATGAGGACTTCGACCACTACGCGCACTGGCTGCGGACGATCGGCACGCCGCTGCTCCCGGACGTGTGGTTCCTCTGGATCATGCGGATCGGCCTGCTGGTCGCCATCATCGCGCACATCTGGACGGCCACGCAGCTGACCATCCGGGCGAAGAGGGCCCGGCCGGTCAAGTACGCGCACCGGCCCAAGATCCAGGGCAGTTACGCCGCCCGGACCATGCGCTGGGGCGGCGTGATCGTCCTGCTGTTCATCATCTACCACATCCTCGACCTGACGACCGGTCACCTGAACCCCGAGGGTGACTCCTCCCGCCCGCACGCCAACGTGATCGCGGACTTCACGCCCGAGCGCTGGTACGTGACGCTGTTCTACGTCGTCTCGGTGGTCATGGTCGGCTTCCACCTGCGGCACGGCATCTTCAGCGCCGTACGCACCCTGGGCCAGCAGACCGCGAAGGGCCAGCGCATCGCGCAGACCGTCGCGCTCGTGCTCGCCGTCGTTCTGGTGGTCGCGTACCTCTCGGTGCCGTTCGCGGTGACGTTCGGATTGGTGAAGTGAACATGACTGACTTCTGGACCGAAGGCGAGCCGGTCGTCGACAAGGCGGCCCCGGACGGACCCATCGAGACCCGCTGGGAACGTCGCAAGTTCGCCGCCAAGCTGGTCAACCCGGCCAACCGCCGGAAGCTGACGGTCATCGTGGTCGGCACCGGCCTGGCCGGCGGCTCCGCGGCCGCGACCCTGGCCGAGCAGGGCTACCACGTCAAGTCGTACTGCTACCAGGACAGCCCGCGCCGCGCGCACTCGATCGCCGCGCAGGGTGGCATCAACGCCGCGAAGAACTACCGCAACGACGGCGACTCCGTCTACCGGCTGTTCTACGACACCGTGAAGGGCGGCGACTTCCGCGCCCGCGAGTCGAACGTCTACCGCCTCGCCCAGGAGTCGGTGAACATCATCGACCAGGCCGTGGCACAGGGCGTCCCGTTCGCCCGCGAATACGGCGGCCTGCTCGACAACCGCTCGTTCGGCGGCACCCAGGTGTCCCGGACGTTCTACGCCCGGGGCCAGACGGGCCAGCAGCTGCTGCTCGGCGCGTACCAGGCCCTGGAGCGGCAGATCGGCCTCGGCAACGTCGAGATGAACGCCCGGCACGAGATGCTCGAGCTGATCATCGTGGACGGCAAGGCCCGCGGCATCGTGGTGCGCGACATGGTCACCGGCGAGATCACCACCGAGTTCGGTGACGCCGTGGTGCTCGCCTCCGGTGGCTACGGCAACGTCTTCTTCCTCTCCACGAACGCCAAGGGCTGCAACGTCACGGCGTCGTGGCGGGCACACCGCAAGGGCGCGCTCTTCGCGAACCCCTGCTACACGCAGATCCACCCGACCTGCATCCCGGAGTCCGGCTCGCACCAGTCGAAGCTGACCCTGATGTCGGAGTCGCTGCGCAACGACGGCCGGGTCTGGGTGCCGAAGAACGCCGCGGATTGCCAGAAGCCCGCCTCGGAGATCGCCGAGGAGGACCGCGACTACTACCTGGAGCGGATCTACCCCTCGTTCGGCAACCTGGTGCCCCGGGACATCGCGTCGCGTGCCGCCAAGAACGTCTGCGACGAGGGCCGTGGCGTCGGCCCCGGTGGCCTCGGCGTCTACCTGGACTTCGCGGACGCCATCAACCGGCTGGGCCGCAAGGCGGTCGAGGCCAAGTACGGCAACCTCTTCGAGATGTACGAGCGGATCACGGGTGAGGACCCGTACGAGACGCCGATGCGCATCTACCCCGCCGTGCACTACACGATGGGCGGCCTCTGGGTCGACTACGACCTGCAGTCCACCATCCCGGGCCTCTTCGTGGTCGGCGAGGCGAACTTCTCCGACCACGGCGCGAACCGCCTCGGCGCCTCCGCGCTGATGCAGGGCCTCGCGGACGGCTACTTCGTGCTGCCCAACACGATCAACAACTACCTGGCGTCCGGCCCGTTCCCCAAGGTCACCGCGTCCGACGCTCCGGTCGTGGAGGCCCGCAAGGAGGTCGAGGACCGGATCGCCAAGTTCCTCTCGATCGACGGCGACCGCACCGTCGACTCCTTCCACCGCGAGCTCGGCCACATCATGTGGGAGTACTGCGGCATGGAGCGCACCGAGGAGGGCCTGACCAAGGCGATCGGCCTCATCCGGGCGCTCAAGGAGGAGTTCTGGACCCGGGTGAAGGTGCCGGGCAAGGGCGAGGAGCTCAACCAGAACCTGGAGAAGGCCGGCCGGGTCGCCGACTTCATCGAGCTCGGCGAGCTCATGTGCATCGACGCGCTGCACCGCCGGGAGTCCTGCGGCGGCCACTTCCGGGCGGAGAGCCAGACCCCGGACGGCGAAGCGCTGCGCCACGACGACCAGTTCGCCTACGCCGCGGCGTGGGAGTACTTCGGCGCCGACGGCAAGCCGACCCTGCACAAGGAAGAGCTCAACTTCGAGTACGTCCACCCGAGCACGCGGAGTTACAAGTAATGAACATCAAAGTACGGGTGTGGCGTCAGGCCGGTCCCTCCTCCTCCGGGAAGATGGTCACCTACGACGTCAAGGACATCTCCCCGGACGCCTCGTTCCTCGAGATGATCGACGTGCTCAACGAGACGCTGATCCTCTCCGGCGAGGACCCGATCGCGTTCGACCACGACTGCCGCGAGGGCATCTGCGGCATGTGCAGCATGGTGATCAACGGTGTGGCGCACGGCCCGGAGAAGGCCACCACCACCTGCCAGCTGCACATGCGGAAGTTCTCCGACGGCGACGTGATCGACGTCGAGCCGTGGCGCGCCGCCGCCTTCCCGGTCATCAAGGACCTGGTCGTCGACCGCACCGCCTTCGACAAGATCATCCAGGCGGGCGGCTACATCAGCGCCCCCACCGGCACCGCGCCCGACGCGCACGCCACCCCGGTCCCGAAGAAGGACGCCGACGCCGCCTTCGAGGCCGCCACCTGCATCGGCTGCGGCGCCTGCGTCGCGGCCTGCCCCAACGGCTCCTCGATGCTCTACACCGCCGCGAAGATCACCCACCTCGGCCTGATGCCGCAGGGCCAGCCGGAACGCGACAGCCGGGTGATCGACATGCTGCAGGCCCAGGACGACGCCGGCTTCGGCGGCTGCACCAACATGGGCGAGTGCGCCGAGGTCTGCCCCAAGGGCATCCCGCTGAGCCTGATCGGCCGGCTCAACAGCGATTACCGCAAGGCGCTCAGCAACCGCTGACCGCGAACTGCCGGTGATGGGGCCCAACGGCGTGTCCCATCACTCGGTACCGAAGCTCCAGACGCCCGGCACAACGACGTGCCGGGCGTCCGGCTTTCCCGGGTCCTGCCAGGACGCACTCGGGCGGCCGGTTGATGGAACCTCGTGGGGCCCAGAGCACCCACAGGACTCCACGAACCCGCGAAACTCCAAGGTCCGGTGTCGTGGTTCGGGTTCGCCGGCCGGACGACTTGATCCAAGACGGCACCACAGCGCAGCGGGATGATCCCCCGGGGCCGCCGTGAGCGCACACAGAACGGCACCGCGGTGGCTGACCGCCCCGATGAGGGCGGTGACCGCACGCAAATCGGCACCGCGGTAGGTGACCGCACGCAAATCGGCACCGCGGTAGGTGACCGCACGCAAATCGGCACCGCGGTAGGTGACCGCCCTCATGAGGGCGGTCAGCGCACACCCAGCGTGTATGTGTGCGCTCACCGCCGCCCGGAAGGACCGGAAGGACCACCAGCGCACACAGCACTCGCGCCGTTGCAGCCACCGGACCGAACAGAGCCGTCGCATGTGCGCCTGCCGCCGCCAGAACGGCTATCCATAACGTCGATGCGGCCGCACAGCTGTTACGTGCGACCCGGCCGACGTTCGAAGCAACCCAGGCCGTCTCGACCGCGATACGACAGACACGGCAGGTCACGTAGCGGATCAAAGCGAGGGCGGGCCGAGATGTGGGCACAGCCCTCCTGGATTCGCTGCGGCCGCTGGGACAGAATCGCGGCAAGCGACGGGATCGCGGCACGGCGACGCGAATGCCGGCCGAGCCGTAGCTCACCAGCCGTCGAGTGGTGCCTGAGCTACAGACCGGGTCTGACGGAACGGTCAGGAGAGGGCCTGGGCTATCGCCAGGGTGTGCTGGTACTCCTTCCAGTGCGACAGCCTGCCCTCGCGCGTGGTGAGCACCCCGATGAACGGCGCCGACGCGGTCGCGCCGGTGGTCAGGTGGGTGCCCAGCAGTTCGTATTCGACGACTATCACCGACGGGTCGGCGGTCTCGTGCACCACTACGGAACGGCAGTCGTCGAAGCGGACCGGGAATGAGGCTCGGCCGGCCTCCGTCCAGGCCAGCACCTGCTCCCTGCCCGAGGTCCGGGATGGACGGCCGGGCGGCGCGAACGGGGTCTCGACCACCACGTCGTCGGTGAGCATGTCGGCGGTGAAGGTGGTCTCGCCGGCGAGCCAGCGGGAACGCATCCGGTCGAAGATCTCTTCAGGAGTCACAACAACGGTCCTCCACGCTAAAGTGAGTCGTCACTCGACTTAATCAGACGACACCCGGAAGGGGAAGGCCCTCTGAGAGCCGACGCGCAACGCAACCGCGCCCGCATCCTGGACGCCGCCGAGGAGGTCTTCGCCGAGCTCGGACCGGCCGGCTCGACCGAGGAGGTGGCGCGGCGAGCAGGCGTGGCAGTCGGCACGATATTTAGACATTTCCCGACAAAAGCCGATTTGCTCACCGCGATCATGAAGCGACTACAAGCCAACCTGATCACCGCCGCCGAAGAACTGAGCGGCCCCGACGGTTTGCACCGATATTTCGATATAATTCTTCAAGAGGCCGCCGAGAAACGATCAGTAGCAGCACTGGTCGAACTGCAACTACCCGAAGCCGTGGGTCAACTGCGGCAAACAGTGGGATCACTACTGAAGCAGGCTCAGGACGCCGGAACGGTCTCCCGCACGATCGAACTCCCCGAAGTGATGGCACTTTTGGTCAGCCTCTGCCAGGGCGCCCTCACCGGCGGCTGGGACGAGCAGTTGCGCAAACGCACCCTGAACATCGTCATCGCGGGACTGAAGCCGTGAAACCGGCGTGCAGGAAAGCCGTGAGCGTGTCGATCGCCTGATCCTCGGGGAGGTCGCCGAGAGGGCCTTCCGCCGCGGCCGCCAGCGTCGTGGTGAACAGCGACGCCATGACCAGCGGATCACCGGGCAGATCGAGCCCTTTCAGGTGGTCGGCGATGTGGTGCACGTCGGGGTCGAGCATCTCCTGGCTGCGCCGCGCGAACTCCTCGTCGACGATCGCGGCCTGCCGCAGCGCCGTCATCACCACGCGGTGCCGGCGGAAGAAGGACCAGTACATCGCGACGTGCCAGCGGATCGCCGCCGGGTCGCGGAAGTCGGTGGAGTGCCCCTCGGCGGCGGCCCCGGCGTCCCCTTCGGCAAGCAGGTCGGCGAGCAGCGATTCGAGCAGTCTCTCCTTGCTCGCGAAGTGCTTGTAGAACGATCCGGTCGCGCGTCCGGCCTCCGCGGTGATGTCGGTGATCTTGGTGTTGAGGTAGCCGCTGCGCGCGAAGACCCGGATCGCGGCGGCCTTGAGCTCCGCCCCGGTCTGCGCGGCCTGTTCCTGGCGAATCCCCACCGTCACCCCCCTTGACGGCAATCTACCAGCGACCCTACGGTGAATGCATGTTCACTGAATCAAGATTCACCGTAATCGCCGGTGCCGGTCCGACCGGTCTCGCCCTTGCTCGCGTGCTGCAACGGCACGGCGTGCCCTTCCGGATCGTGGAGAAGTCGCCGGCGCCCGCCGAGGGCTCCCGCGGCAAGGGCCTGCAGCCGCGCACCCTGGAGGTCCTCGACGACCTGGGCCTGATCGCGGACTTCCAGGCCGCCGGCGGGCCGTACCCGCCACTGCTCGTCCACCTGCCCGGCGGCGCCACGATGACCCGCCGGATGGACGAGGAGCACCAGCCCACGGAGGCCGTTCCGTACCCGAACATGCTGATGGTCCCCCAGTGGCGCACCACCGCCCTGCTGGCCGACGGCATTCCGGTGGAATACGGCGTCAGCGTGACCGATGTCGATCAGGACGAGTCGGGGGTCCGCGTCACCCTCCAGACGGGCGAGACGATCACCGCTCGCTACCTGGTCGGCGCGGACGGCGGGCGCAGCGTGGTCCGCAAGGCGATCGGCGTCGCGTTCGAGGGGTCGACGTACGAGGAGGAGCGCATGCTCATCGCCGACGTCACCCTGACCGGCCTGGATCGCGACCACTGGCACGTCTGGCCGGACGGCGGGTCGTCATTCCGGCTCAGCCTCTGCCCGCTGCCCGGAACCGATCAGTTCCAGCTGACCGCGCCCATGGACAGCGACATACCCCAGGGCCTGGCTATGGGCTGGACCTCCGAATACCGCGCGAACATGCGGATGGCGTCCCGCTTCCGGGTCGGGAACGTCTTCCTCGCCGGCGACGCGGCCCACGTCCACTCGCCGGCCGGCGGGCAGGGGCTGAACACGGGCGTGCAGGACGCGTACAACCTCGGCTGGAAACTGGCGACCGGCGACCCGGAGCTGCTCGACACCTACGAGGCCGAGCGCCTCCCGGTCGCCGCCGACGTCCTCGGCATCAGCACCACGCTGCACCGCGCGTCCACGTTCCGCCGCGACGACCCGATCCTGCGGCAACTCTCCCTCAACTACCGGGGCGGTCCCCTGGCGGCCGAGCATCGCGCGGATCCCGGGGACGTCCAGGCGGGCGATCGTGCCCCGGACGCCCCGCTCCCGGCCGGTGGGCGCGTCTTCGACCTGCTGCGCGGCCCGCACGTCACCGTGCTCGCCTTCGGCCTCGCCACTGCCCTGCCGGACCTGCCGGGGTCGGTCCGGGTGCATCATCTTCCGCTGGGTGGGCCTTCGGCAGCGATCTATGACGTACGAGGGACCGCCCTGTTCTTGATCCGCCCCGACAACTACGTGGGTTGCGTGAGCAGCGAGCCGGAGGACGTCATCGCCTACCTGAAGCGGATAGCCCACTGACGGACGCCGCGACCGGCGGCTTGCGCAGCAACGTCAGCGCCACCAGGAACGCGCCCGCCACGAAACCGGCCGCCAGCAGGAAGGCGAGACTGTACCCGTCCTGCAGAGCCGCGACCTCCGACGAGGATGAGGATGAGGACGAGGACGAGGACGAGGACAGCCTCGACGAGGTCAGCGCGGCTGACGCGGCCGCCAGCACCGCCAGCCCGAGGGCCATCCCCGCCTGCTGCGCCGTGTTGTTCAGCCCCGAGATCAGCCCGGTGTCCTCGTCGGACGCACCGGCCATGGACAGCATCATGATGGCCGGCAGCGCCGCCCCGATCCCCAGGCCCATCACGGTGAGAGCGGGCAGGACGCCGTAGAGGTAGGACGGCGACTCCGGCAGCCGGGACAGCGCGATCAGCCCGCCCGCCACCAGCACCAGGCCGCCCAGCAGCACCCGGCGCGCGCCGAACCGGGCCGTCAGCCGGGCGGCGGCGAAGAGCGACACCAGGCCGATCATCACCGGGGTCGGCAGGAAGGCCAGGCCGGTCCGCATCGCGTCGAACCCGAGGATCTTCTGCAGGTAGAGGGTGTTCACGAACTGGAAGCCGAGGCCGGCGGCGACGATCAGGAGCACGGCGCCGTTGGCGGCGAGCAGCCACGGCCGCCTGAGCAGCCGAAGGGGGATGAGCGGGCTCGCAGCGTGCTTCTGGCGTACGACGAAGGAGATGAGCAGCAACACGGCGGCCGCCCCGGCGAGAAGGACCCCGTCCACGATCGCGTAGACGCCGGCCGAGAGGCCGGCCGTGATCAGGAGAGCGCCCGGAATGTCCAGGCCGCCGCCGACCGGTGGGAAGGACGGCAGCAGGCGCAGGCCGGCGACGAAGGCGGCGATGCCGATCGGCACGTTGATCAGGAAGATGGCGGGCCAGCCGGCCAGGTCGGTGAGGACGCCGCCGACCACGAAGCCGATCGCGGCGCCGCCGGCCTGGGTGAAGCTGAAGACGCCGAGGGCGCGGGCCTGCGGACCGGGCGAGGGGTAGAGGCGGACGATCACGCCGAGGATCACGGCGGAGGCGAACGCGCCGCCGGCGCCCTGCAGGAAGCGACCGGCGATCAGCAGTTCGGACGTGTTCGCGAAACCGCAGAGCAGCGAGGCCAGGGTGAACAGGGCCAGGCCGGACAGGAAGACCTTGCGGGATCCGATCAGGTCGCCGAGGCGGCCGGCGAGCAGGAGCAGCCCGCCGAACGCCACCAGGTAGCCGTTGATCACCCAGGCCACACCCGCCGGCGAGAAGCCGAGGTCCTGTTGGATGGCCGGGATCGCGACGGCCACGATCGTGCTGTCCAGAACGATCATCAGGCCCACCGTGTTCAGCACGGCGAGCGTCGCACCACGAGAACTCATGGCGCTACGCTAACAGATAATCCAGTAGCGGACTATCTACTAGAAGATCGAGCTCGGCGGATCGGTCCGGGCGACGGCGCGCCGGCCAGCGACGTGAGCAGCTCGATGAAGTCGTCCTGCTCGGCCGAGGAGAGGCCGGTCAGCGCCTCGCCGTGCACCCGGTCCACGATCACCTGGGCCTCGGACGCGGTCTGCCGGCCCTTCTCGGTCACCGCGATGATCCGGGCGCGTCGGTCGGTCGCCGACGGCCGGCGCTCGGCGAGGCCGCGCTTCTCCAGCTCGTCGACGGTGCTGACCATGGTCGTCTTATCCATGAAGGAGAGCGCGGCCAGCTGGATCTGGGTGCGCTCCTCCTCCATCGCGTGCAGCAGCACGCACTGCATGCGCGGGGTCAGGTCGACCTCGGCGAGCGCGGCGGCGAGCCGGTTGGAGAGGGCGTGCCCGGCAGCGTTGAGCAGACCGGTGATGTCGCGCTGGGTGCGCTCAGGAGCAGCCATGCGGCCAAGTCTATCGCCGGATAATCCACAACCGGATAAAAAAAAGACGGCCGGCGGGTCCCCGTGAAACACCCGCCGGCCGCCCGTTCAGTGCCACAGCGGCGCGATCGGCGTCACCAGCAATGGCATTCGCGCCTCGAGAGGCGTCCGGTCCCGCTTTTTGTTATTGCACTTTCCGCATGCCGCCACGGTGTTCAGCCATTCGTTGCGGCCACCCCGGGACCGCGGCATCACGTGGTCGACGGTCGTGGCCGCGCCACCGCAGTAGGCGCACCTCCGGCCGTCCCGCGCCAGCACACCGGCCCGCGACCAGGCCGGTCCGCGGCCGCGCCGCCAGCGGGTCACCACATAGCTGACCAGCCGCACCACGGTCGGAATCGGGTAGACACCTATTCGGTCGTCCGGCAGCGCCTCGTGCACCACCGCCACCTGGCGGAACAGCATCCGGATCGCATGCCGGAGGCTGACCCGGTGCAGAGGTCCGTAATCCGCGTTCAGCACCAGCACCGCACTCATGACAAGTCACCCCCAGCAGAAGGAAAAGCTGAGGAGAAAATAGGTCCCGGCATCGACCGCCGACAACCGATTAAGCGATCACCGCAGAGCGCGCCGGGCGACGAGAATCAATTGCCCGAATCCGATCAGCTGCATCAGGAGCCAGCCGGCGGCGAAAACGACCATCGGCACGCCGAGCACGGCGAAGACCAGTCCACTGAAAGCGATCGAGACCCGCGTCGGCCTCTCCCCCACGGTCACCGCGCCGATCTCCGTCATGCCGCCCGCCGCAGCGCGCGCCCGGACGTATTCGTGCAGCCAGCTCGCCGCGCCCGCGGCGACCACCAGCGGCCCGGGCGCGCCCGCGATCCAGAAGGCGGCGAGCCACGCCAGCTCCCCCACCCGGTCGGCCACCGAGTCGTAGAGGAATCCGGCTCTGCTCACCCGCCCGGACACCACCGCGACCGCGCCGTCCAGCCCGTCCGCCATCGCCGCGAGCAGCACCAGCAGCGCGCCGATCGCGAGCCCGGCGCGTCCGCCCAGTGCCGCGAGCGGCACGGCCAGGCAGAGCATGACGCCGGCGATGGTCACGGCGAGCGGTGAGACACGCTTCCCGCCGAGCCAGGAGCCGATCTTGTACGCCGCGAGCACCCAGCCTCGCACCACCCCCGGCGCCGCACGAGGATCGAACCCACCATGCAGCTTCGACCAGGCCGTCGCGTATTCGTCCCAGGTCACCTCAAGCCGCTGCCGCGACCTCGGACGGCGCCAGCCGCTGCCACACCTCACGGGTCGCGGTGGACCGGTTGAGGGTGATGAAGTGGATGCCCGGCACGCCCTCGTCGAGCAACGTCGCGCACATCTCCGCACAGGTCTCGATGCCCAGCTCGCGGACCGCTGCCTCGTCGCCGGCGACCCGCTCGAAACGCCGCAGCAGCGCGGGCGGGAACGGCGCGCCGGAGAGCTGCTGGGCCCGCTCGATCGTCGCCATCCGGGTCACCGGCATCAGACCGGGCACGATCGGGGTGTCGCAGCCGGCCGCCGCGACCCGGTCCCGCAGCCGCAGGTAGTCGCCGGCCTCGAAGAACATCTGGGTGATCGCGAAGTCGGCGCCGGCCCGGCACTTGCGGACGAAGTTGCGGGTGTCGCTCTCCACGTCGCCGGAGCGCGGATGTTTGTACGGGAAGGCGGCCACGCCGACGCTGAAGTCGCCGGCCTCGCGGACCAGCCGGACCAGGTCCTCGGCGTAGAGCACGCCGTCGGGGTGCCGCACCCACTCGCCCATCGGGTCGCCGGGCGGGTCGCCGCGGACCGCGAGCACGTTGCGGATGCCGGCGCCGGCCAGCCGGCCGATCACGTTGCGCAGCTCGGCGACCGAGTGGTTCACCGCTGTCAGGTGCGCCATCGGCAGCAGGGTGGTCTCGGTGGCGACCCGCTCGGTCACCGCGACAGTGGTGTCCCGGGTGGTGCCCCCGGCCCCGTAGGTGATCGAGACGAAGCTGGGTTTCAGCGACTCCAGCTCACGGATCGCCTGCCAGAGCAGGCGCTCGCCGTCGCGGGTCTTCGGCGGGAAGAACTCGAACGAGAACGTCGGCGCCGGCTCACGGATCAGGGCGCCGATCGACGGGGTGCCGGGCAGGCGGGAGGGAAGTCCGAGAGACACAAAGGCACTGTACTAGCGTCAGGGGCGTGACGACTTCACCAATCGAGCTCGCCGGCCTGCGTCAACGGGTCGACAAGGCCCTCGCCGGGTTCCTCGCCTCGCAGCGGGCCCGGCTGCTGGAGATCGATCCGGCGCTCGACGAGGTGGCCGCGACCGTGTCGGCGTTCGTGCTGGGCGGCGGCAAGCGGCTGCGCCCGGCGTTCGCCTACTGGGGCTTCCGGGGCGCCGGCGGAGTGGACTCGGACGACGTCGTCGCGGCCGTGAGCGCGCTGGAGTTCGTACAGGCCAGCGCTCTGATCCACGACGATCTGATGGACCGTTCGGACACCCGGCGCGGCGAGCCGTCGGTGCACCGGCGATATGAGGCCCGGCACCGCGCGGCCGGCTGGCGCAGCGACCCGGGGAACTTCGGCGACGCCGCGGCGGTGCTCCTCGGCGACCTGGCCCTGGTCTGGTCGGACGAGATGCTGCACACCTGCGGCCTGCCCCTGGCCGACCTGGCCCGGGCCCGCACCGTCTTCGACCAGATGCGCACCGAGGTGACCGTCGGCCAGTACCTGGACGTGCTCACCCAGGCCACCGCCGACACCTCGCTGGAACGAGCCGGCAAGGTGGCCCGGTTCAAGGCCGCGAAGTACACGGTGGAACGCCCGCTGCTGCTCGGCGCCGCGCTGGCCGGCGGCGGCCCCGAGGTCCTCGCCGCGTACGCCGCCTTCGGCCTGCCGCTCGGCGAGGCGTTTCAGATGCGCGACGACGTGCTCGGCGTCTTCGGCGACCCGGCGCAGACCGGCAAACCGGCCGGTGACGACCTGCGTGAGGGGAAGCGGACCTACCTGGTGGCGTCCGCGTTCGCCACGCTGGACGAGACCGGCCGCGCCGAGCTCGAGGCCGGCCTGGGCGACCCGGAGCTGGACGACGCGGGCGTGGCACGGCTGCGGGCCGTCATCCGGGACAGCGGCGCCCTCGCGGCCACCGAATCCCGGATCGACACCCTCGAGGCCGAAGCCCTCGACGCGCTGAAGCAGGCCCCGATCGAGGAAGACGCGCGAGGCGTCCTGTTCACCCTGGCCGAGGCCGCCACCAAACGGTCCGTCTAGAGACCAGCGGTCTGTTCGTCAGAACCCCGCGGTCTGGGCCCGGCGCTTCACCTCACGCGCCAGGTCGCCGCCGAGACCGATCGCGGCGTTGCCTCCGAGCGCCTCGTCCGGTTCGTAGAGCCACCGAAGGGCCTCTTCGTCGTTGTACCCGGCGTCGTGCAGCAAGGTGAGAACGCCGGGCAGGTGCTTCAGGACGGTGTCGTTCGCCACCAGTTCGGCGGGGACGAACCGGACGCCGTCGCGCCGGACGGCGAGCAGGAGACCTTCACGGATCATCTGGTGCACCTTGCTGATCGACACGCCGAGCTTCTCGGACACGTCCGGCAGGGTGATCCATCCGGCCGGGCCGGCGGTTACGGGTTCGCTCACTCGTACAGCGTGCCAGACCAGATCGGAGACCTGTTGATGAGCCTGTGGCGGACGATCCGCGACGAAGCGGCCGGAGCGTGGCGTTCGGTCGGATACGACCTCGGGCGGCGCCCGGTTCCGCCTCCGCCGGCCACCGGCCCGGACGTCACCTCGACGGGAATGCACACGTTCCCGGGCTCGATGGTCGACCTGCCCTCGTCGCCGGTGCGCACCGATGTCTCTCCCCCGCGGCGATTTGTCGCGGTTACGGTGTTCTGCCTCCTTGCCCTCCTCGGCGCGAGCGGCTCCTACTTCGTCGCGACCAGCATCTTCAGCACCCCACGCGGGGTGGTCCCGGAGACGGCCCGGCCGAAGGCGGCCGCCGGGCAGCCGGTCGCCGGGGAACCGGGCGCTGGAGAGCCGGGCGCCGGGGAGCCGGGCGCGGCAGGCGAGGCCGGGGGCGGCCAAGCCGGCATGGGCCCGAAGGCCGCCTCCTCGTCGCCGGCCGGCCGGCGAGCGGGGAAGACCGGCGCCGACCAGGCTGGCCGATCCGCCCTCGGCGCCGAAGCCCGGCCTGGCACCGGCGCCCGCACCGGCACTGGCGCCGGCGCCGGCGACCCGGCCGCGCCCGCCACCTCCCGGCATCCGCGCCCGGCCACCGTCGCCCCGGAGAAGACCACCGCCGCCGAGCAGCCGTGCGACTGCGTGACGCCGCCGGTGCCGACCCCCACCGCGCCGGCTTCGACGTCCCCGGCCGCGAGTCCGTCACCCTCGGCGTCCGCCCAGCCGTCCGGAAATACCGACAGTTCGCCCGATCCGGGCGCGTCGGCGCGGCCGAGCGACGCCGTCTCACCCGCGCGGAGCGACGCCCCGGCCGGCCGCCGGCACCGCCACTAGCCGGATAAATCGGCCGCAGGGGATGGTCGGGGGCAAGCCGTCGCAGGTCACAGCCGTTCAGGTACCCGTTTGGACTCAGCTGTGACATCCTGGTCTACCCCCACGGGAAAGACACATACACTTCACGCCGATGGACACCACAGTCGCCGATACGTTGATCGGCACAACGATTGACGGGCGCTACCGGATCACCGGTCGCGTGGCCCGTGGTGGCATGTCGACCGTCTACCGGGCCACCGACGAACGACTCGGCCGCGATGTCGCGTTGAAGATCATTCACCCGTCGCAGGCCACGAACGTCCACTTCGTCGACAGGTTCACCGACGAGGCCAAGACGATCGCCCGCCTCAGCCACCCCAACGTCGTCGCCGTCTACGACCAGGGCCGTCACCAGGGTCTTCCCTATCTGGTGATGGAGTTCGTGCAGGGCCGCACGCTGCGTGACCTGCTCAGTCAGCGCACCAAGCTGACCCCGGTCGAGGCCGTCGCGATCCTCGAGCAGATGCTCGCCGCGATCGCCGCCGCGCACCGTTCCGGCCTGGTCCACCGCGACGTCAAGCCGGAGAACGTGCTGGTCGCCGAGGCGCCCAGCGGCGGCATCAGCAACCTGGTGGACGCCGTGGTCAAGGTGGCCGATTTCGGTCTTGCCCGGGCCATCGAGGCGAGCACCGTCGACGACTCGGGCCAGCTGATGGCCACCGTCGCCTACGTCGCCCCGGAGCTGGTGCAGACCGGCCAGGCCGACGCCCGCACCGACGTCTACTCGGCCGGCATCGTGCTCTTCGAGATGCTCACCGGCCGGGTGCCGTTCGACGGCGACGACCCGGTCGAGGTGGCCTGGCAGCACGTGGACAACGACGTGCCGGCCCCGTCGACGATCGTGCCCGGCTCGCCGGCCGTGCTCGACAAGCTCGTCGCCCGGGCCACCCGGCGCGACCCGGGTGCCCGGCCCACCGACGCCGGCGCTCTGCTCAGCGAGGTCCAGGCGGTCCGAGACGGGCTCGGCGCGGCGAACGTGGAGACCGCGCTGCTGCGCCAGGTCCCGTCCCGCCCGCCGGCCGCCGACGCCACCACCATCGTCCCGGCCATCCCATCCGCCGACGCCACGGCGCTGGTGCCGCCGGTGCCCGCCGGGGTCTACCAGCGCGGCCAGGAGCCGCCGCGGCCCTCCTGGGCCCGGCTGCCGGAGCAGGGCGGGCAGCGCACCGCGCCGCACCGCCGCTCGGCCGAGCCGGCCGGCGGGTTCTTCGCCGACCGCCGCCGGGTCGTGCTGACCTCGCTGATCGCGGTGATGGCCCTGGTCATCATCGGCAGCACCTGGTGGGTGACCCTCGGCCGCTACAGCGAGGCGCCGACTCTGCTGAACATGCCGCAGGCCCAGGCGCAGGCGCACGCCGAGGAGAAGGGCTTCAAGATCCTCGTCGGCGACGGCGTCTACAGCGATCTCGTGCCGAAGGACTCGGTGGTCAGCCAGAACCCGGGCGCTCAAGAGAAGATCATCAAGGGCGACACCATCACGGTGAACCTCTCCCTCGGCCCCGAGGTGCACCCGGTGCCCGACCTGGTCGGCGTCGAGCTGGCCGCGGCGAAGGGTGAGCTGGAGGGCCTCGGCCTGAAGGTCAAGGAGGGCAAGCCGCAGTACAACGACACCGCCGCCGAAGGCGTGGTCCTCTCCACGAATCCGAAGGCCGGCACCCAGCTGAAGCCGGGCGACACCGTCACCGTGGTGCTGAGCCGGGGCCGCGCCCCGATCACCATCCCGGACCTGAGCGGCAAGAACATCAACGACGCCCGTGCCGAGCTGAACCGCCTGGGCCTCAGCGGCGCCGAGCGCTACAAGGACAGCGACAAGCCCAAGGACACCGTCCTCGGCCAGTCGCCGAAACCGGGCACCGGCGTGGAGAAGGGCACCGACGTCATCCTCGACGTCAGCAACGGCCCGCCGCTGGTCACCGTGCCCGACCTGACCAATCAGCCCTGCCCGCAGGCTCAGGCCACGCTGCAGGGGATGAACCTCCAGGTGCAGGTCAACTTCAACCCCAACGGAACCGTCCGCGGCCAGAACCCGGGTGGCAACACCCAGGTCGCGCCGCAGAGTGTGGTGCAGCTCCAGTGCTTCTAGACCGCAGGATCGGGTCGCACACGAAGACGTCGGGCGGGCTGGCGAAAGCCGCCCTGCCCTACGTCGACGCGGCCGGCTCCGAGACCCTCCAGGTGTACGTCTCCAACTCCCGTGGCTGGGCACTGCCCCCCGGCGATCCGAAACAGGACACGCTGTTCCGGGACGGCTGTGGTGAGCGGGAGATTCCGGCGTACATCCATGCCTCGCTCCTGGTGAATCTCGGATCGCCGACCGAGCTGACCGTGGAACGCTCGGTGGCGACGCTGGAGCACGCACTGCTGCGCGGCAAGGCGATCGGCGCGACCGCGGTGGTCTATCACGCCGGCAGCTCGGTCGACGAGGCGCACGCCGAGAAGGCGATGCACCAGCTGCACGAGTCGCTGCTGCCGCTGCTCGACCGGGCCGCCGCCGAGGACCTGCCGCGGCTGCTGGTGGAGCCGAGCGCCGGCGGTGGCCGCAGCCTGGCCTCGAAGGTGCAGGACCTGTCGGCCTACCTGGAGGCGGTCGAGCAGCACCCCTGGCTGGGCGTCTGCTTCGACACCTGCCACGCCTGGGCGGCCGGTCACGACCTGGCCACCCCGGGCGGCATGACCGAGACGCTGGACGCGCTGGTCGAGGCGGCCGGTCCGGGCCGCCTGCAGCTGGTCCACGCGAACGACTCGAAGGACGCCTGCGGCTCGACCCGGGACCGGCACGAGACGATCGGCAAGGGCACGATCGGCGCGGCGCCGTTCGCCGAGCTGTTCGCCCACCCGGCCACCGCCGGGGTCCCGATCATCGTCGAGACCCCGAGCGTGGAGCACGAGGGCCACGCCGCCGACATCGCGCTGCTCAAGTCGCTGCGCGACACCCCCTAGTTGTCGGTGTAGGAGAACGTCGCCGTCGACGTGAAGCGGCTCGCGGTGCCGGCGCCCGAAGTGAAGCTGACCACCACCGGCCCGGCCTCGTCGGCGGCCGGCACCGTGCAGACGAACGACGGGCTGGCGGCGCTGCCCTGCTTCACGCAGTCGGCCGGGTTCTCGCCGAACATGAAGTCCGTCGCCTCACCGATGTTCGCGCCGGCCGCCTTCACGACGGTCTTCACGCCGCCGGCCAGGGTGCTGGACTTCACGCTGAGGCCGGTGACGACCGGGACCAGCGTGATCGTGGCCGGTTCGCCGGGGATCTGATCGTGGATGACGGTGACCTGCGCCGACTCCGCGATCCCGGCCGGGACGGTGATCTTCAAGTGGGTCTCGTCGACGTACGACGCCGTGACCTTGTTCTTGTTGAACAGCACCGACACGATCTCCTTGGCGAACTCCTTGGAGTTGGCGCCGAGCGTCCCGCCGGTGACCGTGAGGACGAGCGGGCCGCCACCGGCCTTCGCCACCGGGTTGCCCGAGGTGTCCACGCCGAGCGGGGTCCGGTAGTTCACCACCGTCGTCTTGGTGACCAGGGTCTCCCCCTCCGCCGCGGTGATCACCAGGGGTGCGGCGCCGCTCGTGCCGGCCGGCACGACCGCCGTGATCTTGGTGCTGGAGACGACGTTGTAGGAGGTCGCGTCGGCGCCGCCGAACGTGACCGACGAGACCTCGGCGAAGTTCTTGCCGGTGATCGTCACGGTGTTGCCTCCCGCGGTGCTGACCCGGGACGGGGTGATGCCGGAGATGGTCGGCCGCCCGGCGAGCGCGGTGACCGGGGCCGCCGCGGCAGCGCCACCGGCGAGGACGAGAGCGCCTGCCGCGACAGCCGCCGCGCCACGGAGAAGTACGGACACGGGTGACCCTCTCAGTCGATGTCGGTGTAGCTGAAGGCCGCTGCGGGCGTGAAGCGGCTGGCGGCGCCGCCGCCCGCGGTGAAGCCGACCCGTACCGGGCCGGGCTCGACGGCCGCCGGGACGATGCAGGTGTAGATCGTGGTGCTCTTCGGCAGCGGCGTGCAGGTGGCCGCCGCCTCGCCGAAGGTGAAATCGGTGGCCCCGGTTCCCGCGCCGGCCACGGTGATCTTCACGCTCCGGCCGCCCGCCACGGTGTCGCTCACCGACGACATGTTGGTGATCACCGGCAGGACCGGGAGGGTGACGGCGGGACCGGCCATCAGATCCTGCATGACGGTCAGCGAGACGCTCTCCACGGTCAGGGCCGGCAGGCTCACCCTCAGGTGGGTGGCGTCGACGTACGACGTGGTCAGCTTCTGATTGCCGCGCTTCACGATGATCTTCTCGGCGGCGAACGCCTTCGCGGTGTCGCCGAGCGTGCCGCCGGTGACCGCGAAGGTGTGCTGCCCGCCCGAGGCCCTGATGAACTGGGTGCCGTCCGCGGTGTCCAGGCTGATCGGCCCGCGGTAACCGAGCTTCGCGGCGTCCGACGCCGGGCTCACGCCGCTGGTGGTCGTCACCGTCACCGCTACCGAGGCGCCGGTGTCGCCGGCCGGGACCACGGCGTTGATCTGACCGCCGGACTCCACGGTGAAGGAGGTCGCCGGGGTGTCGCCGAAGGTCACCGCGTCCGCGTCGGACTCGTCCACGCCGAGGAACCCGGCGCCGGCGATCTGCACGGTGGCGCCGCCGGCGGCCTCCACCCTGGTCGGCGAGACCCGGGTGACCACCGGGTAGTAGTTCACCGTCCCGGTGGACTGCGGGCCGGCCAGGCCGCCCTGCACGAGCGCCACCGTGGCGGCCTTGGCCGTGTCGGTCGGCGGGACGGTGATCTTCACGTGGGTGGCGTCGATCCAGGCGGCCGTGGTGGCCACGCCGCCGACCGACGCGGTGTACTTCATCGTCCGGAACGCCGCGACGCTGTCCCCGACGGTGCCGCCGACCACGGTGCCGACGATCTGCTCGCCGCCGGCCGCGCTCGCCTCGACGCTCTCGATCTCGACGCCGATCGCCTCGCGGTAGTCGAACTCGGCGGTCGCGTCGGACTCGCCGGCCGATCCGGTCACCGTGACGGTGACCGTGCCGAGCTCTCCGGGCGGGGTGATCGCCAGCAGCTCGATGTCCGACTTGACCACGAGCCGGATGGCCGCGGCGTCGCCGAACTTGACCGATTCGAGGTCCGAGCGGTCCAGGCCGAGGAAGCCGGTGCCGCGGATGGTCACCGCAGTGCCCCCGGTCACCGAGCCGGTGGCCGGGGTGAGGCTCTTGACGGTCAGAGCGGCGGCGACCGCCGCCCGGGGCCGATCCGGCGCCGGGGAACTCGCGGCCGAGAAGACCACTCCGGGATGCACCACGATCACTGAGAAGCCGGCGACCGCGGCGGTGACGAGCGCGGCGCCCCGGCGGGCACGAGTTGGATTCCTCACGGAGACCCTATCGGCCGCCGGGGCCGCCTATTTCGGAAAAACTAGGCGAGCAGGGCGCTCAGCACCTCGATGGCGTGGTCCACCGCGGCGTCGTCGACGTCCAGGTGGGTGACCAGCCGCGCGGTCCGCGGCAGCATCGCGGCGATCAGCACGCCCTGCTTGGCGGCCTCCGCGGCCAGCGTCGGCGCGTCCAGCGCCGATTTGGAGAGGTCCAGGGGTACGAGGTTGGTGCGCACCCTGGCCGGCTCCACCACGCCGTGCACGGACAGTGCCTCGGCGATCCGGTGGGCACGCTCGTGGTCCTCGGCCAGCCGCTGCACGTGGTGGTCGAGGGCGTACCGCCCGGCTGCCGCGAGGATGCCGACCTGCCGCATCCCGCCACCCATCCGCTTGCGGATCACCCGGGCCCGGTCGATCTTCTCCCGGCTGCCGATGACGACCGAGCCGACCGGCGCGCCGAGGCCCTTGGAGAGGCAGACCGAGAGGGTGTCGAAGAGCGCGCCGTACTCGGCGAGCGGGACGCCGTCGGCGACGTGCGCGTGCCAGATGCGGGCGCCGTCGCAGTGCAGCGCCACCCCGTACGAGTCGGCCACCGCGCGCAGGTCCCGCAGCACCGAGAGCGGCACGACCCCGCCGCCGCCGAGGTTGTGGGTCTGCTCGACGGCGATCGCCGAGGTCGGCACGGACGGGAAGCCGGCCGGCCGGATCATCCCGGCGATCCGTTCCGGGTCGAGTGCCGCGCTGTCCGGGCTCCAGGTGCGGGTGGAGATGCCGCCGAGCATGGCGGCGGCGCCCAGCTCGTAGGTCACGATGTGCGCGTCGGCGCCGGCCAGCAGCTCACCACCGGGGGCGACGACGAGCTGCAGGGCGATCTGGTTGGCCATCGTGCCGGACGGCGCGAACAGCGCCGCCTCGTGCCCGAAGAGGGCGGCGACGTGGTTCTCCAGCGCGTTGACTGTGGGGTCGTCGCCGAAGACGTCGTCGCCGACCGCCGCGGTCGCCATCGCCTCCCGCATCCCGGCGGTCGGCCGGGTCACGGTGTCCGAACGCAGGTCAGCCACGGAGCATCTCCGCGACCAGGAACGCCAGCTCCAGGCTCTGCTGGGTGTTGAGTCGCGGGTCGCAGGCCGTCTCGTAGCGGCCGGGCAGGTCGAGGTCCTCGATGCCCTGCGCGCCGCCGAGGCACTCGGTGACGTCCTCGCCGGTGAGCTCGATGTGGATGCCGCCCGGGTGCGTGCCGAGGCCGCGGTGCACCTCGAAGTAGCCGAGCACCTCGTCGACGACCCGGTCGAAGTGGCGGGTCTTGTAGCCGTTGCTCGACTCGTGGGTGTTGCCGTGCATCGGGTCGCACTGCCAGACGACCTTGGCGCCGGCCGCCGTCACCTTCTCCACGATCGGGGGAAGGGCGTCGCGGACCTTGCCGTTGCCCATCCGGCTGATCAGCGTGAGCCGGCCCGGGATGTTCTCCGGGTTGAGCTTCTCGCAGAGCTCGATGGCCGTCTCCGGGCTGGTGCCGGGGCCGAGCTTGACGCCGATCGGGTTGGCGATCCGGCTGATGAAGTCGATGTGCGCGTGGTCGAGCTGCCGGGTCCGCTCGCCGATCCAGAGGAAGTGGCCGGAGAGCCCGTACGCCTTGCCGCCGGAGACCCGGGTGAGCGCCCGGTCGTACTCCAGGGCGAGCGCCTCGTGCGAGCAGTAGAGACTGACCGTGCGCAGCGCGTCGTTGTCGGTCATGCCGCAGGCGCGGATGAAGTCGAGGGCGCGGTCGATCTCCCGGGCGATCGCCTCGTAGCGTTCACCGGCCGGCGAGGCGCGGACGAAGTCCTTGTTCCAGTCGTGCAGCCCGTGCAGGTCGGCGAGGCCCCCGGCCAGGTACGCCCGGAGCATGTTCATGGCGGCCGCCGAGTTCGCGTACGCCCTGATCATCCGCTGCGGGTCGGCGACCCGTGCCGCCTCGTTCGCGTCCAGCGAGTTGATCAGATCGCCCCGGTACGCCGGCAGCCCCAGCGAGTCGGTCATCGACGACCGCGGCTTGGTGTACTGACCGGCGACCCGGGCCACCTTCACCACCGGCATCGACGCGCCGTACGTCAGCACCACCGCCATCTGCAGCAGCGTGCGCGCGTTGGCGAGCAGGTGGCTCTCGGTGTTGTCGGCGAAGGTCTCGGCGCAGTCGCCGCCCTGGAGCAGGAACGCCCGCCCCTCGCAGACGTCGGCGAGCTTCGCCCGGAGCTGGTCCACCTCGTAGGGCGCGACGATCGACGGCACGTTGTCGAGGACCTTGCAGACCTCGGCGACCTCGTTCATGTCCGGCCAGGGCGGCATCTGCACGCGCGGCAGACTGCGCCAGCGATCGAGGCCGAGTGCCTCGTCCTCGGCGGAGTCGGTGGACGGGCGGGAGGTCTGCAGGGCCGCGTTGCCCACCCCCGGGTGACTGAGCTGATGCCACTCTCGGCGCATGGGCAAAGCGTACGGAAGAGGGGCACCGGGCCTGCGCCCGGTGCCCCTCGTCTCAAAGGCTGATTACAGGTTGCCCTTGATGGCCGTGATCAGCTCGCCGTTGGTGGTGTCACCGGAGAGCTCCCAGAAGAACGCGCCGCCCAGACCCTGGTTCTTGGCGTAGGTCATCTTGCCGGCGATCGTCGACGGGGTGTCGTAGCCCCACCAGTTGTTGCCGCAGAAGGCGTACGCGGTTCCACCGATCGTGCCGGTGGCCGGGCACTTGGTCTTGAGGACCTTGTAGTCCTCGATGCCCGCCTCGTAGGTGCCGGCAGCGGCGCCCGTCGCGGTGCCGCCCGGCGCCGCCTGGGTGACCCCGGTCCAGCCGCGGCCGTAGAAGCCGATGCCGAGCAGGATCTTGCTGGCCGGGACGCCCTTGCTCTTCAGCTTCTGCACTGCCGCGTCGGAGTTGAAGCCGGCCTGCGGGATACCGGTGTACGAGGTCAGCGGCGAGTGCGGGGCGGTCGGGCCCTGAGCGTTGAACGCGCCGAAGTAGTCGTACGTCATCGGGAAGACCTTGTCGAGCTTCGCGATGCCGGAGGCGTAGTCGGCCACGTCGAGCTTGCCGCCGTTGCTGCCGTCCGCGGAGATCGCCGAGGTGATCAGGTTGTTCGCGCCGAACTTGGTGCGCAGGGCGCTGATCACGTTGGCGTACGCGGCCGGGCCGCTGGTGTCGCAGGAGAGACCGCAGGCGTTCGGGTACTCCCAGTCGATGTCGATGCCGTCGAAGACGTCGGCCCAGCGCGGGTCCTCGACCAGGTTGTAGCAGCTCTCGGCGAACGCGGCCGGGTTCTTCGCCGCGTCCGAGAAGCCGCCGGACCAGGTCCAGCCGCCGACCGAGTAGATCACCTTGATGTGCGGGTACTTCGCCTTCAGCTTGCGGAGCTGGTTGAACGAGCCACGCAGCGGCTGGTCCCAGGTGTCCGCCACGCCGTCGACGCTCTCCGCCGCCGTGTAGGCCTTCTCGTAGTCCGCGTACGAGTCACCGATGCTGCACTTGCCGCCGGTGGTGTTGGCGAACGCGTACAGGATGTGGGTCAGCTTGGACGCCGAGCCGGACGTGTCGATGTTCTTCACGTGGTAGCCGCGGCCGTAGACGCCCCACTCCGCGAAGTAGCCGACGACCCACTTGCTGCCCGTGGGCGGGTTCGTGGTCGGCGAGGTGGTCGGCGGCGTCGTGGGCGGCGTCGTCGGGGTGGTGGTCGGAGGTGTCGTGGGGGTGGTCGTCGGCGGCGTGGTGGGCGGCGTCGTGGTGCCACCGCAGACGCCGTTGTCGGTCCACACGGCCCACTGGGTGCTGTTCGTGGCCGGGGACTCGTTCTGGGTCCACCACTTGGCGGTGTAGTTGTGGCCGTTCTGCGAAGCGACGTTGTCCTTCACGTAGACGGCGGTGGAGCTCCAGGCAGGGGCACAGGCTGCGGCGGCGGACGCGGACACGGCCGGAACCGCGACACTTGCCGCGATCACGACCGCGCCGGCGAAGATCGCGCGACGGGCGGTTTTTTGCACGGGGATGTCTCCTCAACAGTTAGGAAACTTTCCAAAGAGAGGGTTGCAGAGACCGTAGTCACATCGATTAACAACAGTCAAGAGAGGTCAGGACCTTTAAGGTCTGTTTAACATCGAGAAGCGGGCGATGACGGCGTGCGTTCATCTAGGCACTGCGCGTAGTCTTAGATCATGACCATCTTCGACGTCAGCATTGGCGCCCTCACCGGTGGCGCGACCGAATTGGACCGTTACCGCGGCTCGGTCGTGCTGGTGGTCAATGTGGCCTCACGCTGCGGACTGACCCCGCAGTACTCCGGACTGCAAAACCTCTACGACACCTACCGTGACCGGGGATTGGTGCTGGTCGGCGTGCCGTGCGACCAGTTCGCCGGCCAGGAGCCCGGCACCGCCGAAGAGATCGACGAGTTCTGCCGGGTGAACTACGGCGTCACCTTCCCGATGACCGAGAAGGTCGAGGTGAACGGCCCCGGGCGGCACCCGCTCTACCGGGAGCTGATCGGCGACGGCGAAGACATCCAGTGGAACTTCGAGAAGTTCGTCGTCGGCCCGGACGGCGCGGTCGCGGCCCGGTTCGAGCCGGGCACCCAGCCGGACGACCCCGAGCTGGTGGCGACCATCGAGAAACTCCTCCCCCCTTCCCAGCACCGCGCCACCGCCCTTGACCGGACCGAAGGCTGAATCCTTCGATGAGTGTCCACGTGATAGGAGTCGACGCCTACGCGCTCGGCTGGGTCGGCGTCGAGCTGCGCGACGGCGTCTTCGGGCGCGCGGTGCTGGCCTCCACCCTGTACGAGATCGTCGCGGGCAGCTCCGGAGCAGCGGTGATCGGCGTCGACATCCCCCTCGGCATGCTCCCGGACAAGTGGCGCGCCGCCGACACGCTCGCCGCCGATCAGCTCGGCCCCCGGCGCGGCAGCGTCTTCCGGGTGCCGCCCCGGTCGGTCTGGGCCGAGCAGGACTTCGCCTCGGCGAACCGGCTCTGCCGCGAGCTGACCGGGGCCGGGCTGAGCCGCCAGTCGTGGGCGCTGCGGCCGAAGCTGCTGGAGGCCAACGCCATCTGGGAACGCCATCCCGGCCTGCTCTTCGAGGCGCATCCGGAGCTCTCGTTCCGCACCATGGCAGGCGAGCCCCTCCCGTACGCGAAGAAGACCTGGAGTGGGCAGACCCGGCGCCGGGAGCTGCTGGCCCGCAACGGGATCGTCCTGCCGGACCAGCTCGGACCGGCCGGGCAGGCACCCCCGGACGACATCCTGGACGCCGCCGCGGTCGCCTGGACCGCCCACCGGGTCGCGACCGGGACGGCGCTGAGCCATCCGAGCCCGCCCGAGGAGGACGACGGCTCCAAGATCGCCATCTGGTATTGATCAACATCGCTGGAGGCGTGGATTGTAGCGAATTCGCTACGGTCCGCGCTTCCACCATTTGGGCGGATCACTACGTAGCGTCACCTTTATAAACTGGCGTCGGGTTTCTCCACTACGGAAGTGGCAGGTGACCGGACGATGAGGGTTCAGCCCCGGCAGCAGCTTCTGGAGATCTGGCAAGCGGTGGTCGAGCACTCCTACCGCGACGGCGAGTGGGTCTGGGGTGGCCGCGACGGCCGCAACTCGATCAGCGACGCCGAGCAGTTGCTCTGCATCCTCGGGCCGGCCACCGGCATCGAGCAGTTCGCGCTCGACTCGCCGGAGCGGGTCGCCGAGGACGTCAAGGCCGTAATGAAACCGTTCGGCGGCGTCATGGACATCCCGCACACGCTGCTCGAAGCGGTCGAGGCCTACCTGACGACGTACACCGACAAGAACGGCACGCCGATCTTCGCGGCCGAGAGCTACTTCCGCGGCACCGGCGTCGCGACCGGTGACGGCGTCGAGCCGGAGCCGCAGCAGCTCGCCCAGCCCGTCGTCGACTCGTTCGCCATCTCGCTGTCGCTGTCGCTGGCCGCGATCGGCTTCGCCCGGCAGTTCCGAAAGAGCCTGAAGCGCCCCTCGGCCCGCGCCGAGATCGACCGGCTCGAGGCGATGGCGAGCAAGCGCCTCTCCGCCGCGATGGTGGGCCTGCTGCGCAGCTTCACCGTCAACATCTTCCCGGTGGACTCCCGGGACGGCCGCGCCCTGTGCCGCACGGTCAACCAGCGCGGTCTCTCCATCCCGCGGATCGTCCCGCAGCTGCAGGACTCGCTGCGCGAGATCCGGGCCGCGCTGCGCGACGTCACGATGGGCTCCGGCGCGGGCGTCGCCGACGAGCTCGACCACCCGGACCGCCTCTTCGAGTGCGGGTGGAGCTGGGGCGTGGTCCGGGACGCGCCGGCCATCATCACCAGCCAGGACGTCGGCGACCAGCTGCCGGGGATGGCCGAGCCTGCGCCGTACATCTACTTCACCACGGTGGCGCTGGACGCGATCGAGGCGCTGTTCTCCGCCCGGACCCGGCAGCTCGGCCTGCTCAACGAGGAGCAGCTGCGCCTCGCCCAGGGCCTGCAGCTGCGCTGGGACCTGACCCAGTCGTACTGGTCGAAGATCGCCGTACCGGCCGGCAGCGGCGGCAGCGGCACACGCTGGCCGCTCGAGGACATCCCGTGGCAGCGAACCACCGAGAAGGAGTCGGAGTACTTCTCCCTGCACGTCTCCTCGATCGTGGTGCAGGACCTGGTCCGCAAGCGGGCCGGCGACGCCGATCTGGACCGGGTCGGCAAGGTCCTCGAGGAGCTGGCGAACCGCTCCCGGATCAACCGCCGGGTCTTCGCCGGCGATAAGTCTTACCTGCTGCACGCGCCCGGATTCCCGATCAACCTGAGCGGCAGCGACGACCTGGGCGGCCCGCAGCTCATCTGGATGATGTCCGACTTCGCCCCGCTGCTGCTCAAGCGGACGATCAGCCTGGCCGGCCTGCTCGGCGACCCGCAGCTGCGCGGCCGGATGCTGGCCCTCGCCGACGAGATCTGGGCCCACCTGGACGCCCGCCGGCTGGAGGACGACCGCCGGCGCGGGCTCTGGGACCAGCCGGGCCTGGTGTTCGAGGAATTCGACGGCTCGTACGCGGCCCCCTCCTGGTACCACACCAAGCGCGTGGTGGACTGCCTGATCACGGCGAGCCAGGTGATCAGCGAGCCACCACTGCGCAGCGATCAGCTCGCCGAGCTGGCCGGTGACCTGCTCAGCGAGGCCGACCACATCTACGACCAGGAACTGCTGCAGGGCTCGCCGAACAGCGGGCACGCCATGCAGACCGACCTCCAGGCGCTGGCGGCGAAGCTGAAGCGCGGGCGGTCCATCCTCGACGAGAAGCCGGGCACCGCGTACGCCCTCGCCGTCGACGTGCTGCTCAGCCTGGACCGGTTCGCGGCCGCCCGCAGCGACCTGGAAGGCGAGTCGTGACCATGCTGGTCTTCGCGACCTCCGACAAGGGCGGCACCGGGCGGTCGGTGACCACGAGCAACGTCGCCTACCAGAGCGCGCTCGCCGGCAACGACGTCTGCTACCTCGACTTCGACTTCGGGTCGCCGACCGCGGGCTCGGTCTTCGACGTCGACGCGGGACAGGTCGGGGTCCGGGAGGGCGGGCTGCACTCGTACCTGCTGGGAAAGGTCTCCGCGCCCGGGCAGATCGACATCTTCGCGCAGACCGAGCGGGACAGCGTGCGGGAGCGGCCGTACGACGCGGGCCGGCTGATCCTGCTGCCCGGCGACAGCGGGGTGGGCGAGTTCCCGAGCAGCCCCGAGCTGGTCCGGCGCTGTGCCAACCTGATCGGGCGGCTGATCGGCGAGTTCGACATCTGCTTCGTCGACCTGAGCGCCGGCCGGTCGTACGCGTTGCAGATGGCCCTGGCCGTGGCGCAGCAGATGACCGGAGTGACCACCCGCTGGCTGGTCTACCACCGGTGGACGAAGCAGCACGTGATCGCGGCCGCCGCCCTGGTGCACGGCGAGCACGGCATCCTGGACACCGGCGCGGACCTCGGCCACGACCGGGAGGACCTGCTGGCGTCGCTGCGGTTCGTCCGGACCGCGCTGATCGACCCGGCCCGGCCCGGCCTCACCTCCCAGCAGGCCGTCTGGATCACCGAGTGGGACCGCAAGCTGCAGGCGATCGCCCAGGCCGAGGGCGTCGGGCCGCTCTGGCTGCTGGACAGCGTGCCGCTCGACCCGGTCCTGCAGTGGCGCGAGCAGCTGATCACCGCCCACGACGTGAACAACATCGGCATTGCGAACGAGCGGACCGCCGAGGCGTTCAAGCGGCTCGCCGACCTGCTCTTCGACGACAAGGCCTGGGAGGTGCGGTGACCGACCCCGCCGCGACGTTCCAGGAACGATCGGCGCAGCCGCGGGTCGAGCAGGTGCCGCTCGCCCACCTCTCGATCGAGCTCGGCCACCTCTACATGGAGGACTATGCGGGCGGGATCGACCAGCTGCGCCGGCACTTCGCCGAGGTCCGGCCGTGGGTGGCCGCCGCGCAGGAGCGCCTGGCCGGCATGCTCCCGGCCGGCCGGCCGCCCCGGATCAGCACGTGCTTCCTGGTCGACGACTACTTCACTAAGTTCAGCACCCCGGCCGAGGTGATCGGGCAGCTGGAGACGGCCGCCGCCGACAACGGGCTCACCATCGACTACCTGGCCCGGGAGGCCGGCTGCGCCCGGGCCGGCGACGTCCGCCCCGCCGAGCTGGTGCTGGACCGGCTGGTCGCCGACCCGCCGCAGGGCACCGACGGGGTGTGGCCGCCGCCGGAGGAGAGCGGCTGGCTGACGAACGGGGACCGGCCGCCCGGCTCGTCCGCGCAGCCGGCGATGACCCGGCGTCTGGCCTGGCAGCCGCCCACCGAGAACGCCAAGAACCGGCACTCGATCTTCCTGGCCGTCGAGATCTTCTCCGAGGAGCCGGACGGGCGCCTCTGGTCGTGCCCCTACCTCGCCGCGGTCTGGCAGCTGCTGCGACTCGGCATGCTGCGCTGCGACGGGCGGCCGGTGGCCCCGCCGCAGCCGCGCGGCGACCGATGGCCCGAGGACTGGGACGCGATGCCGGCCGTCGTGCGGCTCAACCCGAAGGCGCAGCCGTTCAGCGCCTACCGCACGCTGTCCATGCTGGCCCGCCGATTCCAGAACATCGAGGCGGCGGTCGGCGTGGTGATCGGCCAGGTCGACGTCGACGAGGAGGTCCGGCAGCAGGTCCGCAAGCGGGCCGAGGGTGAGGGCTTCGCCCTTCCGCGGGACCTGGTGCAGCGGATCTCCTACGTCTTCGACGGCGACTCCACCAAGCTGCTCTAACGCGGCTGGGCCACGTCCCACAGCTCCCGGAACCGCTCGCTGCGCTCCTCGACCCGGCTGGACCGCAGCACCAGGCGGGTGTTCACGACGATCGGCGGGGTGTTCTCGTCGATCCACGAACCGGTCGTCACCTCGTAGCTGATCACGCCGTCGAAGAGCACGAAGTCGAAGAGCGACGTACGCCGCAGGTCGGTGGCGTTGGACAGGTCGAGGACCCGCACCTCGACCCCGATGTCGGCGTGCTGGCGGTAGATCTTGTCGAGTGCTGTCTGCCCGCCCGGCTCCGGCCGGTCCTGGATGAAGATCCGCCGGATCTTGACCCCGCGCTGGACGGCGTCGCGCTGCGCGTCGAGGTAGCGCTGGCCCAGGTCGGTGGCCCACATCCCGCCGCCGTCCACGGTGGTCAGGCTCGTCGCGTCGATCCCGTGCTCGGTCGAGTGGGCCAGGCTGAGCAGCCAGTCCCGGTCCTCGCCGTCGTAGATCGCCTCGGCGCCGTCGCCCAGCTCCTTGAGGAACTCGGACATCCGCTCCAGCTCGCGCTGCGCCAGCCGGTGCGCGAGCCCCGGCGACTCGGTGCCGATCTTCGTGGAGTGCCGGACCAGCTGGCTGAGCAGCTCGGTCTGCACCGCCGACTCCTCGATCGCGCCGAACAGCTCGGTGGCGTCGCTGATCGCCCGGAACCGCTCGTCGACGCAGGCCCGGATCTGCAGCGCCTGATCCACCTGGCCGATCTGCACCTCACGCAGCCGGTTCTCGAACTCGACGAGGAACTGCACGACCAGCGCCGAGCCGCCGACCAGCACGGAGAGCGTGACCGACAGGATCGGGTCCTTCTCGGCGAGGTTGGTCAGCGCGAACGCCACGCCGCCGGTGACCAGCGCGATCACCACCTTGCGCACCACCTCGGACAGGCGGCGTCCCGAGCTCCCGGCCGGCATGGTCAGCCCGCTCACGACGCCGCCGGCCCGGCCAGGCTGCCCAGGTCCCGGAGCATGCCCAGGTCCCGCAGGGTGCCCAGCTCGCGCAGCGTGCTCAGGGCCAGGTGGTCGCGGATCCGCTGCACCGACGCGGCCCACTGGCGGCCGAACCCGGCTCGCTGCTCCATCTGCTCCCAGAACCGGCGGGTCTGCACCTCCAGCCGGGCGCCGGGCATCCACAGGTGCAGCAGGTGGTCGACGGCGGGCCGGAGCCGGTCGGCCGCGACGGACGGCTTCGGCCCGGTCAGTGCGGCCCGGGTGACGAGACCGGTCAGCGTGGTCAGCAGCCAGTCGTGCATGGCCAGGTCCTCGCAGAGCGCGACGATGGCGGCCGGCTCCTCGCCACGGCTCTGGATGCGTACCGTGCGATGGTCTGCTCCTTCGACGGTGAAGGTCAGTGCGTCCTCCTCGGCGCCGAGCGTGGCGACCCAGCGCACCGTGGTCTGCCGGCTGCGGAACGGAACCCGGGAGTCGACGAGCGAACTGGCCCGGACCCGGTCGGCGGTGTGCCCGGCGATCGCGGCGAGATTGAGCATCGGCGGCGCGGGCCGGCTGTCCAGGAAGGCGTCGGCCAGCGCCCGCTCCCGGTATTTCCCGACCACCTCGACGGTGGACGGCCGGGCCAGGTAGTAGGACCAGGGCAGCCGCCGGCCGTGCGGGCTGCGAGTGGCGGCGGTCCGTGCCGAGGTCTGCAGGACGTGCCCGCCGGTGAGGACCGCCCGGGTGGTGACCGTGCCGATCGCCCGGGCGCTGCCGTGCGGCCCGGTCGGCACCTGGCAGTCCACACCGGTCAGCCGGTCCGGCGAGACGACGTAGGACATCGGACGGTCCGAGCGCAGCACCTGCGCGCCGCTGGTCAGGGCCAGCAGTCGCTGCCCTGCGTCAGCGGGCAGCGCCGTGGAGGACGGCAGCAAGGACGTGAGGACTTCTCCCAGAACCAGCATCGCCCCGTGCCCGCTCCCGTCTGGTGACATTCCAAGAGTCGATTGGACCGCACCGATTCCGATAGCGCAACGTCCCCGTATTGTCACCTTCCGCATTCATCTCATGTTCATCACCATCGATCACTCGGCTCTCTTCGACTAAAATGTCGGGATGACCCACGGGACGGACGTGGTCGTCGTCGGCGCCGGAGTCTCCGGCCTGACCTGCGCGGTGCGCCTCGCCGAGGCGGGTCTGCGGGTGCTCGTCCGCAGCGCCGACTCTCCCCTCACCACCACTTCCTGCGCCGCCGGGGCGATCTGGGGGCCGCATCTCGTGGCGCACGACCGCGCGGAGAGCTGGGCGCTCGCGTCGCTCGGCGTCTTCCGTGAGCTGGCCGCCGATCCGGTGGCGACCGGCGTCCGGATGACCTGGGGTGTCGAGGCCGGACAGGACGTCCCCCGCCCCGGTCCGGGCGCCGAGGGCGTTCGGCTGTGCGCCGCTGTGGAGCTGCCACCCGGATACACGTCGGGCTGGGAGTACCGCGTACCCCTGATCGACATGACACGCTATTTGGACTATTTGACGTACCGCCTGCTGAACAAGAACGGAGAAATCCAGATAAGCCGGGTCGACGATCTCCCCGCCCTCGGGCCCCTCGTCGTCAACTGCACCGGCCTCGGCGCCCGCGAGCTGGTGCCCGGCGACCCGATCCGCCCGGTGCGCGGCGATCTTCTAGTACTGGATAATCCGGGCATCGACACCTTCTTCGTCGAGCACGACGAGGACGACGGCGACGGCCTCACCACCTACGTCCTGCCCCAGGGCGACCGGGTGATGCTGGGCGGCAGCCGCTTCGCCGGCGAGTGGTCGGACGAGGACCCGCAGATCAGACAGGACATCCTGGACCGTTGCGCCCGGGCCGAGCCGCTGCTGGCCGGCTCCCGCGTACGCGAGCACCGGGTGGGGCTACGACCGGTCCGCGATCGGGTCCGGATCGGGCCGGACGACCGCTATCCACACGTCATCCACAACTACGGGCACGGTGGCGGCGGGGTCACCCTCTCCTGGGGCTGCGCCGACGAGGTGCTGGCGCTCACCGGCGCCGGAGCACATACCACCCGTCGGGGCTGAAGCCGCTGACCGTGAATCCCTCGTCGAACGCCTCGATGAACCCGTCCCGGACGCCGAACCGCCACTCCCGCGCCCGCGCGGCGTCGTCCCGCCGGAGCGTCGCGATGTCAGCGGGGGTCGGCACCAGCGCCAGATCGCCGGACAGGCGCAGCAGAGCCGTCGGCCGGCGGCGGAAATCCCACGAGTCGGCTTCCTCCGGGGCGTCCACCTCGATCGGCTCGCCGTCGCCGAACCGCCACTCGACCATGAGCCGGTCGGTCACGTCGTTGTCGTTGAGGCCGTCCTTGACCTCGCCGTAGAAGTTCTTCTCATAGGACTGCACGGTGCACGTCAGCTTGGCGAGGTTGAAGTAGGCATTACGGCGCACCAGCGGGTCGTAGGTCCACCTGATGCACGGGTAATCCTCGTCCCGGGCCCACTTCGCCTCATGCTGCTTCAGCTCGTATCCGTAGCCGTGCCCCTGATGTTTCGGGTGCACGCCGACGATGTGCGAGTGGATGTGCCCCTTGCCGCGGATGGCGTATCCCGCGGCGATCATCCGGCTGTCGCTGCCGAAGATGCCGACGACGTAGTTCTCCGCCGCCACCTCGGCCCGCAGCGTCGAGACGTTCGTGAGGTCGATCGGGCTGTCCGTCTCCCAGACCTCACACAGCAGGTTGACCATCTCCTCCAGCTCCTCGATGCTCCGGAGATGGCGGAAGGTCACTTCCTGCTGCGTCATGACGAATCACCACTAGTCGATCAGGGGGCGGACACCGGTCGCGCCAGACTAGTCGCACGCCGGTCTACATCGCTTCCCCCAAAGTAACTCTTCATACTTCCGAAGGGATACGAACTATTTCATTTCGCCCGCTATCTGCCTGGCGCGATCCCGTGCCGCCTCCAGCGCGGCCAGCAGTGCCGCCCGTACCCCGTGATTCTCCAACTCCCGGACGGCCGCGATGGTGGTCCCGGCCGGCGACGTCACCGCCTCCCGGAGCTTGACCGGGTGCTCCCCCGAGTCCCGCAGCATCACCGCCGACCCGATCGCGGTCTGCACGATCAGCTCGTGGGCGGTCTGCCGCGGCAGACCCAGCAGGATCCCGGCATCGATCATCGCTTCGACGAGCAGGTAGAAGTACGCAGGCCCAGATCCGGACAAAGCGGTCACGGCGTCCTGCTGCGACTCCGGCACCCGGATGGTCGCGCCGAGCGGCTTGAACATCTCCTCCGCGACGTCCAGGTGCTCGTCCGTGGCGTGCGGACCGGCCGAGATCGCCGTCATCGCCTGATCGACGAGCGCCGGCGTGTTCGTCATGACCCGGACGACCGGGGTGCCCTCGGGCAGCCGGGCGGCGAAGAACTCGGTGGTCAGCCCGGCGCAGAGGGACACGACGAGCTTCCCGGCCGGAATCTGCGCGCCGATCTCGTCGAACAGCGCGCCGGCGTCCTGAGGCTTGACCGCGATGGCCAGAATGTCCGCCTCGACGACAGCGGTCGCGTTGTCCACAGCCGTTACGCCGTATTTATCCGACAAATCGCCTGCGCGCGCGGGTCGGCGCGTCGTGATCAGCAACCGGTCAGCCGGCCAACCCGACCGCAGCAGCCCGGAGATGACGAGTTCACCGATCTTGCCGGCGCCGATGACCGCCACGGTGTGATTTGCCAAGACGACTCCTCATGCAGAAAGGGCCGGGGAAGACCCCGGCCCTTTCTAACAAACTCAGTTACCGAAGAAGACCTCAGCCTCTTCGTACCGCTCCAGCGGAACGGTCTTCAGCTCGCCGGTGCCCTCGATGAGCGGGATCCGGACGATGTCGGTGCCGCGCAGCGCGACCATCTTGCCGAAGTCGCCGTCGTTGACGGCGTCGATCGCCTGCAGGCCGAACCGGGTCGACAGCACCCGGTCGAACGCGGTCGGGGTGCCACCGCGCTGGATGTGACCGAGGACGACCGTGCGGGCCTCCTTGCCGGTCTTCTCCTCGATCTGCTCGGCGAGCCACTGGCCGATGCCGCCGAGGCGGACGTGACCGAAGCTGTCCAGCTCCTGGTTGTGCAGCACCATCTGACCGTCGAGCGGCTGAGCGCCCTCGGCGACGACCACGATGGGCGCGTACTCGACCTGGAAGCGCTTGGTCACGTACGTCGCGACCTGCTCCACGTCGAACTTGCGCTCCGGCAGCAGGATGACGTTGGCGCCACCGGCGAGGCCGGCGTGCAGCGCGATCCAGCCGGCGTGCCGGCCCATGACCTCGACGACCAGGGTGCGGTGGTGCGACTCGGCGGTGGTGTGCAGCCGGTCGATGGCCTCCATCGCGATGTTCACCGCGGTGTCGAAGCCGAAGGTGTAGTCGGTGCCGTTGAGGTCGTTGTCGATCGTCTTCGGCACGCCGACGACGTTCACGCCCAGGTCGTGCAGCTTGGTGGCGACACCGAGGGTGTCCTCGCCGCCGATCGCGACGAGCGCGTCCACGCCCTGCTCGGCCAGGTTGGCCTTGATCCGCTCGACGCCACCCTCGATCTTGAACGGGTTGGTGCGCGAGGAGCCCAGGATGGTGCCGCCGCGCGGCAGGATGCCGCGCACCTCGGCGATACCCAGCGGCTTGGTCAGACCCTCCAGCGGGCCCTTCCAGCCGTCGCGGAAGCCGACGAACTCGTGGCCGTAGGCGGTGACGCCCTTGCGGACCACGGCACGGATGACCGCGTTGAGGCCGGGGCAGTCGCCGCCGCCGGTCAGCACGCCGATACGCATTTTTCTTCCCCCAAGATCGGGTCGCGAAAAGCGGATAGCCCTGCGGCCCCGGGGAACGACGGTTCGGCAGCGTTGCCGGGCCCGGGGGCGGGCCGCAACAGCGACTCTAGTCGCCCCCGGATGGCCGGCCGAACGCGCCCTACTAAAGCCTGACTGTTTCGTTCTCGCCCGCGTCCGGGGTCTTTCCGGTGACGGCCGCCTTCGCGTACCCGAGCATCGTGACGACCTTCGAACTGTGCGCGGCCGCCCAGTATTCGGCGGTCTCCCCGTCGACCTTCACGAGCGTCAGGTTCGGCGTCTCCAGCCCGTCCGGGAACCACGCCTTCAGCACCGGGCTCCACAACTCCTCGGCCTTGGCCCGGTCGTCCACCCGCGAGGCCGCACCGGCGATCGACACCCAGTTGTTCTGCTTGGTGTCACTGAACGCCACGTTGACCTGCGGATGCCTCCCGATCTGCTCGACCAGATCCGAGTCCGAATACGTGAAGAACCACAGATCCCCGTCGAACTCGACGTCCTGCAGAGCCATCGGCCGGCTCACATGCCGCCCGTCCTCGGTCATCGTCGTGACCATGCAGATCCTGGCTTCCGCCACGATCTCCCGAACCTTCTCGCGCTGCGCCTGCTCATCACTCATACCGATCCCATACCCTGCAAAATCAAGATCAAAATCAGGATCTCGCATCGGGGCGGTGCGTACAGACCGCCGCTCCCGCCGAGGGCCCACCCCGCTTCGCTACGCTCCCGGGCCGGGCGACCTGAGTGAGCGATAACGCCCCCTCTCCTATCAGTCCCCACCCCGATCCCCGACCCCGTCCCCCACCCACCCCGTCAGCCCGAGCCACCGCCGCTCACCAGCGCCGCCGCGTGGCTGTGACTCATTGCTGTGTGGAGGGCCGCTCGACAGCCATGAGTCACAGCCGACCGCACCGGGCTGTGACCCATGGCTGCTTCCACGGCGGCTCGACAGCAATGAGTCACAGCCACGCGAGAGAAGAAGCGCAAACCACCCAAGATCCGCGAGCCGCCGGCACGAGCAGCGGACGGCGATGAGCGCACGCGAAACTCGGTTCGCGTGCGCTCATCGGTGGAGGGTCAGATCTTCAGGCCGTGGCCGTACGGGAAGAGCGGCGCCTCGGTGTCGTTGGGAACGTCTTCGCGGGACGCCTCGACGGCCGCCATCGAGGAGGGCAGTTCGAACGGCAGGGTGCCGGCGGACGGGACGCGGCCGAAGAGTACGTCGAGGAGTGCCTCATCGCCGGCCCCGAAGGTGCCGGTCAGTGCCCCGGCCGTGGCGGCGAGCGGGGTGAGGACGGCCGGCCGGTCCAGCATCACGTCGACGACGGTGGGCAGCGTTTCGGCCAGCGAGACGATCGGGGCGAGTTCGGACTCGGTGTAGTCGAGCCGGCCCGCGTGGAAGAACGCCTCGAAGCCGCCACCGCGCGGTTCGAACGGCGCCGACCGGCGGACGATCGCCACGTCGGCGAGTGCGGGATCGTCGACGACCTTGGCGTAGGAGGCCGCCACGGCGGGGTCGACACCGTCGAGGTAGACGGTGATCCCCTCGGTCAGCGGCAGCACCGGAGCGCTACCGGCTGCCGCGGGGCGGTCGGTCAGGACGACGACCGAGCGGCGCTGCGCGGACACGCCCGCGGCCCGGAACGACGGCTGCCCGGCGATCCGCCCGGCGGCATCGGGGTCGACGTAGCGGCGGTCGTCGAACAGGCCCAGCCGGAACTTGTCGCGCAGGATGCGCCGCACCGACACGTCGATCCGTTCCTCGCTGATCCGGCCCTGCGAGACCAGGTCCACGATCAGCTCCGGGCACTGCTCGCCACCGAGCTGATCGGCACCGGCCTCCAAGATCCGCAGCACCCGGTCGTGCCGGTCCAGGTCCTCGACACCCCACGCGCGGGCCGGCATCGGCTCGCCGAAGATGACAGCGTCGGTAACGAGTCCCCAGTCGGTGCAGACCACGCCGTCGAAGCCGTACCGCTGCCGCAGCAGACCTTCGATCACGCCCTTGTTGAAGCCGAAGCCCACCTCTTCGTGAGTGGTGTCGACAGGCATCCCGTAGTACGGCATGACCTGAGCCGCCCCGGCCCGGAACGCCGCCTCGAACGGCTTGAGGTGGTAGTCCCACATGCCGCCCGGGTAGACCTGCTCCCGGCCGTACGCGAAGTGCGCGTCCTCGCCGTCCTTCTGCGGTCCGGCGCCCGGGAAGTGCTTGACCATGGCGGCGACGGAGGAGGTGCCCAGCGAGTCCCCCTGGAGGCCGCGCACATAGGCGGCCAGCAGGGCGGAGACCATGTCGGCGTCCGAGCCGAGCGTCCCGCTGGTTCGAGCCCAGCGCGGTTCCGTGGCGAGGTCGGCCATCGGATGCAGCGCCACCCGGATGCCCGCTGCCAGGTACTCCTGCCGTGCGATGTCGGCGAACTCGCGTACCAGGTCGGGGTCCTTCGTGGCACCCAGGCCGATCGGCTCCGGCCAGGCCGAGAAGCCGCCCGCCGCGGCCGAGGCCGCCGGGTTGTCGATCACGCCGTGCCGCGGGTCCGTCGAGACGGTGACCGGGATGCCGTGACCGGCCTTCGCGGCGAGCTCCTGGACGCGGTTGTGCCACTCGGCGATCCTGCGGGGCGTGACCGGGCCCATCGTCAGGATGTTGACGTGGTTGATCAGCTTCCCGGTGATCAGCTCGGAGGCCGAGCTGATCATCTCGTTGCCCTCGGCGAGGGTGCCGTCCGGGTTCACGGCGATCATCGTGTGGAACATCAGGCCTGCCTTCTCCGCCAGGGTGAGGCGGGAGAGCAGGTCGGAGACCCGGACTTCGATCGGAAGCTCAGGGTTCTGGTAGGCGAACATCGAATTCTCCAAGATCGACGAAAAGGCTCAACGAGAAGGCTCGGCTAGAAGGCTCGGCTAGAAGGCTCAGCGAGAAGCCGGACGAGAAGGCTCAGCGCGCGCCGCGGACCATGCGGACCAGCACGGAGCCGACCACCGCGACCACCGCGCCGAGCAGGAAGAGCAGGCCGTAGTTCGAGTCGTCGCTGCTCCCGATCGCGAGGATCGGCGCGGCCAGGATCGGCACGAGCGACTGCGGGAGCGCGTTGGCGATGTTGAGGACGCCCATGTCCTTCGCCGCGTCGTCCGGGTTCGGCAGGACGTCGGTGGCGAGTGCCAGGTCGACGGCGAGGTAGACGCCCTCACCGACGCCGAAGATCGCGCAGGCGACCAGGAAGACCGGGAAGCTGTTCGCCAGGGCGATGATCACGAGGGCGGCCGCGATGACGATGCCGGCGCCGAGCACGAACGGCTTCCGCATCCCGGTGCGGTCCGACAGGACGCCGCCGAAC
The DNA here is from genome assembly GCF_004001265.1 of Actinoplanes sp. OR16. Classification (GTDB taxonomy): domain Bacteria; phylum Actinomycetota; class Actinomycetes; order Mycobacteriales; family Micromonosporaceae; genus Actinoplanes. Next base: position 3,844,133 of record NZ_AP019371.1, on the reverse strand, counting down.
GTGGAGCCGGCGACCAGGCCGACGGTGGTGATCAGGGTGGCGATGAGGATGCCGGTCGCCACGTCGTCGGTCGTGTACCCGAAGCGGTCGATCAGCAGGTAGGACTGGTAGGTCGTGACGCTCGCCAGGCCCATCCAGATGAGGAAGCGGCTGACGATGTTCCACGCGAAGTCGGGATGACGGCGCGGGTTGATGTAGAAGGTCCTGAAGAATTCCTTCATTCCGTACGAGGAGAAGTGGCCCTTCTCGGCGGGGCGATCCTTGAGGACGACGACCAGCAACGCCACGGTCGCGACGCCGATCGCCGCCGGGACCAGGAACATCAGGACGGCGCTGCCCGCGAGGGCCGCCGCGAGCGCGCTGCCGACCAGGATCGCGACCGACGTCATCAGGCCGAGGATGCCGCTGACCTTGCCACGCTGCTGCGACGGGATCTGGTCGGCGAGCAGGGCGGTCAGCGTGGAGAGTGTCGCGTTCACACCGAGCTGGGCGAGCGCCCATCCGGCGGTGAGCGCGGGGACGCCGCCACCGGTCGCGACGACCAGCAGACCGGCGAAGCCGACGACCATGCCGCCGATCAGCCACGGGCGGCGGCGGCCGAATCGGGAGGTGGTGCGGTCGGACATGGCGCCGAAGAACGGGTTGCCGATCAGCGCGAGGATCGCGCCGACGCTGAGGACCGTCCCGAGCGCGGCGGCCTTGTCGTCCGGGGCGATCTGCGCGACCCGGATCGACATGGTCACCACGACCGGCGTGAGGATCGTGAGATACGCGCCGAGCTGGGCGAGGGCCATCGCCACGATCAGCCGGGTGGGTGCATCGGGCTGCTGAGTCTTATCTGCCGTCTCGCTTGCGGGACGTGACTGAAGAGTGGTCATCGCACACCTCGGATCGGGGGGCTTTGTTAACGCCGTGTTTTCTGAAGGTATCGACTCGATGTTCGGTAAAACAGATCCCGAAAGGCCTGGTCAGAGCCATGATTCGCCTGTGTCTCGCCTTTTTGCCGCGGCGTTGTGCGGCTTTTCATCCCCGATGGGTGTGACGCCGGTCCTACTTTCGGAGGCATTTTGTCTAGACCCGGCAAAACGCTAGAGTCGGTGTCATGACGCCCGGAGGCAGGCGCGTTCATCTCGTGCGCCGCGATCTGATCTTCGCGGCGGTCCGGGAGGCCGGCCGGATCAGCCGCGCCGATCTGGTCCGCCGCACCGGCATGGCCCGGATGACCGTCAACAGCCTCGTCGCCGATCTCCTCGCCGCCGGGGTCCTCGCCGAGGAGGCCGCCGCGCCGACGGGTGAGCGAGCCGGACGCCCCGCACGTTCCCTCACCCTCGGGCCCGCCGCCGGCGGCGTCGTGGGCGCGGTCATCTCCGCAGACGGGGTACGGGTGGCAGAAGCCGATCTGACCGGCTCGATCCTCGACGAACGGCACCACCACATCGACACCTCCGATCCGGTCACCGCCCTGGACGCCATCGCTTCCGTGATCACCGGCACCGGCCGGGTCTGGTCGACGGTGGCCGGGCTCTCCGCCCCGATCAGCGGCGGGATCGTGCAGAGCAGCAGCGTCCTGCCCGGCTGGGCCGGGATAGCGCCGGCCGCCGAGCTGAGCCGCCGGGTCGGCCACCGGGTGATCGTCCGAAACGACGCCGACCTGTGCCTTCTCGGCGAAGTGGGCTACGGGGTGGCGGCCGGGCACCAGGACGTCTGCTACCTCCGGGTCGCCACCGGCATCGGCTGCGGCCTGCTGCTCGGCGGAGTCGTGCACCACGGCGCCACCGGAGTCGCCGGCGAGATCGGGCACGTCCAGGTCGACGAGACGGGCGCGCTCTGTCACTGCGGCAACCGCGGTTGCCTGGAGACGATCGCCTCGCCCCGGCAGATCCTGGCAGCGCTGGAGACCGGCTACGGCGCTCCGATCACCGCGGAACAGGCCGTCGAGCTGGCACGCACCGACGCCACCGCCGAACGCATCATGGCCGATGCCGGACGGATGATCGGCCGGGTCGTGGCAGCCCTGGCGAACGGCATCAACCCGTCACTGGTGGTCCTCGACGGCCCCCTGATCTCCTCCGACGGACCGATCGTGAGCGGTGTCGTCGAGTCCCTGCACCGCTACGCGCAGCCCGAGGTCGTGGAGAGCACCGCCGTACGGGTCAGCGCCCTCGGCGGACGGGCCGCCCTGCTCGGCGCCGTCGGGGCGGCGCTGCGGGCCACGCCCGCCGCCCGCGGGGAGAGGGCGTTCGCCTCCGCGTCGTCCCCGGCGCCCTCTTCCGTAGCTGCTCCGGGGCGGCGGGAGCGGCTCGTCCGGCGGGAGATGATCGTGGAGGCGTTGCGGGGACGGGGTTCCACCGCTCGCAGCGATCTCGTGAAGATCACGCGACTGCCGCGGGCCGCCGTCGTGGACATCCTCGCCGAACTGCGGCACGACGGCGTCGTCGAACTCTGCGCCCCCGCCGAACCCCGGGCCGGCCGGCCGTCACCGCACTTCCGGCTCACCGCCGGCGGCGGGCGGCTCATCGGGCTCGCGCTCGCCGGCCCCGGCATCCGGGCCGTGGTCGCGGACGGCACCGGGCACGTCGAGGAGTCGCTGACGGTGCCGTTCCCGATGTCGAACGATTCCCACCCGATCCTCCGGGCCACCGCCGAGATGGCCCGCGAGCTGTTCGAACGCCACGGTCCGGAGGCGCGGATCGCTGTCAGTGTGCCGTCACCCGTACACCCGGAGACCGGCCGCTTCGGTGCCCGCAGCGTCCTCCCGATGTTCTCCGGCTTCGCTCCCGCCGAGGAGATCGCCACCGCCGTCGGCCGCCCGGTGCTCGTCGAGAACAACGCGCAACTCGCCGCGCTCGCCGAGATGCGCCGGGGCGCCGCCCGGGGATCGCGGGACGTCCTCTACCTGAAAGCCGACCAGCACACCGGCGCCGGCATCGTCGCGGGCGGGCGGATGCACCGGGGCGCCATCGGGTACGCCGGCGAGGTGGGCCACCTCAACGTCCGCGACATCGGGCCGCTCTGCATCTGCGGCAGCCGGGGCTGTCTGTCGGCATTCCTGACCCCGGCCTATTTCGGCGCGCTCCTGGAGAACCGTCCCAGCGCCGGTGGCGGGAGTCCGGGGTCACAACTCGCGGCCGGGATCTTCCGCACCGGCGAGGACCGCCTGCTGTCGCTGGCGTCCGGCGGTGACCGCCCGGCCCGGCGGGCGCTGCTCGACGCGGGCCGGCTGATCGGGCGGATCGTCGCTCCGCTCTGCGACGTCCTGAACCCGGGCGTGGTCGTGGTCGGCGGGCGCTTCGTGGAGGCGGGCGCGTTCGTCGTCGACGGGGTCCGCGAGGCCCTGATGCGGCACTGCGCACCCAGCGCGGCAGCCGGTCTGAAGGTCGTCCCGGCCGAACTCGGCTCCGACGCCGAAGTGCTGGGCGCGATCGAGATGCTCCTCTGACCCCCAATTCGATCAGCCCACCAGCCGATCAGCCCATCAGCCGGTCAATCGGCCAACCGGCCAACTGAGCGAACGGCCGAGCAACCGAGCAACCGAGCAACCGAGCAACCGACAGATCTTGAACGATGCCGCACCCCCGGCGATCGACAGTCACCCAAGATCCGCAGTGAAGCGGGACAGCGACCGCCTGCGTGGCGCACAAGGCCCAGATCTTGAGCGATGCTGCACCCCATGCGGTCAACAATCGCTCATGATCCGCAGTGAGGGGCGGTGCAGCGGGGTGAAACGGCGCGGCGGCGGCAACGACTGAACTGGCTCGGACACGGAGAAACTCGACTCCACCGAGATGCTCGCTCGACCCAAGGCCCGACCAGCCCTTCGGATCTTGAGCGAAGCTGCACCCCATGCGGTCGACGATCGCTCAAGATTCGCGGCGGGACCGGGCGGGCGGCCACAGGCGGCGGTACGGCGGGGCCGCAGGCAGCGGGGCAGCGGGACGGCGGGGCCGCAGGCAGCGGGGCAGCGGGGCAGCGGAGCAGGGGCAGCCGGGGCGCAGGCAGCGGGACTGCGGGCCACAGACAGCGGGCCGCACGCAGCAGCGACGGCGGGAGTCGGGAATAGAGGCAGCGTGTGACCCCGTTCGGGATCACACGCTGCGTGGGCCAGTGGGTCAGTGGGTCAGTGGGCCATCGCCTTCGGCGCGTCCGGGTCGACGTCGAGGGGGCCGGTGCGGAAGAGGACCGCGGCCACGATCGCGGCGAGGACGAAGAAGCCGGTCGACCACCAGAAGACGGTGTGGTAGCTCTCCAGCGCGGCCTGCGCCTGCACCAGCGGGGTCGGCTCCTTGCCCACCATGTAGTCGCTGGCCGCCGAGGCAGCGAACGAGCTGAGCAGCGCCGTGCCGATCGAGCCACCGATCTGCTGCACCGTGTTGATCATCGCGGAGGCGACGCCCGCGTCGTGGTGCTCGACGCCGGAGGTGGCGGCGTTCTGCGTCGGCGCGAAAACGAGGCCCAGGCCGAGACCGATAATGATTAGTCCGGGCAGCACGCCCGAGGCGTACGTCGAGTCGAGCTGCAACTGAGTCAGGAACAGCATGCCGCCGGCGGCGACGAGCGCGCCGAGCGGGACGAGCGGGCGCGGGCCGATCTTCGGGGTGAGGATCGAGCCGGCCGTCGTGGCGGTCAGCATCACCGAGCCGAGCATCGGCAGGAACGCGAGGCCGGTCTTCACCGGGGTGAATCCGAGGACCGCGGTCAGGTAGTAGGTCAGGAACAGGAAGATGCCGAACATGCCGGCGCCGGCGATGGCGATCGAGGCGTACGAGCCGCCGCGGTTGCGATCGAGGACGACGCGCATCGGGAGCAGCGGGTGCTCGACCCGGCGCTCGATCAGCACGAAGATCACGAGGATGACCAGGCCGGCCACGATCGGGCCGAGGGTCATGGCGTCGGTCCAGCCGTCGGTCTCGGCGTTCGCGAGGCCGTAGACCAGGGAGACCAGGCCGGCGACCGCTGCGATCGTACCGGGAATGTCGATCTTGCCGTTTGCGGCGACGGGCTCGTCCTTCAGCTTGAGGAACGCGCCGGCCACGGCGATCGCGGCGATCACCAGGTTGACGTAGAGGCACCAGCGCCAGGAGACGTACTCGGTGAGCACGCCGCCGAGCAGCAGGCCCATGCCGCCGCCGGCGCCGGAGATCGCGCCGAAGATGCCGAACGCCTTGCCGCGCTCGGCCGGCTCGGTGAACGTGATGGAGAGCAGCGAGAGCGCCGCCGGGGCGAGCGCCGCGCCGAACGCGCCCTGCAGGGCCCGGGCGAAGATCAGGAGCTCGAGGTTCTGCGCGGCGCCACCGAGGGCGGAGGCGAGCGCGAAGCCGATCAGGCCGATGACGAACATCCGCTTGCGGCCGAAGAAGTCGGAGAGCCGGCCGCCGAGCAGCAGCAGGCTGCCGAAGGCGAGCGCGTAACCGGTGACCACCCACTGCCGGCCGGCGTCGTCGAAGCCGAGATCGGCCTGGGCGGTGGGCAGCGCGATGTTCACGATCGTGGCGTCCAGCACGACCATGAGCTGCGCCAGGGCCAGTACGACGAGGGCCCACCAGCGTCCGGATCCGGACGCCTGCGCCTCACGTCCAGCCGGACTTGGTCGATCAGTAAGGGTGCTCATCGCTGCCTTCCGAGAAGTTGAGGTTCGTCCTCCACTTCGGCAGGCTAGCAGCGGAAGCTGAGGTATTACCTCCACTTCGTTGTAGGCTTCGACACATGACCATCGAGGCGAGGCCGTTGCGGCGGGATGCTCAGCGCAACCGGGAGCGGATCATCGAGGCCGCCCACGAGGTCTTCGCCACCCGGGGCTTCGCCGCCACGCTGGACGACGTGGCGCACCACGCGGGCGTCGGGGTGGGCACCGTCTACCGCCGCTTCCCCACCAAGGAGTCACTGGTCGAGGCGGTCTTCACGGATCGCCTCGAAGACATGGTCACGCTCGCCGAGGAGGCACTGACGGCCGATTCGGCGTGGGACGGCCTGGTCGACTTCTTCCGGCGCGCCGCGCGGATGCACGCCGCCGACCGCGGGCTCCGCGACGCCGCGCTCAGCATCGACGCGGACCACTTCGGGCAGGTCGGCGAGCACATGCTGCCGCTGCTGCAGCAGATCATCGACCGGGCGCACGCCGAGGGCACGCTCCGGCCGGACGCCGGGATGCACGACTTCCCGATCATCCTGGCGATGGTCACCGAGCTGGCACAGAACAGCACGGCCTGCCGCCCGGAGATCTACGAGCGGTACCTCTCACTGCTCCTGGACGGCCTGCGCGCCTGCCCGGGCCACGGCGATCTGGGCCCGCAGCTCACCGAGGCGGACGTGCAGGCCGTGATGAAGGAGTGCGTGCCACCCCTCAAGAGCCGCTGAGGACTTCCCACCGCGCCAGGTTGTGCCGCGCGTCGACGAGCGCGTCGTGCCGGCCGGCCATCTCCGGCAGCTTCGGGCGGCCCTGGTCGTCCCAGCGCTGCCGCAGATCCTTGGTGAACCGCGGGATCTCCCGGGGCAGGGCCGGCATGGCGCCCCACAGCTGGGCCAGTGCCACGTGGTCGTACGCCGCGTACCACGCCCAGAGCTCCATCTGCTCGGAGCGGCCCCGGAGCGGCTCCATCAGGAACTCGTAGAGGTCGTCGCGGATCCGCTCCCGGCTGCGCCACGCCTTGTCGGCCGGGGACGGCAGCTTGTCGAGCACGTTGCGCCGCACCCAGGGCACGGCCTTGGAATCGTCGAACTCGGTGCTGATCGCGTAGAACTCGCGACCGAACTCGTCGACGACACCGATCGAGACGAGGTCGACGATCCGGCCGTCCTCGATGAACTCGCAGTCGTAGAAATAGCGGTATGGCATCACCGCCCATCCTCCCGCATGGCCTTCAGGACTCCGACTCCAGGGCTGCCCGGGCGATGGCGAGCGCTCTGGCACACCCCCGGCGGGCCGCCCGCTCGGCCTGCACCGCCCAGCGCAGCCGCAGCAGCACCGGCAGCGCGGCGTCCAGCTCGTCGTGGCGGACCGGACCGGCGGCCAGATAGCCGTCGAGCAGCTCGCCCGCGTGTTCCGGGCCGCCCGCGTCGGCGACGGCGGCCGCCACGTCGTAGACCAGCGGGCCGGTGCCACAGGCGCCGTAGTGCAGCACTCCGGACCGCCCGGTCGCCGGATCCAGCACGAACACGTCGGCGCCCGGATCGCCGTGCAGCGTCCCGTAGGTGAGCCGATCGGTCACGGTGAGCCGGGTCGCCGCGGCCACCGCCGCCGTCACCGTGCCGCGCAGCCAGGGCTCGGTGTCGAGGTGGGGCGCGTCGGGGTCGGGCAGCTGCCACGGGCGCAGGCCGGCATGACGAAAACCTTGGAGAGCCTTGTGTACGACACCCAGCCGCTCGCCCCACCACTGCTGATCCACCGGATCCCGGCCGTCCAGATGACGACCCGGAAGCCGGCGCTGCACTGCCAGCGCGCCGTCGGCGGTGTCCACGGTGAGGGCGCCGGCGAGCGTGCGGATCGGCTCGCCCGCGTCGATCCGGCGCAACCGGAGGTGTTCGGCCGCCACCAGCCCGGCCTCCATCGGCTGCCGGGCGCCGCTCTCGGCGAGCCGGGCGACGTACCGGCCGGTGGCGGCGGTGACATCCCAGCCGCGCGACATCACCGACTTCGGCCGTTCGGTGATCTTCGATGGGATGAGATGCCACTGTTCCCGCAATGTCGATCGAAGGAGCTCATCATCCGGCACCGCGGGATTATCTCGGCACAAGCGACTAAAGCGACGGACAGCGGGGGTGACAATCACAGAAGGCGATGGGAGGTTTACAGAAAGCTACCGAAGCGACATGATCGTACGGGAGTGAGCTTCGATGTCCGACTCAAGATGGCGTTCGGGGCACGCTTCATGCTAAGAGTGATCGTTCGCGTCGTGGGGCCGGCGCCTTCCGGGTCGACGACGCGGTCCCCACCGGGGGAGGGATAGCGCCGTGGATCATCGCTTGCCGGATTCCGGCGACGCGCTCACCGGTGTGGAGATGTTCGCGGGGCTGGAGCCGGACGTGCGGCAGCGCGTCATCGCCACGGCCGTTCCGCGTCATTACCGCAAGGGTCAGATTCTCTTCGTGGAGCACGACCCCGGCGACTCCCTGATCATCATGAAGCGCGGCGCCGTCGCGGTCTTCCGGACCGCGCCGACCGGCGAGCGCGCCGTGCTCACCGTGGTCCGCCCGCCCGACGTGCTCGGCGAGGTCTCGCTGCTGGACGCGTCGACCCGGAGCGCATCCGCCGAGGCGATCGAGGACTCGCAGGCGCTCTCGCTGTCCCGGGCCGCGTTCATGGACCTGGTGCACTCGAACCCGCGCATCCTGGACGCCGTGATGCGCTCGGTCGGCGGCCTGATCCGCCGGCTCACCGAGCAGAACGCCGATCACGTCTTCCTCGACCTGCCCGGCCGGGTCGCCAAGACGCTGGTCCGGCTCTCCGGCGAGAGTCAGGCCCCGATGATCACGATCGAACTCAACCAGAGTCAGCTGGCCGAGATGGCCGGCGGCTCCCGGCAGAGCGTCAACCAGGCAATCGGTTCCTTCGCGAACCGGGGCTGGCTGCGCACCGAGGGCCGCCGCATCGTGGTGACCGACGTGCAGGCGCTCAAGCGGCGAGCGGGGATGAACTGACCGGGTTCTTCAGGCTCGCGGCGTAGACGTCGACGTACTCCCGGCCGGAGAGCACCATCAGCTCGTACATGATCTCGTCGGTGATCGCGCGTTCGACGAAGCGGTCGCCGCGGCTCTGCGCGTACCGGGAGAAGTCGAGCGGCTCGCCGACCCGGATCCGGACCCGCTTCACGGCCGGGACGAGCGTTCCGGTCGGCTGGATCTCGTCGGTGTTCAGCAGCGCCACCGGCACCACCACCGCGCCGCTCTCCAGGGCGAGCCGTGCGACCCCGGTCTTACCGCGATAGAGACGCCCGTCGGGCGATCGGGTGCCCTCGGGATAGATCCCGGCGACATTGCCCTCCTTGAGGACTCTCAGGAGGGTGTCGAGGGCCGCCTGGGCGGCTTCCCCACCCGAACGGTCCACCGGGATGGTCCCCGCGCCGACGAAGAACATCCGGGAGAGCCAGCCCTTGATCCCCTTGCCGGTGAAGTATTCGGCTTTGGCGACGAAGGTCACTTTCCGCCGCATGATCAGCGGGGTGAAGATCGAGTCCGAGAACGAGAGATGATTACAGGCCAGGATCACCGGACCGGAGCGGGGCACGTTCGCGAGCCCCTCCACCTTGGGGCGGAACAGTAGTCTCAGGACCGGTCCGAGGACCACCAACTTCAGCAGCCAGTAGAACACTGGTGTCCTTTCCGCGGATGCCACCGGCGTCCCGGGGCGATGTAGAAGCGTACGAAGCGGGAGCGGCGCGCCACAACGCACTCCCGCAACAGGCGCCTGCCGTGTCACCATTCAAGGCACGGTCGGCAAGGGGGTGCATCGGTGACAACGGGTGGCGCCCGTCGGGGGCGACGCGACAACGGGCTCGACGCGGCCGACTACGCCGTGGCGGGTGACGTGGATCCGCGGGTGGGCGAGCATCTGCTCGACGTGCTGGCCGCCGGCGGCATCGCGGCGTACCTGCAGCCGACGGCTGACCTCAACCCGATCCTGCGTGCCACGACACTGCCGGCACGCCCGATCGACCGACTCTACGTGGATCGCACGCGCCTGGAGACCGCCCGCGAGCACCTGCAGAAGGTGACCGGCGGAGCGCTTCCGACGCCGCCGTCCCCGCCCACGCCGACGGACACCCGCCCGCAGGCCGAGGTGGACGCCGAGTGGGCCAAGATCATCGCCGGGTTCCACACGCTCGACGACAGCGCCGGGACGCCCTGGCCCGAGGCGGAGAGCGTCGGCCCGGTCGATCCTCCCCGCCCGCTCGGCGAGGACGGGCGGCCGCTGAACCGCCGGCGTACCGATCCGCAGCCCCCACCGAAGGACGAGGACCAGTCGCTCCTCTACGGACTCGACACCTTCGGCGCCGACCTGCCGGAGTCCGACGACGACGAGGACGACCGCTACATCCCGCCGCCCCCTCCCCCGATGCCCAAGATCTCCAAGTACGCCGTGTTCGGCCTGCTCGGCGTGGTGGTCGGCTTCGTGCTCTTCCTCTTCCCGCGCCTGCTGCCGCTGGACAGCACCTATGTGACGCTCTTCGGCTTCGCGGCGATCGTCGGCGGCGCCGTCACGCTGGTCTGGCGGCTGCGTTCGGGCGATGACGACGACGAGTTCGACGACGGAGCCGTCGTCTAGGGCCTGGATCACATAGACGGACATCGGTGCTCGCCCGGTAACCTACGGTGATGCGCCAGAGCTCGCTCGTCGTCGTAGCCAACCGCCTGCCGCTGGATGACAGCGCCGCCCCGGACGGCGCGTGCGAATGGCGCCGCAGCCCAGGAGGTCTGGCCGGCGCTCTGCGCGCGATCTTGGAGCAGACACCGGCCACCTGGGTCGGCTGGGCCGGCGGGGTCGGCCCGGCGCCGCACCTGCCGGACATCGGCGGCCTGCGTCTACGGCCCGTGTCGCTGGGCGCGGAGGAGCTGAGCGGCTACTACGAGGGCTTCGCCAACTCGACGCTCTGGCCGCTCTACCACGACGCGGTGCAGCAGCCGGTCTTCGACCGGGGCTGGTGGGAGACCTACCGGGCGGTCAACCGGAGATTCGCGGAGGCCGCCGCCGAGGTGGCCGAGCCGGGCGCCGTGGTCTGGGTGCAGGACTACCACCTGCAGCTGGTGCCGGGGATGCTCCGGGACCTGCGCCCCGACCTGCTGATCGGGTTCTTCATGCACGTGCCGTTCCCGCCGCCCGAGCTCTTCATGCAACTGCCCCGCCGGGTCGAGCTGCTGCGCGGGATGCTCGGCGCCGACCTGGTCGGCTTCCAGCGGGAGCAGGCCGCCCACAACGTCGCCCAGCTCGCCCAGAAGCTGCTCGGCGCCCGGGCCACCGACGACGCGATCGAGCTGGACGGGCGCACCGTGCGGACCGGGGCGTTCCCGGTCTCCATCGACGTGGCCGAGATGCGGGCGCTGGCGAACCGGCCGGACGTGGTGAGCCAGGCCCGGCAGCTGCGGCACGATCTGGGCGAGCCCAAGCGGGTGCTGCTCAGCGTGGACCGTCTCGACTACACCAAGGGCATCGAGCACCGGCTCACGGCGTACAGCGAGCTGCTGCGGGACGGGTACGTGAAGGTCCGCGACACCGTGATGGTCCAGGTCGCGGTGCCGAGCCGGGAGCGGGTGGAGAGCTACTCGGACCTGCGGGACCGGATCGAGGGCGAGGTGGGCCGGATCAACGGCGAGTTCGGCCGGGTCGGCGAGCCGGCCATCCACTACCTGAACCAGCCGTTCGCGCGCTCGCAGCTGGCGGCGCTCTACCAGACCGCCGACGTCATGGTGGTGACCCCGCTGCGGGACGGGATGAACCTGGTCGCCAAGGAGTTCGTGGCGGCCCGCGAGGACGGCGCGGGCGCGCTCGTGCTCAGCGAGTTCGCCGGGGCCGCCGCCGAGCTCCCGCAGGCGTTCCTGGTGAACCCGCACGACGTCGACGGCCTCAAGGAGACGCTGCTGCGGGCCATGTGCGCCGATCCGGCCGACCTCGCCGCACGGATGACGGCGATGCGCGAGCAACTGGCCGAGCACGACATCCTCGCCTGGGCCCGCGCCTATCTGACCGCTTTAGATCACACGGGCAGTCTTGCCGACAGACTTGCCGGTGATCGTACGAGGGAAAGCTCAGTGGCCTGGCACCGCTGAGTTCTTCGCCAACCAGTCCAGGATCGCGTCGATGGGTTCGGCCCATCCGTCGTCGAGCATCAGGTCGTGGCTCATACCGGGGAAGAGCAGCGGCGCCTCACCGTAGACAGCCGCCGCCCGATCGAGGGCCGCCCGCTTCACCACCCGGTCGTCCGGGCTGCCCGCGACGAGGACCGGCGGCCTGCCGACCGGGCGGGGCAGTTCCGGCCTCGGCTTCACGAAGGTCGCGAACCGGGATCGCAGCCGCGGGGCGGCCAGCACCGCGGCCCGCGCCGGATAGCGGCCCAGCGCACGGGCCACCACCAGGGCCCCGGCGCCGTGCCCGATCAGCACGGCCTGCCGGGGCAGCGAGGCCGCCGTCTGCACCGCGTCGTGGACGCAGGCCCGCAGGTCGCCGCCGGGTCGCGGAGACAGCGCGTGCGCGGCGAAACCACGGCCGGCGGCATGACCGAGCCAGTGCTCGGCGAAGATCGCGGCGGTCCGGCCGGGGCCGGCCACGAAGAGCAGTGGCGGATGACCGCTGTCGTCCTCCGGCAGCCGGGAGACGACCTCCCGATCGGCCGGCGCGACAGGTGCTGTCCAATCCTGGAAACGCAGGACTTCCGACGTACTCATGCTGAGGTCTTATCCATCTGCTTCAAGAGACTCTCGACGGACTTCAGGTAGTCGACGTGGTCCACCTCGAACCAGTGCCGCTGGGTGGGCAGGACCCGGCGCCGCGACCAGGAGTCGAGCGGACGGGTGGACTCCTTCTGCTGCACGGCGGCGGCACGCTCCGGATCGTCGGCGCGCAACCGCAGCCAGCGGGCCACCGCGACGCTCTGCCAGTGCGCGAGCGGGAAGACGCCCGAGTCCGGCTGCAGCAGGCCGATCACCGCGAGGGTCGGGTGCCGCCGGGCGAACGCGTGCAGGTGCAGGTCGGGCCGGCCGTTGCCGTCGGTGTCGAGCAGCTCGGGCTCGAGGAAGTCGAAGCGCGGCCGGTAGCCGGTCGCCGTGATCACCAGATCCGGCTCGATCGTCGTGCCGTCGGTGAGGACCACCTTCGCGCCGTCGTAGCGCTCCACGTCCGGCACCGGCTCGATCCGGCCGTGCCCCAGGTAGTACGGGAGCTGGCTGTTGACGATCGGGTGCGACTCGAACGGACGGTGATCCGGCTCGGGCAGGCCGAAGCGGGTGAGGTCGCCGCTGGTGAGCCGGACGGTACGCCGGTAGAGCCACTGGCGCAGCCGCAGCGGCAGACCCCACCGCAGCAGCCGGTCGTTCACCTGGTCGGCGGGACGGCCGAAGACGTACTTGGGCGCGTACCAGTAACCCCGGCGCGTCGAATGCCACACCCGGGTCGCCTGCTGCGCCGCCTCCACCGCGATGTCACAGCCGGTGTTGCCGCCGCCGATCACCAGGACCTTGCGGCCACGCAACCTCGACGGATCCTTGTACGCCCGTGCGTGCATGGCCTGACCCGTGAACTCACCGGGGATCTCCGGGGTGATCGGCGACCAGTTGTGCCCGTTCGCGACCACGATCGCGGCATAGCGCTGCACCCGCGAGGACTCGCCGACACCGGTGGACCGGATCGTCACATCCCACTTGCCGTTCTCAGCCGGCGCCACCGAAGTGACCTCCATGCCGAACCAGATGTCGTCGGTGAGCGCGAAGTGCTTCGCGTACCGCTCCAAATATTCCAGGACCTGACTGTGGTGCGGGTAGTCGGGCCAGGTGTCCGGCATCGGGAAGTCGGGGAACTCGGTCAGCGGCCGGGAGGAGATCAGATGTGTTCCGGCATAGATCGGGCTGCGGTCGTGGCGCCAGTTCCAGGCGCCGCCGACGGACGTCTCGCGCTCGTAGCAGTCGACGGCGAAACCCAGCTCACGCAGGTTCTTTATCGCGGCCAGTCCGCTGGCGCCGGCGCCGACGACACAGACGGCGTCGCCACGGTCGCCCGGGTCGGGGGTGTCGTGCACCCGGCGATCCTCGCAGAGGCCGGGCTCACACGGAAGGGAGCCGAAGATCCGTTACGACCGGTAAATGATCACTTGCTCGACGTGCTCGTTCGGAGTCGATGATCTCGTAGGCTTCGATGCTTACGTCGGGGCTGACGAAGATCGCGTCGATGCGGCGGGAGGGGAGCGTCGCCGGGAATGTCTGGATATCCTTGTCGTTGCCGGATAAACCGTCTTCTATCATCCGCCAGGCGCTGCCGCCGGGGCCTTCGTTGAAGTCGGCGGCGACGATCAGCGGCCCTGACATTTCCGATATTTCGGATTTCCAGCGATCGGCCTGGGTCGGTCGCTCAGCCGGATCGGTCGCCAGGTGCGAACCGGTCACCGTGAACCGCGCCGAACCCAGCACCGACGCCTCCACGAAGGCCGCCCCGCGCATGTGCCGGCCCGGCGTCAGCGGATAGCGCAGGGACCAGGTGCGGTGGACGTTCACCCGCAGGCTCACCAGCACCAGGTTCCCCAGCGCCGGCAGGCCACCCCCGGCCACCACCAGGCCGCACTCGCCGGCCAGGGCCGCGCACTTCTCCCGCCAGCGGAACCGGCGCGGCGCCTCCTGAACGACCAGCACGTCCGGCGCCAGCTCCCGGACCAGGGCGGTCAGGGCCGGCCGGTCGTCCCGCAGACCGTGGACGTTGTAGCTCACCACCCGCAGCGGGACACCCGGCATGCCTTCTCCTCAGCCTTCGTCGACTCTCCTCGGCCGCTGCGAGTCAGCCCAGCCGGGCCAGGTCGGCGGCGCCGACGACCCCTGCCGCGTTGCCCATCTCGGCGGCCCGCACCTCGGCCACCGGGAACCGGTCACGCTGCGCGAGCTGATCCCGGTACGTCCGCTCGGCCGGCCCCATGAGAAGCGGACCCGCGTCGATCACGCCACCGCCGATCACCATGATCTGCGGGTCGAGGCTCTGCGCCAGGTCGGCGAGGGCGACACCCAGCCAGTAGCCCACCTGCGCGAACGCGTCCATCGCCACGCCGTCACCGGCCCGGGCCGCCTCGGTGATCTGCCGTCCGCTGATCGCCAGGGCGTCGCCGCCGGCCAGTTCCAGCAGCTGCTTCGCGCGCTCCGGCTCCTGCCGCGCGCCGGCCCGGGCGAACCGGACCAGGGCGTTGCCGGACGCGTACTGCTCCAGGCAGCCCAGCCGGCCGCAGCCACAGGGGTGGCCGTCCGCCACCGACTGGATGTGACCGAGCTCGGCGGCGATGCCGTTCGCACCCCGCCACAGCTTGCCGTTGACCACGATGGCGCCACCGATGCCGGTGCCCACCGTGATCATCACCATCGAGTCGTCGGCGTGCTGCGCCACCCCGAACCGGAACTCGGCCCAGCCCGCGACGTTCGCGTCGTTCTCCAGCACCGTCGGCAGGCCGGTCGCCTTGCTCACATAGTCACGCAGCGGCTCGTCGCGCCAGGCCAGGTTCGGCGCGAACAGCACCGTCGAACCGGCGGCGTCGATCCAGGCGGCAGCGCCGATGCCGATCGCGGTGGCGTCCGGGTACTGAGCCGCCAGCTCGGCGGCGACCTCGACGATGGTGTCCCGGGTGGCGGCCGGGTCCTCCGCGGGCGTCGGCCGGCGGTTCGAGGCGAGCACGTTGCCCCGCTCGTCGACCACGCCGCCGGCGACCTTGGTACCGCCGACGTCGATTCCGATGGTCAGCGTCACGCTGCCCGTCCCCTCTGCAAACAGTTCACACCGCGTCGCCTGGCCGGGCGCCATCGCCCGGACCGGCGCCCTCGCGGTCCCAGAGCGCCTCAGCGCCCTCGCACATGATCCACGCTACGGTGCCCGTCCGGGCTCCTCGGAAGAGGCCTCCGCCCCCGCCGAATCCCGGACGCCGGAGGACGTTCCCACCCCCGCATCCCGGGCGCCGGAGGAGCCTTCCACCCCAGCCGCATCCCGGGCGTCGGAAGATGCCTCCACCCCAGCCGCATCCCGGGCGCCGGAAGACGCTTCCACCCCAGCCGCATCCCGGGCGATGGCCGCGGCCTCAGCACCCGCTTCCTCCTCTGCCGCGGCTTCCGCTTGCGCGACCGCCGAGGCCCAGACGTCGGTACGGGCATCCGCCCGCCCGCCCCCATCGTCCGACGCCCCGTCACTCCGGGTCAGCCACGTCCCGAAATCCGGCCCCGCTTCCCCAGCCGCACTCCCACCCACGACTACGGGAGAAGGCGCATCAGCCGCGGTAGCCGAAGCCTTCGTGGCATCAGCCTCGGTAGCAGCAGCCCTGGTGGCATCGGCCTCGGTAGCAGTAGCCCACGTGTCGGCCTTGGCAGCAGCGGGCCACGTGTCAGCCTTGGTAGCAGCAGCCCACGTATCGTCCGCCCTGGAAGCCGCCGCCCAGGAAGAAGCCCGCGCCGAACCGGTTCCCGCAGCGGCTGTCCCGGCAGCCTCTTCCTGAGCCGCCTGACGACGAGCGGCCTCATCACGGGCGGCCTTGGCCGCGGCTACGGCCCGAGCCACAGCCTCCTCGGCCGCCGCCGCGCGAGCCCGGGCCGCCGCAGCAGCTTCGCGAGCCGCCTCACGAGCACTCTCCGCCGTCGCCGCAGCCCAAGGATCCCCCGACAAATCCGATTTTTCGTATTTGTCCGGCGAAGGAGGAGTGCGAGTCGCAGCGGAAGAAGCACGCGAGGTGGAAGAAGCACGCGAGGCAGAAGAGCCGGGCGTGGTGGACGAAGCAGCCGAGGCAGAAGGGCCCGTTGTGGCGGATGAAGCAGCCGACGCAGAAGAGCCTCGCGCGGTGGACGAAGCAGGCGACGCAGAAGAGCCCCGCGTGGCGGATGAAGCAGGCGACGCAGAAAAGCCCCGCGCGGTGGACGAAGCAGGCGACGCAGAAGAGCCCGGCGAGAACGACGAGTCCGGCGAAGGGGATGAATCGGGCGAAGGCGAGGAAGAGCGAGCCGCATCCGAGGGGGAAGCCGCGCTTGAAGGCGAACTCGCCGACCGCGCGTCCGCCTGAGCGGCGTCCGGCGTGTGGGTGGCGGCCGCCCACACACCGTCCGAGTCGGGTGGCGGCTGGGCCGGAGATCGCGGAGCAGGTGCGGGCCGTGGCCTCTCCCCCGCGATGGAGGAGAAGGCGCGCATCAGCCCCGCCACCCCGGTGGCGATCTCGCCGGCGCTGGTAGCCAGCCGCTCGGCGGTCTCCGGACTCGGGTCGCGGAGGGCGGCGATCACCCGGCAGATCGGGCACACGCAGCACTCGGCACTACCGGTGGACCAAGAGCCGGGCGACCCGGCGGAGGAAGACCCGGAAGAAGACCAGGCGCCGGACGCATGCAACGCCCCGGCCAGCCCGCCGATCGAGTCGGTGATCAGGTGGAGAGGATCACTGCTGGAGGAGGCAGCGGCCCTCGCGAGGAATGTCGCGACCAGCCGCTCGGCCTCTTCGCGTGCTGAACCGGCCATTTCGCCCTCCTCCTCGCCGTCCGGTCAGGCCGCCGGCAGGCTCTCGACGCGGCGCTTGAGCTCCTTCAACGCCGTATCCATGATCACTTTTTCGGCTTTGCGGCGGAACATGCCCAGCATGCCGATCGCGAGGTCCACGGCCAGTGAGTAGGTGACCGTGGTGGTGCCGTCCGAACCCTCGACGAGGTCGTAGGAACCGTCCTGGGAACGCTGCGTCTTCGACGGCGCGACCAGGTGCCATTCGATCCGGGAGAGGTCGTCGGCGTACGCATATTCCAGCGTGTATTCGTCGACCAGCACGGTCGCGTCGATTCCGAAGCGCACCTGGGCGGCGTACCCGTCCTCGTATTCCTCCACCACCTCGGCTTTTTTGATCGACTCGGCCCACTCCGGGTAGCGCGGGAAATCGCAGATCACTGCGGCCACGCGAGCCAGCGGCGCATGGATCTGAATCGACTGCGTCGAGGTGTCGGCCATGCTGGGAGGCTACTCGCTGAGTACGACAGAGCCCACGACCGGCCCGGATGAGGATGGGCGATGTCGGCCCCTCCCGATACCATCCGTTCCGTGCCAGCCCAAGCCATCGGATCCGCGCGCCTGCGCCCGGCCGAAGCGTTCGCGCGAGTCGTCATGCTCGTGCTCGTCGCCGTGCTCACCCTGACCGCGACCGACGATCCACGGCAGCTGGGCTGGATCGCCCTGCTGGCGGTCGCCGCGCTGCCCGCCTTCGTGGCCCACAAGCACCACTTCTGGGCGCCGGCCGGCCGGTTCGCCGAGGTGATCGTGACGAGCCTGGCGGCCGGTTTCATCGCGGCGTCGGCTGACACGATCGGGCGGGTCGACGCCGGTTTCGGCGCCGAGGCGGTGCTGCCCTATCTGGCGGTGCCGCTGCTGACCGCGGCGCTGCATCGTCGCTCGACCGAGGGACCGGTGCTGCTCGGCGTCGCCGCGGTCACGATGATCGTCGGCGGTTTCGCCTCCGGTTCGTGGGACGAGCCGGGTTATGTCGCGGCCTGCGGCCAGTGGCTGGTGCTCGGCGCGATCGTGACGTTCGCCGCCGAGACGATGCGCCAGCTGCTGCAGCCGCCGGAGCCCACCCCGCAGCCCTATGCCGAGGCCACCCGTCTGCTCACCCAGCTGCGCAGTGTCGCCCGTTCGCTGCCGGGCGCCACGCTCGACCCGGGCGGCATCTCCGAGCACCTGCTGGAGGAGTTGCACGCGGTCGCGCACGGCCACCGGACGGCGGTCCTCTCGGCGAGTGGCGGCGGCCGGCTGGTGGTGCTGGCGCAGCGCGGCGCGGAGCGGGTCGACTGGGAGGTCACCCTCGACGCCGACTCGGCGATCGCCGACGCCTGGGCCACACAGCAGCCGCAGGTCGCCAACCGGTCGCAGGCCCGGACCCACTCCGGCGGTGAGGCGTCCTCGCTCGTGGTCCCGCTCGTGGCCGGTGTTCGTACCATCGGATTGGTGATCCTGGAAACCGACGCGGCGGGCGCCTATCCGTCGGCGGTGGTCCAGGCGGTGACCGAGGTGACCGGACCGGCCGCGCTGCGACTCGAGGCCGCCCTGCTCTTCGACGACGTCCGCTCGCTCGCGACGAACGAGGAGCGGCAGCGCCTGGCCCGCGAGATCCACGACGGGGTCGCGCAGGAGCTGGTGATGGTCGGCTACGGCATCGACAACGCGCAGGCCACGCTGCCGGAGGGCGCCGAGGAGACGGCCGAGGAGCTGCGCACGCTGCGCGGCGAGGTGACCCGGGTGATCACCGAGTTGCGGCTGAGCCTGTTCGAGCTGCGCTCCGAGGTCGACCGCAACGGCGGCCTGGCGGCGGCCATCGCGGAATATGCACGGACCTTGGGCACCAGCGCCGGTCTGCGGGTGCACTTCACCTTCGACGAGTCGACTGCCCGGCTGCCGGCCGCGACCGAGGCGGAGCTGCTGCGCATCGCGCAGGAGGCGATCACCAACGCCCGCAAGCACGCGGGAGCGTCGAATCTCTGGGTCACCTGCACGGTTGATCCGCCGTACGCGGAAATCGAAGTGTCCGATGATGGCAAGGGGTTCGCGGACGAGCGTCCGGACGGACGTTACGGCCTTACCATCATGGCCGAGCGTGCCGAACGCATCCGAGGTCGTCTCAAGATCACGCCGCGACACCCGAGCGGGACAACCGTCGCCGTAGTGCTCGGAACACCGCCTCGGCGCGATAGCGTGCGGGAGAGTGTTTCCGCTCCAGAAGGGGAGTAACCCGACCATGACCACTCCTGCGCCGACCGGGCGCACCAAGGTCCTGCTAGTCGACGACCACGACCTGATCCGCAAAGGGCTGCGACACGCATTCGAGCGCGACCGGCAGTTCGAGGTCGTCGGCGAGGCTGCGACCGCGGCGGAGGCGGTGCGCCAGGCCGGCGCCCTGCAGCCGGACGTCGTGATCATGGACCTGCGCCTGCCCGACGGCAGTGGCCTGGAGGCCACCCGCGCGCTGCGCAAGAACAACTCGAACATGGGCATCGTGGTCCTGACCATGTACGCGGGCGACGATCAGCTCTTCGGAGCACTGGAGGCGGGCGCCAGCGCGTTCGTCCCGAAGACCGCCCCCGCCGACGAGGTCGTGGCCGCCGCCCGGCATGCCGCGTCCGCCCCGAGCGCGTTCACCGCGGCCGACCTGGCCGAGGCCATGAAGCGCCGGCTCGCCCCGTCCGGCCCGCAGCTCTCCCCCCGTGAGGGTCAGGTTCTGCGCCTGCTGGCCGACGGCATGAGCGTGGCGGGGATCGCCAAGCAGCTCTTCGTCTCCGAGTCGACGGCGAAGACCCACATCTCGAAGCTCTACGAGAAACTGGGTGCGGCAAACCGGGCGCAGGCGCTCATGACCGCACTCCGCCTGGGTCTCCTCGAAGCACCGGATGCGCCTAAGTTCTAGACATTCCCGGCATTTTCCGCGTTTCTCCCACTAATGCGGCGAATAGCCAGATAGGCCTCGCACCCCAGGCACAGCCCGAAAGCCGCGTTCAGGAATGCCGCGAGCAGTCCGAACGCGGCAGCGACGAGTCCCAGTGTCTCCGCGCCCCCGAGGTATCCCCCCGCGGAGACGCTCAGGAACGTGAACCCGACGAGCTGCGCGAAACGGACGGGCGCGGCCGGCTCCCGTTCGGCGGGCGGTCCCAGCCTGGGCAGCAGCAGGGCACGGAAGATCAGGGCGTACGGGCCGCGCCTGGGGTCGTACGCGGTAATCGCGAAGACCACGGCTTGAGCGAGCGCGAGCCGGCCCGAGCCGGTGATCAGCACGAGCGCGATGACGACGGTGGTCAGTGCGGCGGCGAACCGCTGGCCGCGAGGATCGAGTTCGCTATTCACGTAGGGATAGTAGGACTTTCCGGAGCAGCGTGTTGAGCTGGTTCAACTCGTCCCGATCGAGGGCGCTCATCACCGCTTTGTCCCGCTCGATCCCCTCGAAGACGTATCTGTTCCACATCTCCCGGCCCCGCTGTGTGGGCCGCACGATCACCCGTCGCCGGTCGGCGGCGTCCATCACCCGGGTCACCAGACCGGACTCCTCCAGGCGATCGAGCCGGCTGGTCATCGCCGCTCTGGTCACGTTCGCCGCCTCGGCGAGCTGGGCCGGCGTCGCCTCGGTCGGCCACGGCTGCACCATCAGGGCGTGCAGGGTCTTGTAGTCCTGCAACGTGAAGTCCTCGTTGCCCGCGAACGCCGCGACGTCGTCCCGGCGCAGCCGCCGCCCGATGTGGATCATCCGGATCAGTGCGCCCTCGACGTCCGGATCGAAGGCCGGCTCGTCCTTCCAGAACGACGACCAGCGATCCACGTGGTCGTCAACACTGTCTCTCATGACTTCAGTTTATTAGATTGCGAATAGTTAGACGCCGAACTACTTTACGAGCCATGAACCGCGATCTCCGCCTCCTCGCCACCGGCCAGGCCCTCTCCTGGCTCGGCAACGGCTTCCAGACCGTGGCCCTCGCGGTCGCCGTCGTCACGACCGGCGGCGGCGCCGGCGACCTCGGCCTGGTGATGGCCTCCTCGGTCGTGACGATGCTGCTCTGCACGCTCTTCGGCGGCGTCTGGGCGGACCGCCTGCAGCCGCAGCGCGTCATGGTCGCGTCGGATCTGATCCGCTTCGTCACGACGGCCGGCATCGCCGCCATGTTCGCGACCGGCGGCTACCACCTGGCACTGCTCTGCCTGCTCACCGCCGTCTCCGCCGCCGCCGGAAGCTTCTTCTCACCGGCCATGACCGCGCTGAAGCCACTGCTCGTCCCGGCCGATCAGCGCCAGTCCGCGAACGCCACGCTCAGCATGATCCAGACCGCGTGCGGCATCGCGGGACCCACGCTGGGTGGGGTCACGGTCGCCGCCTTCGGCGCGCCTGCGGGATTCCTGGGCAATGCGATCAGCTTCCTCTTGTCGCTGGTCGCGGCGGCGATGATTTCGGTACGAGCGGAGCGCGGTGCGAGAGAGCCCCTGCTGGCCGAGCTGTCCGCCGGATGGAAGGAGATCCGCGCCCGCGACTGGCTGATCGGAGGCCTGTTCGGCGCCACGGCCTACCACATCGCCAACGGCATGATCCTGGTGCTCGTGCAGGTCATCGCGGTGCAGCGGCTCGGTGGCGCGCACGCGGTGGGCCTGATTTCGGCGGCCGAGGGGCTGGGCGGTTTCCTCGGCGCCGCCCTGGGGATGCGGTTCCGCCCTCGTCGTCTACTGCGGGCCGGTTGGCTCGCACTGATGCTGATGCCACTGTGGGCTCTGGCGTACGTCTATCCCGGGGTTCTCTGGGCCGTCCTCGCCGGAGCCGTGGCCGGATACGCGGGCCTGCTCTTCTACGACGTGGCGTGGGAGACGGCGATCCAGGACAACGTGCCGCACCGGATGCTCGGCCGCGTCGCCTCCTGGGATTACGTCACGTCGTTCCTGGCCATGCCGATCGGCAACGCGCTGGCCGGCCCGCTCTCCGCCCGCTTCGGCACCGACCGGGTCCTGACCTGCTGCGCGGCCGTGCTGTTCCTGGCGACCGCGTCACAGCTGCTCATCCCGGGCACCCGGAACCTGACCCGGGCGACCGCCGATCAGCTCTCCGCGGGGAGCAGCCCGGCCACCGCGGCGATCAGGTGAGGTTTCGTCGGCACTCCGGTGGCACGCTTCACGACCCGGCCCTCGGCGTCCAGGACGAAGAGCGTCGGAGTGCGCCAAACCCCCAGCTCACGAACCTCGTCGAGGTGGCTCTCGGCATCCACCTCGACGTGCCGCACGCCCGGGACCAGCGCGGCCACCTCGGAGCTGACCCGGCGCACCGCGCGGCACGGCGCACAGAACGCCGACGAGAACTGCAGCAGCGTGGCCGGCGCCGGGGTCACACCGAGCCGTTCCAGCAGGGCGGGGTCGAGACGAGGTTCCACGGGCCCATTGTCCGCCCTTGCGAGCCGGCCGTCGCTGCGCCGCCGCCACAGGCCGACAGCGACGCCGGCCACCAGCACCGCCGCCACCACGGCCAACCCCACCGGATCCATGGGACTACTGTGACACGCCGGTCACGCCGACTGGTAGGCGCTGGCCTGCAGCGTGAACAACTGCGCGTACAACCCGCCCGCGGCCATCAGCTCCTCGTGATCCCCTTCCTCGATCACCGACCCGTGGTCGAGGACGTAGATCCGGTCCGCCTCCCGCACGCTCGCCATCCGGTGAGTGATCAGCACGACGGTACGACCGGACGCCAGGTCCCGGAGCCGCTGGTAGACGTCGTGCTCGGCCCGGGCGTCCAGGTTCGCCGTCGGCTCGTCGCAGATCAGCAGCGGCGCGTCACGGTGGAAGGCCCGCGCCACGGCGAGCCGCTGCCACTGCCCGCCGGAGAGGTCGGCGCCGTCGGTGAAGTGCCTCGACAGCAGGGTCTCGTACGCCCGGGGAAGCTCCATGACGAACTCGTGCGCATCTCCGGCCTCCGCCGACTCCTGCACCCGCTCCAGCGACGCCGGCTGATCATGCCGGCCGATCGCGATGTTCAGCCGGGCCGACAGCGGCCACCGGGTCGGCTCCTGCATGACGACGGCGACCCGGTCCCGCAAGGACTCGGGATGCAGCCGGGTCACGTCGACCCCGTCCCACGTCACCGAGCCCCGCTGCGGGCGGTACAGCCCGGCCAGCACCGCGGCCAGCGTCGACTTGCCGGATCCGTTCTCCCCCACCAGCGCGATGATCTCGCCGCGGCGCAGGGTCAGGCTCACGTCGTCGATCGCGGGGCGGGTGGCGTCCGGATAGCTGAAGGTGACCCCGTCCAGCACGATCTCGGTGAACCGCTCCGGGGCGCGGCGATCAGGTGACGGCTCGGCGTGCTGCACCGACAGGTCGCAGAAGCCCTGGAAGTCGGAGAAGTACAGCCCCTGCTCGTAGACCCGGTTCACCGAGAAGGCCAGTTCCCGCAGCTTGCCGATGCCGAGGTTGATGGCGTACGCGGCGGCGCCACCGGCAGCGAGCTCCATCCGGCCGGTCCAGAGCAGCCAGAGCAGCACCAGGTAGGCCAGGCCGGTGAGCAGGCCGCTGAGCGCCTGACCGTAGAGGTTGCTGCGCACCGACCGGGTCACCACCCGGATCTCCTCCAGTGTGGAGATCCGGAGCAGCCGCGCGACCTCGGCGAGCAGGAATCCGCGTACGGTGAACGCCCGCAGCTCACCGGCGGGCTCGCGCGCCGCCAGGAGGTAGGCGAGCATCCGCTGACGACGCCAGACCGCGATGAGCCGGAGCTGGCTGCGGTACCCGAGACGGGCCGCCCGCACCGCCGCCCACCCGGTCGGCAGCGCGGCCAGGACCAGTAGCGGCAGCAGCACCGGATGCAGGACGGCGAGCACACCGGCGACCGCGACCAGGCTGACCATCCCGGTGAGCACCTCGATGCCGAAGTCGACCACCTGCTGCGCCGCCGGAATCCCCCGGTCCCGGGCGCGTTCCATCGCGTCCCGCCAGTCGGGGGCGTCGAAGGTGGCCAGGTCGACGCGCGTCGTGAGATCGAGCAGCCGCATCTCGGCCGCCTCGTAGACCATCGGCGACAGCCTGCCGTTCGCCGCCGCGGCCGCCGAGGCGAGCAGCCCGCGCACCGCCAGAGTCAAGATCAAGATCACCAGGCTCGGTACGGCGGCCCGCACCCGTTCCGGCGTCGGTCCCGCCTGAAGCAACCCCTCGAACACCCCGACCACGCTGATCAGCCCGAGTGCCGCGGCGGCGCCCGCTGCGAGCTGCAGCACGAGAACGGCGGTCGTGGTGCGCGGACTGGCCCGCCAGGCGAGCATCCAGGCGTCCCGCAGCAGACGTGGAAGACGCCGCACCATCTGCAGGAACGTGGTGTTCGCGGCTTCCTGGGTGCTGGTCAGCCAATAGGGAAGGTCGAGTTCACCGTCGTCCTCCGACTCCAGGAGCGACGAGGATGCGGTCGGGGACGACGAGTCGGGAGCGGGGTCGGCTTCGGGATCCGGCATCGGCTGCCTCCTGCCCCGTTCCTACGCCGCGGCACGAGCCCATGTCCACCGGATTCCGGCTCATTCACGTTCCGCCGCACACCCGGTCCGCCGCCGTCACTCCACGCCGTCCGTCGTGCCGCCGCAGCCACCCGCCGCCGGTCCGCCGCCGCAGCCACCGGCCGCCGTCACTCCGCGCCGTCCGTCGTGCCGTCCAGGAGCGCCGTCAGCCGGGCCGCCTGCTTCTCCCAGCGCCACTCGCTCTCCACCCAGGCCCGCCCGGCCGCGCCCATCGCCTTGGCCCGGGCCGGATCGCTGAGCAGGTCGACGATCCGGCCCGCGATGGCCGGCACGTCACCGCCGCCGACCACGAAGCCGGTCTCGCCCTCCCGCACCGCGTCCGGCGCGCCGCCCGAGTCGCCGCCGACGACCGGCAGGCCGGTGGCCGACGCTTCCAGGTAGACGATGCCGAGACCCTCGACGTCCAGCCCGGCGGCGCGGGTGCGGCAGGGCATCGCGTACACATCGCCGGCCGCGTAGTGGTCGGGCAGCTCGCCCCACGGCACCGAACCGGTGAAGACCACATCGGACTCGACGCCGTTCTCCCGGGCCAGCCGTTCCAGGGTTTTCCGGTACGGCCCGCCGCTCACCAGCAGCAACGCCGCCCCCGGAACGCGCCGCCGGATCTGCGGCATCGCCCGGATCAGCATGTCCTGACCCTTGCGGGGCACCAGCCGGGACACGCAGACGACGACCGGCCGCCCGTCGAGTCCGTGCCGTTTGCGCACCTCGGAGCCGTCGACGCCGGGGTGGAACGCGTCGACGTCGACCCCGGGCGCGAGCCGCCGCAGGTCGGTGAGCCCGTGCAGGGCGCGGTCGAGGCGGGTCCGCTGGTATTCACCGAGGAACGTGATGACGTCGTTGCCCCGGGCGATCCGGCGCAGCAGCCCGCGAGCGCCGGGCAGCGCCGCCCAGCCGATCTCATGTCCGTGGGTGATGCCGACGGCCCGTTCGATCCCGGCGTCCCGCCGCAGACCCTGGGCCAGCAGCCCGAGCGGCGCGGCCGCCCCGAACAGGACGGAATCGCACCCGTTCGCCCGGGCGATCTCCGCGGCCCGCTTCGCCACCCCCGGCGTGGGCAGCAGGACCTGGGTGTCCTCCCGCACGACCTCGAACGGCTGCTCGGCGTCGAACTCCGCCGACCCGCGCCACTGCGACGCGTAGACCACGACCGACCCGGACGGCTGCCGCACCGCGAGGTTGTGCACGAACTGCTGGATCCCACCGGGCCGGGGCGGGAAGTCGTTCGTCACGAGCAGAGTGCGGGCCATCAGCAGACCTTCCGAAACGATGCGCGGCGAAGAATCCCGGACAAGCGGCCACGTCGACCAGCAGCCACTGGCGGACGCCCGGCGCAAGCGGGAGCCACCGGCGGACGCCCGGCGCAAGCGGGAGCAGCGGCCATCAGCGAACGCCGCGGGCGTAGGCGCGGGCCGCGGCCATCCGCTGCACGGTGGACGGGTGTGAGGCGAAGACGGCGTGTTCCCACTGCGGCGGGTCGGGGTCGGCGAGGTTCACGGTGCCGAGGCGGCGCTGCATCGACTCGAAGGTCTCCGGGTCGCCGGTGAGGTCGAGCGCGTGCGTGTCGGCGCGGGCCTCGACGCGGCGGGACACGAACGCCTGGGCCGGGCCGGCGATCAGGCCGGCGAGCGTGCTGATCGCGAGGAGCAGGCCGATCGCCCGGGGCTCGGCGATCGAGTCGACGCCGGCGCGATCGAGCAGGGCGGTCCAGGAGCCGAGCAGGTAGAGCGCGATCACCGCCGCCGCGGTCCCGAGCGCTCCCATGATCGTGCCGGTGGCGACGTCGTTGTCCTTGGCGTGCCCGAGCTCGTGGGCGGCCACCGAGACGACCTCGCCGGGGGTCGCCTCGGTCAGCATCGTGTCGTAGACGACGATCCGCCGGGTCGGGCCGAGCCCGGAGACGTAGGCGTTCACCGCCTTGGTCCGGCGGGAGGCGTCGGCGACCAGCACATCGCGGACCGGGACGCCGTCGCGCTCGGCCAGGGCGAGCAGGTCGGCGCGGAGCGAGCCCTCGGGCATCGGCGTGAACCGGTTGAAGATCGGCTCGACGAGCACCGGCAGCACGAACGAGAGCAGCACGACGAGACCGGCGACCCCGGCCGCGCCGAACGCCCACCACCAGTCCGGCGCGAAGTGGGTGACGGTGAAGAAGCCGGCCAGCACGATCGCGCCCAGGACCGCGCCCACCGCATAGGACTTCAGCAGGTCGATCGCCCAGCCGCCCCAGCTCTGGGTGGAGATGCCGTAACGCGCCACCACGGTGTGCCGCCAGATCGCGATCGGCAGGGTGACCAGCTCGGTGACGAAGACGACCAGCAGGCCGCCGAGGACCGCACGGGACAGCCAGTGGTCGCCGGCCAGCTCGACCAGCCGGGCGCCGGCCGGGGTCAGGCCGAGCACCAGCGCGGCGATCAGGCCGATCGCCATCGAGGCGTAGCGCGCGGGACGCAGCTCGGCGTGGAAGGCCCGGCCCCGGGCGACCTTCGCGGCGTCGAGCCGGCCGAGCGCGTCGAGCTGGTCGGCCCGGGGCGCCGGGGCCCGATGCCACGGCACCCGGGCGAGAGCGAAGGCGGCGAGGGCGACGAGCAGCGCGGCGAGCGCCACGACCGCCCACTGTCTCGGCGTCATCACCCAATCCTAATCATGATCACGCAACGTGCTTGCGGACCATGACCGGCGGCGGCGGAGTCTCCAGCAGCTCCACCTCGAACCCGGCCAGCTCGAACGTCTCGATCGCCCGCAACTCGCCCGGTGTCAGGTCGGACAGGCCGTCCGGAGTGTCGATCAGCGCGCTGACGAGACATCCGTTGCACTCGTCAGTGCGTTCGGCGCAACGACCGCAGTCAATGATCATACGGTCACGCTAAGCGAGGGGTATGACAGTTTTACGTCCGCGAGAGCCGGCGCAGCAGCGAATCGGCCCCCATCGGGTAGGCGCCGTGCCGGCGAACCCCATCGGCGACCTCGCGGTCGGAGGAGACCACCACGACCGGGCGGCCCGGCGGCTCGGCCCGGACCAGCCGGCGGATCAGCTCGTCGGCGGTCATCCCCTTGCGGGAGAAGAGGACCCGCACCCCGCGCGGCGCCGGTGGCAGACCGTGCACCCGCTCGGCGCCGTCGAAGACCACGGTGATCTCGTCGCCGGTCTGCGCCGCTATCCCGCCGAGCCCGGTGATCAGCCGCTTGCGCTGCTGCTCCAGGGACATGTCGGCGAAGCCGCGCTTGGTCACGTTGTAACCGTCCACGACCAGGTGGGCGCGGGGCAGCGCGAGCAGCTGGTCGAGCCGGCCCGGGTCGTCGGTGTCCTGCGCGCGGGCCCGGGACCGCTCGGGCGCGCCGGGACGGTCGGCCTCGGCGTCGGCCACGAAGTCGGCGGGCAGCTTGTCGGTCGGCCCGAGGGCAAGCTCGCGGCGCAGACCGGAGGCGGCCTGGCCGATCGTCTCGAGCAGCAGCCAGAGCCGGGCGTCGTCGACCGCGCGGGCGTCCTTGACCGCCTGCTTGCCGGTCGCCGCGGCTGCTTCCGCGTCGGCCAGCCGGCTGCGCAGGCGGCGTACCTCCGTCTCGTGATCCTGCGCCGCTCTCGTGGCCCGGCCCTTCTCGGTGGCCAGCAGGTCGGCGGCGCGTTTCTGGGCGGCCTGCGCCTCGCGCAGCGCCTTTCCCGCCGACCGGGCCTCCTCGCGCACCTGGCCCAGCTCCTCGCGGACCCGGGCGAGCTCGTCGCGCAGTTTGTCGGCCTCGACCCGGGCCACCGTCCGGTCGTGCTCGGCGCGGACCGCACGCTGCTCGGCGGCGCGCACCTGCTCGGCGATCGCGGCGTTGTCGGCCTCGGCGCGGACCGCGTCGCCGGCCAGGTGGATGAGCTCGCGCCAGCCGTCCGGCCGGGCCAGGTAGGCGAGCGCGGCCACCTCGACCGGCTCGGCGGCGGCCGGAGCGACCCCGCTGGTCACGGCGGCGCCCAGGTCACCGGCCTCGTCGATGATCCGGGCGCCGATCCGCTGCCGGAACAGCGGGTCGGCGACGAGCTGGGCGGCGATGTCACGGCCGCCGAGCCGCGCGCGGCGGTTGGGGGCGAACCGGGCCACACGGCGCAGCGGCACCGGGATCTCGTCCGCCGGGAGACCGGGCAGCGCCGCGGCCGCGAGCGTCATGATCCTCTGCCGGACCGCTTCGGGCAGCACCGGCTCAGGCACGAAATCTTCGGGCCTGTCGTCGGGTTCCAGCGGCGCGGACATCTCCCCATTCTCACACCGGGCAAGACCGATTGACCTCCGGAGAACAAGTGATCTTTTCAAAGGGAGTTGTCATACCCCCTGACTAAGGTGCCGCCCGTGACACAACCGGCCTACGTGCAGGGCACTCTGGACACGCTGCTGACCGCCGACGGATCGGTCGACCCCGCGGCCGTGTCCCTCGCGGACACCACCTTCGTGGTGCTCGACCTGGAGACGACCGGCGGCGCCGCCGACGGCGCGGGCATCACCGAGATCGGCGCGGTGAAGGTGCGCTCGGGCGAGCAGATCGGCGAGTTCGCCACCCTGGTCAACCCGGGGGTCCCGCTGCCGCCGTTCATCACCGTCCTGACCGGCATCACCGAGGCGATGCTGCGGCCGGCGCCGCCGATCGAGACGGTGCTGCCGGCCCTGCTCGAGTTCCTCCGCGGCGCGGTCCTGGTGGCCCACAACGCGCCCTACGACGTGGGCTTCCTCAAGGCCGCGTGCGCCCGGCACGGCTACCCCTGGCCGCAGATCCGGGTGCTGGACACCGCGGCGCTGGCCCGCCGGGCGCTGACCCGCGACGAGGTGCCCAACCGCAAGCTGGGCACGCTGGCCCGGTTCTTCCGCTCCTCGGTCGAGCCCAACCACCGGGCGCTCGACGACGCGAAGGCCACGGTCGACGTGCTGCACGGGCTCATCGAGCGGCTCGGCAGCTTCCGGGTGCACTCCCTGGGCGACGCCATCGAGTTCGCGAAGGCGGTGACCCCGGCCCAGCGCCGGCAGAGACATCTCGCCGACGGCCTGCCGCACGTGCCGGGGGTCTACCTCTTCCGGGCCGCCGACGACCGGCCGCTCTATGTGGGCACGTCGAAGGACATCGCGACCCGGGTCAAGAGCTACTTCACCGCGGCGGAGAAACGCGCCCGGATCTCCGAGATGCTCACCGCAGCGGTCCGGGTGGAGGCCGTCGAGTGCGCCCACTCACTGGAGGCCGAGGTCCGGGAATTGCGGCTGATCGCTTCGCACGCTCCGCCGTACAACCGCCGCTCGAAATATCCCGAAAGGGTGGTCTGGCTGAAACTGACCGCCGAGGCCTATCCGCGTCTGTCGGTGGTGCGCCGGTTCGCTGAGGACGGCGCGACGTATCTCGGTCCGTTCTCCTCCCGCCGGACCGCCGAGCTCGCCGCCGCCGGTGTCTACGACGCCGTCCCCTTGCGGCAGTGCAACCACAAGCTGTCGATCAAGACCAAGACGCCGGCCTGCGCGCTGGCCGAGCTGGGCAGATGCCCGGCGCCCTGCGAGCACGAGATCACCACCGAGGCGTACGACGTCCGCGCCGCCCTCCCCTTCCGCACGGCGACATCGGGCGACCCGGGTCCGGTGATCGACGCGCTGATGTCCCGCATCGACGTGCTGTCCGGCGGTCAGCGCTACGAGGAGGCCGCGACCGTCCGCTCCCGCCTGGTGGCCCTGCTGCGCGCTCTCATCCGGATGCAGCGGCTGGAGGCCCTGACCCGGATGAGCGAGGTGGTGGCGGCCCGCCGCGACGACAAGGGCGGCTGGGAGATCGCCGTGGTGCGGCACGGCCGGCTCGCGGCGGCGGCCACCTCGCCACCCCGCGTGCATCCGCGGCCGACCCTCGACATGGCGAGGATGACGGCCGAGACGGTCCTTCCCGGACCGGGCCCGGTGCATGCCGCGTCGGCGGAGGAGACCGAGCGGATTCTGGCGTGGCTGGAGCGCCCGGACACCCGCTTGGTGGAAACCGTCGGCGACTGGGTGTCACCGGTTCGTGGCGCCGCGCGTTTCTCCACCCTGCTCACCAGGGCGGAGACCGCAAGTTCGGCATAAGACTCGTCCGTTCGCCTATCGGTAACTGACCGTTCGGATGACGCTTGCTCGCTTAGGCTGTAAGGCACGCGCGACCCTCGTGGTGATTCACCTCATTTGGCGGCTTGATGCCTTTGGCGATCAGCCGCCTCGGTGCTTCGCTAGCGGGGACGGGCTTACACGATCGGTGAGGGGGTGTCCGGGTGGACGTCGACGCCGGCCACGGCGCCGCTCTGGGGCGTGCCCTGCCGACCACGCCCTTCACCCGGCGGTTGCGCTCGATCTTCAGCTTCCAGAGCAGCGACGACGATCCGGTCGCCACGCTGACCCGGACTCATCGGAGCATCCACCCCTCGGCCGACGTCGCTGTGGTCCGCCGCAGCTACGCGATCGCCGAGAGCATGCACCGTGGTCAGTTCCGGAAGTCCGGCGATCCCTACATCACGCACCCGCTCGCCGTCGCGCAGATCTGCGCCGAGCTCGGCATGGACACCACGACGATCGTCGCCGCCCTGCTGCACGACACCGTCGAGGACACCAGCTACACGCTCGAGGCGCTGCACGGCGACTTCGGCCCCGAGGTGACCCACCTGGTCGACGGCGTGACCAAGTTCGACAAGGCCTACTACGGCAAGGCCGCCGAGGGCGAGACGATCCGCAAGATGATCGTCGCGGCCGGCAAGGACGTGCGGGTCCTGGTCATCAAGCTGGCCGACCGGCTGCACAACATGCGGACGCTCGACGCCCGCTCCCCCGCCTCCCGCGCCCGCATCGCCACGGCCACGCTCGACGTGCTCGTCCCGCTCTGCGACCGGCTCGGCATCCAGGCCCTCAAGCGCGACCTCGACGACGTGGTGCTGTTCCATCTGGAGCCCGACTCCTACGCGCGCATCGACGAGCACGTGAAGAACCGGCCCGGCTGGGACGAATACCTCGCCGACGTCTCGGCGAAGGCCCGCACCGCCCTGCGCCGCTCCCGGGTGGACGCCGTGGTGACCCCACGTCCCCGGCACTACTACTCGATCTGGAAGGACACGGTCGCCGGCGGGCACAGCGTCCCGCTCGACCTGCCCCGCATCGCGGTGATCGTGGACGGCCCGGACACCGACTGTTACGCCGCGCTCGGCGCGATCCACGGCCGATGGCGCCCGGTGGCCGGCCGTTTCAAGGACTTCATCGCCTCGCCGAAGAACAATCTCTACCGGTCGCTGCACACCACCGTGGTCGGCCCCGAGGGCAAGCTGGTCGAGGTGCTGATCCGCACCGAGACCATGCACAGGTACTCGGAGTACGGCGTGGCCACCAGCTACCGATATCCCAAGGTGGCCGACGAGCCACCCGGCGCCGACCAACTCACCTGGCTCAAGCGGGTGCTGGACTGGCAGCAGGACACCACCGACGCGGCCCAATTCCTCGACTCGCTCCGATGTGACCTCGCCGAGGGCCAGATCACGGTCTTCGCCCACGGCAACGCGCACGAGCTCCCCAGCGGTTCCACCCCGGTCGACGTGGCCTACGAGCTGAGCCCCCGCAAGGGCGACCAGTGTCTCGCCGCGACCATCAACGGACGTCTCGCCCCTCTCAGCTCCCCCCTCCGTGACGGTGACGTCGTCGAGATCTTCTCCGACACCGACGCGCCGGCCGAGACCGAGCCCAACGCGCCCCGCGGCCCGCGCCGGGAGTGGCTCGGATTCGTGAAGTCCAGCCAGGCACAGATGCAGATCAACCGGTTCTTCGACGAGAAGAACGAGCCGGGCATCAGCATCGCCGACAAGGTCCGGCTCGGCCGCGCCACCATCGGGCTCACCCTCCGCAAACACGACCGCGGTCTCGCCAGCGAGGTCCCGCTGCGCCGGCTCGCCGAGGAGCTCGGCTACCCCGACCTGGAAACCCTCCTGGTCGCCGTCTGTGAGCGCAGCCTCGAACCGGACGCGGTGGTCGAGCAGCTGATCGCCCTCGTGGACCATCCGGATTAATCCCCGTTAGCCTTACCGGCGTGAAAACCTCTCGGCAACTACGCGGCTTCGCCTATCAGGTGTTCTACGGTCTGCCGTTGCCGGTCCGCCGCCACCTCGCGCGGGCGCTCTCCCCGAAATACCTGGTCGGCGCCGTCGTCATCCTCCGCGACGCGGAGACGCCCGGGCGCATTCTGCTGCTGCGCCAGCCTCCGGGACGCGGCTGGGGCCTTCCGGCCGGTCTGCTCAAGCGCCGCGAATTGCCTGCGGTGGGTGCCGCGCGCGAGCTTTTCGAAGAATCGGGCGTACGGATGGAGCCCGGCGATCTGATCCCCGGCATCCCGAACGCGATCGTCCACCCCAACGGGGGTGTCGTCGACACCGTCTTCTTCGGTTCGGTGCCGGCCTCCACCACTCCGCTCGCCGTGGACGGTGGTGAGGTCCTCGAGGCCCGCTGGTTCCCGATCGACGACCTGCCGAAGCTGACCTGGCCCACCGAGCGTCTCCTCGGCGTCTACGACATCGGCCCGCGCGCCGGTGAGCTGCCGCCGTCGGTGTCCGCCCCGGCCCGGGACCAGGCCCAGTGAGCACGGAGATCTGCGGGGTCGTCCTCGCCGCCGGTGAGGGACAGCGTCTGCGCCCGCTCACCGAGCTCATCCCGAAAGCCCTCTGCCCGGTCGGCAACCTCGCCCTGCTCGACCACGCCCTGCGCCGCCTCGCCGGCGCCGGGTTCACCGGCCCCTCACGCGTCGCTGTCAACGCGGCCTACCTCGCCGATCAGGTGGTGGCCCACGTCGGCGACCGGTGTCACCTCTCCGTGGAGCCGGACGGCCCGCTCGGCACCTCCGGCGGCGTCGCCCGGCTGAAGGAATGGATCGACGGCCGTGGCGTGCTCGTCGGTAACGCCGACGCCTACCTGGTGGATCCGTTCCGCGACCCCGGCAAGGACATCGCCGCCCTCCTCGAAGGCTGGTCCGGCGACACCGTGCGGATGCTGACCCTGCCCTGCCGCGACGGCGAGACCGGCGGCTTCAGCGGGCAGCGCTTCGCCGGTTTCTCACTGATGCCGTGGCGCTGGATCGAACCACTGGCCGACGTGGACAGCAACCTCGTCCGTACGGTGTGGCGCCCCGCGGAGGCAGCCGGCGAGCTGGAGCTGATCGCCTACGACGGCTACTACCTGGACACCGGCACGCCCGCCGACTACCTGACCGCCAACCTGCACGCGGCGGCCGGCACCAGCCTGATCGCCGACTCGGCCGTCGTGACGGGCTCGGTCACCGCTTCGGTGGTCGGCGCGGGCGCTCAGGTGCACGGCAGCGTCACCGAGTGCGTGATCTGGCCCGGCGCCGCGGTGGCCGCCCACGAGTCCCTCACCGGCGTGATCAGGGCCCACAACGGCCTGACCGTCCCGGCGTCTCCGAGGGCTTGATCGCGTCTCCGAGGGCTTGATCGCGTCGCCGAGGGCTTGATCGCTCAGTCGGCGTCGGGCAGGCCGATCGCGAAGGCGTCCTCCAGGTCATGCTTGGAGTACGCCCGGAACGCCACGAACGTCTCGCTGTTCACCACGCCCGGCGTCTTCGAGATCTTCCCGGCGATGACCTCGGCGATGTCGTCGAACCGCGGCACCCGGACGATGGCGATGAGATCCACACCGCCGGCCACCGAGTAGACCTCGCTGACCCCTTCCAGCGCGGCGAGGGCCTCGGCCACCTCAGGAATCGAGTCGGTGGCGCAGTCGATGTGGACGATCGCGGTGTTCACCTGCGGGCTCCTCAACATTGAGCGAAAACCAATCCCGCCCATGCTATCCACGCCCCCGCCCCCACGATCACGCACAGCAGTGAACACCCAGGATCTGCGGCCGCGCGGGTAGCCGACGCGCGGCGGAGGTCCGGCTGTGCGTCATCGCTGTTCCGCGCCCGCCATCACGGCAATGAGCCACAGCCGACCAGGACCGGCCGTGACTCATGCTCGCCAGACCACGCCGCGAACAGCAATACGCCACAGCCGGCGAACCGAACACGGTCCGCGTGGAGGCCACAGCCGGCGAGAGCAAGCACGGTCAGCGGAGAGGCCACAGCCCGCGACGACGGGCACAGCCAGCGAGCGAGCACGGTCCGCGCGGACAGGCCACGGCCCGCGACCACGGGCACAGCCAGCAAGAGCGAGCGCTGATCACGGCGTTCCCCTCTCGCCCCCACAGATCTTGAGTGATCTTCGACCCCCGAAGGTGCCAGATCGTTCAAGATCCGGGACGGGCGCGAGCGCGAGAGGCACGAGAGGCGCGAGCGGGAGAGGCGCGAGCGGGAGAGGCGCGAGCGGGAGAGGCGCGAGCGGGAGAGGCGCGAGCGGGAGAGGCGCGAGCGGGAGAGGCGCGAGCGGGAGAGGCGCGAGCGGGAACGAGCACGGTCCGCGCGGAGGCCACAGCCAGCGAGAGCGAGCACAGTGAGCGCGGAGGCCACGGCCCGCGACGACGGGCACAGCCAGCGAGAGCGAGCGCTGATCACGGCGTTCCCCTCCCACCCCCACAGATCTTGAGTGATCCTCGACCCCAGAAGGTGCCAGATCGCTCAAGATCCGGGACGGGCGCGAGCGGGAACGAGCACGGTCCGCGTGGAGGCCACAGCCCGGTCCGCGTGGAGGCCACAGTCAGCTAGGGCGAGCACAGTCAGCGCGGAGGGGCCACGGCCCGCGACCACGGGCACAGCCAGCGAGAGCGAGCGCTGATCACGGCGTTCCGCTCCCACCTCCACAGATCTTGGGTGATCCTCGACCCCAGAAGGTGCGAGATCGCTCAAGATCCGGGAGGAGCGCGAGCGGGAGAGACGCGAACGGAAGACACACGAACGAGAGGGGCGCGAACGGGAGGCACACGAACGGGAGGCGCACGGTGCTGGGCCTCGTACCGGGGAAGAAAGAAAGCCCGCCGCACAAGCGACGGGCTCTCTCTCAGGCGATCAGGTGGCCTAGCGGCCGGACTTGATCTCTTCCTTCTTGACCGGGCCGCCGACCGCCGGGGAGACCGGGGTCTCGGCCGGCTTCTCGACCGGGTAGAAGAAGCCCTTCACCGCGGGTGCCAGGGCGCCGAGGCGGTTCATCTTCTTCGGGACGACCCAGCCGGCGTACTCCAGCGGGACCGGGTGGCCGTGGTCGTCGACCGGGCCGAGGGGCTGGTGCACCTCGACGAACTGGCCGTTCGGCAGGCGCTTGATGATGCCGGTCTCGACGCCGTGTGCCAGGACCTGGCGGTCGTGCTGCTGGAGGCCCAGGCAGATGCGGACGGCGATGTAGTACGCCAGCGGGGGCAGCAGCACCAGGCCGATGCGGCCCGCCCAGGTCATCGCGTTCAGGCTGATGTGGAACTTGTCGGCGATGACGTCGTTGGCGCCGGAGATCGTGGCGATCATGAAGAAGGTGAACGCCATCGAGCCGATGCCGACCCGCTCGGGGTTGTCGCGGGGACGCTCGAGCAGGTGGTGGGTTCGCTTGTCCTTGGTCTTGCGCGCCTCCAGCCACGGCCACGCCATCGGCAGCGTGAACAGCGCGCCGAGGCCGACCACCGCGGGCCAGAACATCGGCGGGAGGCTGTAGTTGAAGATGTAGATCTGCCAGTTCGGCATGAGACGGACCAGGCCGTCCATGAACATGACGTAGAAGTCGGGCTGTGAGGCCGAGGAGACCTCGGAGGCCCGGTACGGCCCGAACAGCCAGATCGGGTTGATCTGGAAGAGGCCGGCCATCAGTGCGATGACACCGAAGACGGCCATGAAGAAGCCGCCCTGCTTCATCGCGTAGCGCGGGAACATCCGCTCGCCGACGACGTTGTCGTTGGTCCGCATCGGGCCCGGCCACTGCGTGTGCTTCTGCTTGAAGACGATGCCCAGGTGGGCCGCGATCAGGCCGAGCAGGATGCCCGGGATGAGCAGCACGTGCGCGATGTAGAACCGGCCGATGATCAGCTCGCCCGGGAACTCGCCACCGAAGATCGCGGCGGAGAGCCAGGTGCCGATGACCGGGAGGGTCAGCATGATCGCCGAGGCGATGCGGAGACCGGTGCCGGAGAGGCCGTCGTCCGGGAGCGAGTAGCCGGTGAAGCCGGCGAAGAACCCGAGCAGGAACAGCAGCACGCCGATGACCCAGTTGATCTCACGCGGCTTGCGGTACGCGCCGGTGAAGAAGACACGGGCCATGTGCACGATGATCGACGCCATGAACAGCAGCGCCGCCCAGTGGTGCATCTGACGCATGAACAGACCACCGCGCACCTCGAACGACAGGTGCAGCGACGACGCGTAGGCGGCCGACATCTCGGTGCCACGGAGGCCGAGGTAGGAGCCGTCGTACGCGATCTCCTTCATCGACGGGTCGAAGAAGAGCGTCAGGAACACGCCGCTCAGCAGCAGCACGATGAACGAGAAGAGCGCGATCTCGCCGAGCAGGAACGACCAGTGGTCAGGGAAGACCTTGTTCAGCAGGGCACGCAGTGGGGTCGCAGCCTGGAACCTGTCGTCCACCCCCTTGGCGAAGGTGACGGGCGCCTCTGCGAGGTCAACTTTTCGGCGCTTCACGGCCGCTCCCAGAAGTCAGGTCCGACGGTGTCCTTGAAGTCGGACGCTGCCACGAAGAAACCTTCCTCGTCCACTGTAAGCGGCAGCATCGGCAGACGCCGAGTCGCGGGCCCGAAGACCGGCTGCGCGTTGTTGGTGATGAGGAACTGCGACTGGTGGCACGGGCACAGCAGGCGGTTCGTCTGCTGCTCGTAAAGGCTCGCCGGGCAGCCGGCGTGCGTGCAGATCTTGGAGTACGCCACGAAGTTGCCCCACATCGACCCGACGTTCCGGCCGTTGCTGTCGGCGTCGGCGTTCGCACGGGTCACCGCGGCGTCGTCCGCGCGGAGGTGGATCAGCAGCGTCGGCGAGTCGGCCCAGTGGTTCGTCGCGCCGCCCGGGATGCCGGGGTACACGGTCATCTGACCGCCGGTGCTGACGTCCTCGGGGCGGATGGCGCTGCCGTCCTCACGGGTGAGGCGCACCAGCTTGCCGCCGTTGTTGCCGGGGTTGAACCCGGTCGTGAACATCATCGGCAGCTCGCCCTTGTGCGGGTCCTCGATCAGGCCGCCGACGATCGGCGCCCCGATCGCGATGCCGACCGGCGCGAGGCCGAGCGCGATCGCGCCCTTGAGCAGCGGGCGGCGCTGCACGCCCAGCTCGTCGGCGACGAACAGAGCGGTCTGACCGGTGATCAGGCGCTCGTCGTCGGGCGACGGGTGGCTGTGCCGCTGCTGGATCGAGAGCTCGTGCGGCAGGAGCTTCTTGGCCCAGGCCAGGATGCCGAAGCCGAGCGCCAGCAGGCCGAGGCCGAGGGTGATGCCGAGGATCGGCGTGTAGTAGTCGCTCATCGAGTGGCCGAGCTCGAACTCCCACGGCCAGACGATGTAGAAGACCACGAACGCGATCGTCAGGACCCCGGAGATGGCGAACAGCAGGGCGATGTTGCGGACGACCCGCTTCTCCGCCTTGGAGTTCTGCCCGTGGAACTGCGACTCGTACGTGACGATCTCGATGTCGTCGCGCCGGAGCCCTTCCTTCACGATGTCGAATCGCGACAGGTGCGGGTCGCTCACGTCGACCGGCTGAGGGCCGGCGTCGCCCGCGTGGTGCACAGTCGTCATGACTTCCCCGCAATCCAGAGAGACGTGAAGACCAGGAGGACGATGCCGACCAGGAAGATCGCCATGCCTTCCGTCGACGGGCCGTAGCGACCGAGGTTGAACAGGCCGCCCGGGTCCTTGTCCTGCTGGAGCTGCACCGTGATGTAGGTGATGATCGAGCGCTTCTCGTCCGGCGTGAGCTGGTTGTCACCGAAGACCGGCATGTTCTGCGGTCCGGTCAGCATGGCCGCGTAGATCTGCTCGGCCGTGGCGTCGTGCAGGCTCGGAGCGAACTTGCCGGACGACAGGGCGCCACCACCACCGCCGAAGCCGTGGCAGGAGGTGCAGTTGATCCGGAACAGCTCGCCACCGCGGGCCAGCGACTCCGGGTTGGTCTCCAGATCGTCGACGAGCGGGCCGTCGGGGACCTGCGGACCGCCACCCAGCTCCTGGATGTACTGCGCGAGCTGCTTGGTCTGGGTTTCGTCGAACTGCGGCTTCTTCTGCTCCGCCTGGGCTTCCTGGCGCGTCATCGGCATGCGGCCGGTGCTGACCTGGAACTCCACGGAGGCGGAACCGACGCCGATCAGGCTCGGGCCGCGGTCCTCGACGCCCTGCGCGTCCCGCCCGTGGCAGGAGATGCAGCTGTTGTCGAAGAGAGCCTTGCCCTCCTGAGCCGCAGCGGAGAGCTGGACGTTGTCCTCGGCGAACGCGCCGGGGGTGAAGGCGGTGTACACGCCTCCGGCGAGTGCCAGCGCCGCGATCATGCGAACCGCTGCACCGAGCCGCCGGCGTGCCCGGCTCGGCGCGCTGCGCCTCCGGGTGAACACCCGGGCACGCCTGCGGGCGGGGGTGTCAGAAGTCATCTGCTATGTCCCTCTGGGTGTTGTTGAGATCCTCGCCTTTGGCGCTGGGTCTCACTGCAGCCAATAGATCATGGCGAACAGCGCGATCCACACGATGTCCACGAAGTGCCAGTAGTACGAGACGACGATTGCCGACGTCGCCTGCGCCGGAGTGAACCGGCCCATCGTCGTGCGGATCATGTAGATGATGAAGGCGATCAGGCCACCGGTCACGTGCAGACCGTGGAACCCGGTGGTCAGGTAGAACATCGACCCGTACCCGTCGCCGTTCAGCGTGACGCCGTCGTGCACCAGGTGGCGGTACTCGTTCGCCTGGCCGAGTACGAAGATGAGTCCCATCACGAACGTGATCGTGAACCAGCGCCGCAGCGCGAACACGTCACCCTTCTCCGCGGCGAAGACGCCCAGCTGGCAGGTCACCGACGAGAGGACCAAGATCACCGTGAACGTCGTCGCGTACGGGATGTTGAGGGCCTCGGTGTGGTGCTCCCACATGCTGTAGTCCGCAGCACGGATGGAGAAGTACATCGCGAACAATGCCGCGAAGAACATGAGCTCGCTGGAGAGCCACACGATGGTCCCGACGCTGACCATGTTCGGTCGGGTCAGCGAGTGGATCCGGCTCTTGTCGATGGCTGCCGCTGTCACGGCCTCATTATTCATCCGAACAAGGTCCAAGGTCCCCCGGGGTCCCCAATCCGGCACTGTGTACAGCCCGGAATATTCTGTGACCAGCGGGTAGGTCTAGCTTCGAGGGGTGCGTTCCGACGAAATAGCCTCACTCGCGGCCTCCGGCGGGGATACTGGACTCCCGCCTTTCAGCCCGGCGGTCATCTTCACCCAGATCAACCCGATCAGCCTGATCGCACTGGGTCTGATGGTCTCGGCGGCGCTGTATCTCTATGGCGTGTGGCGCCTGCGTCAGCGTGGCGACCACTGGCCACCGGGGCGGACCGCGGCCTTCGTCGCTGGTGGACTCGGGTCCATCGCGGCGGTGTCGGTGACCGGCATCGAGGCGTACGACACCACCTTGATCTCGGTGCACATGGTCCAGCACATGGTGCTCTCCATGGTCGGGCCGATCTTCCTGGCCCTGGGCGCGCCGACCACCCTCGCTCTGCGGGTGCTGGACAAGAAGCCGCGCAAGGTCCTGCTCAAGGTCCTGCACAGCCGGTACGTCCGGGTGCTGACGTTCCCCCTGGTCGCGTTCGGACTGTTCATCGCGAACCCGTTCGTCCTCTACTTCACCGGGGCTTATCGCCTGACCCTCGAGCACGCCTGGTTGCACGAGTTCGTCCACCTGCACTTCGTGGTGACCGGCTGCCTCTTCTTCTGGCCGCTGCTGGGCCTCGACCCGCTGCCGAACCGCTGGCCGTACCCGGGTCGCGCGCTGCTGATGGTCCTGTCCGTGCCGTTCCACACCGTGCTCGGGCTGACGATCATGCAGAGCAAGGAGCTGCTCGGCGGCGACTGGTACCCGAACCTCGGCCTGAGCTGGATGGATCCGTACGCCGACCAGGTCACCGCGGGCGGCATCCTGTGGGCCGGCGGCGAGATCGTCAGCGTCACGATGCTCGGCATCCTGGTGGTCCAGTGGGTCCGCCAGTCGGAACGCGAGGCCCGGCGGATCGACCGCGCCCTGGACCGCGAGGAAGCCCTGGCCGCCACGAAGCGACCGGAGCCGGACGCTCAATAACAGATTCGGTACGATCTGCGGGACTCAAGACGTGAGGTGGGGCACAAGATGAGCGAGTACACCGTTCTGCTCTACAGCGACGACGCCGCCGTGCGCGACCGGATCCGGCTCGCCATCGGCACGCGGCCCGCCGCCGACCTGCAAGTCGAGTTCGTCGACGCATCCTCCTGGGAGGAGTGCCGCCGCCTGCTCGACGACTACGAGATCGATCTCATGGTGCTCGACGGCGAGGCGACCCCGGCCGGTGGCATCGGTGTCGCCCGCCAGACCAAGGACGAATACCTCACTCCCCCGCCCACCTGCGTCGTCATCGCCCGGGCCGCCGACCGCTGGCTGGCGGCGTACGCCCAGGTCGACGCGACCCTGCTGGCCCCGCTCGACCCGGTGACCACCGGCCAGACCGTGGCCGGCCTGCTGCGCGCCCGCCGCGCCGGCGCCATCCCGCTCGGAACACAGGGCACCCCCGCCCGATAACCGTCGAACGATAGAAAGGGCCCGCCATGGCCGCACGTACCTGGCCCAACCTGACGAGTGCTCTGCTCCGTGGCGAGGAACTCGCCACCGCGGACACCGCCTGGGCCATGGGCGAGATCATGGCGGGCAACACGACGCCGGTGCAGGTCGCCGGTTTCGCGATCGCGCTGCGCGCCAAGGGTGAGACGCCCGCCGAGCTGGCCGGCCTGGTGGAGGCCATGCTGTCGAACGCCACGCTGGTGGAGCTCCCGGAGAAGGTCCGCACCAGCGCTGTCGACGTGGTCGGCACCGGCGGTGACCGGGCCAACACCGTGAACATCTCCACGATGGCGGCGATCGTGACGGCCGCGGCCGGGGTGACCGTCGTGAAGCACGGCAACCGGTCCGCTTCCTCCACCACCGGTACGGCCGACCTGCTGGAGCACTTCGGCCTCCCCCTCGATCTCGGTCCCGCCGGAGTGGCCCGGACCGTGTCCGAGGCCGGCATCGGCTTCTGCTTCGCCGCCCGCTACCACCCCGGCATGCGGCACGCCGCGGTGACCCGCCGTGAGCTGGGCGTCCCGACCTTCTTCAACGTGCTCGGCCCGCTGACCAACCCGGCCCGCCCGACGGCCGCTGCGGTCGGCTGCTTCGACCCGCGGATGGCCCCGGTGATGGCCGAGGTCTTCGCCCTCCGCGGCGACTCGGCGCTGGTGATGCGCGGCGAGGACGGGCTTGACGAGTTCACCACGGCGGCGCCGACCCGGGTCTGGGTGGCGAAGGACGGCAAGGTGGAGGAGCTGCTCGTCGACGCGACCGAGCTGGGTCTGCCGCGCAGCGCGCCGGACGCCCTGCGCGGTGGCGACGCGGCGTTCAACGCCGACGTGGCGCGGCGGACGTTCGCCGGCGAGCCGGGCGCGGTCCGGGACGCCGTCGTGCTGAACGCGGCGGCTGCCCTCGCGGCGCAGAGTGGCTTCCCCGGCGACTTCAGGGACACGCTGCGGGCCGGGATCGCCCGAGCCCAGGAGACGATCGACTCCGGGGCCGTGACGGCGCAGCTGGACCGCTGGGTGACCGCGGCCCAGGCGGCCAAGGCCGCCGAATAAAGCCCGAGATCCGCGGCAAGCGGCACTACAGGCCGGATAAAGCTGAAGAAAATCTGCAACACGCCGAGGTGTAACAACCAGAAATGTTCGGATTGCATGACATCGTCTGAATGACATTCGGGTAATACACCGCCACGGCGACGGCAAGGCGAAGGAGACACCCGTGCGCGAACGTGAACTCCGCTGCGTCATCTGCGACGGCGACATGCTCTTCGAGGTGCCGCCCTGCGAGGACGGCCACGACGACTGCCCCGAACTGGTCTGCACCCGCTGCGGCGCGGCCGAGGTGGTCGCCCCGATCGTCGTCCACCTGTGGTCCTCGAAGAGCCACAAGATCGCTCCCGAGCAACGCAGAGCGGCATAGCGAAAAGGCCCGCTTCCCTCGACGGGGAGCGGGCCTTCTCATATCAGGCTCAGTGGTGCGACGACTCCGGGTGCCGCGTGCCCGAGTAGTACTCGAACAGCATGCCGCAGGCCGTGAAGATCACGCAGACCAGGCCGAAGGCGAGCAGCCACCACATCCAGAACACCAGGCCGAGGCCGGCGATCGCGGCGGAGAGCGCGATGCCGAACGGCCAGTAGCTGCCCGGGCTGAAGAAGCCGACCTCGCCGGCGCCCTCGGCGATCTCGCCGTCCTCCCGGTCCTCCGGACGCAGGTCGATGCGCCGGGCGACGAACCAGAAGAAGCCCGCGCACATCAGACAGAGCAGCCCGGACAGGATCAGCGCGACGACGCCGACCCACTCGACACCGCCGTTGTACGCCGAGCCGCTGCTGACCGCGCCGTCGGTGGCGGTCGCGTGCGTGTAGAACCCGTACACCGCGGCCGCTCCGAAGAGGAAGACGGCGACGCCGGCGAAGATCTTGTATTCGGTACGCACGTCAGCCCCTACTTCCCTGCCGCGACGGAATCGGACTGGTTCCAGCTGTGCGTCTGGCGCCGGGTGTTGAACGGCGACGTGGTGGTCGCGTACGACTCCGCGCCGGTGAAGCCGATCGCGGCCATCGCCTGCTGGGTCGAGGCGCCGCTCTTCTTCGACTCGATGAACTGGTCGAACTTCTCCGGGGAGACGGTGACCAGCTCGAAGTTCATGAAGGCGTGGTACGTCCCGCAGAGCTCGGCGCAGCGGCCGACGTAGCGTCCCTCCTTGTCGAGGGTCACCTCGAAGACGTTGCGCACGCTGCCCGGGAACACGTCCCGCTTGAACAGCATCTCCGGCACCCAGAACGAGTGGATGACGTCCTTGCTGGTCTCCTCGAAGCGGATCGTCTCGCCGACCGGCAGGACCAGGATCGGGATGACGTCCGACGAGCCGATCGTCGACGCGACGGTCTTCGCCTCGACGCCCATGCCGTCGCGGTAGTTGAACTGCCAGTTCCACTTGAACGCCACGATCTCGACGACCTGATCGGGGTTCTTCGACAGCTTGTCCACGCTGGTCTGCACGATGGCGGTGTAGTAGAAGAGCACCGCGACGATCAGGACCGGCGTGACCGTGTAGAGGATCTCCATCGGCATGTTGAACCGGGTCTGCACGGGCAGCTCGTCGCCGCGCTTGCGGTACCGGATCACACACCAGAAGATCAGGCCCCACACACCGATGCCGACGGCGAGAGCCGCGAGCACCGACGCGATCCAGAGGTCGTACATCTCGTGCGCCTGCAGGCTGATGCCGTCACTCGGCCATCCGAAGTGGCCGAACGCGTCTCCCCAGTCCTGCAGCGAGCAACCCGAGAGCAGCGTCAGCAGCGTCGCACCGCCGAGACCCAGCCCGGCCGCTCGGCCTACTGCCCGCGGCCGTGTGGCCGAACTCCTTGCGCCCACCTGCTTCTGCCTCCTTAGCAGTTGCCGCCTGCCGAAACCGGACACTTGGCGGCAAGGCTCACCGACGGTCGCACACTACTCGACCAAGGCCGGGCCGCCCGCCACCGGGGGGCCGACGCCGACCGGAAAGCAAACTCCCGGACAACCGGACGATACCGTTCCCTGTGTGG
This sequence comes from Actinoplanes sp. OR16, assembly GCF_004001265.1. Lineage (GTDB taxonomy): Bacteria > Actinomycetota > Actinomycetes > Mycobacteriales > Micromonosporaceae > Actinoplanes. The sequence continues at coordinate 3,799,669 of NZ_AP019371.1, read as the reverse complement.
ATTACACAGGCGATCCGGCCGGGCAGCCGGTCTACCTGGACGCCGCGAGCGCGGCGCCGCTGCATCCGATCGCGCGCGAGGCCATGCTGGCTGCCCTTGCGGACGGATGGGCCGACCCCGCGCGGCTCTACGCGGCCGGGCGGCGGGCCCAGCAACTGCTCGAGGCGGCCTCCGCGGTGGTCGCGGAGATCTTGAGCGTACGGGTGGACGAGCTGTCCTTCTGGCATTCCGGCACTTCCGCGGCCCAGGCGGCCGTCCTCGGTGGTCTGAAGGGCCGTCGCCGGGCAGGGTCCACCCTGGTCCGTTCGGCGATCGAGCACTCCTCGGTGATCCTCGCGGCCCCGGATGCCGTCGAGGTGGGGGTGGACCGTCTCGGCCGGCTCGACCTCGATGCTTGGCAGGCCGCCGTGTCGGCGCCCGGCGTGGCTCTCGCGAGCCTGATCAGTGCCAGTCACGAGGTGGGTACCGTGCAGCCGGTCGAGGAGGCCGCCGGCCTCTGTTCCGAGGCGGGCGTGCCGTTGTTCGTGGATGCGGCGCAGACGGTGGGGCGGTCACCCGTACCCCGCGGGTGGGATCTTCTCAGCGCGAGCGCCCACAAGTGGGGTGGTCCGCCCGGCGTGGGAGTCCTGGTGGTCCGCAAGGGTGTGCGGTGGATCTCACCGCATCCGCAAGATGATCTTTATCGCCCGAGGCCACAAGGGGCGCTCGATCTCCCGGCGGTGGTCGCGGCCGCGGCGAGCCTGCGGGCCGTCTCGGCCGAGGCCCGAGCCGAGGGGGTACGCCTGACCGCACTGGTGGACCACATCCGTCAGACGGTGGCCGCGACCGTTCCGGACGTGGAGATCGTCGGGGACCCGGTCCAGCGGTTGCCCCACCTGGTCACGTTCAGCTGCCTCTACGTGGACGGCGAGGCGCTGCTGCACGCCCTGGACCGGCACGGCTTCGCGGTCTCGTCCGGCTCCTCGTGCACGTCCTCGACGCTGCGGCCCAGCCACGTGCTGGAGGCGATGGGCGTTCTCAGCCACGGCAACGTCCGGGTGTCGCTGCACCGGGACACCACGTCAGCGGAGGTCGAGCGGTTCCTCGCGGTGCTGCCCGGCCTGGTCGCCGGCATCCGGAAGGAGGCCGGGTTCTGATCACCCTCGACTGCCTCGGCCAGCGCTGCCCGCTACCCGTGATCAAGTTGGCGAAGGCGATCCCCGGCGTCGCCGTCGGCGAGATCGTCCGGGTGCTCGCCGACGATCCGGCCGCGGCCAACGACATCCCCGCCTGGTGCCGCATGAAGGGGCAGGAGTTCGTCGCCGGCCACGGCCATCAGTTCGACGTACGAAGGATCACCTGAGGTAGCCGACGACCGGGCTGACCGGGTCCTTCGCGAGGTAGGTGTCGACGACCAGGCGCGGGCCCAGGTACGGCTCGTACTCCGCCTGGCGCTCCAGCACCCGCACCCAGTCGGGCACGCCCTCGTGGTCGCGGGCCGCATAGCGGGCCTCGACCCGGCGGCGGTGCTCCGCGTCGTCGCCGCAGATCACCTCGACCACGCGCAGCGGCACGTCCATCCGCTCGGCCAGGTCGACCCAGAGCTGGCGGGCCGACTTGACCGGGTTGACCGCGTCGATGATCACGCTGTGGCCGATCTTGAGTTGCTCCTCGGCGAGCGCGGCCACCACGCCGTAGGCGGCGTAGCCGGGCCGGTGCTCCTGCACGTCGTAGCGCTGGAGCGTGAAGTCGACGGTGTCGACGGCGAGCACCGCCGCCGGCAGCTCGGTGGCGACCTGCGCGGCGAGGGTGCTCTTGCCGACGCCGGGCAGGCCGGCGAAGACCGCGAGAACCATGGTGGGTTTTTCCTAGTTGTTCAGGAACTGGGCGATTTCAGCGGCGGCGTCGTCGCCGTACGCCGCAGCGAAGCGCTTGGTGAACTCGGCGGGCTTGATGTCGTACTCCTGGGTGCCGACCGTCTCCAGCACCAGCGCCGCCACCAGCGAGCCGATCTGCGCGGACCGCTCCAGGCTCAGCCCCCAATGCACGCCCGCGAAGAAACCGGCCCGGAAGCCGTCGCCGACACCGGTCGGGTCCTCGCCGATCACGCCCGGGACGACCGGCACGTGGATCCGCTCGATCCCCCGGCCGGTGATCTCCACGCCGTCCTTGCCGAGCGTGGTGACCCGGATCTTGACCTCGTCGAGGACCTGCTCGGAGGTGAGACCGGCCTTGGTCTCCAGGAGCGAGCGCTCGTACTCGTTGGTCATCAGGAACTCGGCGCCGCGGATCAGGCTCAGCACGTCGGAGCCGTCCATCCGGGCGAGCTGCTGCGACGGGTCGGCCACGAACGCGTAGCCCCGGGCCCGGCACTCCTCAGAGTGGCGGATCATCGCGGCCGGGTCGTTGGCGCCGATCAGCACCAGGTCGAGGCCGCCGGCCCGTTCGTTCACCGGGGCCAGCTCGATGTTGCGGGCCTCGGCCATCGCGCCCGCGTAGAACGAGGCGATCTGGTTCAGGTCGTCGTCGGTGGTGCAGACGAACCGGGCGGTGTGCGCCACGTCGCTCACGTGCACCGAGTCGCAGTCGACGCCGTGCCGCTCGAGCCACGACCGGTAGTCGGCGAAGTCGGCGCCGACCGCGCCCACCAGGATCGGCCGCAGGCCCAGCTTGGCCATCCCGAACGCGATGTTCGGCGCGACACCGCCGCGACGCACCACCAGGTCGTCGACGAGGAAGGAGAGGGAGACCTTGTGCAGCTGATCCGCGATCAGCTGGTCGGCGAACTTGCCGGGGAAGTGCATCAGGTGGTCGGTGGCGATCGAGCCGGTGACGGCGATCTTCATTTCGGCCCTCGGGGTTGGGAACAAGGGGGCTGTTACGCCCTGAGACTACCGGCCCCTGAACGGCAACAGGCCGTCCCGTTAACGGGACGGCCTGTTCGTCTAGCTTTTTCGGATCAGTGGAACGAGTCGCCGCAGGCGCAGGAGTTCTGCGCGTTCGGGTTGTCGATCGTGAAGCCCTGCGCGTCGATGCGGTCCGCGAAGTCGATGGTCGCGCCCGCGAGGTACGGCGCGGACATGCGGTCCACGACGACCTCGACGCCGCCGAAGTCGTTCACGACGTCGCCGTCGAGCGAACGCTCGTCGAAGAAGAGCTGGTAGCGCAGGCCGGAGCAGCCACCGGGCTGTACGGCGATGCGCAGGCGCAGGTCGTCGCGCCCTTCCTGCTCGATCAGGGCCTTGACCTTCACCGCGGCGACGTCGGTGAGGGTGACGCCGGTCGGGGCGGTCGCCTCGGTCGACTCGGTGTGCGCTTCAGTGGTCACTAGGTATCTCCCTGCCAGGTGCGGTCATGTGCCGTACAGGCCAACGCTAACCCCAATCCGCCGGATTCCCAATCCGGGACGTGTTAGATCACCGGCTCCACTGCTGGGCGAGTTCGGCGGAGAGTTCCCGCAGGCCGCGCGCCGGTTCGGCGAGCGCCTGTTCCACGGAACCGAAATGCTCCACGAGCGTGTGCGTCTCGGTCACCCCGGCCGCGGCGGCCTCCCGGTGCCCGGTCTCGTTGCGCCCGGCCAGCACCACGCACGGCAGGCCGCGGTCCCGCGCTCCGGCGGCGATCCCGGCGACCACCTTGCCGCGCAGCGACTGGTGGTCGAACGACCCCTCTCCGGTGATCACCAGATCGGCGGCGTCGAGCTCGGCGTCCAGGCCGATCAGATTCGTGACCAGGTTGATACCCGAGGTCACCCGGCCACCGAGAGCGATCAGCGCGGCGCCCAGGCCGCCGGCCGCGCCACCGCCCGGCTCGGCCGCCAGGCCTGTTCGCCCGAACGCCTTCTCCAGCACGCCGGCGAAGTGCTCCAGGGCCGCGTCCAGGCGCAGCACGTCCTCCCGGGAGGCGCCCTTCTGCGGGCCGAAGACGTTGCTGGCGCCGTGCAGGCCGGTCAGCGGGTTGTCGACGTCGGTCGCGGCCACCAGGCTCACCTGCCGCAGCCGGGGCTCGCCGGCCAGTCCCGCCGCGGTGATCAGCGGGCCGCCGCCGTAGGGCAGGACGTTTCCGGCGACGTCGACCGGCGCCGCGCCGAGGGCGGCCAGCATGCCGGCGCCCGCGTCGTTCACCGCCGAGCCGCCGAGACCCACCACGACCTCGGTGGCGCCGCTCTCCACCGCAGCGGTGAGCAGGATGCCGAGGCCGTAGGAGATGGTCGCCTTCGGGTCACGCTCACTCGTCGCCAGCAGGTGCAGGCCGCAGGCCTGGGCGCTCTCCACGTAAGCGGTGCCTCCGGCGACCAGGATCTCGCCCGGTGCCGGCCGGCCGAGCGGGTCGACGGTCGACACCGGGATGCGCCTGCCGCCCAGCGCCGTGGCGAGGACCTCGACGAATCCGGGGCCGCCGTCCGCGAGCGGGCGGCGGACAAGCACGTCATCGGGGACGGACCACCCCTCGGCGACGGCATCGGCGACAGCGGGGGCGGAAAGGGTGCCGGCGAACTTGTCCGGACAGATCAGTACGCGCACACCGCGAGTGTGGCAGCACACCCCGTCCGGGCGCAGCCTCTGTACGGGGGCCTGTGTAACGATGATGGACGTGACGTCGACCTGGACCGAACCTCAGAACACCCCTCTGGCACTGCTGCTGCTCGGCAAGGGCACCGACCCGGCCAGCGAGCGCGGCGTCGACTGCCCCGGCGATCTGCCCGCGCCCAGCGACCCCGGCCTGGTGGCCCGGGCCACGGCGGCGAAGGAGGCGCTCGGGTCCCGGGTGTTCGTTCTCGGCCACCATTACCAGCGTGACGAGGTGATCCAGTTCGCCGACGTCACCGGTGACTCGTTCAAGCTCGCCCAGCAGGCCGCGGCCCGCCCGGACGCCGAGTTCATCGTCTTCTGCGGCGTGCACTTCATGGCCGAGAGCGCCGACATCCTCACGAAGCCCGATCAGAAGGTGATCCTGCCGGACCTGGCGGCCGGTTGCTCGATGGCCGACATGGCGGTGCTCGGGCAGGTGGAGACGGCCTGGGAGCACTTCGAGGACCTGGGCATCACCGACCAGATCGTGCCGGTGACGTACATGAACTCGTCGGCCGACATCAAGGGCTTCGTCGGCCGCAACTCCGGCGTCGTCTGCACCTCGTCGAACGCCAAGCGGGCCCTCGACTGGTCGTTCGAGCAGGGTTCCAAGGTCTTCTTCCTGCCCGACCAGCACCTCGGCCGCAACACCGCGGTGCTGGAGATGGGCTTCGACCTCGACGACTGCGTGCTCTACGACCCGCACAAGCCGAAGGGCGGCCTGACCGACGAGCAGCTGCGGAACGCCCGGATGATCCTGTGGCGCGGGCACTGCTCGGTGCACGGCCGGTTCACCCTGGACAGCGTCCGTGAGGTGCGCGAGCGGGTCCCCGGCGTGAACGTGCTGGTCCACCCGGAGTGCCGGCACGAGGTGGTCCGGGCCGCCGATCACGTCGGCTCGACGGAATACATCATCAAGGCTCTGGAAGCGGCGCCCGCTGGTTCGGCGTGGGCCGTGGGCACGGAGCTGAACCTCGTACGAAGGCTCGCTCTCGCCCATCCGGACAAGCAGATCATGTTCCTCGACCGGGCGGTCTGCTACTGCTCCACGATGAACCGCATCGACCTGCCGCACCTCGTCTGGACGCTCGAGGAGCTCGTCGCCGGCCGCGTGCCGAACGTGATCACGGTCGACGAGAAGACCGCGCACGAGGCCCGGGTGGCCCTCGACCAGATGCTCGCCCTGCCGTAACGCTGAGTAGTCAAATGAATCCACCCGTCCGGTGGATTCTTTAACGCTGCCTTAGCGAACAGCATTTAGCGGCGTTTCGCGCGCCTCTACGACTGGCGCGGTTGTCACTCAGCGCTATGCTTCCCCGGTTGCAGAATCGGGTACCCCCGCCCACGCTCTGCCCCTCGTTCACTGGGCGACCCACCGCCCGCCGGCTGGAGGTTACGTTGACCGACGATGTCCTGATCGTGCACGGCGGTACGCCGCTGCAAGGTCAGATCCGGGTCCGTGGCGCCAAGAATCTCGTTTCCAAGGCGATGGTCGCCGCCCTGCTGGGCGAGTCGCCGAGCCACCTCTACGACGTGCCGGGCATCCGGGACGTCGAGGTCGTGCGCGGCCTCCTCGAACTGCACGGCGTGAAGGTCACCGACGGCGCCGAGGACGGCGAGCTGGTGATGGACCCCACCAACGTGGAGAGCGCCAGCACCGACGAGATCAACGTGCACGCCGGGTCCAGCCGTATCCCGATCCTGTTCTGCGGCCCGCTGCTGCACCGGCTCGGTCACGCGTTCATCCCGGACCTGGGTGGCTGCCACATCGGCCCGCGGCCGATCGACTTCCACATCAAGTCGCTGCGCGAGTTCGGCGCGATCGTCGACAAGACCCCCGAGGGCATGCACCTGAGCGCCCCGAACGGTCTGCACGGCGCCAAGCTGGAACTGCCCTACCCGAGCGTCGGCGCCACCGAGCAGGTGCTGCTCACCGCGGTCCGCGCCGAGGGCGTCACCGAGCTGCGCAACGCGGCCATCGAACCGGAGATCATCGATCTCATCTGCATCCTGCAGAAGATGGGCGCCATCATCAAGGTGCACACCGACCGGGTCATCGAGATCCACGGCGTGCCTCGCCTCTACGGGTACGAGCACAAGCCGATCCCGGACCGGATCGAGGCCGCGAGCTGGGCCGCCGCCGCGCTCGCCACCCGCGGCGAGATCGAGGTCGTCGGCGCCCGCCAGGCCGACATGATGACGTTCCTGAACGTCTACCGGTCCATCGGTGGCGAGCTGAAGATCACCGACGACCGGATCGCCCGGCCCGGCGTCACCGGCGCCGAGGGCGGCATCAAGTTCTGGCACCCGGGCGGCGAGCTCAAGGCCGTCGCGCTGGAGACGGACGTGCACCCCGGCTTCATGACCGACTGGCAGCAGCCGCTCGTCGTCGCGCTCACCCAGGCCCGCGGCATCTCGATCATGCACGAGACGGTGTACGAGCAGCGGCTCGGCTACACCGACGCGCTCAACCAGATGGGCGCGACCATCCAGGTCTACCGGGACTGCCTCGGCGGAACCCCGTGCCGCTTCGGCCGCCGCAACTTCATGCACTCCGCGGTCATCGCCGGCCCCTCCAAGCTGCACGCCGCCGACCTGCGCATCCCCGACCTGCGGGCCGGTTTCGCGCACCTCATCGCGGCCCTGGCCGCCGAAGGCACCTCGCGGGTCTACGGCGTCGACCTCATCAAGCGCGGCTACGAGGACTTCGAAGCCAAGCTGGCCGCTCTCGGCGCTCACGTCGAGCGTCCCTGAGCTGCATCTTTGTCACGATCAACGGCGCGGTGTGCTGTACACCGCGCCGTTTGGCTACGCTGCTGACGTGTCCCCGCTGTTTCGCCGTAAGCCAGAGGAAGCCGCCCCCACCGAGGTGGAGGCGGTGACGACCGATGCCGACAACCGCCCCAAGGGCTACACGCCCAGCAAGAAAGAGCTGGGTGTGGTCACGCCGAAGCGGGCCGCCGTCGGCCGTCGCGTGCAGGACAAGGCCCCGGAGAACCGCAAGGAGGCCTACAAGCAGCTCCGTGAGCGGCAGCGGACCGAGCGTGCCGAAGCCAACGAGGGCATGCGCAACGGTGACGAGCGCTACCTGCTGGCCCGTGACCGCGGCCCGGAGCGTTCCCTGGTCCGTGACATCGTCGACTCCCGGCGCACCGTCGGCTCCTGGTTCATCGCCGGCGCCGTCGTCGTCCTGATCGGCTCCTCGGTCCCGAACCGCACGGTGCAGAACTTCAGCACCCTGGTCTGGGCCCTGCTCGCGCTGGCCGTCCTGGTCGACAGCATCCTGATCGCCCGGAAGATCAAGAAGCTGGTCAAGGAGCGCTTCCCGCAGAGCACGCAGCGGATGGGGTCCCTTTATCTGTACGGCATCATGCGCGGCCTGACCTTCCGCCGCATGCGCATCCCGAAGTCCAAGGTCGAATACGGCGACAAGATCTGACGCAGGCCGTTTCGTCCGTGGTTCGTGTGCGCTGACCGTCCCCTAAGAGGGCGACCAGCGCACACACCCGACGCCGAGCCCGGGCCGCCAGCGCACACAACACACGTCCGCGTGCGCCCACCGCCCCCAGGACGGCGCCCAGCTCACGCAAACCGAACACTGCGTGCGCCCACCACCCCTCTCGCCCCGACCCGGGCCACCAGCGCACACAACACACGTCCGCGTGCGCCCACCGCCCCCAGCACGGCGCCCAGCTCACGCAAACCAAACACTGCGTGCGCCCACCACCCCTCTCGCCCCGACCCGGGCCACCAGCGCACACAACACACGTCCGCGTGCGCCCACCGCCCCCAGCACGGCGCCCAGCTCACGCAAACCGAACACTGCGTGCACCGACCACCCCTCTCGCCCCGACCCGGGCCACCAGCGCACACAACGCACGTTCGCGTGCGCCCACCGCCCCCACGACGGCGCCCAGCTCACGCAAACCGAACGCTGCGTGAGCTCACCGCCCCCACGACGGCGCCCAACTCACGCAAACCGAACTTTGGCGTGAGCTCACCGCCCCGCGAAAAAGCCTGCTGCGTGCGCTCACCGCCCCGCGGAACCCTGCTGCGTGCGCTCACCGCCCAGCGCTGAAGGCCCGCTCCGTGGTCAGGGGACTCCGGCCAGGCGTAACAGGGCCGTCGAGGCCGCGGCGGCCAGCACCACTGCCACGAACGGGGCCTTTCGCCAGGCCAGCAGTGCTCCTACCAGGACTCCGGCCGGGCGGGCCGGGCCGGCGAACTCGCTGCCGGCCATCAGGGCTGCCGTGGCTGCCAGGGCGGCCAGCAGGGCGGCGGCGGCCATCGGCAGCAGGCGTTGCAGGGAGTCGGAGAGTTCGAGGCGTTCGCGGAGCAGGACACCGCTCAGGCGGATCGCGTAGGTGCCCGCTCCCAGGATGAGGATCGTGGCTATCAGCATCGGGACTCCTCGGCGGCGGCCGGCTCGGGGGCTTTCCGGAAGCGGGACGGGAAGAAGAGGACCAGCAGACCCAGCAGGGCGCAGAGGACCGGCAGGCCGGCCGGGAGCAGCGGGGTCAGGGCGACCGCGATCACCGCGCCGGTGAGCGCCACGAGACGTGTCGACCGGTCGCGCAGGGACGGCAGGATCAGGGCGATCAGGGCCGCCGGGAAGGCAGCGTCCAGGCCGAGGGCGTCCGGGTCGCCGGTGGCGCCGCCGAGCAGGACGCCGAGGACGGTTCCGATGTTCCAGGTGACGAAGAGGGTCGTGCCGACCAGCCAGTAGACGCGGCGCCTCTCCACCGGATCCGTGGAAGCCAGGGCGAAGGCGGTGGCCTCGTCGGTCATGATGTGGCTGCCGATCAGCCGGTCACGCCACCGGCCGCCGATGGTGTCCGCGATCGCCAGGCCGAACGGCAGGTGGCGGGCGTTCAGCAGCAGGCCGGCCAGGACGGCGGCGATCGGGTTGCCGGCGGCGATCAGGCCGGCGGCCAGGAACTGCGATCCCCCGGCGAACACCACCGTCGACATGAGGATCGGCGCCCAGGGCGGCAGGCCGTACGCGATCGAGATGGCGCCGAACGAAGCGCCCACCGCGACCATCGCCGCGCCCAGCGCGCCCACATCGCGCAGCGTTCGTTTCAGCGAACTCATGTTCGCTACGATGAACTAGCCCGAAGCGTTCGTCAAACCGAACAACTCGTCCGATGGAGCGAACATGCAGCAGCCGGCACCGCCGCTGGTCGTCATCGCGGCCGCCCTGCGCCGGGAGAGGGACCGAGCCGGGATCTCCCTGACCGAACTGGCACGCCGGGCCGGCCTGGCGAAATCGACCCTCTCCCAGCTCGAAGCCGGAACCGGCAACCCGAGCATCGAGACGCTGTGGGCGCTCGGGGTGGCCCTCGACGTGCCGTTCAGCAGGCTGGTCGAGCCGCCGACCTCACCGGTCCGCGTCATCCGCGCCGGCGACGGGCCCCGTCTGCGCTCCGACCACGCCGAGTTCGTGGCGACGCTGCTCGCGACCGGTACGCCGCACACCCGCCGCGACATCTACCTGATGGAGCTCGAACCGGGCGAGCCCCGCGAGGCCGAGGCGCACATCCCGGGCAGCGTCGAGCACATCGTGGTCTCCCAGGGACGCATCCGCACCGGGCCGGTGGACGAGCCGGTCGAGCTCGGCCCCGGGGATTACGTGACTTTTCCGGGGGACGTCCCCCATCGGTACGAGGCCCTCGAACCGGCCTGGGCCGTACTGATCATGGAACATCGCTAGCGGTGTAGAGCCGCGCCACCACGTCCTCGATGTCCGGTTCCAGCACTGACAGGTCGCGGACGCCGACCGCTGCCACGAGACCCGCCACGGCGGCGCCGGCGCCCGACGACTCCAGGGCGAACGTCACCCGGTGGCCGCCCGCCTCGGTCGACGTGAGGATCGCGCCGGGCAGGGTGAAGCCGTCGGGAAGTGGCCGTTCCAGATCAGCGACGAGGCTGCGCCGGGAGCCGTAGCGCGCATGCAGGGCCTCGATCGACCCGTCGTGCACCACCCGGCCGTGGTCGATCACGACGAGCCGCTCGCAGAGGCGCTCGATGTCGGCGAGGTCGTGCGTGGTCAGCACCAGGGTCACGTCGCCGGACGCGCCGAGCGAACCCAGGAACTGCCGGACCGCCTGCTTCGAGACGACGTCCAGGCCGATCGTCGGCTCGTCGAGGAACAGCACCTCGGGGCCGTGCAGCAGGGCGGCCGTCAACTCGCCGCGCATCCGCTGCCCGAGGGAGAGCTGGCGTACCGGGGTGTCCATGAACTCGTCCAGGTCGAGCAGGGAACGGCACTGCTTCAGGCGGGCCGCGTGATCGGCGGCCGGGACCCGGTAGACGTGCCGGAGCAGCGCGAACGACTCGCGTAGCGGCAGGTCCCACCACAGCTGGGAACGCTGGCCGAAGACGACGCCGATCCGCAGGGCCAGCCGGGTCCGCTGCGGCACCGGGGTGAGCCCGCAGACCTCCACCGTTCCCGAGGACGGCATCAGCACGCCGGTCAGCATCTTCAGGGTGGTCGACTTGCCCGCGCCGTTGGGGCCGATGTAACCCACCATCTCGCCGCGATCGATCGTGAGACTCACACCGTCGACGGCCGAGACCGTGCGTTTCTGCCGGCGAAAACGGCCGGCTTTCACCCGTACCGAGAAGGTCTTGTGAAGGTCCTGCATCTTGATCATGAGCCGGTGCTCCTGTAATGACGGATGCCGGCGCGCCAGACGACGGCGGCGATCACGGCGGCGGCGAGCGCGACCAGCGGCGACAGATAGCCGGCCCAGGCAGGCAGACCCAGCGGATCGGTCCGGCCGAGGAGCGCCAGCGCCGGCTGATAGGCGACGAACGCGAAGCCCAGCGCATAGGCGAAGATCCCGCGGAACAAAGGGCCATAAACCGTGATGGGGTACGAGGTGAAGTCCCGCCCTCCATAGGTGAACGCCGCGCCGACCTCCCCCGAATCGACCCACCAGAAGGCGAGCGTGGCGCTGATCACGAAGATCGACCCGAAGAACGCCGCAGCCGCCAGCGGAGTGATCACGACCAGCGCCACCCGGGCCGGCGTCCAGTCGATGTCGTTCACCGCGATCGCGCCGCCGAGCACGGTGAACCCGAACACCACGCGCAGCGCCTTCCGCAACGGCAGATCCATGAGCAGCAGCTGCGGCAGTGCGGGCAGCGGCCGGACCAGCACGGCGTCGAGCGTCCCGGTACGCACGTACACCTTCAGCCGATCGACGTTGCCGATCAGCATGTCGGCGAGCGCGAACCCGGCCGAACTCAGCCCCACCGTCAGCAGCGCCTCCTGCAGCGTGAAATCGCCGATCCGCGGCGCCGTCCCGAACAGCACCACGATCGTGATCACATCGAAGACGGTGGCGCCCATGTTGCCGACGAGCTCGACCACGAACGATGCCCGATATGTCGTCACCGACCTGAGCTGAGCCGTGAAGAGTGCTGCGTAAGGGTTAGCCACCCTGAACCACCAGCTTGCGTTCGGCCCTGCGCTGCACGAGCCTCGCGGTGGCCAGCATGGTGATCGCCCAGAACACCTGGATCGCCACCAGGCCCGCCTGCATCGCCGGCGGATCACGCTCGGCGATCACATCGAGCGGGGCCTGCAGCAGGCTCGGCATCGGCGTACCCAGCCAGAGCGTCACCGTCAACCACTCCGGCAGCAGCCGCAACGGGAAGTACAGACCGCCCAGAACGCCCGAACCCAGCGTCCACAGGATGATCGGGCCACGGGCGTCCTGCAGCCAATAGGCGGTCGCGTTGACGACATAGCGGCAGGCGAAGCAGATCACCACGGCGAGGATCACCGAGAGCAGGAAGAGCGGGATCGTCTGCCAGCGAGCCGGCACATGCAAGGGGAAGAAGATCGCGCCGACCACCAGCGGCGGGGCGAACCGGGTCAGCATCCCGTGCAGCCCACGGCCCAGATCCGCGGCGAGATAGCTGGTGACCGGCGAGACCGGACGTAACAGGTCGGCAGCGATGTCACCGGTGCGGATCCGCTCCGCCAACTCCGTCCAACCCCAGATTCCGATCACGGCGAGTAGTCCCTGGCCTACCCAGACATACGTGGCGAGCTGCTCCGCGTCATAACCGCCCGGTTGGCCGCCGCCGACACCCGCCGCCACAGCCAGCAGCACGTAGCAGCGGAGGAAGCCGAAGACGATGTTCGTGAACGATCCGGCTATGGTGGCTTGCCGGTAGGTGGACCACCTCCGGAAACCCGACCCGACAAGCACACCGAAAGTAGTGGCCGAGCTGCGGAACGGACCTATTCGAGAGATCGTCAGCACCCTGGCGTCGATCCGGCTCACGCCGTTAATCTCCTCTCGAAAACCCCCCGCGGTGGAGCCGGGCGACTCTAACCCGGTCCCCGGCGAGCCACGGCACGATTTTTGGACAAGGTGGAGTACGCCGTGACGGAGAGTTGCCAACTGCCGGGCTGCTTGGTGGGCCCCCTCTTGGGTGCTCTTTCGTCCTCTCCCGGTGCTCTCTCGTCCTCGCCCGGCTCTCTCTCGTCTTCTCCGGGCTCGCTCGCGTCTTCTCCCGGCTCTCTCTTGGGTCTTCGATGAATGGTTGGAGCTCCCGCCCGGGCCCGGACAGCTGGGACGACGAGCCGGCGTGGGTCTACGAGATCACCTGGGAGTGGGAGCCGGTTCCTGGGCAGCGTTATCCGGGGGATCCCGGGCGGCGGAGGGCTGTGCATACGCCGGTCTATGAGGCGTCCCGTGGTGGCGCTCCCGGTTCTGCTCCTGTTCCCGGCTCTGCTCCTGTTCCCGGTTCCGCTCCCATGAGCGGCATCCCTGCTCCCATGAGCGGCGTTCCTATGAGCGGCGTTCCCATGAGCGGCGCCCCGGTGAGTTCCGCTCCGGTGAGCGCCGCCCCGATCAGCTCAGCCCCGGTAAGCCCAGGCGCCGACGGCCGAGGCCGAGGCCGAGCCACGGTAGGCGCAGCCCCGGTACCAGCCCCGTCATGGCCCGACAACCCCCAGGGCTACGAGGACCCGCGCCCCCCGCGCGACGAACCCTCATGGAACCGCCCCATCCGCATGACCAACGGCCTGGACGACCGCCCCCGCCAGTCCGAAAACCCCCGAGGCGTCCCCGTCTACGGCCAGCAGTCCCCCGGAGCCGCCCCCGCCCCGGCACCCGGCTACCAGACTCCTGGCCCCTCCACGCCTGCACCCGGCCACCAGACTCCCGGCTCCTCCACCCCGGCACCCGGCCACCAGGGCCCTTTCTCCACGCCCGCTCCAGGTCACCAACCACCCGGCTCCGTTCCCGGACACAGCGCTCCTGGGCAGCCGGCCAACGGCCCGGGCCAATACGGCTCCGCGCGCCCGACCAGCGGCCCCCGAGGCGGCGTACCGGTAATGCCCGGCAACCCGCAAGGCATGCCCTCCGCCCCCGTGTCACCGAGCGGCCCCGGCCGTCCCCCAGCCGGCCGCGCCCAGCAGCAGCCCTCTTCCGACGCGCCCGGACAGTGGGGCCGAGGGCCAGTACCCCCACAGGCCTACGCCCCTCGCCCCGGCACCCCGAACTACCAGGGCGGCCCAGCCTCCCCAGCTCTCATTCCGCCGGGCTCGCCGCAGCACGCCCCCGGCCCCCACGGTCTGGGGTACGCCGCTACCCAGGCACCCCACGTTCCCGGACACGGCCCCACCCAGGCACCGCATGTTCCTGGAAACAGCCCTACCCAGGCACCGCACGGTCCCGGGCACAGCTCTGGCCAGGCACCGCACGGTCCCGGGCACAGCCCTTCCCCGGCACACCACAGTCCTGGTCAGCACAGCCCTAACCAGCACGCACCCGGTCAGGGCCAGCACACGCCCGGTCAGCACGTAGCCGGCCAGCACACGCACGGCCAGCACGCCCCGGGCCAGCACGCCCCAAGCCAGCACAACTCTGGCCCGAACTCCCCTGTCCAGCACATCGCCGGTCAGCACGGATCGACGCCGCCCGGCCCCATGCCACCGAACGGCCCCGGCAGCGGTGCCCCACTGCCCACACGCCAGCCCGGGACGCCGACGGCGCCGCAGGCAGGCACGCCCCTCTCGCCGCCGCCAGGCACTCCTCTGTCGCCGCCGCCAGGCACTCCTCGGTCGCCGCAGGCAGGCACACCTCTATCGCCGCAGGCAGGCGCTCCCATCTCGCCGCCGCCAGGTGGTCCCCTCTCGCCGCCGCCAGGTGGTTCCGTTCCACCCCATGCGGGTGGCGCCGTACTGCCACAGCAGGCCGACGTACCCGGAACGCCTCAGGGTCGTTTCGCAGGGCCCGTGCCGCCTGGCGCACCCGGCACTTACGGCCGCGGACCGCAGGACCCGAACCTCCGCGATCCCGGCTACCAGGCTCGTCGTTCCGCACCGGACCAGCAGAGTCCCTGGTCCGGTCCTGAGGCACGCCCGGCATCCGGTCCGGTGTCCCCGGCCGCAGGTGCCTACGGCAGCGCGCGTCCGGCTCCGCCCGAGGCGTTCCCGGCGTGGTCCGAGGAACGGCGTGCGCCGCGCGAAGGCCGTACCCCGGAAGCTCCTTTCGACCTCCGCCCCGTACCGCAGGAACGCAACACCCCGGCCCCGTCGCGCCCCGCGCCGCAGCCGACCCGCATGACCCCGCAGCAGCCGTCCATGCCGCCCGCTGCGCTGTACCCGCACGCCCCCCAGCCCACCCCGCACTCCCAGCCCAACCCGCACGCCCCCCAGCCCAACCCACACGCCGAGCCCAACCTGCACGCCCCCCAGCCCACCTCCGGCGCACGCCTCACCCCGGCCCACCCGATCTCGGCTCCCGCGGCTCCGGGTGTCACCCCGCAGCATCCGGTGCCTGATTCGGCGCCCCGGGATCTCAGCAGCCCGCACCCGATCCCCGGTACGGCCAACCCAGGCATCGCTCCGGTCTCCGGGCCGGTCTCTGGGCCTGACTCTGATCCGGTCTCTGGGCCGGTCGGTCCTAGGATCCAGCCGGTCTCGGATCTGGGTGCCGTGCCCGGGCAGCCAGTCCCCGACCTCCGCGTTCCTGGGCAGCCGGCCTCCGGACCGACGGAAGGGTTCAGCGGCGAGGTTCGACAGGGCGATCTTTCTGGTACGCCGGGCGACCACCGGCAGGGGGTCGACCAGACTCAGACCATCGACCCCCAGCGACGCAGTGTTCGGGCTGAGGGCTTCACTGAGGCTCCTGCGGAACGGCGGCCGACCTCGCATGCCCGTCCCGACGAGACTGGCGTCCACGAGCGGCTTGACGAGGCTGCTGGACGGTACGAGGAGCCGGCCGCACCGAGCAGGGCGAGGCACGCCAGCGGGGTGACCGCCGGCTACCCGACGATCGGCGAACCCTCACCGATCGCCGAACCGCAAGCGGAGAGCACCCCGGCCGAAGAACCACACGGCCTCGGATGGCTGTTGTCGCAGAGCGGCTACGGCGGCACCACACCCGTGATCGAACCCGAACCCGAAGAGGTCCTCGAGACCGAACCGGACGCCGAACCCCGCCCCCAGGGCTGGTTCGCACCCGCCGCCGACGAGCAACCCGAGGAAGAGCGGCCTTCCGAGGAACAGCTTTCCCAGGAACAGCCTGCCGCCCAGGAACAGGCTGCCGCCCAGACACAGGCTGCTGCCCAGGAACAGCCTTCCGAGGTACAGCCCGACGCCGAGGAACCGCTTTCCGGGGTACAGCTTGCCGAGGAAGCAGTCACCGAGGAGTCCGTCGAGGACGAGCCTGTCGAGGACGTTCCGGTCGAGGACGAGCCTGTCGAGGACGTTCCGGTCGAGGACGAGCCTGTCGAGGACGAGCCGATCATGGTCGAGGCGATGGTTGATGAGCCTGCCGTGGCCGTAATCGACGAGCCTGCCTCGATCGAGGCCATGGTCGGCGAGCCCGGATCGGTCGAGGCCACGGTCGACGAACCCGGCTCAGTCGAAGCCGGGACCGACGAATTCGGCTCAGTCGAGGCCGGGACCGACGAACCCGGCTCAGTCGAGGCCATGGTCGACGAGCCGGCCGCCGTCGTCGAGGTCGTAATCGAGGAGCCGATCGCAATCGAAGCGGTCGGGAACGAGGCCATCGACGACGAGACCGGCGTCGACCAGCTCTCCGAGGATGAGGCGATCGCGGTTGAGGCCATCGCCGACGAGCCCGGATCCGTCGTGGCCGAGGTCGACGAGCCGTTCGCCGTCGAGGTTGTGAGCGAGGGTCCATCCGAAGTCGAAGCGGTCGAGGGTGAGGCCATCGGCGACGAGGCCATCCTCGACCAGCACTCCCGGGATGAGGCGAGCGCGGTTGAGGCGGGCGGTGAAGATGAGGCTGCGAGTGTTGAGCCCATCGTCATCGAGCGCCTTCTGGTTGAGCCGATCTCCGTTGAGCCGAGCTATGACGAGCCACTCGTCGTTGAGCCGATCCATGACGAACTTGTCGCGGAAGAGGCTGGTGGCGACGAGGCGGTAGAGGACGAGACTGCTGCCCTTGACGATGAGGGCGCTGGCTTCGATAAGGCGTTCGCTGATTTTCAGGCCTATGCCGATACGGCGGCTGTGCGCGCCGTCGAGGAACCTGCGTTCGATAAGGCGTTCGCTGACTTTCAGGCCTACGCGGATACGGCGGCTGGGGATGGCGAGCCGGCAACCGAGGTGATCGTCGAGGCTGAGAGTGAGCCCGCCACCGAGTTGATCATCGAGGCTGACGAGGCGACCGCGGTCATCGCGGCGCCCTCCGAGGAAGCCACCACGGTCATCGCGGCGCCCTCCGAGGAAGCCACTGCGGTCCTCGAACCGCCGGCTGAAGAACCGACCGCGGTCATCGCCGCGCAGGCTGAGGAAGCCACCACGGCCATAGAGGCGCAGCCTGAAGAAGAAACCGAGACCGAGCCCGCCACCGTCGTCATTGCCACGGCGCTTGCGGCCATCGTTCCGGACGAGGAGAGCGCGCCCGTTGAAGCGCTCACCGCGACGGCCGCTGAAGCAACCGCGCAGACCGAAAAAGAGCAGCCTGGCGACGTACCGGAAAGTGCTCCTGTCCGTCAGCGTCGTGATCAGCCGGCGCCCAAGGACCGGCGCCGGGCGGATCCGGAGCAGATTCTGGCGTCTTATGAGTGGACGTTCGACCCGCAGACGCTGCGTGAACAGGTTGATGACCCGGATCGCCTGTGGGACCTCGTCGATCGGCTCACCGACCGGCTGGAGTTCGCCGAGCGTGACAACGTCAGGGCCGGGCTGCTCAGTCTCCGGGCTGTCGTCTCGCGCGTCCTCGGTGAGCTGGACGACGCTCTCGCGGATGCGCGCGAAGCGTTGCGGCACGCCGAATCCAGCGCCGAGCTGCGACCGATTTCGATCACGAAGGCGCGGCTGGCTCAGGTGCTGCAGTGGCGGGGTGAGTTCGCGGAGGCGGACCGGCTCTACGCGCAGGCCGACTCGGTGGAGCTGCCCTCCCGTACCCGGGCCGAGATCTTGGAGCTGGCCGGTCGGTCGGCGTTCGAGCAGGGGCGGCACCTGGAGGCGGTGAACCACTTCGAGCGGGCCCTGGACGTACGGCAGGGTGGTGATCCTGAGCTGATCGAGCGGATCGAGCTGGCCCTGGACACGATCAGCCGGAAGTCCGGCGACGGCGGCTGGGGTCCCTATCCCCGGACGCGCGACGAACTGCTCGGTCTCCCCGCTTCCCCGATGCCGCTGATCGACGAGGGCACAAATCTCTGGGGGTACGCCGCGGCCGTGGAACCCCGCTACGCGGAGGTCACGCCGTTCGCCGAGGGTGTGGCGTGGGTGCGCCGCCCCGACACGATCACCTGGGAATTGGTCGACATCACCGGAAAAGCCCTTATAGGTGGATACGTCGGCATCACCCCCTTCAGTGACAACCTCGCCTGGGTCAAGAAGGACGACAGCGGCTGGTTCCTCATCGACAAGCACAACCAGGTCGTGCTGCAGAGCGCCTTCGAGGAGGCCAGACCGTTCCGCGCCGGCATGGCGCTGATCAAGCAGAACGGCGTCTGGGGCGCGATCGACCGGACCGGCAGGATCACGGTGCCGCCGCGCTGGCAGTCCTTCGCCACGACGCTGGCGATCGGTGGCGAGGTGGACGGGTTCAGCGAGGACGGCCTGGCCGTCGTCGAGTCCGGTGGCCGGCTGGGCGTGGTCGATCGGGACGGCGGGATAGTGGTGGAGCCGGCGTACGCGAAGATCGTGATCCACCCCTCGGCGCTCCTGGTGGCCGACGACCGCGGGCAGTGGGGCGCGCTGACCAGGACCGGCGAGCCGCTCGTCGACCTCGTGCACCCGGACCGGGCCGAGGCGGCGGCAGCGCTCGACGAGGAACCGAGACCAGTCCTGTAGAACAGGTATATGAAGCACCGTCATCTGGGCCGCTCCGGCCTGCTGGTCAGCGAGATCGCCTACGGCAACTGGATCACCCACGGTTCCCAGGTCGAGGAGGACGCCGCGCTCGCCTGCGTGCGCGCGGCCCTCGACGAGGGGATCACCACGTTCGACACGGCCGACGTCTATGCCGGCACCCGCGCCGAGGAGGTGCTGGGCCGCGCGCTGAAGGGCGAGCGCCGGGAGGGCCTCGAGATCTTCACGAAGGTCTATTGGCGCACCGGGCCGGGCGTCAACGACAGCGGGCTCTCCCGCAAGCACATCATGGAGTCGATCGACGGTTCTCTGAAAAGACTGGGGACCGAGTACGTCGACCTCTACCAGGCACACCGTTACGACAAGCACACGCCGCTCGAGGAGACCATGGAGGCGTTCGCCGACGTGGTGCACCGGGGCAAGGCGCACTACATCGGCGTCTCCGAGTGGACGGCCGCCGAGATCCGGGCGGCGAAGCCCCTGGCCGACGAGTTGAAGATCCGCCTGGTGTCGAACCAGCCGCAGTACTCGATGCTGTGGCGGGTCATCGAGGCCGAGGTGGTGCCGGCCTCGGTCGAGCTGGGCCTCGGCCAGATCGTCTGGTCGCCGCTCGCGCAGGGTGTGCTGACCGGCAAGTACAAGCCCGGTCAGCAGCCGCCGGCCGGGTCACGGGCCACCGACGAGAAGTCCGGCGCCGGGTTCATCGCCCGCTGGCTGGAGGACGACGTCCTGACCCGGGTGCAGCAGCTCCAGCCGCTCGCCGACCAGGCCGGGCTCACCCTGGCCCAGCTCGGCGTCGCCTGGGTGCTGCAGAACCCGAACGTCTCGGCGGCGATCATCGGGGCGTCCCGGCCCGAGCAGGTCCGGGACAACGTGAAGGCCTCCGGGGTGGAGCTGGACGCCGGTCTGCTCAAGGCGATCGACGAGATCGTGGATCCGGTCGTGACCCGCGACCCGTCGCTGACGTCCAGCCCCGCGAACCGTCCCTAACCGGCCTCCCAGAACCTCATCAGTTCGAATCCGAGCTGATAGAGCCAGTACGGCACGCCGATCAGCTCGGCCAGCCAGTTCACCACCTCGAAGAAGTAGCTACCCAGCTGCGTCTGCCAGAGCAGCAGGAACAGCAGGAGGAAGCCCCACGGGGCGACGAGGTTCCAGGCGCGCTGGTAGGCCGGGCTGAACCACGGCGAGATGATGCTGCCACCGTCCAGGCCGGGAATCGGCAGGAAGTTGAGCAGGCTCGCGGTCACCTGGAGGAAGGCGAGCAGCGCGAGGGCCGCCCAGAACTCCAGGTGCTCCGCGGTCACCACCGACGGGGACAGCTCCGGCGCCAGCCCGGCCAGGAACGGCACCGCCACGATCAGCGCCAGGACCACGTTCGTCAGCGGACCCGCCGCGCTGATCAGCGAGTCCTTGAGCCGGCTGCGGATGTAGCGGTGGTCGACCCAGACCGCGCCACCGGGCAATCCGATGCCGCCGAGGATCACCACGATCACCGGCAGCACGATGGAGAGCAGCGGATGGGTGTACTTCAGCGGGTTGAGCCGCAGGTATCCCCGGTCGGCCACGCTGAGGTCACCGGAGAAGTAGCCGGTGACGGCGTGGGCGTACTCATGCAGGCAGAGCGAGATGATCCAGCCGGAGATGACGAAGAGGAAGACGTCGATCTTGACGTTCCCGAAGCGGCTCCAGGTCATGAAACCGCTGACCGCGAAGACCGCCACGATCCCGACGAAGACCGGGCTCGGCACGAACGCGTTGCGCGGCGCCCTGGTGTAGACCGGTTCGTAAGTCACGTCAGTCCGCCGGCAGCAGACTCATCTGGTAGTCGACCCGGTCGTCCTCGACCAGCACGACGGTGGAGACCCCGGAGGTCTGCAGGTTCCGCCACTCCTGCCCGATCCACGACTCCGCGTCGGCCTGGCTGCTGAACGTCTCGGCAGGTCCTTCGACGGGCTTGCCGTCGACGTCCTCGTACCGCCAACTCCACGGCATCTAGCCGCCCCCTCACATGGTCCGTCGGTGGGCTTCCACCCTACGGCGTAACGACGTGCGGACCGGCTCTAAGGTACGGGGCATGTCCGAAGATCGGTGGAACACGGTCCTGGTGCTCGGCGGGATCCGCTCCGGCAAATCCGCGTTCGCCGAATCCCTGGTGGCAGACGCGCCGTCGGTACGGTACGTCGCCACCGCGGTAGGCGGCGAGGACGACCCGGAATGGCTCGCGCGGATCGAGGCACATCAGCGCCGCCGGCCACAGTCCTGGTCGACCGAGGAGACGGGCGCCGACCCGACCCGGCTCACCGCCCTGCTCACCGAGGCCAAACCGGACGAGACGCTGCTCGTCGACGACCTCGGCGGCTGGGTCGCGGCAGTCCTGGATCCGGCGCGTCAGCCCAACGACGACGAGGCCGACGTGGCGGCTCTCGCGGAGGCGGTACGAGGAACCGAAGCCCGTGTGGTGATCGTCAGCCCGGAGGTGGGGCTGTCCCTCGTGCCGGTCACGCCGGTCGGGCGCGCCTTCGTGGACGCGCTCGGTGTGACCAACCAGGCACTGGCCGGCGCGTGCGACGCGGTAGCGCTCGTGGTCGCGGGTCAGGCGACGTGGCTCAAGCGTGAGGAACCGGCCGAGCGGGTCAAGCCGCGCCCGGCGCCGGCCGTCCCGTCGACGGTGGCTCCCCCACCCCCGCCGGTCCCCGCTGTCGTCACGCCAGCGCCGACACTCGTCGCCCCCGCCTCGCCCGCCACGGCGCAATCGCCGCACATCGAGCAAGAAGCCGACGAGCCCACGGTGGCATCGGACCCTGCTTTCTCCGCGGCTCTCAGTGGCGCCACCACCGCCCTCCCCCTGGTCTCCTCGGGGCTCACCGAGATCGTCCCCGGCATGGACCTCCCGCTGCCCAGCAGCGAGGCCGGCCCGGACGCCCGCGAGCGCCTCACCACCGCCGACCTTCCCGGCACCGGTCTGGGCGCGTTCGCCGAGGCGATCGAGTTCGCCGCCGCCACCCAGGACACGGTCACGCCGCGCCCCTGGACGTCGGTACGCCTCGTGCTGATCACCGGCAGCCACGCGGGCGGCGCCGCGACCGGCGCGGACCCGTTCGACATCGAGCGCCGGATCGCCGAGGCGGAGCAAGGCGGCGGCCTGCTCGGCCGGCTCGCCGGTGAGGCCGGCGCGGACATCGCGGTGCTGCGCGCCGGCGACGCCACCGCCATGGAGGACGGCCCGGTCACAGGCGACGACACCGTGTCGGCCGCGCTCCGGCAGGGCTGGCAGCTCGCCGACGCCGCCGCCGACGCGGGCCGGGACGCGATCCTGCTCGCCGGCCTCGGCGCCGGCCTGGAGGCGGTCGCCACCGCGGTGCTCGCCGCCACGACCGGCGCCGAGCCGGTCGCGATGCTGCCCCGGGTGCTGGTTCCGGGCGGCCGCTACGACGACCACGCCTGGATGATCCGCTGTGCGGCGATCCGGGACGCGCTGCACCGCATCCGCCAGGAGCCGCGCGGCGCCACCGACATCCTGCGCGAACTGGGCGGCCCGGACCTGGCCGTGGCGACGGGCGTGCTGCTCGGCGCGGCGGCCCGCCGGATCCCGGTGCTGCTGGACGGCCCGCTCGGCATCGCGGCCGGCCTGGTGGCCCGGGACCTGGCGTCGCAGACCCGGCACTGGTGCCTGCTACCCGAGGCGGGCACGCTCGCCCTGGTCCGGCAGGGCGCGGACGTCCTCGGCCTCACGCCGGTCCTGAACACCGGACTGGACCTGGGCGAGGGCGCGAACGCCCTGGCCGTCCTGCCGGTTCTGCGCACCGCGATCGGCCTGGCGTCGGCGCTGCCGGTGCACCCGGCGATGCTGGCCGAGCAGAGCGTCGCCGACGACGTTGACTGACGGTCTCCGGCTGGCGGTCTCCACCCTGACCGTCCTGCCGGTGCGGGCCGGTCGCTGGGACCGGCCCACCGCCGCCGTGGCGATGTCGCTGGCGCCGCTGGTGGGCGCGATGCTCGGAGTGATCCTCGCGGGCGTCTCCGAGGGTCTGCGGGCCCTCGGGTCGCCCGTCCTGGTGGCGGCCGCGGTGACGGTGGCGGCGGCCGCGCTGCTCACCCGCGGTCTGCATCTGGACGGCCTCGCCGACACTGTGGACGCCCTGGGCTCCTACAAGTCCGGCGCGGACGCCCTGACCATCATGAAGAAGTCGGACATAGGCCCGTTCGGCGTGGCCGCCATCGCCATGACGCTGTTGATCCAGAGTGCCGCGCTGGCCGGAGCCGGCGCGCTCACTGTAATCACCGCCTGGGCGACCGGACGTCTCGCCATAACGATCGCCTGCCGCAAAGGCGTGCACGCCGCCCGGCCCGAAGGACTCGGCGCCCTGGTCGCCTCCACAGTGCCTCTGCCGATCGTGCTGACCGCCGCGGGTCTCGTCGCGGCTCTGGCGGCTGCCGCGACGCCGGGCCGTCCGTGGCAGGGGCCGGTCACCGTCGCTTGCACGAGCTTCGCGGTGGTCTTCCTGGTGCGCCATTGCGTACGGAGGTTCGGCGGCGTCACCGGAGATGTGCTGGGCGCGGCCGTCGAGGTGGCGACCACGCTGGCCCTGATCGGACTGACCCTCAGCGCACCGACGGGTTGACGAACGGCAGCTTCACCAGCGCGGCGTCGACCCGGCGGCCCCGGATGTCGATCTGGACGGTGTCGCCCTCGCGGAGGCCGGCAGCGGTGTCGAGGAGGGCCAGCGCGATGCCGGCCTTCTTCGTCGGCGAGAAGGTGCCGCTGGTGGTCTCGCCGACACGGTTCTCCCCGGCGTACACCTCCATGTGGCCCCGCGGGATCCCGCGCCCGGTGATCTCCAGCCCGTGCAGCCGGCGCCGGGGTCCGGCGGCCTTCTCGGCCAGGAGCGCGTCCCGGCCCCAGAACGCCGGCTTGTCCCAGCCGACCGCCCATCCGGAGCGGGCCTGTACCGGCGAGATGTCCAGGGAGAGCTCCTGGCCGTGCAGCGGGTAGCCCATCTCGGTCCGCAGCGTGTCGCGGGCGCCGAGGCCGCACGGGCGCACCCCGGCCTCGATCAGCGCGTCCCAGACCGCTCCGGCGTCATCGGCCGGGATCACCAGCTCGTAACCGTGCTCGCCGGTGTACCCGGTCCGGCAGACGATCAGCTCGGCGCCGTTGAGGACGGCCGAGTCGAAGGACATGTAGTCGTGCCCGGTCGGCAGCCCCAGCTTCGTCAGCAGCGAAGCCGACTGCGGGCCCTGCACGGCGAGCACGGCGTGGTCGCGGTGCTCGTCGGTGACGGTGATCCCGTCCGGCGCGGCGGCGACCAGGCGGCGGACCACCTCGGCCGTGTTCGCCGCGTTCGGGATGAGGAAGACGTGGTCGTCGCCGTAGAGGTAGGCGATCAGGTCGTCCACCACGCCGCCGGAGGAGTCACAGCAGAGCGTGTACTGCGCCTGGCCGGGACGGATGCGGCCGAGGTCGTTGGTGAGGCAGGAGTTCACGAAGTCCGCGGCGCCGGCACCGCGCACCCGGGCCTTGCCGAGGTGCGAGACGTCGAACACGCCGACGCCCTCCCGGACCGCCGCGTGCTCGCGCAGCACTCCCCCGCCGGCGTACTCCAGGGGCATGTCCCAGCCCCCGAACGAGGCGAACTTCGCCCCCAGCGCGGCGTGGCGTTCGTGCAGCGGAGAGTGGAGAAGCTCGGCAGACATGAGACTCAACTTACCGGTGACCTTGGACCTGGTTAGAGTCGCGGGGACAGCACGTGATTTCCCACCAGCCGGGAGCGCGCCCACCGGTAGCGCACCGGCCCCACGAGTCCCGGAGTGCCCGAGTGACCCAGCCCAGCCTCAGCCTGGTCGACACCGACCCGGCCGAATCGGCGGTCGATGCCATCGTCATCGGCCTGCACAGCCAGCCCGAGGAGGACGGCGCGCTGCTGCCCGCCGCCGGCGCCGAGAGCATCGCCGCGGCGTTCGACGGCAAGCTGACCGCGACGCTGGCTCTGCTCGGCGCGAGTGGCGCGCCCGGTGAGGTGACCAAGCTCGCCACTCTCGGCACGATCTCCGCGCCGCTGCTCGTCGCGGTGGGCCTCGGCAACGAGCCGACCGGCCCCGCCCCGGACCTGGAGACCCTCCGTCGCGGCGCGGGCGCCGCGGTCAGGGCGCTGGCCGGTAGCCGTACCGTCGCCCTCGCTCTTCCCTCCGCCGACGACGCCGACGCCGCGCCGGTGCTGCGTGCCGTCCTGGAGGGCGCGCTGCTCGGCGGTTACCGGTTCGCCGGTTACAAGACCAAGCCGCAGAAGGGCCGCCGGGAGCCGGTCGCCGAACTGCGCCTGCACGTGCCGGACGCCGCCGAGGGGCATGTCCAGGCCGAGGTACGCCGGGCCGAGGTGGTGGCCCGTGCCGTCCGGCTCACCCGTGACTGGGTCAACGAGCCGCCGAACGTGCTGCGCCCGGCCGACTTCGCCGACCGGGTCGCCGCTGCCGCCGAGGGCACCGGCCTGGAGGTCGAGGTGCTCGACTTCGAGCAGCTCAAGGCCGGCGGGTACGGCGGCATCGTCGCTGTCGGACAGGGTTCCGAGGCCCCGCCGCGCCTGGTCAAGCTCAGCTACACCCCGGAGGGCGTGACCGACCCGAAGCGGGTGGCGCTGGTCGGCAAGGGCATCACGTTCGACACCGGTGGCGTCAGCATCAAGCCGGCCGCCGGCATGTGGGAGATGAAGTCCGACATGGCCGGTGCGGCAGCGGTCGGCGCTACCATGCTGGCGATCGCCGCGCTCAAGCCGGGCGTCGCGGTCTCCGGTTACCTGGCGATCGCCGAGAACATGCCGTCCGGTTCGGCGTACCGGCCGGGCGACGTGATCACCATGTTCAACGGCAAGCGGGTCGAGGTGTTCAACACCGACGCCGAGGGCCGGATGGTGCTCGGTGACGCGATGGCCCGCGCCTGCGCCGACGGCACCGACTACCTCTTCGAGGCGTCCACCCTGACCGGTGGGCAGGTCATCTCGCTCGGCAAGCGGATCGCCGGCCTGATGGGATCGGACGAGGCCACCGCGCTGGTCGAGGCGGCCGGTGCCGCGGTCGGCGAGCCGGCCTGGCGGATGCCGCTGCCGGACGACGTCCGCAAGGGCATGGAGTCGGAGATCGCCGACATCTGCCAGACCAACGCCAACCTGGACCGTGCCGGGCACATGCTGCAGGGCGGCGTCTTCCTGCGCGAGTTCGTGGCCGAAGGCGTCGAGTGGGCGCACATCGACATCGCCGGCCCCAGCTACCACACCGGCGAGGCGAACGGTTACTGGACGAAGGGCGGCACCGGCGTTCCGGTCCGGACCTTCCTCCAGCTGGTCGACACGCTCTAACCGCGTTTCTGGCGCTCGTTGTAGTCGCGCATCCGCTGCGGGTAGCCCATCAGCTTGACGTCGTAGATCGGCATCGCGAGCTGGTGGGCGAACCGCCGCGCGACCTCGGGGGACTCGATGCGCCGCCGGGTCCACTCGCCGTCGTGTGCCACAAGCAACAGCGTGGTCTCGGTCACGTTGGTCTGCGGTTCGATGAAAGCCTCAACACCCCGCCGCGAGCGAACGAATTCCGTAAGATGGTCCAGATCGGCCTGGTTCACCCGCCGTCCACCGGGGCCGGTGGACTTCGCACGTCGTCGGAACCAAGCCACTGGACCTCCCTGCTCGCGATCCGTCAAGGGTACGGCGACGCGCCGAGTTCAGGGGCACCTGACTGCATTGACCGGGTCCGCAAGTGACAAGATGTCGGTGACGGGACTGTGACCGTTTCCATTGTGTGACCCACACGGAGACGATGCGACCACTGGAGTCAACGTGAGCCAGCCCAACGGCGGAACCTTCGACATCGTCATTCTCGGCGCCGGCAGCGGTGGGTACGCGGCCGCGTTGCGTGCGGCGGAACTCGACCTCAAGGTGGCCTTGATCGACAAGGCCGAACTGGGCGGGACCTGCCTGCACCGCGGATGTATCCCGACCAAGGCGCTGCTGCACGCCGCCGAGATCGCCGACCAGACCCGCGAGAGCGAGCAGTTCGGCGTCAAGGCCGACCTGGTCGGCATCGACATGGCCGGGGTCAACTCGTACAAGGACGGCGTGGTCGGCCGTCTCTACAAGGGCCTTCAGGGTCTGCTCACCCACAACAAGAACATCACCGTGGTGGCCGGCGAGGGCAAGCTCGTCAGCAAGGACACGGTGGAGGTGAACGGCCAGCGCTACACCGGCCGCAACATCATCCTGGCGACGGGTTCGTACTCGCGCAGCCTGCCCGGCCTGGAGGTCGACGGCCAGCGGGTGATCACCAGCGAGCACGGCCTGAAGCTGGACCGCGTCCCGTCCTCGGCGATCGTGCTGGGCGGCGGCGTGATCGGCGTCGAGTTCGCCAGCGTCTGGAAGTCGTTCGGCGCCGACGTCACGATCATCGAGGCCCTGCCCCGCCTGGTCGCCGCCGAGGACGAGGAGATCTCGAAGCAGGTCGAGCGCGCGTTCCGGAAGCGGAAGATCAACTTCAAGGTCGGCAAGCCGTTCGAGAAGGTCGAGAAGACCGACAACGGCGTGCGGGTCACCATCGCCGGCGGCGAGACCCTCGAAGCCGAGCTGCTGCTGGTCGCCGTCGGCCGCGGCCCGGTCACCGCGAACCTCGGTTACGAGCAGCAGGGCATCACGCTCGACCGCGGCTTCGTGATCGTCAACGAGCGCCTGCACACCGGCGTCGGCAACATCTACGCCGTCGGCGACATCGTCCCCGGCCTGCAGCTCGCGCACCGCGGCTTCCAGCAGGGCATCTTCGTCGCCGAGGAGATCGCCGGCCAGAACCCGGCGGTCATCGACGAGGCCGGCATCCCGCGCGTCACCTACTCCGACCCCGAGGTGGCCTCGATGGGCCTCACCGAGGCGAAGGCCAAGGAGAAGTACGGCGCGGACAAGGTGTCGACGTACAACTACAACCTCGGTGGCAACGGCAAGAGCCAGATCCTCAAGACCGCCGGCTTCGTGAAGCTGGTCCGGGTCAACGAGGGCCCGGTGGTCGGCGTCCACATGGTCGGCGCCCGGATGGGTGAGCTCGTCGGCGAGGCGCAGCTCATCTACAACTGGGAGGCCTTCCCGGAGGAGGTCGCCCAGCTCGTACACGCCCACCCGACGCAGAACGAGGCGCTGGGCGAGGCCTTCCTCGCGCTCGCGGGCAAGCCCCTGCACGCGCACAGCTGATTCCAGCGATTCGATCGTTCTTAAGGAGTTTGGGGAAAAATGCCGGTATCGGTAACCATGCCGCGGCTGGGTGAAAGCGTCACCGAGGGCACCGTCACTCGCTGGCTGAAGCAGGAGGGCGAGCGCGTCGAAGCCGACGAGCCGCTGCTCGAAGTCTCCACCGACAAGGTCGACACCGAGATCCCGTCGCCGGCCGCGGGCGTGCTGTCCCGGATCGTGGTCGGCGAGGACGAGACCGCCGAGGTCGGCAGCGAGCTCGCCGTCATCGCCGGTGACGGCGAGGACGCCGGTTCCGCCGCGCCCGCGCCGGCCCAGCAGCAGGAGCAGGCCGAAGAGCCTGAGCCGGAGCCCGCCGCACTGAACACGCCGTCGACCGAGAAGCCGGTCGAGGAGGAGACGCCCGCGCCGCAGACCGCGTCGGGCAGCTCCGAGGGCACCGAGGTCAAGCTGCCGGCGCTCGGTGAGAGCGTCACCGAGGGCACCGTGACCCGCTGGCTCAAGCAGGTCGGCGAGACCGTCGAGGCCGACGAGCCGCTGCTCGAGGTCTCCACCGACAAGGTCGACACCGAGATTCCGTCGCCGGTCGCCGGCACGGTCCTCGAGATCAAGGTCGGCGAGGACGAGACGGCCGAGGTCGGCGCCGTGCTGGCGGTCATCGGCAGTGGCGCTCCGGCCGCGCCGAAGGCGGAGCCCAAGCCCGAGCCGAAGCAGGAGGCCCCGAAGCAGGAGGCCCCCAAGCAGGAGGCCCCGAAGCAGGAGGCCCCCGCTCCGCAGCCGCGGATCGAGTCGGCCCCGGCGCCGCAGGTGGCCCCGGCCGCCGAGGCGAAGCCGGCCGCTCCGGCTCAGCCGGCCGCTCCGGCCGCCGAGACGGTCAAGTCGAACGGCGCCGGCGACGCCGGTTACGTGACGCCGCTGGTCCGCAAGCTGGCCGCCGAGAAGGGCGTGGACCTGTCCAGCCTGACCGGCACCGGCGTCGGCGGCCGCATCCGCAAGCAGGACGTGCTGGACGCCGCGGAGAAGGCCGCCGCCGCTTCGGTGAAGAGCGCACCGGTGGAGGAGAAGCCCGCTGCGAAGCCGGCCGCCCCGAAGGCGGAGCCGAGCCCGCTGCGTGGCCGCACCGAGAAGCTCACCCGCATCCGGGCCACCATCGCCCGGCGCATGGTCGAGTCGCTGCAGGTGTCGGCGCAGCTCACCACCGTGGTCGAGGTGGACGTCACCAAGATCGCCAACCTGCGGAACAAGGCGAAGGCCGACTTCCAGGCCAAACACGGCGTGAAGCTCACCTTCCTGCCGTTCTTCGCCCTGGCCACGGTCGAGGCGCTGCAGCAGCACCCGGTCGTCAACTCCTCGATCGACGTCGAGGCCGGCACCGTCACCTACCACGGTTCCGAGCACCTCGGCATCGCGGTGGACGCGCCGAAGGGCCTGGTCGTCCCGGTCATCAAGGACGCCGGCGACCTGAACCTGGCCGGTCTGTCCAAGCGGATCGCGGACCTCGCGGACCGTACCCGCAACAACAAGATCGGCCCGGACGAGATCGGTGGCGGCACCTTCACGCTGACCAACACGGGCAGCCGTGGTGCGCTCTTCGACACCCCGATCATCAACCAGCCGCAGGTCGGCATCCTCGGCCTCGGCGCGGTCGTCAAGCGCCCGGTGATCGTCAACGACCCCGAGCTCGGCGAGATCATCGCGCCGCGCTCGATGGTCTACCTGGCGCTCAGCTACGACCACCGGATCGTGGACGGCGCGGACGCGGCCCGCTTCCTCGGGACGCTGAAGGAGCGCCTGGAGGGCGGTCACTTCGAGGCGGACCTCGGCCTCTGATTCGAGCAGTGAGGACGGGGCACGCCGAAAAAGGCGTGCCCCGTTCCGTTTGTCAGCCGGGGATCTCCGGGAAAGAATCGGTACATGCGGATCGTCATGTCCGGCGCCTCCGGCTTCCTCGGCACCCGGCTGGCCGACCGGCTGCGCCAGAGCGGCCACGACGTCACCCGGCTGGTGCGCCGCCCGGCGACCGGCCCCGGCGAGGTCACCTGGGACCCGGCACAGGGCCGGCTCGACGCCGACGCGCTGGCCGGCGCGGACGCCGTGATCAACCTGTCCGGGGCGAACGTCGGCGACCACCGTTGGACGGCCGCTTACAAGCGGGAGCTGCGGGCCAGCCGGATCAACACCACCGAGACCATCGCCCGCACCCTCAAGCAGCTTCCCGAGGCCGACCGTCCGCGCGCTCTGCTCCAGTCCTCGGGCGTCGGGTGGTACGGCGACACCGGCGAGCAGCCGGTCACCGAGGAGGCGTCGGCCGGCACCACGTTCCTCGCCGACCTGTGCCGGGTCTGGGAGGCCGCCGCCCGCCCGGCCGAGGACGCCGGGGTGCGCGTGGTGCTGATGCGCACCGCACCGGCCATCGACGCCTCCGGCTCGCTGATGAAACCGCTGCTGCTGCCGTTCAAGCTGGGCGCCGGCGCGCGGATCGGCGGCGGCCGGCAGTGGATGGCCTGGGTGTCGCTCGCCGACTGGCTGAACGCCGCGGAGTTCCTGCTGGAGCGGGAGGACCTGGCCGGTCCGGTCAACGTGGTCGCCCCCAACCCGGTGCGCAACGCCGACTTCACCCAGGCGCTGGCCCGTGAGCTGAACCGCCCGGCGCTGCTGGCGGTCCCCGGCCCGGTGCTCGACCTGGCGCTCGGCGAGCTGGCCGGGGAGGCGCAGCGCAGCCAGCGGGTCCTTCCGGGGGTGCTGACGAACGCGGGGTTCGCCTGGGCGTACCCGACGATCACCTCGGCTCTGGCGGCGGCGCTGGGCGACGGTCACGCAACGGTTCGCTGAGTTTTCGCCGTGAAGGCGCTGTGCACGCCGGGATGACCGGCCCGCTCTTGCTAACCTGCGCCTGATGTCCGTCGCCGCCCCCGCCCCCGCCGCCTCCGCAGACCCGCCCGCAGATCCCACGGCGTCCTCGCCGCGATCCCGGCCGTGGCGCGCTCACCTCACCGTCGCGTTGATCGCGCTGGTGCTCGCCGTCTACGTGACGAACGGGCTGTGGCGCGACCCGTACCGGCACGGTCTCTCCGACAACATCGGTGACCAGGCCTGGTTCGAGTGGCTGCTGGGATACGGCGTCTACATGCTGAGCAACGGCGCCGACCCGTACTTCACCCACATGATGAACGCGCCGCTCGGCGTGAACCTCGCGGCGAACACGTCCATCACGGTCTACACCGTGCTCTTCGCGCCGCTCACCCACCTGGCCGGCCCTCAGGTCACGTTCGTGACCATCCTCACGCTGAACCTGGCCGGGTCGGCCTTCGCGTGGTACCTCTTCTTCCGCCGCTGGCTCGCGGTGTCGCCGTTCGCCGCCGGTCTGGCCGGGCTGTTCTGCGGGTTCGCCCCCGGCTTCGTCGCGCACGCGAACGGTCACCTGAACTG
Source organism: Actinoplanes sp. OR16 (assembly GCF_004001265.1). Classification (GTDB taxonomy): domain Bacteria; phylum Actinomycetota; class Actinomycetes; order Mycobacteriales; family Micromonosporaceae; genus Actinoplanes. The sequence goes on along the minus strand of NZ_AP019371.1, from coordinate 3,768,152 downwards.
GTCGGCGGGCTGGGTCGCCCCGTTCGTGCTGTGGCGCGTCATGAAGCTGCGCGAGGAGGGCCGCTGGCTGCGCAACGGCCTGCTGCTCGGCCTCGCGCTGGCGATCGGCTTCTCGGTGGCGCCGGAGGGCCTGTTCTACGTCGCGATCGCCAGCGGGATCTTCATCGGCGTGTGGTCGTGCGCCAAGGCGGTCCGGCACGAGGCCCTCGCCGCGTTCGGCACGGTGGTGAAGGCGCTCGCGGTGGCCGCCGCGGTGGCCGGGGTGCTGCTGGCGTATCCGCTCTACATGCACTTCGGCGGCCCGCAGACGTTCTCCGGCACCGGCTTCAACCAGCGGTTCTTCGTCGAGGACGTGGCCGCTTACCTGTCCTACGCGAGCCGGTCGCTCGGCGCCCTCGTCGGCTTGGGGTCCGATCTGGGGCCGAACCGGACCGAGGAGACGTCCTTTTTCGGCGTACCCCTGATGATCTTGATGGTCGTCGCCTTCGTGATGCTGTGGCGTCGCGCGGATCCGGGACGCCGGGCCACGCTGCGGGCCGTCGGCGTGACCGGGCTCGCCTTCCTGATCCTGTCCTGGGGTCCCCGGCTTAACTTCGCCGGCGGGGAGTTGCCGATCCCGCTGCCCTACGCCGCCCTCGCCCACCTGCCACTCTTCGATGCGGCGCTGCCGCTGCGGTTCGCGCTCGCGGTGGTCGGCGTCTTCGGCATCCTGCTCGCCCTCCTGGTCGACAAGATCCAGACATTCCCCAGGAAGAACCTCCTGATCGCCGCTCTCGCCGTCAGCCTCGTCCCGATCTTCCCGCTCCCGCTCCGCGTCCAGGAGCGCTCACCCGAGCCGGACTTCATCTCCAACGGCACCTGGCAGCAGTACGTGAGCGAGAACGGCGTGCTCAGCGCCCTGCCGTTCGCCCTGAACGTGCACGCGGACGGGCAGCGCTGGCAGGCGTACACGATGGCCCGCGGCGGCGCCCAGTTCCGCATCCCGGACGGCTACTTCCTCGGGCCGATGACGACCGGCGAGGAGGGCAAGAAGCAGATGGGCCGGATCGGCGCGCCGCCGCTGGCCACCGACTGGCTCTTCACCCGCGCCGCGCTCTACGGTTATGTGCCGCGCCTGACGAACGCCGACCGGATCCAGGCCCGCTTCGACTTCCGGTACTGGGGTGTCGAGGCGGTCTTCCTGCCCGACGAGATCACCGGGTCGGACCACAAGATCCTGTTCCGCTCGGCGGTTCTGACCGCCGCGACCGACCTTCTCGGCGAGCCGGAACGGGTCGACGACGTGCTTCTGTGGCGAATCCGCCCCGGGGTGGACCCGGTCGACAGGTGAGTAGTCTCAAGGCTGTGACTACTGATGTGCTGACCGTCCTCCGCCCCGGCCTGGTCGACTACGTCGAGGCGTGGGAGGAGCAGAAACGCGTCCACGAGGCGGTCGCCGACGGTTCCCGGCCGGACACGATCCTGCTGCTGGAGCACCCGAGCGTCTTCACCGCAGGCAAGCGCACCGAGCCCGCCGACCGGCCGTTCGACGGCACCCCCGTCGTCGACGTCGACCGCGGCGGCAAGATCACTTGGCACGGCCCGGGTCAGATCGTCGGCTACCCGATCATCAAGCTGCCCGATCCCGTCGACGTGGTCGCCTACGTCCGCCGCGTCGAGCAGATGCTGATCGACGTCTGCGCCGAGTTCGGGGTGACCGCCGAGCGCGTCGACGGCCGCAGCGGCGCCTGGATCAAAGCCACCGACGGCGGCCTCGACCGCAAGATCGCGCAGATCGGCATCCGGGTGGCCCGCGGCGTGACGCTGCACGGCTTCGCCCTCAACTGCGACTGCGACCTGTCCAACTTCAACCGCTTCATCCCCTGCGGCATCCGCGACGCCGGCGTGACCTCGCTGAGCGCCGAGGTCGGCCGCCCGATCCCGGTCGCCGAGGTCATGCCGGTGGTCGAGCGACACCTGAAGACGCTCTTCTGATGGCGATCTACCGCGACTCCCGCGACAAGCGCGTCTTCGTTCCGACCCGGAGCGGTGGGGTGGTGCTCAATTTCGGTCACCCCATCGCCTGGGCCATCCTCGTCTGCACCACGATCGTCCCGTTCGCGATCGTCGCTGCGGTCACGATTGCGGTCTTTCTCTGATTTCGGTACGGGCGGAAGCTCCGCCCGTACCGAACCTCGCTATGGCGCGATGCGTTGCAGGTCCCGCGGGAAAGCGGTCACCTCACGGACGTTCGCAGCCCCCACCATGCGGGCCACCAGCCGCTCCAGGCCGATCGCCCAGCCGCCGTGCGGTGGCATGCCGTAGCGGAATCCGTCGAGGTACCCGGCGTACGGCTCGAGCGGCTCGCCCTTGATCCGCAGCACCTCCACATAGTCCTCGTAGCGGTGCAGCCGCTGCCCGCCCGTGACGATCTCCAGGCCCTTGAACAGCAGGTCGAAACCGTTCGAGTGGGCCGGGTCGGCGGACGGGTGGGTGTAGAACGGCCGCTTCCGCATCGGGTAACCGGTCACGTAGACGAACTCCGAGCCGTGCTCCCGCAGCGCCCACTCGCCGAGGGCCCGCTCGTGCGCCGGCGCCAGGTCGGGCTCGTCCTCGGGCGCGCCGGCGATCTTCAGCGCCTCGGTGAAGTGCACCGCCGGGATCTCGGCCGGCACCTCCGGCGGCACGAAGCCGGTCCGGGCGGTGACCTCGGCGAACATGGTTCCCAACGTCGTGGTCAACGCTGTCATCACGTCGCGGTGGTCCTTGATGAAGCCCATCTCGGCGTCGAGCGAGGTGTACTGCGCGAGGTGCCGCGCGGTGTCGCTCGGCTCGGCCCGGAACACCGGACCCACCTCGAAGACCCGCTCGAAGACGCCGACCATGAGCTGTTTGAAGAACTGCGGCGACTGCGCCAGGTAGCCCGGCCGCCCGAAGTAGTCGAGCTGGAACACGTTCGCCCCGGACTCGGTCGCCGACCCCACGATCTTCGGCGTCTGGATCTCGACGAACCGCTGCGCTTCCAGGGTCTTCCGGAACCCGGCCGTCACGGCGGCGGCGATCCTCAGGTTGGCCGCCCGGGTGGGATGCCGCAGAGCGAGCGCCGCGTGGTCCAGTTGAGCGGGCAGTCCGACGGTGAGGACCGGCCGATGCAGTTCGAACGGCAGTGGTTCGGTCAGCCGACTCAGGATCTCGATGACCGGCTCGGTCAGCTCGACCCCGCCCGGCGCCTGCTCGTTCTCGGTCACCGTGGCGGTGATCTCGACGACGGAGCCTTCCCCGATCCTGGGCGACTCGCGCATCACGACCTGGCTGAAGCCGTCAGCGTCCCGGATGATCAGGAACGTCACTTTCTTCAGCTCGCGGACACGATGGACCCAGCCGGCGATCCGGACTTCTTCGCCTACGTGCTCTGCCAATTGGGCGGAGAGGATGCGTTGCATGGCGATGTGACCTCCTCTGGTGCTGCAACGCGGCCCCAGGGAGGTGCGGGCGAGCGGGATCCTCGCGGTACCACCGCACCTTCACGCCCGCTTCCGCGGGCGCCTCTTGTCGTGCTCGGCTCCGGGGCGTCACTCCCATCACTGCCGTGACGGGAAGGTTAACGGGACGCTTCCGGACGTGCATCCGCTTTTTGGCGGCGCTCACCTTTCGCTTTGCCGCGCTCACCTTTCGCTTCGCCGCGCTCACCTTTCGCTTTGCCGCGCTCACCTCTTGCTTTGCCGCGCTTACCGTGACAGCCGTCACATGAACCGCCACGTGAGCCTCGTCGCCCACGCGATACGACCGGCTCATGCGGGCGTAACCTCGGGGCTGTGACTATTGCTCCCGAGGGCCGCCGCATGCTGCGCATCGAGGCGCGCAACGCCGAAACTCCCATCGAGCGGAAGCCGCCGTGGATCAAAGTCAAGGCGAAGATGGGCCCTGAATACACGCAGATGCGCGGGCTCGTCCAGAAAGAGGGCCTGCACACGGTCTGCCAGGAGGCCGGCTGTCCCAACATCTACGAGTGCTGGGAAGACCGCGAAGCCACCTTCCTCATCGGTGGCGACCAGTGCACCCGTCGCTGCGACTTCTGCCAGATCGACACCGGCAAGCCCGCCGAGTTCGACGCCGACGAGCCCCGCCGTGTGGGCGAGTCCGTCGCCACGATGGGCCTGCGCTACGCCACGGTCACCGGCGTCGCCCGGGACGACCTGCCCGACGGAGGCGCCTGGCTCTACGCGGAGACCGTCCGCCAGATCCACAAGCTTCAGCCGGGCTGCGGCGTCGAGCTGCTGATCCCCGACTTCAACGCCGACCCGGTCCAGCTGGCCGAGGTCTTCGGCGCCACTCCCGAGGTCCTGGCGCACAACGTCGAGACCGTCCCGCGCATCTTCAAGCGGATCCGTCCCGGCTTCCGCTACGAGCGCTCCCTCGACGTGATCACCCAGGCCCGCGCGGCCGGCCTGGTCACGAAGAGCAACCTGATCCTGGGCATGGGCGAGGAGCGCTCCGAGATCTCCGCCGCCCTCCGCGACCTGCACGCCGCGGGCTGCGAGCTCATCACGATCACGCAGTACCTCCGCCCCACCCCGCGGCACCACCCGGTCGAGCGCTGGGTGAAGCCCGAGGAGTTCGTCGAGCTCCGCGAGGAGGCCGAGCAGATCGGCTTCGCCGGCGTCATGTCCGGCCCGCTGGTCCGCTCCTCCTACCGCGCCGGCCGCCTTTACAAGCAGGCCCTGGAGGCCCGGGGCGCCTGAGCCCCTCCCCCTGCACGAGCGAAAGCCCCGAGACCGCTGAGGTCGTCGGGGCTTTCGTCACTTCTTGGACTTCTTGTCTTTCTTGCTCTTCTTGTCTTTCTTACCGGACGAGCCACCGCCTCCGGCGCCCTCGGGCACCACCATGGGCATGAGCATCTTCCAGAAGATCAGCACGATCGGCGCCACCCACGCCCACCACGGAATCCCGGACCCCGGCCCGAAGAAGTTCTCGACCACCCGATAGCCCACATCAAGAGCGGAATCCACGACCAGCCTCCGAGGGGTTGAAGGTCACCGACTCCCCGGCCGGGGAATCGCCCCCACCAATCGACCCGGCGTCGCCAGGCTTGAGAGATCCGCCAAGTTTTCTCAGCACCTCAGACCCGGCACCGGCCCGCCCAGCTCTCCTCCGAGCCAAGCTCGCGCCTGACCCTCCGCCGCCGGCCGCACCCGGGCGCTCCCCACAGAAAGCCCGCACTCAACCCACCAACCCGCCGGCAGCCCGCCCGCCCGCCTCGCCCTGCAGCCAGCCCGCCCGCCTCGCCCTGCGGGCAGCCCGCCCACCTCGCCCTGCGGGAAGCCCGCGCCCAACGCACTCCACCCCGGCCCCGCCCCGGGAAACCCCTCAAACCAACCCCAACCGCCGCCCCACAACAGCCGCCTCCACGCGATTCCCCACTTCGAGCTTCGCGATGATCCTCGAAACATGGACACTCGCCGTCTTGGGCGAGATGAACAGCTCCCGAGCGATCCCGCTATTGCTCAACCCCTCGGCCACGAGCCGCAGCACCTCCAGCTCCCGGGACGTCAACAGCTCCGACGGCGACGCCCCGGGAGCCCGCACCCCGAGTCGTCGCCCCAGCACTTCAGCTCGCGCCAGCAGCGGGCCGGCCCCCAGCCGATTGCCGATCTCGACGGCTTCGGTCAGCGCCTCCGACGCCGCTTGGCGATCAGCTGCCGATGCCTCCGCCAGGTCGAGCAGCGCCCCCGCCAGCTGGTAAGGCTGCCCGTCGGCACGCCACCCCGCGACCGCGGCCTGCCACGCCGCCGGTGAGCCGTCGAGCAGGGCTGTCACCTCGAGGGCGGAGGCCCGCTCGGCCGGGTATCGAGCCGGAAGCGACGCGGCGACCTCCCGGACGGACTCGCGCAACGGCTCGTCGGCGATGCGGGCGGCTGCTGCCAGTAGCGGCCACCCGTACCGTGGGCGCTCGAAAACCCCCTGGTCATGGATGGCCGTGCGGGCGAACGGGAGCGCCCCGGGGCCCTCGGCGAGGATGCGGAGCTCGAGCAGGGAGACCCGGGCCTCGGCGCTGAGGAACGGTTTCGCCAGGAAGCCGGCGGCGCGGCTGCTCAGAGCCGCCGCGCCGGGGTGTCCGCGGGCCATCCGGAGCCGCGCGCGGAGGCGCAGCCACGGCAGGGCGAGGACACCGGGCGGGTCCTGCCGGGCGGCCTCGGCGAGTCGTGCGTCCGCTTCGTCCCAGCGGCCGAGGGCCATCAGCGCCTCGGCATAGTTCGCCATGAGGTAGACCCCGGTCGTCCGGCTGACCCCGACGCGGTCGGCGTCCGGGATGCCCTCCATCGCGGCGGCGGCGGACTCCTCATAAGCCCCCAGCTCGAACAGCGAATCGGAGATGTTGACCAGTCCGTGGGCGAAGTTGGAGACGTCACCGGCGGCGCGGGCCCGCTCGACGGCGCGGCGCATGGCCGGCAGCCCCTCGTCGGCGGCGAGCCGGCCGCCACACACCTTGCCGAAGATGATCTCGGCGTTGACCTGGGCGGCCTCGTCGCCGAACGCGGTCGCGGCGTCCTTGACCTCCTGCGCGATCCGCCCCGCCTCGTCGCCGTCGATGGCGGCCATCTGGTAGGCCACGTCGCCGAGCAGCTTCAGCCAGTCAAGATCACGTGGCGCCGACCGCAGAAGGCGATAGGCCTCCCGCGTCTCCGGACCGCCGTCGCTCTTGCCGGCGTTGCGCAGCAGTTTGCCGCGGCGGATCAGCAGCCGGGCCGCCCGCACCGGCTCGGCCTCGCCGTCGAGATCGCCGAGGGCGGCGCGGGTGAGGCTGAGCGCCCGCATGTGGTCGCCGGAGTCGATCGCGGCGAGCGCCGTCTCCTCCAGCAGGTCGAGGTGGGTGGTGCCGAGGCGGTCGGCCGCGTCGGGCACCTGCTCCCAGAGTTCCAGGACGCGGTCGAGGAGGCGGGCCTGCTCCGCATAGGCATATCGGCAGCCCGCCGACTCCGCGGCCCGCCGTGCGGCGACCAGCGCCCGCGGATGATCGTGCGCGGCGTGCCAGTGATGGGCGATCTCGGCGGGCGCCCGGTCGGGCTCGACGAGGTGCGGATCGGCCTCGACCGCCTCGGCGAAGCGCGCGTGCAGCCGGGCGTGCTCGCCGGGGAGCAGATCGTCGTGGATGGCCTCGCGGACCAGGGCGTGGCGGAACTCGTAGCCCCCGGACGGGTCGGAGACGATCAGCTGGGCCGCCACGGTGGCGCGCAGCGCGGACTCCAGCGACGGCTCGTCCATCCCGGCGACCCGGGCGATCAGCTCGTGGCCGAATCGCGTGCCGCCGACCGCCGCCACCCGCAGCACCCGCTGCGCGCCGTCGGGCAGCTGGTCGACCCGGGACAGCAGCAGGTCGCGGAGCGTCTCCGGGATGTCGCCGCAGCGCGGATCGGCTGATGAGGCGAACTGCTCGATGAAGAACGGGATGCCCTGCGCCCGCTCGCAGACCGCGTCGACGGTGGGCGCGTCGGGCTCCGCGCCGAGCAGGTGGGCGAGCAGCTCAGCGGTGTCGTCGCGGTCGAGCCGGTCGACCTCGAGCCGGTGAACGCCGCGCACCCGGTCGAGCTCGGCGAGGAACGGCCGCAGCGGATGCCCGCGGTGCAGCTCGTCAGTCCGGTAGGTCACGATGACCAGTAGCCGCTGGACCCGGACTGATCGCAGCAGGTAGCCGATCAGGTCGCGGGTGGATCGGTCGGCCCAGTGCAGGTCCTCGATCATGAGGATGACCGGCTGCTCCTCGGCGAGCCGGGCGAAGAGCGCGCCGACCAGCTCGAACAGATGGCCGCGCCGGGCCTCGCCGAGGTCGGGCGGCGGACCCAGCTCGGGCAGCAGCCGGGCGAACTCGGTCTCCCGCCCGTCGAAGACGGCCCGGCCCTCGCGGCGGGCCAGCTCGCGCAGCGCCGCGGCGAACGGCGCGAACGGCAGGCCCTCCTCCCCCAGCTCCAGACACTGCCCGTAGAGCACGCGGACCGGCTCGCCGTCGAGCGACCGGCAGAACTCCTCGACGAGCCGGGTCTTGCCGACGCCCGCCTCGCCGCCGACCAGCACGGCCGACGGCTCGGCGCCCCGAACCCGCTTGAGCGCGTCGCGCAGCGTGGCCAGGTCGGCCTCGCGACCGACCAGGACCGTGCTGGACGCACTCACCGTCATGAGTCCGAGCATCCCACGGGGGTGCGACAGAATTTCGCCGCCGATCACGAGAGGGACTGCCTCGGCGCACGCCTGAACCGCGGTTTGGTCTTCCGCACCGAACGGGCCAGGCGGTGCTTCGAGGCCTCGCGCTCCAGCTCAGCGGCCTGCGAATGGATGAGTTCGAGCTGGATCTCCGGATTGGTGAACGGAATCATCGGGTGCTCCTCGATGTCGGGAAACCGGAACACCCATGACTCTTCGCGCGAAGGTACCCACCCCACATGGGTCCACCGCCCGATTCCCGGCCCCTCTGCCTCCTTACGAACGGACTCCCGAGGTGCCCAGGACGCCGTAAGGTACCTGAGCACCACTACACTTTGCGGCTATGGCAAAGCCCCAGGAGAAGGTGTCGTTTCGCGAGCGCCTGAAGCAGATCGGCCAGGTGTTCTCGTTCACGGCGAAGCAGGACAAGTGGTTCGTCCCGCTGGTCATCGGCGCGGTCGCGATCCCGATCGCGCTGACCGTGCTCGTCGTGCTCCTCTCCGGGTCCTGGGTGTGGATCCCGGTCGGCGTCATGCTGACGCTGCTGGCCGTGCTGATCGTGCTCAACCTGCGCTCGAACACCGCGATGATGAACGTCGCGGAGGGCCAGCCCGGCGCCGCCGCCTCGCTCATGGAGAACATGCGCGGTGACTGGCGGGTCCGTCCCGCCGCGAGTTCCACGACCCAGTTCGACATGGTCCACGTGGTGATCGGCCGTCCCGGCGTCATCCTCCTCGCCGAGGGCGACCCGCAGCGCGTGAAGGGCCTGCTCGGCCAGGAGAAGCGCCGCCTCGTCAAGGTCATCGGCAACGCGCCGCTCTACGACTACGTGATCGGCTCCGGCGAGGGCCAGCTCCCGGTCCGCAAGCTGCGCTCCACGATGCTGAAGCTCCCCCGCAACCTCACCGGCAAGGACGTCAACGCCCTCGACAAGCGCCTCGGCGCCCTGATGGCCCGTCCGCAGATGCCGAAGGGCGCCATCCCGAAGAACATGCGGCCCAGCAAGGGCGCCTTCCGCCAGCAGCGCCCGCGCTAGATCCACCACGGCTGCCGGCCCCCAAGATCCATTCTTCCTCGTACGGGGAACCGGCAGCCCTTTTCCTCACACGCCGCCCCGCTCCGCCCGGCGCAAGAGCCCGCCCACTCCGCCGACGGCGACGAACGCACACACAACTGGTTCGCGTCCGCCGACCGCCCCCACAACAGCGGCCAACGCACACACAACCCGAACGCGTCCGCCGACCGCCCCCACAACGGCGATCAACGCACACACAACCCGAACGCGTCCGCCAATCGCCCCACAGCGGCGGTCAACGCACACACAACTGGTTCGCGTCCGCCAACCGCCCCCACAACAGCGGCCAACGCACACACAACCCGAACGCGTCCGCCAACTGCCCCCACAACGGCGATCAACGCACACACAACCCGAACGCGTCCGCCAATCGCCCCACAGCGGCGGTCAACGCACACACAACTGGTTCGCGTCCGCCAACCGCCCCCACAACAGCGGTCAACGCACACAACCCGAGCGCGTCCGCCGACCGCCCTCATAGCGGCGGTCAACGCACACGCGGCCGCATTTGTGTGCGCTGGCCGCTGGGTCTCGCGGGATCGGTGGAACGGATACGACCTCGGTGTGATCCGGCGCCGGGCATCGACGTGTACCTCCATGATCTGTTCGGGGCGTTAACCTCGGGATACGCGTTTCTCCGGCGACGCCGGGGGCAGTGGGCCGATTCGGACACACTGAGGAGTTCGCTCGTGGTCAGCACCCTGGCGGTCCCCGGCAGTTATCCGACCCTGCGCGACGCCCTCGAGGTGGCGCCGGACGGGGCGGTGATCGTGCTCGCGCCCGGGACGTACAGGGAACGCCTGGAGATCCGCGGCCGCCGCCTGACGATCAAGGCTGACGACCGGGCCGGCGCAGGAGCCGGCGAGCGGGACGCCGACGGACGAGTGGTCATCGACGCGTCCGAGCTTGACGGGCCGGCCATCGAGATGTCCCGGAGTGAGGTTTGTGTCGAGGGGGTGACGGTCACCTCCGGCGATTATGCGGCTGTCATCGTCGCAGGTGGACGGCTGGTTCTGCGGCAGTGCGAGATCAGCGCCGGGTTCGGGGCCGGTGTGCAGGCCACCGACGGCGCGATCGTCGAGGCCGATGAGGTACGAGTTCTGCGGGCGCAGTACGGGTTCGTCTTCTCCGACGCCGGCGGTGAAGTCCAGCAGAGCGAGGTGCGCGGCATCTCCGACGACGGCGTCATCGTGCGGCTCGGCGCCGACCCGGTCATCCGGGGCACGACGGTGGCCGAGTGCGGGTACCGGGGGATCTACGTCTACCAGTCGGGCCGTCCGGTGATCGAGCGCTGCGACGTCTCCAGTACCGGCGACGCGGGCATCGTGGCAGCTCACGGCAGCCAGCCACGGATCGTGGAGACCTGGGTGCACGAGACCGGCGGTTCGGGGATCGTGATCGGTCCGGGTTGTGCCGCGGTGGTCGAGCAGTGCCGTGTCGAGCAGACGGCCGAGCCGGCGGTGCTCGTCGACCCGTCGGCTACGGCGACCGTGACTCTCGACCAGAGCGGTACGCCGCTGCGGTCGACGGCGACGACCCAGGACGCCGCCGAGGTCGACCGGCTGCTCGGCCAGTTGGACGCGATGATCGGCCTGGCCGGGGTGAAAGGCGAGGTCCGCGCCCTGATCGACGAGATCCAGGTGAACGAGTGGCGGCGCAGCGCCGGGCTGAGCGTCGGCGCGGTCAGCCACCACCTGATCTTCACGGGCGCGCCGGGGACCGGGAAGACGACCGTCGCCCGGATCTACGGGCAGTTGCTGAAGGCGCTCGGCGTGCTGCCGAACGGCCAGTTCCGCGAGGTGTCGCGGCGTGACCTGGTCGGACAGTACATCGGGCACACGGCCGAGAAGACGACGTCGGTGTTCGAGGCGGCGATGGGCGGGGTGCTCTTCATCGACGAGGCGTACACGCTGGCCCGGGCCGGTGGCGCGACGGCCGATTTCGGTCAGGAGGCGATCGACACCCTCGTGAAGCTGATGGAGGACCACCGCGATCAGGTCGCCGTGATCGTCGCCGGGTACACGAAGGAGATGGCCGACTTCCTGGACGCGAACTCCGGTCTGGCGTCCCGGTTCGCGAAGACGCTGGAGTTCGAGAACTACGGGCCCGACGAGCTCGTGATGATCGCCGACCGGATCGCGCGCAACGACGACTACGTCTTCGCCGCGGGCCTGCCGACCGCGCTGCACGAGCACTTCACCCATCTCGAGCGGGACCGGAACTTCGGCAACGCCCGGGAGGCCCGCAAGCTGCTCGAAGGCATGCGCAAGGCACAGTCGGGCCGGCTGCGGGCGATGGGCCGGATGCCCAGCCGCGACGACCTGCGCACCCTGATGGTCGACGACCTGCGAGCAGCGGCCCGATGACCGCACCACGATCCAGGGGATCGGACGGATGACGAGGGCAACGACGATCATGATTACGTGGATAGGATGTGTCCACTACGGATAGTGAGGAGCGAGCGTGACATCCAGGGGAACCGGCGCGCCGGCGGCCGATGCCGTCAAGCCCATCCCCCAGCGCGGCCGCGTGGGACCGCTGAGCCTCACTCAGGTGCTGGTCGCCGAGGGTTCCCTCCTGGCGATCATCGCGGCGGCCACGCACGGCCTCGTCGTCATGCTGATCACCACTGTCGCCGCCGCCCTCCTGCTGGCCGTCGTCTTCGCCCGCAGCCATCACCGCTGGTGGCTGGAGTACCGGGCCCTGACCCGGGATCACCAGCGCCGCCGTTCCGCGCGCCGGGAGACCGAGGCCGGACCGGTCCTGGCGGCGCTCCGCACGATCGCCCCCGGCCTGACGATCCGTGACATATCGACGTCGGCGGACGAGGGCACGGGCGTGGCGCGCGACGAGGCCGGCTGGTTCGGCGTGGTCACCCTGGACCGGCAGGCGCCGATCCCGCTCGACACCCTGGTCGGCGCGATGTCCGCGACCGAGCAGCCGGGTCTGATCCTGGAGCTCGTCACGCACACGATCCCGGCACCCACTCCTGACCTCCCGCCCGCGTCGCCGGCCGTCACGTCCTATCGCCAGCTGGGTGATCCAGGGCCCGCGCACCGGGAGACCTCGCTGAGTGTCCGGCTCGACGCGCGGGCCCTCGCCGAGTCCGTTCTGGATCACACGACGGATCCGGCGGAGGCGGCCCGGCTCACCGCCGCGCTGACTCGCAAGATCGCGACGACACTGCGCCGGCAGGGGATCACGAGCCGGGTTCTGGACGCCGCCGGGCTGCTCGACATCCTGGCCCGATCGTGCGACGCCCGGGTTCCCGAGGTGGCCGAGGAGTGGACCCACTGGCGCTCCAACCACTTGATCCACCGGACGTACTGGCTGGAGACCTGGCCGGATTCGACCACCGAGATGGGACCGTTGCTCGCCTGGGCGTCGACCGCTCCGGCTTCGCAGACCAGCGTCGCAATCGTGCTGGACGCGTCCCGGGCCGACGACATCGCCGTCCGCGCGTTCATCCGTCTCGCCACCCGGCCCGACGCCGACCTGGACTCTCTCGGCCAGGTGATGCGCGAGGGCGTCCGGCGTGCCGGTGGAGAGTTGCGGTCGCTCGACGGTGAGCAGGGCATCGCCGCCTATGCCACAGCCCCGACGGGAGGCGGTGCGGGATGACCGACAACCCCCAGCCGCGGCCCGTTCCCAGCCAGAGGGATCAGCCACTCCAGTCTCCGATGGCATCGCAGAGTGCCGCGCAGGCGACTGGGCAAGCGACTGGGCAAGCGACTGGGCAGGCGATTGGGCAGGCGACGCCCGTGCCGGCCCGACGGGCGGAGGCGCCGGCCGTCACATCGGCCCCGCTGGCGCCGCACCGTCCCGGCCGCCCGCCGCGCCCACCCGAGGAGATCGGCCCGCCCGATCGCACGGGACCGTCCGGCCGCACCGCCCGCCTGCGCATCGGCTGGCACGCGATCCCGCGATCCGCGCTGCGCCGGTTGACCGGCACACCGCAGCATCCGGATCGGGCCGGCGCCGGGCTTCTGGTGGGGCGGGATCAGCAGCATCTCCCCGTACACCTGAAGGTCTTTGATCCGAGCCCGACCCGCCTAGCCCTGATCGGCGGAGTCTGGGCCGCGCAGCTCTTGATCTTCAGGGCGTTCGCGGTCGGCGCCCGGGTCCTGGTGGTGACCACCGAGCAGCGCGCGTGGTCGGGCTTCGGTGAGCGCGCGACCGGGCAGTACCACCGTCTCACCGTGCTGGGCGGCGAACCGGACACGCTGCCGCCGGGCAGCGCGCAGACGCCGTCGCTGATCGTCTATGACCTCGGTGTCACCGGCCCGGCGGCGCCTCCCCCGCTGGGATCGTGGTCGGCGCAGGTCACCGTGCTGCGGCAGCTGGATCGCCCGGGCATCGCCACGCTGCAGGAGGCCGGTCTGACGCTGATGCAGCGGCTGGGCGGCGACGAGGCGACGCTGGCTGCCGCTTCGCTGCGGCTCGACCAGCAGAACGGGCGGCTGCTGCAGTTCATGACCGACGACATGGTGGCGCTCGTCGGCGACGGCCCGGAACGGTTCGTGCAGCTGCATCAGACCGGCGTGGAACAACAGCTGCTGGGCGCGCCGCGACGCTAGCGACCGGGTGGGCTCCAGGCCAGTTGTACGAGACGAGCACCGTGTTTCCGCGTCACCATCCAGGCCCTGCCGGCCGGCAGGGGCTGCGGTTTCAGGGTGCCGAAGATCGCGCCTTCCTCCCGTGGCCCGGACATCAGGATGCCCGGTGACGCGAGTTCGCGGATCCGGCTGACGATCGGCTCGAAGAGCGCCCGGCTCGCCCCGCCGGCCCGCCGGGTGAGCACCACGTGCAGGCCGATGTCGCGGGCCTGCGGCAGGAACTCCAGGAGCGGCTGCAACGGCGCCTGCCCGACCAGGTCGTAGTCGTCGACCAGCACGTACAGCTGCGGGCCCTTCCACCAGCTGCGGCTCGCCAGCATCTCCGGGGTGACGTCGGGACCGGGCAGCCGCTCGCGCATCGCGGTGGCGACCTGGTTGATCAGATCGGTCGTCACCTGTGCGGACGTCCCGTACCCGATGGTGTGCTCGGCGGGAACGCACCCGAGCAGGCTGCGTCGCAGGTCGACCAGGAGGATCCGGGCCTGCGCGGGGGTGTGGCTCGCCGCGATCGACTTGGCGAGGCTGCGCAGGAACGAGCTCTTCCCGGATTCGACGTCGCCGAAGAGCAGCGCGTGCGGCTCGTTGTCGAAGTCGAGCCAGACCGGCTGGAGGTCGGCCTCGGCGATCCCGATCGGGATCCTCTCGCCGTCGGCCGGGGGCAGGTTCGCGTACGGGAGCTCGGCCGGCAGCAGGCGCACCCGCGGGGCAGGCGCGCCCGTCCAGTGCTCGGTGGCGTGTTTGACCAGCTCGGCCACGGCGTCGGCGAGGTCGTCGACGCGCTGTTCCCGGTCGATCCGGGGCAGCGCCGCGAGGAAGTGGTAGCCGTCCGGGGTGAGGCCGCGGCCGGGCGCCGACTCCGGCACGTTCACCGCTTCACGCCGGTTGATCGCCGAGTCGCTGGGTTCGCCGAGCCGCAGTTCGAGGCGGGTGCCGAAGACGTCGCGGATCTGCGGGCGGATGTCCATCCAGCGGTTCGTGGCGGCCAGCACGTGGATGCCGAAGCCGAGCCCGCGGTTGGCGATCTCGTGGACGGTCGTCTCCAGGTCCTCGAACTCCGACCGCAGCGTGGCCCACCCGTCGACCACCAGGAAGACGTCGCCGAACGGGTCCTCGCCGAACCGCCCCTGCGCCTTGGCACGCCGGTACGCGGCGGCGCCCTCCACGTTCTCCCGGGCGAAGAGGTCCTCCCGGGCGCGCATCAGCCCGTGCAGTTCGGCGATCGTCCGGCGGACCCGGTCGACGTCACGCCGGGTGGCGACACCGCCGACGTGTGGCAGGTCGGCCAGGGCGCTGAGTGGGCCACCCCCGAAGTCGAGGCCGTAGAACTGCACCTCTCGCGGGGTGTGGGTGAGGGCTAGCGAGGCTATGAGCGTACGCAGAAGGTTGGATTTGCCGGATTGGGCGGAACCCACGACGACGACGTTGCCCGCCGCTCCGGAGAGGTCGATCCACAGTGGGTCGCGGCGCTGCTCGAACGGCTTGTCGACGATCCCGCCGAGCGCATGAAGTGATCCGAATCGGTCTGTCGCGTCGGCGGTGAGTCCGCGGTCCGGCGTCGTGATCACGGGCGGGAGCATCTGGCCGAGCGTCGGCGCGGTGTCCAGCGGCGGCAGCCAGACCTCGTGCGCGGGGGCGCCCTGGTTCTCCATCTGCCGCACGAGCACCTCGAGCAGGGTGTCGCCGCCCTCCTCGGCCGGCGGCGCTTCTTCCTCGGCGGGTTTCTCGGGCTTCTCCTGAACGGCGTAGAACGTGGAGAACTCCCGGATCGGGTCACCGGCCTTCGCCCCGCCGCTCGCCGTGGCGCCATGGCGGCGGACCGGCCCGGAGACGTATGCCGCCTTCAGCCTGATCAGCCCCTCGGTGCCGGTGCGCAGGTATCCGTGGCCCGGCGAGCGCGGCAGTTCGTACGCATCGGGCGCCCCGAGAACGGCCCGGCTCTCCATCGACGAGAACGTCCGCAGGCCGATCCGGTAGGAGAGGTGCGATTCGAGGCCGCGCAACCGGCCCTCCTCCAGCTTCTGCGAGGCGAGCAGCAGGTGGATGCCGAGCGAGCGGCCGACACGTCCGATCTGGACGAACATGTCGATGAAGTCGGGTCGCGCGCTGAGCAGCTCGGAGAACTCGTCGACGATGAAGAGCAGGCTGGGCAGCGGAGTGAGCGGCACCCCCGCCGACCGCGCCCGCTCGTAGTCGCGCTGCGAGGCGTAGTTGCCGGCCTTGCGCAGCAGCTCCTGCCGCCGGTTCAGCTCGCCGGAGATCGCGCCGAGCATCCGGTCGACCAGCGGAAGCTCGTCCTCCAGGTTCGTGATCATCGCGGCGGTGTGCGGCAGCCGGTCCAGCGAGGCGAAGGTGGCGCCACCCTTGAAGTCGACGAGCACGAAGTTGAGGATCTCCGGGCTGTGCGTCAGCCCGAGCGCGAGCACCAGCGTGCGCAGCAGCTCCGACTTGCCCGAGCCGGTCGCGCCGACCAGCAGACCGTGCGGCCCCATGCCGTCCTGCGCCGACTCCTTGAGATCGAGCTCGATGGGCCGCCCGTCGAGACCCACCCCGATCGGCACGCGCATCCGGTCACGATTGGGGCGACTGGCCCAATGCCTTTCAAGATCGATGATGTACGGGTCGACGACGTCCAGTAGTTCGGTGAGCCCCATATCCTGCGACACGGCGGGCTGGTCGGCGATGGAGGCGGCCGAGAGCCGCAGTGGAGCCAGTTCCCTGGCCAGCACCTCGGCCTGCTCGATCCCCAGCCGGTCGGCCCGGCCCACCTCGGCGGGTCCGTCCATGGTGGTGCCGGTGACCGTCCCGTCGGCGGCGATGTCGAGCACCACCGAACTGTCGTCGAGCAGCCGCGGCGGCGGGACCGACAGGTCGAGCAGCGTCACCCCGGCCACCCCGCCCTCGGTCATCAGGTGATCGGACCCGGCCGTCGAACCGCCGTCGATGATCACCACGACGTGCGGGTTCTGGATGATGCCCGGGTCGAAGCGCGGCCGGTTGAGCAGCACGTCGTCGAGCATCGCCTCGAGCGCCGGAATGCTCGGCGCCACCAGCCGCACCGGACCCAGCGCATCCGTCTTGCCCGGGTGCTGCGCGTGCGGCAGCCACTTCGCCCAGTCCCATCGGGCACGCCGGTCGTCCGGAACGCAGACCCCGATCCGCAGGTCGTCGGGGGCGTGGAAGACCGCCATCTGCGCGATCAGCGCCCGGGTGAAGTCCTCTTTCTGCTGGTCACCGCCGCGGATGTAGAGATGCGAGAAGTCCCGCAGCGACACGGACACCGGCAGGTCCGGCACCACCGAGTACGCGTTCACGAACCTGCGCAGCGCCGTCGCACAGAGCGGCTCCAGCTCGTCGACCGGACGGGTCTGCGGCGGCACCAGCCGGGTCGCCACCTCCTGCGCGCCGACCGCGATCCGGACCACGCTGAAGTCGGCGTCACCGCGGCGCCGCTCCCAGAGCCGGCCGCTGTCGGTGAAGCTCCACAGCGTCTCCGGGTCGGGATTGCGGTAGTAGAGCGCTTCCCGCTGCTGCTTGATCGTCGTCCGCAACTGGGCTCGCAGCTGGGACAGATGCCGCAGGTACTGCCGCCTCGCCTCGATCATCTCGCGCTTGCCCGGCCCACTGGTGTTAGCGGCCATCATGGCGATCATGCCGAGGATCGAGACGCCGTACATCGCCCCGGCCACATAGGTGATCGCCCCGCCCCGGCCGGCGCCCATCATCAGCGCCATCGCACCCGCGCCGGCACCCATCGGGAGGATCATCAGCATCCGCGTCCATGCCTTGCCGGACGGCTGCGGCACCTCGGGCGGCGGCTCGAGCAGCACTTCACCGACGGGCATGACGGGCGCCGGCCTGCGCGGCGGCCGCTTGACGATCGTGACGGTCACACGGGCTCCTCACGCTGGGCTCCCCGGCGGTGACGGATCGCATAATCCTATCCGTCCTCTTTGATCCGCGCTGCCGTCCCCCATTCGTGTCGGTGGATGCTGCTACGTTGAGCGGGCCGCTACTTTTCGTGTGCCCGGCGATGCTCTTGGTGCTTTTCAGTGCTTGATTCTGGGAGCGCGCGGCTATGCAGGAGGTGGTCATGACCGCACCGGGAGGGCCTAGCCTCGCCCGGGTCACTGTCGCCGCGCCGACCCGCCGGATGGATCTCGCGCTGCCCGACAACATGCTCGTCGCCGAGTTGCTGCCGCACCTGCTGCGCCACGCCTCATCGGGTGAGGCGGCCGATCTCACCGGCGGCTGGGTGCTGCGGCGGGCCACCGGCGCCGTGCTCGAACCGGGACGCAATCTCGCTACTCAAGGTGTTCGCGACGGCGAGTTGCTGCACCTGAGCCCGGCCCGTGACGACTGGCCCGAGCTGGCGTACGACGACGTCGTCGAGGTGATCGCGAGCGGTTCCCGGCGCGCCGGGCGGACGTGGAGTGACACCGCTACCCGCCGCTGCGGCCTCGCCGTCACCGCGGGCGCGCTGCTGCTCGGCATCGGCGGGCTCGCCGCCGACGGTCCACCGTGGGTGGTCACCGCGTCCATAGCCCTCGCGGTCGGCGTGGCGCTGATCGTGGCCGGCATCCTGCTCTCCCGGGCGTTCAGCGACGCCGGCGCCGGCGCGATCGTGGCCGCCTCCGGCCTGCCCTATGCGTTCCTCGGCGGCGCCTGGCTGCTCGCCGCGCCCGAGATCGGCGCTCCGGGCCTGCTGCTCGGATCGTCGACGCTGCTGGTGCTCAGCGTCCTCGGCCACGTCGGGGTCGCGGGCTTGGCCAGGCTTTTCGTCGCCGGGATGGCGGCCGGCCTGACCGGTCTGCTCGCCGCGGCGCTGTCCCTGGCCGGCATGTCCGCCGCGGGCGCCGCCGCCGTGGCGCTGACCGCCGCGATCGGTCTGCTGCCGGCGTACCCGGTTCTCGCCGGCTGGCTCGGCCGCCTGCCCTACCCGGAGTTGCCGAACCGCGCCGAGGAGATCCTCCAGGACAAGCCCGTACCCCGCCGCGAGGACGTCTTCGCCGCCGTGGTCCGCTCCGCCGAAGTGCTCACCGGCCTGCTGCTCTCGGCCGCCCTGTGCAGCTTCATCGCCATGACGTTCCTGGCTCTCACCGGCCCTGCGACCTCGTCGGTGCTCCTCATGATCGCCGCGGTGACGGCGCTGCTGCTCCGTGCTCGCCTGCTGCCCACCGCTCCCCAGCGCATCCCGTTGCTGGTCGCCGGGTTCGCTGGTCTGGCCGGCCTGGGAGCCGGTCCGGTCGTGACGGGAGACGTACCGGGAATCGCTCTTCTCGCCGGCGCACTGCTGACCGCGGCGATCGCGCTGCCCGCGGCGATCGTCTTCAGCAAACGCCCGCCGTCGCCCTACCTGGGCCGCGCCGCCGACATCCTCGACGTCGTCGCGATCATGGCGCTGATCCCGCTGGCCTGCGCGGTGATCGGCGTCTACGACGAGATCCGCGGCCTGTTCGCCTCGATCGGCGGCTAGATCGTGACGTCCCGGCGCGACCAACTGCAGTCCTACCAGTTCATGAACCAGCGCGTGATCTCCGCGTTCGTGATGCGCGAGACCGATCCGGCCCAGTCCCCGCTGCGCCGTGGCATCGGCGCCCTCTTCGCCGGCCTGATGGTCGCGATCCTGGTGGCGGCGGTGTACGGCATCTACGGCGTCCTCACCCGCAGCGGACCGGATCAGTGGCAGACGGACGGGTCAGTGGTCGTCGAGCGGGAAACCGGCGCCAGTTTCGTCTATCTGCGCGACAAGTTGCACCCCGCGCTGAACTTCACCTCGGCCAAGCTGGCCGCCGCCCGACCGAATCCGCAGGTCTTCCGGGTGGCCGCCAAGTCCCTGACCGATGTTCCCCGCGGCGTCACGATCGGCATCGCGGGTGCACCGGCCTCCCTCCCGGACCCCGGTCAGCAGGTCCGGCTGCCGTGGTCGATGTGCGCGGTCGCCTCCACCGATCCACGAACAGTGCTCCTAGTGGGTTCGACGCCACCTGGTACGGAGGGCCGGCCGCTCGGAGACCGCGCCCTCCTCGTAGCGGGCGACCCGGCCGGCGGCATCAACCTCGTGTGGCAGGGCCGCAAGCATCTGATCCGGAACGCCCGGGTGACCGTTCCGGCCCTGTTCGGCGCGGTGTCACCCACCCCCGTGGGCGTGGCCTGGCTGAACGCCCTGCCGTCCGGCGCCGACATCGCCCCGATCGACGTGGACGACCGCGGCGGCGACTCGGACGCCGTCGAGGGCTTCGACAACGGCGACGTCCTGTTCAACGAGACCGGCTCGGGCCGCCAGTTCTACCTGGTCCTGGACGACAGACTGGCCCCGATCACTCCCCTGCAACAGGCCGTCCTGGACGCCGCCTTCCCGTCCGACCCGCAGGAGATCTCCGCGGCCGACGTGGCCCGCTTCGACCCGGAACCCCTGGACCCGGACGCCGACCAGTCGGTCCAGGGCCCCGCCACCGTTCCCGAACTGGCGCCGATCACCGCGGACACCGCCGCCTGCGCCGTCACCCGGGACGCCGCCGCTCCCCCGGATCTGCTGATCGGCACCCCGGCCGCGGCCCTGTCCAACGCCGTACCGACGACCGGCGCCCCCCTCGCCGACGCCGTCCAGGTCCCGCCGGGCCGCTTCGAACTGGTCCGCTCAGCAGGAGGAATCCAGCTGATCACCGATCTGGGAGCCCGCCACCCGTTGCCGGACCCTGACGTGGCCGCGTTCCTGGGTTACGCCCCGGAGAACGCCACCGAGATCCCTGCAGCTCTGCTGAACACCATCCCGGCCGGGGTGACCTTGGACCCGGCCGAGGCCGTGAAGCCGGTCGCCACAGTGGACTGACGTCGCGCGTCCGTTCTCCGGCTGCCTCTGCGAGTCCGTTCCCGGCTGCCTTTGCGCGTCCGTTTCCCGGCTGCCTCTGCGCGTCCATTTCCCGGCTGGCTTTGCGCGTTCGTTTCCCGGCTGGCTTTACGTGTCGCTTTCGGTCAGCGCAGCGCGTCGTCGAGGAGCATGACCGGTGGGCCCGGTTCGAGCGGCTCCGAACCCACCGGAAGCGCGGGTGCCGTCCCGGGCCGCCAGCGCTGTCGCCGACTTCGGCGCATCGCGGCGGCAAGAACCATCACCGCCACCGCAAGAATCCCCGCGACCAGAGCTCCGACCAGTGCATACGCCCGACGCCGCCCTTCCGCAGCGGTGTCCTCGGGCGGCACGGCCTCCACCCCCGGGAGTGGACGGCTCTCCGCCGGAACAAGCTGACCGGTGATCGCCGCCATCGGATCGATCACCCCGGCCCCGAACGCCGGACCCGCGGGCGCTGGCCCCGCCGTACCGGTCAGCAACCGCACCACCGCACGCACCCCGAGATCCGGCCGCCGATCGTGGACCAACGCGGCGGCAGCGCCCACGAATCCGGCCGCCACCCCCGTGCCGGTGATCTCGACCAGCCCACGCCCGGTCTGCAGCGTCGGCACGGCAACCCCGGGCGCGACCAGATCGACGAAGTCCCCGCGTTGCGAATCCGGCCAGATCCGGCCGTTCTGATCGATGGCGCCGACCCCGATCACATCTCGATAAGCCGCGGGGTACGGCGTGGGGTTCCCTTCATCGGCACCGCCCAGATCGCCGGCGGCCGCAACGACGACGACACCCTGATCGATCGCGCCCGCGACGGCCGCCTGAAGATCCTGATCGTCCTGGTAGACCGGGGTGACCACAACGACGACATCGGCGCCGCCGGCCACCGCCTGATCGATGCCGGTAGCAAGGGTGTCCGGATCGGTCTCGGACCCGACCGGGTCGTCGAGTTGCACCCGGATCGGCAGAATGCGCGAATTCGGTGCCAGTCCCGCCAGGCCGGCGTCGCCGTCCTCGGGCCGCCCCGCGATCACGCCCGCGACCTGCGTACCCGTGCCGGTGCAATCGTCGTTCGCAAAACCACCGTCGACCGCGTCGATGCCGTTGAGCACCCGTTGCCGTAGCCGGGGCTGCCCACTGTCCACACCGGTCGACAGAACCGCGACCCGGGCACCGCTCCCGTCAGCGACCGTCTTCAGCGAGCCGGCGTTCAACGCCTCCCGCGCCCAGGAGACGGCGATCTCGGACTCGCCGGGCTCGGCGCAGTCGACACCCGGGGCGGCTCTCGCCGGCGCCGGTGTCAGCACTATGAGCAGGCCCGCAGCGGCGATGACCCTGGCGTACTTCATGAACGGAACCTCCCCGTTTCCGCCGATCAGCCGAACCCTCCCGGTAGCTCCTGCCGGCCCAGCCGGTGAAGGCCTCCCAGCAGTTCGTGCCGGCCCAGCCGATGAAGGCCGAGTAGGCAGCTCCTGCCGGCCCAGCCGATGAAGGCCGAGTAGGCAGCTCACCGCCGTGACGGACCGGCCGCCGGTTTTGCCCACCGGCGACCATGGCCCGTCTCCGCGGTCATCACATGCCGGCGGCGATCTGCTGGTCGACCTGCTGCATCCGCTCCGACGAGGCACCGAGCTTGACACCCACGCCCGCCAGCGCCGCCTTGATCTCGGTGGCGCCCTGGTTCCACTTCTGCCGCGCCTCGTCGCAGGCGGTTCCGGCCGCGCCGGTCCAGTCCGCGGCGAACAGCTGCGTGAAGGCCGCGTACAGGTCGTTGAGCTGCTGGTCCATCTGGTTCTGGAACGTGTTGATCGATGCCGAAGCCTCGGTGATCTGGCCGAAGTTGTAGGTGATGTTCATTTCTCTACTCCTCGATCTCGGGCGCTCAGCCGCGCAGGATGCTGACTACGGAACCGTCGGCGCCGGAACCCGCCGAGCGAATCGCCTGCGCGGCTTCCTCGTCGTTCACGCCGTAGGTGCTGGAAGCGGCGGTCATCTTGCCCGCCAGTTCGTCGAGAGCGCTCATGATCTTCGACAGGCCGTCGTTGAGCTGGACCGAGACGTCCTGGAGCGCGTTGTTCGCCGTACCCGCGAAGGCCCCGCCGCTGAGGGCCTGGATCTCGCCCATCACACGGTTCATGCCCTGCGAGATGCTCTGACCGGTCTCACCGCAGCGGTTCGCCATCGCAGTGAGCTGTTCCTGAGTCGCGTGGACTTGCCCGAAACCTGCCATTGCCTCTCTCCCCAGTCCTCAAAAGTGGGTTATGCCTTCCCGTACGCCGCCCGTACGGACTCGGTTCGAACCGGTTCCCGGAAGAGTGCGTACTCTCCAGCGTCACCCGATCACCGGAAGCAACAGTGATCATGGTCAATACGGGGAGGCGTGATGGGCACCGAGAACCCCTATCCGGAGCAGACCTCGGCGAACGCCGCGGCGCCGTGGTTGCGCGGCGGTCCGGCGATCGCTGTCGATCTGGACGGCCTCCGCGAGTACGCCCGGCTCCTCGCGAGTCAGCAAGCCGATATTTCCGCACGTTCCGGGTATCTCGCCCCGCTCGGCGAGATGCCGGTCCGCGCTTTCAGCGGCGACGTACTCGGCGAGGCCGATGCGGTTCGCGCCGGGTTGCAGGCGAACGCCGCCGAGCTCAGCACGTATCTCGGCAAGCTGGCCGAGTCGCTCGGCAATGTGGCGAACGCGGCGCAGACCATCGCCGAGAGCTACCGCTCCAGCGACGCCGCCTCCGCCGCGTCGCTCGCCTCCCTCGACGACGTGCTGTTCGCTTTCGGCGACAAGACCGTTCCGCGGCCGGCCGGCCTTCCGGACGAGCTCGGCGCCACCTACCTCGACCAGCAGATGGCCGGCACCGCCGCACCTCCAGCTGCCGACAGCGCGCTCTGGCAGGACGGTCCTGTCACGGCGGTTTCCGCGTACCAGACTCTGCAGATCTCGAACGGGCCGAACGGCGAGCGCCGCGAGGTGTCCACAGTGACCCCGCCGGGTGGTGTCGCGACGACGACGACCACGATCTTCGGCCGCGGTGGCGAGACGATCTCGGCCTCCACGACACGCACTTCCAGCCGCTTCGACGGCCCGGTCCGGACCACGACGGTGGAGACCTTCGGCACGGACGGCACGCTCACCGCCACGACCAAGACCACGATTTCGTACGACGGACCGAACATCACCGAGCAGAGCACCGAAACGGTCGATGCCGAGGGCCGTACCACGAGCCTGACCACGGAAAAGGTCGATCCCGTCACCAGGGAGAGCACCACGAGCACGTATCGCCCCGGAGAGAGCGGCGTGCTCGAGGAGACCAACCGGGTGACGACCGGGACCCGTACCTCCGGCCCGCTTGCGAACGGATGAGCCATGGGTGAGTACTGGGGCGCCACCGCCGATCCGAACTACGGGTACAGCCCGTACAGCGGGCAGACGCGTTACGGCACGCATCCGTCGTCGCAGATCCCGTTCACCGCGCCACCCGGCGCCGGCAATCCCCTCACCGTCGAAGCCGTCGCCGTGAAGATCCGGAACCTGCACCCGGAGCAGATGGCCGCCCTCGCCGACCAGTGGCAGAACACCTGGTCGTTCATGGCCGACATCCGCCACTTCGTGGTCCAGCAGAGCACCGTGCTGCAGGACGAGCACTGGCAGTCCCCTGCGGCCCGCGACGCCTTCCTGCGCAAGGGTCCCGGCGAGGCGCTCACCTATCTCGACGTCTGGATGGACGCCGCCCAGAACAACGTGACCGCCCTGCGCCACCTGGTGAACGTCTCCCTCGACGCCCGCCGCGAGCTGGACCAGCTCCTGACCCGCTATGAGCGCGAGCTGCAGGACGCGCAGAACGTCAGCTTCGGCGAGAACCTGGGCTCGTTCCTGACCAGCGGCGTGAGCTGGAACGCCGCCCGCGAGGAGGAGATCGCCGAGGACCAGCTCGAGATCCGCGAGCGTTACCGCCGCGAGGCCCAAGTGCTGGCCCAACGCTATGGTGACCAGTTCTTCGACTACATCGCCGTGGTCTCCGGCGGTGTCGGCCCACCGGTCCAGCCGATGAACGCTGTACTCAGCCAACCGGCTGCCCTCCCTCCCACCGGAATCCCCGGCGCCCAGAACGCCCCGGCCGAAACCGGCCCGAGCTTCGTCACCGAGCCGGTCTCCAACCAGCCCGGCCTCACCCCGCCGGGTCTCACTCCCCCGGCTCTAACCCCGCCCGGTCTGACTCCCCCGGGCTTGGTCCCTCCCGGCGCGCAGCCGCCCGCCGTCACACCGCCCGGCCTGGTTCCGCCCGGCGTGACACCTCCTGGCACCACCCCGCCCGGCGTGACACCTCCCGGCACCGCCCCGCCCGGCGTCGTACCGCCCGTTCTGCGACCTCCCGGCGCACTACCACCCGGAGCCCTGCCGCCCGGCACGATCCCGCCCGGCGGCCAGTTCCCCTCTCCGGGCGGCCTGCCCCCGGGCTCGCCGACGCTGCCGCCCGGCTCACTGCCGCCCGGCACCATTCCCCCGGGAACGCTGCCGCCAGGAACAACACCGCCCGGCGTAACCCCCGGAACCATCCCCCCGACCGTCATTCCGCCCGGGCAGACCTTCCCGCCTGGCACCCTCCCGCCGGGGACCTTTCCTCCGGGCACCCTCCCTCCTGGACAGACAGCCCCTCCCAGCACCATCCCGCCCGCCACGATCCGTCCACCGCTACCCGGCGAGTTCGGCCGAGCCAGCCGCGCACCCGGCACCCTGCCCCCACCGGCCAGCGCCCCTCCCCCGGGCCGTTCTCTGCGCCGCCCGTCCAGCCAGCCACCGGCATCGACACCGTCCGGACCGCCCGCCAGCCGCGAGATCCGCCGCCCCGGCCAACCCTTCCCGCCCACAGCCCAACCCCCTCTCCGTCCCGGCAACCGCCCCACCACACCGGTCCCGCAGCAACCCGGCCGCCCAGGCACCCCTGGGCGCCCCGGCGCTCCCGGCGTTCCCGGCACGCCCGGCGCCCTTGGCCGTCCCGGCAGTCCCGGCGCCCTTGGCCGTCCCGGCACGCCCGGCGCCCCTGGCCGTCCCGGCGCCCTTGGCCGTCCCGGCAGTCCTGGCGGTCCTGGCACCCCTGGCCGGCCTGGCGGTCCCGGCACCCCTGGCCGTCCTGGCACGTCCGGCGGTCCCGGCGCCCATGGCAGCCCGGGCACGGCTGGCATCCCTGGCACTCCTGGCCGTCCGGGCGTGGCTGGACGGCCCGGCGGTCCTGGAACACCTGGCTCGGGTCGGCCAGGCGCTCTGCCCGGTAGTCCCGGCACGCCTGGCGGCGGTCGCCTCGGTGTCACGCCGAGCAACCCCGCAAACCCACCCGGCGGCCGCGGCGGGCCCCGAACCGGCGCTCCCGGAAGTGAAGGCAGCGGCCCCGGGACGCGAGGTAGCGGCCCCGAAACTGGCACCACACGGTTCGGAGGCACACCCGGAACGCCGAGCACCGGCCGACCTGGATTGACGCCTCGGCTGCCCGGCATCGCGGGTCCTGGAACGCCTGGCGCTGTCCAGCCCGGAGGGACGTTCGGCGCTCAGGGCACCGGACGAACCGGTGAGTCAGGCGACGACCGGTTCGGTGGGCCCTCCGGATCCTCCATTGCCCGACGCCCCGGATCTGGTCCCGGCGCTTCTGGGTACCCGAGCAGCGGCCAGCCTGGCGGGCCCGGTGATGGCCTTCCGGGAGCTCGCAGTGGCGGGCACCCCACGGCCCCGGGCGGTGGACGCCCTGGGACTTCGGGCGGCGGGCGGGCCGGCGATCCTTCGTCGTCGCGGCCTGGGCTGGCCGGCTCTGGGCTGGCCGATCCTGGGCTGGCCGGACAGGGCGGGTCCGGCTATGAGCAGGCTGGGCCCTGGAGCGATCGGCGGCGTGGTCTCGAACAGGGCAGCGACCTCTTGGGGCGACCGTCTGACTCGGCTGCTCCGCCCGTACTCAGGAATCCCGCCGGTGAGCGTGAGTGGCGTCCTGGCAGTGCGGAAGAGACGGGGCCTGCGGGCACGGCCCGCGGCGCCGCGACCAGGCCGGGAACCACGCCGCCGGTCATCGCCCGGCCGGCCTCGCCGGCTGCTCCGGACGCTGTGCCGCCGAGTTCGTCACGGCGGGATCGGGGCGCGCCGTGGGCGGACTGGCTCGGGACGGAAGGGTCTCGGGCGCAGGCCGGCCCGAGCGTGATCGGTGCTCCCGAGCGACCTCAGCAGGCCGAGGGGCCGTGGGGCCTGCGCAGTCCGGCGGCCACCAGGCCGGAGGGTGCCGTCGAGCCCGAGCTGGACAGGCGACGTTTCGGAGGGGAGCCGGCGCCGGCTAGGGAGCCGGATGATCTGGTCACTCATGAGCAGGCCTTCGGATTCCGGACGCCGGGTGGCGGCGTGGTCGGTGGTTCGACCGCTTCAGAGTCCGCCGAAGAGAACCGCGATGGCCAATGAAATTTGCTACTACCTGCCATCACTTCTTTTCATGGCCAGCGCCCTGTCAGCGCCGCGAAATCTTTGCCACGATGGAGCCCGCGGCGCGGTCGTGCAGGCCACGCCCCTGGCTGTTCATGATGATCGCGGGGATGAAGAGGCCGAGCAGCACGGCGCGGATCAGACCGCGGCCGAGGCCGATCACTCTCCCGTCGCTATAGGAAGAGTCGTCGCTGTAGGGGACGACGTGGATGCGAGCCAAGCGCATGCCAGGCGTCTGGCCGAAGAGACCAAGGAAGAAGGTGTTGGCCACGATCAGGATGAGAACGGGAGGCCATGTCTTCTCGGACGGGCTGGCATAAAAGCTCGCGATCAGGAGACAGAGCACCCAGTCGATGACGATGGCCGCCAGTCGCGGACCGAGGCCGGCGGGCTCGAGCCCGGTCGGGGTCACCGGGGATTCGTTGACGGAAGCAGCCACGTCTTCCGAGCGTACGCGATAGTGTCCGAGTGATCAGCGTGCGTATCGCCGTGCCTTCTCGGCCCAGTCCGTAACACGGCGGAAACAATAGGGATACGCCGGGGCAACTCCGTACCCATAACGTCGCGACCAGCCTTGCCAGGTGGCGGCCCATGCCGCCCGGTATCGGAAAACTGTGCCAGGAGGACGTGTGTTCGCCAATCCCGAGGAACTCCTGCGATACCTCAAAGACGAGGACGTCAAGTTCGTCGACGTACGTTTCTGTGACCTCCCGGGTGTGATGCAGCACTTCAACATCCCGGTCGAGTCGTTCGACGACAGCGTTGCAACCGACGGCCTCGCCTTCGACGGGTCCTCGATCCGCGGCTTCCAGGCCATCCACGAGTCCGACATGATGCTGCTGCCGGACGTGGCGACCGCCTTCATCGACCCGTTCCGTATCCAGAAGACGCTGGCACTCAACTTCTTCATCCACGACCCGTTCACCCGCGAGGCCTACTCGCGTGACCCGCGGAACGTGGCCAAGAAGGCCGAGGCCTACCTGGCGTCGAGCGGCATCGCCGACACGGCCTACTTCGGCGCCGAGGCCGAGTTCTACATCTTCGACTCGATCCGCCACGAGACCTCTGCCCACCAGGCGTTCTACTACATCGACTCGATCGAGGGCGCGTGGAACACCGGTCGTGTGGAGGAGGGTGGCAACCGCGGTTACAAGACCGCGTACAAGGGCGGCTACTTCCCGGTCTCCCCGGTCGACCACTACTCCGACCTGCGTGACGCCATGGTGCGCCGCCTGGTCGACACCGGCTTCACCGTCGAGCGCTCGCACCACGAGGTCGGCACCGCGGGCCAGGGCGAGATCAACTACAAGTTCTCGACGCTGCTGCACGCCGGCGACCAGATGCAGCTGTTCAAGTACATCATCAAGAACACCGCCTGGGAGCACGGCAAGACGGCGACGTTCATGCCGAAGCCGCTCTTCGGTGACAACGGCTCCGGCATGCACACCCACCAGAGCCTCTGGCTGGCCGGTGAGCCGCTGTTCTACGACGAGACCGGTTACGCGGGTCTGTCGGACACCGCCCGCTGGTACATCGGCGGTCTGCTGCACCACGCGCCGTCGCTGCTCGCGTTCACCAACCCGACCGTCAACTCGTACCGGCGCCTGGTGCCGGGCTACGAGGCCCCGGTCAACCTGGTCTACTCGCAGCGCAACCGTTCCGCCTGCACCCGCATCCCGGTGACGGGCAGCAACGCGAAGGCCAAGCGCGTCGAGTTCCGCGTGCCGGACCCGTCGTCGAACCCGTACCTGGCGTTCTCGGCCCAGATGATGGCCGGCCTCGACGGCATCAAGAACAAGATCGAGCCGCCGGCGCCGATCGACAAGGACCTGTACGACCTGCCGCCGGAGGAGTGGGGCAGCGTCAAGCAGGTTCCGGGCTCGCTGGACGCGGTGCTCAACTCGCTCGAGGCCGACCACGAGTTCCTCACGGCCGGCGGTGTCTTCACCGACGACCTGATCTCGACGTGGATCGACTACAAGCGGACCAACGAGATCGACCCGGTTCGCCTGCGGCCGACCCCGCACGAGTTCGAGATGTACTACAACGTGTGACGTTGCCAGGGCTTTGACCAGCGGTTTCGGCTGCTGATCTGATCCTGGGCACATCACCGGCACGGCTCCGGGAACGGCGGTCATGCTCGGCTTCACAGCCGGCGTGGCCGCCGTTCGTCGCTTCGACTGGCGCCGACCAGGCCGAGAGCCGACGGCATCCGGCGCTAAGGACGAGCGACGCTGACGCCCGCGACGCTGAAGACGAGCGACACGGAGGGCGCTAAAAGGCGAGCCGCAAGGAAGGCGAGCGACGCCACAGACCAGCGGCGCGGAAAACGAGCAGCGCACACACCAGCAGCGCGGAAGACCGGCAGCGCACACACCAGCAGCGCGGAAGACCACCAGCGCACACACCAACGGCGCGGAAGACCAGCAGCGCACACGCCAGCGGGCGCACAGGCGAGCGGCGCACAGGCGAGTGGATGGTGGAGCGGCATCGCGAAGGGCAGCGGGCGGGCAGCACTCGCCAGCCGTGAGCTGGGTGCGGGGATTGCTCTAGTGGTAGGTCCGTTTGCCGAGGCGTTCCGCCGTACGCCAAAGGAGGGTTGATCGGCGCTCGGCTGTGGTGATGGCGGCTTGGGGGTTGCTGGGGAGACGGGCGCTGATCAAGCGGCTGACCGGGGCGGCGAGGGGGCTCTCGACGATGTCGCCCGGTACGACGACGCCGAGGTAGGGGCGGCGCAGGGTTCGCGGGGCCACGATCGACAGGATGCGCTGGAGGTGGCCGCGCTGGGTGACGATCGCCACCGGACGATCGTCGCCGAAGTGGGATCCGTGCTCGGCTCGGAGCAGGTTCGTGACGGTGTCGATCGAGTGCCGTTCCACCGAGATCGAGGTGGGGGCGACGCCCGCCGACACGAGCCAGGACCGCATCAGGTCGGCTTCCGGTACGCCCTGGAACACCTCGCCGGGAGCGTCAGCCGTGGTCCAGGCAGCGCCTTTGCGGTCGACAGGCGATTTGTACCCGGCGCAGACGATCCGGCCCGGAAGCCCGAGCCCGGCGGCGACACGGCAGCGCGCCTCGCCGCCCGGGGTGAGGCCGGTGGCGTCGGCGTTCCGGCCATGACCGGGCACCAGAACGTGCACCACCTGCGAAAACGCCAATCCCGGCGTACCGGCAAGGATCTCCACACCACTAATGATCCAGAACGGCGCCGGTCGGACCGGCGCCGTCCCGAAGAACCAGAGCCTCAGAGCAAACGTCCGAGATCCAGGAACACGGTCTCGCCCGTCGCATCGTCGAGACCGTCGTTATCGGTCACGGCGTACGTTCGACCGTTCCCCGCGACGGCCAGCCCCTCGACCTTGTCCTGCACCCAGCCGTTACCGGCCTTCAGCGCCGGCAGCAGATCCTTGCGCAGCTTCTTGGCAACGCCGGGGGTGCCGGTCCACGACGACGGCACATCGAACGTGTAGATCTTCTTGACCGCCGCGAGCGTGCCCCGCTGGTTGTCCCTCTCGATCACCGCGAACGTGTCGGCGTCGACCGCCACCAGCTCGGAGAGGCCGACCCAGCCGGTCGGTGCCGTGTCGAGCGGATAGAGCAGCCACGACCAGGTCCTGGTGGTCGTGTCGTAGCGGCCGATCCGTGCGGTGTTCGCCGGATCGCCCTTGATCGCGCGCTGGACGGCGACCCAGACGTACTTCCCAGTCTCGGCGACACCTTCGAGACCGTTGCTGGTGATCGCGGCGGCGACGTCGGCGGAGAGCGGGATCTCCTCCTGGACGGCGCCGGCCGAGTTGAGGCGCACGAGCAGGTTGGCCGAGGAGGAGGACCCCTCGACTGCCAGCCAGTACCCGCCCTGCTTACGAGCCACGAGACCCTCGGCGTCGTAGCCGGCCGGGACCCCGTCCTTGGTGACGACCAGTTCGCGGGAGATGACGCCGTCGGTCGACAGGGTCAGGATCCGCGTCGGCGTGTAGACGGAATCGGTCACCGACACCAGCTTGTCCCGGCTGCCCGGCACCGGCGACAGCGCGGAGAGCGCACCCCACGGGATGTCGTCGCGAGAAGAGATCTGCGTGTCCGAAGAGGACGAAGAAAACGAAGGGAACGAGAGGGACGACGAGGATGACGAGGACGACGAGTGTGAAGAGGACGATGATCCACCGAGACCGAAGATCTGCACGCTGCCGCGAATCCCGATCGACGGGTCCTCCTCCTCGCTGGACACGACGACGAGGTTCCGGGACGGGACCGCGACGACGCCCTCGGGAGCGTTCGTCGTCGGCATGAGCTGCTTGAAGCGCGGTTTGGCAGGGTTCGTGACGTCGTACGCCGCGGTGAAGTTGCCCCGCTCCGAGTTCACGAAGATGTACGGCACGCCGCGCATCCGTGCGAAGGCGACGTTCTCCACCTCGATGCCCTTGGCGTCCGAGCGCTTGTCCGGGTACTGCCCGTGCTCGACCGCGATGTGCTCGAGGGTGTTGCCGGCGTCCCAGACGACCTTGCCGGTCTTCTTGTTGAAGATCGACCAGCCGCGCGATCCGCCCTCGTAGTCACCCTCGTTGGCGGTCGCGAACAGGTCGTCGGTGATCCACGCGACGCCGTCCGGCTCCCGCTTAGCGGTGATCGAGCCGTCCAGAACAATCTGGTCGTCATCCAGAGTATCGACGCCGGAAAGGGTCACGCTGCCGGCCGAAAAGTCGGAAATGACGCGGCCAGACCTCAGTGAGACAACCGCCAGGTGGTTGTTCTCCTGCAACGAGACGACGGCCTCGTCCCGGGAGTTGATCGAGACGTACTCCGGCTCGGGATCCGTCGGAGCCACGGAGGACAGCCCCGACAGCGAGACCTTGGAAACCTTCCAGGTCCGCGTGTCGATCACCGAGAGCCACCCGGCCGGCGCCTGCGGGATGGCCCCGTCGTTGACGTCCTCGTCGCGCTCGTTCTCGATGGCGACGGCGATGTACCGGCCGCTCG
Organism: Actinoplanes sp. OR16; assembly: GCF_004001265.1. Lineage (GTDB taxonomy): Bacteria > Actinomycetota > Actinomycetes > Mycobacteriales > Micromonosporaceae > Actinoplanes. Next base: position 3,736,011 of record NZ_AP019371.1, on the reverse strand, counting down.
GCGCGACAGCGACCGAGTCAGGCTGCCCGCCGAGGTCGATCTCGCGGACCACCTTGCGCGTGCGCGAGTCGATCACGACGAGCTTGCCGGACGGCGAAGTGAAGCTGGTCCGGGTGTTCACACCGGCCAGCAGCAGACGGCCCAGGTGAGCGACGGACGTGGGCTCACCGCCGACGGCGAGAGTGCCGGCCGGCCGAGGCTTGGAGGCATCGGTGATGTCGATGAAGCCGAGGCGCTTGCCGGGGCTGTCGGTATAGACGACAGTGCGGCCGTCCTCGGTGACGGTGGAGATCTCCGCCGCCGCCGTATCGTCGATCGACGAGTTCAGATATGCGGGAAACGTCGAGAGGCGGTGGAAGGTGTTGACGTAACCGTGGGCGGAGGCAGCGGCGGGCACGCTGGCGACCGCCGCCGCGGTCACTGCCACAGCGGAGACAACCGCCGAGGTGGTACGGCGAATGGACATGCAAGCTGACTACGCGATGATCTTGTCCGATTCATGGACGCCAGACGAACGGCGGGTGCCGAGGGGTGTCCAGATGAGCAGAGCCAGGCTGAACCAGACATAAATGTTGCCGCCGATCAGCTCCAGCGGCGGCCGCGGCCTCTTCTCCCACCACCACGTCAGATGCGACGTCATCAAGACATAACCCGAGATTCCCAGGTACGGCCGACCGAGCTCCACGCATCGGATCAACGCCGGGATCAACCAGACACAGTGGTGGATCCAGGTGACGGGGCTGATGAGGCAGCCGAGCACACCGGTCAGCGCCAGTCCGCCGACCACGTCACCGGGTGAACGCCCGACGCGCCACGCCCAGACCGCCAGCGTCGCGATCACGCACACCAGCCAGACCTTCGACTCGATCACGTCGATGGGGAGCCTCGCCAGCAGACCGCGCTCGGACTGGTTGGACAGGTAGTAGAGCAGCCCCACCCGGTTCGTGTCCCAGAGCGCGGACGTCCAGAACTCCCGCGACTCGTCCGGGAACAGCGCCCCGGCCAGCAGCGTCGCTCCGGCGGCCGACCCGATCGACGTCAGCAGCGCCCGCCATCGCCGGGTGACCAGCAGGTAGAGGATGAACACGCCGGGCGTCAGCTTGATCGCGACCGCGATGCCGATGCCGACGCCGGCCCATTTCCGCCCGCGAGCCACACCGAAGAGCATGTCGGCGGTGACCAGCGCGAGCAGCAGCATGTTCACCTGGCCGAAAGTGATCGTCTCGCGAACCGGCTCGAAGAGCAGTCCGAGGCAGATCGCGATGGCCCAGCCGATGCGGTCGTCCCAGCCCAGCCTGGCCAGAATCGGCCGCGCCAGCATCCAGACCACGACGGCCGTCGCCGCGGTCGTGGCCAGCGTCGCGATGATCGCCACGATCAGGATCGGCAGGTACGCCATCGGCGACATGACCAGGCCGGCGAAGGGCGGATAGGTGAATCCGTACGGCGTGCCCGGCCGCAGGAAGTCGTAGACCATGCCGCCGTCGCGGAACCAGTACTGGATCGCGCCGTGGTAGACCTTCGAGTCGAAGAACTCGTTACGGAGCCCGGTGAGAACGATCGCCCCCACCGTGATCGACGCGAGGACGCAGAGGGTGACGATTCGCTTCATTCAGGACTTTCCACACTAGACAACCGGCGAGCACGGTCATGACGACGGCACCCTGCGCCTTGGTGACGAGGGCCAGGTTGTAGCCGTCCGGCAGGCACAGCGCAGCGGCCACCGCACACGGCGTGACCAGCCACAACGTCTCCCTGCGGACGGTTGCGGCGAGCACCGCGAGCGGCCAGACGGCGTACCAGGGATGGAACACCGGGGCGAGGATCACGGTCGCCGCCAGCGCCAGCCCCGCGTAGTGCACCGGATCGTGCGAATCAGGGCGGGACACCACGCGCACCCAGAGCAGCACCAGAACGACGGCCAGGATGATCATGCCGGCCACCCGGGCGACGGGCACGGCGGTCGGCACGCCGAACAGTTCCAGCGTCAGCCCGACCGCCGTCGGCATCGAGGTCCACTGCACCGACACACCACTTCCGGACAGGCTCGTCACCCATCCGAGGCCAAGCCCGGCACCGAGCGAGACCGCGCCGAGAGCCGCCGCGGCTGCGGAGCCGAGCACCAGGGCCGACCGCCACCAGCGCCCCGGCAGGAGCAGCACCGCGAACGGCAGCACCACCACGGCCGTCGCCTTCACCCCGACGGCAAGCCCGAGCAGCACTCCCGCAGTGATCATTCTCGGCCAGGTGGTCGCGCCGGTCGCCACCGTCAGACCGGCGACCAGCAGCGCGACCATGACCGCGTCGTTGTGTGCTCCGGAGATCAGGTGAATGGGCACGAGCGGACACGCCAGCACCAGCCACACGGCTCGCTGCGGCGGCACCCCGGCACGGCGGGCCAGAACCGGCAGGCAGATTCCGATCACCACGACACCGAGCACCGCGATCAGCCGCAGCACCGCGACGGTCCCGGTCAGCCCGCCACCGATCTTCGCGGCCAGCGCCGCCAGCACCAGGAACACCGGACCGTACGGCGCCGGCGTCTGCCGCCAGGTCGGCGAGACGGCGTCGGCCCAGGGACAACCCAGAAGATCAAGCCCGCCGCTGTACGGGTCGAGCCCCGCACTCTGCTGCCAACCTTGACATGCGTACGAGTACGCGTCGTAACTGGCCAGGGGCAGGAACGGGAGCAGCGGAACAGCCCACAGCGCGGCCGTCACATAAGCCCACCGCAATGACGGTACGTGCCGCCGCCCCGCCCACCAGGCGCCGATCAGCAACAGCGTCCCGAGCAGCCACGAGACCGGGAGCAGCACACCGTTCTCACCGGCGAAAATGGTGCCCGGCGTCACGTTGGGTTCCCACGGGCTGCTGGCGCCGCCGGACCAGGCGGCCACCGCCAGGAACAGACTGCCTGCCAGTCCCGCATATCGGACGAGGAATGGACGCGGCATGGCGACGACCCTACCGTGACAGGCTGCAACCACCGGTGAACCGGTAGGGTCGGCGGGATGTGGGCCCGGCACCGGCTGGAGTGGATCACCGCGCTGGTGGCGGCGATCCTCGGCGTCGTCTACCTGTTCCTGCCCCCGATGGGCTCGGATCTGGCCGCCCAGGTGGCCCGGGCCGACTTCTTCGCACGGCACGGTCTCACCCCGGTCGATCTGCGCTGGTACGCCGGCGTCGAGCAATTCGGTTACAGCCTGATCTCCCAGCCGGTGATGGCTTTGCTCGGCGTCCGGGTCACCGGCGTCCTCACGCTCATCGCCGGTCCGGTGCTGCTCGCGGTGCTGTTCCGGCGCACCGGCGCGGCGCGCCCGATCCTCGGCGCGGTCTTCGGGACCGTCGCCTTCGCGGGGAACCTGGTGAGCGGGCGGGTCACGTACGGCCTCGGCATCTGCTTCGCCGTCGGCGCGCTGGTCCTGCTCACCGTGCCGCGCCTGCGCCGCTTCGCAGCCGTGGCCGCCTTCCTCGCCGGCGCCACCAGTCCGGTGGCCGGCCTCTTCACCGGCCTGGCCGGCGTGGCGCTGCTGCTCACCCGAACCGGTTCCCTGCCGAAGCCCGAGTCTCACGACGGCGACCGAGCAGCGGCGATCGGAACTCACGGCGGGCGGTGGCGGGACGGACTCCTGCTCGCTGTTCCCGCGGCCGTTCCCCTGGCGATCACGTCGGTGCTGTTCGGGGACGGCGGGTGGATGAACATCAGCCGCACCGACACGGTTCGGGCCGTGGTGACCGGGCTGATCGTCGCGGTTTTCGTGCCGGTGCGGGCGGTACGGATCGGGGCGCTGCTGGCGTCGGCCGGAGTGCTGGCGGCATCACTCGTCCACACCCCGGTAGGCCTGAATGCGACCCGGCTCGCCGTCATGTTCGGTGTTCCGGTGCTCGCTGCCTACGGTGCGGTCCCCCGTACCAGGAAATTGATTTATCTTCTGCTCCTCGCCCTGATCTGGTGGCAGCCGCCCGTGGTGATCGACGACGTGCGGGACATCGGGAATCCGACCGCTGATCCGGCGTATTTCGCGCCGTTGCGGGCGCGGCTCGCCGAGGAGGAGCTGACCGGTCGGGTGGAGATTCCGCCGACGCGGGCTTATTGGGAGGCCGCCTCGATGGGGGACGTGCCGCTCGCGCGGGGATGGCTGCGGCAGGCCGATATCGATCGCAATCCGCTGTTCTTCACGACAGTGCCGGGCGCTGCCGGAACCGGGGTGCCGCTGACCGCGGACAGCTATCGGCGGTGGCTGGAAGAGCTGGCCGTGCAGTACGTCGCCGTGCCCGACGCCGAACTCGCCTGGCCTGGACGGGCCGAGGCCGAGCTGGTCACGAACGGCCTGCCCGGCCTGTCACTGATCTGGAGCGACGCTCATTGGCGGCTCTATGAGGTGGCCGGAGCACGACCGATCGTCCCAGGTCTCGTCGCTCAGGACGCCGCGTCGGTGACGTTCGACGCGGCGTCGGCCGGGGACGTGGATGTCCGGATTCGATACCACCGCTGGCTGACCGTGAGCGGCGGCGCCTCGATCGCGGCGGACGGGGTGTGGACCCGGGTGACGGTGCCCGCGGCGGGGCGCTACACGATCGGCAGCGAGATCTAGGAGGCCTGGCGGGCGGCGCGCTTGCGTTCGCGCTGCTCACGGGTGTAGCGCTTGCGGTTCTCCAGGTCACGCTTCCACTGCTCACGGGCCTCCGCGTCGCAGCCCTGCACCGCGCCCTTGGTCTGCGCCGGGCCGATCAGGGAGCGGAACGCCCAGTCGTCGAACGTCCGGTGAAACCAGTCAGAGAACTTCGACACGATCGCTCGCCTCCGGAAGCTTTGTGGGCCAATGATTGGTACACCAACTATTGGTAGAGTAGCCGACGACCTGAGGAGAATCGCAAGTGAGTGATGACCCCCTCGCCCTGGAGCAGCAGGTCTGCTTCGCGCTGTCGGTGGCGGCTCGCAGCGTCGTGGCGATCTACCGCCCCCTGCTGGAGCCGATGGGCCTGACCCACCCGCAGTACCTCGTGATGCTCGCGCTCTGGCAGTACGCCCCACTCTCCGTACGCCGGCTCAGCGAGCTGCTCCAGCTCGACCCCGGAACACTGTCGCCGTTGCTGAAGCGCCTCGAAGCGATCGGGTACCTGCGTCGCGAACGGGACACCGCCGACGAGCGCAGCCTCGCGATCACCCTGACCGAGCGCGGCCGCGAACTGCGGGCCGACGCCGAGCGGATCCCGCCGGCCGTCGTGGAACGGCTCGGCATGCCGATCGAAGAATTGAAGACAGTTCACGAAGCGCTGACTCGGGTAATCGCGGCCGCTAGCCGCTGAATACGATTCGCAAATCGGCCACTGATCCGTCACCCGGGTAGGTTGATCGGCGGAAACGTCACCCGTAGTGGGCGTTTCATACTGGCTCACCACGCGATTCACTGAATTCTCTTAACCCAGCCGGGTTTCGACGAGAATGACGGGAGTCGACCGGCAGATGTGGATCTGCGGTAACTGTGGTGAGACCAATGACGGCGAACCCGGCGTCTGCTCGACGTGCGGCCGCCCGTCCCGAAGCACCGACCCGACCCGATGGGACGCCCTCCCGCAGCGGCTCGCCCGCCCTCAACGCCCGCCGGAAAGCCGCGAAACGCTGAAGAACCGTGAGTCGGCGGAGCGCCGGGATCGGTGGGAACCGCGGAACGCCCCCGGCTTCCGCAACGGGCCGCCGCAGGCGCCTCGCAACGCGCCGCCGGCCGTCGCCGGCGAGCCGTGGCCGGGGACGAAGCGGCCCGGCGCCAGAATGATCCCGGAACCCGCCGATCCGCCTCCGGACGTGGAGGAGCCGGATTCCCGGCGGCGACTGCTGCCCGCCGTGCCGATCGTCGTACTGATAGCCGCCCTCGCCGCGGCCGCGATCCTCGGCGGCCCCCGCCTGCTCGACTCGACGAGCTCCGAGGCGGAGACCGGCAACCGGGCCGTCGATCAGGGACTCGGGAAGGCCGCACCGCGATCGGAGGTGCCGATCATCCCGGCCACCGCGGTTCCGCCGCTGGAGAACGCCACCACCGATCCCGCGCGGCTGGTCACCGTGGACAGCGAGGTCACCCACGAACAGGCGGACGAGGTGGCCGCCATGCTGGAGAGCTACTTCACCGGGATCAACACGAAGGACTACGCCAAGGTCGCCGAGGTTCTCGCGCCGGACGGCGAGCTGGACCCGGACGATCCGGAGCAGATGGCGCGGTTCAGCGACGGGACGGCTACGGCGAAGGACTCCGACGTGGTGCTGCACGATCTCACCGACCTGGGCGGCGGGCGACTGGGTGCGGACGTGACGTTCCGCAGCAGGCAGGAGGCCGGCGACGGTCCCGAGGGCCGGCCCGGCGAGACGTGTACGGAGTGGCGGGTGAGCTACACCATCACGAAATTTCGGATATTTCAGGCGGAGGGAACCTCAAGCCCCTGCTAGGACTCAGGCCTCTGCTGGGACTCAGGCCCCTGCTAGGAGTCAGGCCCCTGCTAGGAATCAAGGACCCGCTCCATCGCGGCCCGCGAACGCCGTGTCAGCCGCAGGTACCGGTCGACGAACTCGCCCGGATCGCCGCCGTCCAGCAGGAGCACCACGCCCGCCAGCTCGACCCCGTGCCGCGGCAGCTGGTCGGTCGGCCGTCCGCGGACCAGGGTGAGCGCGTTGCGCACCTGCGAGGCGAGGGTCCACCCGGCCGCCATCGCGTGCGCGTCCGCCGCGTCGACCAGGCCCGCCTCGCACTCGGCGGTCAGGGCTTCCTTGGTGCAGGTCTTGCGCAGTTCCGGATGTTCGTGGGCGAACCGCAGCTGGAGCAGCTGGACGGCCCATTCGACGTCGGCGAGACCGCCCCGGCCGAGCTTCGTGTGCGTGTTCGGGTCGGCGCCGCGGGGCATCCGCTCGGTCTCCACCCGGGCCTTGATCCGGCGGATCTCGACGACCTGTTCGCGGGTGAGCCCGCTGGACGGGTAGCGGACGCCGTCGGCGAGCGCCTCGAACTCGGCGCCGAGCGACGCGTCGCCGCAGACGAACCGGGCGCGCAGCAGCGCCTGCGCCTCCCAGACCTTGGACCAGCGGGCGTAGTACTGCTGGTAGGCGGAGATGCTGCGGACGAGCGGGCCCTGCCGGCCTTCCGGGCGCAGGTCGGCGTCGACGCCGAGCGGCGGGTCGGGGGCAGGCGACTGGAGCAGCCGCCGCAGTTCCTCGGCGATCGCGTGCGCGGCGGAGGCCGCGCCACTGTCCGGGCCACCGGCCGAGGTGCCGGCCGGTGGGGCGTAGACGAACAGGACGTCGGCGTCGGACGGGTAGCTCATCTCGTAACCGCCGAGGCGGCCCATCCCGATGATCGCGAAGCGCAGGCCGTCCGGGCCGGGCTTGGCGCGCCGGGCGATCCGCAGGGCCGCGCTGAGCGTCGCGTCGGTGATGTCGGAGAGCGCCGCGCCGATCGCGTCGACGTCGAGCGGCCGGTCCGGGGCGAGGTCGTCGCCTTTGCTCAGGATGTCGGCGCAGGCGATCCGGAACAGCTCCCGCCGGCGCAGCGCGCGGACGGCGCCGATCGCCTGGAGCGGATCTCCGGCGTACCGGTCGCCGGCCGACGCGAAGCCGTCGAGCAGCGCCTGCCGGGGCCGGGGCTGGAGCTCACCGTCCTCGGCGAGCAGCCGCAGCGCCTCCGGATCGCGGGTGAGCAGGTCCGTCGCGTACCGGGAGAGGCTCAGCACCCGGGCCAGCCGGCGGGCGACCGGGCCGCCGTCGCGCAGCAGGCGGAGGTACCACGGGGTGCTGCCGAGCTTGTCGGAGACCTGCCGGTAGCTGAGCAGGCCGCGGTCCGGCTCGGGCGCGTCGGCGAAGTCCTGCAGCAGCATCGGCAGCAGGGTGCGCTGGATCGCGGCGGTCCTGGTCACGCCGCCGGTGAGCGCCTCCAGATGGCGGAGGGCACTGGCCGGGTCGGCGAACCCGAGGATCTCCAGACGCTTGCGAGCCGACTCGGGGGTCATCCGCAGCTCCTCGGCGGGCACCCGGGCGACCGCTTCGAGCAAGGGCTGGTAGAGCAGCTTCACGTGCAGCCGGCGGACGTTCGCGGCGTGTCCCACCCAGTCGGAGCGGAACGATTCGACGGCGTCGCGCCCCGGCAGGGCGGTGTATCCCAGTGCCGCCGCGAGCCATCGGAGTCCCGCCGGATCGTCCGGGACGGTGTGCGTACGTTTGAGCTGCTGCAGTTGCAGCCGGTGCTCGACGCCGCGCAGGAAGCGATAGCCGCGCAGCAGTGTCTCGCCGTCCTGCCGGCCCACATAGCCGCCGGTCACGAGCGCGCGGAGGGCCGGAAGCGTGCCCGGCGCGCGCAACGTCTCGTCGATCCGGCCGTGCACGAGCTGGAGCAGCTGCACCGCGAACTCGATGTCGCGCAGGCCGCCCGGACCGCGTTTGATCTCCCGGTCCACCTCCTTGGCCGGCACGTTGTCGATGATCTTGCGGCGCATGTCGCGGACGTCGGCGACCGCCTCGGGCCGTTCCGCCGCGTGCCAGACCAGCGGCGCGAGATCCGCGATCCAGGCCTGCGCGAGAGCCAGGTCGCCGGCCGCCGGGCGGGCCTTGAGCAGCGCCTGGAACTCCCAGGTCCGCGCCCACCGGCGGTAGTAGGCCTGATGGCTGGCGAGCGTGCGCACCAGTGGCCCGCGGCTGCCCTCCGGCCGCAGCGCCGCGTCGACCGGCCAGGCCACCAGCCCGCAGATCTCGATGAGCCGGGCGGCGATCGTGGTCCCGGCCGTCAAATCCTCGTCACCGGCGGCCACGAAGATCACGTCGACGTCGGAGACGTAGTTCAGCTCGTTGCCGCCGCACTTGCCCATCGCCACGACGGCGAGGCGCGGCTCCGGCGTCCCGGCGGGGAGCCCGGCGAGCGCGATCGCGTAGGCCGCCGCCAGCGTCTCGTCGGCCAGCCGGGACAGGGCGGCCATCGTCGGTTCCAGCCCGCGGCCGCCGGTCAGGTCGGCGGCGGCGATGCGCAGGAGCGAGATCCGGTACGCCGTCCGCAGATCGGGAACGGTCTCCGCGGCGAAGGCGAGCCGCCCCTCGGCGTCCGGCGGCAGGCCGCTCTTGCCGGTGGCGAGCGTGCGCCACTCGTCCGGGTTCGCCACCAGGTGGTCGCCGAGCGCCGACGACGCGCCGAGGACCGCGAACAGCCGGCGTTTCAGCCCCTGATCGCGGGACAGCTCGCCGAGCAGCTCGGCGGTCGCCTCGTTGTGCACCAGCGCGCTGCCCGGACCGGCGACCCGGTTGCCGTTGCTGCGTTCGGCGGCGCGGCCGGCCGAGTCGGCGAGCCGGTGCAGCTGCCGCAGAGCGAGGTTCGGGTCGGCGGTCTTCGAGAGTCCGTCGAGCAGGTCGGCGGCGGCCGGGTCGGCCGGGGCGTGTGCCTCGGCGTCCCAGAGTCGCAGGCCGTCGGCGCCGAGCAGGTCGGTGGCGCGGGCACCGTCGTCGCCGAACCCGTACCGCGCGAGCCGGCTGGGCCTGGTCATCACTGCCCCAGCAGCGGCAGGGTCCGGCCGAAGCCGGTGACCGGGATGTCGGCGTCGGGCAGCTCACCGAGCGCGAGCGCGGCGAACCGCTGGGCGAAGGGCTGCCAGACCTCCTCCACGTCGGCGAGCGCGCGGGTGGTCGCGAGCACCACCGACTCCGGGTCGTAGCCGAGCTCGTCGAGGGTGGCGGCGTCGCTGCGGGCCCACGCCTCGATCATGTCGGCGTCGCACTCGATGTGGAACTGGGTGCCCCAGGCCCGGTCGCCGATCCGGAACGCCTGATGCGGGTACCGGCTGGAGGCGGCGAGCAGCACGGCGGACAGCGGCAGCTCGGTGATCTCGTCGCGGTGCCACTGGATGACGTCGGGGATCAGCGGCACCCACTTGAACAGCGGGTCGGTGTCGGCCGCGTCCCGCTTGCCGATCAGGCCGGGACCGACCTCCGGGCCGGACGTGCTGCGCTCCACCCGGCCACCGTGCGCGGCCGCCAGCAGCTGGCCGCCGAGGCAGAGCGCGAGGGTGGGAACGCGGTAGCGCACGGCCTTGCGGAGCAGCCCTTCGAGGGCCGGGAACCAGGGTGCGCCGGGAGTGCCGTCCTCCGCCGCGTACGCGTTCTGATCGCCGCCCAGCACGATCAGGGCCAGGTAGTCGTCGAGCGTCTCGGGCAGCTCGTCACCGGCGTGCGGCCGGAGGACGGTCAGCTCCAGCCCGGCCTCGGTCAGCCAGTCGCCGAGGCGCCGGAGGTCGTCACTGGGATCGTTCTCGATGACTAGTGCGCTGCCCACCCGTCGAGGCTATCCGGTCCTGTTCGGGTGTGGTGCGCTTGCCCTGCGCCGCCGTCCTGTTTCAATGGGTCATGCTCGCTTCGGTGATCACCGGTTTCGGTGGGACGGAGCTCTTCGCCGTCGCGGAGATCCCCGAGCCGGTGCCCGGTCCCGGGGCCGATGTCGTGGACGTGACGCTCGCCGGGGTCAACTACGCCGACGTCCACCGCCGCCGCGGCGAGCACGAGAAGCCTCCCCTGCCCGCGGTGCTCGGCGCGGACGTGGTCGGCCGGCGTCGCTCCGATGGCCGCCGGGTCGCCGCGCTGCTGCGCTCCGGAGGCGGATATGCACAGGTGGCAGCCCCGCTGCGGCGTTACACGGTGGACATTCCGGACAGTGTCCCGGACGAGCAGGCCCTCGCCGTCCTGGAACAGGGCCTGACCGCCTGGCACAGCCTGCACACTCTCGGCCGGATCGACGGCGACGACCTGGTGGTCGTGACCGCGGGCGCGGGCGGCGTCGGTCATCTCGCGGTCCAGCTCGCCCGGTGGGCCGGCGCCCGGGTGGCAGCGCTGGCCTCCTCCCCCGCGAAACGCGAGGCGGCCATCGCCCTGGGCGCGCACGTCGCGGTCGATTCACAACACCCCGACCTCGGTACGGCGGTGAGCCGCGCGCTGGGCGCCCCGCCGACCCTGGTGCTGGACAGCGTGGGCGGGAAGACGTTCGAGCAGCTCCAGGCGGCGCTCGCGCCGTTCGGCCGGATCGTGGCGTACGGCGTCGCCGGCGACGTCGCGAACACCGTGGCGGTGGACGACCTGATGACGACCTCGACCGGGGTGCACGGCTTCTGGCTGCAACGGGTCCTCGACGACGAGGAGCTCTACCGCTCCAGCGCGGCCCGCCTGTTCCACCTGGCCGGCCGGGGTGTCCTGCGCGCGAGGATCGGCGGCCGTTACCCGCTGGCCGGCGTCGGCCAGGCCCACGCCGACCTGGAGAGCCGGGCCACGGCGGGCAAGCTCCTGATCGACGTGCGCCGTCTCACTTGACGCGAGCCACACGACGCCGGGAGCAAAACATAGGCTGCGCCCCATGACGCAGCAACGGGAGTCGGCCGGCATCCGGGTGTCGACGCTGGAGCTCTTCTTCGACCTGGTGTTCGTGTTCACGGTCATGCAGCTCAGCGAGACGCTCGCGGACGACCTCACCCTCGGCGGGGTGGTGGACGTCCTACTGGTGCTGGCGGTCCTCTGGTGGATGTACTCGGGGTACGCCTGGCTCACCAACGCGGTCGGCCCGACGACGACGTTCCGGCGCACGATGCTGCTCGCCGGGATGTCCGGGTTCCTCGTCATGGCGATCGCCACCCCGGAGGCGTTCGGGGAGTACGGGTGGATCTTCGGCGCCGGGTACGTCGTGGTGAACCTGGTGCACTCGATCCTGTTCCTGCGGGCCGGGCCGGAAGCCGCCCGGATGATGCGGCTGCTCGGCCCGATGAACATGCTGGCCGCGCTGCTGGTGCTCGCCGGAGGCCTGCTGCCGGAACCCTACCGGCACCTGTGCTGGATCGCGGCGCCGCTCGTCCAGCTCGCCGCGGGATACGTCCATCCGCTCGAGATGCACTCGCTCGCGGCCGGGCACTTCGTCGAGCGGCACAGCCTCGTCATGATCATTGCGATCGGTGAGTCGATCATCGCGATCGGGCTGGGGTTCCGGGACGTGCCGCTGGACTTCGAGGCGGTCCTCGTCGCGGTGCTCGGGCTCTGCATCGCGTACTACCTGTGGTGGTGCTACTTCGCCGGTGACGACCGGCGGGCCGAGCACGTGCTCGCCGGGTGCACCGATCCGCGGCGGCGGGGACGGCTCGCGCTGAACGCCTGGGGCTGGGGCCACCTGCCGATGCTGCTCGGCATCGTGGTGACAGCGGTCGGCATCAAGAAGACGGTCGGATACGCGTTCGAGCCGATGCACTGGGGTACGGCGATCGCGCTCAGTGGCGGCGTGGCCCTCTACTACGTCGGCCACGCCGTCTTCCTGTGGCTGCTCGGGCTCGACCGGATCTGGTACCGGTTCGCCGCCGCGGCAGCCGTCCTCGCCACCATCCCGCTGGGCCACTGGGTGGCGGTGGCTCAACTGGCGGCGATCCCCATCTTGATGTCAGCAGCGGCGATAACGGAGGACCTACCCCGGGTCCGCCGCATGGGCATGGTCGGAGCGATCGGAGACTTCGGCCGGACGTCGGGGTGAGGATCCGCAGCGATCTTGACCGTTCTACACCGGATCCGGTGGTGAAACGATCAAGACCGCTGAGCGTGCGGCGTCAGGAGATGCAGGCGCAGACGATCAGGGCTGCGCCGAAGTGCGAAGCGGCGCTCACCAGCGCGCCGCCGTGGCGCTCGGGCGTGCAGATGACCTCGCCGAGCTTGCCGGGCGTCATCCAGTCCAGGACGAGGAAGGCGAGGCCCATGATGCCGATGCCGACGAGACCGAAAAGGACCGTGGAGGCCAGGCCCTCTCCGAACGAGTCGTAGCTCGTGAAGATGGCGGTGAAAACGATCGCCGAGATGCCCAGCTGGTTCGCGGCCAGCAGCAAGGACGCGTTGGGGTTGCGTTCGACGAAAATCAGGTCCTTGAGCTTGCCGGGGGTGAGCACGTCGATCAGCAGGTAGCCGATCGCCATCAGGCCGATGCCGACCAGACCGAAAACGATGCTCCGCCCGGCGCCTTCAAGCAGGTCTTCCAGCACGGCTTCTCCCTTGTCGCATGATGTCAGCACCCGACCGTATCGGAGACGATCTACCACGTCGAAAGGACGGCTCAAACTTTTCTTCCGAACCGAGCTGTGACACATTCTCGCGGCCCGGCGCTGTAACCACGGGAGCCTGCCTGCCCGGCGGATCCGGACAGTGCACGTACGGGGAACGCACGGAGGTCGCATGCTGGCACCGGAAGAGCTCGACGCCGTGGTGCGCGCCGCGCAGTCCGGCGACGAGAACGCGTTCCGGCAGCTCTACCGCCTGCAACAACCGGCGCTGCTCCGCTATCTGCGCGTGCTCGTCGGCGAGGACGCCGAGGACGTGGCTTCCGAGGCGTGGCTGCAGATCGCCCGCGACCTGCGCTCGTTCAAAGGTGACGGCGACGGCTTCCGCGGCTGGACCGCGACGATCGCCCGGCACCGCGCCATGGACCTGCTGCGCGCGCAGCGCCGGCGCCCGCAGTCGGCGTCCGGTCACGCCGACGAATATCTGGCGGAGATGCGCGCCGACGACGACACCGCCGATCGTGCTCTGGAACTGGTCACCACCGAAGCGGCGCTCACGCTGATCGCGTCCCTTCCGCAGGAGATGGCCGAGGCCGTCATGCTGCGCGTCGTCGTCGGCCTCGACGCCAAGACGACCGGGAGGATCCTGGGCCGGCGCCCCGGGGCGGTGCGTACCGCCGCCTACCGCGGGCTGGGCCGGCTCGCTCAGCGGCTCAACATCCCTGAGCAGCGCAAACCTCCGCCGGTGACACATTTTCCGGCGCCGGCGCTGAAGGAGATGAGATGAGCAGCCCCGAGAGAGGCAGCCCCGAGGGAGGAGGCCCGATGGACCGGACGACCGCGGAGAGTCTGCTGCGCGGAGACCGGCACGGGCATCCGCTGGCCGATCTCCTGTCCGCGGCGGCGGCGCCCGCCACGGATCGGGAGCTGGCCGGGGAGGCCACGGCGATGGCCGCGTTCCGGGCCGCGGCCCACTCCCCCGCACCGGCGGTCGCCCGGAGAAGAAATCCGATGCTCAAGCTTCTGACCTTCAAGGTCGCGGCGGCGGCGTTCGCCACCACCGCGACAGTGGGCGGCGTGGCGCTCGCCGCGTCGACCGGCGCCCTGCCCAACCCGATGTTCGCTTCCTCGTCCGCCGAGCCGTCCCGCTCGCCGGAGTCCTCCCCCAGCTGGTCCCCGCGCCCGAAGCCGTCGGACTCCCCGAAGCCCTCCAGCTCAGCCCGGCCGCGCCCGAAGGTGGCCGACCTGTGCACCGAGTTCGACGGACGAGACCGGGACGGCCGATGGCGGGCCCTCGACGACGACCACTTCCGCGATCTCGTCCGCAAGGCCGGCAAGAAGGACCGCACCCGCGTCGAGAATTACTGCTTCGACCTGCGCAGGCCGGGAGTCCGGCCGAGCGGCAGCGTCCGGCCCAGCGGCTATGTCCGGCCCAGCGGCAGCGTCCGGCCGAGTTTCGGTTACAGCTCCAGCGCGAGGCCGCAGCCCAGCTTCAGCGCGCGTCCCGGCGACGGCGACGGGGACCACGACGGTGGTTTCCCCGGCGACGGCGACCAGGACAGGTGAAGGCAGGCACCCGGTGGATCGGATCAGGGGAACGGGCGGTCCATCGGGTGCCCTACAGGTCGGCTGACAACGGGGTAGCCCCCACCCCAGCGCAGGCAGCCGAACCAGTCAGGCGGCGGTGATCCTCACTCTCCACGGGGAGGATCGCCGCCGCCTGGCGTTTCTTTTACGTTCGTGATCAGAGCGCGCCGAGGTACCGCTGACGCTCGTAGGGCGTGACCTCGCGGCGGAACTGCTCCCACTCGGCCCGCTTGTTGCGCAGGAAGAAGTCGAAGACGTGCTCGCCGAGCACCTCGGCGATCAGCTCCGAGCCGGCCATCACGTCGATCGCCTCGGACAGGTTCTCCGGCAGCGCTTCGTAACCGGCGGCCTTGCGCTCGGCCGGCGAGAGCGACCACACGTCGTCCTCGGCGCCCGGGGGAAGCTCGTAGCCCTCCTCGATGCCCTTGAGGCCGGCGCCGAGCATGACGGCGAAGGCGAGGTAGGGGTTGGCCGCCGAGTCGATCGAGCGGACCTCGACGCGGGCCGAACTGGGCTTGCCGAAGGCCGGCACCCGGACCAGCGCGGACCGGTTGAGGTGGCCCCAGCTCACGAACGCCGGGGACTCGGTGATCCGGTCCGGCAGCTGCAGCGGGAAGAGCCGCTTGTAGGAGTTCACCCACTGGTTGGTGATCGCCGTGTACTCCCGGGCGTGCACCAGCAGACCGGCGATGAACGCGCGAGCCGTCTTCGACAGCTTCTGCGGGTCCTCGGGGTCGTAGAAGGCGTTGCGCTCGCCCTCCATCAGCGACAGGTGGGTGTGCATGCCCGAGCCGGGCTGGTCGGTGTACGGCTTCGGCATGAAGGTGGCCTTCACGCCCTGGGAGAGCGCCACCTCCTTGACCACGTGCCGGAACGTCATGATGTTGTCGGCCGTGGTCAGCGCGTCCGCGTAGCGCAGGTCGATCTCCTGCTGGCCGGGCGCGACCTCGTGGTGGCTGAACTCGACCGAGATGCCGATCCGCTCCAGCGCGAGGACGGCCTGGCGGCGGAAGTCACGGGCGATCGCGTGGGTGGTGTGGTCGAAGTAGCCACCGCTGTCGACCGGCACCGGCACCGAGCCGTCGTTCTCCCCGTCCTGGATCAGGAAGAACTCGACCTCGGGGTGGGTGTAGAAGGTGAAGCCCTTCTCGGCGGCCTTGGCCAGGGCGCGGCGCAGCACGTGACGCGGGTCGGCCCAGGCGGCGCTGCCGTCGGGGAGCAGGATGTCGCAGAACATCCGGGCGCTCTCGCCGCTGACGCCGCCCTCGAACGGGAAGACCTGGAAGGTGGTCGGGTCCGGCATGGCGACCATGTCCGACTCGTAGACCCGGGCGAAGCCCTCGATCGCCGAGCCGTCGATGCCGATGCCCTCCTCGAACGCCGACTCCAGCTCCGCCGGGGCGACCGAGACGCTCTTCAGCGTGCCCAGCACGTCGGTGAACCAAAGACGGACAAAACGGATGTCGCGCTCCTCGAGCGTCCGAAGCACGAACTCCTGCTGTCGGTCCACTTCCACCCCTCGTGCCGTATCGATCCTGTCCGTCGAGACTACGCTGCGCACGGCCTGTGACGTCGGCCCGGGTCACGATCGGAAAGGCGTGAGCCGGGGAACAATATGGGCCATGCCCACGCTGCGCATCGCCCTTGCTCAAGTGAACTCGACCGTCGGTGACATTCACGGCAATGCGGAGGCGGTACGCCGCTGGTCCCGCGAGGCGCACGCGGCCGGCGCGCACCTCGTCGCCTTCCCGGAGATGATGCTGACCGGGTACCCGATCGAGGATCTCGTCTTCCGCAACTCGTTCGTCGCCGCCTCCCGCGACGCCCTGCACCGGCTCGCCGCCGACCTGCAAGCCGACGGGCTCGGCGACCTGGCCGTGGTCGTCGGCTACGTGGACGCCGACGGCCCGGCGCACACCAGTTCGGACGCGGTCGCCGGCAGCGGGCGGCGGGACGCCTCGGCGCTGCTGCACGGCGGCCGGGTCGTCGCCACCTACTTCAAGCACCACCTGCCCAACTACGGCGTCTTCGACGAGGACCGGTACTTCGAGCCCGGGACGTCGCTGACGGTCGTGCGGCTGGGCGGGGTCGACGTCGCGCTGACCGTCTGCGAGGACATCTGGCAGGCGGGCGGGCCGTTCACCGCGGCTCGGCGGGCCGGCGCCGGCCTGGTCGTCAACATCAACGCCTCGCCGTACGAGCTGAACAAGGACGACGTACGGCTTCCGCTCGTGCAGCGCCGGGCCGCCGAGGCGGGGGCGACCGTCGCCTACGTCAACGCCGTCGGCGGGCAGGACGAACTGGTCTTCGACGGCGACTCGATGATCGTGTCCCCGGACGGGGTCCTGCTGGCCCGGGCCGGTCAGTTCAGTGAGGCTCTCCTCGTACACGATCTGGATCTGCCCGATGCCGACGCCGCGCCGAACGAGGCCCGCGAGACCGATGCGGCGAAGCCGCGAGTCGAGCAGTCGATCGCCGACGACATGGCGATCACTCGCGAGAGCATCGCCCTGAGTCCGGAAATCCCGGGCACGAGGGAGGACGGCACGAGGGAGGGCGGTATCGCGGAACGGATCGAGGACGAGGCCGAGGTCTGGGCGGCGCTCACTCTCGGCTTGAAAGACTATGTCAACAAGAATCGGTTCCGATCGGTCATCCTCGGCCTGTCCGGCGGCATCGACTCCGCCGTCGTCGCCGCCATCGCCGTCGACGCCCTCGGGCCGGAACGCGTCTTCGCCGTCTCGATGCCCAGCGGCTACTCCTCGGAGCATTCCAAGGACGACGCCGCCGAGCTGGCCAAGCGGACCGGCATCGACTACCGGGCCGAACCGATCCAGCCGATGGTCGACGCCTTCCTCGCGAACATGTCGCTCTCCGGCGTGACGGTGGAGAACCTGCAGGCCCGGGTCCGCGGCGTCATCCTGATGGCGCTGTCGAACCAGGAAGGCCACCTGGTCCTGACCACCGGCAACAAGAGCGAGCTGGCGGTCGGCTACTCGACGCTCTACGGCGACTCGGTCGGCGGATTCAATCCGCTCAAGGACGTGCCGAAGACCATGGTGTGGAAGCTCGCGCGCTGGCGGAACACGCAGGGGAACGCGCCGATCCCGGAGAACTCGATCACCAAGGCGCCGAGCGCCGAGCTGCGGCCGGATCAGAAGGACTCGGACTCGCTGCCGGACTACGAGGTGCTCGACCCGATCATCCGCGGTTACGTGGACCACGACATGGGCCGCGCCGAGTTGATCGAAGCTGGGAACGACGCCGCCCTGGTGGACCGGGTCCTCCGCATGATCGATCTGGCCGAGTACAAGCGCCGGCAGTCAGCGCCGGGCACCAAGATCTCGGGCAAGGCGTTCGGGCGGGACCGCCGCCTGCCCATTACCAACTCGTTTCGCGAAGGTGCGAAACCCGTGTGAAAACCTCCACTGACCTCTGACCGGCGGGCGCTTTCGGGTGCGACCATTTACCGCACCCGGGGACCGCATCCGCGCGGCCTCGAGGGAAGGAGATATGTGAAATGTCGGAAATTGCCACCCTGTACGGCGGCCCGCCGACCCGTCGCGTCCGTACCCGTGACCTGATCAACGCGAAGGTTCGTGGCGACCGCTGGCCGATGCTGACCTCCTACGACATGTACACCGCCTCGATCTTCGACCAGTCCGGTGTGCCGGTCCTGCTCGTCGGCGACTCGGCGGCGAACAACGTCTACGGCCACGAGACCACCCTGCCGGTCACCGTCGACGAGATGCTGCCGCTGGTCAAGGCGGTGGTCCGGGCGACGAAGACCGCGCTGATCGTGGGCGACCTGCCGTTCGGCAGCTATGAGGAGGGCCCGACGCAGGCACTGCGCACCGCGGTCCGCTTCATGAAGGAGGGCGGCTGCCACGCCGTGAAGCTCGAAGGCGGCCGCCGGATGGCCCCGCAGATCGAGGCGATCACCGGCGCCGGCATCCCGGTGATGGCGCACATCGGCTTCACGCCGCAGCGCGAGCACACCATCGGCGGATACCGCGTCCAGGGCCGGGAGAACGAGGGCGCCGAGGTCATCTCGGACGCCCGGGCGGTCGCCGACGCGGGCGCCTTCGCCGTCGTCCTCGAGATGGTGCCCGGTGACGTGTCACAGCAGATCACCAAGGAGCTGGAGATTCCGACGGTGGGCATCGGCGCCGGGCCGGACACCGACGCGCAGGTGCTGGTCTGGCAGGACATGGCCGGTCTTCGAACCGGCAAGGCGCCGCGGTTCGTGAAGCGTTACGCCGATCTGGCCGGCGCCCTCACCGAGGCGACGCGGCAATTCGCGGCGGAGGTCAGGAGCGGCGAGTTCCCCGCCGCCGAGCACACCTTCTGATCATTCGTACGAGGGGAGCGCACGGCAGCTCCCCTCGTACGAAGATCAATAATGCCCGTTGTTCTGGAAGTAGGTCCACGCGCCGCACGGCGTCTTGTAGCGACCCTTCACATACCCGAGTCCCCACTTGATCTGCGTCGCCGGATTGGTCTTCCAGTCGGCGGCGACCGAGCCCATCTTGCTACCCGGCAGCGCCTGCGGAATGCCATAGGCGCCGGAGCTGCGGTTCTCGGCCTTGTAGTTCCAGCCGCTCTCCTTGTTCCACAGCTGGTTGAGGCAGGGGAACTCGGCGATCCCGAACCCCTTCGCCAGCATCAGCGTGCAGCCGACCGCGCGGCTGCCGCTGAACTCCTTGCACGAGCCGGGAATCGGACCGGTGAAGGGGACGGGACCGGCGTTCGCCTCCGCTTCCGCCTTCTTCTTCGTGATCCGCTTCTTCTCCAGCGTGCGCGCCTCACCCGCGGCCCGTTTCGCCTCCGTCGCGGCCTTCCCGGCAGCCTCGGTCTCCGCCTCGTGCCGCATCGCGCGGGCCGCGGTGTGCTCGTTCTGCCGTTCCTTGAGCAGCTGCATGTCGCTCACCTCGACCTGGGCGAACCCGGCAGCCTCCGGCGTGCCGGCCTGCTCGCCCAGGTAGACGCCCCCGGCCAGGCCGGCGACCAGCAGCGCCACCGAGGCGGTCCGCGCCGCCACAGTGCTCCAGGCTCGATTCACCGTGCAGTCCCCTCGTCGATTGATCGAAGAGACTACACATCACGATTTCTCGAACCGGACCGTCCTGGTCGACGGGTCCGCGGTGGTGAGCCGCACCTCGATGCGGCTGCCCAGCGGCAGATCACCGAGACAGCGGGCCCGCACGGCCGGCTCGTCGATCGCGATCGTCCCCTGCGCCGGCCGCTTCTCCGACCCTTCCTCCCGATCCAGCACCGCCGCCTCGAACGTCTCACCCACCCGTTGCTCCAGCAGCACCGCCTCGGCCAGATCGATCGCCCCACGATCCGCCGCCGACGCGGTCCGGTCCGTGCTCGACATCGTCTTCGGCAGTTGCGGCAGGGCCTCGCGGGCCCAGTCCGGGATCGGGCGGCCCTCATGCAGTGCCAGGCAGGTCTCGGTGGCGTAGCGGTCGGCCAGCCTCCTGAGCGGTGCGGTGACGTGGGCGTAGGGAGCTCCGACTCCACCGTGCCCGGTCAACTCGGGAATCCCTTCGCTGCCGGGCACGCCGAACGCTGTGTAGGCCGCTCCCCTCAGCAGGTCCGCGGCCTGTTCCAGGAATGCCGCACCTCGCGGATTCGCCGGATCCACCGACCCGACCACCGCACCGACCGATGCTCCGGCCGGCCACTCGATCCCCAGCGACGCGGCGGCGGCCCGGAGTTTCTCGACGGCCTCCGGTTTCGGCGCGGGCATCGTCCGCAGCAGCCCGACCCCGCCCTCCAGCATGATCGCCGCAGCGGCCATCCCGGTGAGCAGCGAGATCTGCGCGTTGTGCTCCTCGACCGGCAGCGGGGCCCGCAGAGCCAGCCGCCAGCCGTCACCGTCGCGTTCGACCTCCTGCGACGGCAGCGGAAGGTTCACCGCGCCACGATCCGCGGCCCGCCGGGCGAGCAGCGTGCCGATCTCCGGCAGCAGCGCCACCGACTCCGGCGCCGAACCCGCGTCGACCTGCTGCTGCACGCTCGCGTAGTCCAGCTTGGCCCGGCTGCGGACCCGCGCCCGCTCCAGCGCGACACCGACGGTCGCACCCTCGGCGTCCAGGTCGATGGTCCACACCACCGCGGCACGGTCGGCGTCGGGGAGCAGACTCACCGCGCCTTCACTGAGCACCGGCGGGTGCAGGGGGATACGGCCGTCGGGCAGGTAGACGGTCTGTCCCCGTACCCAGCTCTCCGCCGCGACCGCCCAGCCCGCCGGCACGAACGTGGCGACATCCGCGATCGCATAGCGAACCCGGTAACCGCCACCCTCCCGCCGGCTCAGATGCATCGCCTGATCAAGGTCCCGCGACGAGGCCGGATCGATGGTCACGAACGGCACGTCCGTCTGATCGTTTTCGGGCAGCGCCGTGCGCGCCGCCTCCTCAGCCTCCGCGAGAACCTCAACCGGGAACTCGTCGGGCAGGCGCAACTCCTGCCGCAACCCGGAGAAGTCGATCTGCGGCGCTATGACCTTCTTGATCGGCACCCGACATTCCTACCAGGCCCACGACACACACGCGGGCCACGCCGATCGGCGTGGCCCGCACGGTGGTCCCTCTTTCCGTTACCGCTTGCGCGCAACCCTTGACGTCGTACGCCCGGAGCCCTCGCCCGCGTTAGCCCCCGAAGCGCGAGCGACCCTAGTCGTCTTGGCGGAGTTACCGGCCGGACTCCCCGCCTTGGCGGCAGCCGACTTGTTCGCCGCGGTACGCCCGGTCGCTCCCGTCGCAGCCTTGGGCGAGGTGGCCCGGGCGTTACCACTCTTGGCGGCCGTCTTGGCAGTGGATGCCTTGCCTGCAGCGGCCTTGGTCGCGGTCGCCTTGGTCGCGGTCGCCTTGGCAGTAGTGGCCCTGGCGGTAGTGGCCTTGGCAGCAGCGCTCTTGGCAGTGGTGGCCTTAGCCGTCGCCGCCTTGCCGACCCTCGCCTTGGCGGTGCTCGCCTTCGCCGCAGTGGACTTGGTCCCGGCGGCCTTCGCGCTAGTCGCCTTGGTCCCTGCCGCCTTGGTCCCTGTCGCCTTGGTCGCCTTGGCAGCGGTCGCCTTGGCAGCGGTCGCCTTGGCAGCGGTCGCCTTGGTCGCCTTGGTGGTAGCCGCCTTCGAAAGGGTCGCCTTGGCACCAGCGGCCCTGGTCGTAGCCTTGGCAGCCGTAGCCTTACCGGCCTTGACCGCGGCAGCCCTGGTACCGGTTGCCTTAGTAGCGGTCGACTTGGTGGCGGCAGCCTTGGAAGCCGTGGCCTTGGCCGCCTTAGTAGCCGTCGCCTTGGCCGCCGTCGCCTTGGCCGCAGTCGCCTTGGCAGTAGTGGCCTTCGTGGCCGTCTTGGTCGCCGTAGCCTTGGTGGCCTTCGCTCCGGTCGCCTTGGCACCAGCCTTACCGCCGGCGACCTTAGCCGCCGTAGCCCTGGTAGCCACCGCCTTGCCCGCCTTGACGGGAGCCGCCTTACTAGCCGCAGTCCTGTTCGCAGTCGCCCTGGTCGCAGTCGCCTTCGCGCCAGCCGCCTTAGTAGCGGTCGACTTGGTAGCGGTCGCCTTCGTCGCAGCCGCCCTGGTACCGGCGGCCCGCGTCGGAGTCGCCTTAGCAGCGGTCGCCTTCACCCCAGCAGTCTTGGCCGCCGTAGTCCTGGTCGCCGTAGCCTTCGAAGCCACCTTGGTTCCGGTCGCCTTCGCCGCAGTGGCTCTGGTCCCGGTCGCCTTGGCAGTAGCCGCCTTCGAGACGGTCGCCTTGGCACCCGCAGCCTTGGTAGCAGCCGCCCTGGTCGCGGTCGCCTTGGTCCCGGCCGCCCTGGTCGCGGTCGCCTTAGCCCCAGCGGCCTTGGTAGCAGTCACCTTGGTGCCGGCGGCCTTGGTAGCAGCCGCCTTAGCCCCGGCGGCCTTGGTCGCCGCTGCCGTCGACTTCGCCGCGGTCGCCTTGGTTCCGGCGACCTTGGAAGCAGCCGTCCTCGCCGCAGTCGCCTTGACCCCGACCGCCTTCGCAGCCGCCGTCTTGGTAGCCGCCGCCTTGGTCGCAGCTGACTTGGTCGCCGCTGACTTGGTCGCCGCTGACTTGGTCGCCGCTGACTTGGTCGCAGCTGACTTGGTCGCAGCCGACTTGGTCGCCGTCGTCTTCGTCGCCGGCGTTGCTGCGGTGCGGGCTGACTTCTTGCCGCTTACTCGTTCGGTCTTCGAAGCGGAAGCAGAAGCCGAAGTCGCCCTGCCTCTCGCGGACTTCGCCGCCGGAGCGGCCTTGGGTTCGGCCGGGGCAGCGACCTCAGCAGGCGCCGCCGCCGGGGAGACCGGCTTGACCGTGGCTCGGCCGGTAGCGCGGCCGGACTGTGCCACCTTGGCGCCGGCGGTCCGGGCCGGGCCGGCCTTCGCCACGCGGGCGCCGGTGGGGCGGGCGGCCGGTGACGGTACGCCGGCGATGAAGGCGGTGCTCACCGACGCGTCGAAGTCGTCCGGGACCGTGGCGATCTCGGAGACCTCGGGAAGTGACGTGGAGACGTTGCGGCGCGTGGTCTCGTCCTCGTCGTCGTCCTCGAAGTCGTCGTCCGGGGTGGCGTCGTCGGCAGGCGGTTCGCCGGCGTCCGGGCCGTTGCCTCCGCCGCCGATCGCGTCGAGGTCGGGGCGGTCGGAACCCCACTGGTCGGAGTCCGCGTCGGGGGTGGCCGGGCCGGAGTGCGAAGGGAACCACTTACCGACGAACGGCACGTCCTCGACCTGGCTGGGGTCGACTTCATCCATCTTCCGCAGGTCCTCGGTGGAGACGGTGACCTGCCCCTTGCCGGTACCGCTCAACGCGGCCGCGACCCGCCGCCCGGCAGACCTGACCGACGGCTTGGCGGTGGACCGCCCGGAACGCGCGGCCGGCACTACCGCGTTCCGGCCCGGCTTGGGCGCGGCCGCCTTGGGCGCCTGCTTCTGCTTCACCACGGACGCTTTGGGACTTGCGGGTACGGCGCGAGCACCCTTGACGGCACCGCGCTCCACCGACCGGACCGCCTGCTTGGGAGCGACAGCCTTGGCCTTGGCCGCCGGCTTGCCGGCGACAGCCTTGGAGGCAGCGACCTTGGTGGCAGCGACCTTGGAAGCGGCGACCTTGGAAGCGGCGACCTTCGAAGCGGCAACCTTGGAGGAAGAAGCGGCAGCCTTGGAGGAAACAGCCTTACCAGGGGCAGCCTTAGAAGAGGCGGACCGAACAGGAGCAGCAGTCTTCCTGACCTCAGGCGCCTTGGCAGTGACCCGCGTGGAAGCCGACCCCCGCCCCGCCCGAGCAGCAGCCGCGACAGGCTTCACCGCTTTGGCCCCGGCGACAGCACGCCCCTTACCGGCAGCCGAGGACGAACCCCGAGTCGTAGCAGCGGCCTTGGACACGACAGCCTTGGGGGGAGCCTTTCTTGTAGCAGCGGCAGGCACAGCCGCAGCACGGCCTCCCCCACCCCCTCGGGTGGACACAGCGGGTCTCATCGTCGCCTTTTTGGCAGCGGGCATCGAGGTGTTCCTCCTTGCGAATGACTGCGGGCACGTCTGCGCCTGGAGACGGGACTCACTCCGGTATGGACAACGAGCCATCGACCGGAGGGGTCCGGACAGATCTAGCTGGCTTCCCCTGTCCAGCGGGCATCATCGGCATCCCATTCGGCATTGCGCTTCTCGACGGTGTCGAGTGCCCGCGTCGCTTCGTCCGCCGTGGCGTAGGGACCGAGCCGGTATTGGGCGGGACACACCTGGTCGCCGCTCTCAACCCGGTGGTCGCGGAGGCACCAGAAGTAACCTGCCCCGCCGAGCCCACTGTCGTTCATTCCATCACTGTGCCGCCAAAACCGGCCATGCGCTACCGATTCGGGCAAAAAGTCCCAAATTTCCATGCAAAAAAGGCACCGTCCCACAAGGGACGGTGCCTTTTCACAAGAAATCAGCGGAGCGAAGCGGCCACCAGTTCGGCGATCTGCACGGCGTTGAGGGCCGCGCCCTTGCGCAGATTGTCGTTCGAGATGAAGAGGGCGAGGCCGTTCTCCACCGTCGGGTCCACTCGGAACCGGCCGACATAGGACGGGTCACGGCCGGCCGCCTGCAGCGGGGTCGGCACATCGGACAGCTCCACACCGGGTGCGCTGCCGAGCAGCTCACGGGCCCGCTCGGGGGTGAGCGGGCGGGAGAAGCGCGCGTTCACCTGGATCGAGTGGCCGGTGAAGACCGGGACCCGCACGCAGGTGCCCGAGACGAGCAGCTCCGGCAGATCGAGGATCTTGCGGCTCTCGTTGCGGAGCTTCTGCTCCTCGTCGGTCTCGCCGCTGCCGTCGTCCACGAACGAGCCGGCCTGCGGGATCACGTTGAACGCGATCGGCTTCGGGAAGGACCGCGGCTCGGGGAACTCGACGGCGGACCCGTCGTGGGTCAGCTCGGTGGCCCGGTCGGCGACCTTCTTGATCTGCTCGTCGAGCTCGGCCACACCGGCGAGGCCGGCGCCGCCGACCGCCTGGTAGGTCGTGGCGACGAACGCGACCAGGCCGGCCTCGTCGTGCAGCGGCCGGAGCACCGGCATCGCCGCCATCGTCGTGCAGTTCGGGTTGGCGATGATGCCCTTCGGCCGGTTGGCGGCCGCGTCCGGGTTCACCTCGGCGACGACGAGCGGGACGTCCGGGTCCATCCGCCAGGCGGAGGAGTTGTCGACGACGACCGCGCCGGCCTCGGCGACGCGGGGTGCGTACTCCTTGGAGCCGCCCTTGCCCGCCGAGAAGAGCACGATGTCGAGACCGCTGTAGTCAGCGGTGGCGGCGTCCTCGACGGTCACCTCGCCGGAGCCCCACGGGAGCGCGCGGCCCGCGGAGCGCGCGGACGCGAAGAGACGGAGCTGGTCTACAGGGAACTGGCGCTCGGCCAGGATCCGGCGCATGACGGCACCGACCTGTCCCGTCGCACCCACGATGCCGATCCTCATGGACAACAAAATACGGCCTGAACTGCGAACCAAGAAATCTTGTTGTTCACATAATGAGATGAACGTCCCAAAAATAGAGACAGCGGGTCTAGCTTCGAGGGCATGGCGACGTACACACACGGGCACCACGAGTCGGTCTTGCGCTCACACCGCTGGCGCACCGCAGAGAATTCGGCGGCCTACCTCCTGCCGCATCTTTCCTCCGGAATCTCCCTGCTGGACGTCGGATGCGGTCCCGGCACCATCACTGCCGACCTCGCGACGCGGATCACACCGGGCCGGGTCACCGCGCTGGAGCGCACCGCCGAGGCGCTGGACCTGGCACGGGCCGAGGTGAGCCGGCAGGGCCTGACGAACGTGGACTTCGCGGTCGGTGACGTGCACGCGCTCGACCTGCCCGACGACACGTTCGACGTGGTGCACGCCCACCAGGTGCTGCAGCACGTCGCGGACCCGGTGGCGGCGCTGCGCGAGATGCGCCGGGTCACCCGTCCGGGTGGCGTGGTGGCGGCCCGGGACAGCGACTACGCGGGATTCCACTGGTACCCGCTGATCCCCGAGCTCGACGAGTGGCTGACCCTCTACCAGCGCGTCGCCCGGGGCAACGGCGGTGAGCCGGATGCCGGCCGGCGTCTGCTCGCCTGGGCCCGGGCGGCCGGTTTCACCGACGTCACCGCGACCGTGAGCGCCTGGGGTTTCACGACCGACGAGGATCGCCAGTGGTGGGGTGGCATGTGGGCGGACCGCATCCTGCAGTCGGAGATGGCGAGGACGGCTCGGGAGACGGGCGCCGCGACCGAGGCTGATCTGCGCCGTCTCTCCGACGGCTGGCGGCGGTGGGCGGACGATCCGGACGGCTTCTTCGCGATCCCGCACGGGGAGATCATCTGCCGCGCCTGAGGCGCCTGCCTCCTTTTCACTGCCACCGCGCCGGTACGCCGGAAGCACCGTAGATTCACCTGCACCATGGATTTGACGCACATACTGCTGCTCGTCGTCGCCGGTTTCGCCGCCGGCGGCGTCAACGCGATCGCCGGCGGTGGATCGCTGATCACCTTCCCGACCCTGATCGCCACCGGCCTGCCCTCGGTCGACGCGAACGTCACCAACTCGGTGTCGGTCTTCCCCGGGTACGTCTCGAGCGTCGCCGGCAGCCGCGCCGACCTCACCGGGCAGGGCGACCGGGTCAAGCGCGCCCTGGTGGCGGCGGTGATCGGGTCGGCGGCGGGCTGCGCGCTGCTGTTGCTGACCCCGGCCCGGGCGTTCGAGGTGGTGGTCCCGTTCCTGGTGCTCGGCGCGGCGGCGACGCTGGCGTTCCAGGAACGGCTGCGCGGTCTCGTCGGCCATCCCCGGCAGATGCCGCCGAGGCGGGCCGCGATCACCCTGCAGCTGGTCGTCTTCGTCGGGGCGGTCTACGGCGGCTACTTCGGCGCGGCGCTCGGCGTCATGTACGTCGCCGCGCTCGCGCTGATCCTGGACGAGCCGCTGAAGCGGATCAACGCGCTCAAGAACGTGCTGTCAGCGACGGTCGGTTTCGTCACCCTGCTGGTCTTCGCCGTCTTCGCGGACGTGGAGTGGACCGCCGTCCTGGTGCTCGCCCCGGCCACGGTGGCCGGCGGCTACGCGGGCGCGAAACTGGCCCGGCGACTGCCGGCCCGCGTGCTCCGGTACGTGATCGTCACGTTCGGCACGGCCATCGGCCTGGTGCTGTTTTACCGGGCCTTCCTCGGGTAGTTCGGCCGGAGGCCCGGCGGCGGGGGTGCGGTCCGCCGCCGGGCCGCCGACCGGCCGGAAGCCATCCGGCCGGGAGGAGAGCCATCGGAGATCCGGCCGGCGTGGGCGATGAACTCGTTGCCCTCCGGATCAGCCATCAACCAGTCGTCACCGCTGTCGTTCAGGACCGTCGCGCCCACCGCGAGCAGCGCTCCGGGCCCGTCCTCGGTCAGCCGCACGTGCCATCGGATCCGGTTCGGGGCCCGCTTCGGCTCCTCGGCGCTCTGGAAGACCAGGAACTCCCACGGGAAGCCGGGCATGCCGGTCACCACCGACGCGCCGCCCTCGTCGTGCACCTCGCCACCGAGCAGCCGGCTCCACCAGTGCGCCAGCCGGTTCGGGCACTGGCAGCGGACCACCAGCTCGAACGCCCCGGCCGGGCGACCTTCGACGGGCGGCCACGCGGTGAACTCGTTGCCCTCGGGGTCGGCCAGCACGTACCAGGGGTCGGGACCCGGATAACGGACCACCGAGCCACCCGCTTCCAGGAGATCCTCCGGACCGGCCGGCCGCAGACGGACGCCGAAGTGGACCCGGCCCTTCTCGGAACGTGCTGGCACGCCCTCGGTCACCCGTACGATCGCATCTGGATGATCGCCCAGCGCAACCCGCCAGAAGGCGGTGAGCCGCGCGGCGTCCGCCGCGTCGAGGCTCACTCCCCCGACCGCATGGGTGTTGTGCACACGGCGGCTTACCGGCCTGGGAGCCGATCTAATCCTCGCGAACGCAGATTGACCCGAACGGATGACATCGGCACCCACCGATCATGCCCGGCGGTGAGGGCGGCCGCGGACCCGATCAGATCCGGCGAACGCAGACGTTATCCGATACACGAAATCGGAACGTGCGAGTTGCACATGCGGGGTAATGCGACGGTGCGTGGTTCCCCGCCGATCCCACCGGTTCGGGGCCCGCCGGGGACAGCGTGCGGGACGAGGATGGGCACGTCCGAAGCGTGCTGGAGCAGAGTCCACATCGCTCTTGAGGCTTCGATGTCCGTCGCTGGGGTGGTGTGAGAATGTCGTGCGTTGACGTGCAACTTGCACAACTCATAGTGTCGGTGTCGTGACTGGGGGTGGACCCTTGAGGAAACGGGGCGACCTGGCCACGGGGGAAATGCTGACAAAGCATCCGGGATCGAGGAGCGCTCGATGACTGTCACGATCGGGATCAACGGGCTCGGGCGGATCGGGCGAAGCTTGACCCGGATCGTGGCCGCCATGCCTCAAACCGGCTTGGAGATCGCCGCGGTGAACGACATCGCGTCGACCGAGAAACTGGCCTACGGGCTACGGCGGGACAGCATCCGGGGCGCCTTCCCCGGAACGGTCACCGCCCGGGGCGACTATCTCGTGGTCAATGATCATGCCATTCGCACTTATCATCACGAGCGCCCGGAGCGGATCCCGTGGGCCGAGGAGGGTGTCGACGTCGTCATCGAGGCGACCGGGCGGTTCCGGGCCGGGACCGCGGCACGCTCGCACATCACCCACGGCGGCGCCCGCAAGGTGGTGATCAGCGCGTCAGCCGACGACCCGGACGCGTTCCTGGTCTTCGGCGCCAACCACACCAGCTACGACCCGGCGGTGCACGACGTGGTCTCGCCCGCCTCGTGCGGGGTCAACGCGCTGACCGTGATGGCGAAGGTACTGCTCGACCGGTTCGGCCTGCGGTCCGTGCACACCTCGGTCATGCTCGCCACCCAGGGCTGGCAGCGGGTGCAGGACGCGGTGATCGGCACGTCCCGGGACGACCCGCGGCTCGGCCGGGCCGGCGCGGAGAGCATCATCCCGCACAACTACGTGGTCGGCGATCTCGTACGCGTGGCGCTCCCCGAGATCGGCGAGATGCGCTACAGCTACTACTGCGTGCCGACCCCGATCGGCTCGCTCGCCGAGATCTCCGGGCAGACCGACCGCCCGGTCACCGCCGAGGAGGTCAACCGGGCGATGGCCGAGGCCGCCGCCGGGCCGCTGCGGGGCGTCCTCGCGTACGACCCGGACCCGACCGTCTCCATCGACGTGAAGAACAACCCGGCCTCCTGCCTCTTCGACCCGTCCGGCACGCAGACCACAGCGGACGGCGGCGTGAAGGTGCGCGGCTGGTTCGACAACGAGTGGGGATTCTCGAACCGATTACTCGACATCGCGAAGCTGGTCGGCGAGCGCTTACCCGTCCCGTCGAGCCAGGTGAGCTGGAGCGCGGCCTAGAGGCGGCGGGGCGTCCAAAAGGTCGGTCGAACCGTCAGGCCGACTTGGGGCGGTATGCCCAATGCCAGGACTCGCGGGCCACGTTTTCGACGAAGCCGTAGTCACCTGCGTGTTTGCGCATCCAGGAGAGGGCCTTGGCGTTCAGGTCGAGGTCGGTGGCCATGCCCCAGCCGTGTTCGCTGGTGCCGGGCTTCGCGGCCAGGCCGCCCTGTGAGTACAGGCCCTTGCGGCGGGCCAGGTCGACCTGCTCGGTATAGGGGCGGTACGAGTCCGTGATGCCGATGTTGATGCCTTCGCGCTTGGCGTCCTCGATCATGCGGTTCAGGTTCTCGGCTGCCGGCGCCCAGAGTTTGTGACCGGTTTGGCCCACCCGGCCGAGGGCTTCCTCCGGGATCTTGCCGTTGCCGTACGCGGCCAGATCCTCGGGCACGCCCTTGCTGTTCAGCTTGTAGGCCTTATCGGTCGCCGGGGTGCCGGTCGCCGACGCCATGGCGGACTGCAGCTGGTTGGCGAACGCGGCGCCGCTCGTGGTTCCGGAGCCGGAAGTGGCAGTCCGCTGCTGGGTGGCGGTGGCCTGCTGCGTCTGCATCGCGATCATCCGGCTCTGGATGTCGGCGATGCGCTGGTTCACTCCTTCGATACCCACGCTAGAACCGTTCGGCTCCCGGGCGGAAACCTGAGGCCACCGCCCGGGAAAGCCAGAAAAATCCGATAGAAAAGGGAAATACGAAATCAGGAAGCCAGCTCGATCGTGTGCTGAGTATGCGCCACCTTGGCCTGCAGATACCGGACATTAGCCGACGAAGCGTGCACCCCCGTAGCCCGAACCGACCGCACCGAGATGCCAAGGTCCCGCAACTGCTGCGATTTGTCCGGATTGTTGGTCAGCAGATCGATCTCGTCAGCGCCGAGCGTGGCGAGCATCTGCGCGGCAGCCGTGTAGTCCCGCTCGTCATCGGCGTGCCCGAGCGCCCGGTTCGCCTCGTACGTGTCCATGCCGAGGTCCTGAAGCGCGTACGCGTCGAGCTTCGCGTAGAGCCCGATGCCCCGCCCTTCCTGGCGAAGGTAGAGGAGGTAGCCGCCGGTGGTGGCGATCCGCTCGACGGCTTCGCGCAGCTGCGGTCCGCAGTCGCAGCGCTGCGAGCCGAAGACGTCGCCGGTCATGCACTCCGAGTGCATCCGGACCAGCGGGACATCCCCGGCGGTCACGGAGCCGAGCGCGAGCGCCAGGTGCTCCTTGCCGTCGGCGAGGCCGGTGAAGGTGATCACCTCGGCCGTGGTGCTGTAGCCGTCGGCGAACTCGAGCGGAACGGTGACGCGCGTACGAACCGGCATGCTTTCTCCCCTGCACTTGATACTTCAAGTCAAGTACGGATCGACCGTGCCCCGCGGTTCATGAGGGCGTGGAGGGAGCATTTCCGAGACTGAGCTCGGAGGTGGCGTTCTTCCGGTTCGGCAGGATGTTGGTGATCAGGACGACGAGGCAGCCGATCGTCGCGTAGAGCGCCAGGACCAGCAGGTGGCTGCCGATCGCGGCGTCCGGGAAGTAGAGGTTGTCGCGGACCGCCTGCACGCCGGCGCCGGTCGGCAGATTCTCGCCGAGCCGGCGTCCGAAGGTGGGCAGGAACTCCGGCAGGATGCTGGCGCCGGAGATCACCGTGCCGATCGTGAAGTAGAAGATGCCGACGAGCGCGCCGGCCGGTCCGATCAGGGCGACCGCGCCGGCCGTGGAGCCGGTGATCGCCAGCGAGATCAGCGAGAAGATCAGCATCATCTCCACGGCGTTCGCGCCCTCGCCGACGTTGAACCAGCTCATCGACCAGAGCACGGCGGCAGCGGAACCGATCGCGTACAGGATCAGCAGGGAGAGGTGCAGGACGCCGCGCTTCCATGATCGGCGGGCTTTCGGAATGAGCCGGCCCAGGCCCATCGAGGCGATCGAGCCGCCCAGCGACAGTGCCTGGGTGAGGAAGCCGAGCGAGACGCCGTTCACGTCGTCGGCGGGCAGCGGGACGACATCGGTGACTGCCGGCGGCGTGATCAGGGCCTCTGCCTGCGCCACGGTCACCCCGCCCGAGGCGGCGATCGTGGACAGCTTCGTGGCGGTCTGCTGCTGCATCACGCTGGTGTACGTGGCTTTCAGCAGGGTGGCCGCGGCGGCCCCGGCGGCGCTCGCCACGTAGAGCATGGGGGCGTCCCCGGTGAGGTCGACTCCGCCGTACACCTCCCGCTCCTTGATCGCCGTGGTGAGCGCGGCGACCGAGCCGAAGTCCTCGACCTCGAACTTGCCCTCGGCTTCGAGCATGGTCCGGACCTGCTCGGCCTGCTCCCCGGCGGCGACCATGCCGACCGGCAGGTGGTGGGGCGCCGCCCGGTGTCCCATGCCCAGGTAGTACGCGGTGAGGAGGAGCTGGACGAGCATCCCGATCACGCAGACCGCGAGCGCGAAGCGGCGGAAACTGGTCACCGTCCGAGCCTTGCAGCTCGGGAAGGCGAAGGAGGGTGAATCAGGCCAGATCGGACGGATTCGTGTTCGCCCCGCAGAGCAGCACCGCCACCTTCTCCCCGGGCGCGGGCCGGTAGGCGCCGGAGAGCAGTGCGGCCTGAGCCGCCGCGGTGCCGTGCTCGACGACGATCCGGTAGTCGTCCCAGAGCCGGCGGCGGGCTTCGACGATCGCGTCGTCGGAGACCAGCACCGAGCCGATCTCCGCGGACCGGGCCAGCTCGAACGCGATGTCGCCGACGCGCCGCGCTCCCAGCGAGTCGGCGGCCACTCCGGAGACCGGCACGTCGATCGGCGCGCCCGCCTCCAGGGCCGCGTTCAGAGCGCGGGAGGTCCGAGGTTCAACGGCGATTATTCGTACGCGGGACCGCAGCGCCGCGATGACCCCACCGATCAAGCCCCCGCCGCCCACCGCGACCAGGACCGTGTCGAGCTCCGGCAGTTCAGCGAGCAGTTCGAGGCCGATCGTGCCGTTCCCGGCGACCATGTCCGGGTCGTCGTAGGCGTGACAGAACAGCGCGTCCGTCCGGGACAGCGCCGCCGCGTAGGCCTCGGCGTACTCGTTCCCGGTCTGGACGACCCGCGCGCCGAGCTTGCCGAGCTTCGCCACCTTGACCGCCGGCGCCGTCACCGGCACGAACACCTCTGCCGGGACACCCAGCTCCCGTGCCGCGTAGGCGGCCGCCAGCCCGGCGTTGCCCCCGGAGGCCGCCACCACGCCGGCGTCGGTGAGTTCGCCGCGTTCGGCCCCGGCGAGGATCTGGTTGACCATGCCGCGGGTCTTGAACGAGCCGGCGTGCTGCAGGTATTCGAGCTTGAACCAGCGGTCCGGTCCGGCCGCGACCACCGGCGTGCGCCGGACCCGCCCCTCGATCCGCCGAGCCGCCGCGTGCACATCGTCAAGATCAATCACACTGACCAGCCTAGGACCTTCAGCTCGGTGCCGGCGGTCCCAGCCCGGCGGCAGGCACGAGACGCGAAGACTCCCCAGGCCCCGGAAAGCCGAGCCCCGGCCGACCGACCACAGGCGGCGAGCGCACACACCGCGGTCCCGTGTCCGCTCACCGCCCCCATGACGGCGGCCGACGCACGCAGAGCCCCAGCGCGTCCGCCCACCGCCCCGGGGAAGCCTGACCTCGTCAGATCTCGGGAACGTGCCCCACGCGGGTGGCGCTGACGTCGCGACACGTAGCATTGCGGGGCGACGGACGAGTCGGCTGGGCGGTCGCGTCGGTGCCTGCACAGGTGCCGCCGAGGAACGTCCGGACTCCGCAGAGCAGGGTGGTTGTTAACGGCAACCCGGGGTGACCCGCGGGAAAGTGCCACAGAAAACAGACCGCCGGCACACGCTTGAAGCGTGGCGCCGGTAAGGGTGAAACGGTGAGGTAAGAGCTCACCAGCACCCCGGGTGACCGGGGTGGCTCGGTAAACCCCACCCGGAGCAAGGCCAAGCAAGGCCGCTGCCGCAAGGCGACGGCCGGCGCAGGCGTTCGAGGGCTGCTCGCCCGAGCCTGCGGGTAGGCTGCTCGAGCCTGCCGGCAACGGCAGGCCTAGATGGATGGCCGCCACCGGGGCCCAGGCCCCGGCCACAGAATCCGGCGTACAGGCCGACTCGTCCGCCGCCTCCGAACGCCGCACCCTCAGGAGGCTCGGTGGGCGCCGATCTCCTCGGTGTACATGACGCGGGTCTGGTTCAGCATCTGGTCCAGCTCGGCCTGGTCGGAGCGGGCCCGGGCGCGCTCCGCCGCCTTTGCCGCCCGGGCTCGGGCCGCCTCCTCGGCGGCGCGGGCTGATTTGGCCGCGGCCATCTGGTTGGCTTTGCGGGTGGCCGCCGCCTTCGCCGCCCGGGCCTTCGCCACTTCGGGGTCGAGGCGGCGGTTGGGGCGCATGTCGGCGGTCGCTTCGACTTCGCGGGCCTCGATCGCGGCGAAGTCGGGGCGGATCTTGGCGGCTACCCATTCGACGCCGGCTACCAGGCCCACGACCAGGGCGAAGATGACGCGGAGGCCGAGTGGGCCGGGAGCGGCGAAGTTGACTGCCGCGGAGATGATGACGACCACGGCGAGGATCTTCATGGCTGCCCGTTTGGCGTCCAGGGCCATGCCGGTGGTCTGGCTGACGGTCAGCATGGAGAGCATCGCCAGGTCGAAGACGGCCGGGACGATCCAGGCGAACATGCCGGCGCCGAGGGAAATTAGGAAGTGGGCCTGGTGCAGATAGCTGGCCGCCAGCGCGCCGATCAGGATCAGGTTGTTGGCCCGCTTGATGGTGCGGATGGCCCTGAGCATGCCGGGGACGGCGCCCTTCGCATACTCCTCGGCGAACTGCTGCGTCAGGGTCATCATCGGTAACGCGACCACCTCGGGGGAGACAAAGGCGACTCTTGGGACAGACGCTACCGGAAGAGACGCGAGCGAAGCTCCGATTCAGGAAGTGAGGGGCCGACCCGAGGGCCGGCCCCGGAGAATCACGTCGACGACGCCGTGCCGACCGTCGTCTCGTCACGGTGCTTCTCGATGCGCGGATCACCCTCGTCGGCCAGATAGTCGTCGGGTGCCGTGTGATCCGTACCCTCCTGGACCTTGGAAGCTCGCAGGATCACCGTCACCAGAGCCGCCACCAGCAGGTTGACGATCACCGCCACGAACCCGACGTAGATCGTCCGCGACGTGTCGAAGCCGAACTCCGACAGCGGGAACGCCGAGCCGCCGAAGTGCGCCCGGCCGGTCGCGGCGTTCGGGATCTGCCAGAGCATCCAGAAGCCGAGGCCCATGCCGGCCGCCCAGCCGGCCACCAGAGCGCCGCGGTGCAGCCAGCGGGTGTAGAGGCCGATCACCACGGCCGGGGCGGTCTGCAGGATGATCACGCCGCCGATGAGCTGGAGGTCGATGGAGAACTGCGGGTCGAGGAAGACGATGCAGGCCACCGCGCCGATCTTCACGACCAGCGAGGTGATCTTCGCGACCGACGCCTCCTGAGCGTGAGTGGCGTCCTTGCGCAGGTACTCCTTGTAGATGTTGCGGGTGAAGAGGTTCGCCGCGGCGATCGACATGATCGCGGCGGGGACCAGCGCGCCGATCCCGATCGCGGCGAAGGCGATGCCGGCGAACCAGGACGGGAACTGCTGGTCGAAGAGGAGCGGCACGACCGTGTTGCTGTCCGCGCTGCCGGGCTTGGCGCCGGGCAGCGGCTTGACCCCGGCCGCGATCGCCATGTAGCCGAGCAGCGCGATCAGGCCGAGCAGGAAGCTGTACGCCGGCAGCGCCGACATGTTCCGCTTGATCACATCCCGGTTCTTGCTGGCCAGCACGCCAGTGATGCTGTGCGGGTAGAGGAACAGCGCGAGCGCCGAGCCGAGCGCCAGGGTGATGTACTGCAGCTGATTGTTGGCGTTGAGCAGGATCCCGTCGTTCGGCGCCGGTGACGCCTGGAACTTCGCGTCCGCGGCGTCGAAGATCGCACCCCAGCCACCGAGCTTGTACGGCAACCAGAGCACCGCCACCAGGATGACGATGTAGATCAGCGTGTCCTTGACGAACGCGATCAGCGCGGGCGCCCGCAGGCCGGACTGGTAGGTGTACGCCGCCAGGATCGCGAACGCGATGATGATCGGCAGATGCCGGGCGATCGGGCTGTCCCCGGTGACGCCCATGGTCTTGAGGACCGCCTCGATGCCGATCAACTGCAAGGCGATGTACGGCATCGTCGCCACGATCCCGGTGATCGCGATGACCAGGGCGAGCGTCGGCGAGTCGAACCTGCTGCGTACGAAATCGGCTGGGGTGACGAAGCCGTGGCGGTGCGAGACCGACCAGAGCCGGATCAGGATCAGGAAGAACAGCGGGTAGATGATGATCGTGTAGGGCACCGCGAAGAACCCGGCCGCCCCGGCTCCGAAGATCAGCGCGGGTACGGCGACGAACGTGTACGCCGTGTAGAGGTCGCCGCCGACGAGGAACCAGGTGACCCACCCGCCGAAGCTGCGCCCGCCCAGGCCCCACTCGTCGAGGTGAGCCATGTCCTTCGGCGCCCGCCACCGTGACGCCACGAATCCCATTCCGCTGACCAGCAGGAACAGGGTCGTGAAGATGACGATCTCGGTGATGTGATCGCTCATCGCCGACTCCTCTTGGTCATCTGGTAGACCAGGGTCGTCGTGCCGACGCCGACGAGGATGAAGGCGAACTGCAGCCAGTAGAACATCGGGAAGCCGGCGAACCGCGGCTCGTCGTGGTTGTAGAGGAACGTCAGCAGCGGCACCACGATCGGGATGATCAGCAGCCAGTTCCAGGGACTTTTATCGGTACGGGGACGGTCCATGAGCTTCTCCCGTCGACGGTGATTTCAGTCACGTTAACGAGACATCGGTCGATCGGGCGATCCCCTATGCGCCGAAAGATAGCGGGGGTGCGCCGAACGGCGCACCCCCGCTAAGAAACCGATCACAGTGCCGCAGTGATGGCCTTCGTGAGTGAGGCCTTCGCGTCGTCACCGTCGAGCGACCACATCATCGCTCCACCGAGACCCTTGGCCCGGATGTAGAGCGACTTCTGCAGGAGCACGGCCGGGTCGTCGTACGTCCAGAAGGTCGTCCCGTCGAAGAGCCAGGCGTGCCCGTTCCGCAGATCCCGGTGAACGGTGAAACCGGGCAGGTTCTTCAGCGTCTTCCAGTCCTCGGTCCCACCGCCGAAGACGCTGGGAGCGGGCCCGGTGGCCGGCTGGAACAGGCCGTCCCCGCCACCGCTGACCCCGGTCCAGCCCTGGCCGTAGTAGGGCACGCCGAGCACCAGCTTCTTCTTCGGCGCACCACCGGCGAGCCACGCGTTGATCGTGTTCTCGACCGAGAAGTCCGGGTTGTCGGGAGCACCGGCGGGCACCCGCAGCGCGGACTGCTGGTTCGTGGTCGCCTCCCACGTGCCGTGGAAGTCGTAGCCCTGCACGGTTCCGAAGTCGAGGTACTTGAAGATCTTGGAGACCTCGAAGCCCGCGTCGATCTTGGCAGGAGCCGCGGGGATGAAGGCGGTCAGATCATATTTCGTACGCTTGGCCCGGCCGAGTTTGTCCAGTTGCGACCGGAACTCGGCCAGCAGCAGAGTGAAGTTCTGCTTGTCCTCGGGCCGGATGACGTTGCCGACGTTGCCCGCCGACCCCGGCCACTCCCAGTCCAGGTCGATGCCGTCGAAGATACCGGCGGCGGCACCCGGCGCGAGCCCCGGCAGATTCCCCTTGATCCAGAGGT
Organism: Actinoplanes sp. OR16; assembly: GCF_004001265.1. Lineage (GTDB taxonomy): Bacteria > Actinomycetota > Actinomycetes > Mycobacteriales > Micromonosporaceae > Actinoplanes. The sequence goes on along the minus strand of NZ_AP019371.1, from coordinate 3,698,712 downwards.
CGATGCACGAGCTGACCAGCTTCTTCCGGGACGCGTCGGTCAGGACCGCGTCGGAGAAGTGCGCCGATCCGGTCCAGCCGCCGAGCGAGATCAGCGGCCGCAGCCCGGGATTCTTCTTCTTGAGCTCGGCGAGCTGGTTGAGGTTGCCGGCGATCGGCTGGCCCGCGACGTCGGCGACGCCGTCCACGCTGTTCTCCGCGGAGAACGTCGTCTGCCAGTCCGCCCATGGGTCCGCCGAGGCGCAGACGCCGTCCGCGGTGACCGGGCCGAACGCGTAGTTGATATGGGTCAGCCGCGCCGCCGCTCCGGACTGCTGGACGTCGGCGAGCTGGAAGTCACGGCCGTAGATCCCCCACTGCGTGAAGTAGGCGACCGCGACGTGCTTTTTCGAGGATCCGTGAGCCTGTGCAGGGGACGGTGCCGCTGCCACGACGGACGCGGCGGCGGCCGCCACGGCCACGAGGCGACGGGATAAACCGCGCATGAGCCCTCCAGGGCGAAACGTTGAAGAAAGTTTCCTAATTGAGGAAGCTAAACGTCCGCCCTGGCAGGGTCAATATCTATCTATCGAAGATGAGCGGTCTCGTTGACGGTTCGCACCGCTATGTTCCCGTCCGGCCAGACGTCCATCGTGGACACCCCGGCCGCGTCGAGGAAGAGGCGGTGCAGGAAGGCGTCGCCCGCCGCGAGCGCGTCCCGCAGGATCAATTTGATCGGTGAGACATGGGAGACGATCACAACAGCCTTTCCCGGGTACGCCCGGAGCACCGTCGCCATGGCCGCCCGCACACGCTTGGCCACCGCCTGGAAGGACTCCCCACCCGGCGGCGCCACACTCGTCGACGCCAGCCACGCCGACATCTCCGCAGGCCAGCGCTCCTGCACCTCGGCGAAGGTCTTGCCCTCCCAGTCACCGAAGTCGCACTCGATCAGGTCGTCCATCACGGTGACCGGCACGCCACCGGCCTCCGCGGCGATCAACTCGGCGGTCCGCACGCACCGGGCCAGCGGCGAGCACAGCACCGCCTCCACATCCCGGAAGATCCCGGCGACCCGGCCGGCCGCCGCCATCGCCTGCGCCTCGCCCTCGTCGGTGAGCGGCACGTCGCCGCGACCCGAGTAGCGGCCCTGCGCCGTGAACGGGGTGGCGCCGTGCCGGACCAGGGCGATCCGGGTGGCGTTCTCCAGAGCGGGCGGCGCCCACGACTTCGGCGCCGCGGCGGCCGGGGTCACGACCTCCCGCTCGACCCGGTCCCGGGGCGTCTTGCCGGCCGCCTCGTCCATGGCCCGGTTCGCGAGGGCGTCCGCCTCCTTGTTGCGCTCCCGCGGAATCCAGTCGAACGTCACCTCGTCGAACCTGCCGACCAGGGTGGCGGCCTCGGCAGCGAGCGGCCGCAGACCCGCGTTCTTGATCTGCCAGCGGCCGGACATCTGCTCGATGACGAGCTTCGAGTCCATCCGTACGTCGACCCGCGTGGCGTTCAGCTCGGCGGCGGCGCGCAGGCCGGCGATCAGGCCGGAGTACTCCGCGACGTTGTTCGTGGTCACGCCCGCCGAGTCGTACCGCTCCAGCAGCACCTCGCCGGTGGCCGCCTCCTTGACCACGGCGCCGAACCCGGCCGGCCCCGGATTGCCCCGGGATCCGCCGTCGGCCTCGACGATGACGTGCAGGCTCACAGACCGGACTCCGACGTACGCACCATGATCCGCCGGCATTCCTCGCAGCGGACCACCTCGTCAGCCGGTGCGGTCTTCACCCTGTTCAGGTCCGCGCCGTACAGCTCGATCCGGCAGCCGCCGCAGCGCCCGGCCCGGAACAGCGCCGCGCCCAGCCCGCTCTCCGTGCGGATCTTGTCGTAGAGGGTGACCAGATCGGCCGGGAGGTCAGCGGAGAGCGGCACCCGCGCCGCCGTCTTGAACTCCTGCTCCTTGGTGATCTCGTCGTACGCCTCGTCACGCTTGCGCTCGGCCTCGGACCGCCGGGTCACCGCCGCCGAGATCCGGCCCTGCACCTCGGCGAGCTTGGCCTCCGCCGTCTCCTTCTGCTCCATCAGCTCGAGCTCGGCGTCCTCCAGCTCGGACTGCCGCCGGTTCAGCGAGGTCAGCTCGTGCTGCAGGCCTTCCATCTCCCGGAGCGAGCCACCGCCGTCGAGGCGCTTCTGGTCCTTGTCCTTGCGGAGCCGGACCTGCTCGATGTCCTTCTCCAGCCGGCTGATGTCCCGGTCCAGGTCGTCGACGACGACCTGGGCGCGGACCCGCTCGTCCTCCAGCGCGGAGATCTCCCGCGCCACGGCGTCGATCTCGGCGAGCTCGGGCAGGGACTTGCGGCGGTGCGCGAGCTGGGCCAGGGCGGTGTCGATGCCCTGCAGGTCGAGCAGGCGACGCTGGGCTTCCGGGGCGGCCTTCACGAGTGGTTCTCCTTCTCCTCGAAAGCGGAATGAATGGTCCAGGGGTCGGTGTCGAGGTCGGACACCACCACATCGATGCCGTGATCGGCGCGCAGCCAGGATGCGACGTCGTCCAGCCAGGGGCGTTCGCTCGCCCAGTGTGCGACGTCGAGAAGCGCCGGACCACCACTCGCGAGATGCTCGCTGACCGGATGGTGACGCAGGTCGGCGCAGAGGTACGCGTCGGCGCCCGAACGGGCCGCGACGGACAGGAACGAGTCGCCGGCGCCACCGCAGACCGCGACCGTGCTGATCACCTGCGAGGGGTCGCCCGCGGCGCGCACCCCGGCGGCGGTGGCCGGGAGCCGGTCGGCAGCGAGACGGGTGAGCGCGGCGAGCGTCAGCGGCTCCGGAAGCTCGCCGATGCGGCCCAGGCCCCGCCCCTCGCCCGCGGCCGTGCCCTCGGCGGGCACGAGCGGGCGCAGGGCGGTCAGGCCGAGGCGCGCGGCGAGCGCGTCGGAGACGCCGGGGTTCGCCACATCGGCATTCGTGTGCGCGGTGTACAGCGCCACGTCGGCCTTGATCATCCGGTGGATGATCCGGCCCTTGTACGTGTCGGGCGCGATCGACGACACCGGCTTGAGCAGCAGCGGGTGGTGCGCCACGACCAGGTCGGCGCCGACGGCGAGAGCCTGGTCGACGGTCTCCGGCACGCAGTCGACGACGCAGAGGACGCGCGAGACCGCGTGGTCGAGATCGCCGAGCACCAGCCCCACTCGATCCCAGGATTCAGCCCAGTCTCGTGGGTAACGCGCGTCGAGCGCTTCAACCAAGGTGCGGACGGTCACGACCGCCAACTCTATATGGCTAGGAAACCGCCCCAGGCTCGACTCTGCTGCTGCCCGCCCCGACCGGACTCACCGCTTGGAGAGCACGCCGCCAGGGGAACTGCCCGCGGAATCGATCGGTCTGCCCCGGGCCGCCCAGCCGGCAGACGTCCTCGCCGTAGAGCACGTGCACGCCCCAGTCCCGCAGCTTCGCGAGGCTCTCGTGCATGGCCGGATGCAGGGCCATGATCTTGTTGGTGTACGGGACCACGACGGTCGGCACACCGTAGCCGTACCCCTCGACCAGAAGGCCCAGCACCAGGGTGTCGGTGATCCCGGCGGCCCACTTGTTGACGGTGTTGACCGTGGCCGGCGCGACGATCATCGCGTCCGGCTGCGGCAGCACGTCGGGGTCGCCGGGACTCTTGTAGTCGGAGCGGACCGGGTGCCCGGTCTGCGCCTGCAGGGCCGCCACGTCCACGAACTTGCGGCCGTCCGGGGTCGTCACCACGCAGACCTCCCAGCCCTCGTTCTGAGCGAGGGTGACGAGGATCCCGACGTCCCGGGCCATCGGTGAACCGCACACGAGCACGTACAGCACACCGGGTGAGGGGTTACCGGTCATCACGGCCTATCGCACCTCATACGCCGACTCCCATCTGTTCTGCCAGCTCCGCTATCGGAGCCGGTGGCGTGCCACGGGTACGCCGGAGCACGTCGGAAAGCACTTCGTGGGCAAGCGGACGGCAGCGGATCTCGGATGGGGCCAGCCGGTCGCCCTCGAGCAGCATCTCGCCGGCTCTCTCCACATCGCCGATCTGCGTGTAGCCCCGAGCGATGTCCAGGTAGTGATGGGCGCGCCGCTCCGGGAGCATGGCGTTGAACCCTTCCTTGTCCATCCGCTCGTGCGTGTCGACCGCCAACCGGCCGTCCCCGAGCTCGACCGCTGTCGCGCAGCGGTGCAGCTGCACGTTGGTCGGCCCGAAGCTGGTCCAGTAGTGGTTGAAGTCGCCACCCAGCTCGAGCGCCGCCTGGTCGGCGCCGCTGAGCAGGTCGCGCACGGTCGCGGCGTCGCCGATCCGGGAGGCCGACATCGCGCCGTTGAGCAGCAGCATCCCGTAAACCGAGAGCTGCTCCCCGCGGGGCCGCTCGGGCCCGGGGGCCAGGCGGTTCGCGATGTTGACGTTCACCTCGAGCGACGGCCGCACCCGGCCGAGCGCGAGCAGGGCGCTTCCCACCCGGTAGCTGGCCAGCCCGGCGAGCAGCTGGTCGCCGGCCCGCTGGGAGACCGCGATCGAGCGGTCCGCGGCGAGCCAGGAGAGCTCGTGCTCCCCCACCTTGCGAAGCGCTGAGCTGGCGATCTGGTACACCTGCCCGAGCAGGTGCGCAGCCGCCGGCGCCTCGTCGCTGTTCGCATGCGCGCTGTCCGCTGCCTGCGCGTCACGCAGCAGCTTCGGCAGCGCCCGGGCCAGCACGCCGTACTTCGCGTGCTGGTACGTCAGCCACGCGTGGCTGACCGCTTTGCGCATCTCCGCCAGCGGCGGTGAATGTGGCACCGCCTGGAAGAAAGCACTCATCTGGTCATATCGCTCCAGAGCAGCACGAATCTCCTCGACCTCTACCTGGTCGATGCAGTTCTGCGTCTCCGGTTTGCGCTCCACCTCCTTGCCCAGCAGTAGCTGGACATCGACCTGGAGCACGTCCGCGATGTCGTACACGACCGAGAACTTGTCGAGCCGGCGGACTCCCCGCTCCACCTTGTCGACCCAGCTCTTGGATTTGCCCAGCCGGTCGGCAAAGACCTGCTGGGACATCTTTCGTCGGCCACGCCAATAGGCGACGCGGCGGCCGATCGGCAGCTCGTCCACGGTGCCTCCCCCACTCACCCGGCGGCCCATCCGCCGGTGAGCCATCCGGTGTCACTCGCAGTGTGGACCGCTCACGTGTGCACAGATCGCACAGCGTGTGTGATCGCCTGCTCACCGATGCTCGTAGTTTTCGATGCAACTTGCAAAGGGTGGATCTGACCGGCCCAACGACGTTCATCGTCGTCGGATACGGCCGTCCCACCCGCGACAACGGCCAGAATCCCGGATCCGGGGGGCATCGAGCTATGCAGTGGACCAGCCGTCAGCCGTTCGTCCCACCAGCGCTCCTCGATCGTCTCGACCGCGTGCGCCTCCGCCGCGCCGCGCTGCGATACGCGGCGCACGGCTGGGACGTGACACCCGGCGCGTACCTCGCCGGGGATCGATTCCACTGCGGCCGCCCCGGTTGCCCGATCACCGGGTGCCACCCGGCGCTCGACTCCTGGGCCGAATCCGCCACCGGCGATCCGGTCCGGATCGCCGGCTGGTGGCGCCGCCGGGCGCACACCGTCCTGCTGCCCACCGGAGTGGGCTTCGACGTGCTCGAAGTGCCGGCCGTCCTGGGCCGCGAGGTATCCACCTCGGGACCCGTCGCGGTCACCGGCGCCGGTCGATGGATGTTCTTCGTGAGCCCCGGCCGTCCGCTCCGCCCCGAACTGGAACGCCGGCTCGACGTGCTCCGGCACGGACGTGGCTCGTGGATCCCCGCGCCGCCGAACCGCCTGCCCGACGGACCGGTCCGCTGGACCGTCCCGCCCGAACAGGCCGGATGGCGACTGCCGGACTCCGAACGGGTACAGGCTCAGCTCGCCGAGGCGGCCGGGACCGGCCTCGCTCGCACGCACCCACTCGTGCCACGGCAACTGTCCACATCGCGCCGCGCGGCCTGACCGTCGTCGCCGGAAGCGGACGGTTCGGCGGGCGCAGGCATGTGGACACATGTCATTCGACAAGGTAATACTTCACGGCCTGTGGCGCGAGTCACTCTTTGGAGTGACCCGCGCCCGGTCCTGTCGCGGGACGGTCAGACGGCGAGGTCGCGGTAGGCGGCGATCACTGCCTCGGTGCGGTCGGCCAATTCCGGTCCGCTCTCGGCGGCGGCCGGGGTTCCGGTGACCCGGGCGAGCGTGCGTTCGGCGTACCGGGCAGTCGCGGCGACCTGGCGCTCGCGCAGAAAGCTCTCGCCCGCGCGGGCAGCCGTCTCGATGCTCGCGAGAATGCGGTCGGCTGCCGCGCCGGTCTCCCGCCACAGCGCGTCGGCCCGCTCGGCCTGCTCGATCACCGCGGCTCGCGCCGGGCTGTCCACCGGGATGTCCGCCACCTCGACGCCGCTCAGGTCGGCGCGCAGGCGGCGCAGCTCCTGACGGCGGCCGAGCACGGTGGCGAGCTCGTCCAGGGCGCGGGTCAGCGAACGGTCGGCCAGGACCGGATCGACCATGCCCGCGAGCGCCGGCCAGGTGGCCCGCACACGACGCGAGGAGGCGAGCGCGCCGTCGAAGGCGGTCCGCTCGGCAGCGGTCCAGAGCACCCGCGCCCGCTCCGCCTGAGGCAGCGCCTCGTCGCGCGGCACGGCGAAGGCGGCGATCTGCGCGGCTCGGGCCTGCCGGCGCCACACGTAGCCGACCAGCCCGGCACTTCCGGCGGCGGCCAGCCACCAGCTGAACCCGAAGGCGGCGGCGACAGCGCTGACGAACAGCAGCGGCAGCGCGACCCGGGCCGCGAAGACCACCCGCTGCTCCAAGGTCCGCCCGCTCGGCGCGCACGGCGAGGTCTCCACCAGCGTCCCGACGCGGGTCCGGCGGATGCGACCGCTGCGGCTCCTCAGCGGGTACGCCGAAACAACCGTCTTCTCGGAGTCCACGCCGACGTGCAATTCCATGCCCACGGCTCGTCCTCCGCCTGATCACCGATGTCCGGGTGGGCCCCGACCGCCAAGGGGAAACCGGCCGAGACCCACCCGCCCGCGGTCTCTTCCCGCAGGTACCAGAGGAATCGGTGCCGGGCCGGCGGCCATGAGACGAGAATCGGTGCACACCGGTTGCCGTTGTGTTCGCGGGGTGTCCGGGGGCTCGGCCCTGCGGAGAAGGCATGACGCGAGGCCTAGGTCTGCGCGTCCCGCAGACAGACTCCGCCGTCTCGTGTGGGCGCGGTAGGTTTCGAACCTACGACCCCTCGCTTGTAAGGCGAGTGCTCTCCCACTGAGCTACGCGCCCGGCTGTGAAACCGGAGTGGTCATCCTAACCTGAGTGCCGCCAGGGCTGCCCGCCAGGCGTCCTGGTCGCGTTCCTCACCGGGACCGTTCATCTCGGCGAAGCGGATCATGCCGGAGGCGTCGACCAGGAAGGTGCCTCGGTTCGCGAAGCCTCTGGCCTCGTCGAAGACGCCGTAGGAGCGGGCGACCTCACCGTGCGGCCAGAAGTCGGCGAGCAGCGGGAACGTGAAGCCCTCCTGCTCGGCCCAGACCTTATGGCTGTAGACCGAGTCCACGCTGACGGTGAGCACCTGGACGTCGTCGTTCGCGTACGCCCCCAGGTTCTCCTGCACCTCGGTGAGCTCGCCGTGGCAGCGACGAGAGAACGCCAGGGGGTAGAAGACGACCAGGACCGCCTTGCGCCCGCGGAAGCCGGCGAGCCGGACCTCCTGATTGTTCTGGTCCTTCAGGACGAAGTCCGGCGCGAGCCGGCCCACCTCGATCGGCATGGTGCCCAGCCTAATCAGGGCCGGCGCCGCCACGGACGCCGACCTATCGCGAGGTGGAACAGCGAGCTACTTCTTCTTGGCGCCCCGCGGAGAGACGAGGCGTGCGCCCGTCCAGTCCTTGCCGGCGTTCACCGTCGACGTCTGCTGCAGACCGGCAGTCGGAGCCGACTCGCTGATCTCGCTCGGTTCGACGTGGCCGTCACGGCCCGCCTTCGGGGTCAGCAGCCACACCACGCCGTTGTCGGCGAGAGGGCCGAGAGCATCGGTGAGTAGCTCGAAAAGGTCACCGTCGCCGTCGCGGTACCACAGCAGCACCGCGTCGACCACCTCATCGGTGTCCTCGTCGACCAAATCTCCGACGCGTTCGGTCAGGGCATCACGGAGATCCTCGTCGACGTCCTCGTCGTAACCCATCTCCATGACCACCATGCTCGGCTCGAAGCCGAACCGGTCCGCCAGGCTGCGTACGCCGTCGGCCTGACCCGCGGTCGCGCTCACTGTCCAAATCCTCCTAGCCGTGAGAAGCCCCCAAAACCTTTGGGGTAGTCCACACACTCTGGGCTCCATGCGCAAGTGGCGCACCGAGTGTGTGGCAATTTACCGCGCCAGCAGGGTGTGGGCACCCTGTGTGATGGCATCCTCTCCCACCAGGACCTGCTGAGCAGCGGGACCGAGTGGAACAGGGGCGTCGGCGGCGGCGACCCGGCGAACGGATCCGACGAAAGCCCCGTCCACCAGAGCGGCGAGGACGCCCTCGCCGACCCCGCCGGAGCGGCGCGTCTCGTCGACGATCAACACCCGGCCGGTCGCCGAGGCCTCGCGCACCAGGTCAGCGAGGGGTAACGGGTTCAGCCAGCGAAGATCCACCACTCGGGAACCGTACCCGTCGGCGGCGAGCTGGGCGGCGACACGGAGCGACATTCGCACTCCGTTGCCGTACGTCACGATGGTCAGATCCTGTGCCGTGCCCAGTCCGTAGATGCGCGCCCGGCCGATCGGGACGTGCTCACCGGACCACGCCGAGGGCTCCTGATAGGGCGACAGCCACTCGCTGTCGCCTTGTTGATAGAGGTCCCTCGTCTGGTAGAGCGCCACCGGTTCGAGGAAGACGCTGACCGTCCCGTCGACCGCCGCCGCGGCCAGGCAGGAACGCAGCATCGGCGCGGCGTCGGAGGCCCGGGACGGCACCGCCACCACGATCCCCGGCACGTCGCGCAGCGCGGCGAGCGAGTTGTCGTTCGCCAGGTGCCCGCCGAGCCCGAGCGGCTGAGCCAGGCCGGGCACGCGCAGCACCATCGGGTTCCTGTACGACCCCGAGGAGAGCAGCGACATGCCGGCCGCCTCCACCCGCAGCTGCTCGGCCGCGGTGTGCAGGGCGGCCAGTCCGGTGATCTCCGGCACAGGTATCAGGCCGGCGGTGCCGGCGCCCAGGGCCAGCCCGAGGACCGCCGTCGCGTCCGGCGGGGTGTCCAGCACCCGGTCGCCGCCCTGCTCACGCAGCCCGGTGGTGACGCCGTGCGGGCCGCCCGCGACGACGCCCGGGCCCAGCACGATCACCGACGGGTCGGCCACCAGCGCGTCGGTGAGCGTCGCGCTGATCGCCTGGGCCAGGGTCATCGGACCGGCCTGCTCGGGCAGCCGGCCGCCGAAGGCCTCGGCACGGGCGGTGGCGCCCGGCCCGGCGGCCCGGTCGGCGATCTCGGTCACGGCGTGCGAGACGCGCAGCGGGCGGCGCGGTGCCAGCGGCGCCACGACCTCGCCGACCGAGGCCAGCTTGGGCTCACCGAGCACCTCCTCGGCGGCCTTGCGGACCTGCCAGCCCACCTCGTCGTACCGGGTGATCACGTCGTCCGGGCCGAGCAACCCGGCCTCGACCAGCAGCCGGGCGGTGCCGACCAGCGGGTCGCGGGAGAGGTCGGGACCGGTCTCCGGCTCGCCGGCCTGGCCGAGCAGGTGGACGGCGGAGAGGCGGAGCACCGCGGGCCGCCGCTCGGCGCGCACGAACTCGGCGGCCTCGACGGCCGCGGCGTGGACGGCGGCCAGGTCGTACCCGTCGGCGAACGCGTAGCGCACCCCGGGCCGGCCGCGCAGCAGCGTCGCGACCCAGTTCTCCTCGCCGGTCGCGTCGGCGCTGTTGTCCGCACAGATCAGCAGCAGCGGCGCGGGCCGCCCCTCGGCCCCGGCCCGGCCGGCCATCTCGAACGCGGCGGCAGCGGCCGGGCTGCTCGCGGCGGCGTCGCCGAAGGAGGCCACCACGATGGCGTCCTCCGGCCAGGGCGCCGACCCGGCCCGGGACAGCGCCCGCGCCAGTCCGGCCGCCCTCGGCAGGTGCCCGCCGGGTGTGGAGATCGCCGGGAGCAGATGCAGGTCGGGATTGCCGAGGATCTTGTCGCGGCCACCGGCGCCCGGGTCGCGGACCGAGGCGACGACGCCGCGCAGCACGTCCCGGGCGGCCTCCTCCAGCAGACGCGACGGATCGCCGCCGGCCGCGCCGGCACGGTCGGCCGCCCGTACGCAATAAAAGGCCGCGGATCGCTGATGCAGGAGCGCCGGGTCGTCGCCGCGCACGGCGGCGGCGACCGCGGCGTCGCCCTCGTGCCCGGCCGAACCGGTGGTGGCGAAACCTTCGTTGAAACTGCGCAGCCATCGGGCAGCGAGGTCGAGGTGGCGGGCGGTCAGCTGGGCGTCGAAGAGTTCCCGGGTGCGGGCGCCGGTCAGGGTGCTGCCCTCGCGGATCGGATCGCCGGCGTCGCGCCGGTCCTCCGGTGGTCGCAGGGCCGAGACCGCATCGCGGAACCGCTCGTCGAGGTTTTGCGGGGTGGTCACGCGATTCAGCATTCCCGAATGCCGGTGACCCTGCCAATGGACAACGGCCGATCAAGCGTGTCGATCTCTGCGTGCGTGCCCTCGGGACGGTGGTGTACTCAGGACATGATCATGAGGTGGGCCACCGCGCGGCTGGCGCTGTGCCTGTGCTGGCTGACCGGGACCGGCGGGCTGTTCCTGCTGCTCGATCTATATACATAGACCATGCGCAGCGAAACGATCACGGTACGGACCGGCAGCACCCCGGTGGTGCACGACATCACCCGCGAGGCCGAGCGGTTCGTCGCCGCCGAGCAGGACGGCCTGCTGCACGTCTTCGTCCCGCACGCCACCGCGGGCCTGGCGATCATCGAGACCGGGGCGGGTTCGGACGACGATCTGCTCACCGCGATCGACGACCTGCTGCCGGCCGAGGACAAGTGGCAGCACCGGCACGGCTCCCGCGGCCACGGGCGGGACCACGTGCTGCCCGCCTGGATCCCGCCGTACGCCACCCTGCCGGTCATCGGCGGCCGGATCGCGCTCGGCACCTGGCAGTCGATCTGCCTGGTCGATCCGAACGGCGACAACCCGATCCGCCAGGTGCGTTTCTCCTTCCTGCCCGGCTGAGTTGTGCACCCCGGACGGTGGCGGAAACCATCCGAGCGCTCACACTGATCACCGAAAAGTTACTGGTCAGTAAACGTGTCGCACATCGCTGACACGTCGGGTAGGCGTGACGAGGCCCACCGAAAGGGGGCAGGATGGAGTTCCTGACCGAGCGAATCGCCACCTAGGTCGCCCGGTGTAAACGACACTCAACCAAGAGGATTGCCTGTGGCCACGGAGCGCAAGCGCCCGGTGATCAGCGATGGCCTGCCGAGCCAGCTTCCCGACATCGACCCCGAAGAAACCAACGAGTGGGTCGAGTCGCTCAACGGAGTCATCGACGAACGCGGCGCCAAGAGAGCCCGTTATGTGATGTTGCGCCTGCTGGAGCGGGCCCGGGAGCGACAGGTCGGCGTTCCGCCACTGACGAGCACCGACTACATCAACACCATCCCGCCGGAGCGCGAGCCCTGGTTCCCCGGTGACGAGTTCGTCGAGCGGCGCATCCGGGCGTACATCCGGTGGAACGCCGCGATGCTGGTGCACCGCGCGCAGCGCCCGGAGATCGGCGTCGGCGGTCACATCTCGTCGTACGCGTCGTCGGCCAGCCTCTACGAGGTCGGCATGAACCACTTCTTCCGTGGCAAGGACCACCCGGGCGGTGGCGACCAGATCTTCTTCCAGGGTCACGCCTCCCCCGGTATGTACGCGCGTGCCTACCTCGAGGGCCGGCTCACCACCCACCAGCTCGACGGGTTCCGGCAGGAGCTGTCGCACCCGGGTGGCGGTCTCCCGTCGTACCCGCACCCGCGCCTGCTGCCGAACTTCTGGGAGTTCCCGACCGTCAGCATGGGCCTCGGCCCGATGAACGCGATCTACCAGGCGCGCTACAACCGCTACCTGCAGAACCGCGGCATCAAGGACACCAGCCAGCAGCACGTCTGGGCGTTCCTCGGCGACGGCGAGATGGACGAGGTCGAGTCGCTCGGCGCGATCGGCCTGGCCGCCCGCGAGGAGCTCGACAACCTCACCTTCGTGGTGAACTGCAACCTGCAGCGCCTGGACGGCCCGGTCCGCGGCAACGGCAAGGTCATCCAGGAGCTTGAATCGTTCTTCCGCGGCGCCGGCTGGAACGTCATCAAGGTCGTCTGGGGCCGCGAGTGGGACACCCTGCTCGCCGCCGACACCGACGGCGCCCTGGTCAACCTGATGAACGCCACGCCGGACGGCGACTACCAGACCTACAAGGGCGAGTCCGGGGCGTACGTGCGCGAGCACTTCTTCGGCCGTGACCCGCGCACCCGCAAGCTCGTCGAGGGCATGACCGACGACGAGATCTGGAACCTCAAGCGGGGCGGCCACGACTACCGCAAGCTCTACGCGGCGTACAAGGCGGCCACCGAGCACACCGGCCAGCCGACCGTGATCCTCGCCAAGACGATCAAGGGCTGGACGCTGGGCTCGCACTTCGAGGCGCGCAACGCGACGCACCAGATGAAGAAGCTGACCCTGGACGACCTCAAGGGCTTCCGGGACCGGCTCTACCTGGACATCAGCGACAAGCAGCTCGAGGAGAACCCGTACCTCCCGCCGTACTACCACCCCGGCGAGAAGTCCGACGAGTTCGACTACATGATGCAGCGCCGGCGTGACCTGGGCGGATCCGTCCCGAGCCGGCGTACCAAGTCCAAGGTCCTGCAGATACCGGACTCCAAGGCGTTCGGCGACGTCAAGCGGGGCAGCGGCAAGCAGAAGGTCGCCACCACGATGGCCTTCGTCCGCCTGCTCAAGGACCTCATGAAGGACAAGGAGTTCGGCGCCCGGTGGGTGCCGATCATCCCGGACGAGGCCCGCACGTTCGGCATGGACTCGCTCTTCCCGACCAAGAAGATCTACTCGCCGCACGGCCAGACCTACACCTCCGTGGACCGGGAGCTGTTCCTGTCCTACAAGGAGGCGACGAACGGCCAGATCCTGCACGAGGGCATCAACGAGGCCGGCTCGACCGCGAGCTTCATCGCCGCCGGCACGTCGTACGCGACGCACGACGAGCCGATGATCCCGCTCTACATCTTCTACTCGATGTTCGGCTTCCAGCGGACCGCCGACGAGCTCTGGGCGGCCGCCGACCAGATGACCCGCGGCTTCCTGCTGGGCGCCACCGCCGGGCGGACCACGCTCAACGGTGAGGGCCTGCAGCACGAGGACGGGCACTCGCTGCTGATCGCGGCGACCAACCCGGCCGTGGTGGCGTACGACCCGGCGTTCGCGTACGAGATCGCGCACATCATGGAGAACGGCCTGCACCGCATGTACGGCGAGAAGCAGGAGAACATCTTCTACTACCTGACGATCTACAACGAGCCGGCGGTACAGCCCGCCGAGCCCGCGGACGTCGACGTGGAAGGCCTGCTCAAGGGCATCTACCGGTACGCCGAGGGCCCGGCGACCGACGGCCCGAAGGCGCAGCTGCTCGCCTCCGGCACCGGCATGCGCTGGGCGCTCAAGGCCCAGGAGCTGCTCGCTCAGGACTGGGGTGTGAGCGCCGACGTCTGGTCGGTCACCTCCTGGACCGAGCTGCGCCGGGACGCCATCGAGGCCGAGGAGCACAACCTGCTCCACGCCGGCGACGAGCCGCGCAAGCCGTTCATCCAGCAGAAGCTGGAGAACACCGAGGGCCCGTCGGTCGCGGTCAGCGACTGGATGCGCGCGGTCCCCGACCTGATCAGCCGCTGGGTTCCGAACGGGTACACCTCGCTCGGCACCGACGGCTTCGGCATGAGCGACACCCGGCACGCCCTGCGCCGCCACTTCCACGTGGACGGCGAGTCGGTGGCCGTCGCCACGCTGCGCGAGCTCGCGCTGCGCGGCAAGGTGGCGAAGCACGTGCCGGCCGAGGCCGCCCGCAAGTACGCCATCGACGACGTCAACGCCGCGCCGGTGGGCGAGACCGGCGGCGACAGCTGAGAAAGGGCGGCCCGTCGCGAATGCGGCGGGCCGCCTCAGTATCGCCCCGGAAGTGTCGATCAGCCGGATATGCGCCTTCGCATGCTCCAGCAGCTACTCATCCTCGGGCTCGGCAGTGTGCTCGTGACCGCGCTCGTCCTGGTCATCGTCGGCGCCTGGCAGAGCAGCACGTTCGCGGAGAACACCCGCGCGGAGGTGCTCAAGCAGAACGAGGCGGAGCTGGACCGCACCACCTCCTCGGTGACCACGCTGGTGGGCACCGTCGGCGACGAGGTGCAGCACGGCGTGGACGTCGGCATGACGAGCGCCACCGGGCTGCTCGACCAGCGCGGCGGCGTGCGCCTCGCGTCCCGGACCGCCACCTGGACGGCGACCAACCAGGTCAGCCAGGAGAAGACCACGGTGAAGCTGCCCCGGGTCACCGTGGACGGCCGCTGGCTCGGCCAGAACACCGACCCGGACACCGGGACCCCGTTCGTCGACGACGCGCAGGAGCTGGTCGGCGGCGCGGTCACCCTCTTCCAGCGGATGAACACCGCCGGCGACCTGCTGCGGGTCGCCACCACGGTGCGCGGCAAGACCGGCAACCGGGCGATCGGCACGTACATCCCGGCCGTGGGCGCGGACGGCAAGGCGAACGCGGTGGCCGCCGCGATCAAGTCGGGCAAGTCGTACCGGGGCGTGGCCCAGGTGGTCGACACCTGGTACGTCACCGCGTACGACCCGATCAAGAACTCCTCCGGGGACGTGGTCGGCGCTCTCTTCGTCGGTGTGCCGCAGGCGGACGCCCTGGCGAACCTCACCGACGCGATCGCCTCCCAGCAGGTCGGCCAGAACGGCTGGGTGACCGTCTACAGCACGCTCGCGGCCGACAAGGGCCGGGTGATCGCCTCCAGCCTGGACGGGGTCGCCGGCACCACCATGCTGGACGCCACCGACGCGGACGGGACCAGGTACGTCGAGGAGATCGTCACCAAGGCGCCCGAACTGACCGACGACGGCGCCACCTGGCGGACGACGTACCAGCTGCCCGGCGCGACCGGCGCGGCGGCCGGTGACACCACCACCACGGTGGCGTACTACGCGCCGTACCAGTGGGCGGTCACCGTCGGCGGGTACGACGCGGACGCCGAGGCCGCGATCGCCGTGGTCCGGGACGGCCGCAGCACGATGCTCACCGCGTTCGTGATCGCCGCCGTGCTGCTGGCGCTGGTCGGCGCGGCCGTCGCCTACTTCCAGGCGGCCCGGCTCTCCGGGCGGCTGAGCCGGCTCACCGCGGCGCTGCGGCGGCTGGCCGGGCGCGACCTGACCGTGGCGGTCGACGACAAGGGCCGCGACGAGATCGGCGAGGCGGCCACCGCGCTGAACACCGCGGCCACCGAGCTGCGGGCCGTCATGCGCGAGGTGACCGGCGCCTCGGACGAGGTGAGCGGCACCGCGCGCCGGGTCGCGGCCACCGGCGGGGAACTCTCCACCGCCTCGGAGACGGCCGCCGACCGGGCCGGCACGGTGAGCAGTTCCGCCGACACGGTGTCGCACGTGGTGCAGACCGTCGCGGCCGGCGCCGAGGAGATGGGCACCTCGATCACCGAGATCTCGCACAACGCGCAGGAGGCGGCGCAGGCGGTCCGGGACGGCGTGGGCCTGACCGCGGCGGCGGCCGGTGTGATCAACGAGCTGCGCGCCTCCACCACGGCGATCACCGAGGTGGTCCGCCTGATCGCCAACATCGCCGAGCAGACCAACCTGCTCGCGCTGAACGCCACCATCGAGGCGGCCCGGGCCGGCGAGACCGGCAAGGGCTTCGCGGTCGTCGCCGGCGAGGTCAAGGAGCTGGCCCAGGAGACCGCGCGGGCCACCGAGGACGTGACGAGCCGGGTCGCCGCGATCGAGGCGGACACCGCCCGGGCGGTCAGCGCCATCGATGCGATCTCCGAGCGGATCGGCCAGGTGAACGACTTCCAGACGGCCATCGCCGCGGCCGTCGAGGAGCAGGCCGCCACGACCGCTGAGATGGCCAGGAACATCGCCGAGGCGGCGACCGGTAGCCGGGACATCGCCGACGGCATCGGGACCGTCAGCGGCGCGATGGAGGGCACCAGGCGCTCGGTGGCGGAGGCGCACGCGGCCGCCGACGAGCTGAGCGCCACCGCGCAGCGGCTCACCGGACTGGTCGGGCGCTTCACCGTCTGAGCGGATCGGTAGTCTTGGGCTCGTGACTGTTCGCGTACGCTTCGCACCCTCTCCCACCGGCATGTTCCACGTCGGCGGCGCCCGCTCGGCCCTGCAGAACTGGATCTACGCCAAGCAGCACGACGGTGTCTTCGTGCTCCGGATCGAGGACACCGACGCGGCCCGCAACCGGCCGGAGTGGACCGAGGGCATCATCTCGGCGCTGGACTGGATCGGGATCGAGCGGGGGACGTACGAAGGCCCCTACTACCAGTCCTCCTACGCGGCCGACCACACCGCCGCCGCGACCCGGCTCTACGGCGAGGGCAAGGCGTACTACTGCGACTGCAAGCGCGAGGACGTGGTCGCCCGGACCGGCAACACGCACACCGGCTACGACGGCTTCTGCCGGGACCGGGCGCTCGGCCCGGGCGAGGGCCGCGCGCTGCGGTTCCGCACGCCCGACGAGGGCGAGACCGTGGTGGTCGACCTGGTCCGCGGCAAGCCGACCTTCGAGAACAAGCTGATCGAGGACTTCGTCATCGCCCGCAGCGACGGCTCGGCGGTCTTCCTGCTGGCCAACGTGGTCGACGACATGAGCATGGGGATCACGCACGTGTTCCGGGCCGAGGAGCACCTGCCGAACACGCCGAAGCAGCAGCTGCTCTGGGAGGCGCTCGGCGTCACCCCGCCGGTCTGGGGTCACGTCCCGGTGATCGTCAACGAGAAGCGGCAAAAGCTGTCCAAACGGCGTGACAAGGTCGCCCTCGAGTCGTACCGGGACGAGGGCTACCTCGCCGCCGCGATGCGCAACTACCTGATGCTGCTCGGCTGGTCGCCCACCGGCGACCGGGAGATCGTCCCGTGGTCGGTGGTCGAGGAGGAGTACCGGATCGAGGACGTGAACCACGCCCCGGCCTTCTTCGACATCAAGAAGCTGCGCGCGTTCAACGGGGAGTACATCCGGGCGCTCACCCCGGATGAGTTCACCCAGGTCTGCGCGCCGTGGCTGACCGGGACCGACACGATCGCCGCTCCCCCGTGGTCGCCGGACGCCTTCGACACCGAGGTCTTCGCGGCGATCGCCCCGCTCGCGCAGACCCGCATCGCGGTGCTCTCCGAGATCGTGGAGTACGTCGACTTCCTCTTCCTGGACGAGCCGGTCACCGACGACGCGTCCTGGGCGAAGGCGATGAAGGAGGGCGCCGCCGACATCCTGGACGCGACGGCCGCCGCCTTCGCCGCGCTCACCGACTGGTCGGCCGAGCCGCTCAAGGCCGCCCTCGAGCAGGTGGGCGAGGCGCGAGGTCTCAAGTTGGGCAAGACTCAGGCGCCGGTCCGGGTCGCGGCGACCGGCCGTACCATCGGCCTGCCCCTCTTCGAGTCGCTCGAGGCGCTCGGCCGGGAGCGCACGCTGGCGCGCCTTTCCGCAGCTCGCGCCCGTCTCTGACGACTTCTACCGCATCCGGCGGGCGGCACGCCAGAGCCGCCCGCCGAATGCGATCCACCCGGGTGACCACCGCCCCCACGCGTTGCGGGGACTAGGTACTATTCGGCCGCTGATCATTGGCCGTCCCACCGTCCCCCCAGATGGCTCGAATTCACCCTGCCTCCAGATGCGGCCGGGCTGTCATCCAGGAAGGCTGTAGGCGGACGGGACCGGGCGGGGGAGGTCGGACGGTGCGCATGAAGATCACCAGACTGGCGGCAGCGGCGATGGCCGTGATCCTGTCGCTGGGCGTCACGACGGCGGCTCACGCCGCGCCGAAGAAGGACGACAAGCCGAGCGCGGTCGAGATCAAGGGCAAGGGGATCAGCGATCCCATCGTGGTCCGGCAGGCCGACGAGCCACGGACCTTCGAGATGCTGCTCACCGAGGTCGACTGGCTGGCCGCCGCGCGGCCGCAGACGTCGGCGCCGAAGAACGACAAGCTCGGTGACAAGTTCACCCTGACCCTCCTGGTCAAGGACGCGCCGAGCCTGGTCTACGACCTCTACCCGCACGCCGCCGGTGGCCCGCGGGCCTACCGCCCGGCCAAGCAGCCGTCCGGGAAGAAGTCGGCCGGCTGGTTCTACGGCCGGCTCTCGATGTCCGAGTCGCTGCGCCTCTCCGGTGCGCCGCTGGAGGCGAAGCCCGACGTCGTGCACGGCGGCATCGGCGGCGGTGTCGGCGAGGACCTGAAGGCCGACGTCGACCCGGTGGAGAGCATGGGCGAGGTCTTCACCGAGGTCCGCAGGCTCTTCCTGCTCAACGGCGCGGTTCTGGTCGTGATCCTGGTCGGTCTGGCCGGGATGGCGTTCCTGATCCGCCGCCGGATCTGATCTCGATCAGCCTGACGAGGTCGCCGAGATCGGCGTCGAAGTCGTCCGGGCCCTGGTCCGCCGGCAGCCCGCCGGTGGCCTCCCCGGTGGCGTAACCCAGAAGGAACGCGCAGATCATCCGGCCCAGACGCGGCACTTCGGCGTCCGGCACCCCGGCGTCGTGCAGGACGCCCCGCAGGGCGGCGGTCAGCCAGGCTGCCGAGGCGCCGTCCGCCGACCTGTTCAGCAGCAGGGGGAAGGCGCTCGGGTGCCGCTGGGCCAGGGCGCGGACGGCCCGGCCCAGAGCCCGGAAGCGGTCACGCCAGCCGCTCTCCTCGTTCGTCCCGGTGGATTCCAGCTCCAGATTGAGCAGGTCGACGAGGCCGTCCAGCAGCGCGTCCTTGCCCCCGACGTACGGGTAGAGGGCCATCGAGGTGAGACCGACCCGTTCGGCGACGGCCCGCATCGACATCGCGGCGAGACCACGCTCGTCCACGAGAGCGAGCGCCTGGTCCAGGATCAGCCGTCTCTTGTCGTCCACCGCACCTAGCTGACCAGTACGGCGGTCCGGTCCGGGCACAACTCGCCCGGGCCGGACCCGCACTCACCCTTTCGGGGTTGTCAGCACCAGCGGCCCGGTGGCCGCCCCCGGCCTGCCGCACGCCGCCTCGGGCGCACGGCGCCGTGCAGATGGGCGCCGGCCCACCCGCGCAGTTCGGTACGGCAACCGACCCGTCCCGATCCGGAGTCCAGGTCGGAACCCGCCTCCGCGATCGGCTCCTCGTCGACCGGTGCGGGCACCGGCATGTCGTCGAGGACGGGATCGCCGTCGGCACGCGTCGACGCGTCGTCCCGTTCCATCATCTCGCCTCCTCGATCCGCGTCCTCGACACCAACACCAGCTTTTCCCGGCACCGCTTCTTCATCGGCACCGCAGAGCCCGGTGTTAACCCCCCGGCCGGACCGCACTAGTCCGACACGATGCCAGGTCACCGACCGGAATCGTGGGAGAGGCGCACCGCTACACCGGACAAAAGTCACAAAAGCGCCTGAAAATCCCTTGCCGGACCCGCGGCCCGGCGTGTCGCCGTCCGCAAGCGTGACACCCTCCGGCTCGTGTCACGCTGGCGGTGTGGCAGACAGCACGACCACCAACCCGCTCGCGCCCGGAACTCTGCGGCGCATCGAGCGGCATGCCGGGGCCCTGGCCAGTTCGGCAGTGGCCCGCATGGAGGAGACGCTGCCCTGGTTCCGGGCACTCCCGGCGGACCAGCGTTCCTGGGTGATGCTCGTCGCCCAGGCCGGCGTCCGCTCGCTCGTCGAATGGCTGAGCTCCGGCGCGACAGTCGCCGCCAGCACGCAGGAGATCTCCGACGAGGTCTTCGCCGCCGCGCCGCGCGCCCTGGCCCGGGCCATCACGCTCACCCAGACCGTGCAGCTGATCAAGGTGACGATCGACGTCGCCGAGGCCGAGGTGCCGAGCTTCGCCGAGGAGGGCGAGACCGGCGCGCTGCTGCAGGCGATCCTGCGCTTCTCCCGGGAGATCGCCTTCTCGGCCGCCCGGGTCTACGCGCGGGCCGCCGAGTCCCGCGGCGCGTGGGACGCCCGCCTGCAGGCCCTGCTCGTCGACGCCCTGCTGCGCGGCGACTCGTCGGACGTGCTCGCCAGCCGAGCCGCCGCCCTGGGCTGGACCGACGCCCCGCCGGTCACCGTCGTGGTGGGCCGCTCCCCGGGCGGCGACATCACCGCGGTGCTGCACAGCGTCTACCGGGCGGCCCGCCGGGCGCGGCTCGAGGTGATCGGCGGGGTGCACGGCGACCGCCTGGTCGTGGTGGCCGGCGGCGCCACCGACCCGGTCGCCACCGCCCGGGCGCTGGACGGCAGCTTCGGCGACGGCCCGGTCGTGGTCGGCCCGGCCGTCCCCTCGCTGGACCAGGCGACCGAGTCGGCCCGGGCCGCGCTGAACGGGTTCCGCGCCGCGCCGGCGTGGCCCGGCGCGCCCTCCCCGGTGGCCGCCGACGACCTGCTGCCGGAGCGGGTGCTCGCCGGCGACCTGGACGCCCGGCGCAAGCTGCGCAACGAGGTCTGGGGCGGGCTGGCCCGGGCCGGTGGCGGACTCGTCGAGACGCTTGATGCGTTCTTCGCGGCGGGCGGGGTACTGGAGAGTGCGGCACGCGCGCTCTACGTGCACCCGAACACCGTGCGCTACCGGCTGAAGCGGGTGGCCGAGGTCACCGCCCTCTCGCCGTTCGACGGCCGGGACGGGTTCGCGCTGCGGATGGCGCTCACGATCGGGCGGCTCGACCCCGCCGCCTAGGGGCTCCGGCCTCGTTACCCCAGCAGACCGTGTCGCGCCAGAAAATTACACCTTCGCGTCAAAACGGGCTAAAGTATCGCAGTCCTGCGACCGGCTTGTAGGTTTCCTACAAACCTCATCGTAGGGTTTCGTCGCGCCCAGCAACCCCCGAACCTCCCCCGATCCGGAAGAGTCAAGACGTGCTCGCCGTACTCTCCCCCGGCCAAGGCTCTCAGAAGCCCGGCTTCCTCAATCCGTGGCTCGCGATACCCGGCGCCGAGGCCCGCCTGCGCGCCTGGTCCGACCTGGCCGGCGTGGATCTCGTCCACCTCGGCACCGAGGCCGGCGCGGACGAGATCAAGGACACCGCTCGTACGCAACCCCTGCTGGTCGCGGCCGCCCTGCTCGCCACCGAACAGCTGCCCCTCGACGGCGTGGACGTCGTCGCCGGGCACAGCGTCGGTGAGCTCGGCGCCGCCGCGGCCGCCGGTGTGCTGACCGCCGAGGCCGCGATCAGCCTGGCCGGGGTGCGTGGCCGGGAGATGGCCGCCGCCTGCGCGCTCGAGCCCACCGGCATGAGCGCCGTGCTCGGCGGCGACCCGGACGAGGTGATCGCCGCGATCGAGAAGAACGGTCTGCACCCGGCGAACCGCAACGGCGCCGGCCAGATCGTCGCCGCCGGCAGCCTGCCCGGTCTCGCCGACTTCGCCGCCGCACCGCCCGCCAAGGCCCGGGTCATCGCGCTGGCAGTGGCCGGCGCGTTCCACACGCCTTATATGGCGCCCGCCGAGGCCGCCCTGGACGCCGTGGCCGCCGGCATCGAGGTGCGGGACCCGGCCCGGACCCTGCTGTCGAACCTCGACGGCAAGCCGGTCACCGGCGGCGCCGAGGTGCTGCGGCGCCTGGTCCGCCAGGTCACCGCGCCGGTCCGCTGGGACCTGGCGATGGCGTCGCTGCGCGAGCTCGGCGTCACCGCCGTGATCGAGCTGCCGCCCGCCGGCACCCTGGCCGGCCTGGTCAAGCGGGAACTCAAGGGCGAGGGCGCGCCCGAGATCGTCACCCTGAACACGCCGGACGACCTGCCCGCCGCGCGCGATCTGATCGCCCGCCACGGCGGAGACCAAGAACGCCACGGCGGACACCAAGGAGGAACACGATGACCGCGGGTTCCCGCATCGTCGCGATGGGCCACTACCAGCCCTCGCGCGTGGTCACCAACGACGACCTGGCCATGACCCTGGACACGAACGACGCGTGGATCCGGGACCGGGTCGGTATCGCCGAGCGCCGCATCGCCGGGAGCGAGACGGTCGCGGACATGGCGACGTACGCGGCCGAGAAGGCGCTCGCGAACTCCGGCCTCTCCGCCACCGACATCGACCTGGTCACCGTCGCGACCTGTACGTCGATCGACCGCTGCCCGAACGTCGCGGCCCGGGTCGCGGCCCGGCTCGGCATCGCGGCGCCGGCAGCGTACGACCTGAACACCGCGTGTTCCGGCTTCTCCTACGCGCTCGGCACCGCGGACCACGCGATCCGGGCCGGCGCCGCCCGCAACGCCCTGGTGATCGGCTCGGAGAAGCTCTCCGACGTCGTCGACTGGTCGAACCGCACGACCGCCGTGCTCTTCGGTGACGCCGCGGGCGCCGCTGTCGTCTCCGGCGTGCCGGACGGCGAGGAGGCCGGCGTCGGCCCGGTGCTCTGGGGTTCCGCTCCGGACAAGGGCGACGTGCTGCGGATCGAGGGCTGGCAGCCGTACATCGAGCAGGAGGGCCAGGCGGTCTTCCGCTGGGCCACCACCGCGCTCGCCCCGTTCGCGCTCGAGGCCTGCCGCCGGGCCGGCATCGAGCCCTCCGACCTGGCGGCCTTCGTGCCGCATCAGGCGAACACCCGGATCATCGACGGCATCGTGAAGCGGCTCGGCCTGAGCCCGGACGCGATCGTCGCGAAAGATCTGGTGCAGTCCGGCAACACCTCAGCGGCCAGTGTGCCGTTGGCACTGTCGAAGCTGATCGAGCGGCGCGAGGTCCCGTCCGGGTCCTACGTCCTGCTCTTCGGCTTCGGCGGCGGCCTCACCTACGCCGGCCAGGTCGTCCGCTGCCCCTGAGGCAGCACCTGCCGGCGTAGTTCACCACCCACCGAGAGAAAGAACGAGAATGGCAACTCGCGAAGAGATCACCTCTGGCCTCGCCGAGATCCTCGAGGAGGTCGCCGGGGTGAACCCGGACGACGTCGCCGAGGGTAAGTCCTTCACCGACGACCTGGACGTCGACTCGCTGTCCATGGTCGAGGTCGTCGTCGCGGCCGAGGAGAAGTTCGGCGTGAAGATCCCCGACAACGAGGTCCAGAACCTCAAGACCGTCGGCGATGCCGTCACCTACATCGAGGCAAACCACTGACATGAGCAACGTAGACGTCGTCGTCACCGGGCTCGGCGCGACGACCCCGCTGGGCGGGGACGTCGCGTCCACCTGGGACGCCATGCTCGCGGGACGCTCGGGAGTCGGCCCGCTCACTCAGGAGTGGGCGGGTCAGCTCCCGGTGCGGATCGCCGCACAACTCGCCGTCGAACCGTCGACGCTGATCGAGCGGGTCAAGATGCGCCGGCTCGACCGGTCCGAGGCGATGGCTCTGATCGCGGCCAAGGAGGCGTGGGCCGACTCCGGCCTGGCCGGCTCCGGCCTCGACCCGGAGCGCCTCGCCGTCAGCATCGGCAGTGGCATCGGCGGCGCCACCACGCTGCTGGAGCAGGACGACATCCTGGAGCAGTCCGGACCGCGCCGGGTCAGCCCGCACACCGTGCCGATGCTGATGCCGAACGGACCGGCCGCCTGGGTCGGCATCGAGCTCGGCGCCCGTGGTGGCGTCCGGGCCATGGCCAGCGCCTGTGCCACCGGCGCCGAGGCGGTCGCCCTCGGCCTCGACCTGATCCGCGCCGGCCGTGCCGACGTGGTGGTGGCCGGTGGCGTCGAGGCAGTGGTGCACCCGCTGCCGCTCGCCGGTTTCGCCTCGATGCGCGCCATGTCGACGCGCAACGACGAGCCGGAGAAGGCGTCGCGCCCGTGGGACAAGAACCGGGACGGCTTCGTCCTCGGTGAGGGCGCCGGGACGATCGTCCTGGAGCGTGCCGACCACGCCGCCGCTCGTGGCGCGCGGGTCTACGCCCGGGTCCTGGGGGCCGGTATCACGTCGGACGGCTTCGACATCGTCCAGCCGGACCCGGAGTGCAAGGGTGGCATCCGTGCCATGCGGATGGCGCTGCGTGACGCCGGTCTGACCGGCGCCGACATCGACCACGTCAACGCGCACGCCACCTCGACGCCGGCCGGTGACATGGGTGAGGTCCTCGGCATCAAGACCGCCGTGGGCGACCACCCGGTGCTCACCTCGACCAAGTCGATGAGCGGGCACCTGCTCGGCGCGGCCGGCGCGGTCGAGTCGATCGCCGCCATCCTCGCCCTGCGTGACGGCGTCGTCCCCCCGACCATCAACCTCGACGACCCGGACGAGCGTCTGGACCTCGACGTGGCGGCGCACAAGGCGCGGCCGCTGGAGATCCGGGCCGCCATGAACAACTCGTTCGGCTTCGGCGGCCACAACGTGGCGCTGGTCTTCGGCCGCGCGTAACGCAGTCTGAATCAGCAGCCGTGACTCCGCCCGATGTAGATCTGGATCATCGGGATCCCGAGTCACGGCTGCTGGCTCTCTTCGACCGGGGCACCATGCGCCCGCTGGCGCCCCGGGACGCCTCCGGCGTGCTCACCGCCCGGGGTGACGTCGACGGGACCACGGCGATCGCCTTCGCCACCGACGCCACCCTCTCCGGAGGCGCGCTCGGCATCGACGGCTGCTCGCGGATCGTCACGGCGATCGACCGGGCGGTCCGCGAGCGCATCCCGGTGGCCGGTCTCTGGCATTCCGGCGGGGCACGGCTGGCCGAGGGGGTGATCGGCCTCGACGGGGTCGGCCAGGTCTTCGCGGCGATCGTGCGGGCGTCCGGCCGGGTGCCGCAGATCTCGGTGGTGCTCGGGCCGGCTGCGGGCGGCGCCGCGTACGCCCCGGCGCTCAGCGACATCGTGATCATGAGTAAGGCCGGCCGCATCTTCGCGACCGGCCCGGAGGTCGTCGCCAGCGTCACCGGCGAACGGGTCGACTCCGAGCGGCTGGGCGGCCCGGAACCGCACAGCCACCGCTCCGGCGTCGTCCACCTGACCGCCACCGACGACGCCGCCGCGATCGGCCAGGCGCGCCGGATCGTGCGCCTCCTCGGCCACCAGGGCCGGATCTCCCCCGACGACGTGAAGCCCGGCCGCCTCGACGCTTTCATGACCGGCCTGGTGTACGACGTCCGCCCGGTGGTCGGCGCCCTTCTCGACGAACCGGGCGTCGAGTTGCATCCCCGGTGGGCGCCGAACCTGGTCACCACGCTGGGGCGGTTCGGCGGGCGTACCACCGGGGTGGTCGCGAACAACCCGCTGCGCCTCGGCGGATGCCTGGACGCGGCCGGCGCCGAGAAGGCCGCCCGGTTCGTGCAGATGTGCGACGCGCTGGGAGTGCCGCTGATCGTGCTGGTGGACGCACCCGGCTACCTGCCCGGCATCGGCCAGGAGTGGGACGGCGTGGTGCGGCGCGGCGCCAAGCTGCTGCACGCGTTCGCCGAGGCGGTGGTGCCGCGGGTGACGCTGGTGACCCGCCGGGCGTACGGCGGCGCGTACATCGCCATGAACTCCCGTGCGCTCGGCGCGACGGCCGTCTTCGCCTGGCCGGACGCCGAGATCGCGGTGATGGGCGCCGGCGCCACCGTGGACGTGCTGCACCGCAGGCGGCTGGCGGCGGCCGATCCGGACGAGCGCGCCGGGCTCCGGGCGCGACTGGTCCGGGAGCAGGCCGAGGAGGCCGGCGGCATGGACCGGGCCGGCGAGATCGGCGTGGTGGACGCCGTGATCACGCCGGCGCAGACCCGCCGCAGGATCGCCGAGGCGATCGCCGCCGCGCCCGCCGGTCGGGGCGAGCACGGCAACATCCCGCTCTAGAACGTCACTTCACCTATTTCACGCAGGCGCTGCGCTTCAGGCCGGCGACCTCGATCGGCGACCTGCCCGGCGCCTTCGCCTTGCCGGCGATCACCGCGGCGAGGGCGGTCAGCGAGAGCTTGCTCGACGAGTACGTCGCGATCAGCGTCGGCGACCGGGACAGGCTCAGCAGCGACGGCGTATCCATCATCACGGTGATCGCCGCCGAGTCGTCCAGGTCGACCTGCGAGTCCCCGTACCCCACCAACCGGATCTTCGCGCCGTTGTCGGCCTGCACCTTCACGCCCGCCTCCTGCAGCGCGCGGACCAGGTTGACCCGGGCCAGTTCGCGCGAGGCGGGCGCGGTGACGGTGACCCCGCCGCTGATCAGCGGGCCGGAGCACTTGCCGCGCAGCACGGTGATCGAGGCGGCGTCCAGGGCGCCGACCGACCGGGCGTGGGCCGCCGAGCCGACCACGTCGAGGGCCGGCTGGTTGCGGATCTCGGTGCGGAACTTGAGGGTGAGGATCCGGGTGACCGCCTCGACGAGCCGCTCCCGCTTGAGGGCGCCGCTCTTCAGACCGGCGACGATCCCGTCCCGGGCGCCGGCGATGTCCGGCGGCATCAGCAGCATGTCGTTGCCGGCGTTCAGGGCGCGGACCGCTGCCTCCCCGGCCGGCCACTTCTTCGCCGGGACCATGTTCATGGCGTCGCTGATCGCGACGCCGGTGAACTTGAGCTGCTTGCGCAGCACGTCCGTCATGATCTTGTGGGAGAACGTGGCGGCGGTGCCCTTGTCGATCGCCTCCAGGTCCAGGTGGCCGGACATCACCACGCCGGCACCGGCCTCGATCCCGGACCGGAACGGCGGCAGGTCCTGCTGCTCCCACTTCTTGCGGCTCTGCTTGATCACCGGAAGCTCGTCGTGGCTGTCGCCGGCGGTGTGCCCGTGTCCCGGGAAGTGCTTGAGGGCCGCGGTCACGCCGGACCCCTGCAGGCCACGCACCGCCGCGGTGACCTGGGTCGCGTTCGCGGTGGCGTCCGAGCCGAACGAGCGCGAGCCGAGCAGGCCGCCGCCCTTCGCCGCGAGCGTGTCGGCGACCGGCGCGAAGTCGACGGTGATGCCCATGGCGGCCAGCTCCTCACCGGCCGCGCGCCAGGCCACCTCGGTGAGGCTGGGCTGACGGGCCGCGCCCGCCGCCATCGCCGACGGCAGCATCGTGACGCCCTCGGTGATCCGGGTGACCACGCCGTACTCCTGGTCGGTGCCGATCATCAGGGGCGCCGCCGCGGGCAGCTTGAGGGCGGCCTGCTGCAGGCCGCGGGTGAGCTCGCGGACCTGCTTCGGGTCCTCCACGTTCGTCGTGGGGTTGGTGTCGCCGGTCGGGTCGTCCGGGGTGAAGCCGACCAGGATGAGACCGCCCAGCTTGTACTTCTCGATCATCTCGGCGGGCGTGTTCACGCCGGCGAGGGTCTGGTTGCCCGCGGCCGCGGCCTTGTCCACCTGGGTGGCATAACTTCCATAGGCGTACGGCATCAGCACCTGCCCGGCCAGGTCCACGTCACTGAGCCGGGTCACCACCTCGGCCGCCCGGGCCGCCGGGTCCGCGTTGATGACCAGGCCGGCGCTCGCCGACGGCTCAGCGAAGGACGGCGCGGCCGACGGCGTCACCGCGGGGGTGGTCGCGGTCGGCGCCGGCTCATCCTTGCCGCACGCTCCGGTCAGAAGCAGCAGAGGTACGGCCACAGCGGCGCGGAGCAGGTTTTTCACGCACGCCATCGAATCAGGTCAGGGCCAGTGTCGCCACTTTATCCCCGAGAACCACCGGTAACCGGTGTGTCACCAGTCGCGGTATTCGCCCGTTTAACCAGATCGCGGCGGGGGTTCGGCCCCGGAGGGCCGTCCCGCACCGGTCCGGCCGTCAGCCGACCCGAGTGAGCAGCGTCACCGGCGCTCCGTCACCGGCGTAGCGGTACGGCTCGAGTTCGGCGTCCCACGCGGTCCCGAGCGCCTTGTCCAGCGCGTGCGCCAGCGCCTCGGGCGCGCGCACCGAGGTCATGATGGATCGCAGCCGGTCCTCGCCGATCTGGATGTCGCCCGATGCGCCCATGACCCCATGGAAGAGGCCACGCCCGGGGACGTGCATGAACCGCTCGCCGTCGACGCCCGCACTGGGCTCCTCGGTGACCTCGAAACGGATCATGGGCCACTGCCGTAGGGCAGCAGCCAGCTCGGCGCCAGTACCAGCCCGACCGGTCCAGCTGCACTCGGCTCGGCGCATGCTGGGATCGACCGGTTGCACGGTCCATTGCAGATTGACCGGCGCTGTCAGGACGCGCGCGATCGCCCACTCGACATGCTGGCACACGGCGAGTGGAGTCGAGTGGACGTATACGACGCCACACGTTGGCACGGTGACCTCCCGGAGACCGAGGTGCGTCTTCCCCTACGACCTCGACCGCGGTTGATCGTGTCCCATGATGCCGGGTGGTACGGATGGTGCGCCAGAGAATCCGCAACATCGACTATGGGACTCGCCGTAGTGGCATACCCAGTGCAACGCCCGTACCTGCTCTGACGGTATGGTCCGGCAGCCGTCGTGTAGAGTTGCCACGGCATTTTTTCTGCTCTTTCAGCTTTCCTCCAAGGAGTTCCGCCGTGGCGAGCAACACCTCAAAGACCGCCCGCGCATCAGTCCGCGCCGGCCAGGGATCGGGCGGCGCCCTCAGCGTTCTCGGTGAGTACAAGTACCTCATCCCGCTCGCCGGCGGCCGCTTCGCGTACGTCCGCAACCTGACCAACGGCAAGACCACCCACCTCGCGACCGACTCGGACGCCTTCGTCGAGGAGATCCGGGTGCTCTCGGCCGCCGGTCACGGTGCCAAGATCCGTGCGGAGATCAACTCCCTGCACACCACCAGCCCGGAGCACGGCTGGGACGCCACCGAGAAGCGTCTCGCCGACGCCGGCGTCTTCGAGGGCTGATCCAAGCGCGAAAAAAGGCGCCTGCCGGTTTCGACCGGGAGGCGCCTTTTCGCATTTACTGAAGATCAGGACAGGAACTCGACCCAGCCGCTGTCCAGGTCGTAGATCGCGCCGATCACGTTGAGCTTGCCGGCCGCGATCGGCTCGGCCAGCGTCTCCACCTTGCGGAGCCGGTCGGTGGTACGGATCACATGCGCCCGGATGGCCTTCTCCGCGGCGTCCTCGTCGTCCAGCCCGACCTCGCGCACCGCCGGCGCCAACTGGTCGACCAGGTAACCCACCTCGTCGTCGAGGACGGTCCCGTCGCGCAGGGCCTTCACGGTGGCGTTCACGGCTCCGCAGCGCTTGTGCCCCACCACGACCACCAGCGAGACGCCCAGCGACGCCACGGCGAAGCCGGCCGAGCCGATGAGCGAGCGGTCCAGCACGTGCGCGCCGGACCGGGCCACGCAGATCGAGCCGAACGACTGGTCGAAGATCGCCTCCAGCGGCACGCGCGAGTCGATGCACCCGAGGACCAGCGAGTGCGGCTGCTGTCCGCTCGCGGTCGCCGCCGCCTGGGTCACGTCGTGGCCGTAGCGCGGGTTTCCGTACACGAAACGCTTGTTGCCGGTGATGAGCTTGCTGTAAGCCTCGGCGGGGGTGATGACCTGGGCTTCTCGGATGGCAGCCATGTAGAGATTTTCGCTGTCCACGGCCACCGGGAAAGTGATTGCGAGGTAACTCACTGTCCGGCGGGAAAGGGCCGAAAGTCTTGACGAAACATGCTGGTAATACCCGTGATCGGGGGTGATGATTATTACCCGTGGGTACTACGGGGCCGTGACTTCCACGGAGGTGCCCATGTCCGAGCGTTCGGAGATCACTCTCGCCGACGGCGTCACGCTGCATGTGACCGTTTCCGGTCCTGCTGACGCGGCGGTGACCGTCGTGCTGCTGCACGGCTGGTGCCTGGACCGCCGGATCTGGCGTGACCAGGTCGCCGCGCTCGGCGCGATGGGCCACAAGGCCCCCCGGGTGATCGCCTACGACACCCGCGGGCACGGCCGCTCCGGCCACCTCCGGCTCGGCTCGGCGACCCTCGATCAGCTCGGTGACGACCTGGCCGAGGTGCTGCGGCGGTTCGCGCCGACCGGCCCGGTGGTCCTCGCCGGGCACTCGATGGGCGGCATGACGATCATGGAGTTCGCCCACCGTCACCCGGACGACTTCGCGGCCCGGGTGGCCGGCCTGCTCCTGGTCTCCACCACGGCCGAGGGACACACCCACACGCGTTACGGCCTGCCGCCGAGGGTCGCCGCGCTGCTGCGGGCCGGGGAGACGCTCGGCGCCGGCGTGCTGGCCCGGTCCGGCGCCTGGCGCCCGCACCGGGTGATGCTGCCGGCCCTGCGCCCGGCCATCCAGTGGCTGCTCTTCGGCGACGACTGCGCCGGCGAGGCCCTTCAGGTGACCCTCGGCGGCATCGGCCGGGCGTCGCTGCGGTCGATCGGCGGCTTCCGCGAGTCGGTCGGCGCCCAGCAGCGCCTGGACACGCTCGCCGGGCTCCCCGACGTGCCGACCACGATCATGGTCGGCGACCGGGACCGGCTCACCCCGACGGCCTGCGCCGAGTCGATCGCCGGCGCGCTGCCCGGCGCCCGGCTGGAGGTCCTGCCCGGCGCCGGCCACATGCTGCCGCTGGAGCGGCCGGACCAGGTCTCCGACGCGCTCGTCACGATCGTCCGGCGAGCCGCCCGGGAGGCGAAGCGGGCACGGCGCGCGGCGGGCGAGACCGCTGCGCGAGCGGTCCGGGCCGCGGCGGGCGAGACGGCGCAAGCGGTCCGGAGCGCGGCGGGCGAGCCGGCGGCGCAAGCGGCCCGGGGCGCGGCGGGCGAGCCGGCGGCGCGAGCGGCCCGGGGCGCGAAACGAGCACGCCGCGCCGCTGGTGAGAGCACGACCCGCTGCCGCAAGGCCGCTTAGTCGTTTCCCGTTTCGGCCGAATCGCGTGCCGGCCGCCCCCGCTGCGGCCATCCTGGGAGATTCGGCCCGGGAGATTCGGCCTGGGAGATTCGGTCCGGGAGATTCGGTGCCTGGGGCCGTTCGACGCGATCAGGCGCGCAGGAGTAAGTTCGATTGCCCCCTTCGCGCGAGCGCTGGTGGTGCGCGGAGGTCTGCCCCTTGGCGCGGGGATGAGAGGGAGAACAACCGACTTGAGCGACGCCACCGTCCTGCAACAGGAGATCGCGGTCGAGCAGGAGCACGTCGACCGGGTCTACGCCCGTCTCGTGGAGCTGCGCCGGGACGCCTCCCGGGCCGAGAAGGAGGGCTACCAGCTCGCCGGCGTGGGCACCTTCGGCGCCCTCGTCGAGCGCGACGCGATGGTCTTCCACGCGGCCCGGCGACGGCACGCCCTGGACACCGAGTACGAAGGCCTCGTCTTCGGCCGGCTCGACCTGAAGACGGAAGCCACCCACTACGTCGGCCGGATGGGCATCCGCGACCAGGATTCGAAGCCGCTGGTCGTGGACTGGCGCGCGCCGGCCGCGGCGGCGTTCTACCGGGCCACCCCGGCCGACCCGCTGGGCGTGGTCCGCCGCCGCATGATCCAGTCGAGCCGCGAGCGGGTCACCGGCATCGAGGACGACCTGCTCGATCCGGACGCCGCGCCGGCCGGCATGCGGGTGGTCGGTGACGGCGCCCTGCTCGCCAGCCTGGCGAAGGCGACCGGCCGGGGCATGCGGGACATCGTCGCCACCATCCAGCGCGAGCAGGACGACGCGATCCGCTCCCCCGCCTCCGGTGTCACGATCGTCACCGGCGGGCCGGGCACCGGCAAGACCGCTGTGGCGCTGCACCGCGCGGCGTACCTGCTCTATGCGGACCGCAGCCGGTTCGCCGGCGGCGGCATCCTGGTGATCGGCCCGTCCGGCGTCTTCGTGGAGTACATCGCGACGGTCCTGCCCTCGCTCGGCGAGGACACCGCGACGCTGCGCTCGCTCGGCTCGCTGGTGCCGGGCTGGGACGCCACCCGGGTCGACTCAGGCGCGGTCGCCGCGATCAAGGGCTCGCTGCGGATGCGGCGGGTGCTGGAGCGGGCCTCGCACGACGCCGTGCCGGGCGCGCCCACCGAGCTTCGCCTGCTCTACCGCGGCACGCTGCTGCGGCTGGACGCCGCGGCGCTCGACAAGATCCGCCGCTCGGCCCTGCCCCGGGGCGCCCGCCGCAACGAGGTCCGCGGCCACGGCTTCGACCGGGTCTTCGACGCGCTCTGGGCGCAGGCCCGCGAGCACAAGGTCGCCGGCCTGCCGGAGAAGCGGGAGTTCGAAGCCGAGCTGGCCGACCGCACCGACTTCCGGGACTTCCTGAAGGCCTGGTGGCCGCGGTTCACCCCGATGCGGGTGCTGCGCTGGCTCGCCGACCCGGGACGGCTCAGGGCGTACGCGAACGGCCTGCTCTCCCGGGACGAGATCGCCACCCTGCAGGGCTCGTTCGACGCCCTGGAGGCCGAGGGCCCGACGATCGCCGACGTGGCGCTCCTCGACGAGTTGGACGACCTGATGGGCCGCCCGCGCAAGCCGGCGAAGAAGACGAAGAACCCGTTCCACGTCCGGGACGGGATCCAGGAGGTCAGCACGTTCGCGGACCGCCAGGCGGCCGCCCGCGCGCAGCAGACGCAGCGCGAGGAGGACTACCGGGAGTACGCGCACATCGTCGTGGACGAGTCGCAGGACGTGTCGCCGATGCAGTGGCGGATGATCGGCCGCCGGGGGCAGTACGCGTCCTGGACGATCGTCGGCGACCCGGCGCAGACCGCCTGGTCCGGCGACCCGGAGGAGTTGGACCGGTCCCGGGACCGCGCGCTGGGCTCGCGCAAGCGCAACAGCTACGCGCTGACCACCAACTACCGGAACTCGTCGGAGATCTTCGCGGTCGCCGCCTCGGTGATCCGGAAGATCATGCCCGACCTGCCGCTGCCGTCGGCCGTGCGCAGCACCGGCGTCGAGCCGGCCGACGTGGTGACCGCCGTGCCGGCCCTGCCCGAGACGGTCCGCGAGCTGACCGAGAAGCAGCTCGCCGAGGTGGACGGCACGATCGGCGTGATCATGCCGGTGCCGCGCCGGGACGAGGTGGCCGGCTGGGTGGCCGGCCTGCCCGAGCGGGTGCAGGTGGTGACCGCGCTGGAGGCCAAGGGCATGGAGTACGACGCGGTCGTGCTGGTCGAACCGGCCCAGATCGCGGTGGACCCGGCCGGGGTCCGCACCCTGTACGTGGCGCTGTCACGTGCGACGCAACGGCTCACCACGGTCGGCACGAACCCCGGCTGGCTCTGATTCCCGGCCGGCGAGAGGACTACGGGATGGGGACGGCCACCGCGGTGTAGGCCGTCTCCGGGGTCGGCGGCGTGGTGAACCGCGCGTTCGGCAGGTAGAACCGCTTGCCGAACTCGGCGATCGTGGTCGGCACGTCGAAGCCGGGGTTGCCGGTCCGGGAGAGCACGGTCCCCTCGGTCCCGCGGCGGTTCAGCTCGACCTTGGCGATCACGTTGAGGCGGTTCTGCACGGCGTACAGGAAATGGCCCTTGATCCAAAGCCCGTCGCCGTTGACCAGGGTCTCGGTGGCGCCCAGGTCGATCTTCCGAGCCACCCCGGACCAGGACACCCGGAACAGTGATCCGGTGTTCGACTGCACGATGATCAGCGCCCGGCCGTCCGGCGTGGTGGTGATGCCGTTGGCGTTGTTCCCCTCGGCCAGCGCGAAGTCACCGGTGATCGGCACCGGGACGGCGGCCGCGGGCAGCTTGCCGTGCCGGCCGAACGGCAGCTTGAAGAGCACCGCGTTGCGCGAGTCGGTGAACCAGGCGGCGTCCCGGGTGACGATCACGTCGTTGATGAAGGCCGTCGTGCCGGCCGGCTGCAGCTGGTACGACTTCAGGACCTCGCCGGTGCGCAGGTCCAGGACGCGGGCGTCACCGCCGGCGCCTCCCGCGACGAAGAGCCGGTCGCCGTCGACCTTGAGGCCGAGCGACGCGGTTCCGGGGCCCTCACTGAACGTGCGGCCCTTCCCGGTGCGCAGATCAACGCGGTAGATGTCGCCGTCGACGCGTGAGCCGAAGTAGGCGTAGGGCTTGGCCCCGATCGCGATGCCTTCCGGCTGGAAGCCGCTCGGCAGGGTGATTGTGCTGGGCAATGGGCGGGTGTGGGCCGCCTCGGCGGGCGTGGCGGCTACGGTCACCGCGAGGGCGGTGCCGAGCAGGGCGTTCGCTAGAGCACGGCTCGCAATGGTACGGAGAAGCACAAAACTTCCTTTCCGTTGCGGACGGTTCAAGAGCATTCCAACCCGGCAGGCCGACCCGCACAACCGGTTGCAGTCAGTTGCAATGTGAACATCTCTTAGCGGCGGCCCGCAGGACGACGGAAGGTGAACGACATGGGAGCCGGTCACGACCACGGCACCCGGGCCCTGCACGGCGGCGCCCGGCACCGCGGGTCCCTCTGGTGGGCGGCGGGTCTGCTGACCGCCGTGATGATCGCCGAGGCGGTGGCGGCCGGGATCACCGGTTCTCTGGCACTCCTCTCCGACGCCGGCCACATGTTCACCGACGTCCTCGCGATCGGCATGACGCTCGCCGCGATCACCGCGGCCGGCCGGGCGGGCCGTGACTCCGGCCGGACGTTCGGCCTCTACCGCCTCGAGGTCCTCGCCGCGCTCGCCAACGCGGCGCTGCTCACCGTGGTCGCCGGGTACGTGCTGGTGCAGGCGGCCCTCCGGTTCACCGACCCGCCCGACGTGCCCGGTGGCTGGATGCTGCTGGTGGCGGCCGGCGGCCTGGTCGCGAACCTGGCCGCGTTCGGGCTGCTGCACGCGGGCAGCAAGGAGAGCATCGGGGTCCGCGGGGCCTACGTCGAAGTGCTCGGCGACCTGTTCGGCTCGGTCGGCGTCATCGTGGCGGCGCTGATCATCTGGCTCACCGGCTGGGCGTACGCGGACCCGATCGTCGCGGTCGTGGTGGCCCTGATGATCCTGCCGCGGACGTTCGCCCTGGGCCGGTCGGCGATCCGGATCCTGGTCCAGGCCGCCCCGGAGCACGTCGACATCTCCGCGGTCCGGGAGCGGCTCGCCTCGCTCCCCGGCGTCACCGACGTGCACGATCTGCATGTCTGGACGCTCACCTCGGGCATGGACGTCGCCTCCGCGCACCTGCGGCTCGACGCGGCGGCCGAACTCGGCACGGTGCTGAGCGTGGCCCGCGAGGCGCTGCACGAGGACTTCGCGATCGACCACGCCACCCTGCAGATCGAACCGGCCGGAGCGGGAGGGCACTGCACCCCCACCGGGTGGTGACGGGGTGGCGATCATCACATTTCCCGGCGATGATCGACGTATGTCGACGATGGTCATCCACCAGCCCCGCGTGATCTGGGATGCCGCCCGTGCCTTCGTCCAGGCCGCCGCGGGTCCTCACCACCACGAGTTCGCCTCCGAGGTCCACCACCTGCTCGGCCCGGAGCTCTACGACCCCCTGATGCGCACCCACGACGTCCTCGCCGGCCAGCTCGACCGGACGCCCTTCGACCTGGAGGCGGGCAAGTGGCGGGTGCGGCTCGACGAGTTCCTCCGCGCGCACCCCGAGCTGACCGATCAGGTCCGGGATCTGACCGCCCGGAGCCGGGAGTTATAAAGCGGGACAACTGTTTCTTTTGCGATCAGCCACGGCGGATGCGCAAAAAGATAACAATGCGAGACATGAGTGACGGCCGGGTCATGGTCTTCGCGCCGGCGCCCCAGCTGACGGTGACCATCGAACAACACCACGATGAGCCCGAACTGCACGTCCATCCGGGAGGCCAGGGCATCTGGCAGACCCGGATGATCACGTCGCTGGGCGCGCACGTGACGCTCTGCGCCGCCGCCGGTGGCGAGGTCGGGCGCGTGCTCAGCCCGCTGCTGTCCGATCTGCCCGGCGTGACCCTGCGCCTGGTGATGCGCGAGCACGGCAGCGGGTGGTACGTGCACGACCGCCGCGGCGGCACCCGTCAGGAGATCGCCGAGCGGCCGGGCACCCCGCTGTCCCGGCACGAGCTCGACGAGCTCTACAACCTGACGCTCGCCGAGGGCCTGCGCGCCGGGATCGCGATCCTGAGCGGGCCGGCGCACCCCTCGGTGATCAAGCCGGACGTCTACGGGCGGCTCGCGGCCGATCTGCGGGCCAACGGCTGCCGGGTCATCGCCGACCTGTGCAGCAACCACCTCGCCGCGGTCCTGAAGGCCGGCATCTCGGTCCTCAAGATCAGCCATGAGGAGCTGATCGCCGACGGGACCGCGCCGGACGGCTCGACCGCCTCCCTGGTCAAGGCCCTCCAGCACCTGCACGACGAGGGCGCCGAGACGGTCCTGGTCTCCCGGGCCGACGAGGGAGCGCTGGCGCTGATCGAGGGCGAGATCTACACCGTGGCCCTGCCCCGGCTCACCCCGGCCGAGCACCGGGGCGCCGGCGACTCGATGACGGCCGGCGTCGCGGCGACCCTCGCGAACGGCGGCCCGATGGAGGAGGCGGTGCGTACCGGCGCGGCGGCGGGCGCTCTGAACGTCACCCGGCACGGTCTCGGTACCGGGCACGTGGACGCGGTCCGGGTCCTCACCGAACGAGTCGAACTGACTCCGATGAAGAAGGCATCATGAACTCCCCGATGAGGATTCTGATCACCAACGACGACGGCATCGAGGCGCCGGGCATCCGCTGGCTGGCCCGCGCGGTCGCCCACGAGGGTTACGACGTGGTGGTGGCCGCGCCACTGAGCGAGGCGAGCGGCAGCAGCGCCGCGATGACCGCCGTCGTGCACGAGGGCAAGATCGTGTCGGAGCCGCGCGAACTGAACGGCGCGAAGCACGTGCCGGCGTTCGGGGTGGCCGCCTCGCCCGCCTACATCGTGCTGCTCGCGCTCCGGGAGGCCTTCGGCCCGCCGCCGGACATGGTCATCTCCGGGATCAACCGGGGCGCCAACGCCGGCGCCGCCGTGGTGCACTCCGGGACCGTGGGTGCCACGCTGACGGCCTCGCACGCCGGTCTGCGCGGCCTGGCCGTCTCGCTGGACGTGCTCACTCCCGCGGCGGCCTCGGCGGAGAGCGGTGGAGCGGCCATCGCGGCGCTCGACCGGATCGACGACGAGCAGCACCACTGGGGCAGCGGGGCCGACCTCGCCGTGCGGATGATCCCCTCACTGCTGCACACCCCGCCCGGGACGGTCTTCAACCTGAACGTGCCGGACCTGCACGTCGACGGCATCCGGGGACTGCGGCAGGCGCATCTGGCGCGGTTCGGCCAGGTGCAGATGAGCATCGCGGAGGCGGGCGAGGGATTCGTCCGGACGGCCGTGCAGGCCGCCGAGGAGGACCTGGAGCCCGGCAGTGACCTGGCCGCCCTCGCCGAGAACTTCGCGGTGGTCACGCCGATCCGGGCCCCGCACGAGGACACCGACATCAGGATCAACATCGATTCGGTCCGCGTGCACGGCCCGGCTATCTAGATCATCGCGGGATCACGCTCCCGCGGCGGTCACCGCTTCCTCATGGGGCTGCGGGTTGCCGAAGAGGCCCAGGAGGCCGGTGACCCAGAGTTGGCGGTGAGCGAACCGGCTGGGCCGGGTGACGACGAGCTTGACACCGCTGACCCCGGCGAGCTGGAACGCGGCCACGAGGGCGCTGATCCCCACGGAGTCGATGAAGGTCACATGTTGCATGTTGAGCTCGATCCGGCCGGGGCTGCCGTGGGCGAGTTGCGCACCCACCGCCTCACGGATCTCGTACGCGTTCTCGACATCGATCTCGCCGCGCGGCGAAACCTCAATGGCACCGTCGGCCAGCGTCGACGTCGTTATCGACAGCGTCACGCCTCTTCCCTCCACCCGCCCGGCTCCTCCAGGCGTTGTTTCTCAGTTCGTGGGTCATCCAGGCCGGTTGACGAGAACCGCAGGACTTCCCCCGGAAGGTTCGGTGAATCCGACCAAAAGGTTAGGCCCCGAACCTGTCAGTCGCCTGAGTGGCCCGTGTGAACGAGGTCAACAGTACTGCGCCCCGTCAAATCGTTTTCGAACCGTGATGACGTCCACACCGGACGTTTGCCCGGCCCCGACCTGGGGCACCATGGCTCTCAGGGCCATCGCAGGAGGTTACCGATGTCGTGGAACAGGAAGAATCGGGCGGAACGCACCGCTGAGCAGGCCTGGGAGTACCTCACCTCGGCGATGACGACGGCCGAGGCGAACGCCGGTAAGGCCGGCCGGAAGAGCCGCAAGCTGGCCAGGCGCGCGGCGAGCGAGGCCGGCGGCCGGGTGAGCTCGGTCACCGACGAGGCCTGGGCCCGGGCGAACGCCGCCGCCAGTGCCCTGGCCGGCAGCAAACCGTCCCGTCCCTGGGGCCTGATCGTCACGATCGGCCTGCTGGGCGTCGCCGCCGGATGGGCCGCTGCGAGCACCGCACGAGCCGCTCAGGAGCGCCAGGCGGAGAACGAGGAGCTCGAACTGGCCGAGACGGCAGTCGTCGTCACCCCTACGTACGACGAGCGCTGAGCAGCCGCGAGTGTCCTCCGGCACACCGGAGAGCATCAGAGCTGCGTGCGGGCTGGAAGCCGACTTTTACGACCTCCCACGAAGTGGCGTTGATCTGTACAGTTGAGCGGCGTTCGGCTTCCTCCCGCGGCACCCCTCACGGGCCGCCCGATCAGATAGGCCCCACTGGTGCTCAGTGCCGGAGATCTCCTGGACAACCGGTACCGGTTGGACGATCGCATCGCTACCGGCGGGATGGGTGACGTCTGGCGCGGCACCGATGTGGTGCTCGGCCGCACCGTCGCCGTGAAGGTGCTCCGCACCGCGATGCTCGAGGACCCGGAGTTCGCCACCCGGTTCTACGGCGAGGCCCGGATGATGGCCACCTTCCGGCACCCGGGCGTCGTCGAGGTCTACGACTACGCGAGCGACGGCGACTACGCCGGCCCGGAGAAGGTCGCCTACCTGGTCATGGCGTTCGTCGAGGGCGAGCCGCTGTCCAGCCGGGTCAAGGAGGGGCCGATCCCGGTCACCGAGACCCTGTCGATCGTGGCGCAGGCCGCCGACGCGCTGCACGCCGCGCACGAGGCCGGCATCGTCCACCGTGACATCAAGCCGGGCAACCTGATCGTGAAGCCGACCGGCGCGGTCATCCTGATCGACTTCGGCGTGGCCCGGTCGAACGCCCTGACCAGCGTGACCGGTCTCAACGCGATCGTCGGCACGGCTCTCTACATGGCGCCCGAGCAGGTGGCGAAGGGCGACCTCACCCCGGCCACCGATGTGTACGCGCTGGGTGCCGTGGCCTACCACTGCATCGCCGGGCACCCGCCGTTCGACGGGGAGAACGCACTGCAGGTCGCCCTGCGCCACCTGGAGGACGAGCCGCCGCCGCTGCCCGAGCACGTGCCGGTCGAGGTGCGTCACCTGATCGCCCGGGCGATGGCGAAGCAGCCGGCCGACCGGTTCCAGAGCGCCGCCGAGTTCGCCGAGGCGGCGTTCGCCGCGGCCGGCCCGCTCGACTGGAAACGGCTCACCGGCACCTCGATGGTCGCGCCGCTGAGCCCGGCCGCGCCGACCCGGCAGGTTCCGCGCCCGCGCAACTTCCCGCCGCAGATGCCGGTCTCCCCGGCCCCGCCGCCGATGCCGATGGTCGCCTCCCGGTCGTCGCAGCCACTCGCCCAGCGCGGCCTGATGTTCGCGATCCTGGCGCTCTTCGCGCTGGCCGGGACGCTCGGCGTGGTCTTCCTGATCAATCAGGACGACGACGCCAAGACGCCGGTCACCTCGCCGACCCAGCAGAACGAGCAGGTCGAGGAGCCACTGCCGCCGCCGGTGAGCGAGGACGCCGAGCCCACCGAGGAGTTCACCAGCCGGGCGCCGACGAAGCGGCCGCGCTCCACGGCGGCGAGCCCTTCGCCGTCCCTCTCGTCGGCCTCGCCGACGCCGGCGCTCACGACGCCGCCCCGGACCACCGAGCCGACCACGCCGGCGACCACCGACCCGACGACCGAGCCGACGACGGACCCGACGACGGCCGAGCCGGAGGAGCCGGCGCCGACGACGACGCCGCCCGCTCCGCCGGCCACCACGACCGAGGGCACGGGCGGCGGCACGACCGAGGGATAAACCTCAACTGGCGGCGGTGCGGGCCGATGGTCGGGGTGCGGCTGCAACCGTGCCGCTACCGGGAGGCCCTCACATGACAGAAGCACCGCCATGGGCGCCTGCGCCTGCGACACCACCCGAGCCGGAGGTGCGGCAGCCGTTCGGCGGCCTGGTCCCGCCGTACGGATCACCGGACAACAAGCACGGTCAGCTGCTGGTCCGGTTCCCGGGTGAGGTGCACCTCTCCGCACGGCCACCGGCGCCCGCCTGGCGGCCGGTGGCGGCCTTCACGTTCTTCCTGAACGTGCTGGGCGTCATCCCGGCGATGCGCAGGGCCGGCCGGGCCCGCCGGACCGGCCACCGCAAGGGGCCGTACTGGATCGCGTTCGGCTCGGCGCTGGTGCTCGGGACGGCCTTCTACGCGGCGATCGGTTACGGCGTGGCGTGGCCGGTCTACCAGCACTTCCAGGAGAAGTCGCTGACCGCGGCGCTCCAGGACACCGTGCTGATCGACGGGCGGATCGCGAAGTCGGTGGGCGCCACCGTCGCCGATCCGCAGTGCACTCCGGACGGCGACCGTGGCACCGACGGGCTGCGCACCTACGTCTGCACCTTCACCAAGGTCGACGGAGCGAAGACGTCACTCTTCGTCTCCGCCGACACCAATGGCAACTGGGAGCTCGACGACTAGAAGGTGATCGGCACGCCGTTGCGGACGAGCTGCCAGTTCTTGGTGTAGAAGTCGGCCGGGTCGATCGAGCCCTTGGCCTGCGCCCAGTCGATCAAGAGCTGGCGGATCTCCTGCTGCGCGTTGTAGACCTGCGTCTTCACGATGCCCGGGAAGCTACCGCCGCCGGAGCGCCGGTAGTTGTTCACCGCCACCACGAACTGCGCGTCGGCCGCCACGTCGACGCCGCCGATCTGCAGGCGGGTGATCCGGCTGCCGACCGGCTTGCTGATGTCGATGTCGTAGTCGACACCGGAGAAGACGTCGTAGTTGTAGTCCGGCACGGCCGGGTCGCTGATCGTCTCGGTGTTCACCGGGGCGTCCGGCGCGAGCGTCACGAAGTACTTCGCCGAGTACTCCAAGTACGCCTTCACCTCGGCGCCGGTCAGCACGACCGCTTCCAGGGTGTTGTCGTAGATGTAGAGCCCGGCCACGTCCTTGATCTTGACTTCGCCCTGCGGGAAGACGGCGGTCCGGCTGAACGGCGCCGCGATCGACAGGACCGGCAGCGACGCGTACGACGTGCCGGCCAGCGCCGCCGTGACGGTGTCGGTCTGCACCTTGTTGATGTAGTCGAGGATCGGGGTGTCCTCGTAGCGGGAGGTCGCCGCGGAGAGCGTCTCGGTCGAGGTGGCGACGACCTGGTTGACGTACTTCACGGTCTTCTCGTGCTGCGACTTCACCACGGCGAGCACCTTGGGGTCGGCCTCGACCGTGTTGGTGTTCAGCGACGCGGCCGCCGACTTGGTGATCTTCCAGCCGCCCCGGTCGCGGACCAGGTCGAAGTCCATCTTGGTGAGACGCTGACCCCACTTCGACGGCTCGGAGAGCAGCACCTGCTTGCCGGTCTTCGCGTTCGTCACGAACCGCTGCGCCACCTCGCGGTGCGCGTGCCCGAAGAGGATCGCGTCGATGCCGGGGACCTGCTCGGCGATCAGCGCGGTCGGGTTCTCGTTGGGCAGCTCGTCGCCGTAGCTGGAGGTGCCGCTGTCACCGCCGTGCGCCGAGATCAGCACGATGTCCGCGCCGCGGGCCCGCATGATCGGCACCCACTTGGCCGCCGTCGCGATCATGTCGAGGAACTCGATCTTGCCTTCGACGTTCGCCCGGTCCCAGATCGCCGAGCCCGGGTTGGTGAGCCCCAGGATGCCGACGCGCAGCGTGGGCGCGTGCTTGCCGAGCGAGACCTTCTTGATCACGTACGGGGTGAACGCCGGCTTGCCGGTCTTCGCACTGACGGCGTTCGCGGCGAGGGCCGGGAAGCCGAGCTGGCGGATCCAGAGGTTCAGCAGCGGCAGGCCGTAGTTGAACTCGTGGTTGCCCAGGGTGACGGCGTCGTAGTGCAGGACGTTCATGGCACGGGCCATCGGGTGCTTCTCACCGGTGGAGGTGATCGGCTCCTGCTTGGCGTAGTAGGTGGCCAGCGGCGTGCCCTGGATCGTGTCGCCGGCGTCGAGGACCAGCACCGGGCCGGTGGCCTCCTTGCGCAGCTTGTTCACCAGAGCGGCGAGCTTCGCCACACCGACGTCGTTGTGAGCGCTGTCGTCGTACTCCTTGTCGGAGT
Source organism: Actinoplanes sp. OR16 (assembly GCF_004001265.1). Taxonomy (GTDB): domain Bacteria; phylum Actinomycetota; class Actinomycetes; order Mycobacteriales; family Micromonosporaceae; genus Actinoplanes. The sequence continues at coordinate 3,656,359 of NZ_AP019371.1, read as the reverse complement.
AATAGTCCCAGTTGTAGACGTTGCCGTGCGTGTCGGAGGTGCCGAGCACGGTGAGACGGTACGTGGTCGCCGCGGGAGGCTTGTGGCCGCCGGCCTGTGCCGCTTCGGAGAAGACGAGCGGCGCGGCGACGGACGCCGCGGAGGCGGCGAGCACGCTACGGCGCGATACGCCGGAGAGAAGGGTCATTCCCCGGACCCTAAACGCTCGGTAGGGCATCGGTCGATCGGTACGACGTTGCATGAAGATCAAATCTGCTCCAACGCCGGGATACCGAGCAGAAACATACCGATGTGGAGAGTCCGGGCAGTCCGGTCGGCCAGCGCCAGCCGGCTCGCCCGCACCTCCGGCTCGGCCCTCAGCACCGGGCACTGCTCGTAGAAGGCCGAGAACGTCGCGGCCAGGTCGTGCAGGTAGGACGCGAGCCGGTGGGGCTCCCGCAGGTCGGCCGCGTTCCGCACGGCCGGTTCCAACCCGAGCAGCGCAAGCCCGAGGGCACGTTCCGCCGGGTGCACGATCAAAATCTTCCCTGGTACGTCGGAAGCCCGCTTGAAGATCGACTTGACTCGGGCATACGCGTACTGGAGGTACGGGCCGGTGTTCCCGCTGGACGCCAGCATCCGGTCCACCGCGAAGACGTAGTCACCCCGCCGGTCACCGGAGAGGTCGGCATACTTGATCGCGGCGAGTCCGATCTCCGGCGCCGACGCCCGCGCCACCGCCTCGTCGAGCAGAGCGGCCAGCTTGACCGCCTCCCCGGCCCGGCTCTTGAGCATCTTCCCGTCGGCGCCCAGCACCGAGCCGAACCCGATGTGCTCGGCGCTCACCTCCGCGGGCAGCCAGCCGGCCTGCCGGGCGACCGCGAACACCATCCGGAAGTGCTCCCGCTGCGGCGACCCGACGACATAGAGCAGCTCGCCGGCCCGCAGCTGCCCGACCCGGTGCCGGATCGCTGCCAGGTCTGTTGCCGCGTAGCCGTAGCCACCGTCGGTCTTGCGTACGATCAAAGGGGTTGAATGTCCTGGCGGGAAGACGCAGAGCGCGCCGCCGCTCTCCACCAGCAGCCCCTGTGCCCGGAGATCATCCACGACTCCGGCGAGAGCGTCCTGATAGGTGCTCTCCCCCGCGAAGTCGCCCGGGCCCAGAGTGATGCCGAGCCGGTCGTAGACGGCGACGAACGCCCGCTCGGACCGCTCGACCAGCCGCCGCCACAGCTCCCGTGTCGTGGGATCGCCGGACTGCAGCGCCACCACCCGCAGCCGGGCTCTGGTCCGGAATTCATCACTCGTGTCGAACTTCTGCCGGGCCTGCTGATAGAAAGCGGTCAGGTCGTATTCCTTCTCCTCCTCGTCGATCAGGTGCTCGATCAGCATTCCCATCGGCGTGCCCCAGTCGCCGAGATGGTTGACCCGCAGCACCTCGTGGCCCTGCCACTCCAGGATCCGGGCGAGGGCGTCGCCGATGATCGTGGAGCGCAGGTGGCCGACGTGCATCTCCTTCGCGACGTTGGGGCCGGAGTAGTCGACGACGATCCGCCGCTGTTGGTCAACCCTCGGAACGCCCAGCCGATCGTCATCTCCGACGGCGTCGAGCGCGGCGGCGATCACGTCATCCCGGACGGTCAGATTGAGAAACCCGGGCCCCGAGACAGTCATCTCAGCGAGATCACCGAGCGCTGCCGTGGCGGCCACCCCGGTGGGATGAGCGAGCGCTGCCTTCGCGGCCACCTCGGCGGGATGAGCGAGGGCTGCCTTCGCGGCCACCTCGGCGGCGATCTCCCGGGGCGGCCGGCCGAGCACCCGAGCAAGGACGAGCGGCGCCGCGGACTGGAAATCGGCGTGCGGAGAGGCCCGGACAGCGGGATCAACGGGCACGCCGGCGACCGCTTCGAGCACGGGCGCAAGCCGTCCGGCCAGGAGTACTTCAAGATTCACGATCGACCTCATCGGTTCGCGGGAACACGGAGGCGGGTCGATCGACCGGCGCGCTGACTCACACCGGCGGGGATGACCCGCCGGGGAATGCGCATGGCTTCAGCGGCGGTCCTCAGAACGCCGGCGTCGCACAAGAAAGCCGAACACGCGCCCGACTATAGCCACCACTCACGAAGTCCCGCCCCCGGTTTTCGTCCCGCCCGACGACCGACCGCCGGCTGTGACTCATTGCTGCCTGCAGGTCCCCAGAACAGCAATGAGCCACAGCCAAGCAACCTCAGCTGTGACTCATGGCTGCCCGCGGAGCCACAAGACAGCCATGAGTCACAGCTGCCTTCCGGCACGCTGCCGAAAGGTGCCTGAGCTACGGCCGGTGCATGCGAGCCGTCCGGCAATGGGGAGCACACGGTGGGCGGTTGTCGACCCGGGCCGTCGCTCAGCTACACGGGCGAGGCTGCGTGACGTGCATGGGCTACGGCTCGAGGGGCGCGGGTCAGTGGTCCTGGTGGGCTATTCGCGTCAGTTGGGGCCACAGCAGGATGAGGAAGACGACCGAGCCGGCGAAGGCCACCCAGAAGGGGGCGGCGATGCCGTAGTGGGTGGCGAGCACGCCGCCGAACGCGGAGCCGATCACCAGGCCGCCGTACACGCAGATGGTGTTGACGCTCCCGACCCGGCCCTGCAGGTGCGACGGCACTGCCCGCTGGCGGACCGTGGTGGAGGTGGTCCCCCAGACGAAGGCGTGCGCGCCGAAGACGAAGAAGATCGGCAGCGCCACCCACGGTGAGGTGGTCAGGGCCAGCCCGAGGTGGACGAGCGTCTCGATGGTGAGGCCGATGCGCATCAGGTTGCCGAGGCTGATCCGGGCGGTCAGCCAGCCGTAGCAGGCGGTGCCGACCATGCCGCCGACCGCTCCCACCGTGGTGATCAGTCCGAATCCGATCGCACCGAGGCCCAGTTGCTCGCTGGCGTAGAGGACCAGTACCGACCAGGCCGCCCCGAACGTCAGGTTGAAGATCAGGATGGTCAGGCAGAGGGTGCGGACGGCGGGGTGCCGGATCACCCAGCGGACGCCCTCGGCGATCTCGTGCCGGGCACTGGTCACCGCCGGCTGAGCGGCGGACCGGCCGTGCGGCGGCAGGAGCACCCGGGACACCAGCAGCATGCCGGCCATGACCAGCACCATCTCGGTGACCAGTGGCCAGACCCGGCCGGCGGCGAAGAGCACGGCCCCGATCGGCGGACCGGCCAGCTGGTTCAGGGTGATGAAGCCGGTCTGCAGCCGGGCGTTCGCGACCACCAGATCGTCGCGGTGCACCAGCATCGGGGTGAGCGTCGACGTGGTGTTGTCGGCGAACACCTCGGCCGTCGCGATGAGACCGAGACCGATCAGCGCGCCGGCAACCGTCAGCTGCCCGGCGGCGAGCAGGGCGACGAGCGTGGTCAGCACGACGAGCCGCAGCGCGTTCGCCACCAGCACGATCCGGCGGCGGTCGTGGCGGTCCGAGAGCACCCCGGCGTAGAGGCCGAAGACCAGCGGCGGCGCCCAGCTGAGCAGCGCGGCCATCGAGATCAGGATCGGGTCCGCGGTGAGTGACGCGACGATCAGCGGACCGGCCGCGGCCGCGATGCCGTCACCCAGATTGGTGGTCCAGGAGGACGCCAGGAGCCACCGGAAACTGGTGCCGAGACGGGGCGGGAGGAAGGTCGGGACGAGCGTGCTCACAAGGGGAGCACCTTACGTGCCGGGAGGCCTGACTACGATCGAAATATGTGGGATCTCGCCGGCGCCGGTGTGCTGCGGCTGCCGTCGGGGCGGCTGGTCCGGGGCCGTGGCCTGCGGGACGCCATGCCGTCCGGGCATCCGCCGCAGGTGGGTGTCTATCTGCTCGGCTCGCCGCCGCCCGAGTTCGGGTGGGAGTCGCACTGGATTCGGTGGCCCGACTTCCGCTTGCCGGGCGATCCGGCGGCGATGACCCGGGTGCTCGTCGAGATCTTGGACCGCAGTGCGGATGCCCGGGTCGAGGTGGCCTGTTCCGGCGGTCGTGGACGCACCGGGACCGCGCTGGCCTGCCTCGCGGTGCTGGACGGGATCCAGCCCCGCGAGGCAGTGGCGTTCGTCAGGCGGAACTACCACCCCCGCGCTGTCGAGACGCCGTGGCAGCGCCGGTTCGTGGAGCGTTTCAGCTCGGCGTGACCGGCGGGCGCCAGACTGTGAAGTCCGAGACGTGGAAGTGGCTGGCCACCGTGCGGAGGGCGAACCATCCGCTCGCGTACGGGTCGGCGTCGGTGTGGTCGAAGACCAGCCGATCGTCGCTGTAGTACCGGATCTGCGACCCGTTCACCGAGATCCGCACCTTGACCGGGACGTTCGCCTCGATCAGCGGCGAGGTGTAGTCGTAGATCAGCGGCCGGTTGCCCTTCTCCCCCACGTACTTGCGGAACCGGGTCGTGGTGTTGAGGTTCGCGCCCTGCCCGACGTAGTAGGTCTTGAGGTAGTCGTACTCGGCGAAGGCGCCGTTGCGAGTGGTGCCGAAGATGTCGTCAGGCGAGCGCACGTCCCGCGCGTTCCAGAACGAGTTCAGGTCGGTGACCAGGTCGTTCGCGCCGCCGGCCGCGATCGGGGTGGCGGTGTACTCGATCTCGTAGGGGCCGGACAGCTCCTGCTTGAGCCAGACGGTCGCGCCGTTCGGCACGTCGATGTCCAAGATCCCGTCGGCGGCGGCGACGGTGCCTCCGCTCTGCAGCTCGGCCGACCATTTGCCGTCGTTCTTCGTGAAATTGTCGTACGCCACGACCTGCCAGGCACGGTCGGGAGCGGCCGTCGTCTGGATCCGCGGCTTGGCCGGGGGCCTCGACCCGTACCCGAAGAAGAAATCCGGCAACGTGGACTGGAGATATCCGCGGACCGTCCAGCCCAGCCGATAGCCGGGGTTGTGCGCGAGGGTGTAGAGCTTCACGTTCGTCGGGATGTTCGTGGTGAAGAGCCGCAGCGTGGTGTGGTCGGCGGTCTCGGCGAAATACTCCTCGCGCCAGTCGCCGAGGATGTCGCCGTAGAAGGGGACGGCGTTGCGCCATGAGGAGACGACGCCGGACGGCTCGAAGATCTTGGACGAAGTCGCGGTCTTGGGGTTCCACTTCTCGACATAGGTGTTGTCGAGCAGCTCGGAGCCCTTGTCCCCGTCCCACCAGATGCGGAAGTTCACGCTCGGCGTGGTCTTCGAGATCCGCGTGCCGTCGACGCTCCACACGCCGGCGCCGGGCAGATCGCTGTTCGCGGTCGCCGCCCAGAACTCGTAGCCGTCGTGCCGCGGGTCGATGTCGGCGGTGGTGCCGCGCGGCACGTCCCAGAGCGTGGCGTCCTGCGGGATGTCCGGGTGCGAGCCGGTGATCAGCCGCTCGCCGGTCGACGCGTCGTAGTAGTACCAGGGGAAGTTCGTGAAGACGCCGCCCTCGGTCTGCTGGATCGCATAGCCCTCCAGGCCGGGACGGTCCGGGTCCAGGTCACCGATGTGGAACCGGTCGCCGTGGGTCGACTCCGGAACCACGTACCGGAAGGTGCCGTCGCTGTTCACGACGTAGTTGCCGTCCGCGATCTCGTCGGTGCCGTCCTGGTCGACGTCGATGATCCGCAGCTGGTGGAAGCTGGTGCCCTGGTCGGCGCCCCTGCGATAGACCCAGCGCTGGCTGAGGTGGCGGCCGTCGTAGTCCCAGGCGGCGAAGAGGACCCGGAAGTCGCCGCGCTTGGCTCCGACCCGGACGACCTGCTTGGTGATGAGACTCGGGTGGACACCGTCGAGGTACGCGATGCCGTACTGGCCGCCGGAGGGTCCGTCGGCGGCGAAGTCGGCCGCTACCTCCTGCCGAGCGCGCTCGACGCCGGTCAAGCCGTCGATCACCGAGACGAACTGATCGAGAGTGCTGGAAGACCTGATCACGGCGCCGTCGGCGAACGTCGTCCCGTTCGCGGTCTTCACGAAGACCTCGGCCCTGCCGTCGCTGTCCGCGTCGTAGACGGTCACGTTGTCGTCGTTGCGGTAACCGGCGACGTCGCCGTACCCGCTGATCGCGGCGAGCGGCGGGTCGTTCGCCGCGTTGCCGCCCTGCCGCACATAGGAGGCCGGACCGAGGTCGACGCGCCACAGGTTCTTCCCGGTCAGCGTGTACGCCTCCAGGTAGTTGGGCTGGTCCAGCGCGTACGACAGGCGCGAGACGACGATCTCGTAGCGGCCGTCGCCGTCCAGGTCGCCGGGCCAGGCGTGCTGGACGTAGTAGTTCGGCGCGTCGAGCAGCGGGATGTCGCCGGGCGTGATCGCCGGGGCGCTCGCCGGCTGCTCCTTGCCCTTGATCACCGCCCGGACGGTGTATACGCCCGATTTATTGTTCTTATCGACAAAATTAGTGGATTCGTCGATCGGACGAGCGTTGAGCTTCTTCGAACCCTTGTAGACGTTGAATGAGACGTTGTTGCCGTACTCGGTGCCGAGCAGGCGCCAGCTCAGGAAGGTGCCGCCGCCCCGGGCGGGCAGCGCGACGAGACCGCGGTCCAGGTTCTCGACGATGCGCTGAGGGACACTGCCGGAGGCATGTGCCGGGGCGGAGAGGAGGCCGGCGGCCAGCGTCAAGCCGGCCATCGCAGCGAGGGCGCGTTTCATGGCCCGGACGGTAGAGAGCCAATGTTGATCGACGTTTGCAAAAGTTTGAAGACGACCTATCTCCGCACCACGGATGTCCCATCAAGTGCGGTGATCATCTCATCGAGCAGGGGCGCCAGACCCTCGTCGATGTCCAGGCCGTCGATGCGCTCGCGGAACCGCTCCGCGACCCGATCGTGCAGGCGGCGCCCCCGGGCCGCGAGATGCACCCGGATGCGCCGGCGGTCCACGTCGTCACCCCGGCGGTAGACCAGGTTGTCCTCGACCAGCTGATCGACGAGCCGGGTGAGGCTGCCCGGCGGCAGGAACGCGAGATCGGACAGCTCGGTCATGAAGTGACCCTTGCCGTCCGCGAGCACCTGCACGACGCGCCAGGCGTCCGGGGTGCAGTCCTCCGCGACGAGAATGTCGGCCAGGCGCCGGGCGAGCAGCCGCTCAGCGCGGGTGAGCAGGTACGTCAGGTCGGAAGGTCCCCGCATCGCTGGGATGTTACCGAAGCTCTACAAAAATCGAGCACGATGAGGCGATGCCGCGGCCGACCACCTTCGACGTGGCTCTCGTCGTCCCCCTGCGCGGCCCCGCCGGGATCTTCGGCCCGAGCGCGGAGCTCTGCGCCGAGCTGGCCGCCGAGGAGGTCAACCGATCGGGTGGCGTGCTCGGCCGTGAGCTGCGGCTGATCCCGGTCGACGGCGGCGCCCCGCCGGACGCGGTCGCCGCCGAGGTGGGCGCGCTCGTCGGGTCGGGCCGGGTGGAGGGTGTCACCGGCTGGCACATCTCCTCGGTCCGGCAGGCTGTCGCCCCGCGGATCGCCGGCCGGGTGCCTTACGTCTACACCGCTCTCTACGAGGGCGGCGAACGTACCGAAGGGGTGTTCCTCACCAGCGAGACCCCGGACGTGCAGCTGTTTCCGGCGATGCGCCTGCTGGCCCGGGAGCGGGCCGCCCGCCGCTGGTTCGTGGTCGGCAACGACTACGTCTGGCCGCGCCGAACAGCGCTGCAGGCCAAGCGGTTCGCCGCGCGCGCTGGCCTCGCCGTGGCGGGTGACAGCTACGTCCCGCTCGGCACCCACGACTTCAGCGCGACACTGCGGGCGATCGAGCGTTCCGGCGCCGACGCCGTGCTGATGCTGCTGGTCGGCATGGACGCGGTCCGGTTCAACCGCGCGTTCGCCCGCTCCGGGCTGGCCGGGCACTGCCTGCGGCTCAGCACGCTGATGGACGAGAACATGCTGCTGGCCAGCGGGCACACGGCGACCGGCGATCTGTTCAGCACGGCCGGCTTCTTCGCTTCGATGATCACCCCGGAGAACCTGGACTTCCACGGCCGGTACGCCGGCCGCTTCGGCGCCGAGGCGCCACCGCTCGGCAGCCTCGGCGAATCCTGTTACGAGGGTGTGCTGCTGCTCGCCGCGCTGGTCGGGCGGGCCGGGTCGGTGGACCTGCGCTCGATCGGGGCGAACGCCGAGCAGGTGTCCTACGAGGGTCCGCGCGGTCTGCTCCGGCTGCGGCAGCGGCACGTTAACCAGCGGATCTACCTGGCCCGGGCCGACGGCGTGGACTTCGACGTGCTGACCCAGCTGGATACTTCCAGCTGGAATCAACACATCTGACCGCATCGAGAAAAGGGGCGGGCCACACGGCCCGCCCCCTTTTTCACTTCACGTCGATCCGCACCTGCCGCTGATCGGTCGTGGCGCCGTCGGCGGTGGTCCCGGTGATCGTGACGACGTAGAAGCTCGCCTTCGGCGGGGTGAAGCTCAGCTCCGCCGCGCCGGCCGTGAGCGTGCCGGCCGTCACCTGCTCCTGGGCGTAGTAGTCCTCCACCCGGTAGTCGTAGGAGACGACCCCCGGCATGCCGCCGCTGATCCGGAGGACGACCGGCTCACCGGCCGGGCCGGTCCACTGCTCGCCGACCAGGAGGTCCGACTCGGCGCGCGGCTCGGTGCCGACGATCACCGTGTACTCGGTCACCGGCGACAGCCGGCCGTCCGGGAACTCCCGCTGCGCCTGGATCGTGAACGGCCCGGACTGCTCCGGGGTGTAGGGCACGTACGTGGCGGATCCGCTCTCGTCCGGCTCGACCGGCTGCATCGGGCCGTCGCCGACCCGCCACAGATACCGCCCGACCGGCCCGTCCCAGGTGTGGAAGCCGATCCGCCCGGGGATTCCCGGACCGCCGCTCGGCGAGTACTCGCTCCACGACGCCTGGATCGAGATCGCCGGGTCATCGATGCCGAACCCGTACTGCCGGGTGTCCGAGACCGTCCCGTCGGCGCTCACGCTGGAGATCTTCAGGGTCTCGTACGACCAGGTGGGCGCGGTCCAGTCCAACGTGGCCGAGCCGTCCGGCCCGGCGGCGAGGGTGTGCTCCTCACCGTCGTCGAAGCTGTACCGGTACTCGACCACGTCCGGCAGCGCCGGCTTGATGGTGAACGTCGCCTCCATGCCCTGGAACGGCTCGCCGCCGTACGGGCCGCGGACGTCCACCACCGGCGCGGAGGTGATCACGATGGGCAGCGTCCGGGCCGGGGACAGCGAGCCGTCGGCGAGCCGGGCCCGCACCACGAACAGGCTCTCGCCGGCATGCGTGGGCACCACGTCGACGTAGGAGTAGAAGCCGTCGGTGGTCTCCTGCTCCGCGCCGCCGTCGAAGGTGTAGACGAAGCCGCTGACGTCGGGCAGGCCGCTGTACAGCATCACCCGGACCGACCGGCCGACACCGGACGTGTCCGGCCAGTTCTGCCCGGCGTCGGACGAGGCCTCCGGCCGGGTGTCGATCACCGAGAAGCCGTAGGTCGCCGGGTCGGAGAGGCTCTCGTCGGCGAACACCGCGTGCACCGTCAGGTTGTAATAGCCGCCGTTCTGCGGCGTCCACGGCAGAACCGCCGTGCCGTCGCCGCCGGCGGCGATCGTCTGCTCGCCGTCGCCGAAGTCGTAGCGGTAGGCCACCACGCCGACCGCCCGCGGGGAGAAGGTGAACGATCCCGGCACGCCGTTGACCGCCCGGCTGTCCCAGATGAACTCCTCCGAGGTGACCTCCGGCTCGTCGGTCACCCCGACCGTCTGGGAGTGGGTGCCGATCACCTTCTTCTTCGCGTAGGTGCGCGCCACCACGGTGTGCGAGCCCTTGCTCGGGAAGACGATCTCCGCCGTCGCCCCGCGGCCGGTGACCGGGACCAGCGTCTCGGCGCCGCCGTCCAGGGCCCAGCCGATGGCCGTCGCGTCATCCGCCGCGGTGTAGAAGTCCACCCGGCTGGGCAGGCCGACGCCGGCCACGTCGATCGCGATGTCCGGGGCGGTGTTGCGCACCCAGAACGAGTACGTCGTCCACGGCCCCCGGTTGCCGGCTGCGTCGTAGGACCGCACCTGCATCCGGTTCGGGCCGTGGCCGGTCGGGGTGACCTTGGCACGGGCCAGGCCGCCCGGGTGGTTCGCCGCGAGCCCGGTGGTGATCCGGTCGTTCAGGCTGTAGTCGAAGCCCGTCACATCCCGGTCGCCCTCGGCGTCGAAGACGAACGTGCCGGCGACACCCGGTCCCCCGCTGCCCGGGTACGACGTGACGCCGTACTTGCGGGAGAAGACGACGGGCGCCGCCGCCGGGGCGGTGTTGTCCACGGTCAGGTAGCAGGTCCTGCTCCACGGACCGGCGTCGTCGTAGTCCTCGGCCTGCGCGGCCCAGCCGACGACGGTCCCGTCGGCGTAGCCGGTCACGTTCAGCGATCGCGAGGTGGTCTCGACGCGCTGGTCCGGGTGCTCGACCGGCCAGTGCGCGTACCGGACGTTCGTGTAGTCATCGTCGGCGTCGGTGACCTTGACGCTCAGGGAGACGTAGGCGCCACCCGCCGTGGGATGCTTCGCGAGGGTGCCGCAGGGCCGGTCCGGATAGGTCAGCTTCGGCTCGCTCACTACCGGCGCGTTGTTCGAGGCGACGGCGAGGCGGAACGGGCGCAGGGTGCGCGCGGTGGCCGGGTCGGTCTCCGCGGGCGCTGCCAGGCGCGCCTCGAAGGTGATGCTCTTCTCCCGGCGGTCGAGCGCCGCCCGGACCTGCGGCAGCACGTCGATGCTGAGGTAGTAGCCCGGGCAGTAGGCGCCGGCGCCCATCGCGCGCTCGGCCACCTTCTCCAGCGCCTTCGGCGGCTTGGCCCAGGTGGTGGTGGCGGTGACCGGCTTGGTGCGCCAGATCTCCAGAGGCGCGGTACGGGTGCAGTCCTGCACGCTCCGCTCCTGCGACACGAGGTTCACCTCGTGCAGGACCGGCGTCCGGAGCGCGGTGAGGTCGAAGGTGAAGTACGCGCGTCGGGTGTGGGCGGTGCTCCCGTCGGCGGTGGTGCCGATCGGCGCGTCGCCGGCCGGGTCGGGCGCCGGGGTGCCGGGCTGTGCCGAGTCGGTGTACGCCCAGGCCGTGGCCTGGTCGGTGGTGTATTCGACGGCCACGGCGGGGCCGGCCGTCGTGGTCACGAAGGCCGCCGCCACGAGGGTGACGGCGGCCGTGAGCAGTGGAATCTTCCGTGATCGATGCATGATGCTCCCCGATGCCGGCCCGGGGATGGACGTCCGGGCGGCGTCGGGATCTTAACATCGTCGATCTGTTAGGAAGATTCAGTTTTCTTCGGCGAGGACCTTCTGCACCTCGGTACGCAGGGCCTGCACCTCGTCCTCGATGGTGTGGTGCTCGCTCGACGTGTAGCGCAGGATCGAGCCGGCCTCCTGCAGGCTCGGCTTCGCTCCCGGCTGCACGGCGATGTTCAGCTTCGTCTTCCACACCCGCTCGGCGGCCTTCGTCGCCGCGGCGTCGATCTGGGCGGAGAGCCACTTCTTGTCGGCGTCGGTCAGTGCCACGGGAATGTCCTCCAGTCGCCAGGACGAGGTGTCGGCCTCGTGCTTCGTCTCGTAACTCGCACTGAAGTGCGCGTGCTCGGTGTGCGGGCTGGCGCCGGTGTAGGCACGCTGCCGCCAGGAGTTCGACGCCTCCCAGATCCGCCGGTTGTAGATGATGTAGCGCAGCCGCTTCTCGGCGCCGCTGCGGCAGCGGCGGAGCAGGTGCTGCACGACCATCTCCATGGTCAGGTTCGGCGTACGCAGATCGTCGTCCGCGTCGAACGCGTGCACCTCGTGCTTCGAGTCCGCGTCCCGGATCGGCACCCGGCCGACCTCGTCGTCGTTGTGGTCGGAGACGCTGGACTGATGTGCCCGGTCACCGATGGTGCCGTCACTGGCCTTGTCCCGGCCGGGGGCGATTTCGTTCAGCTCGGTGCGCAATCGCACCAGGCTCGGCACCAGAACCCAATCAGCCATCGGGGGCCCTCTCTTCTCCGTCGACCAATCCCCCCGCGGTCGCGCCCCAATGCTTACCGTTGGACCGCGGAAGCGAAACGCTCCTAATAGGTGAGTGGTCCCCGATCGGAGGCGAAGAAGCAGGTCGGGCGGCGTGCCAAATCAGCCTGATGTGACCCCGATCACCAATTGAATCGGCCCGGATAGACGACATCGGCCAACTCGTTCTGGCCCTCGACGTTCGGGTGGAAGTAGTCGATCTCGTTCACCAGGTCGAGCGTGAACCTGACCTCATGAGCCCGGCCGCCGTCCCAGCGGCAGCGTTTCCCGTACGCCGAGCACGCCTTGCGCAGCTGCTCGTTGTAGGCGTCGATCCGATCGCGGACGGCCCGCCGCCGCTCGTCGTCGGCAGGGGCCGCCGAGGTGGGATCGGCCAGCATCGACGGGCAGATCCGGCCGTCGCTCCAGACCCGTGCCGCCTTCTCGTTCTCACTGCCGACCTGCCACAGCCGGTAGAGATCCGGGATGCTGACCATCAGCACCCGCGACTTGGGCAGCCCCTTCTTCAGCCGGCTCAACCCGCGGTCGATCTCCTTACGGAACGTACGGACCGGCGTCATGTTCTCCACCCGCCCGGCGCACGCGTCGTTCGCGCCGATCAGGATCGTCACGTACTGCGCCTTCGCCTCCACGGCCCGATCGGCCTGACCGGCCAAGGCGTCCGCTTCGGCGCCCGGTTCGGCGAAGTTGTCGGCGTTGTCCTCGATCTTCGGGTTCCTCTCGAGGATCCGCCGGTAGTGGCTCTCCACCGCCCGGCCCGCCCCGGTCGACCAGGAGTTCCGGCCGCAGGCCACGAACGCCAGGCAGCTGCCGAGACCCGCGGTGATCGAGTCGCCGAGGGCCGCCATCGAGGACGGATAGCGCGACGACGGCGGGGCGGCGGTGGTCTTCGAAGGCTCCGGAGCGGCTTCACCCGCGCCGTCGCAGGCGATCGCGACGGCGGCCAGAACCGCCAGTGCCACTGCCTGCCAGCGTCGAAGCATAGTCCTCGAACGATATGACAGGTTCCGCATTCATGCACAGAGCCTGCCGAGTGTTGGCATAGCTCGCGCCCAGAAATGATTTCTAGGTTTCCGCATCATGATCTACGCCTCCACCAAACTCCGCGAATCTTCCGGCACGAAGGTATTCGTCGATTCCTCGGGACGCCGGAAGAAGATCCTGATGATGTCCGGAATTGCGGCGGCGACCGGTGCGCTGATCTATATCGGCGTGATCGTGTCCACTTTTGTTCAGTCGGAGTCGACCGACCTGCCGACCCGGGCGACAGTGTCCGCCACCCCGCGCTGACCGTGTCAGCCGAACTCCTTGAACAACTCCGTGAAGGCGTAGTCGGACTGCTCGATCCCGCTGCACCTGCCGCTGAGCTCGCCGTCGCCGCAGTCGCCGTTGTCCCGGTTGACCGACCAGAACCGGACGAAGCCCAGCCCCTTCTCCTCGGCGAAGTCGAGCACGGTACGCGCGTTCGCCACGGTGGTGACCGGCCCGGTGTCGTTCACACCGATCATCGGGGTGACGCCGAGCATGGCGTACAGCTCCGCCTCGGTCCGGCCGGGCCACACCGTGGCGAGGTCGGCGGCGACCGCCTCGGTGGCGGCGGTCATCGCGTCGCCCCAGCCGCTGTCGTAGTCGAAGTTCATCGTCATCGCGTTCACGCTGACCTCGACGCCGGCCGCCGCGAGCGTGGAGAGCAGCGCGACGTCCGCGTCGGTGAGCCCGCTCTCGACGCCGCCGACCGGCAGCGTCAGGCTGATCGCGGTACCCCGGGCCGCCTGCAGCGCGGCGAGCGCCTCGGCCACGACCCGGCCGTCGACGTCCTGCTCGATGTCCACGTCGAGGTGGTTGCTGCCGGCCGCGTCGAGCGCCGTCCCGTACGCGGTGGTGAGATCGCTCGCCGAGCAGGAGTTCTCCAGGTACGTGCCGGTGGCGCCGCCGGTCGCGACGATCACCTCGCCGCCGATGCCGTCGATCGCCGCGATCTCGCCGGCCACCGCGCCGCTGTCGATCGCTGTCGTCCCGCCCCAGGTCGGCGTGCAGGTACCGGCGGCGTCGGCGAGCACGAAGGCGAGCGAGAAGTCGGTGAGCCCGGTCTTCTCGTGCACGTCGGCGATGTCCGCGGTGCCGCTGACCACGTCGACGTACGGCGCCACGACGGGCCCCTTCTCCGGCGCGGCGGGCACCAGCCGGGCCTCGGCCTGACTGGTGCAGGCACCCGCGAAGAGCAATCCGGCGACCGTGAGCGCGGCGGCAGTACGACTTATCGGATTCATCCCGAGATAGTGGCACTTCGACGGCCGCCTATTGCCGCCTAAGCAATCAATACGGACACAGCGGTCACACAATCTGTGTCCGATTAGCCCCGCAAAGAAAGGAAGCGCCAGGGACCGAGAAGCGAAATCCGTGATCTGCCGCACAAGAAATGAAAGGTATTCAGTGAGTGTCTACACCACGGCGAGGACGAAACCGCGACGCCTCCGCGCGCCACGACCCCGGTGGGTGGTCTTCGCCGTCCTGCTCACCCTGTTCGCGAGCATCCTGCTGGTGAACGGTCTCGTCGAGGGCGAGTTCACCCAGGACGGCGCGATCGAGTCCACCTCGCAGACCGACCAGGTGCCGGAGGAGGCGTTGACCGGCGGGCCGATCATCCAGACCGACGGGACGACCACGACGACGGTCTCGGCCGGCGCCAAGCAGATCGTGCTGACGTTCGACGACGGCCCCGATCCGGAGTACACCCCGGAGATCCTGGACGTCCTCGAGGAGTACGGCGTACCGGCGACGTTCTTCATGATCGGCTCGGAGATCAGCAAATACCCCGATCTGGTACGCCGGGTGGTGGCCGAGGGCAACGAGGTCGGCGTGCACACGTTCACCCATCCCGAGATGTCGAGCAAGAACGAGTGGCGTCGTTCGGTGGAGATGCAGGAGACCCAGTACGCCCTGGCCGGCGCGGCCGGCGTGACCAGCGTGATCTTCCGGCCGCCGTACTCGTCGACGGTGGCGGCCCTGGATGACAGCAACTGGGCCGTCATGGAGGAGATGGGCGAGAGCGGCTACCTCACCGTGGTGAACGACCTGGACAGCCGGGACTGGGAGGCGGGCGTCACGAACGAGGACATCGTCGAGGCGGTCACCCCGTCGGACGGCGAAGGCGCGATCCTGCTCTTCCACGACGGCGGCGGCGACCGGTCGCACACCGCCTCGGCGCTGCGGACGGTGATCCCGGCGCTGCTGGAACAGGGCTACACGTTCACCACGGTCGCGGCGCTCACCGGCATGGAGACGGTCAACCCGGCCGCCACCACACAGGAGAAGGTGGTCGGCACGAGCCTGGTCACGGCGGTGCGGATCGCCCGGGACACCACGATCTGGTTCTCCGGGCTGCTGCTGCTCTTCGGTGTCCTGACGGTCGGCCGGCTGGCACTCATGCTGATCCTCGGCCGCCGCCACGCCCGCCGCCACCGCGCCGGCGCCTCGGTCTGGGGTCGTCCCTACTCCGAGCCGGTCACCGTGATCGTTCCGGCGTACAACGAGAAGGAATGCATCGCCGACACCGTGCGATCACTCGCCGCGAGCACCCATCCGATCCGGATCATCGTGGTGGACGACGGCTCGACGGACGGAACGGCGGAGATCGCCGAGAGCCTCGGGTACGCCGACGTCACCGTGATCTGGCAGCCCAACAGCGGCAAACCGGCAGCGCTCAACACCGGCATCGCGGCCGCGAACACCGAGGTCGTGGTGATGATGGACGGCGACACGGTCTTCGAGCCGGACACCGTGCGCCGCCTCGTGCAGGCCTTCGCGGACCCCGAGGTGGGCGCGGTCGCCGGCAACGCCAAGGTCGCCAACCGGAAAGGCCTGATCGCGCTCTGGCAGCACATCGAATACGTCGTCGGTTTCAGCATCGACCGCCGGGCGTACGACGTGATGCGCTGCATGGCGACCGTCCCCGGGGCGATCGGGGCGTTCCGCCGTACGGCCCTGCAGCAGGTCGACGGCTTGAGCGACGACACCCTCGCCGAGGACACCGACCTGACGATCGCGCTGATCCGGGCCGGCTGGCGGGTCGTCTACGAGGAGCACGCCCGCGCCTGGACCGAGGCGCCCACCACGATGTCGCAGCTCTGGCGGCAGCGGTACCGGTGGAGTTACGGCACCATGCAGGCGATGTGGAAGCACCGCGGCGCGCTGCTGGAGAGCGGCGCGGGTGGCCGCTTCGGCCGTCGCGGCCTGCTCAACCTGCTCCTCTTCCAGACCCTCATGCCGCTGCTCTCACCGCTCATCGACGTCTTCCTGATCTACGGCTTCCTCTTCCTGGACCCGAAGCAGACGGCGATCGCCTGGCTCACCATGCTCACGATCCAGATGGCGAGCACCGTGTACGCCTTCCGGCTGGACGACGAGCGACTCAAGCCGATCCTGATGGTCCCGTTGCAGCAGTTCGTCTACCGCCAGCTGATGTACCTCGTGCTGATCCAGTCGGTGCTCGCAGCCCTGGGCGGCATCCGCCTGGGCTGGCAGAAACTCCATCGGGCCGGCGGCCTGGGCGCCCTCCTCGGAGGTCGGCAATAGCCCTCCACAAGGCCCCTCAGGCGAGCTCACCGTAGTGACGAAGGAGGCTGTTCAATTTCCGGAGCCGATCGATGGTGCCGGCCGGCGGCGGATCGGGCTTGAAGTGCATGACGTCGTTGCGAATCTGCCGGATCTCGTCGAGCCGTCCGATGAAGGTGGGCCGGTCCAGCGGCCAGCCGAGGCCGGTCCAGGTCTGCGGGTCGTCCAGGACACGCTGGTAGTCACCCATCGACAGCTCGTCGAAGGAACGGAAGGACCGCTTGCAGAGTGCCGACACCTGCTCGATCTCGAATCTGCGCGCGATGATCCTGCGGAGGCTACGGTCCAGTTCACCGATCTGGAAGAACGGCAGCGCCATCTCTCCGTATGCCTGGACCACGTCTGCGGTGGTGACGATGCCGGCCACCACACTCTCCTGGTCGCGGACGAATACGAAGCCCGTCCGCTGCAGTTCGGGAAGGATGTCGATGAGCTCTTTGTCGTAGCCGACGGCGATGGCTTCGGGCTCGATGGCGTCCGAGAGCTTCGCGTCCATGTCGGCATGACGGGCATGAGCGATGGACCGCCAGGTGATGGCGCCACGCAGGTTCCGGGGCCCGTTGAGGACCGCCAGCTGCGAGTAGTCGTTCAACAACATCTTCGTGACGGCTTCTTCGAACGACGCGTTCGGCGCGACGGAGCTCAGCCCGCCCAGCGCGGATGGGAGGTTGCCGACGGTCAGGCCGATCGGATCGTCGTCCGCCTCGTCCTCATCGGACACCGAAGCCACCGTGGCCGCCTGCGCGGGAGGCGGTTCCTCGACGCCGCTGGAGCCGACGATCAAGCGAACGGTCGCGTCCAGGGTGACCTTGCGGAAACTGGGCGAGGTCACCAGGCCGTGGTTCGCCAGATCCGCTTCGATACGGCTGATCTGGTCGCCACGGTCCTTGGCTCCCCACAGGGACAGCAGTTCGCGAACCGAGAACTCCTCCGGTTGGCTCTCCTCCGCTCGCTTGCGCGCCTCGCGGAGACGGGAGTGCACACGGACGTCGAGCGCCTCCTCGCCCGGATCCTCCACCGCCGTGGCCACCACGCGGTCGAGCAGTTCCTGACGAAGTGTGTCCAGCGGTCGTCCCGTTGCCACCACCACCCAGGCCAGCCATCCGTCGACGGCGCGCATCCCCGCGGCCACCGCGGCCGCCCGTGACGGCGATGGGAACTCCTGACCGTCGGGGATGAGGCGTACCCGGCCGGAGCCGGTCACCTCGGCATGGTGGGTGACCTTCATCCGCCGGCGGTGGAACCGCAGTTCGGCTCCGGGCTTGAGCAGGTCGGCCTCGATCAGATCACGTACGCGGACCCGGCGGCCGCCCAGCAGGTACATGGACCGTTTCCCTGAGGATTCGTCGGTCACCTCGCCTCCATCCGTCAGCCCTGCCGCAAACCCGCGTGCTTGGCCCGGTTCCCCAGCGTCATCAGGAGAATCTTCTTGGTCAACTCGTCCTTCCGGCCGCTGGTCGGAATGCTCAGCGCCTTGGCTACCTGTCGCAGGTCGACGGCGCTGAGATTGATCTCGGCCAACAACTCGGCACCCTGATCGCGGGTTTCGCAGGCACGAAGTCGCACGACCACGGACTCCGCGTCGATCGTCGCGAGGCTGGACGGACGACGGCTGCGCGGTGCCGTCGCGGGCGAGGGCGGGGACACGGCCTCCGCCCGAGGCTGCGGAGCCGCAGCAAGCGGTCGGCCGTCGACGCGATCCGTCACCGACAGGGTGGCCCGGCCCTCGACGAGAGCGACCAGTCGATCACGGGACAGACCGGCGAGGAAGGAATTGACGCATGCCTGCAGCCTCAGCAGCAGTGCGAGATCACTCATCAGCGCGAACCCGCCTGGATCCCATCGAGGATCTCCGTGGTCAGCCTCCGGAACTCGACGGCGACGTCATCGGTGACCGGCGCCCGGAGCACCGCAGGCACTCCGTTCTCACCGGCGTCCCCGAAGTGCCGGGGACTATCCCTCATCACACTTCTCAGGACGGTCATCTCCGCGTTGGTACGGACGTCTTCCATGTAGTACTGCTGGGTCCCGATGGGCTTACCCGCATAGATCTTGACCATCGTGAAGACGACACCAAGGAAGCGGGTCTCTATCTGCCCGATTGATCCACCCGAACTGCCGTGGTTGACGTAGTCGTTGTACTCGGCGACCAGCTCGTCGCAGTTTCCGACCAGGTATTGGATCCCCAGCGTCGACAGATAGTCGGCTTTGGCCGGCACCAAGACATGATCACTCGCCACGATGGCGGTCTTGGTGACCAGGCCGAAGTTCGGAGCGCAGTCGATCAGAACAAGATCATATTTCTGGAACTCCGGATGCCGTAGTGCGCGCGCCAGGCATCCGTGCAGATCGAGGAACTTCCGCTTGGCTTCCGTCAGCGTCGTCCCGCCACCGAGACGAGCCGCCAGCCGGAGGTCGATGTCGATGAGCTTGAGGTGCGAGGAGATCAGGTCGAGCTGCCCGCCCGAGTCAGCGAGTTGCTCGTTGACCAGCGGAGGCGTCACGACGAGATCATGGAGCTCCACCTCACTACCCGGAGCCTCACCCTCGTACCATCGCATGATCGTGGTGTCTTTGCGCAGTTCCTCACGCCACTGCTCGACGCTGTAGAGCGAGAACGTCAGATTGGCCTGGGGGTCCAGGTCGATGAGAAGGACCCTATGCCCACGGGCGGCGACCTCAGCGCCTAGATTCGCGGTCAATGTCGTTTTACCGACGCCGCCTTTGTAGTTCATGACAGCGATGACATGCATATCGCGCCCCCACCTGTCGCAGCCGGACACGGGAACACTAACGGCAACGCCGTTTCCGATTCACGCTGTCAGCTAAGCGACATTCATCATCGCAATGGCCGTCGCACCTCACTTCGACCGCCATCGGGGGCTCGTGCCGAAAACACGGGAACAGCCGCTTGGAACAGGCGTTCCAGCCGCTCTCGGCCGTCACGCGAAAACCGCAATCCTCGCACCGATCCGGAACGCGGACCACGGTGGATGATCGGCCCGACATTCCAGCACCTTCGAACGGTTGCTTCCGGCGAAGGCGGGTTCCAGCCGGCCGGCAGGCATACCAGAACGGCGATGCGCCCAAGTTCGCACATCGCCTTTTCAACCGGTCTCACCCGGACAAAATCAAGTTGTTGACATCGACGGGGAATGTTGCGAGTGTGCGAACACCACGTTTCGTGTGTGTTCTTGTGAACAAAGCTTCCAGGAGAGGCTCGATGTCACCATCCGCGCACCGTTCCCGTCGTTCGTTCACTGCCCTGCTGGGCACCCTAGTCCTTTCGCTGGCGTGTGTGAACGTTCCCACATCCGCCGCCGCAAGCCCGAAGCCCTCCTCCGACACCTCCTGCGCGACCACCGGATCCGTCGATTTCGGCGTGGATCTGGCCGGTTCCGGCTGGAAGTTCACGACCGGCGACGACGCGTCCTGGTCGGACCCGGCGTTCGCCGACACGGCCTGGCGTGACTGGAGCGTCCCGGACAACTGGGGCGAGCACACCGACCTGTCCGGGTACGACGGTTTCGCCTGGTACCGCAAGACCTTCACGCTGCCGGCCCGCCCCACCGGGGTCGCCGACGCGAACATCATCGCGGCGCTCGGCAAGATCGACGACGCCGACCAGGTGTTCCTCAACGGCACCGAGATCGGCAGGACCGGCGGCTTCCCGCCGAACTTCGACTCGACGTGGGAGGTGCCGCGGGAGTACTACCCGGCGGACGGCCTGCTGCGCTGGGGCACGACGAACACCATCGCGGTCCGGGTCTACGACGGCACCGGCGGCGGCGGGTTCTACCAGGGCCCGGTCGGTCTCTATTCGAAAGCGCGCCTGCGGGCACTGGAGGGGATCACCGGGACTGCTGCCACCCGTACCCAATTGGCTCATGCCTGCGCCGTGATCAGCCGGCAGCATCGCGCCGTGGCCTCCGGAGACGTTCGCGGCTATGCCGCGACGCTGGCGTCCGGCTTCTTCCACCAGGGCGACACCGCTGACCGCCGGATCACCGAGCTGAAAGCCCTGCTCAAGAAGGGCAAGGTGACGCTCACCGACAGCCAGGCCGAGGTCTTCGTGGACGGCCAGGGCCGGCTCGTGGTCGACACGATCCGCACCTGGACCGGCCTGCCCACCACGCGGGAGCTGCTCTACATCGATCCCCGCAAGGACGTCGAGCTCGGCGACCACGCCCGGTTCTTCCGGGACGACTACGACTCCGCGGCGATGAAGCGGCGCGCCCAGTTCAACGTCTACCTGCCGAAGAGCTACACCCGGACCACGGCGAAGCGGTTCCCGGTGGTCTACATGCTGAACGGCTTCAACGGCAGCAACATCGAGTGGGAGGCCCGGGACATCGACGCGGTCCTGGACAGGATGGGCCTCGACGCCATCGTGGTCTTCCCGGACGGTCAGAGCGGCTGGTACGTCGACACCTCCGAGGGCAACTTCAAGTCCATGATCGTCAAGGAGATCGTGCCGATGGTCGACCGGGTCTACCGGACGATCCCGGACCGTGACCACCGCGGCATCACCGGCGTCTCGATGGGCGGCCAGGGCGCGTTCACGATCGGCCTCACCAACCCGGACCTGTTCAGCTCGATCGCCAGCCACATGGGCGCGCTCAGCTTCGCGCCGCTGATCGGCACCGCCGCCGAGCGGGCCGCCAACGCCGGACTTCGCCCGCTCACCCTGGTCGCCGGGATGTCCGCGGCCGACCTGAATCGGCACCGCTTCTACCTCGACGGCGGCGACGCCGACGAGTACCGCTTCGGCGTGGCCGCGCAGCAGATGAGCACGCTGCTGGCCGGTAAGGGCGTGAAGCACGACTACCAGCTCGGCGCCGGCAACCACAGCGACGCCTACTGGATGCCGAAGCTGGACCGGTCGTTCGGGCTGCACATCGAGCAGTTCAGTGCCCACCCGGTGAA
The DNA here is from genome assembly GCF_004001265.1 of Actinoplanes sp. OR16. GTDB lineage: Bacteria > Actinomycetota > Actinomycetes > Mycobacteriales > Micromonosporaceae > Actinoplanes. Next base: position 3,634,899 of record NZ_AP019371.1, on the reverse strand, counting down.
GCAGCCGAAGGAGCCGAAGACGCACAAGGACGGCTACCGCTGGCCGTGATCGCGCGCCCCGCGATCGTGGAAGGGATCCACGATCGCGGGCACTGAATCAGCGGTGCAGGAGGTCGTGGGTCGCGGAGATCGCGGTCCACGACTTCGGCGCAGCGATCCTGGAAGCCGCGAAGGACGATGCGACCACCGGCTTCGACGGCGTGTAGAGCCACGCGTCGAAGAGCGCGTCCAGATCCTCACCGGAGATCTTCTCGGCGAGGGCGGTGAACTCGGCGGTGGTGGCGTTGCCGTACTTGTGGGTCGCCACCCAGGTCCGCAGGATCTCGAAGAAGTCGTCGTCGCCGACGGCCACCCGCAGCTGGTGCAGGGTCATCGCCCCACGGTCGTAGACGGCGTCACCGAACAACTGCGCCACACCGGGGTCGGCCGGCGCCGTGGTCCAGATGTCCGCGTCGTCGGGGTAGGTCGCGTACAGATAATCGAAGATCTCCTGCGCGGTGCCCTCGTCGTTCTTCTCCGACCAGAGCCACTCCGCGTAGCTGGCGAAGCCCTCGTTCAGCCAGATGTGCTTCCACTCGTCCACCGACACCGAGTCGCCGAACCACTGGTGGGCGTTCTCGTGGACGACCACCGAGGTGTTCGAGCCACGGCGGAAGAAGGCTGAGGAGTAGTTCGGCCGGGTCTGCGTCTCCAGGGCGAAGCCCAGCGTGCCGGGCGGGGTGACGACGCCACCGCGCGCCTCGAACGGGTACGGCCCGAAGACCTCGCTCTCCCAGTCGGTGATCTCGGCGGTCCGCTCCACACTGGCCTGTGCCGCGTCCCGGAAATCAGGTTCGAGCAGCTGCGAGTAGGCGTTGTAGATGGTCTGCCCGTTCTCGGTGACATCGGTCGTGATGTCGTACTGCCCCACCGCCAGGAACGTCAGGTACGTGGCCTGCGGCTTCAGCGACCGCCAGCTCCATCGGGTGTAGCCGAGCGTCTCCCGTACGGGCGGCCGCGGCTGCACGCCGTTGCTGATCGCTTCGAGCCCGTCCGGCACCGAGACCGAGACGTCGAATGTCGCCTTGTCCGACGGGTGGTCGTTGCTCGGGTACCACCACCAGGCGATCTCCGGCTCACCGACGGCGAGCGCGCCGTCCGGCGTCCGGATCCAGGCGGTGTAGCCGGCGCCCACCTCGGTGGACGGGACTCCGGCGTACTGCACCACGATCGTGAGGTCAGCGCCGGCGGCGACCGGGCGGGCCGGCGTGACGACGAGCTCGTGCTCGCCCTGCGTCGTGAACGCGGCGGGCCGGTTGTTGACCCGCACCGACGAGGCGTCGAGCAGGAAGTCGAGGTTGAACCGGCTCAGATCCTGGGTGGCTTTCGCCAGGATCGTGGTGGTGCCGGTGAGCCGGTCGCTGGAGGGTGTGTAGCGCAGCCGGATGTCGTAGTGGGAGACGTCGTACCCGCTGTTGCCGTAGTCGGGGTAATAGTCGTCGCCGACTCCGGGACCACCGGGAGCCTTGGCGTGGGCCGTCGCCGGGGTGCCGACGAGGACGGTGAGGGTCGCGACGATAGCCGCAAACAGTCTTCGCATGCCCGCCAACATATCGAAGGATGTTTATCGACTGAACAACATCGCGCACTCCACCGCGCGGCGCCAGTTCGCGTACTCCGCAGCTCGATGATCGAGATCCATCGACGGCTTCCACTGCCCGGCTCGATGCCGGTTCGCCCGCAGGTCACGCAGGTCGGACCAGTAACCGACGGCGAGACCGGCCGCGTAGGCCGCGCCCAGCGACACCGTCTCGGCGTTCATCGGCCGGACCACCGGGACCTGCAGCACGTCGGCCACGAACTGCATGAGCAGGTTGTCGGCGGTCATGCCGCCGTCGACGCTGAGCGCGGTGAGCGCGAGCCCCGAGTCGGCGTTCATGGCGTCGACCACGTCCCGTGTCTGCCATGCGGTCGCTTCCAGGACCGCCCGGGCCAGGTGCCCCTTCGTGATGTACGAGGTCAGACCGACGATCACCCCGCGAGCCTCGCTCCGCCAGTGCGGGGCGAAGAGGCCGGAGAACGCCGGAACGATGTAGCACCCGCCGTTGTCCTCGACGGTCGCCGCCAGCGTCTCGATCTCCGATGCCGTGCCGATCAGCCCGAGGCCGTCGCGAACCCACTGGACCAGCGAGCCCGCCGTCGCGATCGAGCCTTCCAGCGCGTACGTGACCGGCTCCGCCCCGATCCGGTACCCCACCGTCGTGATCAGCCCGTGGCTCGACCGCACGGGCGTCGTGCCGGTGTTCATCAGCAGGAAGCCGCCGGTGCCGTAGGTGCACTTGGCCTCGCCCGGAGCGAAACAGGTCTGCCCGAAGAGCGCCGCCTGCTGGTCGCCGATGGCCGCGGCGATCGGGATGCCACCGAGGGTCGTGCCGTAGATCTCCGCCGATGACCGGATGGACGGCAGCATCGCGCGCGGAATCGCGAAGAGTCGCAACAGGTCGTCGTCCCAGTCGAGCGTCTCGAGATTCATCAGCATCGTCCGGCTGGCGTTCGTCACGTCGGTCAGATGCCGCCCGCCGGTCAGATTCCAGATGAGCCAGCTGTCCATCGTCCCGAACAGGATGTCGCCCCGCGCCGCGCGATCTCCCAGATCGTGCTGTTCCAGCAGCCACTGGATCTTGGTGGCGGAGAAGTAGGTCGCCGGTGTCAGGCCGGTCCTCTCCCTGATGAACTGCCCGTCGATCTCCGCCACCGACGTACGGGTGTCCTGCCAGGAGATCGCCGGCGCGACGGGCTGCCCGGTCGCCCGATCCCACAGCACCACCGTCTCCCGCTGGTTGGCGATCCCGATCGCCGCCACCTGCTCGGCCCCGACCCCGCCCTCACGCAGCGCTTTCCCGATGAGCCGCTGGGTGTCCCGCCAGATCCGCGCGGCGTCGTGCTCCACCCAGCCCGGCTTCGGATAGGACTGCGGATGCTCGCCGCGCACCACCGAGACGACGGTCGCCTTCCGGTCGAACAGGATGCACCGCGTCGACGTGGTCCCCTGATCGACGGCCATCACGTACTTGTCGCTCATGTCCCCGCCAAGTCCCTGGAGACGGACCTCGCCGCGGCCGTCACATGCTCCACCAATGCCGGTCGCGCCTGCCGCCGGGTGTCGCAGAGCGTCTCCACCGGCCCGGAGATCCCGATCGCGCCCACCACCAGGCCGCCACTCGTCCGCAGCGGCGCCGCGATCGCGGCCTCTCCCGCGCGCCACTCCTCCACCGCGAGACCCCACCCCCGCGCGCGGGTCTCACCCAAGTGCCGGGCCAGATCTTGGCGATCGGTCAGGGTCCTTCGCGTGTACGTCTCGAAGCCGGCCGTGGCGACGGCCCTCGCCTCCATCGGGTGGTAGGCGAGGAGCGCCTTGCCGAGGGCCGTCGCGTGCGGCGGCAGAAGACGGCCGGTGTCCATCGACTGCGCCGAGTCGTCCGGCCGGAAGACGTGGTGCACGACGAGCACCTGGCGGTCACGCAGCACCCCGATCCGGACCTCCTGGCCACTGCGTGCCGCGAGCGCGTCCGCCCAGTTCAGCGCGCGGGCCCGTAGTTCGTTCACGTCGAGGCCGGCCGACCCGAGATCCAGGACGCCCCGGCCCAGCCGGTACCGCGCGGTCCGCGGGTCCTGCTCGACGAATCCGACGTGCTCGAGCGTGCGCAGGATGCTGTGTGCCGTCGATTTCGGCAGATCGAGCGCCTCGGCCACCTCGCCGACCCGCAGCCGGTCCGCGGCCAGCAATCGGAGCACGGCGGACGACCTCTCGATCGACTGGATGAGGCCCGGCACGTGCGACATTGTCGCACGGTTCGCGTTGCCGGTCCCCCGTCCTCTCCCTAGCGTCGCAGCTCGAGAGGGCGATTCAGGAGGTAACGTGGCGCACTTCGTCGGCGCGATCGATCAAGGCACCACCAGCACCCGTTTCATGATCTTCGACCGGGCCGGCCGGGAGATCGCGCGCAGCCAGCTGGAGCACCGGCAGATCCTGCCGGCGGCCGGCCTGGTCGAGCACGACGCCACCGAGATCTGGGAGAACACCCTCAAGACGATCGACGCGGCCCTGACCGGCGCCGGCCTGGAACCGGCCGACCTCGCGGCGATCGGCATCACCAACCAGCGGGAGAGCGTGCTGGTCTGGGACCGGGAGACCGGCGAGCCGGTACACAACGTGATCGTCTGGCAGGACACCCGGACGAACGACCTGGTCGCCCGCCTCGACGCCGCCTTCGTGCGCGATCGCACCGGCCTGCCTCCCGCGACCTACTTCTCCGCCACCAAGATCCAGTGGCTGCTGGAGAACGTTCCCGGGCTGCGTGAGCGGGCTTCTCGTGGCGAGGTCCTGTTCGGGACGATGGACAGCTGGCTGATCTGGAATCTCACCGGCGGGTCCCATCTGACCGACGTGACGAACGCCAGCCGGACGATGCTGATGAGCCTGGAGACCCTCGACTGGGATCCCGAGCTGCTGGAACTCTTCGGGATCCCGCGCGCCATGCTCCCGGAGATCCGGTCGTCGGCCGACAGCTACGGGACCTTCTCCGGGGTGCCGATCGCCGCTGCCATCGGCGACCAGCAGGCCGCCCTCTTCGGGCAGACCTGTTTCGCGCCCGGCGAGGCCAAGTGCACCTACGGCACCGGCGGCTTCCTGCTGATGAACACCGGCACCACACCCGTGCGGTCCAGCCACGGCCTGATCACCACGGTCGGCTACCGGTTCGGCTCGGACGCCCCGGTCTTCGCCCTCGAAGGGTCGATCGCCGTAGCGGGCGCTGCCATCCAGTGGCTGCGCGACCAGCTCGGCGTCCTCGGCTCGGCGTCGGAGAGCGAGACCCTGGCCGCGTCGGTCGAGGACAGCGAGGGCGTCTGCTTCGTCCCGGCCTTCTCCGGGCTGTTCGCCCCGTACTGGCGGCCGGACGCCCGCGCCGCGATCGTCGGCCTGTCCCGCTACCACACCGCGGCGCACATCACCCGGGCCGCGCTCGAAGCCATCTGCTACCAGACCCGGGACGTGGTCGAGGCGATGGCCCAGGACTCGGGCACCACACTGGACTGTCTCCAGGTCGACGGCGGCGTCACCGGCAACGCGCTCTGCATGCAGTTGCAGGCCGACATCCTCGGCGTCCCGGTGAGCCGTCCCGCCGTCGCCGAGACCACCGCGCTCGGCGCCGCCTACGCGGCCGGGCTCGCCGTCGGTTTCTGGAAGTCCGTCGACGACCTGCGCGACAACTGGCACGAGGACCGGCGCTGGCAGCCGTCCTGGTCGCCCGAGCGGCGCGAACAAGGCATCACCCGCTGGAAAGCGGCCATCGACCGCACCCTCGGCTGGAATGTGGGGACTCTGTAATGAACACCGGAACGATGTCGCCGCGGACGCGCGCCACCGCGCTCGCGACCCTCGCTGCTGAAGAACTGGACGTCCTGGTCGTCGGCGCCGGCGTGGTCGGCGCGGGCGCTGCCCTCGACGCCGCCACCCGCGGGCTCTCGGTCGGCCTGCTGGAGGCGCGTGACTTCGCGAGCGGCACCTCCAGCCGCTCCAGCAAGCTCATCCACGGAGGCCTGCGCTACCTGGAGATGCTTGACTTCTCCCTGGTACGCGAGGCGCTGCGCGAGCGAGGACTGCTGATCCAGAAGCTCGCCCCGCACCTGGTCCGCCCGGTGCCGTTCCTCTACCCGCTGCAGAAGCGCGCCTGGGAGCGGCTCTACGTCGGTGCCGGCATCGCGCTCTACGACACACTCGCCCTCTCCGGCGGCAGCGCCGGACTTCCCCGGCACCGGCACCTCAGCCGGGTCGAGGCGCTCAAGGCGTTCCCGTCGCTGCGCCCGGAGACGCTGATCGGCGCGATCCGGTACTACGACGCTCAGGTCGACGACGCCCGGCACACCATGTTCCTGGTCCGCACGGCGGCGGCGTACGGCGCACAGGTCGCGTCCCGTACCGAGATGATCGGTTTCCTGCGGGAAGGGCGACGGGTCGTCGGCGTGCGCGCCCGCGACCTGGAGACCGGCGCCGAACTGGAGATCCGCGCCCGCACGGTGATCAACGCGACCGGTGTGTGGACCGGCGACAGCCAGACGATGCTCACCGGCGAGCGGGGCCAATTCAAGATCACTGCCAGCAAGGGCATCCACCTGGTGGTTCCGCGCGACCGGATCTCCGCCAAGAGCGGCATGATCCTGCGTACCGCCAGCAGTGTGCTCTTCGTGATCCCCTGGGACCGGCACTGGATCATCGGGACCACCGACACCCCGTGGAACCTCGACAAGGCGGAGCCCGCCGCGTCCAGCCGCGACGTCGACTACCTGCTCGACGAGGTCAACAAGGCCCTGGTGACGCCGCTGACCCGGGACGACGTGCAGGGTGTCTACGCCGGTCTGCGGCCGCTGCTCTCCGCCGACGCTTCGAGCACCGCGAAACTGTCCCGTGAGCACGCGGTCGGCAACCCGGTGCCCGGCCTGGTAGTGGTCGCGGGCGGCAAGTACACGACGTACCGGGTCATGGCGAAGGACGCCGTCGACGCCGCCGTCGGCGACCTCAGCACCCGGGTGCCGCCGTCCTGCACCGACCAGGTCCCGCTGCTCGGCGCCGACGGCTATCGCGCCGCCTGGAACCGCCGCGCCCAGCTGGCCCGCCGCGCCGGCCTGCACGTCTCCCGCATCGAGCACCTGCTCCGCCGCTACGGCACCCTCACCGACGAGCTCCTCGCCCTGATCGAAGCGGACCCGGCGCTCGGCGAGCCCCTCACCGGCGCCACCGACTACCTGGCCGCCGAGGTCGTCTACGCGGTCACCCACGAGGGCGCACGCCACCTGGAGGACATCCTCTCCCGCCGCACCAGGATCGCCATCGAAACCCCGGACCGGGGCGTCGCCGCAGCCCGGACCACGGCCCTGCTGGTCGCGGGCCCCCTGGGCTGGTCCACCGAGGAGACCGAGCGCGAGATCGCCCGCTACGAGGCCGTGGTCGTAGCCGAACTGGCCGCCCAGACCCAGCTGGACGACGAGAGCGCCGACGCCACCCGCCGCAACGTCCCCCTCGCAACCAGCGCCGCCTGACCCTGCCGTTTCACTCGCCGGGCGGTGACCAGACGGAAAGCTCGCCGCCCGGCGTGGACACCACCTTGAGGCCGTCCGGCCCGGCCAGGGTCCACGCCTCGAAGTCGTCGTCAGCGGGAACGATCAGCCGCACGCCCCCACCGAAGTCGATCCGCAGCCCACCGCGATCGTCCCCGGCAGCCGACTCGACGACCCGGCCGACCAGCTCGGCGTCGCCTTCCTCCCCCGGCGTGATCTCCCGGCCACGCCCCGACTCGAACAGCGTGAAGGCCGTCTCGATCCGAATCTCGTAGCCACCACTGAACGTCAGCGCCACCGTGTACCCGAAGTCCTGGGCGACGACTTCCCGCCCGGCGAAACCCAGATCCATGCTCACCACCCTTGCGGTACGGGATAGGTCCCGTCCGGCCGGATCGGAATATGCGTCGCCGAGTTCGGCCCGGGTTTCCCGTCGAGCCCGATCGGCTGACCGTGCTGGTTGTAGAAGCGCACATATCCATCGGGATAGCCGGGCTTCGGGTCCATCACCCGGACCATATCAGCGTTACCAGCGGATCCCGGTTTCTGATAGACGGCACCCTGCCCGTTGTCGGCCGGCCGCGACGACCATCCGGGTTTCACTCCGGCCGGGCTGCCGGCCGTCGAATCCGCCGCGCCGGACGCCGCCGAGTCACCTCGGGTCTCCATCGGAGTGACCCGGTCGTCACCGGTCGCCTGGACCGCGAGGTCGCCGATCGCCGCCGTGACGATGCCCGCGCCGGCCACGACACCCGCGGCCGAGACGACACTGAGCGGCACGCCGGCGATCGCACCGACACCGGTCGCGCTGAGCGCCACACCGGTGCCTTCACCGCCGGCGCTGATCACCGCGAGGCCGACACCAGCGGCCGCCCAGGCGACCGAACCAGGGTTGTTGATCATCGCGTTCCCGAACGAGGCGACGCCGTTCACGACGTGCGCGCCGACATCGTGCAGGTCGTCGAACCAGCTCGACTCCTCCGGGGCCAGGACGGCTTTCGCTCGCAGCGTCAGTGCCGTCGACGCCGCTGCCGATCGGAGCTGCGCCCGCGCGTTCTCCAGCGCGCTCGCCGCCGCTACCTGCTCCTGACCCCAGAGCCGGATCGCCTCCGCAGCCTGCCCCTGCGCCCATCGCAGCGTCGCCGCGTAGTCGTCGAGCGCACCCGCCCCGGCCTGCATGGCGTCGGCAGCGGTGAACCACCGCCCCGGCTCGTACGCGAACTTCTCCCGGAACCGCACCGCCGCCGCGCCGGTCCAGGCGCCGGTGTCGATCGCACGAAGACCCTCACCGGCCTCACCGGCACTGCTCGCCCGCCGGCGCAGAACGGCGGCAGCACCCGACACGGCATCCGGGTCACCGGGGACCAGCGATCGCGGATCGGAGGTACGCCCCAGCTCAGTCATCCACCGCCCCCAGCGCCGGATCGACTGTCAAGCTCGCCGCGGCGACCTCGTCCGTCTCCCGATAGACCGAGGCCGCACGCGCCAGCACCTCACTGATCAGCCGCGCGTCTTCGGTGAGCAGATCCAGCCCGCTATTCCACCGGTCGCAGAACTCATGGAATGCCCCGGCCATGTCGTCGTCGCCGTATCCCGCCGCCGGCTGCTCCAGGTCGCTCAGACCGGACCGGTCGTGGTCGGCGACGGTCCGCGCGATGCCGGACGCGGCCTCGTCCATCGCGGCGAGGTCCACGTGGAACACCGATCCGTCCATGTTCTCTCCCTGCGGCGAAGGAACGGGTGCTCGGTGGAATACCGCTCAGACATCGGCGCCGTTCACTGTCCTGGCTCATCTGGCACGTCTGAACTTCCTGCTGGAAGCCGGGGTTCTCTCCAGGCAGGGATGCACTTCACCTTCGCCTCGGGGAGATGCCGCGATGTACGACCAGCATTGGCAGCCGTATACGCCCGTCGGATCAGCGCCTTCCACGCCTCCTGCGCCTCCCGGCCCTTATCCGCCCGCGCCGCCGCCCACGATGACCGCGCCGTTCGCGCCGCCCGCGCCCTCCGCGCCGCCTGCGCCCTCCGCGCCGCCCGGGTTCGGGTGGGTGAGTCACCAGGAGCACGCGGCGATCGCGATCACGTTGCGGTACTCGCCGCTAGCCCTGCTGCTCGGCCTCTTCACGCCGGCACTGGCGATCGACGGGCAGCCGGTGCAGGCCGGGTGGAAGCGCCCGATCGTGATGCCGATCGTTCCGGGGCGCCACCACGTGCATGTGCACGTGCCGTACATCCTCCCCCGCCGCATCGGCAAAGCGGACCTCGACGTCATGGTGGCGCCCGGGCAGACCGCCACGCTCGAGTACCGCGCGCCGACGATCGCCTACATGCGGGGTGCGCTCGGCGGGCCGCCGCAGAAGTACCCGGGCACGGCCGCCACCATCGTCCTGCTCGTCTTCATGCTGCTGCTGGCGTTCTGCGCGGTCGGCAACGCGATCGTCGCGGCCTCGGCGGAGACGAGATCAGTTCCTACCTGGACACCCAGCCCTCGGCGTACGATTCCCACGCTTCCGCCCGTATCGTCCTCCCGCAGCGACGAACCCGCTCTCCGCGAGGACGTCACCGCCCGGGCCGTCACCGGATCGACGTTCACCGACGGCGACGACACCGCGACGATGAGCTTCGCCGGCTGGCCGTTCGCCTTCCGCACGCCCGCCGGCTGGGGTTGCCTGGGTGCGAAGGTCGACCTGCCCGACGCCGAGGCGTTCATCTGCATCGACGAATCGAATCCGGACAGCGGCCAGCGCCTCGGTGTGATGCTGCGTACCTGCGCCCAGCCGTGCGACGACACCCGTACCGCCGCGATGACCAAGGACTGGTTCAGCGCGAAGTTCGAGAAGGTCGACGACACGACGAACTTCGCCGAGGCCACCGAGCAGGGGAAGTACCGGCTGGAGCTGGACCACTTCTTCGGCGGCCGCGCCGCTTCCCCGAAGTGGCAGGTGGCGGTGGCGGCGACCGCGCCGGCGAAGTCCCGCGCCGAGGTCCAGAAGGTCGCCGACGACATCCTCACCCAGACCTCGTGATTCCGGCCTCGTGACATGTCCTGGGTCGATTCCTGGCAGGCCGATCTCGAAGAGCGTCTGGCCCGCACCCGTGCCCTCGCCGCGAAGCTGCACGCGCTCACCGGATCGGCCACTGCCGGCGGCGGCCTGATCGAGGTCGCCGTGGACAGCGCGGGCGCGCTCGTGGATCTCTATCTGACCGAGGAGGTACGCCGGCACTCCGCCCGCTGGATCGCCGAGCAGATATTGACCGCCTCCGCCGCCGCGCGGGCCGATCTGGCCGCGCGAGCAGTGCGGGCAGCCGGTGAGGACGGCGACGACGAGACGCCGGAGGGCCGGGCGCTGCTGACGGCCTTCACGGACAGGCTCGTAGCCGGCGGCGATCGATGAGAGCGACCCCTGACGAACTCCGCCGCCACGCCGCACATCTGGACGGCGTCGCCGACGAGCTGTCCCGCGCCCGTTCTGCCGGACATGACACCGGCATGACGGCCGACGCCTACGGTCATCTCTGCGTCATAGTGCCTATTCTTCTCGAAAAGGTCAGATCTCCCCTGGTCGATGCGATCGATGCGGCAGCCCGATCAATTGATCAAAGCGCCGATTCGGTACGCGGGGCAGCCGACACCTTCCACCGCACCGACGAATCAGCCGCCGCCCAGCTCCGGGATGCCGGCAGGCTGCCATGACGACCTCGCCGGTGGCCGGGATCGGCATCGCCGAGGACATCGAACTGCTCGCCGAAGCCGTCCGGAACGGCAGCTGGATCGACGGCACGCTCGGTGTCACGGGCGCCGGCCTGGACGCGCTCGCCTACGTCGCCGACCCGATCGGCATGCTGCTCCAATCCGGCGTCGCCTGGCTCATCGAACACGTGCGCCCGCTCACCGCCGCCCTCGACGAGCTGGCGGGCGACCCCGTACAGATCGCGGCGGCCGCGCAGACCTGGCGGGGAACGGCCGGGACCCTGCGCCTGCAGGCCGAGGAGATCGGCTGGTCGACGAGACTGAACCTGTCCGAGTGGGACGGTATCGCGGCCGACTCTTACCGCGATCGGTCCTCCGATGAGGAGCGGGCGACGTACGCATTGGCCGCTGCCGCCGAAACCATGGCAGCCTTGACCGAAGGCGCCGGCGCCCTGATAGCCGCAGTCCGCCTGCTGATCCGCGACGCCATAGCCTTCCTGGTCTCGAGGCTCACTGTCTACGCCGCCGAGGCCGCCTTCTCCCTGGGCCTGGCAACCCCCTTGGTGATAGGCCAGGCAACAGCGGCGATAAGCGCCTGGACCACCAGAATCGCCGACTTCCTGAGAGCCCTGCTGAAAAGCCTCCAGAACCTGACCCCGCTGACCCAAACCCTGACCGACAAGATCGCAACCATCCGCCAACTCTTCCGCCCGGCATACGCGGCGGAGACCAGCGGAGTCCTGCACCGAGTCCGCAGAATGGGTGCGGGCCCTTCACAGCCCTTCAAAATGCGTTCGGTCCGGCGAATCGCCGCCAAGTACGGCATCGACATCTCAGATCTCAACATCGTCCTCGGCAAATCGACGATGCGCGGAGCCTGCGGCCACACGCTCCCGAGTCTCCTCATCAAGCTGTTCCCACCGGGTTTCCGCAGTGAAGAGGATCTGGCCAGAACCCTCGTCCACGAGCGGTTCCACCGCGACGAACTGGCCGCCGGCCGGCCGTTTCCACTCGAGGAGGCCGAACTCGACGTCTGGGAAGATCGGGCTTACGCACATGAAGACGACTGGTGGGACAATCAGCCGATCCGACCCGAGCCGGGAGTCTGACGATGGCGACCTACGACGAATGGCTTGAGACCTTCAGCGACGCCTACGACATGGCCCCCGAAGCCATCGACCTGGCCTGTCCCAACTGCGGGCGGCAACGCCTCCGGCTGGTCTTCACCGCACGCCCCGACCGCTCTGTCGGACATGCCGCATTCTGGTGCGACCACTGCCTGCAGGGCATCGGCATCTCCCGTGCGGTCATCCCCGCCGAGGCCATAGTCCGCGACAGCAGCGTGCCCGCCGACGAGCGCGAGCCGAAGATCCCGAACTTTCAGCTGGCGACCTGACCTGCCTCTCTGAACCGCCGCGGGTGTGGCGGGGTTCCTCCGGTTAGGACAACCGCCGGAGGAGAGGCCCACGATGACCAGCAGCCCGCTCGTCGCGGAAAGCCATGACTCCACCCGATGGCACACCGGACTCGGTCTCGTCGGCGACGTCGCCGACATCACCGAAGGCATCCGCAACGACAGCTGGGTCGACCCGATCCTCGGCGGTGTCGGCGCCAGTCTCGACCTGCTCACCCTCACCATCGACCCCCTCGGCGGCCTCATGGCCTGGGGCGTCGCCTGGCTCATGGAACACGTCCAACCCCTCAAAGAAGCCCTCGACCACCTAGCCGGCAACGCCGACGAGGTAACCGCCCACGCCGCCACCTGGTCCAACATCTCCAGCCACACCGACCAGACAGCCCAGCAGTACGCGAACAGCATGCCCACCGACTGGGCCGGGGCAGCCGCAGACGCCTACCAAGCCCGAGCCCGAACCCACCTGAACAACCTGAGCACCCTCGCCACCGCCACCCGAGGCATCTCCTACGCCGTCGAAGGCGCCGGCCTCCTCGTGGCCCTCGTCCGAGGCATAGTCCGCGACCTCATCGCCGAGTTCGTAGCCACCCTCGCCGTCCGCCTACCCCAGTGGCTGGCAATGGAAGGCCTCACCCTCGGCATAGCCACCCCGGCAGTGGCCGCCCAGGTATCCGCCCTGGTCCTCAAGTGGTCCAACCGCATTCAGCACTTCATCCGAGGCCTGCTCAACAGTCTCCGCCACCTCACCACCAAGCTCACCGACCTCACCAGCCGACTCACCCGCTCCGACCCGGAACCACCTCGCCTGCGCCACTCCGACGCTGATCCGCTGGCGCGCTGGGGGCCGGCGCGCCAGACTCATCCGGAGCAGTGGGACGCGGCTATCCGGGAAGCGGAGGAGGCGGGAGTCGAGGTGATCTTCCGGAGTGGCGGTCTCGCCTACGGGCCGAGTCCGGCTCCCGGGCGACCCGGCGAGATGATCCTCGACCCGGATGCGTCCTACGGGGCGCTGTTGCACGAGATGCAACACCTGCGCGACGACCGGGACGTCGGGTGGGCCGGCATGCGGGGTTGGTTCACCGACCCCGAGGTGCGTTATGCCGGTGAGGCCCGCGCGTACGACCGGGAGATCCGCTATGCGGAGTCGATCGGTGACCACGACTCCGTCGCGAAGCTCAAGGAGTTGCTCGCCGAGGAGTACCGGCGGATTTTCGAGGAGACGCCATGACCTTTGATGTGCCGCCGGGGATGCCGGTGCCGCCTCGGTTGCCGGCGCCGCCCGTCGGGGAGATGAGCAACTCCGCTCTCGCCGACCTGGTGCGGGCCGGCGGGCCGTTCCGCGGTAAGGCCGTCTTCGAACTCGGCGACCGGGCGGCGACCGATGATGACGCCGCGACGGTGCTGGGTGAGCTGACGGCCCTGCCCGTGGTCCGTGACGATCGGTTCCACCTCGTCACGCTGGCCTGGGCGGCGATCGTGGCGCTGCTGACGGCGGGAACCCCGCACGCACGGCAGGTTGCCTATCAGGCGTTCGCCGGGCTGCCCGATTCCGAACAGCGCGACCTGCTTCTCTACCTCCACTGCGACCGCATCGAGGACGCCCGCCCCTAGACGATCTCGGCTTCGACGCCGTAGTGGTCGGAGAGGAAGATTTCGCGGCCGGTCGGCAGGGGGACGGGCGCTTGGAAGACCAGCGACGCCGTTGCTGTCAGCGGGCCTCGGGTCAGGATGTGGTCGAAGGCGGGCGGGGTGGGGAACTCCGGCGTGGGGCGGTAGGTCGGCCGCGAATCGCCCGCCAATGAGTCGACAAGTCGTGATTTTTCGATAAAAGAGGACAATTTCGTACGGGAGACGTTCAGGTCCCCGACCACAACAAGCGGCTCTCCAAGATCCACCGCGGACAGCACGTCGGCGAGGAAGGACAGCTCCACCGCCTGGATCCGCGACGAGTAAGCGGATAAATGGGTATTAACCACGGTCAACCCGTCGATCACAGCGATCTGGACGCCCTTGCGCATGAGCAACTCCGGCCGCAGAGGAGCCGTGACCGGATAGCGCACGAATCGACTGCGAGCGATCGGCCGCCGGGACAGGAGAACGAGACCACCCCGCAAAACCGCCCCACCAAACCACGAAAAATGCGGGAAAGTCCGGGCGAGGAGCCGCGCATTCCGCCGCCACATCACCTCCTGCAGGCAGACGACGTCATAACACTCCAACCGCTCGGACAACGCGGAGAGCCGCACCCGCACGTCACCCTTGAAGAGGGTATTGAACGTCAGCAGCCTCACTTCTTCAGGCGAGATCCACTGACAACCGGATCACCCGATCCGATATAAAATATCCCAGGATATCCGGACGTTTCGAACGTCCCACTCGGATTCGACCGCAACGTCGAATCCTTGACGGTCAACGTACCCGTCCGATCGTTGCTCACGAAGAACACCGCTCCCCCACCCTCGGCAGCCGAATTCTTCTCGATCAGAGTCCCGTTCAACGTCAGAGCGATCTTCGCCCCGTCCATGTAGATCGCACCCCCGCTGCCGCCGCCGGGAGTGCCGGGGTCGGGCGGATTCTTCCCGTGCCCGATCGCCTTGTTCCCGGAGAAATAGCTGTTCAGGACGATCCACGACGCGCCGATGCTGCTGAGAGCGGACCCGTTGGAGCATCGCCCGCCGGTGAAGGTGCTGCCCACCACGTAGACCGGATCGTTGTCGCCGAAGTTGAGCACGCGCAGCCCCGCGCCACCGACGTCCGGGCCGGTCGCATCGCACCGGTTGGCGGTGAAGCGCGAGTTGATCACTTTGACGTGACCTCCTCGTACGAAGACCGCGCCGCCACCCCCGCCGTCGACGCTGGTGTCCTCACCGGTGCTGTTCCCCTTGGTGAACGCCATGTTCTGGATGGTCAAGCGGGGCGTGTCCTGGGTGTTGCAGTCCTCGCCGATCCACTTCTGCGCCTGATCACAGGTGTTCATGTAGAGGATCCGCCGTTTGCCGGCGCCGCTCAGGGTCACCTTGCCGCCGCCGTCGAGGACCACCTTCGCGCTGGTGTTCACCACCTTCGCGGTCTTCGTCATGGTGATCGTGACCGGCGCCGGGCCGCAGTCGAACGTGATGATGCCACCGGCCGCGACCGCCTTGACCACCGCGGCGGAGGTGCAGCTCTTCGCGGTGCCGGTGCCGACCGTACGGGTGGGCTCGCTCGTGTCCACCGCCCTGGCCGCCGCCGGAACGGAGGCGTCACCATCCGGATTGCCGGGTTTCGGCAGTTTACGAACCGCCGTGGAAGCCGACGCCGACGCGGACGCGGACGGAGAGCCGGAAGCCGAGGGCGACGACGAAGAGGATGGCGAGGACGAAGGCGCCGTGGAGGAGCCGGAAACGGATGACGGAACGGGCAGAGAAGTCACCCGTCCCTCCGAGCCACCGCTCTGACACCCGCTCAGCAGACCGACACTGATCAGTCCTGCCAGGAGCCCACGTCGATTCAGCACCGCCCGATGGTACGGGCAGCCGGGTTCAGTTCGCGCCACAGGAATTCCAGCGTGAGGGCTTCCTTCGTCGCGGCCTGTTCGTTGTCCGCCGCCGCGCCGTGGCCGCCTTCGACGTTCTCGTACAGGAATGTCGTATATCCGTGGTCGCGGAGCACTGCCAGCATCTTCCGCGCATGTCCGGGATGCACCCGGTCGTCACGGGTCGAGGTGATGAAGAGGATCGGCGGATAGGGACGATCCGGCCGCACGTTCTGGTACGGCGAATAGTCCTTGATGAACGCCCAGTCCTCGTCCACGTCGGGGTCGCCGTACTCGGCGATCCAGGATTTCCCGGCCAGCAACTTCGTGTACCGGCGCATGTCGAGCAGCGGCACCCCGGCGACGACGGCGCTGAACAACTCCGGATAGCGGGTGAGCATGACGCCCATCAGCAGGCCGCCGTTGCTGCCGCCGGTGACGCCGAGCCGCTCCGGTGTCGCGATGCCACGTCCGACCAGGTCACGGGCGACGGCGGCCATGTCCTCGTACGCCCGGGGCCGGTTCTCCCGGAGCGCCGCCTGATGCCAGGCCGGACCGTACTCCCCGCCGCCGCGGATGTTCGCGAGCACATATGTGCCGCCGCGCGCCAGCCAGCCCCGCCCGCGGACCCCGCTGTAGTTCGGCGTCATCGAGATCTCGAATCCGCCGTACGCGTAGAGCCACACCGGCCCGTCCTCGTCAGGCCGGCCGACCACGAAGTACGGCACCCGCGTCCCGTCCTCGGATTCCGCGAAGAACTGCCGGACCGTCATCCCGTCCGTGTCGAAGAACGAGGGCGCCCGCTTCAGGACCGTCACGTCGCCGCCCACGCTGCCGAGGCTCAGCGTCGCCGGCTGGAGGAAACCTTCCGAGGCGATCAGGTACGCGTCGCTGTTCTCCGGATCCGTGTCGACGATCCACGTGGTTCCGAGCTCGGCGGAACCGGGCAGCGGCTGCTCACTCCAGCCGGACTCCCCCGGCGTAAGTGCCTGCACCCGTGTCACCACGTCGGTCATCGTCACCAGCAGCAGATGATTCAAGGTCCAGTTGTACGAGGTGAGCGACGTGTGCTCATCCGGCTGGAACAGAACGGTGAAGTCACGCCGTCCTTCGAGGAAGTCGTCGAAGTTCGTGGCGATCAGAGCGCCCGCCGGGAAGGCGAGCCATGGCGACCGCAGCCGGACCACCATCCACTCCCGGTGCACGTCGAAGTCGGCGTCCTCGGGGATGGGGATCCGCACGAGACGGTCCGGCGTACGAAGGAAGTAATTGGTCTTGAAGAACTCGACGCGCTGAACGACGAAGTCCCGCTCGAACCCCGCTGCCGGATCGTGCACCGCGGTGATCAGCATGTCGTCGGGAGCGCCCTCGAACACCGTCTCCGCCTCGGCGAGCGGGGTGCCGCGCCGCCACGACTTCACGATCCGCGCATAGCCCGAGCTGGTCAGCGAGCCGGGCCCGAAATCGGTGGCCACATAGATGTGATCGGCGTCGATCCAGCCGAAATTCGTCTTCGCCTCGGGCAGCACGAACCCGTCCTCGACGAACGCCCGCGCCCGCAGGTCGAACTCCCGCACCACCGCCGCGTCCGACCCGCCCCGGGCCAGCGCGATCAGGCATCGATCGAACGAGGGGCGCAGCACCGTGGCGCTCTGCCAGGTCCAGTTCTCCCCCTCGGCCTCGTTGAGCGCGCCGACGTCGAGCAGCACGTCCCACTCCGGCTCGTCCCGCCGGAACTGCTCCACTGTGGTCCGCCGCCACACCCCGCGCGGGTGGTCGGCGTCCTTCCAGAAGTCGTAGTAGAACCCGTCCCCGCGCCAGGCCGGGAACGAGATCCGCTCCTTGCTGTCCAGCACCTCCCGGACGGCGTCCTTGACCCGCGCGAACTCATCACCACCCAGCGCCGCCAGCGTCTCCGTGTTCCGCTCGGCCACCCACCGGGCGGCGTCGGGCGTGTCCAGCTCTTCAAGCCAAAGGTACGGGTCGATCACCGCTCGACCTTCGCACCAACCACCGCCGGTTGCCAAGTGCGTCCCCGGCTCAGGACCTGTCCAGCACGCGCAGATCGTGGATGAGTTCGGAGAGGGCCACCGGGGACAGGCCGGCCGGGATCGTGAGGGCCTCGACGGTCTGGGGTGGGGCGGAGTCGACGGTGTCGGAGGCGTGCCAGCCCGGGTCGGTGTGCAGGACGGCACGGGCGCCGGCGGGCAGCGGTTTCGCCATCTGCACGGCGGCGTCGTACTGGCGGGTCCAGCCGTGGCGTTCCAGGCCTCGCAGGATCGCGTATGTGGTCTTGCGGCCGATGTAGACGTCCGCGTCCCGCGCGTCGCGGTGGATCGGCCGGTCCAGCTGCGGGAACGGCTGCAGCAGCTCGTAGTCGGCGAACACCGGGAGCCACTGCCGCACGTCGAAGTTCAGCGGATGCGCCACGCAGACCGTCGCATCGTCAGGCAGCGTGAACGGCTCGTCGTCGGCGGTGGCGAGGGAGCCGTCCTCGGCGACACGGAAGGACACACCCGACGACGAGAGGAAGACGAGGCGCCGCGCCAGATGCGTCATCCACGGGTGCCGGGCGAACCGGGACAGGAAGATCTCGGCCGGGATCTGCCGCTCCGTGCACATCGCCCGTTCCATCCGCGCGATGTGCAGCGACGCCGACGCCCGGGCCTCCTTGCGCAGCGCGGTGAGGTGCTTGCCGGAGCCCACCGGCATGAGGTTGTGGTCGAAGACGATCTGATCGTCCGCGAACGAGAGTCCCAGCGACGGCACCAGCCGATCGGCCAGCTCGTCCGAGGTGAGCCCGCGCAGCGCCGCGATCTCCTCGATGTGCTGCGCGGCGACCTTCTTGAAGACCGGGAAGCGTGATCGTTCGGCGAGCAGGCTCAGCTCGATGAGGGCCGCGTCGGTGCCGCGGTGCCGCAGCGCGTCGAGGACGGCCTGCGCGCGGGCACCGGCGTTGGTGCCGGCCCACTGCCGCGCGTGCGAGGCGAGCTTCCGGGCGCCGGCGTCGTCGCCGATCAGCCCGACGGCCTGCATGCACCAGCCGTCGGCGGCGGGCGCGCCGGCCGCCAGCCACCTGTCGAAGAGAGCGTCGGCGAACGCCGCTCGGGACTCCGCGGTCCACCGGTCACGGCTCGCCGGCACGGCCGGGTGCACGACGTCGGCATCGCAGGCGGCCAGCTGGACGAGGAAGTCGTGAGGGTCCGCCGGGGGCACGAGCGTGGGCAGCGGTGAGGCTGTCAGATAGGCCGGGACCCTCACCCGCTTGACCGGCGGCTCCTTCTCCAGGAACGCGATCAACTCGTCGGCGCGCTTACCCGCCTGCGTGACCAGAAACGATCGGTGACCCTGCGTGTCCAGGTACCGCAGTACCCGCGCGGTCTCCGGGTCGCCCGGATCCGCGGCCCACATCGCCACGACACCCGCCGCCGCATGTTCCGGATGCCGCAGCAGCCACGATCGAGCCGGCCGCCGCAGCTTCTTCACGGCGAACGCCCGCGTCATCGGAACCGCCAGCGCCGCATGTCCTACCGGTTGCGCCGCCTCCAGGGCGGCCTCCACGCAGGCCTTGTCCTCGAACGCCGCCAGCAGCGGATCGACATGACTCACCCCATGACGCAGGAGCAGCAGGGGTACGAGGGACCGCACCCAATACTTGTCGTTCTCCATACCGAGCGCCATCAGCCGCTCGTGCGTCCATCGTGGCGCCAGCGCGAGAGCCACCAGCGTGACCGGAATCGCCCAGCGTTCACGATGCTCCAGCCACGCGGTCACCGCCGCCGTGTCACAGCGCCCGATCGGCACGCCCTCCCACTGTTCGTTGTTCTCGTGCACGCCTTGCCGTTCGGCGTTCTCCCGCTCCTCCTCACGGAATCGGATCTCGGGCGCCACCGGCACGGCCACCTCCAGCCGCACGGGTTTCACCGCCTGCGGCGGCTGATAAGAGCAAGGAGCTTCCTCTCGTACGAGGGAAAGCTCCTGTTCTTCGACATCCGTGAAACGCCAAGCCCAGGTCTGCCCGGCGTCCCGTTCCCGCTGAAGAGCCGCCCGGGCCGCGTCGTCCTCGACGTGCGCGAGCAGGGTGCACCAGAGCCCGTTGTAGTAGGGGTCGGTCTGGAACGGGTAGCCCGGCCGCATCCGGGCCAGCACCGGCCCGGCCTGCGCGCCCGCGACGTCGAGCACCCCGGTCAGGAAGAGCCCGCCGCTGAAGAACTCATGCCCGACCTCGGCATTGGCGTGCAGGAACCGTTCGAGGGTGTCCAGGTCACCGGCGGCCAGCCCGGACGCGTGCACCGGCGCGTTGCCGAACTCGCCGACGTACCGCATCGCCGCGGCGTGCGCGTCCCGCTCAACCGGCCCGGACTGCGCACCGATCGGCAGGAGATAGGTGACCGCCCAGAGCAGATGCGCGTTCTCGGATCCCGCACTCCGCTCCACGATCACGTCCCGGGCCCGCGCGTAGGTGGCCTCGTCGGCGGCGACGAGCAGCTCCCGCAGCCGTTTGAAGACGCCCACCCCCGCATAGGGCAGATCGTCGTGGAAGCCGTCGATCACCCGCCGGCACGCCTCGGGCAGCCCGTGCGCGGCGGCCAGGAAATCGGCGAGCCACTCGTCGGCGCCGAGGTCGACGTACTGGAAACGCTTGCGCACCGCCCGGACCAGCGCGTGATCCTCCGCCGCCGCGCCGACCCGCGCCTCGCTCGCCAGAATCCGCTCGCCCAGATGCCGATCCTCCGACCGGAAAGCGGTCACCAGCTGCCAGACCCGGGACGCCCCGCCGCCGGCGCCACGGATCGCCCGGTCCTGCGCCCAGATCGAGCCGCGCAACCGTGACCAGGCATCATCCAGCGTCGCGAGCGGCCGCACGGGGGCCGGGATGCCACCGCGGCGCGGGTGCAGCACGCCTCGCAGCCAGCCGGTCTCGATCACGCCTCTGGACGTCATCGCGTCACCCTAGTCACAGCGGTACGTTCGGACCATGAGAGCAGTGCAGATCGCTCAGTACGCGGCTGACCTGTCCCGGGCGACCGCGTTCTACACCGACCTGTTCGGAGCCGGGCCGGTCGCCTCGTTCGATCCACCCGGCCTGGTCTTCTTCGACCTGGACGGTCAGCGGCTCCTGCTCGACGGCGGCGCACCCCCGGCCCTGCACTACTACCAGGTCGACGACCTCGACGCCGTCGTCGCCCGCCTGCGAGCAGCCGGCGCCGTCATCGAGAGCGAACCGCACGTCATCTTCACGCACCAGGACGACACACTCGGACCGGCCGGGACCGAGGAGGTGCACGCCTTCACCCGCGACACCGAGAACAACCTGGTCGGCCTCATCGAGTTCCGCCCGCTCTAGAGCGCGGCGATGTTCTCCGCCTCATCGGGGTCGGGTCCTGGCACTTCCAGGAACGCCTGCAGGACCTCGACCGCCACGTCCGGGGCCAGCCGTTTCAAGCTCATCGCCAGCACGTTGGCGTCGTTCCACAGCCGGGCTCCGCGAGCGATCCACGGCTCCCACGCCAGCGCCGCCCGCACACCCGGCACCTTGTTCGCCGCTATCGCCGTGCCGGTGCCGGTCCAGCACATGACCACGCCGAAATCGGCGCGGCCCCCGGCGACCGCCTCACCCACGAATCGTCCGAGATCCGGCCAGCCGGGCGACCCCGGGGGCGTGATGACCTCATGGCCGGCCAGCGCGGCGACGACGGCCGCAGTCGTCTCGTTCGCGTCGTCGGCGGCGAAGGCTATGCGCATGTACGCCACTCTGCCAGCACCCGGTCGATGTCGGCGCGGATGCGGGTGCGGGCCTCGTCGCGGGGGACTCCGGACATCAGGAGGTCGTCGTACGAGGTGTCCTCGTGCCTGATCGAAGCGATCACAGCCCGGGTGACCGCGTCCGGGTCCAGGGCTCGGCCCGCGGCGCTGCGGCCGACCCGCCCGCTGCCGCGCACCCCGGTGTGCCGGCTGATCGCCTCCGCGCGCCGAGCAGGGCAACGGGGGAACAGCCGGACGATCTCCGCGGCGAGGTGCTGCTGGAACACCTCGTCGCCTGCTTCCCGACGGACGCGGTCGCGGTCGCGGCGCCGGGCGCGGGCCTCCTCGTCGGAGAGGCAGTCCTGCTCGGCCTGTTCGATCGCGGACCGCTCGACGAGCAGGCCCTGGCGTTCGTCGCGCCGGCGGGACCGGTTGTGGCGGACCACGACGGCGGAGAGGCGGCTCGCCTTCTTCGCCCGCCGGGTCAGGGTGGCGTCACCGGCCGGCAGGAACACCAGGTGATCCATGTCGGCGCAGGCCAGGCAGATCGGGCCGGCGGCCTCCACCATCTGCATGCCGGCGCTGGTGTCACCGCAGCCGGCACAGGTGAACTCCTTCGGTGGCAGGACGACCACGAGATCCGGCTGTTTGTAGAGCTTCTCGGCGGATGAATCGGCAGAGGTCCAGCTCGTCCGATAGGCCTGGTCATCACCGGCCGCCGTGAACCGCAACGGCTGGCGATCACGCGTGGCGGCCATATAGGAGATCTCGACCGGACGCAGGCCGCGACCGGAGACCCACCGATGGAAGATCTCCATGGCATCGGCCAGCCGGTCGGCGGAGACGGCGGCGATCGCTTCGAGGTGGGGAGCGCGGCCGTGCTGCCAGTCCGCCACCCTTCCCTGCGGCAGCCAGCCCATCGCGGTCAGCAGATCCAGCGGGCTCACATTACGCCGTTTCGCCAGGATCTGCTCCGCGGCGGTCACCACGCGCCGTTCCAGCTTGGTGGCGGGCTGCATGGCGGAATCCTACAAAGCGGAGACCGCGCCGATGAGCAGCCGCCAGAATCCACCAAGATCCACGCCGACGGCGACATCGACGTTCGGCTCTGATCCGGTGCGGTTGTGCAGGTCCACCACCGTCGCGCCGCGCGTATGCGCACCGGCCAACTCGATCACCACCGGGACGGTGACGGTCGTGAGCAACGCCGGGTCGATCACCGCTGCCACCGCCACCGGATCGTGGACCGGCGGATCAGGGAAGCCGAAGACCCGCAGGTAGGTGCCGGCGAAGAAGGTCATCAGCTCGGCGCAGACCGATCCGAGCCGGGTGCCCATGTCCCGGAACGCCGCGATGACCTCGGGAGTGGCCCGCGCCTGGTGCGTCACGTTCAGGCCGATCATGGTGATCGGCAGCCCGGATCGCAGCACGATGTCGGCGGCCTCGGGATCGGTGACGATGTTGAATTCGCCGTAGGGAGTGGTGTTGCCCCGGTCGGTCGATCCGCCCATGAAGACGATCCTTCGGATCAAGGGCAAGACCGATGGGTGGGTACGCAGGAGAAGCGCCACGTTCGTGAGTGGTCCCGTGGCGATGACGGTCACCGGCTCAGGAGACGCTGTGATCAGCCGGAGCATGAGATCGACGGCGTGCACGTCCTCGACCGGTCCGACCGGCACGTCCAGATCGGGCCCGTCGAGGCCGGACGTGCCGTGGATGTCCGCGGCCACCTCGAGTTCGCCGACCAGGGGCCGGTCGCAGCCCGCCGCGACCGGGACACCGGTGACGCCGGCCAGGGCGAGGATGCGCAGCGCGTTGGCCGTCGTGGAGTCCAGGGTCTGATTGCCGGCGACGGTGGTGACGCCGAGCAGCCGCAGGCGGGGGTCGCCCGCGGCCAGCAGCAGGGCGAGCGCGTCGTCATGGCCCGGGTCGCAGTCGAGGATCACCGGATGTCCCATGCCGCACACGATAGGTCCTCGCATTGATCCCTACCGGCCGGTGACCCGTATCACCGGTTACTGACGAGTCGAGGAGGGGCCGATGTTCGGCTGGCGACGGTTGTGGAGTGCGGCGCTTCTCACCGCCGGATTGATCCTGCTGCCTGACGGCGCACAGGCGGCCGACGTACCGGTGCCCCCGGAGAACCTGCTCATCGACAAGGGCCGCGGCGACATCTCGGCGGCCGACCGGGACTTCGTCGTCAAGGTACGGCTGGCCGGCCTCTGGGAGATCCCGGCCGGCGAGATGGCGCAGGACAAGTCGGACAGCACCCGGATCAAGAAGATCGGCCGCAGCATCGCCGACCAGCACTCCGAGCTCGACCAGCTGACCCGCGACGCCGCCGAGAAGCTGAAGATCAAGCTGCCGAACGAGCCGAACGAGGATCAGCAGGGCTGGCTCGACGAGATGGAGGAGTCCGAGGGCCCGGACTTCGACGGCATCTACATCGACCGCCTCCGAGCGGCCCACGGCAAGATCTTCCCCGCGATCGCAGCGATCCGGGCCGGCACCCGCAACGACACCGTCCGCAAACTGGCACAGCAGGCGAACCAGTTCGTCATGACCCACATGACCCTGCTGGAGAGCAGCAACATCGTCGACTACGAAGCCCTGCCGACGGTCCCCCCGCCCGCGGCCGCCACCAGCAAGGCCCCGGCCGCAGCCACCGTCCTCTCAGCCGACGAGAGCGGCCTGGGCGGCTCGAACACCCCGCTGCTGCTGGCAGCGCTGGCCGGCGGCCTGGCCGTAGGCGTAGTCGCCACCCGCCAGATCCTCGTCAATCGCCGCCCCGCCTACCGATCGCGGCGAACCAGGTATTACGCGGACTAGATTCACACGTAGTCGCACTCCGGGTTCGGCCTCGACGTCGCGTCGATGATGTCGTCGAGCTTGTTCCGGGCGATGACCAGCTCGGCGATCCGGGTGTTGATCCGGTCCCGCTCCACTGCCAGCCGTTCCCGCGACTCGGGCGTGCTCACCCCGGCGTCCACGCACGGCAGCAGGTCGGCGATCGTCTTGCTGGACAGCCCTGCGCCGTACAACTGCTGGATCAGCCGTACCCGGTTGACCGCGCTGTCCCCGTACTTCCGCTGCCCGCTCTCACTGCGCGTCGAAACGAGCAGCCCCTGCTCCTCGTAGTACCGCAGCGCCCGCACGCTGACCTGCGTCCTGGTCGCCAGATCCCCGATCCGCACAGTGACCCACCTCGCAATACTTGCCTCTGACGTCAACGTGAGGTTCTAGCGTAGCGGTATGCAGATCAACGGCACGAAAGCTCTCGTAACCGGCGCCAACCGCGGCCTCGGCAAGGCGTTCGCCGAGGCCCTCCTGGCCCGCGGCGCCACCACCGTCTACGCCACCGCCCGCCGCCCGGAGAGCATCGACATCCCCGGCGTCGTCCCCCTCCGGCTGGACATCACCGACCCGGCGTCCATCGAGGCCGCGGCCGCCGAGATCGGCGACCTCGACATCCTGATCAACAACGCCGGCATCTCCACGAACGCACCCTTGCTGGGCCCGTCCACGGAGAACATCAGGCGCGAGTTCGACACCAACTTCTGGGGCACTCTGAACGTCACCCGCGCGTTCGCACCGAAGCTCGCGGGCGGCGCCATCCTCAACGTCATTTCAGCCCTGAGCTGGTACGCCTTCGCGCCCGCCAGCAACGGTTACGCCGCTTCCAAGGCCGCCGAGTGGTCTCTGACGAACGGCATCCGGCTCGAACTGGCCGACCAGAAGACCCAGGTCACGGCGCTGGCCCTGGCGATCGCCGACACCGACATGATGGCCGGCTACGACATCCCGAAGATCCCGCCGCACGAGGTCATCGCCCAGGCTCTGGACGGCCTGGAAGCGGGCGCCCTCGAAGTGATCGCGGATGCTCCCACCGCCAACGTCAAGGCGTCCCTCTCCAAGGACCCGGCCCTCTTCTACGCCGACATCCCGGCCGCCCTGTTCAGCTGAGACACCGTTAGCCGTGGCGGGCCGCAAAGCGCCGCCCGCCCCGCTAACCGTCTCTCCGCCGCCGTCCCCGCGGCCCGACGCCGGCGGCGTCCGTCAGTTCTTCAACGAGCTCGAACGGCAGCTCAACCGCAAGGCGCTGAAGACGTCGCGTCAGATCGGGCTGCATCTAGTGTGCCTTCGGAGTAACGGCGGCGTGCGAGACCTCCCGGCCGCCGACGGCGATCAGCACAGCCGAAACGATCGACATCACGCCCGCGGACAGCTGAGACCCCTCGGAGATCACGAAGACGAACCCGGCACCTGCCACCAGGCCGGCGACGACGATCGACGACGTCAGCGTCACCGCACGCACCCTGGAACCGGCCCCGCGCGTCGCGACCACGGCCGCGGTGCAGATCACGAACGCAGCCCCTACGGTCACCGCCACGGTTCCCGCCCGGCCGAACAGCGCCGCCTCGGCAACCTCCTCGGAGACCGCGACCAGGAGCGCCACACCGAGCAGCAAGACCGAAGCCGTGGTGGAGAGCATCACCAGGGTGAAGGTGCCGGCCCGATCGCGGCGGCTCGCTTGCTCGATCATGACTCCACTCCTCGTCCCCGGAGCGTGAACCGAGGCGGTCTCGCTACACGACCGAACGGGACTCGACTACTCAAGTAGTCACCTCATCGCATGGGTACGCGAAGACTCCACAGTGGTACACGCCGATGAAGCCGGTGGAGTTCACCCAGCCACCGGTTCGTGGATGCGTTGGCGTGAACCGGCCGATCATGCTCAGGAATAGCTGCTGAGTGTCGTCGTCCGGAGCTCCGGGAAGCGGGCGCGGGATCGGGGTCAGCGCGCCATGGACTTCTGCGGACACCCGGCCGGCATCGCGATCTCCTGGCTAGCCGAAGGTGTCGTGACCATGACAGTTCACACCCGGAAACACATTGATGGTCAACTATGAATGCGGGTTGATCGTCGGATGGTCATCGGCCTATACGGGGCCGGCGTTCTACACGTGGGGTAGCCGCACCCCGATCCCGGGTGTTTGGCGCCGACGGGCCCTGACGGGGAGGGACCGTAACAGTGAGACGACTGTTGGTGCTGGCAGCGATGTTGTCGTTGCTGGCGGCTACACCGGGTGTCGCGCAGGCGGCACCGTCGCCCGCTGCGCCGGCGCCGTCGGTGACGGCGTCGGACGGCGATCTGCAGGTGGAGGCGACGCGGCGGGACGCCCCGCCCGCGG
Source organism: Actinoplanes sp. OR16 (assembly GCF_004001265.1). Lineage (GTDB taxonomy): Bacteria > Actinomycetota > Actinomycetes > Mycobacteriales > Micromonosporaceae > Actinoplanes. The sequence goes on along the minus strand of NZ_AP019371.1, from coordinate 3,608,248 downwards.
AACCCGGGGCCAGGACGGCCTCGGGTGAGCCGGACGAGCGGGCGCTGGGCCTGCGGCGGCAGTACTACAAGGAGCGCGGCGCCGACGCCGTGCCGAAGTCGAGCAAGGTGCCCCAGACCAGGTTGCTGGCGCCGGGGATGCCGCCGAGCGCGGCGAACGTGACACTCGACGATTGCCGGGACGAGGATTTCGCGTACGCCGACGGCGGTTTTGTCATCGATCACTACAACTTCTGCCAGGTCACCCTCTGGGACGTCAAGGTGACCGTCTGCTCGTTCTCGCTGCCGCTGCTGGGCTGCGTGCGCCGCAAGACACTGGGGACGGCCTCCTTCCGGCGTGCCACGCTGGGTGTGGGCTGGGACGGCTCGATGGACTCGCCGCAGACGCCGGACCCGACGTACAGCCAGGTGTCGTTCGTGACGGCGCTGGACCAGATCAGCACCACGCTCGCGGGCGACGCGATCGTGGTCGAGGTGACGCTCGACTGCAACGCCGAACAGGGCGCGCTGTGCCGCAGCCACCCGTTCGAGCGGGGCGCGAAGAAGACCGTCGCGGAGTGGAAGGACGGCGTCGGCACTTTCAACCGGTTCTTCTCCGACCCGGCCGACGGCGTCGGTCGCGACAAGCTGAGCTGGTACAACTTCACCAACCGGCAGGTGGTCAGCCCGATGGGGGCAGGCGACGAGGACTCCGACGAGTGGGAGGGGAACGGCTACCGCTGCGACGAGGCGTCGTACCTGCGTGGCGGCCGGGGCTGCGTCTTCGACCACGTCGAGGAACTGTTCCCGGTGTCGCTCGCCACGACGACGAACTACCACGCGGCCGCGCAGCACATCTTCGAAGCGTTCCACGCGCCCGACACCACGTTCCCGCGCACTCCTGGCAAGGACGTGGCGGGCAACCTGAACAGCAGCAATCCGCGGCCGCTGTCACGGCTGTACGAGCCCTACGACACCACGATCTACAACGCGAACCGGCGCACTGCGGTGGCCACCTGCCAGGCCCAGTGGCCCGGGTACGCGGCGAACGGCGACGACTGCGACGAGTACCCGATGGCCGCGACGTACCAGGGTGCCTCGCAGGCGAACGGGCACTACTCGGCCAAGGCGCTCAACCTCAACCAGAACCGGTCGCTCGGCGCCACCATGCTGGTCTGGTTCACCGGTCAGCGCGTCCTGCACGAGGACCACTTCTGGGTCGTGCTGACAGTGCCGGACGGCGGTGGCGGGCAGGGCGGCGGCAGCGGACTGCCCGACACGGCGCCGACGGTCAGCGCAGGGCCGGACGTGCGCGCCTACGAGGGCACGCCGGGAACTCTGCGCGGCGCGGCCCGCGACATCGAGGGCGACCTGAGCCTGCACTGGACCTACGAGGTGATCGACTCGGCCAAGCCGGGCATGTCCTGCACCTTCGGCAACGCCACCTCGGCGGCCACCCGGATCACGTGCAACGACGAAGGCACCGTACGCGCCACACTGACCGCCGACGACGGGGTGAACCCGCCGGTGTCCGACTCGGCCACCGTCACGGTCGTCAACGCGCCGCCGCAGCTGACGCTGGAGGGGCCGGAACCCTGGCAATCGTTCCGGGCCGGCACGCCGGTCGACGTCCGGGCGCCGTTCACCGACGCCGGCGCGCTCGACACCCACACCTGCCGCATCACCTGGGACGACGGGCAGATCGCGGACTTCGGCGCGGAGAACCGCACCTGCGACCAGCGGCACACGTTCCCGCACGCCGGCATGTACACGATCACCGTGACGGTGACCGACGACGGCGGGGCGTCCGACTCGGCGACCACGATGGTCGTCGTCTACGACCCCGACGCCGGCTTCGACAACGCCGACGGCAAGTTCGACTCGCCGACCGGCGCCTGGACGCAGCAGCCGGCCGTGGCGGCGCCGATGGACTTCCATCTCACCGCCAAGTACTACAACCAGACGGCGCCGACCGGGGCGGCCGGCGCGTACCTGGCCAACACGAACCTGCGGTTCCGAACCACGACCGACACGCTGGAGTGGCTGGTCGTCACCCCGGACGGCAAAGTGGCCGCGAAGGGCACCGGCACCGTCGACGGCAAGCCGGGATACGGCTTCGTCTACTACGGGTACGACCAGCCGGGCGGCGACAAGTTCCGGATGGTGCTGTGGCCGCTGTCCAGCGGTCCCTACCCGCAGAACACCATTGAGTACGACAACCGCGCGAGCGCCGGCTACGACATCGACGTCGCCGAGCCGCAGCCGATCACGAACGGGGAGGTGCGCATCCACCCGCCGGTGACGCGGTAACCACTGCCGGGGCGTGAGGCGGCCTGCCTCACGCCCCCTCGGCTGCCGGCCACAGCTGCACCAGCCACTCCTCGACACCTTCGAAGAACAGGTCAACGCCGACGCGCGCGGCCACCTCACCCCGACCGCGGCACGAGGCCCGCAGCCGCCAGCGGCCGGCCCTGCCGAGCGCGATGTCGGGACCCGCCGGGTTGCCGCTGAGCGCCTGCAGCCGTACGGATCCTGCCGGGGCGTCGAACGCGCCCTCGGCCGTGACCTCCCACCGGGTGTCGTCCGCTGCTGGTGGGCCGTCCCAGACCTGCACGTCGACCTGCGGGTAGAAGTCGTTGCCGGCGGAGGAGAAGACGACGCCGCGCGGCTGGGCAGCCAGCAGGTCACCGTCGGCCGGGATCAGATCCGCAGGGCTGTCGCCGTTCGCCGGATCCCACAGCAGGAACATCCGGTACATCACCAGTGGCGCCATCCGGTGCGACGCGACAACTTCCGCCATCCCCAACCTCCCGCAGACGTCCCGCCCATCCTGCCCCACCGCGCGCCCCGGGTGGGGGTTGACGTTCGGCGAGAACCGCACCGCCGACAAGTAGCCGGGATCGGTGCGCGGACGCGGCGTTCCCCGCCGAGGTCGTGTTCGCCACCGAGCCGCAGCAGACGACCGCTGCCGGGCCCGCCCTTGTACCGATTCGGGGCCGGCCACGCCGCAAGACAGGCACGCTGCCGTTACGGCCGCACAGCACGCCCGTTTGATCGCTCACGATGTCAGGACTGTGCCATACGCGTCGCACCCTCTTCAGCGATGGCATGACTCTGACACCAGAGAGTCGCTGTCCTCCGTGTATTTCCAGGGGAAACGCGACTTGACCCCTGCGGTGGCTACAGAGCTGGAACATCGAAGAAATGTCAGAGTAATGACTCGCAGTCAGTCTTCTTTCACTAGCGACAGTCGACGGCACCGGGTGGGCAGTCCGGGACAACGGCGGCTCGCCCCGAAACTTTTCATCCGCACGATCGCCCCCTTCACCAGGAACGGAGTTCTCACATATGTCCAACTCCAGCAAGCGAATGCGCGCACTCATGGCGACGGGTGCCCTCGGTACGGCCATGGCCGTCGTGCTCGCCGGCTGTGGCGCCCGAGCCGGTGACGACACGGCCGCCGCCGGGTCGTCACCGGCGGCCAGCTGCGTCGACACGTCCGGAGACACCGTCAAGCTCGGCTTCCTCAATTCCCTTACCGGCGGCATGGCGATCTCCGAGAAGACCGTGTCCAATGTGCTGCACATGGCCTCCGACGAGATCAACGCCAGCGGCGGCATCCTCGGCAAGAAGATCGAGTACGTCCAGGAGGACGGCGCCACCGACTGGCCGACCTTCGCGGAGAAGACCGAGAAGCTGCTCACTCAGGACTGCGTGGCCGCGATCTTCGGCGGCTGGACCTCATCCTCACGCAAGGCCGTGAAGCCGGTCGTCGAGAAGCTCAACGGTCTCTTCTTCTACCCGGTGCAGTACGAGGGCCTCGAGTCCTCGCCGAACATCTACTACACCGGTGCGACCACCAACCAGCAGATCATCCCGGCGATGGACTTCCTCGCCTCCAAGGGCGTGAAGAAGCTGTTCCTCGCCGGCAGCGACTACGTCTTCCCGCGGACCGCGAACGCGATCATCAAGTTGTACGCGGCCAAGCTCGGCATCGAGATCGTCGGCGAGGAGTACGTGCCGCTCGACAAGGACGACTGGACCAGCCAGGTGGCGAAGATTGTGGCGGCCAAGCCCGACTTCGTCTTCAACACCATCAACGGCTCGTCGAACGTCGGCTTCGTCAAGGCGTACTACGACGCCGGCCTCACCCCCGCGACGACGCCGATCATCTCGGTGTCGATCGCCGAGGAGGAGGCGCCGGCGATGGGCCATGAGGTCACCGGCAACTACGCGTCCTGGAACTACTTCCAGTCACTCAAGACCGACACCAACCCGAAGTTCATCGAGAGCTGGAAGGCCTACCCGAACAGCAGCGGCGTCACCTCCGACCCGATGGAAGCCGCCTACATCTCGATGTACCTGTACAAGGCACTCGTCGAGGCAGCCGGCTCGTTCGACGTCGACAAGGTGAACGCCGCCGCGAAGGCGAACAAGATCACGTTCGACGCGCCGGAGGGCACCGTCACGCTCAACGGCGAGAACCACCACATCTCCAAGCCGGGCCACATCGGCCAGATCAACGAAGACAACCAGTTCGACGTCGTCTGGGCCTCCGACAAGTTCATCGAGCCCGACCCGTACCTCGAGGGCTACGACTGGTTCCCGGCGGACGTCCGCGAGCAGCTGGTGGACGCAGCGGGCTGACCGCCCGGCGGGGTCGCGTGTCGCCTGCGGCGCGTGGCCCCGCGCTCCGGAGAACATCAACCCGCTACAGGGAGAGAGCACGTGGACGCACTGATCGCCCCACTGCTTAACGGCAGCGCCCAGGGTGCGCTGCTCCTGCTCGCCGCGCTGGGCCTCTCGCTCACCTTCGGCCAGATGGGCGTGATCAACATGGCCCACGGCGAGTTCCTCATGATCGGCGCCTTCGCCGCCTACCTCGTCCAGCAGGTCATCGAAGCCAGCGACCTGTCGATCCCGGTCGCGCTGCCGGTCGCGTTCGTCGTCGCCGGCCTGTTCGGCCTCCTGCTGGAGGTCACCATCATCCGATGGATGTACCGCAGGCCCCTCGACACCCTCCTCGTCACGGTCGGTGTCGGCCTGATCCTGCAGCAGGCGGCACTGCAGATCTTCCCGTCCCAGGGCGTGCCGGTGGAGAAGCCCAGCTGGCTCGACGGGCAGCTGACCGTCCTCGGCTACGCCTGGCCGTTACGACAGCTTTTCACCATCGTGCTCGCGATCGTCTGCGTCGCCGCCCTGTCGGCCTGGCTCAAGTACACCTCGTTCGGCCGCCGCATCCGGGCGACCGTGCACAACCGGGACCTCGCCGAGACCACGGGGATCTCCACCCGCGCCATCGACCGCCTCACCTTCTTTGTCGGATCGGGTCTGGCCGGGGTCGCCGGCGTGGCCGCGTCGCTCATCGGCGGCACGAACTCCCAGATGGGCGCGCAGTACATCATCCCGGCCTTCCTCGTGGTCGCGGCCGGTGGCATCGGCCAGCTCAAGGGCACCATCATCGCGGCGTTGGCGGTGGGCGTCGCTCTCTCGTACTTCGCGTACTGGACGACCGGCAGCTTGGCGCAGGTGCTCGCCTTCATCCTCGTGATCGTCTTCCTGCAGCTGCGCCCGCAGGGCCTGTTCACGGTGCGAACCAGGAGTCTGGCATGACCAAGTCGAAGTCATGGCTTTCCCTCAGCGGCATCGGGGTGTTGGCCGTCCTGCTCCTCGCGGTGGCCCCCCTCATGCTCACCGATCACTGGCTCAACAATCTCGGCAAGTACTGCTGCTGGGCCATCGCCGCGGTCGGCATCGGCCTGGCGTGGGGCCGGGGCGGGATGCTTGTGATGGGGCAGGGGGTGTTCTTCGCCCTCGGCGCCTACTCGATGGCCATGCACCTCACGCTGGAGACCGCCGGCGACCGGGTCCCCGGGTTCATGGTGCTCTACGACCCGCTCGCGCCACTCCCGGCGTTCTGGGAGCCGTTCCGCAGCGGGACGGTCACCCTGCTGGCGATCGTGCTGCTGCCCGTGATCGTGGCCGGCGCCCTCGGTTATGCGCTGTTCAAGCGCCGCGTGAAGGGCGCGTACTTCGCGATCCTGACGCAGGCGCTCGCCGTCGCGCTGGCCGTTCTGATCAGTTCCACGATCCGCGAGACCGGCGGCGACACCGGGCTCAGCGACTTCAAGTACTTCTTCGGCTTCGTACTCAACGACCCGGCGAACAAGGCCATGGTGTTCTTCATCGCGGCCGCACTGCTCATCGTGTGCCTGCTCGCGGTGTGGCAGCTCTACCGCAGCCGTTTCGGTGAACTTCTCGTCGCCACCCGGGACGCCGAGGAACGCGTGCGCTTCCTCGGTTACGACCCGGCCAACGTCAAGCTCGTCGCCTTCATCGTCTCCGCGCTGATGGCGAGCATCGGCGGTGCGATGTTCGTACCCATCGTCGGCATCATCACCCCCGCCGAGATCGGCGCCGCCGCCTCGATCCTGATGATCGCGGGTGTCGCCTTCGGCGGCCGCGCATCCCTCTTCGGCCCGGCGCTCGGCGCGATGGCGGTCGGTTGGGGGCAGTCGAGCCTCGGCTCGACCTGGCCGGAGGGCTGGACCTACATCCTCGGCCTGCTGTTCATCGTCGTCGTCCTCTTCCTGCCGAACGGGCTGTCGTCGCTGCCCGCCCGGCTCGCCGCCGCTCGCCGGAAACCGGACGAACCGCCCATCACCCCGGCGATCGCCGCCGCAGAGCTCGAAGAGGTGCGGTCATGACCGACGCTTCGCTCGTCGTCACCGACCTCCGCGTCGAGTTCTCGGGCTTCGTCGCGGTCGGTGGCGTCTCCTTCGACGCGCACCCCGGCGAGGTCCGGTTCCTCATCGGCCCGAACGGCGCCGGCAAGACGACCTGCATCGACGCCATCACCGGGCTGGTCAAGGGCACCGGATCGGCGAGGCTCAGCGAGAAGGAACTGCTCGGCAAGCAGGTGCACAAGATCGTCCGGCTCGGTGTCGGCCGCACGTTCCAGACCGCGAGCGTCTTCGACGAGCTCACCGTGCTGCAGAACCTCGACATCGCTGCCGGGCGCCACCGCTCGCCGTTCGCGCTGCTGCGGGCCCGGCGTGGCGTCGACCCGTCGATCGAGCAGGCTCTGGAGGAGACCGGGCTCAGTGCCGAGCTCGCCACGCCGGCCGGCATCCTGTCGCACGGGCAGAAGCAGTGGCTGGAGATCGCGATGCTGCTCGTGCAGGACGCGAAGGTGCTGCTGCTCGACGAGCCCGTCGCCGGCATGAGCCAGGACGAGCGCACCGCGACCGGTCAGCTTCTGCAGCGCATCGCGGCGAAGCGGATCGTGCTCGTGGTCGAGCACGACATGGATTTCATGCGCCGCTTCGCCACCCGGGTGACGGTGCTGCACCAGGGCAAGGTGCTCTCCCAGGGCACGGTGGCCGAGGTTCAGGCCGATCCCAAGGTGCAGGAGGTCTACCTCGGCACCGCGGGCGCCGCCACCACGGCCGCCATGTCGGCGATGCCCGAAACGGTGGCCGCGACACAGAAGCGGACGGAGGACTGACATGCTGGAGCTCACCGACATCGAGGCTGGTTACGGGCGCACGCGGGTGCTGCACGGTGTGACGGTGCCGTCCGGCAAGGTGGTGGCCGTGCTCGGCCACAACGGCGCCGGCAAGACGACCCTGCTGCGCCTCGCGATAGGCCTCATCAAGCCGTCGAAGGGCCGCGTGCTGTTCGACGGCGAGGACGTCACCTCGCTCGCCCCGAACCAGCGCGTCGCTCGCGGCATGGCGTACGTGCCGCAGGGCCAGCAGTCGTTCGGCCAGCTCACGACGCTGGAGAATCTCCAGCTCGTCGCCGACGGGCGCCGGGGCGGCAAGGCCCTCATCGAGGCACAGATGGCGCGCTTCCCCGCATTGGAGCAGTTCGCCGCCCGGAAGGCCGGTCTGCTCTCCGGCGGGCAGCGCCAGCAGCTCGCGATCGCCCGGGCCCTCATCACCCAGCCGAAACTGCTCATCCTCGACGAGCCGACCGAGGGCATCCAGCCCACGATCGTCGCCGAGATCGAGCAGACCATCGTGCAGCTCGCCGAGGACGGCATCAACGTGCTGCTCGTCGAGCAGCACATCGGCTTCGCTCTCGAGGCCGCCGAGCGCTACGTCGTCCTCGCCTCGGGCTTCGTCACACAGACCGGGGTGGGTGGCATGGCCGCCACGTCCACCGTGCGAGCTGCCATGGCGATCTGAGTCGGCATGACCCACGCCCGCAACGCCGTCGTAACACCTGATCGGGAGGATGCCCCCACGCAAGGTGCCTTAGGGGATGTCACTGTGTCGACGGACAACGCGCGCGCGGCCGCAGAGGACAGCCTGGAGGACTACGCCTTCCGCTATGTGCCGCGGACCTTCCGGCGCTGGAGCGCGGCCTCCGTCGGCGCGACCGCCCTCGGGTCCATCGCGTTCCTCGCCGACTTCTCGATCGGCGCGAGCATCGGCATCGATCACGGCACCTCCAACGCCGTGCTCGGCATCGTGTTCGCGTCGGTCATCATTCTCATCGTGGGTGTGCCCGTCGCCTACTACGGCGCCCGCTACAACCTCGACCTCGACCTCATCGCCCGCGGCGCGGGATTCGGGTACTACGGCTCCATCATCACGACGGTGATATTCGCGGGCTTCACCTGCATCTTCTTCGCCCTCGAGGGCGCCATCATGGCACAGGGGCTGCAGCTGGCGACCGGGATGCCGCTGTGGCTCGGCTATCTCGTCTCGACCGTCGTCGTGATCCCGATCGTCATCTACGGCATGCGTGCGCTGGAGCGCCTCCAGTTCTGGACCACGCCCCTGTGGCTCGCCCTCGCCCTGCTGCCGCTGCTGTGGATCGTCGTCTCCGACCCCGAGGCGGTTCGCGCCTTCACGTCGTTCACCGGCGACTCCGACGGTTCGATCAGCTTCGGGGCCGTCGTCTCGAGTGCGGCCGTCTGTTTCGCGCTCACCCCACAACTCGCGGAGCAGATCGACTACATCCGCGCCATGCCGCCGCGGACGCCGTCGAACGCCCGCTCGTGGTGGGCGTCGTTCGCGTTCGCCGGCCCGGGCTGGATCGTCTTCAGCGGCACCAAGCAGGTGATCGGGGTGTTCCTAGCCGTCTACCTGCTCGTGAAGGTCGAACCCACGCTCGGGCACGAGGCGACCGAACCGGCCAAGCAGTTCGTCGTGATGTATCAGACCCTGCTCCCCGACTGGCTCGCGATCGTCCTCGCCCTGATGCTCATCGTGGTCGCGCAGGTGAAGATCAACGTGACGAACGCGTACTCGGGTTCGCTCGCGTGGTCGAACGTCTTCACCCGTGTGGCCAAGCACTATCCCGGTCGCACGATCTTCGTGCTGTTCAACCTCGTGATCGCCTATGTGCTCATGATGCTTGACGTCTTCACCCTCATCTCGTTCGTGCTGAGCCTCTACGCGAACGTGGTCATGGCATGGCTCGTGACGATCGCCACCGATATCGCGATCAATAAGTGGGTGCTGCGTATCTCGCCGCGTTTCCCCGAGTTCCGCCGCGGCATGCTGCACGATTGGAACCCGGTCGGGCCTCTCTCGGTGGGGCTCGCCTCGGTGCTGTCGTTGCTCGCGTTCGCCGGGGTGTTCGGTGCCGCCCTCAAGCCGTTCTCGGTGCTCATCGCGATCGGCGTCGCGTTCGTGTCCACGCCGGTCATCGCCCTCGCCACGCGGGGACGTTACTACCTGCGTCGCCGCTCCGACGGCATCGACTCTCCCCGGTTCGACGAGAACGGCAACCCCTCGGGCGAGCGGCTGCGCTGTCATGTCACCGGATACACCTTCGAGCGGCCGGATATGCTGGCCTCGGCGGAGAGGGGGCCGCACGGCGAAGTCCAGTACGTCTCGTCGCTGGCACTCACGCTCGACGATTCCGATCACTACGTGCTCCCCCCGGAAGTCACCGGCCCCGTGCGCCGGGCTGCCGCCCGCAGAGCATCCCAACGTCGGGGGGAGACGTGATGGAGGAGCCGGTCGACACTGCGACCGCAATTCTGGCGAGCGCCGCGGTGCTACTGCGCGAGAGCACGTTCGACGACATCTCCTACCGCGCCCTCGCCGACGAGGTCGGCATTTCGGAGCGCACGATCTACCGCCAGTACCCCACACGCGCGCACCTGCTCGCCGCACTCTCGAACTGGATCGAGCAGACCCGTTTCCCGTTGCCGCCGTTCGTGACCATCGCCGATTTCCGCGCCGCCGCACACGAGCGCTTCCGCGCCTTCGACGCGCTACCGGCCTATGCGTACGTCGGCGCGCGAGCGTCCGCGATCTCGCCGACGCTCGACACCGAACCCGCCTACATCACACGAGCGATCGAAGCGATGCTCGAGGTAGCGGCGCCGACGCTCAACCGGCGGGACCGGCAGCGGGTCGCGGCATCACTGCGCTACTTCTCGTCGTCGATGTTCTGGGCACGACTGCGCGCCAGCTTCGACCTGGACGCCGACGACATCTGCGACGCATTCGACCGGGCGGTGGACACCGTGCTCGCGAGGCTGCCGGAGGCGACGTGGGCGAAGCCATGACCGGGCCGGCGGCGGCCCCGGCGCTGAGTGGGACGCAGGCCGCGATCCTTGCCGCCTACGCCGGACTGATCGAGGAACTCGGCAGCGACGACGTGTCGTACCGGGTCATCGCGCGCCGGGCCGGCATCGCCGAGCGCACGGTTTTCCGGAACTATCCCACGCGCGTCGACCTGCTGCTGGCGACCGCAGCGTGGATCGAGACGACGCTGTTCGCCCGCGAGGAGTCGCATTCGATCTTCGACGTCCCCCTCGCGATTCGCGACGCGATGCAGCGTTACGACCTGCGGCCGGAGCTCGCGCATGTCGTCGCCGAGACAGCGATGCGCGGCGTGAGCGGCGCGGCGCCATCGCCCCACCGGGCGCAACTCGAGCGGCTGTTGGATGCCGAGGTGCCATCCCTCGACCCGGCGCAGCGCAGGGCGGTCATCGCGGCGCTGTCGCACCTCGACTCCGCCGGGACCTGGGTGACGTTCCGCCGTGAGTTCGGTATGGACCGGCGAGACATCGCCGATGCCGCTGCATGGGCGGCGGAGGCGGTGCTCGACAGCATCCGCGATCGCGTCGCCCCGTAACGGGACGCAAAGGCCCAAGCTCGCGGGGTGTCCGCCAGCGTAGACGGCGCTCAGAGAACTCCGTCAGAGAGAAGCCGCGTCTCCGAGTGATCGGGACGCGTTCATGCCGATCGAGCCATCATCGGCCGGCATCACGACCTCACCGGAAAGGTGCCGGTATTCCCTTTCGGGCATTGTGATGCGACTGATGGCTTTCGCTGCCGTCAGGGATCGGTTCGCACTGCGAATCACCTCGAAAGCTGATCCAGTCTCTCTGTGTCCGGCTTACGATGCCGGAACGTTCTACGCCGTGGAGGGCCCAATGAGACCTGGAGTAAAGCGGATCAGCCGGCCTGCACTTGCCGTATTCGCGCTCCTGGCTGCGATACTGACAATTCCGGCAGACGCTCGACCCGCGGCGGCGGCACTGACGAAACTGCCGCTGAACATCCTGGTCATGGGTGACAGCTACAGCGCCGGCAACGGCACCGGCATCTACCAGGGCGCAGCCGGGTGCTGGCGGTCGTCGAAGAACTACGGCGAGCAGTACGCCACCATGCTCAAAGCCGCCCCGTACAGCCAGCCGACGAAGGTCACCACCGTCGCCTGCAGCGGAGCCGTTTCCGCCGACTTCGCCAACCCGAAGAGCGGCCGGCCGGCGCAGAACGACGCGATCACCGGAGCCGAGGACCTCATCTTCCTCACCGTTGGCGGCAACGACGCGAACTTCAACAACATCGTGATCCAATGCCTCGTCGCCGCTTCTCGGTCCGGGGCGAAGTGCAACACGCTTCTCACCGCCGCAGAGAAGATGATCGGCTCGGGAGCCAACCTCGACAGCGAACTCGGCAAACGAGTCAAAAAGGTCCTCGACAGCGTCTACGTCAAGTCGAAAAGCCGAGCAAACCCGCACATCAAGATCGTGATGCTCGGCTACGCCTACCTTGAAGGCGACACCAACTACACACTCAATTACAAATCCGGCACCAAAACGGTCCCCGTTGCCGTCGGTAAACGCCTCAAAGCCATAAGCGACAAGGGCGAAGCCCTCCAGAAGGCAGTGGTCGCCAAACTCAACACCACCTACTCCGCCTACAAGCCCTACACCTTCGTCTCGGTACAGAAACTCTTCAGCGGACCACCGTTCCACGGCCTCTACGCCCAGAAGAACAACCCGAACCGGTGGATGGTCGACCCGCTACGCGACCGGCCATTCGGCTCCATCACCACCTCCTATCACCCCAACCTGACTGGCTGGACCCAGGAAGCCAAACTCCTGCTCGCCAACAAAGCCCTGCCACACACCAAGACCCAGCCCGTCGTCGTCGGAGGCAACCTACCCACCGGCACACTCGGCAAGCCCTACACCGCCACGCTCGCGACCACCGACAACCGGGCCGGCACCTGGACAATCACCGGAACCCTGCCAGCCGGGCTCAAACAGAACGGCAACAAGATCACCGGCATCCCCACGAAAGCCGGCACCTCGACCCTCAGCGTCACCTTCACCGACACCCTCGGCACCCGAACAGCTGCCGCCACCAAACGCCTCACCGTCAACCCCGCGGCCACCCCGGCACCCGGATGGCAAGCCACCACCGCGAACGGCATCCCCTTCATCAGCGGCCTCAGCTGCACCACCACCCTGTGCACCGGCTACACCCTCGACTCCAGCAACAACAACACGCCGTCGCTGCTGAGCAGGGCCAGCGGCGGCACCTGGATCACCACCAAACCCCCACTGCCCGCTGGCGTCGAAGACACAAACGGCGTCGTCTACTCCACGAGCTGCACCGAAACCGGCACCTGCGCAGCCCTCGGCTACTACCCCCGCAAAGACATACCCGGCACCAACGCCATCATCGTCTGGACCACCACCGGCAACGGCTGGAAAGCCCAGGTCATCCCCACACCCAGCACCACCCACCTCTGGGTCACGAACTACACCGTCAGCTGTGGTAAGGACACCTGCGCAACCATCACCTGGGCCAACTCCACCCAGGACGGCCCCACCCACGCGATCCTCACCACCTGGACCGCCGCCACCGGATGGAAATCCGTCTACGCGCCGATGCCCACCAGCACCGCCGCTCCCGGCACCGCATTCAGCAACTGGGACATCAACCCGGCAGTCAGCTGCGGTACCGGCGTCTGCGCCATCGCCAGCTCCTACGTAGACACCACCGACACCTGGCATCAGATCGTCTGGACCTACCAGGCCAGCGGCTGGTCCCACTTCCTCCCGCCCAAACCAGCCGGGCTGGACGGCGGAGCCTATGGCCGGCAACCGATCGGCTGCGGCGACGGCGTCTGCGGCATGGTCACCACCTACAACCCGGCTAACGGCGACGCCACCTTCACCTTCCAGGGATGGACGTGGACCGGCGGCCGCTGGAGCAGCCCGGTTAACCTGCCCACCACGGTCGACACCAGCAGCAGCTACATCGACGCAGTCACCTGCAGCACCTTCTGCGTCACCACCGCCCGGCTCCGCATCCGCGACAGCGGCTCAGACGCCCTCGCCGTATGGGGATGGACCAGCCTGACCAGCTGGCGCGCCCTCACCCTCACCGCCGAGAACATGGACCGGCCCATCGACTACGCCGGCAACACTTGCGGCAACCGGATCTGCGCCATCACCGGCGGCCACGACTACAACGGCGAGAAGACCTGGATCTGGACCAGCACGGATGGCGTCATCTGGACCCCGCACGCCGAGAACAACAACCACACCCTCACCGGCTGCGGTGGCTCCACCTGCGCAGCATGGACAGGAACCCTCAAACCCGTAACCGGCTGGACGAACGGCCCGACACTGCTGTCGTTCACCGACGGCATCTGGAAATCCCAGCCCGCACCCATGCCCGCCGACGCTCTGACAAGCCCCAACAGTGGAACCCAACCCTCGTACGTCGTCTGCGGTGGCACCACCTGCGCCGTCAACGGCTACTACTCCACCGTAAACGCCCCCATCGACCAAGCTAGCGTCGCCTGGATCACCAACTGATCGACGCCCGTCGGCGGTGGTGGAAACGAGCCGGTTCCGGCCCAGTTCCACCACCGCCAGGAGTAGCAATTGGGCTACCTACGATGTCTGGACGCGCTGCGCGAGCGTAAAAGACGGTTCTCGCAGCCACGGCAGGATTCGCCGGTGACGTCCTGGCTCCGATACCGATTCCGGATGCGGCTCGACGGGTGCTGGCGTTCTGCACGGAGCCGCGCAGCGGATGATTACGATCGTCGAGGCCGTCCTGCGAAGCCACCCGCCTACGCCTCTAACTGGTTCCGGTCTTCAGTGATACGTGGCCGATGATCGAGGGTCTGATAGGCCGTGCTCCTGTGGTCACGGTGACTCTGCACATCCGTGACCACACCGCCGATCGGCCAGGTCAGATGAGCCGACGCAGTACGGTACGGCCGGCTTTGAGGACCGCGTTCCGCAACTCTGGGGTTTGCACGACCGTGCCGACGACCACGGCCCCGGTGACGGCGGTTGCCGCTACCGCAGGGCCGGCGTCGATCGCTTTCTGTTTCGCGGCGTCCTGCCACGGCCGCGCCTGCCACGGCTCACCGGTTACCGCGTCGATGCCGATCAGCCCGTACAGGTCTGCGACGAGACCGGACAGCTTGTTGCTGGACTCGACGACCGCCGGCGACTTACGCGGGTTCGTGAACACGTGGTCGTTAGCGGTGTCGACGACCGTGTCCAACCGTGCCCGCACCTTCCTGGTGCGCCGCAGGACGTGGTCGAGTTGCGTGCGCCGGGCTTCGTACGCGCCTTCCCGGTAAGCGTCGAGTTTCTCCGGGTTCTCCTGGCTGACGCGGTCCAACTCGACGACGGTGAGGCTGCGTTCGAGTTGGAAGCACCGGGCGATGACGACCAGCCACCGGTGCGCTTCGCGTTCGGCGTCGGCCGCGGCCTGGGCCAGCGATCCGATACCGGTCTTGCTTTCGAGGTTCCCGACGATGCGTTCGAGCTGGCCGAGGGCGTACCCGCACGCGGTCGCGATCGTCTCGTGCCCGCCCTGGACGGTGGACCACAGCGTCGGGTCTACCTCACCGGTCTTGGCCTGGATGATCATCGCCCGGTCGAGGACCGCGCCGATGCCGTACAGGGCGGCCAGCTCCCGGATCTCCTGATTGGCGAGGATGTCGGTGACGCCGGCGTCGATCCGGGTCAGGTAGGCGGTGATCCTGGCGATCTGCTTTTGGGCGGCGAGCTGCGCGAGAATCCCGGCGACGCCGGCGACCGCTGCCGGGGTCAGCAACGATCCCGACTCCTTCACGAACTGCACGTACGTACGGATTCGCCCCTTGTCGGCTTTGATGACGCCAGTTGGCGCGCCGGTCGCCGACGACGCCCGCAACCCGAACTTCTCACATAACGCCGCGGAGTCCTCGGTGAGCTGGACCCAACGGAACGCACCCGCGGTCATCTCCGCGCTTTCGCCCACGACAGTTGCCGCGGCACCGAGGACCGCGGTGGCCTGCTCCCGGAAGTCCTGCGAGCCGGCCCACCAGCCGTTGTCTCTCAAGAACTGTTCCACCGCCCGCGGATCACCGATGACCGCGAGGCCATCACCATCGCTGATCAACTGAATCGCGTCGTCGTCCACCCCAGCGCCTTTCGATCGGCTGACGCCGCTGAGGTTAGCCGCACTTTTCCACTGTGCGCAGGTGCGCTCACCCGGTTGGACACAGCCACGCGGGAATACGGTGTCCTCGGCTTCTGCTGCCCGCTTCCATGCCGCGACGCGGCCACGCGGGTTCGCCTCATCGCACGGCCTCTCAGGCATCCTCGCCGCGGAAGCGGTTGACGGTGCAGCCAGACGCCAGCGCGATAGGTAGCGTGACCATACGTAGCGCCGTTCTCCGTAGGGAGAGACGGCGCTCCTCGGTCGGCGCGGGGAACTCGCCGCTTTGCACCGGCGCATCGGGACGGCGAGCGCGTGTTCGGTCGGGGTGCCCGGAGGCAGCCTCATAAGCGTGACGGTACGAGGGTTGCGGTGCACTAGAGCCGCTGCGCCCCAGTTTTGTCCATTTCTTTGTCCACACGCTCCGTAGCTTGATGAGCGTCGATCATCTAGCGGTTCTGAACGGGGTTGTTCCTCGAACTTAAAATGTGAAGGAACGCCGCGTTTCCACTGGAGGGCCGGGCGTTGCACCACGCGAACCACTCCATCGCCGTCCCCGGCAACCCACTACCGGGACGTTTGACCAGCTCACGTAGCAGGTAGTCGCATTCGGGTCGCCGTCGGCGGCCCTGAGCGGGCGCCAGGAGCGGGCGCACCGCCACCAGCAGAGTGGTACCGCATCCGGTACAACCTAGGGAGGCGTCATGACGTCAGCGATCAGCGCCAGTGAGGCGCGTAGGTCCCTCTTCCCGCTTATCGAGCGCGTCAACGAGGACCACACCCCGATCGAGATCGTCTCCTAGCGGGGCAACGCCGTCCTGGTGAGCAAGGAGGACTGGGACTCCATCGTGGAGACCAACTACCTGCTCCGATCGCCCGCCAACGCCAAGCGCCTTGCCGAGAGCGTCGAGCAGTGGCGTGCTGGCCGCGCCACCGAGCGCGAGTTCGGGCCCGAGGAGTGAAACTCAGCTGGACCGACCACGGCGGGGACGACTACCTGTACTGGCAGACCCGGGATCGAAAAACCCTCAAACGCATCAACACGCTGATTGCCGATATCAAACGCGACCCCGACGGCCAGGGCATCGGCAAACCGGAGATCCTCCGAAACAACCTCGCCGGACTCCGGTCCCGGCGTATCGACGACGAACACCGCATGGTGTACGCCGTCGAGGCCAACGAGATCACCATCATCTCCTGTCGCTACCGCTACGAGTAGCTCTGGCCATATCGTTCGTGATCAGCGGCGTTTGGCGAACTCTGCCAAGCGCTCGCTGAGCGGGCTCACTCGCGGGCGCGGTGGCCGGTCGTAATAGCCGGGCTTGATCTCGCGCATCAGTGCCTCACCGTCCCGGCTCCAGTCGAACCGTGGCCGTTTCAGCAGCCGGCGGAACACGACACTCGCCTTCTCCGGATCCGTCGCCGCCAGCCGACGCAGGACCATCGGCTCCACGCCGTCGTCCTCGATGTAGGACAGTGTCTGCTCGCGCCACCGGCGGCGTCGCAGCAAGTCCGGGTTCGCGAACGCTTCCTCCACGAGGCCGAACTCCGCGTAGAAACCGAGTCCGTCTATCTCGTCGTAAATCAGCGCCACTGTCTCCGCATCGGTCACGTCCGAGGGCAACGACATCGACACCGCCGGCGGGACGTCCTTCGGGGCCGGCCCGAGAACCGCATCACGGCAGTACGTGTAGTAGCCCTCGAGCCGCTCCTGCGTCTGCTCCCCCGGGACCACCAGCAGGTCGGTGCCGAAGAACTCGACGAACCGCGCACGGTCGGCACGCTGGTGTTTCCATGCCAGTGTCACCTTGTCCGGGTTTCGGAAGACCGCATCCGGCGTACGCAACGACATGTCGATCGCGAGCTGATAAGCGATGTCCCGCTGGCTCGCGGGCAGGACCTGTACCGGCCCGCTCAGCATCCACTCATCACCGACCGCGACCAGCCGGGCGATGATGAACGAGCGGCGCGGCATCTGCTTGAAGACGGCCGGGCCCATGTTCGATCGGACCCGATAGGTCAAATCGTCAACCAAACTCTCCACGACGAGCGCAGGCCCGTCCTTCCGCTGCACCTCGAACGGGCCCTCCACCACATCGCGCCAGCCGAGCACCATCTCCCGTTCGGCCTCCGGCAGGTCCGGCCGGGCGTCCACGAACTGGTCCACCACCGTACGGCCGTTCGCCAGCCGATGTTCCAGCACGAAACAGTCCCATAGCAGCATCCACCGCTGCTCATCGGCATCTTCCAGGCCATTGCCGTGCTGGGCCAGGAAACTTGACGCAGCGCGGTCGAAGCGGGGCTGTTGAGAAAACGCCACCAGCTCGCCCTTGAGATCGCCAGCGCGTCGTAGCAGCACGGCATCAGACATCGACATGCCACCAACCTATGAGCTGCCGAGGCCGGACCGTCACGGGTGCCTCGTTCGGGTAATCAGTCGGTCAGATAACGAGCGAGGCGTTCGGCGTTGAGTCCCCGCACGGCCTCCTCGACCGCTTCCGAGTCGGACAGATCGACACCACGGGCCGCCAACTCTGCGGCGATCTGCTTAGCCGGACCCCACGCCGCCGTGTCGTCGAACGCCTCCTCGAATGCGGGAAGGAACGTGTCGACCGCATCGACCACCGGACCGATCCATTCCGGGGCGACCGCCCGGCGTTCCAGGGCGTACTGGACCCAGCGTCGTAACACCTCGGGCAGCGCGGCACGCTGCTCGGCGTCCAGCGCCACCTTGCGCGGCAACCAGTCGGCCAGGAACACGCCGATCTGCCCTGGACTCCAGCACATCGGGCCGCTGGTCATGTAGCCGTCGCCGTAGTCCAGGAACAGGTCGGCCAGCGACCTGGCGACCGTGTCGTCGACCGGCGCGAACCCGTCCAGCAATCGTTCCCGTTCCTCCTCGCCCATCGGCTGCCAGTCACGGAAGTCCGGAAGATACGACCGGCATCGTGACCAGGCCAACGCGCGCCAGTCGACGAAGTCCTCGTCATCGTGGCGGGGCCAAATCATGTCTGTGGTCCGCAACGCGTCGGCCAGTTCCGCCAGCACGGTTTCGACCGGCACTCGACGGCCGTCATCGGCACCTCGCCGGGCTCGCGCAGCCGGTCCCAGGTCTCCGCAGCCCCGGGCTGCAGCACCGCCAGCTTGTCCACCAGCACACCACCGGCGAGGGAGATCTGCGCCATCAACGTGTGCGGCGTCTGCCCGGCGAACTCGACGAACAGCACGTGCTCGCTGTCCCAGACGTCCAGCGCCCGCCACGCCCGAACCGGCGTGAAAGCCGCCGCCTCCAACCACTGCGGCACCGGCTGGCTCTCCGACAAGATCTCCAGCGTGCCGTCCAGCATCGACCACTCGCCGGGAGCGGCGACACGGCGCAGCGCCGCCACCGCGGCCAGCCCGTGCGGCGACGGCCGCGTCGACGCCCTGCCCACCACCTCCAGGTGGAACATCTGCTCCGGCTCACGCTCGCCGAGCCCCGCGGTAGACCACGCCGCGCCGAGCCACCCACTGGCCCACCGCTCGACCTCGAGCACACTGTCCTCGGACACGATCGTTACCGCGTCACGCATCAACCGGTCCGACAACCGCAACTCACGCACCGGACGCTGCGGCTTACCTCGTCCCGAGGGACGACCACGACTCTTGGGCACGTACCCATCTAGCACATCCAGCCCGGGGCGACGCCCGAGCGACCCGCGGTTCGCGCAATGCCACATTTGAGCCGTCGAGCGCAACGAGGACTGCCTGGGGTGCGCCCATGCCCAGTTGCGGCCGGGCCGAATCTCCGAGGGTGAAGGCGACCAAGATTTCCGAATCGTTCACCTGGCCAGGGCAGAAGTAAGACCACCTCTCGACGCTGGTCGAGAGATCCCCTGTAGGCCCCGACGATTACGCCGCCGCGCTGTTTGCATAGCCGCCTCGGCCTGCCGGGTTGCCGGGCTAGGAAGCGCCGAGATGACCGCGACTCGTGCGCAGCCGCTGCTCACCACCGACGTTCGATCCAGGATCTATGGATGCCGCGAAGGAGCACCAACCCGCCCCTGCACAAGGCGCCCCCGCACCGTGGGGTCTAAAGTAGACACGTTCAAGGACGCGCCGCGGCCTGGACCGACGCACCCAGCGCGCCCACCGCACCGTGGGGTCTGGGGGTCGCCCCCAGACAGATACGAGTGGGGCGGGCGGGACTCGAACCCGCGACCGAGGGATTATGAGTCCCCTGCTCTAACCCACTGAGCTACCGCCCCGTACCGGCGGCGATCCTATCCCGTGCGCCACGCCCACAGCTAGGCGATCTATCACTGCACCAGGGATTTCGGCTGGAGGACTATCTGCCGGGACGGGTCGACGACCATGTCCGGGGGCTGCAGGTCCTCGATCGCCGGCAGATCGTCGTCGCCCACGCTGGGTTCGAGTGGCCCGTCCTGCGTGGTGAATTCAGCGTAATTCTCCGGATTGAAATCGCTCATGAGCCTGCTCCAAGCCGGACGGCGCCGAGTGAGGACAGGACCGCGCCGGCGGCGCGCCAACCGCTGGCGAGGGCGCCTTGGATCGACGGACTGTCGCGATGATCACCCGCTACGAAGAGGCCGTCGCCGAGTGCCACGGGCTTGCGCAGGCGGGATTGGGGCACCGGGGCGAACGGGAGGGCGTCCGGCAGGGAGATCACTTCGAGGAGTTCCCAGTCGTCGGTGGGGGCGCCGTAGATGCGGGACAGTTCGACCCGGATGACGGTTTCGGAGGCGCTGGAGGGCGCGGACACGCCGACGACGTTCGCGGCGATGAGGCTCATGCCGCCGGGGGCGTATTCGGGGGCGGCGTTGCTCATCACCACGGTGCTGGCGACGATCTCCCGCCGGTCGCCGTCGAGGAGCAGGATCGGCTCGTCGATGGGCGCGTGCGGGGCGCCGAAGTAGAACGTGGTGAGTCCGTGCACGTCGGGGCGCGGCAGGAAGGACGGCAGGAGGGAGGCGGCGGACACCGCGTCGGTCGCGACGATCACCGACCGGCAGTGGATCTCGCCGGCTTCGGTGACGACCATGCCGGGGCCGATGGAGAGGGTGCGGGCGCCGATGAGCAGTTGCGGGAACGGCAGCGGCCCGGCGATGGCGGCCGGCAGGGCTGCCATGCCGGCGGCGGGCACGCCGATGCGGCCGCGGGTGAAGGAGCGCAGCGTCATCGTGGTGACGTGACTGGAGGTGTCGAGGGAGCGGTCGCCGAGGACGCCGGAGAAGAACGGCCGCAGAACCTCCTCGATCATCCGGTGCGAGATGCCGGCTCTGCGCAGCATCTCCTGCGTGGTGGTCTCCGGCAGATCGAGGAGTTTCTGGACGGGCAGGCTGGCGCAGCGGGTGGCGAGGGCCGCGAACTTGAGCCGGTCGGCGAGGCTTCCCACACCGGAGAGCAGGGTTTTCGGTGTGCCGAGGGGTTCGCGCAGCGGGTTCTCCAGCCGGTGCAGCGCGTTGCCGCGGCGGACCAGCACGCCGGAGGTGAAGTAGCGCATGTCGAGCGCGTCGATGTCGACGAGGGCGGCGAGCCGCGGATAGGACGTGTTGATCGTCTGGAATCCGCGGTCCAGGTGCCAGCCGTCGATGACGTCGGTGGCGACGCGCCCGCCGATCCGGTCGGACGCTTCGACGAGCAGCCATTCCACGCCGGCACGGTCGAGCCTGCGGGCGGCCGACAGCCCGGCGAGCCCGCCGCCGACGATGACGACGTCCACCTCAACCGGCTGCGACATAACCACCTCACTGGCTGCATTCAACGCGGAACTCAGCGTAAACCGGGCATGAGCGCCCGAGGAGGCGAAAGAGAAACACCATCAAGATCAAAATCATGCCTTGTACGTCGACACGCCCGTGCGAGGACAGTCCCTGTCAGATACGCGTCACCACTGTGCGGGTCGAGCGGGTCGCCAGGCTATACAGAGGCTGACAACAGAAAACCCCAGGCCATCAGACCTGGGGTTCTGGGAGGCTCCCCGAATTGGACTCGAACCAATAACCTGCCGGTTAACAGCCGGCTGCTCTGCCAATTGAGCTATCGGGGACTGCTCTGTTCTGTGCCGCCCGGTTTCCCTGGCGACGGAGAACAGACTACATGACCTCCCGGGCACCTCACCAACGGGGATACCCACCCCTCTCAGGCGACATCTCCTGAATCCGGGAGAAGGTGAGTATCGCCTCGACAGGATGGGTATGCAGCCCTCAGACGCACGCGCGTCATGAACGGAAGGAGCCGCCACCATGCGCGGAAAGCTGTTGTTCCTCACCGGTCTCGCGGCGGGCTTCGTCCTGGGCAGCCGTGCCGGCCGGGAGAAGTACGAGGAGATCCGGGCCAACGCCCAGAAGATCTGGGAGAACCCCACGGTCCAGGAGGCGGCCGGCGTCGCACAGGCGCAGGCCAACAAGCTCTACTCCGAGGGCAAGGACAAGCTGCAGTCGTCCAAGCTCGGGGAGAAGCTGAGCACGACCGACAGCACGACTGACAGCACGACGAAGAGCTCTGACGAACTGCTCGCCCCCAGCGACTCGCTCGCCGGGTCCAAGGGCACCAGCACCGGCACCACTTACTGAGGCCGGTTCTGCTGTAGGGCCGTCCCGCAACGATGCGGGGCGGCCCTAGGCGTGCATAGCAACCAAGACGCGGAGATCAGGACGACGACGAGAACGCCGCGTCGAACGCCGCCGACGGAGCGTCGAAGGCGAGCCCGCGAACGAACTTGAGGGCTTCCGGCGCTCCCACGAGACGGTCCATTCCGGCGTCTTCCCACTCGATGCTGAGCGGTCCGTCGTACCCGATGCTGTTCAAGGCTCTGAAGCAGTCCTCCCAGGGCACGTCGCCGTGGCCGGTGGACACGAAGTCCCAGCCACGCCGCAGATCCGCCCAGGGCAGGTGCGAGCTGAGCCGGCCGCGCCTGCCGTCGCCGGTGCGCACCTTCGCGTCCTTGCAGTCGACGTGGTAGATCCGGTCCCGGAACTCGAGGATGAATCCGACCGGGTCGAGGTCCTGCCAGACGAAGTGGGACGGGTCCCAGTTGAGTCCGAACGCGGGCCGGTTCCCGATCGCTTCGAGGGTCCTCCGGGTGGTCCAGTAGTCGTACGCGATCTCGCTCGGATGAACCTCGTGCGCGAACCGGACACCGACCTCGTCGAAGACGTCGAGGATCGGGTTCCAGCGCGCCGCGAAGTCCTCGTAACCGCGGTCGATCATCGAGGCGGGCACCGGCGGGAACATCGCGACCGTGTGCCAGATCGACGACCCGGTGAAGCCCACGACCGTACGGACGCCGAACCGTGCCGCCGCCCGCGCGGTGTCCTTCATCCGTTCCGCGGCCCGCTGCCGCACCCCCTCGGCGTCGCCGTCGCCCCAGATCGCGGCCGGCAGGATGTCCTGGTGCCGCTCGTCGATCGGGTGGTCGCAGACGGCCTGGCCGACCAGATGGTTGGAGATCGCGAAGCACTTCAGGTTGTGCTTGGCGAGCTGCTCGTGCTTCCGGTCGAGGTAACCGTCCTCGGCGAGCGCCCGGTCCACTTCGAAATGGTCGCCCCAGCAGGCGATCTCCAGGCCGTCGTAGCCCCACTCCGCCGCGAGCCGGCACACCTCCTCGAACGGCAGGTCAGCCCACTGACCGGTGAAGAGCGTGATGGGTCGTGCCATTGATCCTCCCTCAAAGCCGGAACCGGCGAGGAACGCCGGAGGACAGCCGGCGAGGGAAGAACCGGCGCATGCGGGCACGCGGGCGGACGGGTGGAGAGTCCGGACCGGGTCTGCGCCACCCGGACCGGGCCGCCGCGTCAGCGATGCCCTGCCCTGGACTCTACGGCCGCGGCGGGGGAAGACGAAAGGGCGAGATCAGGGCGCGGTGCAGGGTTGCTGCTCCGGCACCAGGCCGAGGGCGGTGAGCTCCTCCAGGACGTACGGCAGGTCCGCCGCACTGTGGGCGGTGTCCACATCGACGTATTCGGTGCGGGCGGTGTCGGCCGCGAGGAGGTGGCGCAGCACCGGCTGCCAGCCCGCTGCCGGGTCGGTTATCCGGGCCGTTATCACCGACAGGCCGGCGTCGGTGATCCGGTCGATGCCGGCGGCCGGGTCGGACCAGTCGCGGACCACGCTCGCCAGGTCGAGGCAGACGCCGAGGCGGTCCTTGTCGACCCGGGTCAGCGCCGCGACGGTCTGCTCGGGGCTGTCCAGCACCCCGCCCGGTCCCGGCTGGAAACCGCACCGGACCGCGCGTCCGACCCGCCAGGCCAGGTCGGCGAGGCCGCCGGAGAGCCGGGACAGGTGGCGGGCGCCGGCCTTCTGCCGTTCCTCGTCCCAGTCGTCGGCCCGGCCCAGCCCGATCGTCGAGATCGCGCCGCGGACCTCCTCGAACGGCAGCAGGTCGACGAGGATCCGGGCCAGGTCAAGGGTGTGCCGGACGCGGGAGGACTCGGACCAGTCCCCCGGGGTGTTCTCGCCGCCGCCCTCGGCGTCGGGCACGCCGCTCAGCGTGACGACCTCGAGCCCCTTGGCGTCGAGCTCGGCACGCAGCCGGGTACGGGCACGCCCGCCGTCGGCGAGGGCGGCGGCGAGAGGGGGCGGCAACCGGAGGGCGACGCCGAGGAGCCCGGTCGCGATGTGGGATCGCAGTTCGGAGGCGGCGGCGTCGAGGAGTTCCAGCCCGGCGGACGGCGACTCAGCGTGGTCTAGGCTGATGCCGCAGCTGAGGTGCACGATCCGGCCGGAAGGATGGCGCAACCGCATCAAAATCCTCCCCGGACGAGGTCACCCGTGCAGGTGCACGTGCATTCGCTCGTGCTAACGCCTCCAGTATGGACCATCCGGGGAGCTGTCTCGGATCGACCGCTGCCGCGCCGCGGGGTTGTCATCGCCGCCTCCATCCGTGGAATGCATGTCCTCGGATACGAGACTGCGTCGCATCACGGATCATCGGCGCACCGCCCGTGCGACACCCTGACCGGCCACGACTTGACCTGAAACGGTCACAGTTATTCATACACGCCAATGTGCGCGGCATGGGTGACCAGCGAGTAGCTTTCGATGTCACCCGAAAGAAGGGCAGAGTCGGACACCTCTCGTGTTCAGACTCTGAACAAACGGACATGCACTGACCGCCTGCCCGTGCGTTCGGCGCGTGCCGTGATCCGGTGCGGATGCACACCGATGAACGATTCCGGACAGCTGACCGCCCGCCACGGCCGGCCGGCGCGGGGCGCAGCCGCGCCGTCCCTCTGCCGACCCTGGCGGGACGATTACTAGCGGTCAGGCGGGCTCCAGAACCGTCTCGACGTCGGTCCAGGATCCGGTCGAGGCCGAACGTTCGACCGCGTCCAGAACCAGCTGCACCCTCAGCGCATCGGTGAACGACGGCGCCGGCTCCCGGCCCGCCGCGATGTCCTCGATCAGGTCACGGACCTCGTGGGTGAACGAGTGCTCGTACCCGATCGAGTGACCCGGCGGCCACCAGGCCGCGAGGTACGGATGGTCCGGCTCGGTGACCAGGATCCGGGTGAATCCCTGCTCGGTCCCGGGCCGGGTCCCGTCGTAGAACTCCAGCTCGTTCATCCGCTCGAAGTCGAAGGCGAGCGAGCCGAGCGCGCCGTTGAGCTCGACCCGCAACGCGTTCTTGCGGCCGGTCGCGAAGCGGGTCGCCTCATATGTGGCGACCGCTCCCCCGTCCAGCCGGGCCAGGAACAGGGCGGCGTCGTCGACAGTGACGTCGCCTCGTCCTGCGCCGTTCGGCGAGGAGATAGAGGAGGCGGCCAGCCCGGCCGACTCCGACGGCAGCGGCCGGGACCTGATGAACGTCTCGGTCAGCGCCGACACCGCGCTGATCGACTGGCCGGTCACGAACTGGGTGAGGTCGACGATGTGCGCGCCGATGTCGCCCAGCGCGCCCGATCCGGCGATCTCCTTGCGCAGCCGCCAGACCAGCGGGAACTCCGGATCGACGATCCAGTCCTGGAGGTACTGCGCACGGACGTGCCGGATGGCTCCGATCCGCCCGGAGGCCACCAGGTCCCGCATCAGGGCGACGGCCGGCACCCGCCGGTAGTTGTAACCGCACATCGCCCGTACGCCCTGGGTCTGTGCTCGGGCAGCGGCCGCCGCCATCTCCCTCGCCTCGGCCACCGAATTGGCCAGTGGCTTCTCACAGAGAACGTGTTTGCCGGCCGCGAGCGCGGCCAGCGCGATCTCGGCGTGCGTGTCGCCCGGCGTGCAGATGTCGATCAGATCGATCTCGTCGCTCTCGACCAGCGCCCGCCAGTCGGTGGTGTGGCCCTCCCAGCCCAGGCGGGTGGCCGCACGGGCCACCGCACCTTCGGAACGGCCGCACACCACCGACATCCGCGCACGCAGCGGAAGGTCGAAAGCGTGGTTGACGGTACGCCAGGCCTGCGAGTGCGCGGCCCCCATGAACGCGTAGCCGACCATGCCGACTCGCAGGTCCTGAGACATTTCGCCTCCTGTTTCGATCAGAATCCCAGCTTGGCGTACTGCGCGGCGTTCTCCTTGGTGATCGTCTCGGAAGCGAGCGTGATCTCCTTCGGCACCTGGAGTTCGACCAGGTCGGCCATCCCCTTGCCCTGGGCGATCAGCCGCGCCAGCGAGACCGCCGAGGAAGCCATCGACGGGCTGTAGGTGACCGTCGCCTTGAGCACCGAGTCGTCCGCGGCGATGTGATCGATCGCGGACTTCGCGCCGGCGCCGCCGACCATGAAGAACTCGTTGCGGTTCGCCTGCTGGATCGCGGCGAGCACACCGACGCCCTGGTCGTCGTCGTGGTTCCAGAGGGCGTCCATCCTCGGCAGGGCCTGGAGCAGATCGGTCGCCGCCTTCTGTCCACCGTCGATCGTGAAGTCAGCCGGGCGGCGGTTGGCGACCTTGAAGCCGTAGATCGCCAGCGAGTCGTTGAATCCCTTCGTCCGCTCCTGGGTGAGTTCGAGGGAGTCGATGCCCGGGATCTCGCCGATGATCGGATTGCTGACGCCCTTGGCCTTGAGCTGCTCGCCGATGTACGCCCCGGCGGCCAGCCCCATACCGTAGTTGTCGCCCTTGATCTGCAGCCGGTACGCGTCCTGCGAGGGGAACGCCCGGTCCAGGTTGACCACCGGGATACCGGCCCGCATCGCCTCCTCGGCGGACGCGTTCAGCTCCTTGCCGTCGTGCGGCAGCATCACGATGATCGTCGGCTTCTCGGCGATCATCGTCGAGATCGCGGCACGCTGGGCGGCGGCGTCCGCGCCGGCCTCGGTGACCTTGAGCTCGACGTCTTCGTACTGCGCGGCCTGGGCCTTCGCGTTGTTGGTGATCGCGGCGATCCAGCCGTGGTCGGCGGCCGGGGCGGTGAAGCCGATGACCACCTTCTCGCCGGGCGCGGCGTTCTCGTTGCCGCTGTTCGTGTTGACCTGGGCATTGTTTGAGGTGTCGTTGCTGGTGCAGGCGGTGAGCAGGGCGCCGGCGCCGACGGCGGCGCCGCCGAACAGGACGCGCCTACGGGACAATGAGGACATTGATGCTCCCGTCTATCTCTTGAAGAGGTTCGTCACTGCGGAGAAGCGGAACTGCTGGACCAAGACGGCGGCCACGATGATGGCGCCCTTGACCATGTTCTGGACCTCGGTAGGAAGGTTGTTGATCGCGAACAGGTTGGTGATGGTGGAGAAGACCAGCACTCCGAAGAGAGCGCCGATGATGGTGCCCCGGCCGCCGCTGAGCAGCGTGCCGCCGATGATGGCCGCGGCGATCGCGTCCAGTTCGTACAGGTTGGCCATCGCCGCCTGCGCGCTCGTCGCCTGCGAGGTCAGCATGATCGCGGCGATGCCGCAGCAGAAGCCGGAGAGCACGTAGAGCAGCAGGGTCTGCCGCTTCACGTTGATGCCGGCGAGCCGGGCGGCCTCCGGGTTGCCACCGACCGCGACGGTCCGGCGGCCGAACGTCGTGCGGTTCAGCAGCACCCAGCCGGCCGCCACCACGACACCCAGGATGATCACCAGCATCGGGATACCGAGGATCTTGGTGGTGGCGATGCTGTTGATCACCGAGCTCTCGGAGATCTGCGTCTGCTTACCGGAGATCTGCGCGGCGAGCCCCCGGGCGGCGACCAGCATCGCCAGGGTCGCTATGAAGGGCACGAGCCTTCCGTACGCGATGAGCACACCGTTGACGAGTCCCACGCCGATCCCGACCGCCAGCGCCGTGAAGATCATGCCGCCGGCGCCGAAGCTCTGAGTCGCCTGCGTGGTGCACCAGACCGCGGCCAGCGCGATGATCGCGCCGACCGAGAGGTCGATGCCGCCCCCGATGATCACGAAGGTCATCCCGACCGTGACCACGCCGATCGCCGAGGCCTGCTGCAGGATCGTCAGGAAGTTGTTCCGCACCCAGGTCGGGTCGCTGTACAGCTCCGGCCGGGTGATGATTCCGATGATCACCAGGATCACCAGGACGGCGACGAGGCCCAGGTTGCGGATCGTGCCTTCGTCGAGCCGCCGGCGCTCCCGGCCGGCACGCTTCTCGGTGCGTGACTCGCTCGCCAGTTCGGTCATGCCGGCTCCCCCTCCAGAAGCGACCCCGCCATCACGAGGTTGAGTACGGTGTCTTCGTCGATCTCCCCGGCCGGCGCCTCGTGGATCAGGTGGCCCTCCCGCATGACCAGCACCCGATCGGCCAGGCCCAGCACCTCGGGCACCTCGCTGGAGACCAGCAGCACGCCGACGCCCTGCGCTGCCAGGTCCCGGATCACCTGGTAAAGCTCGGCCCGGGCGCCCACGTCCACGCCCCGGGTGGGCTCGTCGAGCAGCAGCAGCTTCGTCTCGCCGAGCAGCCAGCGGCCCACCACGACCTTCTGCTGGTTGCCGCCGGAGAGCGTCCGCACCGGCCGGACCACGTCCCGCGGCCTCAGTTCCAGCGAGTCGGCGGTCCGCTCGGCCGCCACCCGTTCCCGGCCCGCGTCGGTGAAGCCCACCCGGGCGAACCGGGCGAACGAGGCGAGCGTCATGTTCTTGTAGACCGGCTCGTCCAGCAGCAGCGCCTGACTCTTGCGCTCCTCCGGGGCCATGCCCATGCCTGCCCGGACCGCCGAGCCCACCCCGCGCACCGGTTTGCCGCCGACCGTGACGGTGCCGGACTCCGGCCGGCGAGCGCCGAAGATGGTCTCCAGCAGCTCGGACCGGCCGGACCCGACCAGTCCGGCGACCCCCACGATCTCGCCGGGCCGCACCGTGAGGTTCACCTCGGCGAACTCGCCGGACCGGGTCAGGTTCTCCACCACCAGCAGCGGCTCCGCGGCGGGCTGCCCCTGCCGTGGCGGGAACACGTATTCGATCGAACGCCCGGTCATCCGGCCCACCAGCTCCCGGGTCGGGGTGGTGCGCGCCGGCAGGTTCGCCGCGGTGGTCCGGCCGTCCTTCAGCACCGTCACCCGGTCACCGATCTCCCGGATCTCGTCGAGCCGGTGCGAGATGTAGATGACCGCGATCCCCTGCGCCGTCAGTTCCCTGATGATCCGGAACAGGTTCGCCACCTCGTCGTGGGCGAGCACCGCGCTCGGCTCGTCCATCACGATGAGCCGGGCGTCGTGGGACAGCGCCCGCGCCATGCTCACCACCTGTTTGGCGGCGGCCGGCAGCGTACGGACCATCCGCCGCGGCGCGATCTCGGCATGCCCCAGTCGCGCCAGGATCTCCCGGGTCCGGTTCGCCGAGATCCGCCGCCGGCTGAACCCGAACCGGCTCGGCTCATGCCCGAGGAACGCGTTCTCCGCCACCGACAGATCGTCGACGAGGTCCAGCTCCTGATAGATCGTCGCGATCCCGGCCCGCATCGCCGCCTGAGGCGTAGCCGGCGCGAACGGCTCCCCCAGCCACGTGATCTCCCCGGCATCAGCGTGATGCACCCCGGCCAGCGTCTTGATCAGAGTCGACTTGCCGGCCCCGTTCTGCCCGAGCAGGCAGTGCACCTCACCAGCCCGAACCTCCAGCTGAACCCCGTCAAGCGCCCGAACCCCCGGGAAGACCTTCACAACATCCGTAAGTCGCAGGACAACCTCACGGTCCCCACCCGCCGACGCACCCCCAGCCGTCGCCGCAGCGGCCGCACCTGCCGAGGTTTCGGTACCCGCCGCGGTTTCGGCGCCTGCCGTGGCCCGCCCGCCTGCCGCGGCCCCAGCGTCTGCCGTGGCCGCCGCGCCTGCCGAGGTCTCATTGCCCGCCGTGGCCCCAGCGTCTGCCCTGGTCTCAGTGCCTGCCCTGGTCTCAGTGCCTGCCCTGGTCTCAGTGCCTGCCGTGGCACGAGTGCCTGCCGTGGTCTCAGTGCCTGCCGTGTCCGGGGTGGCCGCTGCGTCTGACGCAGCCCGATCGGACATTTCCGATTTTTCGCCTGACAGGCGGAATTCCTCTCGGTCGGTCATGATGCCTGCTCGAAGACGGCGTCGCTCGCCAGGACCGCCGCGCCGGTGACGCCGGCTCGGCTGCCCAGTTCGGAGAGGACCACGGGTAGGTTGCCGGTGGCCAGTGGCAGCGAGCGCCGGTAGACCACGCTGCGGATCTCGGCGAGCAACACGTGGCCGAGGTTCGCCAATCCACCCCCGATGACGATCATCGACGGATTGGCGAACGAGACCAGGGTGGCGAGGACGCTGCCGACGCGGCGGCCGCCGTCGCGGATCAGGCGGATGCAGGCGATGTCGCCCTCGGCGGCGCCGTCCGCCACGTCGCGGGCGGTGATGGTCGCCTTGGGGCCGGTGCCGAGGCGGGACGCCAGCGCGGGTGACTCCCCGGAGCGGGCGGCGGCGATCGCGTCCCGGGCCAGGGCTGCGCCACCGAAGAGCGCCTCCAGGCAACCGGTGTTGCCGCAGGAGCAGGCCGGGCCGTTCGCCTCGACCTGGATGTGCCCGATGTCGCCGGCGCAGCCGTCCACCCCCCGGAAGACGCCGCCGGACAGGTGGATGCCGCACCCGACACCCGTCCCGATCTTGACGAACAGGAAGTCGTCGACCGAGTGCGCGACACCACCGTGTCTCTCACCGATCGCCATGATGTTGACGTCGTTGTCGACCACGGCCGGGCAGCCGTACTCCCTGGTCAGAAGTTCTCGCACCGGATAGCGATCCCAGCCCGGCATGATCGGCGGCGAGACCGGCACACCGTCGCGGTAGCTCACCGGACCGGGCACGCCGATGCCCACGCCGTCGAGACGCTCGTAGGCCCCCTCGGTCCGCCCCTTCGCCAGCAGGTCGTTCACCCGCTGGAGGATCACCTTGGGTCCGGAGCGGATGTCGGCCGACTCCTGGTACGCCACGATCGGTTCCAGCCGCCCGTTGGTGATCTCGACGTCGATCGAGGTGGCGCCCAGATCCACCGCGGCGAACCGCAGCCGCGGGTGCAGCTCGACGAGGGTGGACCGGCGACCGC
Organism: Actinoplanes sp. OR16; assembly: GCF_004001265.1. Taxonomy (GTDB): domain Bacteria; phylum Actinomycetota; class Actinomycetes; order Mycobacteriales; family Micromonosporaceae; genus Actinoplanes. The sequence goes on along the minus strand of NZ_AP019371.1, from coordinate 3,577,135 downwards.
CTCGGGACGCCGCCATACCGGCCTCGACGATGAGTTCGGCGGCGACCAGGCGCTCGACTTCGGCGAGCAGGCGGGGCCGGCTCAACTCGAGGCGATCACCCAACTCGGCGCGGGACACCGGACCCTGGTCGCGCAGCAGGCGCAGGAGTCGCAGGTGGGGAGCCGCAGGGAGATACACGCGCATCTCCTCCTTCAAGCGTTAACGGCGTGTTACGCCGGTCACACTAGGGTGGTTCCGCCACATCGAGCCATACCTTTTTCTTGATCAACACAAACTTTTGCAAATCCTGGCGAAAGTTGGCCGCCGTGATCGACAAGTGACAATCGGCGGGTCGGCGCGGTGGTGCCCGGAGGTGGCCGGCCTGGTTAGGTCCGCACAACACGGGGAACTGTCCGGGTAAGGCCGTCGTCGCACGTCGCAACCGGGGTGAGCGATCCACGGGAACGGCCATGCGCTGCCCGTTCTCGCCTGGAGGAGGTCCTCGATGAAACTTCGCCCCACCCACCACGAGCAGTCCGCTGATGACCAGGCTGCCGAGGCGCGCGGCAAAGGCGCCACCGACTACGACACCGAGGCCGCCGCGACCACCCGGACCGCCGAGGACCGCGACCCCGATCTCAACGCGCCCGGACCGGACGCCGGACCGGACGGCCCCACGAAGCTGCGCGGCAAGGGCCTGATCGCCGCGGTGAAGCGCACCTTCAAGCAGTTCTCCGAGGACAACATCTCGGACTGGGCGGCGGCGCTCACCTACTACGGCGTGCTGTCGATCTTCCCGGGCCTGCTGGTGATCGTCTCGCTGCTCGGCCTGATCGGCTCGGACGGCCAGAAGACGGTGCAGGACGCGATCGACGAACTGGCGCCGAACCAGCAGTTGAAGGACCTCGTCGACACCGTGCTCGGCCAGGTACAGGGCACCGGCAAGGCCGGCCTCGCGGCGATCATCGGTATCGTCGTGGCCTTCTGGTCGGCGTCCGGGTACATCGCGGCGTTCATGCGGGCCTCCAACGCGATCTACGACGTTCCGGAAGGCCGTCCGATCTGGAAGACCCTGCCGATCCGGGTCGGCGTGACCGCGCTCGTCGGCGTCATGCTGATCGCCTCCGCCACGATCGTCATCTTCACCGGTGACCTCGCCGAGGTCGTCGGCGAGAAGATCGGGCTGGGCGGTGTGGCGGTGACGGTCTGGAGCATCGCCAAGTGGCCGGTTCTGATCGCGCTGGTCAGCCTGATGTTCGCCGTTCTCTACTGGGCCTCGCCGAACGCCAAGACCGGCGGCTTCCGCTGGGTCAGCCCGGGCGGCATCTTCGCCGTCATCCTCTGGGTGATCGCCTCCGCCGCCTTCGCGATCTACCTGGCGAACTTCGCGAACTACAACGCGACGTACGGCACCCTCGGCGGTGTCATCGCCTTCCTGGTCTGGCTCTGGATCTCCAACATCGCCATCATGCTGGGCGCCGAACTCGACGCCGAACTGGAACGCGGCCGGGCCATCGCCGCCGGCCACCCGGCCGACGACGAGCCGTTCCTCCAGCTCCGCGACGACCGCAAGCTCAAGAAGGGCAGCGAGCAGGGCCTCTCGCAGGGCTGACCGCTCCCGCACACACCACCGGTACGCCGCAGCCGAGCTCGCCCCGGCTGCGGCGTCTCGCTGTGCGCACCTCCCGTTACTTGCAGAGGAGTTTGTTCATGCGGCGGCCCGCGACCGTCAGGCCCAGCGCGGTCAGGGCCAGCAGGTAGAGCACGTCGAGCACCTGGATCGCGCCGACCGTGCCGGTGGTGATGGCGCGGACCAGGTCGACCGAGCGGTAGAGCGGGGAGAGCTCGACGAGCCAGCGGATCGCGTCCGGGTAGGCGGTGGCGGGCACGAACGTCCCGGAGAAGAGGAAGAGCGCGAACTGCGCCGAGCCGATCAGGTCGAAGTCCTGCCAGCTGCGGATCAGCGTGGCCGTCGCCATGCCGGCGGCGCCGAACGCGAACCCGGTCAGGATCGTGGCGGGAAACGCGGCGAGCGCGAAGATCGGCGTCGTCAGGTCCATCAGCACCATGATCACGAGGAACGCCGCCGAGTAGATCGACCCGCGGATCATCGCCCACGTCAACTCGCCGAGGGCGATCTCGATGGGCCGGATCGGCGTGGCGAGCATCCCGTCGTACAGACGCATGAATTTCATCTTGCCGAAGAAGTTGAAGGTGGTCTCGGCGAGCGCGCCGCTCATCGCCGACGACGCCAGCATGGCCGGTGCCACGAACGCCGCGTAGCCGACCACCTCGCCGCCGGGCAGGGTGATGTCGCCGATGAGCTTGCCCACCCCGATCCCGATCGAGAAGAGGTAGAGCACCGGTTCGAGCAGGCCACTGAGCATGACCAGCCAATATGCCGAGCCGAGCGCCGCCACGTTGCGCTCGGTCACCGACGCGGACCGGCGACCGGCGCCCTCGAACGAGACGAGTTTCGGCATCACGAAGGTCAGCACGTCACACCACCAGCCGGCGACGGAAGCGGCCCAGCGCGAGGAACCAGCCGGCCACGCACCAGAGGAGCAGGTAGAGCAGCTGAGCCAGGCCCGCCCAGCCCGGATTGATCCCCAGCGTGGCGGCCCGGCTCAGGTCGACGCCGTGCCAGAGGGGCAGGGCGTAGGCCACCGCTCGCAGCGGCGGCGCCAGCGACTCGACCGGGAAGAACACCCCGGAGAAGAGCGACATCGGCAGCACCGCGAACCGCATCAGGATCGCGAGATAGCTGTCGGAGGAGACCGAGGCGCTGTACGCCGTCACCGGCGCGGCGACGGCGAACCCGACGATGACCCCGATCGGGAGCACGGCCAGGGCCCACGGCGACCGCAGTGTGCCGAAAGCCGCCGCCACCAGCAGGAACGTGACCACGCTGAGCATCACACGGAACATCATGTAGGCGAGGTGGCCACCCAGCACGTCGGCGACCCGCAGCGGCGCGGCGGCCTGAGCGAAGTAGACCTTGAGCCACTCGAAGTAGCTGAGGACCGGCCAGGTCGACTCCCCGATCGCGGTCTGCACCGCCGTCGAGGCGATCAGGCCGGGGACCATCCAGTCGAGATAGGAGACGCCCTGGACGCCGCCGGTCACATAACCGCCCACACCGAGACCGAAACCGACCATGATGAGCAGCGGCAGCACGAACGTGGAGAGCACGCTGGCCCGCCAGGTCCGCCGATAGTTGACCAGGTGGTACTCGAGCACATAGGCCGCAGACGTCATCAGTCCACCAGCGTCCGGCCGGTGAGGTGCAGGAACACGTCTTCCAGGCTGCTGCGCCGGACCAGGGCGCTGGCCGGCTCCAGAGAGCGGTGGCCCACCTCGGCGAGCACCTCGTCACCGTCGGCCACGTAGAGCAGGATGCGGTCGGGCAGCACCTCGACGCGCTCGGCGAGACCGGCCAGCTTCTCCGCGTAACTCCCCTGGTCCTCGGTGGCGAACCGGAGCTCGACCACCTCGCGGGTGGAGAACTGCTCGATGAGGGAACGCGGCGAGCCCTCCGCCACGATGCGGCCGCCGTCCATCACCACGAGCCGGTCGCAGAGCTGCTCGGCCTCGTCCATGTAGTGCGTCGTGAGCACCAGCGTGACGCCCTGCTGCTTGAGCCGGAACAGTCGCTCCCACACCAGGTGGCGGGCCTGCGGGTCGAGGCCGGTGGTGGGCTCGTCGAGCAGCACGATGTCGGGCTCGTTGACCAGGGCGCGGGCGATGGTGAGCCGCCGTTTCATCCCGCCGGAGAGCGGCTCGACCTTGCTGTCGGCGCGCTCGGTGAGCTGGACGAACTCGAGCAGCTCGTCGGCGCGGGCCCGGGCCGTCCGGCGCGGGATGCCGAAGAATCGGGCGTAGGTCGTCAGGTTCTCCCGGACGGTCAGCTCGACGTCGAGGTTGTCGAGCTGCGGGCAGACTCCCAGCCGGGACCGGATGGCCGGGCCGTCCCGCCGCGGATCCATCCCGAGGATCTCCAGCACGCCCTCGCTCGGCGGCGAGACACAACCGATCATGCGCATGGTCGAGCTCTTGCCCGCGCCGTTGGGCCCGAGGAAGCCGAACGCCTCACCGGCACGCACGTCGACGTCGATGCCGTCGACCGCCGTGAACGACTCGAACCGCTTGACCAAACCGCGCGCATGGATGAGGGGGATCACCCTGCGAACCCTAGAGGGAGGGTGTGACAGTTTCCCTCGCAGCGCCGACCAGCTCATCGGTCGCCGACACCACCTCGTCCTGCTCAACCGGGGTGCCCGCGTCATAACGCACCGCCCAGGTGAGACCGTCCTTGCCGCTCACCCGCCGCCCGACCACCCGGACCGCGCCCTGTGGCAGCGCGTGATGGTTGGTGTACGCGACCGACTTGGTCACCCTGGTCCGCACCTGATCGGGCACCTCAGCCGGTTCCAGCAGCAGGTACGTCACGGCCGGACCGTCGGTGAGCACCGCATAGCCGTCCCGCACCTCGGACACGACCGCCGGGATGATCCGCAGCTCACGGCCCGACCAGGCCACCTTGTGGATCTCGTGCCAGCCCAGCCGGGACGAAGAACCCGGCAACCAGATGCCGTGGTTGGTGGCCACGACGACGTCCTCCCCCGAGGAGGCCGGGCACCACGCCACCACCCGCTCGGTCGGATCGAGCGGCGGCCGCGCGGAGGCCGGCAACGCGGGACGACGTCGGAAGAGCTTCACAATCCACCTGCCGCCTGATCACGCAGGGCACGAGCCTGCTGTTCCAGCGAGAAGAGTTCCCCGGCCAGGGCCAGGTACTGATCCTTGTTCGCGACCGGGTTGAGCCGCTGCACCTTGGACTTGAGATCGCGGATCCGGGTGGCGAGCGCGGCGCCCTGCAGCCGGGCCAGGGTGACCTGCACATAGCGCGGATCGACCGGGCCGTCGACGTAGAGCGGCTCGACCGCGAGCTCGCTGACCAGCATCTGGCCACCCATGTCGGCGCAGCTGTCGCGTACCTTCTCGATCCAGACCGCGCCGCCGGTGGCCGAGGAGGCGCCGCCGGCGTCACCGACCGCCTCGCGGACCGACTGCAGCACCGGGTCGGCGTAGTTCTCCGGGCCGAGCGCGTCGAACATCGGGCCGGCCAGTACCGGCTCCTGCAATGCCAGCTTGAGGGCCTCCCGCTCGACCATCCGCTGCGGGGAGTCGGCCGGCGCCGGTGCGGCGCGCTGCGGAGAGGCCTCCTGGGAACCGCGCACGGCGTTGTTGACGGCGCGCTGCACCGGGTCCAGGTCCATGCCGAGGTCGCCGGCGAGCTTGCGCGCGTACTCCGGGCGCTTCTCCCTGTCCTTGATCTTGGCGACCAGAGGGGCGGCCCGGCGCATCGCCTCGACCCGGCCCTCCACCGTGTCCAGATCGAACTTGGCGAGCGTCTGACGCAGGGCGAAGTCGACGAGCGGCTCCCGGCCGGCGATCATGTCCCGGACGGCGAGATCGCCCTTCGCCAGCCGCAGCTCGCAGGGGTCCATGTTGTCGGGCGAGACGGCGATGAAGGTACGCCCGACGAACCGCTGATCCTCCTCGAAGGCGCGCAACGCCGCCTTCTGGCCGGCCGCGTCGCCGTCGAACGTGTAGATGATCTCGCCGGTGAAGCTGTCGCTGTCCATCAGCAGGCGGCGCAGCACCTGGATGTGGTCCACGCCGAACGCCGTCCCGCAGGTCGCCACCGCCGTCGGCTCGCCCGCCTCGTGACAGGCCATCACGTCGGTGTACCCCTCGACGATGACCGCCCGGCCGCGCTTGGCGATCTCCCGCTTGGCATGGTCGATGCCGTAGAGCACGTGCGACTTCTTGTAGATCGGCGTCTCCGGCGTGTTCAGGTACTTCGGGCCGTCGTCGTCGTCGAACAGCCTGCGCGCCCCGAACCCGATCACGTCGCCGGAGAGGTCCCGGATCGGCCAGAGCAGCCGGCGCCGGAACCGGTCGATCAGCGAGCCGGACCGGGCCGGCTTGGAGAGGCCGGCCGTGGTCAGCTCCTCCGCGGTGAAGCCCTTGAGCCGCAAGTGCTTGCTGAGCGCGTCCCAGCTGTCCGGTGCGAACCCGCACCCGTACTTCTCGGCGGCGTCCCGGCCGAACCCGCGCTCGGCGAGGAACTCCCGCGCCTTCCGCGCGCCCGGCGACCCCAGCTGATCGCGGTAGAACTCCACGGCGGCGGCGTGCGCGGCGAGCAGCCGCTGCCGCTGACCGGTCTGCGGCCGGGGCAGCGTCGACCCGACCGTGTCGGTGTCGTACCGCAACTGGATGCCGGCCTTCGACGCCAGCCGCTCCACCGACTCGATGAACGACAGATGCTCCGCGTCCATCAGGAACTTGATCGCGTCGCCACCCTGGCCGCAACCGTGACAGAAATAGACATTACGGGCGGGTGAGACGTTGAAGGACGGTGTCTTCTCGTCATGGAAGGGACACAGGCCCTTCAGGTTGCCGCCGCCGGCCGAGCGCAGCGTCACCGTCTCACTGATCACATCGACGATCGAGGACCGGTCCCGGACCAGTGCGATGTCTTCGTCCTTGACCCTGCCCGCCACGGCATACATCCTGCCTCGGCGGACGGCCGGCCCGCCAGCAGGGTCAGCGGCGCGCCGCTACCAGGGATTCGTGCCAGGCGACGGCGGCCGGGTCGGTGAGCGACGCCACCTGGTCGATCACCACCCGGAGCGCGGCGGCGTCGTCGGGCGCGGCGGCGAAGAGCGGGCGGAAGAGAGGATCGAGCCTTTCCGGCGTACGGAGGAGCGCCTCGACCAGCTCGACCAGGATGACCCGCTGCCGTGAGTACCACTCCTCGGCCGCCCGCATCCGCATGACGTACCGGAACGCCATCCCCTTGAGCAGCGCGCACTGGTTGCGGACGGTCCGCGGCACGATCAGGTCGGCGTCGTACCGCCGCATCGGGTCGGTGCCGAACCGGCTGTGCGTGGCGCCGACCGCGGAGGCGACGAAGCGGCCGGTCAGCACACTGGTCATCCGTTTGAGCGCGACCTGGCCGTCGTAACCGCCGTCGTACCCGGCCACCGCCTTGACCGCCGGGTCGGCGAGCAGCTGGTCGAGGGCGGCGCCGAGTTCGTCGGCGCTCTCCTCGGAGTACGTGCCGGCGACGTCGCGGCACAGCTCGGCCCGCTCGCCGGCGTCGTGCAGCAGCGAGCCGAGGTTCAGGTATCCCCCGTGCACGCCGTCCTCGACGTCGTGCACGGAGTACGCGACGTCATCCGCCCAGTCCATGACCTGAGCCTCCAGGCAGCGGCGTTCGTCCTCCCTGCCGTCGCGCAGCCAGGTGAAGACGGGCTCGTCGTCGGCGTAGACACCGAACTTGCGGTAGCCGGGCTTGCGGAACCACGGGTACTTGGAGCAGGCGTCGAGGGTGGCCCGGGTCAGGTTGAGGCCGGCGCCGGGCACCTTCGCCTCCAGCCGGGTGAGCACCCGCAGCGTCTGCGCGTTGCCTTCGAAGCCGCCGCAGGGCTCGGCGACCTCGTCGAGGGCCGCTTCGCCGTTGTGGCCGAACGGCGGGTGGCCGAGGTCGTGGGCGAGTCCGGCCACGTCGACGACGTCCGGGTCGCAGCCGAGCCGGGCGCCCATCTCCCGGGAGATCTGGGCGACCTCGAGCGAGTGGGTGAGGCGGGTACGCAGGAAGTCGTCCGACCCGGCGGTGTGTACCTGGGTCTTGGCCGCGAGACGGCGGAATCCCGCCGAGTGCAGGACCCGTGCCCGGTCCCGCTGGTACGGGGTACGCCCGTACCCGCTGTCCTTCGCGGGCTCAGATGCCCACCGCTGGGCGTCCGCAGCCGTCATGATCTCACCCTAAGCCGATTGTCCAGGTTGCCGATGGGTCAACCGTGGAGTCCGTTTCCCGCCGCCGGGCCGTGACGATCACCGGCCGGCTGCTGATCCTGGGCGCGGCCGGGCTCTTCTCGGTGGCGCTGGTGACGGTCTTCGCGGTGCGCAGCTCCGACGACCAGTCGGCGGCGAACCGGGAGATCGCCACGATCAGCTCGGCGATGAGCGACCAGTGGAACGCGGACATGATGCACGACGCGCTGAAGGCCGACGTGATGAGCGCGATGTACTCGGGCTCGGACGACGGCGAGGTGACCGGGCACGGCGACACGATGGTGGCGAAGTTCGACGAGGCGGCCGCGCAGGCCCCGGCCGGGATGCGGGCGGACTACGCGAAGGTGCGGCCGGACGTGGTCGCGTACGCGGAGTCGGCGGCCGCCACGGTGCGGGCCGCCGTCGCCGACCGGGCCGCCGCGGGTGAGCAGCTGACGGCGTTCCTGACGGCGTACGCGGCGCTGGAGGAGGAGCTCGGCGGCCTGGACGACGAGATGCTCGCCGAGGTGGACGCGGTGAGCGCGCAGGGCCAGGACGCGTCCACGACGAGCAGCCGATTCATCAAGATCGCGGCGTTCGTCGCCAACCTGATCACGGTGATCGTCTGCTTCTTCACGATCCGGGCGATCCGCCGGCCGCTGCGGGCCATGCGGGAGACGCTGCACACCCTGGCGCAACGGGATCTGACGGCCCGGGCGCCGATCGTGGCACGGGACGAGTTCGGCGAGATGGCGCAGGAGCTGAACGAGGCGCTCACGGCGATCCAGACGACGGTGAAGGCGACCGCCGAGCGGGTGGGGACGCTCGGCGAGGCCAGCAGCGACCTGCAGACCCTCGCCGGCGAGCTGGACCGGTCGGCGGATCAGACGTCGTCGCAGGCGCGCAGCGCGGACAGCTCGGCCGGGAACGTCTCCGGGTCGGTCGCCGACATGCTGACCGCGACCGAGCAGCTGTCCTCCTCGATCCGGGAGATCGCGCGGCAGACCATGTCGGCCGCGTCCACGACGAGCGAGGCGACGGCGAGCGCCAACCGGACCGCCGAGGCGGTGTCCCGGCTCAGCGAGGCGAGCCGGGAGGTCGGCGACATCGTCCAGATGATCACCAACATCGCCGAGCAGACCAATCTGCTGGCGCTGAACGCCAGCATCGAGGCGGCCCGGGCCGGTCAGGCCGGCAAGGGGTTCGCCGTGGTCGCCACCGAGGTCAAGGACCTGGCGCAGGAGACCGCGCAGGCCACCGGCCAGATCACCGCGCGGATCTCGGCGATCCAGGAGATGACCACGAGCACGGCCGAGGCGATCCAGGCGATCGCCGAGGTGATCGGGCGGATCGACGACGGCCAGCGGACCATCGCGGCGGCGGTCGAGCAGCAGACGGCAACCACCGATCAGCTGGCCCGCGACGTCGGTGCGGTCTCGTCGGCGGCCGGTCAGATCAGCGGGACGGTCTCGCACATCACCGCGTCGAGCGCGTCCACCGCCGAGGGCGCGAACACCACCCGGCACTCGGCCGAGCTGGTCAGTACGGCGGCTGCGGAGATCCGTGGACTGATCGGCCAGTTCCGCTACTGAGGATGCGGAACTCGTTGCCCTCCGGGTCGGCGAGCACCACCCAGCCCGTGTCGCGGTGACCGATGCCGACCGGGCGGGCCCCCATCCCGACGAGCCGCTCCACCTCGGATTCCTGGTCGTCCGGGCGCAGATCGAGGTGCAGACGGTTCATCCCGGCGCGGACGCCGGTGATCGGCGTGAAGAGCAATGCGGGCAGGGCGGAGGGCGTACGCCTGATCTCGACCTGATCCGGCCCCTCGCTCACGATCAGGTAGCCGAGCGCCTCGGCCCACCAGCGCGCCAGCCTCGGCGGGTCCTCCGCGGCCACCACGACCTGCTCCCAGCGACTGGGCATCGCACCTCCCGGACGGCACCGAATCGACGTGTGACGATCACGTTACGCGCCCCAGCCGGGTGACGCCGGGCTCGGCAGCGCACCGGAAGTGCGACGCCGGCACCGGCCGGGTGGCGCAGGATGACGTCCTTCCGGACCGCTCTTCACCCACTGGACCATGACGCACAAAACGTGCGACTTGTCGGCTCACTGTCACCGGAGGATGGCCCACGGTGGCGGCGAGGGATCGACGAGACGCCACCGGGGCAACGAAGCCCGGTACGAACCGGGAGCCACCAAACGCTGAGGAGAGACGTGCCCGGCGTCGACAACTGTCTACAGGAGGCCATGACGATCCCCGGCGCGGTCGGGGCCAGCATCGTCGACTACACCACCGGATTCCCGGTCGCCACGACCGGGGCCGCACCCAACTCGGACCACGAGGCCGCAGCCGCCGGCACCGCGGAAGTGGTCCAGGCCGCGAACAGCCGCTCGCTGTTCGTCTCGGCCATCCCGCACGACCTGCTCGAAGACCTGATCATCACGACCGCCGGTGGTTACCACCTCCTGCGCGTCGTCCAGACCGAGTTCGACAGCCGGCTGGTGCTCTACGTGTGGCTCGACCGGGTCCGCGGCAACCTCGCCGTGGCCCGCCGCAAGATGCAACGCCTCGCCGACGAGTTGGTCACGACGTAACCAACCGCCCTAGCACCCGAACAGGAGTAACTCGGTGGCCTCCACGACGACCGCATCGCCCGGGAACCTGCTGACGCAGGTCGCCGGCGAGCGGCAGACCGGAGCCCTGGTGGTGAACGGCCAGCCCGGCGGCGCGGTCTACGTCTTCGAGGGGCGGATCATCTACGCCGAGTCGCCGGCCGCTCCCGGAGTGGGCGAGATGCTCACGTCCTCCGGGCGGCTCGCCGCGCGTACCTGGCAGAACGCGCTGGACCTCGGCACCTCCACGGCACGGGTCGGCCGGATCCTGGTCGACCAGGGCCATCTCACTCAGGGGGAGCTGGAACTCTGCGTTCTCGGCTCCACCTACGACGCGGCGTACTTCGTGCTGTCCCAACCGGCCGCCACCGTCGAATTCCTGCCCGGTGCCACCCACTGGCTCGGCGCGGTCGTCCACATCGACGCCGCCGCCGTCGCCCGGGAGGTGCTCCGCCGGGTCCAACTGCTCGACGACATCTTCCCCAACCCGCGGATCGACGTCGCGCCGGTCATCCCGGTCATCCGGGCGCCTCGCGAGCGGATCACGCTGACCGCGCCGCAGTGGGAGCTGCTGGCGCACGCGGACGGCCAGCGCACCCCGGCCGACCTGGCCCTGCTTCTGGGACGCGCGGGCTACGCGACCATCCAGGAGCTGCGGCGCCTTGCGGCGCTAGGGATGATCGAGCTTCCGGTCGTACGGGTGGAGTCCACCGATTTCGTGCGACTGCCACATCCGCGGGGAGCCACTGTTCCGGTCGACCGGCCGCCGGCCGCACCGGTCAGCGCTCCGCCCGTACCAGTGATCAATGGCCTGGACCAGGCAGCGAGCCGCAGCCGCCCGCCCGCGCCGGAGCCCGCACATGCCCGCGCGGCGCCTCCCCGGCTGGAATCGCCTCCGGACCCACCGCCGGCGCCTCCCCTGGCCGACCACAACGGCGGGCTCAACCGGCCACGCCTGGCCCGCCGGAAACCCGGGGCGAAGCTCCCCAAGGAGCTCGCCGACGCCGAGAACCCGCCGGTGCATCAGGGCACCGACGAAGTCCTGCTCAAACGCATCCGTACCGCACTGCGGGCCCTGCGATGACCCGCGCGCCTCCCGGCAGCCCCGACAGCCCCCGACAGCAGAAGGAGCGAGGATCCGATGACGGTGGATCCGGCGGTACTCGAGGAACTCGGCCGCCTTCGCAGCAAGGTGCCCGAGCTCTCCGGCAGCGTGCTGGCCACCGCCGACGGGCTGGTCGTCGCGCACGACTCGCACGGCCTCGAATCGGACACGCTCGCCGCTCTCGCTGCGGCGCACCTGGCGCTGGCACGCCGGTTCGCCCACGCGGTCAACCACGGCGAGCTGCGTGAATCCGTCGTCGAGTGCGACGGCGGGTACATCACGACGTACGCCTGCGGCCCGAACGCCCTGCTCACGCTGGTCACCTCGGGCGACGCCAACCTGGCGATGGTGCACCTGGAGGCACGCCGGTGCGTACGCCGGCTCATCAAGATCATGGCCGTCGACTCCGCGCCGCCGCCGCGGCCGGAGATCCCGGCTCAGGCCGGACCTCCGAGTCCGCTGGCCCGGCGCACTCCGATGTCCACGTTGTCGAACGTCGCACGGCGGCGTCAGGCGACGAGCTGACCATCCGAATTCCCACCCACCTCAACGGAGGAACGAATCCCATGCCCGACATGGACACCGCACTGAAGGAAATCATGGAGATCGACGGCTGCATCGGCGTCGCTCTCGTGGACCACACCAGCGGCATGGCCCTGGGCACCCTCGGCGGCGGCAAGGAGCTCGACCTGACGGTCGCCGCGGCCGGCAACACCGACGTGGTCCGCGCGAAGCTCCGCGCGATGGAGATGCTCAACCTCACCGAGAAGATCGAGGACATCCTGATCACGCTCGACACGCAGTACCACATGATCCGGCCGCTCACGAGCCGGTCCGGCAAGGGACTCTTCCTCTACGTGGCGCTCCGCCGCGACCGGGCGAACCTCGCCATGTCCCGCCATCAGCTGCGACGCATCGAGAACGACCTCGACGTCTAGGCGATGGTCGCCACCCCGGGGGGCGGGGAGGGCCGCACCACCCTCCCCGCCCCCGCACGTGGCGGTCTCAGATTTCCGGCCTGTTTCCCGCTGCCCCTTGCCGTCCGATCGACAGGCGTGCATGCTGTCTTTGCAGCGCTGCAAACACGCATATCCGGCGCCCGGTGTGCCAGCACCAGGGCGTCCGCCTGTGAGGACCCGGCTGCAGACTCCGTGACCGTCCGGCCGCTCGGCGGTCACGGCGCCGTGGTCCCGGCCGGGAACCGGGGCCACGGCACTCTCGCCGTGACACCTGGCGAGGCCCGGGACACGTCGCTGGGCTACGGCTCGGGGCAGGGCTGGTAACGCAGGCCACGATGGGCAGGGTGCAGGCCGGAAGCCGGGGTCGGAGCGACTACCATTCGATGGTGTCCGCGCGGGAGATCATCGATAGCGTGCGTCAGGGAGCGCTCGATTTCGAGACCGCGATCGACGTGCTGACCGGCGTGCCCTCGGCCGAGGTCGACACGGTGCTCGCCGCCGTGATGGAGACCGAGTTCGATCGGCTCTTCCAGCACGGGTGGCAGCCGGCCGAGTTGCATCGCGCGGTGGCCCGGCGAGGCAACCCGATCCAGGCGAGCCTGGTAGCCGACGCAGCACTGAATTTCCAGAAGAATCGGACACCGGTCGACGACCGCTGGCGCGCCCAGGCCGAATCACTCCCGGCATTCCAAGGTCGCCGGCCCGACCGGATCGCCGTCCTCGACGCCTCCCTCAGCCTGCTCGCCGAACTCCGGCTGCTGCCGGCCATCGAGGTCCTCGTCCCGCCGCCCGGCACCCCGCTCACGACCGTGCCGCACCACTCCGACCAGCGCATCCTCGACAAGGTGCGCGCTCTGCTGGCGAAGGCCGAGGCGACCGACTTCGCGGCCGAGGCGGAGGCGTACAGCGCGAAGGCCCAGGAGCTGATCACCCGGTACCGGATCGAGATGATCGACGCGCCGGCCGTGGGTGTCATGCCGTTCGCGCGCCGGATCGGTGTGGATCATCCGTATGAGAACGAGAAGGCCAGCCTGCTCGACGCCGTGGCCCGGGCGAACAGCTGCCGGTGCGTCTGGTCGCCGGAGCTCGGCTTCAGCACGATCTTCGGCTTCGACACCGACATCGACGCGGTCGAGCTGCTCTACACGTCGCTGCTGGTTCAGGCGAACCGCGCGATGACCCGTGACGAGCCGGCCAAGGGCAAGGCCAGAGTGAAGGCGTTCCGCCGGTCGTTCCTGGTGGCGTACGCCTACCGGATCGGCGAACGCCTGCGCCAGACCGCCGAGCGGGAGCTGGCCGCGCGCGACGATCTGCTGCCGGTGCTGCGCAACCGGGACGTCCAGGTGCGTGAAGCCATGGACAAGGTCTTCCCGACAACGGTCCGGAGCCGCACGAGCCGGGTGGACAGCCTGGAGGGCTGGGAGTCCGGCCGGGCCGCGGCCGACGAGGCCAAATTGCGTTGACGCCGGTTCTCCGGCCGGAGCACGCTGGGGTCATGCACCCGATTTGACGCTGACGTCTCTATGCGGTGCGCGCCTGCGCCGAGGGCGTGCTCCTCTACCCGGTCTACGCGCTGCTCTTCGCGGACACCGGGCTCACGACTGCCGAGATCTCGTCGCTCTTCGCGATCTGGTCGGTGGTCTCCTTCGCGTGCGAGATCCCGGCCGGCGCGCTCGCCGACACCTGGTCCCGCAAGCGCCTCTACGTGCTCGGTGAGTTCACCACCGCGACCGGTTTCGCCCTCTGGCTGATCTGGCCGTCGTACCCCGGATTCGCGCTCGGCTTCGCCCTCTGGGGTCTCGGTGGCGCGCTGAGTTCGGGCACGCTCGAGTCGATCGTCTACGACGAGTTGGGCGACTCGACCGCTTATGCCGAGGTCATCGGACGCGCCGATACGACCGGTCTGCTCGCCATGCTCGGCGCCACGTTGCTGGCGGCGCCCGCGTTCACGCACGGCGGCTATCCCCTGGTGGGGGCCATCAGCATCGCGACGGTCACCCTGGGCGGTCTTCTTGCGCTTGGTTTGCCCGATTTTGATCGTACGAGTGAAAGCCCCGCAAGCACATCCGGATACCTTTCGACGCTGCGGTCCGGCCTCACCGAGGCGACCGGCGGCAATGTGGCCCGAGCCGTTCTGGTGGCCGCCGCCGTGCCGGGTTTCAGCGCACTGGACGAATACCTCCCGCTGCTCGCCGGCGACAAGAGGGCGAGCACGGCCCAGGTGCCACTGCTGTTCGCCGTGACCGCTCTGGCGATGGCCGCCGGCAGCGCCCTGGCCGGCCGGATCCCGCCGGCCACCCCGCGCCCGCTGGCCGTGGCGCTGCTGCTGGCGTCGGTGACCCTGGCAACCGGCGCCCTGGTGCCGCACCTGGCCGGCATGATGCTGGTGTCGGCGGCGTTCGGCCTGCTCCAGTTCGCCATGGTGCACGCCGAGTCCCGCCTGCAGGAGTCGATCGCCGGTCCGTCCCGGACCACGATCCTGTCGGTGGCGGGATTCGGCGCCGAGGTCTTCGCCGTGCTCCTCTACGCGGGTTTCGCCCTGCCGTTGCCGCTGCCGCTGCTGTTCGCCCTGTCAGCGATCCCGTTGCTCCTGACAGCCTTCCTGCCCCGCCGCAGTTCCTGACCAGCGCGACTGCCTACGGCCGGGTCAAGTCAGGGCGTTGCGGACGGCGTAGGTGGCCGCCTCGGCCCGGTTGCGGGCGCCGATCTTGGCAAACGCGTTGTTTATATGCGTCTTGACGGTGGCCTCGGTGACGAACAGGTCGGCGGCGATCTCGGCGTTCGTCATGCCTCGACCGATCCGGCCCAGCACTTCCGCTTCCCGGCGGGTGAGGCCGTCCGGCAGCCGATCCCGCGCCGGCGTCGGGTTCGGGCGGCTCATCGCCTCGGCGAGCCGCGCGGACACCTCCGGCGCGAACAGCGCGTGGCCGGCCGCCGCGGCGCGCAGCGCCATCGCTATCTCGGCACGGCCGGCGTCCTTGGTCAGGTACCCGCGTGCGCCGGCCGCGAGAGCGCCGGCGATCGAGTCGTCGTCCGCGTACGTCGTCAGCACCACCACGGCGACCTCGGGAAATCGTTCCCGGACCTGTGCGGTGGCGGCGGCCCCGTCGAGCACCGGCATCCGCAGGTCCATCAGTACGACGTCCGGCCGGTGGTCGGCGATCAGTTCCAGGGCCCGGGCGCCGTCGCCCGCCGCGCCGACCACGATCACTCCGTCGGTGAGTTCGAGCAGCGCGGTGAGCCCTTCCCGGACCAGTTGCTGATCGTCGACGACCAGCACCCGCAGATCGCCGGTCATGACGGCACCTCCGCGGTCACGACCCATTCGTCTCCGGCGAATCCGGCATCCAGTCTCCCGCCGACCAGCGCGATCCGTTCCCTCGCGCCGACCAGCCCGTGGCCGTCCTCACCGATATCACCGGCATCGGCGGGATTGACCACGGTCAGCCGCGTCCACGCATCCCGATAGTCCAGGGTGATGGTGACCGGGCGGCCGGAAGCGTGCCGGGCCGCGTTGGTGAGCGCCTCGCGGGCGATCCGGAGCAGCGATACTTCGGCGCCCGGTGACAGGGTGCGACGTTCGCCCTCGATGCTCAGCGTGACGGTGCTGCCGTGGTCGGCCTCGTGACGGCTGCTCAGATCGGTCAGGGCCCGTGGCAGCGGTGGCACGTCCGCACGCAGCGCCCGGACCGCCGAACGCGCCTCGGCGAGGCCGTCCAGAGCCAGGCGACGAGCCTTCCGGATACGGGTGGCAGCAGCGTCCACATCACCCTTCTCGGTCAGCTGCGCCTCCGCCACCTCCAGCTGAACGCCGAGCGCGCCGAGCGAGTGCGCGAGGACGTCATGCAGTTCACGGGCGATCCTGGCCCGCTCGTCCAGTGCCGCCGCCCGGGCCTGCGCCTCCCGGGTCTGCGTGATCTGTTCGAGCAGCAGCGCCGTCTGCTCGGCGCGCAGGCGGTACTCCCGGCGGTGCAGGCTGAACAGCACCAGGACGGCGATCAGAGCGGGCTGCGTGAGCATCGCTGCCGGTCCCCGGCCAGCGAGCCAGAGACCGGTCAGCAGGACCGCGAGTACGACTGCGGTGAGTGACAGGATCGCCCACATCGGCGTTCGGGGTAACAGCACGAAGGTGAAGAGCGCGGCGTACAGATAGAGAAGTGACGAAGCGTCCTCGGGCCGGCTCGCGGCAATCGCCGGAAGCACCGCGGCCATCGCGAGAGCCGCCCGGGCGAGACGCGGCCGCCGGTGATCGGCGAGGACGAAGAGGAACCAACCGGCGAGGGCGGCGGCGAGCACCGGGCGGACACCGGGACTCGCCGGACCGGCCGTCGCGAACGCCCAGATCAGCAGGGCGCTGAGGACGACGCGGACCAGCCAGCCGGTCTCCGGGTCGTCGGCCCGGAGCCGGCGCACGCCCTCACGCAGCGTCAACCACGCTCTCCCACCAGGTTGAGGATCAGGTCGATCATCAACAGACGGTAGGCGACGAACGCGAGACCCGCGACGCCCAGCACCACGAGACCGGCGACGATCACCCGGCCGGTGATCCTGCCGCCCTCTCGCTCGACGACCCGTCCGAGCACCTCACCGACGAGGCGGATGCTGCGGTTTCCCTCGAACTTCCCGTTGTTCCCCATGGACACGGACCATAGGGAGAGGGCGGGGTGGACTTGGACCACCGAGGGGTGGAGATCCGGGTGGAGATCAGCCGCCGGACTCCTCGGTCTCCGCGCCCTCCGGGACCGTGTCGTCGTCGCGGCTGTCCAGCCAGCCGTGCGGCAGCGACACCTTTCCCGGCGCGTTGACCCGCCCGCGCGGCTGGCCCAGCGCCTCGGCCGGGAACGGGATCGACGGGTCGAGCTTGGCGAGCAGGTCGTCGAGCTCGGCCAGCGAGGAGATCATCGCCAGGCTGCGGCGGAGTTCGCCGCCGACCGGGAAGCCCTTGAGGTACCACGCGACGTGCTTGCGGAAGTCGGCGCAGCCGTGCTTCTCGTCCTCCAGGGCCTCGACCAGCAGCTGAGCGTGCCGGGCCAGGATCTTGGAGACTTCGCCGAGGGTCGGCAGCACCGGCTTGTAGTCGGCGCCCTGCGTGAACGCGGCCTCCAGGTCGGCGAAGAGCCACGGGCGGCCCAGGCAACCGCGGCCGACGACCACGCCGTCGACGCCGGTGTGCTCGACCATCCGCAGCGCGTCCGAGCCCTCCCAGATGTCGCCGTTGCCGAGGACCGGCACGTCCAGCGCCTGCTTCAACGTGGCGATGGCGTCCCAGTCGGCCTTGCCGGAGTAGCGCTGCTCGGCGGTGCGCGCGTGCAGGGCCACCGCTGCCACGCCGGCTTCCTGCGCGGCGAGGCCGGCTTCCACGTACGTCAGATGGTCGTCGTCGATGCCCTTGCGCATCTTGATCGTCAGCGGGATGCCGTAGGGCTTCGCCGCCGCCACGGCCTGGCTCACGATCCGCGCGAACAGCCGCCGCCGCCACGGCAGGGCCGAGCCGCCGCCGCGCCGCGTCACCTTCGGCACCGGGCAGCCGAAGTTCAGATCGATGTGGTCGGCCAGGTTGTCCTCGCCGATCATCCGCACGGCCGCCGCCGTCACATCCGGGTCCACGCCGTAGAGCTGCAGGCTGCGGAAACCCTCGTCCTCGGCGAAGGCGATCATCTTGAGCGTCTTCGGGATCCGCTCGACGAGCGCCCGCGTCGTGATCATCTCGCAGACGTAGACGCCGCCGCCCTGCTCACGGCAGAGCCGCCGGAACGCCACGTTGGTGATGCCGGCCATGGGCGCGAGCACGACGGGCGGATTGACGGCGTGGTCGCCGAGCAGAAGTGGTGCGGTCACGCGCTCTAGGGTGACACGCCACAAGCCCGGTCACCGAATCGGTCAGTCTGGCAGAGTCGGGCTCATGGGAGACGTTCGGAAACTGGTCGTGGTGTTCGCGTCGCCGGTGTCGGCGGCCCTTCAGCGGTTCGCTGTGGATCTGGGCTTCCACTCGGTTCTCGTGGAGCCCGATCCGACCCTGCTGAACGGGACGCCCCGGGAGCACGGTGACACGTATGTGGCCGACCTGGCCGCCGCCGAGATCGACGAGCACACCGACGTGGTGCTGAGCGACCATCACCGGCCGGAGATCGGCGCGGTGCTTCAGGAGGCGCTCGCCGCCAAGAGCCGGTGGATCGGCATCGTCGGCAACCCGCGCAGCGAGGGGCCGCACGTCGCGGCGCTGCGCGAACTCGGGGTGCCGGAGGAGGAGATCGCCCGGGTGCACCGGCCGATCGGGCTCAACATCGGCAGCCGGACCGGGCCGGAGATCGCCGTGGCGGTGCTGGCCGGCCTGATCGCCGACCGAAACGGAAAACCCGGCGGCTTCGAGTTCTGAAACCGCCGGGCCCTCCGCGGGATCAGCAGCCGGGCAGGCGCTTGATCAGGTAGTCCTCGATCTGGTCGAGGGAGACGCGCTCCTGCTTCATCGTGTCGCGGTCGCGCACCGTCACCGCGTTGTCGGTGAGGGTGTCGAAGTCGACGGTGACGCAGAACGGCGTGCCGATCTCGTCCTGGCGCCGGTAGCGGCGGCCGATGGCCTGCGAGTCGTCGAACTCGACGATCCACCGCTTGCGCAGGTTCGCGGAGAGCTCCTTCGCCTTCGGCGAGAGCTCCGGGTTGCGCGACAGCGGCAGGACGGCGACCTTGACCGGCGCGAGGCGCGGGTCGAAGCGCATGACCGTGCGCTTGTCGACGCCGCCCTTGGTGTTCGGCGCCTCGTCCTCGTCGTAGGCCTCGAGCAGGAAGGCCAGGACCGCGCGGGTCAGGCCGGCCGCGGGCTCGATGACGTAGGGAACCCAGCGCTCGCCCTTCTCCTGGTCGAAGTAGGAGAGGTCGACACCGGAGTGCTTGGAGTGCGTCGACAGGTCGAAGTCGGTCCGGTTCGCGACGCCCTCGAGCTCGGCGAACTCGGTGCCGCCGAACTGGAAGCGGTACTCGATGTCGACGGTCCGCTTCGAGTAGTGCGAGAGCTTCTCCTTGGGGTGCTCGTAGAAGCGCAGGTTGCTCTCCGAGAGGCCCAGGTCGCGGTACCAGTCCCAGCGCTGCTGCAGCCAGTAGTCGTGCCACTCCTCGTCACTGCCGGGCGCGACGAAGAACTCCATCTCCATCTGCTCGAACTCCCGCGTACGGAAGATGAAGTTGCCCGGGGTGATCTCGTTGCGGAAGCTCTTGCCGATCTGCGCGATGCCGAACGGCGGCTTCTTGCGGGCCGCGGTCGCCACGTTGTTGTAGTTCACGAAGATGCCCTGGGCGGTCTCCGGGCGCAGGTAGTGCAGGCCCTCGGCGCTCTCGGTGGGGCCGAGGTAGGTCTTCATCAGGCCGTTGAACATCTTCGGCTCGGTGAAGGTGCCCTTGTTGCCGCAGTTCGGGCAGTTCAGCTCGGAGAGCGACGACGGCAGCGAGCCGTGCTTCGCCTCGTACGCCTCCTCGAGGTGGTCGGCGCGGAACCGCTTGTGGCAGGACTGGCACTCGGTCAGCGGGTCGACGAACGCGTCGAGGTGACCGGAGGCCGCCCAGACGTCACGGGCGAGGATGACGGCGGAGTCCAGGCCGACGATGTCGTCGCGCTGCTGGACCATGGTCCGCCACCACTGCCGGCGGACGTTCTCCTTCAACTCCACGCCGAGCGGACCGTAGTCCCACGCCGAGCGGGTTCCTCCGTAGATCTCGCTGGAGGGGAAGACGAAGCCCCGGCGCTTGGCCAGGCTGACGACGGAGTCGATACGGTCGGCAGGCATGTGCGGGTTTCCTCCTACGCCGGCTGGGTGTCGGCGGGGAAATCGGTTGTTGACAGGACGAAGAGCGAGATTACTCCCCGAGACCGCACACCTCGAACGCGCCCGTCGAGGTGTTCTGGGCGAGTTCGGCCTGAACAACGGCGGTGTCACCGTCGGCGTAGGTCACGTCGACCGGCACCGTCCCGTACGTCAGATCAACGTCACCCACGTAGTACGCCGCGACCTGCTCGCTCGCGGTCATCCTGGTGATGTAGTCCTCGCGGCTCTCCTGGCTGCGCGCGTCCTGGCAGAGCAGCCCGTACGCCTTGGTGAACTCGCGGTCCTGCACGGCCTCCATGTAACGGCTCACGACCACGTCGACCTGCTCGTTGATCGCGTTGTCCATGGCGGTGGCCAGCCCGGCGATCGCGACCGCGCCACCGCCGCAGACCAGCGCCAGGATGCCGCCGGCGATGCCGAGGCCCATGCCGATCCGTCTGCCGCGTCCCTCGACCGGGGGCGCGGGGAACGGCGGATGGACTCCGGGGCCGGCGGGTGGCAGCGGGACGTACGGCGCCGTGCTCATGTTTCCAGCCTAGTTCTCAGCGCCACGGATCGGCGGCCCGGTCGCTGGCGGTCACGACGACGGCCCCGTCCGGCTCGGCCGCGGCGAGGGTCTCGTACGCCGACGGCTCGTCGAGGGACAGGGCGAGCAACGGCGTGGCGTGCACTTTGACCTCGAATCCGCCCAGCGCTCGCCGGTAGGCTCCGACGGACTCCCACTCGGTCACCAGGGTCCAGGCGGCCGGGTCCTCCAGCGCCCGGGCCAGCCGGCCGGACCGGTAACCCCGGCTCGCGGCGAGGGCGGCGAGGGCGGCGTGCGCACGTTCGACGAAGTCGTCGTGCGTTTCCGGTGGGACGTGGAAGCGGTTGAGCACCAGCATGTGACGAGGGTACGCACGCCGAAGGAGCCGACAGTGACGCCGTCCGACCAAATGCTGCGCCGGATCGCCCGGGTCAATCCGACCGTGGCGTTCATCGTGGCCCTCGTAGTCCTCCTGGGGGGCCTGTTCCTGCCGGGGATCGTCGGCGCGCTGCTGCTGGCGGTGCTGGCGGCCGGGTTGGGAGCGCTGACGTTCACGACCTGGCCGGTGCAGTCGGCCATCACCCGTACCGTGCGCCTGGTCCTGCTCTCGCTTTTGATCATCGCCGCGATATCCAAGATCCTCTGAGTCGACGACGAGACTCATGCGCTTTTGACAATCATTGTCATTGTCGACGACAGTTGATGGCATGATGCGCCGCCTCGCCCCCGCCCTCGCCCTCCTCCTGGTCCTCAGCGGCTGCGGAGGCGCATCCACGGGCAGTGACGGGAAGCTTTCCGTCGTCACCGCGTTCTACCCGCTGCAGTTCATCAGCGAGCGGGTCGGAGGTGACGTGGTCAGCGTCAGCAATCTCACCAAGCCGGGCGCCGAGCCGCACGACGTGGAGCTCAACGCCCGCCAGGTGGGCGAGATCACCGACGCCGACCTGGTCGTCTACCTGAGCGGCTTCCAGCCCGCGGTGGACGACGCGGTGAAGCAGAACGGCGGCGACCACGCGTTCGACGCGGCCTCGTCGATCGAGCTGCTGAGCGCGGCGGAGGCCGACGAGCACGCCCACGAGGGCGAGGAGGCGCACGCCGAGGAGAGCACCGGCGGCACCGACCCGCACTTCTGGCTCGACCCGACCCGTCTCGCCACGGTGGCCGGGCAGGTCGCCGTGAAGCTCGGCGAGGCGGACCCGGACAACGCCGCCGCTTTCCAGAGCCGCGCGAAGGAGCTGCAGGACGAGCTCCAGAATCTGGACGGCGAATTCAAGACCGGGCTCAAGAGCTGCGAACGCCATGAACTGGTGACCAGCCACACCGCCTTCCACTACCTGGCCGACCGCTACGGCCTCACCCAGATCGGCATCACCGGCATCGACCCGGAGGCCGAGCCGTCCCCGCAGCGGCTCGCCGCGGTCGCCGAGGAGGCCAAGGAGCACGGCGCCACCACGATCTTCTTCGAGACGCTGGTCAGCCCGAAGGTCGCCGAGACCCTGGCGCGTGAGGTGGGCGCCCAGACGGCGGTGCTGGACCCGCTGGAGGGCCTGAGCGACGAGAATGCGGACTACTTCTCGGTGATGCGGGCCAACCTGACGGCGCTCACCAAGGCACTCGGATGTGAATCATGACGAACGTGGTCGAGGTACGGCACGCGGCGGCCGGCTACGACGGCCGGGAGATCCTCAGTGACGTGTCGCTGAGCGTGGCGGCCGGTGACGTGGTGGCCGTGCTCGGCGCCAACGGGTCCGGCAAGTCGACGCTGATCCGTACCGTCCTCGGCCTCGTGCCGCTCCGGCGCGGCGAGATCGACCTGTTCGGCACGCCGCAGCGCCGGTTCCGGCAGTGGGAGCGCATCGGGTACGTGCCACAGCGTCTCGGCGCCGGCAGCGGCGTGCCGGCGACCGTCGGCGAGGTGGTGGCGTCCGGACGGCTGGCCCGGCGCGGCATCTTCCGGTTCCCCGGCGCGGCCGACAAGGCGGCGGTCCGGGACGCGCTCACCGACGTGGGCCTGCTGGATCGGATCGGCGACCCGGTCGCCACTCTCTCCGGCGGGCAGCAGCAGCGCACGCTGATCGCCCGGGCGCTGGCCGGCAAGCCGGATCTGCTGGTCCTGGACGAGCCGACGGCGGGCGTGGACGCGGCCAGCCAGGAGGCGTTCGCCGCGGCGCTCACCCGCTTCGCGGCGGCCGGTGGCTCGATCATGCTGGTCCTGCACGAGTTGGGCCCGCTGCGGCCGCTCATCGGGCGCGGCGTCGTCGTTCACGACGGCCGGATCGCGTACGAGGGAACGCCCCCCGAACCGGCGGGTCACCACGCCGAACCGGGGCACGATCACGTGCACCCCCATGCCGACGAGGTGAAGGCCGGCATCTGCGAGTGGGCGCCCACCGAGGGGACGAAGGCGTACTGATGGAGCTTCTGACCTATCCCTTCATGCTCCGCGCGCTGACCGGCGCCCTGATCATCGGCCTGGTGGCCCCGGCGCTCGGGATCTATCTCGTGCAGCGGCGGCTGTCGCTGATCGGTGACGGCATCGGTCACGTGGCGCTCACCGGCGTCGGCGTCGGCCTGCTGACGAACAACTCCCCGGTGCTCGCCGCCGTGCTGGTCGCCACGATCGGCGCGGTCGGCGTCGAGCTGATCCGGGAGCGCGGCCGCACCTCCGGCGACCTGGCGCTGGCCCTGCTCTTCTACGGCGGCATCGCCGGTGGCGTGGTGCTGGTCGGCCTCTCCGACAACGGCAACTCGAACCTGATGCAGTACCTCTTCGGCTCGCTGCTCACCACCTCGCCGCAGGACCTGGTGGTGATCGGCGGTCTCGGCGCAGGGGTGCTGATCGCCATGCTCGCGCTGCGGCCGGCGCTCTTCGCGCTCTGCAACGACGAGGAGTTCGCCCGGGTCAGCGGCCTTCCGGTGCGGACCCTCAACATCCTGCTGGCGGTGGTCACGGCGGTGACCGTGACGATCGCCATGCGTACGGTCGGCCTGCTGCTCGTCTCCGCGCTGATGGTCGTCCCGGTAGCGGCGGCCCAGCAGGTCACCCGTGGTTTCCGCACGACGATGGCGGCGGCCATGCTGATCGGCGTCGCGGCGGCCGGCGCCGGCATCGTGGTCTCGGCCGAGGCGGACACCGCCCCCGGCGCCACCACCGTGCTCCTGGCCCTGGTCGCCTTCCTCGGCACCACGCTTGCCGCGGCCGTGCGCCGCATGCTGGCCCGGCGATCCCATCCGCCGGTGGCCGCGGAACCTCCGGACGTCGTGTTGCATGGTTGAGCCGGAGACCGCTGTACGGTGGTCGCAGCCATGACGACCACCGGTTATGAAGCGTACGAGTCGGCGGGGGCGCTGCTGCGAGCCCTGTCCGCGCCCATCCGTGTGGCCATCGTGGTCGAACTTGGCGCCGGCGAGCGCTGCGTGCACGACCTCGTGGAGAAACTGGGCGCTCCTCAGCCCCTGGTCTCCCAGCACCTGCGGGTCCTGCGCGGCGCGGGCGTGGTGCGGGGTGTCCGGCAGGGCCGGGAGATCGCATACTCCCTGGTGGACGAACACGTCGCCCACATCGTCGCCGACGCGGTGAGCCATGCCAGGGAGAGCCGACTGTGAACCCCGAAACGACCCAGCGAAACACCAAGCAGCGCAGCGCCGTCAGTGCCGTCCTCGCCGAGACCGAGGGCTTCCACAGCGCGCAGGATCTGCACGCGATGCTGCGTGACCGGGGCGAGCGGGTCGGGCTGACCACGGTGTACCGGACACTGCAGGGTCTCGCCGACGCCGGCGAGATCGACGTGATGCGCCCGCCCGGCGGCGAGCACCTCTACCGCCGGTGCAGCCAGGGCCACCACCACCATCTGGTGTGCCGGTCTTGCGGCCGGACCGTCGAGGTGGCCGGACCGGCGGTGGAGTCCTGGGCGGAGAAGGTGGCGGGCCAGCACGGCTTCGTCGACGTCTCGCACACGCTCGAGATCTTCGGGACGTGCGAGGAGTGCGCCGCGAAGGGGTAGCTGACAAGCTTCCACTGTGAAGCTCTACGCCGACCGGCTCCCCACCGTGATCCGCCAGCTCCTCACCGACATCCTCGTCGTCCTCTGGATCTACCTCTGGATCCGGGTCGCCCTCTGGATCCACGACACCGTGGAGAAGCTGGCCGTGCCAGGTCAGAAACTGGAGAGCGCCGGCGCCGGCATCGCCGACAACCTGGCCGACGCGGGCGGCAAGGTGGGCCGGGTGCCGGTGGTCGGCGACGACCTGACCAAGCCGTTCACCGGGGCCGCCGACGCGGCCCGGTCGATCGCCGAGGCCGGTCAGCAGCAGCAGGACCTGGTCGGGCAGCTGGCGCTGATCCTGCCGGCCATCGCGATCTCGGTGCCGATCGCGCTGGTCGTCTTCCTCTGGCTGCCGCTGCGGCTGCGCTGGATGCGGCGAGCCGGGGTGGCGGCCGCGGTCCGCAACGATCCGGCCGGCCGCGACCTGCTGGCGCTGCGTGCTCTCGCCGGCCGGCCGCTCGGCGAGCTGACCAGGCTGGGCCCGGACATCGCGCAGAGCTGGCGGGCCGGCGACGACGATGCGGTGGACGCGCTGGCCGAGCTGGAACTCAGGAGTCTTGGTCTTCGTCCTCGCCCCAGTCCCGGTGGGCGAGCGGAAGCCCGGCCCAGAGTGTGACGAACCACAGACCGGTGATCACGGTGAGCGGGATCGCCCACTTCCAGTCGAGGACGTAGTCGGTGATCAGCAGGACGCTGCTGACCATCGAGACCAGCATGAAGCCGAGACCGCCGGTGGCCATCCGGTGCGCGTACCGGACCAGCTCGGGCTTGCGGCCCTGGCGGAACAGCGCACGGTGGAAAGCCACCGGAGAAATGATCATCGCGGTGGCGAAGGCGGCACTGATCAGCGCGACGATGTAGGTGTCCCGCTGGAACTCGGTGGCCTTCGGGAAGCCGTTGCTGAACGGCAGCGTCAGCAGGAACGCGAAGAGGATCTGCACGCCGGTCTGCGCGACGCGCAACTCCTGGAGCAGGTCCGCGAAATTCCGGTCCCAGCGCTCCTTCTCTGTCTCTTTATTGCGGGGGGAAGGTGTATCGACGGCCATGACGCGCCAGCGTTCCCACTGGCGGGCATGGTCAAACTCCGATACGTGCCAGGGCCGCGTCAGCCAGCTCACGCGGTGCCTCCTCCGGGACCCAATGGCTGACGCCGCGCATCGCCCAGAGCTGGTAGTCGGCGGAGACCCAGTCGGCGGTGCGCAGCGCGGCGGTCAGTCCCACCACCCCGTCCCGGTCGCTCCACACGTACGTGGTCGGCACCGTGATCACACCGGTGCGCGCGATCTGATCCGTGGTGAACGCCCGGTACCAGTTGAGGCCGCCGGTCAGCCGGCCCGGCTCACGGGCGGCGTCGACGTACGCCTGCACCCGCCGCGCCACCAGCGGCCGCAGCATCCAGCGCAGCACCGCGGCGTCCCGGGCCAGGAGCAGCCGCTCAGCGCGGGAGGAGCGGAACACTTCGAAGTACGCGAGGCGCGCCTTCTGCGACGGCCGCACCCGCAGGGCGAGCAGCAGCGCGCGGGGGTGCGGCACGGAGACGGCGGTCAGCGTACGCAGGCGCTCCGGGTGATTCGCTGCGAGCAGCCATCCGACCTGCGCACCCCAGTCGTGGCCGATGACGTGGACGCGTTCCACGCCGAGCTCGTCGAGCACGGCCACGGCGTCGGCCACCGCTTCCCGCAGTCGATAGGCGTCGACGTCCGCCGGGCGGGCGCCGGGCGAGTAGCCGCGCTGGTTCAGCGCGTAGGTCCGCAGCCCGGCGTCATTCAAAATCGGGACGAGTCGGTCGAACTCCCGATTGTCCTGCGGGAAACCGTGCAACAGCAGGACCGGTTCCCCATCATCCGGACCGCTCGCCGACACTTCAAAAGTGAGCCCACGGACCTGAAGTGTTAGGTTCATCCGAACCAATCTAATCCGACAGGGGAGCGCACAGCGCTGAGAGTGCGGTCGAAAGCCGCAGACCCTAGTACCTGATCTGGGTAATGCCAGCGCAGGAAGCTCGGTCTCTTCTCTATGCACGCGTCTCTTCCCGGTAACCGCTGGGAGGCGTAATGACAGACAACACCCATCGATGGCGAACGATAGATATCGTGATCGCCTCCGTCATCGCCGTGGCCTTCGGCGTGATCTTCTGGGCCTGGGGCACGGTCTGGAGCGTCACCGAGGGCGCCTTCACGTTCTTCCCGCCGGCCCAGGCGATCCTCTACGGCATCTGGCTGGTCCCGGCCGTCCTCTCCGGGCTGATCATCCGGAAGCCCGGGGCGTCGCTCTACACCGAGACCGTCGCGGCGCTCATCGCCGCGCTGCTCGGCAGCCAGTGGGGCGGCACCACCATCCCCCAGGGCCTGGTCCAGGGCCTCGGCGCCGAACTGGCGTTCGCGGCCTTCCTCTACCGCTCCTGGAAGCTGCCGGCCGCCCTGCTCGCCGGCGCGCTGACCGGCCTGAGCGCGGCGATCTTCGACTTCTTCGTCTGGAACTCGGAGTACGCCCTGCTCAGCTATCGCCTGCCGTACGCCGCCTTCACCATCCTGAGTAGCGTGATCATCGCGGGTCTGGGCAGCTGGGCCCTGGTCCGGGCGCTCGCGCCGACCGGCGTGCTGGATCGGTTCGGAGCAGGCCGGGACAGGGCACTCATCTAAGTCATGAGTGAGGTTCAGCTCCGCGGCTTCGGGTGGCGGCACGCCGGGCGCCGCGCCTGGGCGGTCCGCGGACTCGACCTGCACGTCCGGCACGGCGAGCGGGTGCTGCTGCTCGGGCCTTCGGGGGCCGGGAAGAGCACGCTGCTCGCCGCGCTGGCAGGCCTGCTCCCGTCCGATTCCGGTCAGTCCGAGGGCAGCATCGAGATCGATGGGCTTGATCCGTCGAAGGCGCGCGACAAGGTCGGCATCGTCTTCCAAGATCCGCAGACGCAACTCGTGATGGCCCGTAGCGGCGACGACGTGGCGTTCGGCCTGGAGAACCGGGGCGTGCCGGCCGGGGAGATCTGGCCGCGGGTCAGCGACGTCCTCGATCGGGTCGGCTTCCCGTACCCGATCAGTCGCTCGACCGCGGCCCTCTCCGGCGGCGAGGCGCAGCGCCTGGCGCTCGCCGGCGTCCTGGCTCTCCGGCCTGGCCTGCTGCTTCTCGATGAGCCGACGGCGAACCTCGACCCGCCCGGCGCGGCGTTGATCCGCGAGTCGCTGGCCCGCGCGACCGGCCCGGACACGACGATGATCATCGTGGAGCATCGGGTGGCCGAGGCGCTGCCGCTCGTCGATCGGGTCGTCGTCCTGGATCCGGGCGGTGGGGTCCGCGCGGACGGCGCGCCCGAGCTGATCTTCGCCGCCTACGGCGACAAGCTGGCGGAGGACGGGGTCTGGGTGCCAGGCTTCAGCTTCGCGCCGGTCAAAGCCACTTCAAGATCAAAGTCCGATTTTGTACGGGTGGAGCACGCTGCGGTCCACAGTCGCCTCCGACCGGTGTCGATCGCGGCCGGCGAAGGCGAGGTGCTGGCCGTCACCGGCCCGAACGGCACCGGCAAGTCCACCCTCGCACTGCTCATGGGCGGGCTGCTCGCGCCCACCGCCGGGCGGATCACGGCGTTCGGCGACAAGCGGCCCCCGCATCGATGGCGCGCCGCCACGCTGACCCAGCGGATCGGATCGGTCTTCCAGAACCCGG
The DNA here is from genome assembly GCF_004001265.1 of Actinoplanes sp. OR16. GTDB lineage: Bacteria > Actinomycetota > Actinomycetes > Mycobacteriales > Micromonosporaceae > Actinoplanes. The sequence continues at coordinate 3,548,575 of NZ_AP019371.1, read as the reverse complement.
AGCACCAGTTCGTCACCGGCCGGGTCGCCGACGAACTCGCGCTCGGTCCCCGCCGGATCGGCCGCTCCCCAGCCGAGGTCCGCGCCGTCGTCGACGAGCTGCTGCAGCGGCTGCGGCTCGACAAGCTGGCGGAGGCGAACCCGTACACCCTCTCCGGCGGCGAGGCACGGCGGCTCAGCGTCGCCACGGCGCTCGCCACCGCGCCCCGGCTGCTGGTGCTGGACGAGCCCACGTTCGGTCAGGACCGGCGTACCTGGCTGGAACTGGTCACCCTGCTGGCGGAGTTGCGGACGGCCGGGCACGGGATCGTCGCGGTCACCCACGACGAGGCGTTCGTCCGTACGCTCGCCGACCGCACGGTACCCCTCGGCGAACCCGATCCCGACCCGCTGCCCCGGAGGGTCCGGCCGTGACCTTGGCCTTCGAACCCATCGCCGACCCGTCCGCGCCGCTCGCCCGCCGCAACCCGGTCGCCAAGCTGGGTGCCGCGCTGCTCTTCTCGCTGCCGCTGATCGCCACCGTGGACCCGTTCACCGCGGCCGTGGCGCTGGCCGTCGAGCTGGCGGTGCTCCCGTTCTTCGGTGTCCGATTCCGGCACCTCGCGAAGCGGGCCGCGCCGCTGCTGTTCGCGGCCGCCGGCGTACTCGTGGCGATGACCATGTTCGCTGCCGACCGCAGTGGCGCCCTGCTCTTCTCGGCCGGCCCGTTCGACGTGACCACCGGGGTGCTCGCGAGCGCTGCCGGACTGGTCCTGCGCCTGTTCGCGGTGGCGCTGCCCGGCATCGTCGTCTTCGCCACCACCGACCCGACCGACCTGGCCGACGCGCTCGTGCAGAACGCGAAGACACCGGCCCGGTTCGCGATCGGCGCGCTCGCCGCGTTCCGGCTGCTCCCGCTGCTCGCGAGCGAATGGCGGACGCTCACGCTGGCCCGCCGCGCCCGGGGCATCGACGCCGGGCACAACCCGATCGCGCGGCTGCGCCTCTTCGTCTCGGCTTCCTTCGCGCTGATCGTGGGCGCGCTGCGCCGCGGCGTCCGGCTGGCGGTCGCGATGGATGCCCGCGGTTTCGACGCACAGACGCCCCGGACGTACGCCCGCCGTCAATATTTCACCGGAGCAGACGCCGCTCTGATGGTGGCCGCGATCGCCGCCTCCACCGCGATCCTGACGCTCTCCGTGCTGCTCGGCTACTTCAAGCCGGTTGTCGGCTGACCGTTCCTCCCGCCGTCACGAGATCGACAACGGAAGCGTCCCGAAGTCCGAGCTCTCCCCCGGCGACAAGTCCCGCCGTAACTTCCTGCTCGGCGCGGGCCTGCTCGGCGCCGGCGCCGCGGCCTCCGTGCTCGCGCACCCGGGCGCCGCCTCGGCAGCCGGCCTTCCGCACACCCACGCGCCTCAGGGCGGCGGTACGGACAAGGGCGGGTTCAAGTGGCTCGCCGGCGACCACCACATGCCGGCAACCACCAGGCTGTTTGCGATCCAAGCAGCCCAACACGCTCCGGATTCCCCAAGCGCGATACGGATGACCTGTTCGGGCGCGCCGATCTGATGAAGCGGGGTATCGGCACCTTGCTGATGACCGCGATCCTGGCCGAGGCCCCCCCACTCGGGACCCCCTGCTCAGTTGGTGCTGCGTTTGCTTGATTTGCTTTCTCTGTTTGCGCTAGGCTCGCGCCGGAGGTGATCCGCATGGCGACCATCGAGGTCGACGAGTACACGAAGTTCACCGTGGCGTTCGCGGCTCGAATGGCAAACCTTTCGGAGAGCGCGATCATTCGTCGCCTGGTGGAAGGCAGCGCCCTGACCGCCGACAAGCACCCCGAGCCCATCGACAAGAGCGTCACGGTCTATGCCGACTATGAAGGACATCGGGTCCGTGCCAGATTCACCGAGCCGGCCCGAGTCGAGATCATTGACGGCCCACTCGCAGGTCAGTCATTCAAGACCCCAACCGGTGCCGCACGCGCGGTGGTCAGGGAATACAACCCCACCATCAACGACAACCGCAACGGTTGGACCTTCTGGCAGATCGACAACGAGTCCGGCGTGCGCACACCCTTACAGTCGATCCGGCCCGGCACAGTCAGGTCCGGGCGAGGTTCCCTGAAGGGCCGCATCGTCGCTTCCGAGGACTGGGACTCAACGGAGGTCAACGAGAGCATCGCCGATGACTTCGGGCTCGCACCATGAGCCTTCTCCTCGACACCCACATCGTGATCTGGTGGCTCACGGACGACCCCACCCTTGCCGATGAGATCAAGGATCGCCTGGACCAGGAACTCGACGTTTACGTCAGTTCAGCAACGGTATGGGAAGTCGCCATCAAACAAGCGCTTGGCAAGCTCGACCCGCCCGACCTGCCCGAGCAGATACGCGATAGCGGCTTCCGGCCTCTGAATATCACCGCCGAGCACGCAATAGCGGCGGGACGGTTGCCGATGCATCACCGCGACCCGTTCGACCGCATCCTGATAGCCCAAGCTCAACTCGAAGATCTGACACTGGTGACTCGTGACACTCACATCCAGATGTATGACGTCGATGTCCTGACCGCTTGAGGGCGCTGGCTGAGGTGACATCAGACAGTGGCTGTTCGCCACCCGGCCACTGAATCGACGAACTCCGTTCCGGTCGTTTGACGAGGGTGACGCAGACCGCGTATTTCGATCTTCGGCAGGAGCGACCAGATGGGTCACGGCCACGACCACTCTCATGCAGTCGAGCACGTCGGCGGCGATGCGCCTGATGCCCTCGACATGTCAATTCCGGACAACGAGTTGTCGCCCTCCGACGCCACACGTCGCCGTTTCCTGCTCGGGGCTGGCCTGCTCGGCGCGGGTGCGGCAGCCTCGGTGCTCGCGAACCCGTCAGTGGCCGCCGCTTCGGGGCTTCCCCACGCGCACGGCCCCTCGGGAGGCGGTACCGCCAAGGGCGGGTTCATTTTTCTCGCCGGCGACCACCACATCCACACCCAGTACAGCTCGGACGCCCAGTACCGGGTGCTCGACCAGGCGCAGAAGGGCCAGGCGTACGGCCTGGACTGGCTGGTCATCACCGACCACGGCAGCGCCGCCCACGCCAAGATCGGTGTGGAGAAGGTCAACCCGGACATCGTGAAGACCCGGGAGGAGCTCAAGGGCCTGCTCACGTTCCAGGGCCTGGAGTGGAACATCCCGGCCGCCGAGCACGCCACCGTGTTCGTCACGCCGTCGAAGAACGAGGTCGAGGTTCTCAAGCAGTTCGAGAACGCGTACGACGGCACCTTCGCGCCGGCCACGAACACCGCCGCGCAGAACGAGGCCCTGGCGATCGCCGGCATCAAGTTCCTCGGCGAGCAGGTGAAGAAGCGCAAGATCGACGGCGCGCTGTTCTTCGCGAACCACCCGTCCCGGCGCGGCATCGACTCGCCGCACGAGATCCGCGGCTGGCGCGACGCCGACCCGACCGTGGCGGTCGGCTTCGAGGGCGCCCCCGGCCACCAGGCCGCCGGCATCCCGGCCCCGAACGGCCGTGGCGGCGCCCGTGGCTACTACGACAACAACCCGTCGGCCGCGTCGTTCCCGCTCTACCCGCTGGAGACCTACCGCACCTGGGGCGGCTTCGACTGGATGACCTCCACGGTCGGCGGCCTCTGGGACAGCCTGCTCGCCGAGGGCAAGGCGTGGTGGATCACCGTCAACTCGGACAGCCACGTCAACTACCTGGACCAGACCGACCGTGGCCCGGGCAGCGACTTCAACGCCGACGGCAAGTACAACGACCCGGTCTACACCGGCACGGTGAACACCCAGGCCGGCGACTTCTGGCCGGGCTTCTACGGCCGGACCAACGTGGGCGCGTCGTCGTTCTCGTACAAGGCCGTCGTCGACGGTCTGCGCGCCGGCCGCGTCTGGGTCGACCACGGCCGGCTGATCAAGGGTCTCGACGCCCAGGTCCGGGTCGCCGGTGACCGCCGCAGCCACACCGGCACCCCGCTCGGCGGCGTGCTGCGGGTCAAGAGGGGCACCTCGACCGAGCTGACCCTCGAGATCGACCTCCAGGACGTTCCGAACTGGGCCGGCTTCATCCCGGTCCTCAAGCGGGTCGACGTGATCGCCGGGACGGTGACCGGCCCGGTCGCCGACCGGGACGCCTTCACCACCCCGAACACCAAGGTGGTCAAGTCCTTCGAGATCTCGAAGACCAGCGGCAAGGTTTCCCTCACCTACCGCCTCGGCCGTCTCGACAAGCCGTTCTACCTGCGGCTCCGCGGAACCGACGGCAACCGCACCCAGCCCGGTCTGCTGGGCGCCGCGGTCGACCCGTACGGCCCGCAGCTCGACGTGGCCGGCGCCGCCGACCCGTGGGGTGACCTGTGGTTCTACACCAACCCCATCTGGGTCCTGCCCCGATGACGTTCTCCGTAGCGCCGGCCACCTCGGTGGCCGGCGTGACCCTTCCGCCGGGACCCGCTTCGCCCGGCGCCGCCCGCATCGTCGGGATCAGCCTCGGTCACGCGACGCTCGCCGAGGCCGACCACTGGATCGGCGGGCTGTCCCCGGCCCCGGTCCTGGCGTGCACCCACCTGGTCTCGGCGCCGCACCCGCACGTCGCGATCAGCCTGCTCACCGCGCTGCCCTTCGAGACCACGCCGGAGCTGGCGCCGGCCGCCTCCGCCGCCGCGACCGGGCAGTCCGGGCGGGCGGTCCGGTTCCCCGGCGTCGAACGGCTGACCGGCGAACTCACGGTCAGCGAGATCCTGCAGCGCAGCTCGATCTCCCGGATCGAGGTGCTCGGCAGCGGCCCCGCCGACCCGGACACCGTGGTCGACACCGGCGATTTCGTCCGCCCTCAGTTCCGCGGCGGCGAACTCGTGCTGGTCACCACCCCGGCCGCCGGCGGACGCCTGATTCCGTTCGAAAGGCGGGATCCCACCCCCTGCTGTGCCGACCACTGATCGGCACTTCCCTAATGTGGGGGTATGACTCGCCCCCGCCTGCCCCGACTGCTGGCCGAGACGCGCAGCGGCGTGCTGCTCTTCAGCATCACGCCGCCCCGGCGCAGCACCGCCGAGGACCGGGTCACCGAGATCGCCAAGGTCACCCTGGACCGGCTCAGCGGCCTCGACCTGGACGGCCTGATCCTCTACGACATCGACGACGAGTCGGACCGCAACCCTGACGAGCGCCCGTTCCCGTTCTCAGCGACGCTGGACCCGGCCCGCTACTACGCCGATCATCTGAGCGGCTGGGACAAGCCGGTCGTCATCTACCGCTGCGTCGGCAAATACGCCGCCGACGAACTCCGCGAGTGGATGGCCGGCGTCGACGAGAAGGTTCTGAGTGTCTTCGTAGGCGCCTCCTCCGGGGGCAAGACGGTCCGGACGAACCTGCGCGAGGCGCAGAAGCTGCGAGCAGAGGTGCGTCCGGAGCTGCCACTCGGCGCCGTCGTGATCAGCGAACGGCAGGACGAGCATCTCCGCATGCTGGCGAAGCAGGAACGCGGCGCCGGATTCTTCATCTCCCAGGTCGTCTATCACGTCAACGAGACGAAGAACCTGCTCTCCGACTATTACTACGCCTGCCGGGAGCGAGGCACCCAGCCCTTATCGGTCATCTTTACGCTCTCCCTGTGCGGCTCCCTGAAAACCCTGGAATTCCTGGGCTGGCTGGGCGTCGACGTCCCCCGCTGGCTGCAGAACTCCCTGCGGCACTCCGAGGACCCGCTGGCCGAGTCGTACCGCCAGTGCATCGCGATCGCCCGCGACCTCATCGACTTCTGCGAGCACCTGGGCATCCCCTACGGCTTCAACGTGGAGAACGTCTCCATCCGCAGAACCGAGATCGAAGCCACCACCGACCTCGCCGCCGAAGTGGCCGAGCTCCTGCGCTACCGCCGCCACTGAGAGAATGGCGGCATGCTCGTTGCCTTCTCCGTCACCCCGATCGGCGCCGGCGACTCCGTGGGAGACGCCGTCGCCGAGGCGGTCCGGGTCGTTCGCGCCTCCGGGCTGCCGAACCGGACCGATGCCATGTTCACCACGATCGAGGGCGAGTGGGACGAGGTGATGGCCGTCGTGAGACAGGCCGTGGACGCCGTCGCGGCAGTGTCGCCCCGGGTCAGCCTCTCGCTCAAGGCCGACATCAGGCCCGGCGTCACCGATGCGCTCACCGCGAAGGTCGAGCACATCGAGCGGGTGCTCGGCCAGTGACGGCCGCGGGCACCGCGAGGACGACCTGCCGGGAAGGCGCCGGCGTACGACGGCGGCTGGTCATGTGGGACATCGACTACACCCTGCTGCGCGGCGGCGGCGTCGCGGCCCGCAGCTGGAAGGCCGCGTTCACCGAGCTGACCGGGATCCCCTGGCGGGATACGCCGATCTTCGGCGGGCGGACCGACCTGGACATCTGCGCCGAGGTGTTCGCCGTGCACGGTGTGACCGACTGCACGCCGGAGCGGTTCTTCGCCCGGTACGCCGAACTGGTGCTGGAGGTCCGGCACGAGTTCGCCGAGCAGGGATCGCTGATGCCCGGTGTCCGTGAGGTGCTCACCCACCTCGGCGACGACCCGGGGATCGTGCAGACGCTGGTGACCGGCAACGTCCCCGCCGTCGCCCGGGCCAAGGTGGCCGCCTTCGGGCTGGACGACGCCTTCGACGCCGAGGTCGGCGGGTACGGCACCGACGACAGCGTCCGCGCCGGCCTCGTCCGGCGCAGCCTGGAACGGGCCGAGGCGAAGTACGGCGAACGCTTCCACCCGGTCGTCATCGGCGACACCGTCAACGACGTCACCGCGGCGCTGGCGAACGACGCGGTGGTGGTGGCCGTCGCGACCGGTTCGACGCCGGCCGCGGAGCTGGTCGCGGCGGGGGCGCACACCGTGCTGCCCGACCTCGGCGACCTGGAGCGGACCATCGCAGCGATCAGGGCCGCAGCTCCGGGGGGAATCCGGTGAACCGCAACTCCGCCGGCAGGTGCGTCAGGTCGTTCACCAGGATCACGCGAGGCACCTGCCCGGCCGGATAGCGGATCAGGGTGACCCCGCCGTTGCACAGGTTCACGACCCGGAATCGCTCGGGTGGCGCTGCGTACGCATCCCGGAGGAACCAGCCCACCTGGAAGTTGTGGGTGATCACGAGCTCGTGACTCTCCTCCGCCACGGGACCCGTGAACCGCGTGATCATCGCGGCCGCGGCGGGCCGGTCGTCGGCGGGCACCCGGTCGTCGAGCTCGGGCGCCTCCCGCACCGGCACGTCCGGGAAACGCCGGGCGACCACCTGGGCGGTACGCACGGCCCGCGGCTTCGGACTGTGGCTGATCGCCTCCAGCGGAACCCCCGCGAGCCGCGCAGCGACGAGCTCGGCCTGCTGCCGCCCGGCCGTCGTCAGATCGGACTGATCGGGCACGGCCTCACCGTGCCGCACGAGCCAGACATGCCGAACGGCCACAGCGACCAACCCCCTAGGTCGGGCTCACCGGGTTCGGCAGCGCACCCCCGAACCGGCGGTCTCGTTGCGCGTACAACTCGCACGCATACCAAAGGTGACGCCGATCGAAGTCCGGCCACAAGGTGTCCAGGTAGACCATTTCCGCGTACGCCGACTGCCACAGCAGGAAGTTGGACGTCCGCTGCTCGCCGGAGGGCCGCAGGAACATGTCCACGTCCGGCACCTCGGGGTGGTAGAGGTACCGCTGGATGGTCTTCTCGTTGACCTTGTCGGCTTTGAGTCTGCCGGCCGCCACGTCACGGGCGATCGCCGCGGCGGCGTCCGCGATCTCGGCCTGGCCGCCGTAGTTCACGCAGAACTGCAGGGTGAGCGTCTTGTTGCCACGGCTCATCTCCTCGGCGGTCTGCAGCTCGGAGATGACGCTCTTCCACAAGCGGCCGGCCCGGCCCGACCACACCACCCGGACGCCGAGGTCGACCAGCTGGTCCCGGCGGCGCCGGATGACGTCGCGGTTGAAGCCCATGAGGAAGCGCACCTCCTCGGGCGAGCGCTTCCAGTTCTCGGTGGAGAAGGCATAGGCCGAGAGGTACGGGATACCGAGCTCGATCGCCCCCTCGATCGTGTCGAACAGGCTGTATTCGCCCTGCTCGTGCCCCTTGGTCCGGGACAGGCCCCGCTCCTTGGCCCAGCGGCCGTTGCCGTCCATGACGATCGCCACGTGTTTCGGCAGGGCGGCCGCCGGCAATCGGGGTGGCCGGACGCCGGAGATGTGCGGGGTGGGCGGACGCGGGCTCACTGGTTCAACTCCCGTCGATCGACGAGCGGCAGCGATCGCAGCGCTCGTTCCATGTGCCATTGCAGGTGGGCGGCGACCAGGCCGCTGCACTCCCGGCGCACCGAAGGCGCGGACGAGTCGGCGACCGCCCAGTCACCGGAGGTCAGCGCGGACATCAGGCCGAGGGTGTCCGGGCTGGGGTGGGCGGCGCCGGGCGGGCGGCAGTCGGGGCAGACCGCGCCGCCGGCCGGGACCGCGAACGCGGCGTGCCGGCCCTGGTCGCCGCAGACCGCGCACTCGTCGACGGCCGGCGCCCAGCCGGCGAACGCCATCGCGCGCAGCAGGTAGGCGTCGAGGACCAGGCTGCCGGCGTGCTCCCCGGCGGCGAGGGCCTTGAGCGCGCCGAGGGTGAGCTGGAACAGCCGCAGCGAGGGCTCCCGCTCGACCGGGGTGAGCCGCTCGGCGGTCTCGCAGATCGCACTCGCCGCGGTGTAGCGCGGGTAGTCACCCAGAAGCCTCTTGCCGCACAGATCGATCGCCTCGACCTGGCTGACCGAGTGCAGCGACGAACCCACCCCCTCAGGGGAGCCGGCCAGCTGCAGGTCGATGTGGCCGAACGGCTCGAGCCGGGCCCCGAACCGCGACGACGTGCGCCGCACGCCCCGGGCGACCGCGCGCAGGCGGCCGTGCCGGCGGGTCAGCAGAGTGACGATGCGGTCGCTCTCGCCGAGTTTCTGCACACGCAGGACCACCGCGTCGTCGCGGTAGAGGTGGCGTCGGTATCCGGCAGGCACCCCGCCATTCTGCCCGGTGCCTACGACAAACCCTGACCCGGATCTCAGGGTCGCCTCCGGGACGGGACCGATGGTGCTGACAGTGCCCTGAGAAATAGCGTCAGGGACATGAGCCGAAGAGTTGCCCTTGTCCTCGCCGCCGCCTCGGTGGTCGCTCTGGCCGGCTGTGACGGCGTGGTCGGCGCGACGATGACCTTCAACGACACCGAGACGGCGAAGATCACCGACCTCGTCCTCTCCGGCACCAGCGGCGATGTGGTCCTGACCACGGGCAGCTCCACCGAGACCCGGATCACCCGGGTGGTCCGCGGGTCGAGCAACCCCGGCCCGTCATACACACTCTCCGGCACCACGCTGAACATCGCGACCGACTGCGGCCGCAACTGCCACGTCTCCTACGAGATCACCACACCGGCCGGCGTCGGCGTCCGGGGCAACCTGACATCCGGCGACCTGAGCTTCTCCGGGACCGGCGCCGTCGAGCTGAAGATGACCTCCGGCGACATCGTGGTGGAGAGCGCCACCGGCCCGGTGAAGATCGAGGCGACCTCCGGCGACATCATGGTGACCGACGCGCCGGCCCTGACGGTCGAGCTGACCTCGGGCAACGTCATCGGCCAGCGCATCGCCGGCCCGATCGAGGCCACCGCCACCTCCGGCGACATGAACTTCGACCTCAGCAAGCCGGCCTCGGTGACAGCCTCGGTCCACAGCGGCGACCTGGACCTCATGGTCCCCGAAGGCGACTACCAGGTCCGCACCGAGACGGGCAGCGGCGACGCCACCGCCGAGAACATCAAGAACACGCCGGGAGCAGCGAACGTCCTCGATCTGCGGACGCGGAGTGGCGACCTGTTCGTGACCACTCGATAGCGGATGGGTCCGGGAGAGCCGGGGGTCCGGCTAGACCGACGTTGACGCCGGGGCCGGGGCTTGGGCTGGTGCTGGGGAGACCGGCACCGGCATGCGTGCCTGGCCTGGGATCAGTTGCGGACGTCGGCCTGCTGCCACGTCCTCGACCCAGCCCACCGCCGCCAGCACGAGACCTAGCAGGACGAAGACCACTGCCGCACGCCAGGTGATGCCCACCCAGCCACCCACCGGTAGGCCGTGGGCCTCGCCTACCTGGGTCACCGCCACGATGATCGGGATGTGCCAGAGGTAGATGGTCAGTGCCCTCGCGTTCAGCACCGTCAGCACGCGGTTCTCGCGGACCATCGGTGCGGAGCCCAGGGCCACCAGGATGAATGCGGCGGACCAGAGGGCGTTGCCGATCGGGATGTCGTTGAGGTCGTAGCCTCGCGGTCCCGGATGCGTGATCGTCCAGGCCGCAGCCGGCACTGCCAGCGCCGCCGCCACGATCAGGAGCTTCTTGCGCCCGAGCCGGCTCAGGTGGCCGTCGTGGTGGGCGAAGCCGAGGAGCCAGGCGCCGCCGTACAAAGCAAGATCATGTGCAATGGCCGGCGCCGCGAAATCTCCAAGATCCAGGATCAGCAGCGCTCCATAAGGCACCAAAACCGAAATCAGAGGAAATTTCCGGAAAAGTGGTAGAAGGAGTGGGGACAACAGTACGAACCACAGGAAGTCTCGCAGATACCACGTGTGGCTCAGCGCCTGCATCCACCAGCCCGTCGCCTCCGGGTCCACGATCGGGAATCCCCAGAGCAGCAGGTGTACGTCGAACGGGGTGCCGGCGATCAGCATCGCCGGCACCGCGATCAACAGTCCGAGAACCCACAGGGACGGCAGCAGCCTCCGCAGCCGGCGCTCCACCGACCAGACGCCGAACCGGTCCAGCGACGCGGCCATCAGCGAGCCTGCCAGGGCGAACATCACCGACATGGCCGGGAAGACCACTGTCAGCGCCGTCCACCCGGTGAGGTGGTAGACCACGACCCGCACGGTCGCCACGGCGCGAAGCAGGTCCAGGTACCGGTTCCGCATGACCGAAGGTGTTACCCGGCTGCGACCGAAAAGCGCAAATCCCGGTGAATTATCCCATAGTCAGAAAATGTCTAACTATCGATTCAAAAGCCCAGCTTACGAAGCTGCTTCGGATCCCGCTGCCACTCCTTCGCGACCCGCACGTGAAGATCGAGATAAACCTTCGTACCCAGAAGCTCCTCGATATGCACGCGCGCCTGGGAACCGACCTGTTTGAGTCGTTCGCCCCGGGTTCCGATCACGATCGACTTCTGGCTGGGGCGTTCGACGTACAGATCCGCGTAGATCTTGGTGGTCTTGCCCTCGACCTGCATCTCTTCGACCATCACCGCGATCGAGTGCGGCAGCTCGTCGCGCACACCCTCCAGCGCCGCCTCGCGGATCAACTCGGCGATCAGCACCTGCTCCGGCTCGTCGGTGAGCACGTCGTCCGGGTAGAGCTGCGGGGACTCCGGCAGGTGCTTGACGATCACGTCGGTGAGCGCCTCGACCTGGTGACCGGAAACGGCACTGACCGGAATGATCTCCGCGAAGTCGTACAGCTGGGCGACGGCGAGCAGCCGCTCCGCCAGAACCTGCGGGCTGACCAGGTCGACCTTCGTGACCACCGCGATCACCGTGGCCTTCAGCTCGGTCATCTCCGAGGAGATGAACCGGTCGCCGCGCCCCACCGGCTCGTCCGCCGGGAAGCAGATTCCGATCACGTCGACCTCGCTCCACGTCTCGCGCACGAGGTCGTTGAGCCGCTCGCCGAGCAGCGTGCGCGGCCGGTGCAGACCGGGCGTGTCGACCAGCACGAGCTGCGAGTCCTCCCGATGCAGGATGCCGCGGATGACGTGCCGCGTGGTCTGCGGCTTGTTCGACGTGATCGCGATCTTCTGACCGACGATTGCATTCGTCAGCGTCGATTTGCCGGCGTTGGGCCGACCGACGAAGCACGCAAAACCGGCACGATAGACCCCGTCCTCGCGCTTGTCGGGACGCGCGGCCTTGTGGCGGTGCACTCTCTGCGAGGACCCATTCCCGGTACGCCGGCCCTCAAGCTCTTGCGACCGCTCCTCGGCAACAGCCGGCCGCGACCGCCCCACGCCCGGCTCGGCGCCCCGGCGGGTGCGGGCTCCCCCCGATCCGCCAGAGGTGGAAGGCCGCCCACCGCGCCCGCCCTGAGCCGTGTTCTGCTCCTCGCGCTTGGCGCGCTGGCGCTCCTGGCGGCGCTCGGCGTTGCGCTCCCCCGGGGTGAGCCGGCGCTGATCGGCCGGCGGCGCGGCCCGATCCGGCTGGGCATTTTCGGACTTGCGCAGTTTCGAGTGCCGTAGCTTCTTCGGCGCGGTCCCGAGCTGTTCCTGCGCCGCCGCCTTGCCCGGCTGCCGCTGCGCCGCCTTCCGGGGCTGCCACTGCGCCGCGGCCTTCCCGGGCTCGCCCTGTGCGGTCAGCCTCTTGGGACGGTCCTGGGCCACGGCCTTCACGGGCTCTCCCTGGGCCGTCAGCCGCTGGGGACGGTCCTGGGCCGCGGCCTTCACGGGCTCTCCCTGGGCCGTCAGCCTCTTGGGACGATCCTGAGCCGCACCCCTGACGGGCTCCCCCTGTGTCGTCAACCGCCTGGGCCGCTCCTGCGCCGCGCCTTTGCCGGGCTGGCGCCGTGCCGCCGATTTGCCCGGCTTGCCCCGCTCCGCCGTCACTGGACGACCGTGCCGAGCAGGACGGCGTCGGTGCCGGCCACGTGGATCGGTGCGGAGGCGGCCAGGTCACGCACGGCGGCGTGGCCTGAACCGTCCAGCTCCAGCGCCTCGGTGACCACCGCTGCCGCTTCGAGCTTCGTCGCTCCGGAGGCGGCTGCCTGGGCCACGGCCAACTGCAGTGCCGTCACGGTGAGGCTGGGCAGCGCCACCGACGCCGCCGCGTAGGTGCGGCCGTCCTGGTCGCGGACCGCCGCGCCCTCGGCCGCGCTGGACCGGGCGCGCGAGCTGCGGGCCAGAGTGACCAGTTTGGCGTCCTCGGCACTCAGCGGGGTGCCGTCGGTGCCCGGAACGGGCACGGCGGCGAAGGTCTGCTCAGGCATCTGCGGGTTGTCTTTCCTCTGTTTCGGTGACGTTCTCGTCGTTTCTGCCGGTCCCCGCTTCAGGCTCGGACCGGCGCACCAGCACCGAGTCGATCCGGTTCCGGCGCCCGGCGGTGCCCTCGGCGACCAGGTGCAGACCACCCACGTCGACGGCCGCGCCCGGGATCGGCACCCGGCCCAGCGTCTGCGCGAGCAGGCCGCCGACCGTCTCCACCTCATCGGTGGGCAGCTCGACTCCGAACACGTCGCCCACGTCCTCGATCGGAACCTTGGCGGCCACCCGGACCGCGCCGTCCTCGAGGTGCTCGATGGGCGGGCGCTCGACGTCGTACTCGTCGGTGATCTCGCCGACGATCTCCTCGAGGATGTCCTCGATGGTGACCAGGCCGGCGGTGCCACCGTACTCGTCGACCACGATCGCCAGGTGGGTGCGGGCCGACTGCATCTCGGAGAGCAGGTCGTCGACCGGTTTCGACTCGGGGACGAACGTCGCCGGGCGCATCGCGTCGGCCACCGCCTGCGCCGCGGCAGCCGGGTCGCCGTCCTGCGTGCGGCGGACCACGTCTTTCAGATAGAGCACGCCGAGCACGTCGTCGACGCTCTCGCCGATCACCGGGATCCGAGAGAACCCGGACCGCAGGAAGAGGAAGAGCGCCTGCTGCAGCGACTTCGGCGCCTCGATCCACACCATCTCGGTCCGCGGCACCATGACCTCGCGGGCGATGGTGTCGCCGAGCGCGAACACCGAGTGGATCATCTCGCGCTCGCCGTGCTCCACGACACCGCGCTGCTCGGCCAGGTCGACCAGTTCCCGCAGCTCCACCTGGCTGCCGAACGGGCCCTCCGGGAAACCCTTACCCGGGGTGACCGCGTTACCGATCAGGATCAGCAGTTGGGCGAGCGGGTTGAGCACCTTGCCGAGCCAGCGGACCAGCGGAGCGGTGGCCTGGCCCACGGCGTAGGCGTGCTGCCGCCCGACGGTCCGCGGGGCGACCCCGATCACCACGAAGCTGACCAGCGTCATCGTGCCGGCCGCGACCAGCGCCGCCTGCCAGCCGACGCCCCAGGTGTCCACCGCCACGAGCGCCACCAGCGTCGTCGCGGTCAGCTCGCAGAGCAGGCGTAGCAGCAGCAGCAGATTCACGTATCGCACGACGTCGCCGGCCACGGTGGCCAGCGCGTGCGCTCCCCGCTTCCCCTCCCGCGCCAGCTCACCGGCGCGGGCCTGGCTCACCGTCGCCAGCGCCGCGTCGGTCATCGACGCGAGACCGGCGAGCAGGACCAGGCCCACCGCGAAAATGATCAGTTGCAGGTCGGGCAGGCCCGCCGACGCGGACGCTGCCAGCAGAGAGGGGGGCTCCATGTCAGCCGGCCTTGCGTGTCGCGCGCCAGCTCTGCAGGAGCTTGTTCTGGAGGGCGAACATCTCGCGCTCCTCGTCCGGCTCGGCGTGGTCGTAGCCGAGCAGGTGCAGGACGCCGTGCACGGTGAGCAGGTGCAGCTCGTCGGCGGCCGAGTGACCGGCGACGGCCGCCTGTTTCGCGGCCACCTCCGGCGCCAGCACGATGTCGCCGAGCAGCGCCGGCTCACCGACCCCGGACTCGCCGGGACCGTGGTCGACGCTGCCCTCGTCCATCGGGAAGGCGAGCACGTCGGTCGGGCCGTCGCTGCCCATCCAGCGGTGGTTCAGCTCGGCCATGTAGTCGATGTCGACGAGCAGGATCGACAGCTCGGCGAGCGGGTTGACCCCCATCTCGTCCAGGGCGTGCCGGGCAACCGCGAGGATCGCGTCGGTGTCGACCTCGACTCCCGACTCGTTGGCGATCTCGATGGACATAGTGGTGCGATTACCCCTTGTGAATCAGCGCCGTCGGCTGGGCCGGCCACCGCTGGCGGCCCGCCCCGGCACGGCGTGGACGGATTGTGCTGCCTGCTGTTCCTGATCGGCGTCGAACCGCGCGTAGGCGTCGACGATCTCGGCGACCAGGCGGTGACGGACCACGTCGGAGCTGGACAGCTCCGCGAAGTGCACGTCCTCCACGTCGCGCAGGATCTCCCGCACGATCCGCAGGCCGCTGGTGGTGCCGCCCGGCAGGTCGACCTGGGTGACGTCACCGGTCACCACGATCTTCGAGCCGAAGCCGAGCCGGGTCAGGAACATCTTCATCTGCTCGGGCGTGGTGTTCTGCGCCTCGTCGAGAATGATGAACGCGTTGTTGAGGGTCCGGCCCCGCATGTAGGCGAGCGGCGCGACCTCGATCGTGCCGGCCGCCATGAGCCGCGGGATGGACTCCGGGTCGAGCATGTCGTGCAGCGCGTCGTAGAGCGGACGCAGGTAAGGATCGATCTTCTCGGTCAGCGTGCCCGGCAGGAAGCCGAGCCGCTCACCGGCCTCGACCGCCGGCCGGGTCAGGATGATCCGGCTGATCTCCTTGGCCTGCAGCGCCTGCACCGCCTTCGCCATGGCGAGGTACGTCTTGCCGGTACCGGCGGGGCCGATCCCGAACACGATCGTGTTCTCGTCGATGGCGTCGACGTAACGCTTCTGGCCCAGCGTCTTCGGGCGGATCGTCCGCCCGCGCCGGGACAGGATGTTGAGGGTGAGAACCTCGGCGGGGCGCTCGGTGGTGTTCGCCTCGAGCATCGCCAGGGTGCGGCGGACGGCGTCCACGCTCAGCGTCTCGCCCTTCTCGATGAGCTCGACGAGCTCGGAGAAGAGGCGTTCGGCGATGGCGTTGTCAGCCGGCTCACCGGTGATCGTGATCTCGTTGCCGCGAACATGCACGTCACTGGCGAGAGACCGCTCGATGAGGCGGAGGATCTCGTCCTTGGCGCCGAGCAGGTTCACCATGATCTTCGGATCGTTCACCGAGATCTTGGACTGCGCCCGCACCGGGCTGGACGAGCCCGTGCTGGAAGGGTTCGGCGTTCCGGTCATAGGGCGGCCCTGCGGGCCTCCGCCACCTGCTCTCTAACTCTTCGCCGCCCGGTCGGGGGCGGCGTGCTCAAGGATCGTGCCATCCTATCCGCTCGCCCCCGTCCCCGCCGATGCCATTATCGCCGGTCCGCTATTCGTGGCCGTCCGACGCGCGACCTCCGTCGAACCCCTCCTGCCAGCGGGTGAACCGATACGTCGCCCAGTGCATCCGGGTCACCGCGCCGCTGTCGTCGCGGGTCAGGCGCAACTGCTCGCCCGCTTCCCGGCCGGAGATCGTCCGCAGCACGTCGGGCCGGTCCGGCAGCGGCGCGAACACCGCGGGCGGGCGGTCCGCCGGCGCCTCGGCGAGCCGGGCCTCGAGCCGGCCGTCGTGCCAGGCGAAGACGAACTCCGAGCCCTCGCTCCACCAGCGGCCGAGCACCGAGCGGTAGGCCTTCGGCGCGGGCGGCGCGATCCGCCACGGCTTGATCTCGGCGGGGTCCAGTTCGACGGCGAGCCGGAGCAGCTCGTGCACCAGCTCGTTGGTCTGTCCCGCGGTTCCCGACGAGCCGAGGACCGCGCAGCCCAGCGCGCCCGGGTTGCCCTCGCCGCCGCGCCGGCCGTAGACGCCCGCCAGGAATCCGGGCATCGCGCCGTCGTGGCCCACGTGGATGATCCGCCGGCCCTCCGGCACCAGGATCAGCCCGAGGCCGAAGCCGGCGCCCCAGAGCGTCTCGTCGGTGGTGGTGAGCGGCCAGCGCATCTCGTCGAGCGTGCCGGCCGCGAGCACCCGGCCGTCCGGGTCGATCAGCTCCGGGCCGGTCAGGAACGCGGCCCACTTCGCCATGTCCGAGGCGGTGCTCCAGAGCTGGGCGGCCGGCCCGACCCCTTCCAGGGCGACCGGCGGCTCCGGGCGGGCGGCGTCGGAGTACGCGTCGACCACGTAACCGACGGCGGCCTGCGGCGGTGCCTGCACCGTGGTGGCGTTCAGGCCGAGCGGCGTGAGGATGCGCTCCTGGAGGATCTGCTCCCAGGTGCCGCCGCGGACCTTCGCGACGAGCTGGCCGAGGACGGCGAGACCGAGGTTCGAGTAGTGGAAGCGGCGGGCGTTCGGCAGGACCCGCTCGGCCCGGTCCAGCTCGTCGAGGAGTCGCGCGGCGTCCGGGGTGATCAGGGTGTCCCAGACGTCGCCGTACGGCTCGCGCTGGAAACCGGCGGTGTGCGAGAGCAGCCGGCGCAGGGTGGCGTCGCCGTGCGCGGGCAGGTCGAGGTACGCGCTGACCGGCTGGTCCAGGTCGATCAGGCCCTCGTCGCGGGCCTGCATGACGAGCACCGCGGTGAACGTCTTGGTGACCGAGCCGATCCGGAAGCGGGTGTCCGGGCCGAGCGGGTGGCCCGGGTTCCCGGACTCGCCGAGGGTGAAGACCCAGGGCTCGCGGTCGGCGCGGTGCAGCGCGACCGAGAGGGCCGGTATCCGGCCGTCGGCCTGGGCCCGGCGGGCGGCTCGCTCGTACCGGGCCGTCGTCATCGGGCGGCCAGCATCGGCCCGAGTGGCGCGCCGCCGACGACGTGCGCGTGCACGTGGAAGACCTCCTGGCCACCGTGCGGCCCGGTGTTGAAGATCAGCCGGAAGCCGCCGGTGAGCCCTTCCTGCTCGGCGACCGCCGCGGCGGCGGCCAGCACGTCGGCGGCGGCGGACGGGTCGGCGGCGAGGGAGAGCACGTCGGCGTGGTGCGCGACCGGGATCACCAGGACGTGCGTCGGCGCCTTCGGGTCGATGTCACGGAACGCGAGGGTCGTCTCGGTGCGGTGCACGACGGTCGCCGGGATCTCGCCCGCGACGATGCGGCAGAACAGGCAGGTGTTTTCCACCTGTCGGATCTTATGTGGTGAGGTGATCACCGGAACCTTGTCGCCGTCCGTGGGAGCGCTCTCATGAATGAAGTCCTGCAACAACTCACGCTCGAGGAGAAGGTCTCCCTGCTCACCGGGCAGGACTTCTGGTCGCTGCCGGCCATCCCCCGCATCGGCCTCGCGTCGCTGGTGATGTCCGACGGGCCGGTCGGCGTCCGCGGCACCGGCTACGCCCCGGACGACCCGTCGATCGCTCTGCCCAGCCCGACCGCGCTCGCCGCCACCTGGGACGTCGCCCTCGCCGCGCGGGCCGGGCGGCTGCTCGGCCAGGAGTCCCGGCGCAAGCGCGTGCACGTGCTGCTCGGCCCGACGGTGAACCTGCACCGCACGCCGCTCGGCGGCCGCCACTTCGAGTGCTACTCGGAGGATCCGCTGCTCACCGGGGAGATCGCGGCCGGGTTCGTGGCCGGGGTGCAGAGCCACGGCGTCGGGACCACGGTGAAGCACCTCGTCGGGAACGACTTCGAGACCGAGCGGATGACCGTCGACGTCGAGATCCCGGAGCGGGCGCTGCGGGAGATCTACCTCGCGCCGTTCGAGCGGGTCGTGGCGGCCGGCGGGTGGGGCGTGATGAGCGCCTACAACGGGGTCAACGGCGCGCCGATGGCCTCCAACGGGGAATTCCAGGACCGGATCCTCAAGCGCGAGTGGGGCTTCGACGGCGTGGTCGTCTCCGACTGGCGGGCCGCCCGGGACACCGTCGCCGCCGCGACCGGCGGCCTGGACATCGCGATGCCGGCCATGGACAACCCGTGGGGGCCGAAGCTGGTCGAGGCGGTCCGGGCCGGGAAGGTCGCCGAAGAACTGATCGACGACAAGGTCCTGCGGGTGCTGCGGCTGGCGGCCCGGACCGGCGCGCTCGACGGATTCCGCCTGCCCGACCCGCCGCTGGACGAGGACGGCGCCGCTGTCGCGCACGAGGTGGCGGCCCGTTCGTTCGTGCTGGCGGCGAACGACGGCGTTCTGCCGCTGACCGGGAACGACCTCACTCGGGTGGCGGTGATCGGCGCGCTGGCGACCGATGCCCGGGTGCTCGGCGGCGGCAGCGCTCAGGTCACCCCGCCGCACGTGATCTCGCCCCTGGACGGGTTGCGGGCGGCGCTGCCGGGGGTCGACGTGGCGTACGCCGTGGGCGCCGATCCCCGCCCGTTCCTGCCGGCCGCGTCGGGTCCGTCGTGGGGGTCGTTCGAGCTCGACCTGGACGGATACGACTTCACGGTCGCGACCGGCACCGTCCGCTGGATCGGCGATCTGCCGGGCGGCTGTGACGTCGCAACGGTGACGTCGATGACGCTGCGCACCACCATGAGTCCGGATGTCTCCGGTGAGCACCTGCTCGCGATCTCCGGGTTCGGGGCCTTCGAACTCACCGTCGGCGACCAGAAGCTCTATGAGGGTTCGCTGCACCCGCCCGGCACCGGCCGCGCCGACCTGCTGCTGCACCCGCGTGAGCAGCGCTTCCCGGTGACGCTGGAAGCCGGCGTGACGGTCCCGGTGGTGCTGCGGCAGACGTTCGAACCCGGCATGGCCCACTCGGTGGCGACCACGCTCGGTCACCGCCCGCCCGGCCCCGACGACGAGGGCCTGATCGTCGAGGCGGTCGAGCTCGCGGCCCGCTCCGACGTCGCCGTGGTCGTCGTCGGCACCACCGAGCAGGTCGAGTCGGAAGGCTTCGACCGCACCTCGCTGGCCCTCCCCGGCCGCCAGGACGAGCTCGTCTCCCGGGTCGCCGCCGCCAACCCGCGTACGGTCGTCGTCGTCAACGCCGGCTCGCCGGTCCTGCTGCCCTGGTCCGACGAGGCGGCCGCGGTGCTGCTCACCTGGTTCCCCGGTCAGGAGGCCGGCGCTGCCCTCGCCGACGTGCTGCTGGGCGTGGCCGAACCGGGCGGCCGGCTCCCGACCACCTGGCCGCGGCATGAAGAGGACTGCCCGGTCCTGGCGGTGCGGGTCGAGGGCGGCACGCTCGCCTACGACGAGGACATCTTCGTCGGTTATCGCGGGTGGTTGCGGTCCGGGGCGAGCCCGCTCTTCGCGTTCGGTCACGGTCTGGGTTACACCGATTGGTCGTACGGGCTACTGACGGTCACCGAGAGTGGTGTCGACGTGACCGTCACCAACACCGGCGAGCGGCCGGGACGAGAGGTCGTCCAGATCTACTTGAGCTCCGACGCCGGGACCGTGGAGAGGCCCGCGCGCTGGCTGGCCGGGTTCGCGTCGGTGAGCGCGGTCCCGGGCGAGACGGTCATGGTGCACGTGCCGCTGCCGGACCGCGCCTTCCAGGTGTGGGACGGCGGCTGGAAGACGATCCCGGGCAGCTACACGGTGACGGCCGCGCACGCGCTGGACGACCCCCGGCTGACCGCGACGATCAGCGTCGCGGGCTCTTCACCAGCGGCCGAGGCGGGACGAGAGGACTGACAGGGCCGCCACTCCGGCCGTCGAGGTACGGAGGACGGCGTCACCCAGCCTGACCGGGGTGGCATCGGGGAACGCCGCCAGTTCGGCGTCGCTGATGCCACCCTCGGGGCCCACGACCAGGACGATCTCGCCTGCGGACGGCAGCGGGACTCGGGTGAGGCGCTCGGTGGCCTCCTCGTGCAGCACGAACGCGGCGGCGGCCCCGGCCAGGCGGGCGGCGACCTGTTTCGTGGAGCAGTCCGGGTCGCCGGCCACCGTCGGCAGCCAGGGCCGGCGCGCCTGCTTGGCGGCTTCCCGGGCGGTGGCCGCCCACTTGTCGCGGGCCTTGTGGCCGCGGTCGCCCCGCCACTGCGCCACCGAACGGGACGCCGCCCACGGGACGATCTCGTCGACGCCGGTCTCGGTCATCGCCTGCACGGCCAGCTCGCCGCGGTCACCCTTCGCGATGCCCTGCACTACGACGAGCAGCGGGTCCGGCGCCGGCTGGAAGGCGCGCTCGCCGATCGTCATGTCGACGCTGCCCTTGGCGACGGCGGTGACCTGGGCCGTCGCGGTGCCGCCGCGGCCGTCCGCGAGGATCAGCGCCTCACCGGCCCGGAGACGCTGGACGGTGGCGGCGTGATGACCCTCCGGTCCGTCCAGCGTGTAGGTGGCCTCGGCGGGCAGGCTGTCGACGAGGAACAGGGGTGCGGACACCCGCTGAACGCTACAACGGGACTGAGAGGAGAGGGGCGCAACCCCTCACGCAGGCCGCCGGGCGCGGGAGCGCAGCGACTCCGCGCCTGGCCCTCGGCGTGAGCGGCGGTCCGCACCCCCCACCCCGCTGCGACATCTCTTTAATGCCCGTTGAAAGCGTCCCGCATCCGGGAGAAGAAGCCGCCCTGCTTGGAGAGCTCGGCCACGTCCTCGCCGCGGGTCTTGGCGAAGTCGCGGAGCATGCGCTCCTGGTCGGCGGTGAGTTTCGTCGGGGTCTTCACGTCGAGGTGGACGAAGAGGTCACCGCGGCCCTGACCGCGCAGATGGGGCACGCCCTTGGTGCGGATGCGGAGGGTGCTGGCGGGCTGGGTGCCGGCCTTGACCTCGATGTTCTCCTCGCCGTCGAGGGTCTTGATGGTCATCCGGGTGCCGAGCGCGGCCGCGGTCATCGGGAGCGTCACGCGGCAGTGCAGGTCGTCGCCCTTGCGGGAGTAGACGTCGTGCGGGCGCTCGTGGATCTCGACGTAGAGGTCGCCGGCCGTGCCGCCGCCGGGGCCGACCTCGCCCTGCTGCGCGAGACGGATGCGCATGCCGTCCTCGACGCCCGCCGGGATCTTGACGGTGAGGGAGCGCCGGGTCCTTATCCGGCCGTCGCCGGCGCAGGTCGGGCAGGGGGTCGGGATGACCGTGCCGTGGCCCTGGCAGTTGGCGCAGGGGCGGGACGAGACGACCTGGCCGAGGAAGGTGCGCTGCACCGACTGGACCTCGCCGCGGCCGGCGCAGACCTCACAGGTGGCGAGGTGCGTGCCGGGGGCGGTGCCGGCGCCGGAACACTGGGTGCAGAGGACCGCGGTGTCGACGGTGATCGGCGCCTCGACGCCGAACGCGGTCTCGACCAGGTCGAGTTCCAGGCGCAGGATCGCGTCGGCGCCGGGACGGGTGCGCGGGCGCGGGCCACGGGAGCCGCCGCCGGCCGCCGTGCCGAAGAACGCGTCCATGATGTCCTGGAAACCGACGAAAGGTCCGGCTCCGCCGGGCCCGGGCGCGCCGCCGCCACCGGGCGCGAGCGGGTCGCCGCCGAGGTCGACGATCTGACGCTTCTGGTCGTCCGAGAGAACCTCGTAGGCCGCGTTGATCTCTTTGAACTTCTCGTGCGCCTCGGGATCCGGGTTGACATCGGGGTGGTACTGCCGAGCCAGCTTGCGGTAGGCGCGCTTGATCTCGTCGTCGGTGGCTTCCCGGCTCACGCCGAGAATTCCGTAGTAGTCCTTGGCCACGGGGTTTGGAGTCCTCAATGTCTGCGCGAATCCGTCAATTCTGTGCCAACAGGTCGCCAACGTACCGTGCTACCGCACGGACAGTAGCGATGGTGCCCGGGTAATCCATGCGGGTGGGCCCGAGAACACCGAGCCCACCAACGATCGTCGCACCTGGTCCGTAACCGCTGCTCACCACGGATGCCGACCGCAGGTTGTCGATCTCGTTCTCGTCGCCGATCCGGACCCGGGTGGTGCTCGGTTCCAGGTCGCCGATCAGCTTGAGAAGGATGACCTCCTCCTCGAGGGCTTCGAGGACGGGCCGGAGGGTGCCCTGGAAGTCCAGCACACCACCGCGGGTCAAATTGGCAGTACCGGCCAGGGCGAGGCGCTCCTCACTGCGCTCGACCAGAGTCTCGAGCAGAACCGAGGCGAGACAGGCCATCGTCGGGCGCCGCTCGGGAGCCGACTCCTCGACGAGTTTCTGCACCAGGGGCGGGGTGTCCGCGAGCTTCTGACCGGCCAGTTTCTCGTTCACCCGGCGGCGCATCTCCCACACGTCGTCGGGCGGGATCGGGCCGGGCATCTCGACCAGCCGCTGCTCGACCCGGCCGGTGTCGGTGATCATCACGAGGGTGAGCCGGGTCGTGGAGATCGGGACGAGCTCGAGGTGGCGGACCGCGGAACGGGAGAGGCTGGGGTATTGCACGACAGCCACCTGGCGGGTCAGCTGCGCGAGCAGCCGGACCGTGCGGTGCACCACGTCGTCCAGGTCGACGACGCCGATCATGAAGCGCTCGATGGCACGTTTCTCGGCCGGGCTGAGCGGCTTGATCCGGGTGAGGCGGTCGACGAACAGCCGGTAACCCGCGTCGGTGGGCACCCGGCCGGCGCTGGTGTGCGGCTGCCGGATGTAGCCCTCCTCCTCCAGCACCGCCATGTCGTTGCGCACGGTGGCCGGGGAGACTCCCAGCTGGTGACGATCGACCAGGGCCTTGCTGCCGACCGGCTCACGGGTCTCGACGTAGTCCTGGACGATCGCCCTGAGCACCTCGAGCTTGCGGTCATCGAGACTCATATGACCCCTCCCCCTGTTGGCACTCCCGAAGATAGAGTGCCAGTCTACGTCGCCCGGCGCGCGAACGCGATGATCGAAAGTAAGCGGGCCGGGCATGACCGGCTGGAAGACCGGCTCTAGCGTGAACACATGACCGAACCTCCTCGTCCGCCGGAAGGCGGATTCGACCCTTACGGCCAGCAGCCACCGCCCGGATATCAGCCGCCGCCCGGCGGTTACCAGCCGCCGCCCGGATATCAGCCCCCGCCCGGATACCAACCCGGTTATCCCCCGCCGCAGGGATATGGATACGGCCAGTACCAGGGTCCATCGAGCGAAGACCGCACCTGGATCGTGCTGACCCACTTCATCAGCGCCCTGGTCGCCTTCCTGAGCAGCGGCACGCTCGGCTGGATCATGCCGCTCATCACACTGCTGTCCCAGGGCGCCCGGTCGCCGCAGGTGCGCGCCGAGGCCGTCCAGGCGCTGAACTTCCAGATCCTCTGGTCGATCCTGACCGTGGTGGGGTACATCCTGATCTGCGTGTTCATCGGCTGGATCGTCGTGCTGGTGACGTGGCTGATCGCCTGGATCGTGCCGCTGATCGCCGGCGTGAAGGCCACCAACGGGCAGCCCTTCCGCTACCCGATGAACGTGTCGATCATCAAATAACGTCTCTGATCACCGCGTCGGCCAGCAGACGGCCCCGCAGGGTCAGGATCAGCCGCCCCTCCGTGAACGCCCCCTCGTCGAGCAGTCCACCGGCGAGGGCGCGTGCGGCGGCCGCCCGGTCGACCCGCTCCAGCGGGATGCCGTCCGCGAGCCGGACGCGCAGCATCACGTCCTCCATGTGACGGTCCTCATCGGTGAGGACCTCCCGGGCCAGGCCGGGCGAGACACCGTCGGCCAGCCTCTTGGCGTACGCGGACGGATGCTTGACGTTCCACCAGCGCACCCCGCCGACGTGGCTGTGCGCCCCCGGCCCCAGGCCCCACCAGTCGGCGCCGGTCCAATAGAGCAGGTTGTGCCGGCACTCGCCGCCCTTCTTCGCCCAGTTGGAGACCTCGTACCAGCCGAAGCCCGCGGCGGTGAGCCGCTCCTCGGCCGCCAGGTAGCGGTCGGCGGCCACGTCGTCCGACGGGTAGGGCAGCTCGCCGCGGCGCATCCGGGTCGCCATCCGGGTGCCGTCCTCGACGATCAGGGCGTACGCGCTGACGTGGTCGACACCGGCGTCGATGACGGTCTGCAGCGATCTGTCGAAATCCTCGGGGGTCTCGCCGGGCGTGCCGTAGATCAGGTCGAGGTTGACGTGCTCGAAGCCCGCTTCCCTGGCTTCCAGGGCGGCTTGCGGCGCGCGGCCGGCGGTGTGTCTGCGGTCGAGGACGCGCAGGACGTTGTCGGCGGCGGACTGCATGCCCAGCGAGATGCGCGTGAAGCCGGACGCTCGCAGCTCGGTCAAATAGGATTTATCGACAGATTCCGGATTTGCCTCGGTCGTCACCTCGGCATCTCCGGCGAGACCCCAGGTCCGATCGATGCTTTCCAAGATCCGGCCCAGATCGTACGGGGAGAGCAACGTGGGCGTGCCGCCCCCGACGAAGACGGTGTCGACTCGCTTCGGCGCGATGACTCTCGCCGCTAGCGACAATTCGGAGATGACGGTATCGGCGTATTCGTCGCGGCTGGCACCGCCGCCCAGCTCGGACGCGGTATAGGTGTTGAAGTCGCAGTACCCGCAACGGCTGGCACAGAACGGAACGTGAACGTAGACGGCGAACCCGTTCGCACCCGCCCGCTCGGCCGCTTCGCGGGGAAGGGAGCCGTCGGTGGGTACGGGATCGCCGTCGGGGAGTGCGCCTGCCATCCGTCAAGCGTAGTTAAGGTCTCGGACATGGATCCGGTCCGCACCCTGACTCTGGACAACCCTGCCAGCCGCAACGCGCTCTCCACCGCTGTGCTGCGCGGCATGCTCGACGACCTGGCCGCGGCCGCCGCCGATCCGGCGTGCCGCCTCGTCGTCCTCACCCACACCGGCCCGGTCTTCTGCTCGGGCGTCGACCTGAGGGAGACCGCCGCCGCGGCTCCCGGCGACAAGCTGCCGGCCGAATGGCTCGCCGACGTGCTCGCCGTGCTCTGGGAGTTCCCCAAGCCGGTCGTGGCACGGATCGCCGGTCCGGCCCGGGCCGGCGGCCTCGGCCTGATCGGGGCGGCCGACATCGCGGTCTGCACGCTCGCCGCGACCTTCTCGTTCACCGAGGTCCGCCTCGGCGTGATCCCCGCGGTGATCAGTTCGACGGTGCTGCCCCGGCTCTCGCCGCGCGCCGCCGCCGAGCTCTATCTGACCGGCGACGTCTTCGGCGGGCAGCGGGCAGCGGAGATCGGCCTGGTCACGGCCGCGGTGCCGGACGAGGAGCTGGACGACGCGGTGGACCGCTACTGCGCGTCGCTGCTGCGCGGCGGGCCACTCGCGCTGGCCGGGACCAAACAGCTGCTCCGGCGTACGCGGAACGAGTCGATCCGTGCCGAACTGGCAGATCTCGCGGACCGCTCCGCCGGATACTTCAAGTCCGCGGAAGGTCGCGAGGGCGTCGCGGCGTCCCGCGAGAAGCGGGATCCGTATTGGGTGAGCGGTCGTTGACTACTCTTGTCGCGTCCTGACGACGGAGGAGGTGTGGGTGCGTAAGAAGCCGATCGTGGGCGGAGTAGCCCTGCTGGCCCTCCTTGGCGCGCTCGGCGTGTTCGTGGTGCTGCGCTCGGTGGTGAGCAACATCAAGCTGCCGCAGCTGGGCCCGGAGTGCACGGTCAGCGCCGACGGCAAGGTCACCCTCGACTCGCAGCAGATGGCGAACGCCGCGACGATCACGGCGGTCGGCGTGCGACGCGGATTCCCCGAGCAGGCCGTGGTGGTGGCGCTGGCGACCGCCTTCCAGGAGTCGAAACTGGAGAACCTGGACGACGGCGACCGGGATTCGGTCGGCCTCTTCCAGCAGCGCCCCAGCCAGGGGTGGGGGACCTTCGAGCAGATCAAGGACCCTCGGTACGCCGCGGGCAAGTTCTACTCCGCGCTCAAGAAGGTCAAGGGCTGGCAGGAGATGCGGGTGACCGACGCCGCCCAGAAGGTGCAGCGGTCGGCGTACCCGGAGGCGTACGAGAAGTGGGCCGACGAGTCGAAGGTGCTCGCCGCGGCGCTCACCGGCCGGGCCACCGGCGCCGTCGAGTGCCGCTACACCGGCACCCCGGTGATCCGCGGCGCCGAGGCGGCCACCGCTCTGCTCGCGAGCCTGAAGCTGGACTGGGGCAAGAAGCTGCCGAACAAGGCGGCGGCCACCGGCACGGCCGGGCTGACCGTCGACGTGCCGAGTGCGGACAGCGGCTGGCGATACGCCCACTGGCTCGTCTCGCACGCCGCGGTGAGCGGCCTCGAACGGGTACGTTTCGCCGACCTGGAATGGCACGCCCCCGAGGGGAAGTGGCAGCCGGTCACCGACGGCGGCGACACGACCACGGCCCGAGTCGTGGCGGAGGTGTTCCGATAGCGCGCGCTCGCAAGTTTCGGTGACCGGACGTAATGTTCCAACGTCGGACATACGGGTTGCGCTGCGTATACATCGACATGGACAGTCCGCAACCGCCCTGGTACTAAGTAGAGCGTGCTGAGGGCGATGGAGTGGATCCTGCTGGGACTCGGCAGCGTCGGCGCCATCCTCTACGGGGTTCGCCGCAACCGACCGGCCCGCCGATCGCCGTGGTTCCTGCTCGCCGCGGCGGTCGCGTCCCTCTGCGTCGGCGACGTGTTCTACGCCTATGGCGCGACGGATCTCGCCGAGGCCGGCTATCTGGCCATGTTCGCCCTGGTCGTGTGCGCACTGCTGCAGTTCACCAGGGATGGATCGCTGCTCGCCGACCGCGCCCGGCTCATCGACCTGCTCGCGTTCTCCTGCTCCACGCTGCTGGTGGTCTGGGTCTTCGTGATCGGCTCGGCCGGTCAGTTCGGCGCGGTCAGCGCGGCCGACGTGATCGGTGGCCTGCTGCTGATCGGCGTGGCGGTCCGGCTGGTCCTCGCCGATCGGCGCAACGTCGCCGCGATCCTCCTGCTGGCCGGTGCTCTCGGCCTGCTCGCCGGGGACGTCTTCTATCCGCTCACCGGCGGCGCCGCACCGGCCGAGTCGGCCTACGTCGTGCTCTACCTCGGCTGGGGGCTGTCCGCCCTGCACCCGTCGATGGTCAGGCTCACCGAGCCCCGGCCGCCCGAACCCACCCCGTGGCGGCTGCACTGGACCCTGCTGCTCGCCGCGTCCGCCGCCACTCCCCCGGCCGTGCTGCTCATCGAGGCCCTGTCCGGTGAGGTGCGGGACGGCGTGGTGATCGCGGTGACCGGCGCCGTCACTCTGCTTCTCACCATCACCCGGCTGGCTGACGCGATCCGGCAGCACAGCGCTGCGCTGAGCCGCGAGCGTGGCCTGCGTACGGCGAACACCGCCCTGGTCGCGGCCGCCGACCTCCCGGCGGTGGACTCCGCCGTGCGGGCGGCCATCGGCCGGTTGCTGCCGCCCGGTTCGGTCCGCAGGATCGTCCTCGCCACCGACGACGGCATGCTCGCCGCCGAGTCGCTGCCGTCCGCCCCGGCCGGCGCCGGCTCCCGCAGCTGGTTCGCGGCGGCGGAGGACCGCGACGAGTGCGTCCTGATCTGCCCGCTGCGGCTGGAACCGCTCGCGGTGGCCCGGCCCAGCGGCGGCGCACTCATCCTCACCGGCCTCAAGGAGACCCTGACCGCCGGGCGGGATTCACTGGAAGTGCTGGCCGGCGAGGCAGCCCTCGCCCTCGACCGGATCACCCTGGTCGAGGCGGTCGGCCGCCGGGACAGCGACCTCTACCTGCGTGCGGTCATCCGGAACACCGCCGAGATCATGGCGGTCATCGACTCCGACCACCGGATCCGGTACGCCAGCCCGGCCCTGCGCGACCTGATCGGCGGAGACGAGTTGCCGCCGCTCACCGCGCTCGACGATCTGGTCCACCCGGACGATCAGGTGATGGTCCGGGTCAAGCTGCGCACCCAGGGCGACGGGCGGGTCTTCTGCGCGCTGCGCCGCAAGGACGAGACGCAGGCGTTCGTCGAGATGACCTACCGCGATCTGCGGGACGACCGGCTCGTCCAAGGTCTCGTCGTGACGATCCGGGATGTCACCGATCGGCGCGATCCGCTGGAGGGCATGCCGTACTCCGATCATGCGGGCGACATGCCCGCCTGGGTGAACCGGCGGAGCGCTCAGCACAAATTCCGTTATTGAGTTCTTCACCTACGCCTTTACGCGCGAAAGGCCGGACCCCGGTGGGGTCCGGCCTTTTCACGTTTTTGGATTACCGGGTCAGGCGGCGACGGCCACCGACACCGGCGACCAGCGCGACACCGATCGCGGCGAGAACGACCTGGAAGAAGAACTCGATCCAGTCGAAGCCGGCGGTGTCAGCGACACCAGCGGCCCGCGCGATCACGGTGCCCAGCAGCGCGGCGACCACACCGACCACCATGGTCAGCCAGATCGGGATGTTCTGCTTGCCGGGTACAACGAGACGACCCAGGGCGCCGATGACCAGACCGACGATCAGAGCGACGATGATGCCGGTGAGCGTGAACTCCATGGGATTCCTCCTCGGGGGGTGGAGCATTGGTTGCGTCCGTCGAGCACCAGAGTTCCCGACCCCCCGAAAAACCAAACCGCTTTATTTTTTGGTTGTCCCCTTGGTGTCACCGGCGTCCGAAGTCGACAGGGCGGCGATGAAGGCCTCCTGGGGGACCTCCACCCGGCCGACCATCTTCATCCGCTTCTTGCCTTCCTTCTGCTTCTCGAGGAGCTTGCGCTTCCGGCTGATGTCACCGCCGTAGCACTTCGCCAGCACGTCCTTGCGGATCGCGCGGATGGTCTCGCGGGCGATGATCCGGCTGCCGATGGCCGCCTGGATCGGCACCTCGAACTGCTGCCTCGGGATGAGTTTCTGCAGCTTCGCGGCGATCGACGTGCCGTACGAGTAGGCCTTGTCCTTGTGCACGATCGCGCTGAACGCGTCCACCGGCTCGCCGTGCAGCAGGATGTCCACCTTGACCAGGTCGGCCGTCTGCTCGCCGGAGGGTTCGTAGTCGAGCGACGCGTACCCCTTGGTCTTGCTCTTCAACTGGTCGAAGAAGTCGAAGATGATCTCGGCGAGGGGCAGGGTGTAGCGGAGTTCCACCCGTTCGGTGGAGATGTACTCCATGCCGAGCAGCATGCCCCGGCGGCTCTGGCACAGCTCCATCACGGCGCCGACGAACTCGTTCGGCACCAGGACCGTGGCACGCACCACCGGCTCCTGGATCTCGGCGATCTTGCCGGCCGGGAACTCGCTCGGGTTCGTGACGGTCCGGACCTCGCCGTCCTCGGTCATCACCTGATAGACCACGTTCGGCGCGGTGGAGATCAGGTCGAGGCCGAACTCGCGCTCCAGCCGCTCACCGATGATCTCCAGGTGCAGCAGGCCCAGGTAGCCGACGCGGAACCCGAAACCGAGCGCCGCCGACGTCTCCGGCTCATAGGTGAGGGCCGCGTCGTTCAGCTTCAGCTTGTCCAGCGCGTCCCGCAGCGCCGGGTAGTCCGAGCCGTCGATCGGGTAGAGGCCCGAGTAGACCATCGGCTTCGGGTCCTTGTAGCCGCCGAGAGCCTCCTTGGCCGGGCGGTTGTTGCCGGTCACCGTGTCACCGACCCGGGACTGGCGGACGTCCTTCACGCCGGTGATCAGGTAGCCGACCTCGCCGACACCGAGCGCGGACGCCTTCTCCATCTCGGGCGAGACGACACCGATCTCCAGCAGCTCGTGCACGGCGCCGGTGGACATCATCTTGATCCGGTCACGCGCCTCGATCCGGCCGTCGATCACCCGGACGTACGTGACGACGCCCCGGTAGACGTCGTACACCGAGTCGAAGATCATCGCGCGGGCCGGGCCGTCCGCGTCGCCGACCGGCGGCTTGAACTGCCGGACGATCTCGTCGAGCAGGTGGTCCACACCGACGCCGGTCTTGCCGGAGACCTTCAGCACGTCGGACGGCTCGCAGCCGATCAGCTTGGCGAGCTCCTCGGCGTACTTCTCCGGCTGCGCCGCCGGCAGGTCGATCTTGTTGAGCACCGGGATGATGTGCAGGTCGTTCTCCATCGCCAGGTACAGGTTGGCGAGGGTCTGCGCCTCGATCCCCTGCGCGGCGTCGACCAGCAGGACGGCGCCCTCACAGGCGGCCAGGCTGCGGGAGACCTCGTAGGTGAAGTCGACGTGCCCCGGAGTGTCGATCATGTTGAGGACGGCCTGCTCGCCCTGCTGGCCGCCCTCCCGGACGGTCCAGGGCATGCGCACGGCCTGCGACTTGATGGTGATGCCGCGCTCGCGCTCGATGTCCATCCGGTCCAGGTACTGAGCGCGCATCTGCCGCGGGTCGACCACCCCGGTGATCTGCAACATCCGGTCGGCCAGCGTCGACTTGCCGTGGTCGATGTGGGCGATGATGCAGAAGTTGCGGATGCGGCCGGGATCGGTCGATCCGATCACGTTCACGCCGGGGTCGAGCGGTCCAGGCACGGTCTTCCGTTCTTCTCGAGCTCAGTGTCGCAATCTGGGGAGGCCGGCTGACGCCGGCGCCCCCTATCGTCCCACGTCCGTCGGCACCGCTCCGATCACACCCGTTCGGCCGCCCGCGCCTGTAGGTCAGATCCTCTCCAGCGGAGCGGGCGGGCCCGGCGGCAGTTCCACGGTCACCGGGTCGCCGGGCCGGATCGGGCCGCCGCGCAGCACCACTGCCATGACCCCGGCCTTGCGAACGATGTTCCCGTCGTCGTCCTGCCCCAGCACCTCCTTGAGCAGCCCGGACCGAAACCCGTTGATCTGCGCACAAGGATTCCGCAACCCCGCCACGACGATCGCCGCCCGCCCATCCCGGCCGGCCGCTTCCTGGGCCGTCTCATCGCGGGCCGTCGCTTCCCGGGCCGCCGCATCCCGCCTGAGGGCCGCCGCCACGGCCTCGGCAGCCCGGGCGGTCGCATCGTCGAGGGTCGCCGCCGCGGCAGCCGTGAGCACAGCCTCCACAGGATGTCCCCCGGCACCCTCCGAGCCCTCACCAGCCCGCGTGCCATCACCAGCCCGCGTGCCATCACCAGCCTGCGTGCCATCACCGCCCCGCGCAGGCCCCTCACCATGTCCAGCACCATGTCCAGCGGGGTGGCCGAAGCGCAGGATCGTTCCTCGCGGCAACCCGAGCAGATCGATCCCACTGGTCGTCACGTTCTCGCCGAGGCCGCCGGGCGGAACCTCGTACCCCTTCTCCGCCACCTCCTCGAACAACTCCGCGTGGATCAGGTGAACCTGCCGCAGGTTCGGCTGTGTCGGGTCGGCCTTGACCCGGCTGCGGTGCCGGACGTTCACCCCGGCGTGGATGTCGCCTTCCACCCCGAGACCGGCGACCAGCACGATCTCGTCCCGGCTCGGCTTCGTGAACGTGTAGGCGTCGTTGCGACTGACAGCGCGAACCGTCCCATGCTCAGCACTCATAACGCCGAGTCTTGCCACCCCGCACAAGCCGTCTCGACCCGGATTCCCACGATCCAGGCGGAGGCCGGCCGGTCAGTCCGGCGGCTCCAGGAACAGCTCGGACAGCCTGGGCAACCTCTTCCTCATCTCGTCCTCGTCGTCGAAGTCCCACAGGTCGGCGACCTCGGGACGGGTCCGTGGCCGCGCCTCGGACGCCGGCAGCGGCTCGCCCGTCGCCTTCTCGTAGGCCCGGGCCGCGACGGTCAGCACCTCTTCCGCCTCGAAGACCGCGCCGGTCTCGGCAGCGGCTCGGACCGCGGGCATGCCGGCGAGCACGTCGGGCGACTGGACCGAGGCCGCGACCGCCTTGCGACCGTGCGCCACCAGCCAGCCGCGGAAGTTGTCGAAGCCCTCCTCGGTGCAGCCGCCGTTGATCAGGTAGGCGGCCGCCCACAGATCCTCGGTGCCGGACGCGGCGAGCACCTTGTCGAGGTGACGGCCCCAGGCGACGATCTCCTCCGGGTCACGGGTGGCCAGGTCGTCGACGGCCCGCTCGGCGACCTCGGCCGGTGAGGCGGGCCGTTGGGCGGTGGCGCGGTCGATGACCGCCCAGAAATCGTCGGTTCTCATGCCGGAATCCTCGCAGCCGGGTATGACAATTCCCCACATGGAGAGCCGGCCCGTCACGCTGCCCGAGGTGCCGTACGACGCGACGTCCGTACGACCGGACTGGAAAGACCTCCCCCTGAGAGTGCGTGAAGCGATCAGCCGGCGCCTCGGCTCCCCGGTGATCGCCGCGCGCAGCGCCGGCGGCGGATTCACCCGCGCGTTCGCCGCGCTGCTCACCACCGAGGCCGGGAGCAGCGCGTTCGTGAAGGCCGCGCCGATGAGGGAGCCGACCTCGCAGTGGTACGCCCGGGAGGCAGCGATCACCAGCGCCCTACCCTCCGAGATCCGAGCAGCCCGGCCGCTCTGGACCCTCAGCGAAGGCGGCTGGTTCGTCCTGGCCCTGGACCCGATCGACGGCCACATCCCACCGCTGCCCTGGTCGGCGGCTCACCTCGAGGCCGCCCTGGACGCCTGGTCGGAAGCGGCGCGAGCACTGACCGGAGTCCGCACCGACGGCCTCCCCGAACTCTCCGAGATCCTCAGGCACGAGATGTCCTGGTGGCAGCTGATCGAATCCGGACACGAACCGATGCCGTCGACCGCCCTCACCACCATCGCCCCGTCCCATTTGTCGCAGTTGGCCACCCTCGAACGCACCCTGCCCGACCTGGCCGCCGGAACCGGGGTGTGCCACGGCGACCTGCGCGTCGACAACGTGATGATCGACGGCTCGGGAGCGGCCTGGCTCTGCGACTGGACGTGGCCGTGCGCCGGCGCGCAGTGGTACGACACCGTCACTCTGCTGATCAGCGCCTATGCGAGCGGCCACGACACCGACGCATACATCCAGAAATGGGATCCCCCGCCGGGTGGCGTGGACGGCGCCTTGGCAGCGCTGGCCGGCTACTGGCTGGTCCGCGCCGCCGACGGCCCGAGCAGCGCCTCACCCGCCAGCAGGCAGCACCAGCGTTTCAGCGGCACCCAAGCGCTGGCCTGGCTGTCCGCTCGCCAGGGCTGGACCTGACGCCGAGCCCGCGGTGACCGGAGTCGTTTTGGCGGCTCGCGGGCGTGCTGGTAGTCTGGATCCTCGCGTGTGGTGACACGCTGTTGATGTCTGCCTCCGGCCCCAGCCGGGACAGTTTCTCCAGTGACCACCGCGTGAGACCGTTTCCGAACCTAGTCAGGACAAGGCTGTCGCGTGGCGAACATCAAGTCCCAGATCAAGCGCAACCGGCAGAACGAGAAGGCCCGTCTGCGCAACAAGTCGGTCAAGTCGTCGCTGAAGACCGTGATCCGCAAGCTGCACGAGGCGGGCGATGCGGGCAACGTCGAGACGGCGACCGCTCTGCTGCGTGACGCCTCGCGTCAGCTCGACAAGGCTGTCAGCAAGGGCGTCATCCACAAGAACCAGGCGGCCAACCGCAAGTCGGCAATCGCTAAGAAGATCGCCTCGCTGTCCGCCTGATCTGCTCGTTCTGGATCAAGCTAAGAGCGGAGCCGGTCACCCTTTCCGGGTGGCCGGCTCCGCTTTTTTCGTACGTCTGAAGTCCCACCCTGCCGTAGCTCAGCAACGCAAAGACCGAACCCGGCCACCCCCTGGAAAAGGGACGACCGGGCTCGGATCAGCTCAGTGAGATCTCACTCGTAACGACGGACCGCCGCCTGCCGCGCCATCTGCTGCTGCACGTCGAGCTGCTCGGCCCACTGCCGCCGCCCCGGACCGCCGCCGGCCGCCGGGAACCGTCCGGCCTGCTCCTCGGCGGCATGCGCATAGTTCGCCACCGGGGCAGCCCACGCCGGACCGTATCCGCTCTGCGCAGGCGCGTATCCGGAATCACCGTAGGCGTCGCCGGCGTTCACCCCGGCATAACCGAACGCCTGTCCCGCTGCCGGCGAACCGAAGGTGTGCCCCGGCTCTCCCGCCCCGAACGACCGCTCGGCGCCACGGAACGCGGGCTCGCCTCCGTAGAGCTCGGAACCGTCGTTGGAGCTGAAGATCGTCTGCCGTGAACCGGCCGTCTCGTGATCGTCCTGCTGCGCCCCGGGGAAGCCGAAGACCGAACCCGCCCGCGCCGAACCGGCGGTCGCGAACCCGAAGCCCGGCCCGGTCATCCGCTGCTCGACCGTCGGCGCCGAACCCGGGAACAGCTCGGCGCTCGGCTCGGGATCCGGCGTCGTCGGCATCGGCATGGCGGCCGGGCGCAGCACCGCGGCACGGGCGGTGGTCGTCTCGGGGGCCACCTGCTGCTGGGTCAGCGCGCCGGCGATCAGGTCGTTGAACTTGACCATCAGCGCGACGGTGACCGGCAGCACCAGGACACCCCACCAGCTGACCAGCTCGGCCAGGGCGAGCAGGAGGCCGAGCACCACGGCGCCTTCGAGGAACACGAAGCAGAGCAGGCCGCTCGGGGCGAGGTGGCGAAGGCGGAGCACTCGTGCGTACAGAGGCTGGTTGGCGATCTCGGCGCGACGCGATCGAACTGTCCTGGTCAACTAGCACCACCGTTTCGCCGGGCCGCCGCCACCGCGAAGACCGCCTGCTCGAGCGCGTATCCACGATCTTCCGCGCCGCCCTTGACCGCCGCGTTGCACTCGGCGGCGGCACGCATCGCGTCGATCAGTCCATCCGGCGTCCAGCCGCGGCTGCGCTCCTGCGCCCGCTGGATCTTCCACGCCGGCATGCCGAGCGTGGTCGCCAATTGATAAGGGTTGCCGCGGCCGGCCGAGGCGACGCGAGCCACCGTCCGCACGCCGTCGGCGATCGCGTCGGCGATCGGCACCGGGTCGACGCCGACGTGCAGCGCCCAGCGCAGAGCCTCCAGCGCGCCCGGCAGATCACCGACCATCGCGGCGTCGGCCACCGTGAAACCGCTCACCTCGGCGCGCCCCTTGTAGTAGCGCGCCACCACCGCCTCGGTGATCTTGCCGTCGGTGTCGGCGAGCAGCTGGGAACAGGCCGCCGCGATCTCCCGCAGGTCGTTGCCGACCGCGGCGAGCAGCGCGGACGCCGCCGCTTCGTCGCATTTCGCACCGTTACGCCGGAACTCGTCGCGCACGAAGGCGATCCGCTCGCGATCACCCTTCAGCTTCGCCGCCGGCACCACCTCGGCACCGGCCGCACGCAGGCCGTCAGCGAACGCCTTGCCTTTCGCCCCGCCCACATGAGCCACGATCAAAGTCACTTCAGGATCAGGATCTTTCGCGTACGCCAGGAGCGCCGCAATCAGATCCTTCCGTGCATCTTGACCGCTTCTGATCACAAGAACCCGCCGGCCGCCGAACAGTGACGGACTCAGCATCTCGGCGACCTCGCCCGCAGCGAGCGAGCCCGCCTCGTATTCCCGGACGTCGGCCCCGGGGTCGGCAGCCCGTGCGGCCTCGACGGCCGCGGCGATGGCGCGGGCCGAGAGCAACTCCTCATCACCGTGGACGAGCAGCAAGGGGGCGGGTGGCGCGGATTTCACGCTCAACATCGTCGCACGCGCCACCGACAAGTCAGCACGCCTCACTCTTCAGCGCATGGACGCCGATCACCGAACGCGAAACCAGACATATCGGCGGACGATGATGCCCTGAAGCTCGTAAAGTCGGCTGCCCAGGACGAATCACCTCGACCGCTCTCGCAGGCGTTTCGTCCGTTATTGAGCACTATCATCCGACGTGAGCCCGAAGTCTATTCCCCAATTCGGGCGTGTCGGTTGCAAACGGACGAGTCACCACAGTCCGAACAGCCGACTTCGCCTACCCGTCAGGAGATACCGACCCAGCCCAGCACCGCGTGCACGGGACGGACGCGACCACTCCACCCGGAAGTGGTTGACGTCGGCGCGCGGGCAGCCCAGGCAGCAGGCCGCCTGGATTAGTGGGCGGGTGGGTCAGCGGTCGGGTGGGTCAGCGGTCGGGTGGGTCAGCGGTCGGGTGGGTCGCCTCGGGTGGCTACTGCCAGGGCGTTGCGGGTGGACACCGCGGCTATGTCGCCCATCTCGTCGGTGCGCAGGATTCGGGCGCCGCCTCGGGCCAGTCGTTCGAGCACGGGGCCGTTCGGATGGCCGTAGTCGTTGTCCCGCCCCACCGAGACGAGTGCCACCGCCGGGTCGACGGCGTCCAGTAGTTCACGGGACTGGAGGGCGCTGCCGTGGTGGGCCACCTTCAGGACGTCCGCTCGCAGGCCTGCCGCGCCCAGCCGGTGGAGCAGGTCGTTCTGCTCCTCGGTCTCCGCGTCGCCGAGCAGGAGGACGCTGTGGCCGCCGAGCACGGCTCGCAGGATCAGTGAGTTGTTGTTCGGGTCGGAGTTCGTCCCGTGCATCGGGTCACCCGGGCCGAGCGCGTCCAGCCGCAGGTCGCCGATCGTCCAGGTCCAGCCGGGGCCG
Organism: Actinoplanes sp. OR16; assembly: GCF_004001265.1. Classification (GTDB taxonomy): domain Bacteria; phylum Actinomycetota; class Actinomycetes; order Mycobacteriales; family Micromonosporaceae; genus Actinoplanes. The sequence continues at coordinate 3,511,791 of NZ_AP019371.1, read as the reverse complement.
GCGGTGAGGACCGCGATGCCGGCCGCGCCCGCCTCCGCCTCGACGGCGGACCGGCCCGCCGCGGGCTCCGGCCAGTCCGGCGCTATCACCGCGGACACTTCACGGCCGCGGAAGACCCCGCTCACCCCGCCGACGTGATCGGCGTGGAAGTGGCTGACCGCGAACAGCACCACCTGGTCGACACCGAGCCGCCGCAGGCAGCGGTCGACCGGGTCCGGGTCGGGGCCGGCGTCGACCACCACGGCCCGACCGGCGCCGGCCGGCAATACCACGGCATCGCCCTGGCCGACCGCGCACGAGACGACCAGCCATCGCGGTGGGGGCCAGCCAGGGGCGAGCAGTCGTACCGGGAGCGCTCCTAGAATCGCGCCGAGAGCGACGATCGTGGCGAGCTTGCGCACCACGGGTCTGCGGGCGGCGACCAGGAACGCCACCGTGATCGCCGCGAGCAGGAGCCCGCCCGTCGCGCCGCCGGGCCAGGGCAGTGCGCCGGCCGGCACCCGGGCGCCCGTGTGGGCCACCAGGACGAGCCACTCGGCCGGCCAGTGACCGATCCAGACCAGGAACTCCGCGCCGGCCGGCCAGATCGGTGAGATCACCGCCGCGGTGACGCCGGCGAGCGTGGCGGGCGCGATCGCCGGGACCGCCACGAGATTCGCCGGTACTGCGATGAGGCTGACCGTTCCGGACAAGGCCGCCACCACCGGGCCGCATGCCACCTGAGCGGCTGCCGGGACCGCGAGCGCCTCGGCCGCGCCCGCCGGGCAGCCCCGCTTCCGGAGGCCGTCCCGCCAGACCGGCGCGAGCAGCAGCAGACCCGCCGTGGCCAGTACGGACAGGGCGAACCCGGCGTCGGCGGCGAGCTCCGGATCGGCCGCGAGCAGGACCGCGGCACCGGCGGCGAGGGCCGGAACCGCCGCCCGCCGCCGACCGGATGCCAGCGCCAGCAGGCCGATCGCGCCCATCGCCCCGGCGCGGATCACACTCGGCGAAGGCCGGGCCAGGATGACGAAACCGATCAGTGCTACGACACACACTGCAGCGGAGAGCAGCGGGCCGGCGCGGGCGATGCGGCGGATCAGGAAGAGAACGACGCCGAGAAGAATCGCCACATTCGTACCGGAAACCGCAGTCAAATGTGTCATCCCGGTGGTCCGGAAGTCCTCGTCCAGCGCCGGATCCAGCCGGCTCGTGTCGCCGACGACCAGCCCGGGCAGCAGTCCACCGGAGTCGTCCGGCAGCGGCTCGCAGGCACGTTGAAGCCCGTCCCGCAGCGCCCCGGCCGCACGCTGCGCCCACGACGGCCGCCCGATCAGCCGCGGCGGTTTACGTGCCGAGACGACCGCGGCCCGCAGGTCACCGGGCCGTGGCGGCATCAGCCGTCCGGTAGTGATCACTCGTTGCCCGGGGAGCAGCCCACGCCAGCCGGCATCGGCGCCGAGGACCAGCGCGCGTGCGGCCAGGCGGATCGGCGGGGCGTCGGGAGCTTCGACGGTACGGAGTTCCGCCGCCACCAGATAGGTCGGCGGTCCCACCCCTCGGGGCAGTAGCCGCGGATCGTCCTTCACGATGAGTTCGACGTCGACGCTCTCCCCCGCCTCGACGAGACGACTGAGGGCCGGAGCCTCCCGTACGGACAACCGCGCCGCTGTCGAGACGGCCCCACACCCGGCACCGAGCATCACCGCCACCACGATCCACCGGACTCCACCGCGCAGGCCCACCAGGAGGATCACGCCCGCGGCGATCAGCGCGGTCGCGCCCAGGACCAGGCCGAACCGGGCCGGCAGGCGCAGCGCCGCCAGCGACGAGAGCCAGATGCCCAGCGTGAAACCGGCCAGCCGCAGGTCGGGGATCACACCGTCACCAACTCTTTGAGCTGTTCGTAGCGGGCGTCGCCGATCCCGTCGACCTTCCGCAGGTCGGCCACCGACTTGAAGCCGCCCATCTCCTCCCGGGCGTCGAGGATCCGCTGAGCCAGCACCGGCCCGACACCGGGCAGATCGTCGAGGTCGCCGAGCGCCGCGGCGTTGAGGTTCAGCAGACCGCCCGGCGCCGCGGCGGACGACATTCCCGGAACCGTCACCGTCCCCGGCGGCGGCGTCACGCCCACCATGATCAGTTCGCCGTCCGCGACCCGCCGGGCGAGATTGAGCGCGGCGACGTCGACACCGGGTTCGGCCCCTCCCGCGGCGGCGAGCGCATCGGCGACGCGGGCGCCGGGCGGAAGGTGGACGAGCCCGGGCTTGCGAACCTTGCCACCGACCGCGACCACCACCTCGGACGAGGCAGCACTCGATCCACCGGTCACCGCGGCCGCCGACGGCAGGGAGACGAGCCCGGATCCGCCACTGACCACCGCGTCCACCCGGGGCCGCGCCCGCCATGCCAGGAACGCCGCCACCACCACGACCACCACAGCGACCGCAGCCAGCGCCTTGACGCCCGGCCGCCCCGGGTCGAAAGCCTGAACCCAGGAACGCCCGCCACCCCCGAACGCGCCGGCCCCACCCAGCCGCTCACCGCCGGGCTGCCTGTCGCCGGGCTGCCTGTCGCCGGACTGCCTGTCGTCGGGCTGCTCAGCTGCGGTGTCCGGGTTTCCGCGCAGGTCCTCCCAGGAATAAGAGGAGATATCCGGTTCGTCCCCCGGATATGCGGCCCGCTCACCGGAAGCCGGCGCCGGGAACACTCCGGGTGGATTCGCGGAGACCTGGCCTTCGGGTTCGCGGGCAGGCCGGTACGGCTGCTGCTCCCACGGATATGCCGCCGGCTCATCGGTCGCGGCGGCGTCGAAGGCGGCCGGAGAAGGGCCGGAGCCCGCCGAGGAAGGAACGGCACCCGGCAGGGAGGAAACGGCGCCCGGCGGAGAAGGAACGGCCGGCGGGGAAGAAACGGCCGGCGGAGGAGCCGGCGGAGGAGGGCGGTAAGGGGTCGCCCAAGCCGACCCGGAGGGGTAGGGCCGCGAGCCGCCGGCCGGCGAGTCGCCCGCGGGCGGCTCGCCAGCCGCGGGCCGCCGCTCGAAAGGGGGATCCTCCGGGGGCAGATCCTCTTCATCCCAGGCGGGGATGATGTCCGACCAGCTCAGAGGGCCGTCCTGCACGGACGGGGCCGGCCGGAGCACGGCCCGGAGCCGCGCCTCGACGACTTCACCGCTATTCTTCGCCTCTCGCACGGCCCGAAACCTATGAGTTCTGCCGCCATCCGGCCCGCGCCCCTGTGGACGACGCGGCGTTGTGGACAACCGCCAAGAGGACTATCGCTCGTGATATCGGACATCGTCGGCCGGCTACGCGCCGCCGGTTGCGTCTTCGCCGAGGACGAGGCCGGAGTGCTGATCGAAGCCGGCCGGCACGGCGACCTCGACGCCCTGGTCGCGCGGCGCATCGCCGGTGAGCCGCTGGAGCAGGTCGTCGGGTACGCCGACTTCTGTGGCGTCCGTGTCCGGCTGCGCCCGGGCGTCTTCGTCCCGCGGGTGCGCAGCGAGCTGCTGGTCCGCATAGCGTCGGACGAGGCCGCCGAAGCGGAAGCCGCACGAGTGGTGGATCTCTGCTGCGGCTCCGGAGCACTGGGCCTGGCCGTCCGCCACCGGGTCCCCGGCATCACGCTCGCCGCCGCCGACATCGACCCGGCGGCGGTGGCCTGTGCCCGGGACAACCTCGGTGCCGACGTCGTCCACCAGGGCGACCTCTACGACGCCCTGCCGAGCCACCTCCGCCACCGCATCGACGTGCTCATCGCCAACGTCCCCTACGTCGCCACGAAGCACATCCCCTACCTCCCGGCCGAGGCCCGTGATCACGAGCCGCGCACCGCCCTCGACGGCGGCGACGACGGACTGCGGATCTTCCGGGCGGTCGCCGGGCCGGCGCGGGGCTGGCTGGCGCCCACCGGGCTGCTCGTCTCCGAGATCACCGAGGCGCAGATCGGCAGGGCGTGCGCGATCGCCGATGAGAACGGATTGACGGCCACCATCGCCAGCGACGATGATCTCGACGCCTACGCGATCATCGCCCGGCCGGATCCGGCGCGCTAGGGCCATTCGGGAGACGGAAGTGGGCCTGTTCAGAAGGATCCTGGCACGCCGGGTGATCCGCCGTCTCCGCCGGGCGGGCGTCCGGGACGCGCGCTACGACGCGCACGCGTTCGCGATCCGGTTCCGGACTCTCGACGGCGAGCGGACGGTCCTCCAGCTGCAGCCGCTCTTCCGGCGGCGGATCCGGCGCCGGCAGCTCGACGCGTTCGTGGCCGGCCTGCTGCGTACGCCCGAGGTGCCGGAGACCTGGGCGGTCGCCGCGCCCCTGCTGCGCCCGGTCCTGCGTGGCAGCGCGCCCGGCGAGCTGCTGCGCCGGTCGGCGTTGCCGTTCCTGTCCGCGTTCGTCGTGATCGACCATCCGGAGACCATGACGTACGTGACCCCCGACCAGCTCACCGACTGGAAGGTGACGGCCGACGAGGTCTTCGACGCCGCCCTCGCCAACCTCACCGGCGCGACCCTGCACGGCTCGGCGGCCGGCCCGGTGGTGGTCCGGTTCGTCGACGACGGCAACGCGTACTGGACCTCGCACCTGCTGCTCCAAGGCTGGCTGGCCCGCCTCCAGAAGCAGGTCGGCGGCGTGCCGGTGGCGTTCGCCCCGGAGCGGGGCACGCTGCTCGTCACCGCGGACGGCAGCGAGCACCTGCCGGGGCTGTTCGCGCAGGCCGAGGCGATCTGGACCGGGTCGGCGCGGGCGCTCAGCCCGTGCGCCTACGTCAGCGACGACCAGGGGTGCGTGGTCCCCTACCCGACGCCGGCCGGCCATCCCCTCCGCCATCTGGCGAAACGGGCCGAGACGCTCCTCAAGGAACGAGAGGAGAGCGCCGGTGGATGACCACCCCGGCCAGGCCCGGACCGGTGTGCGCCGCCACGACCGCACCCACCTCGGTGAGATAGCAGTCCCGTAGCCGCTCCCCCAGCCGCACGCTGATCGCGTCGACCAGCGCGGCGGCCCGGTCGGGCGTGCCGAGGTGGTGCACCGCGATGTCGGCCTCACCGTCGCCGGCCGCCTCGACGGCCAGGTCGACGAGACGGCTCAGGGCCCGGCCCGCGGTCCGCACCTTGTCCCGGACCACGATGGCGCCGTCCGCCACGTGCAGGATCGGTTTCACCGACAGCGCCGTGCCGACCAGTGCGGACGCCGCCCCGATCCGGCCGCCCCGGCGGAGGAACTCGAGCGTGTCGACGTAGAAGAAGGTGCTCACCCGGGCGGCGTGATCGGCGGCTGCCGCCCGTACCGCCTCAAGATCTTGATTGTTGGCTGCCGCAGAAGCCGCCGCCAAGGCGGGAAAGCCCAGCCCCATCGCCGCTGTTCCGCTGTCCACGACCTGGATCTGCGGCCCGATCTCGGCGGCGGCCAGCTGCGCGGCCTCGTAGGTGCCGGACAGCTTCGCGGAGAGGTGCACCGAGACCACGCCGTCGGCGCCGGCGTCGAGGAGACGGCGGTACTCGGTGACGAACTGGGACGGTGCGGGACGGGAGGTGCTGACCGCGGCACGACGCCCGCTCAGGGCCTTGGCGACCTCGGCGGGCGAGATCTCCAGGCCTTCCAGACCGTCCCAGCCGTTGATGACGACGGTGAGCGGCACGATGGTCAGGTCATACGTGCCGCTCAGCTCGGCCGGCAGGTACGCGGTGGAGTCGGTGACGACCGCGATGGTCATGCAGGCAAGGTACTTGATGAAGCTCCGGTCAGCTGCCGGCCACGGAGGAGACCTTGAACGGCGTGCCCTGCTGGCAGGTCGTCATGAGGTCCTTGTCGGCCTTGCCGGTCACGGTGACCTGATCCCCGGCCTTCACCGAGCCCTTCTGGGCGGCGTCGTTGAAGATCAGGAGATGGCCGTCGAGGAGCAGGCAGCCGGGCTCCACGCCCTCGGTGACAGTGCCGGTCAGGGTGGTGGAGCCACCCGCGTCCTTGCTCGGCAGCGAGGGGTCCTCGACCGGGGTCGAGGGGGCGGTGGTGACTGCGGACTCGAGTGGCGCGGGGGCGCCGGGCTCGGTGCTGGTGCCGCTGTTGTTCGCGCAGCCGGCGGAGAGCGCGAGGAGCAGCGCGACGGGGACGACGCTTCGACGAATCAGCATGATGGTGAGACGGTACCGGAGCGCCGCCGGTTCCCTCAGACCGCAGGGGGAACGGGACGCTCCGCGAACACGCCGACGTTGTAGGCCGAGAGCTGCCAGGCACCGTCATCGCTCAGGGTCAGCTCCACCCAGTGACAGTTCTGCAGCGCCCGCAGCGTGCGGACCTGGGAGACCGGCCAGCCGAGCAGGTGCGCGATGCCCTGGCGGGCGGCCGCGCCGTGGGTGGCCGCCACGACGACACCGCCGGGCGCCAGCCGGGCCGCGTCCTGCAGTCCGTCGGCGACCCGCTTGCCGAGGTCGTCGAGGGTCTCCACATCACCGCCGACCACGTCGTTTCCGGCTTTCCACCGGGCGAACTCGTCCGGGCGCCGGGCCGCCACCTCGGCGGTGGTCAGACCCTGCCATGCGCCGAAGAACCGCTCCCGGAGCCGTTCGTCGTAGGTGACCGTGTGCCCGGTCCGGGCGGCCAGCGCCGCGGCGGTGTCGGCGGCCCGGCTCAGGTCGCTGGCGACGATCGCGTCCGGGCGCAGGGCGGCCAGCAGCTCGGCCGCCTCGACGGCCTGCCGGCGGCCCAGCTCGTTGAGCGGGACGTCGGTCTGCCCCTGCACGCGGGAGCCCGCGTTCCAGTCGGTGTTGCCGTGCCGCCAGACGATGAGACGGGAGGTCACGACGCTTCGGGCGCAGCCGCACCGGCATCGACCATGTCCCGGTCGACGAACGGAATGGTCGGGCAGTCCTTCCAGAGGCGGTCCAGCGAGTAGAACTCGCGCTCCTCGGTGTGCTGGATGTGCACCACGATGTCGACGTAGTCGAGCAGCACCCAGCGGCCCTGGCGCTCACCTTCGCGCCGCACCGGCTTCGCCTTCTCCGGCAGGCCGGCGAGCGCTTCCTCGACGGCGTCCACGATCGCGATCACCTGGCGCTCGTTCGACGCCGAGGCGATGACGAACGCGTCGGTGATGTAGAGCTGGTCGCCGACATCGATGATGGAGATGTCCTGCGCCTTCTTGTCCGAGGCGGCCTGAGCGGCTGCCATGGCGAGTTCGAGAGCGCGTTCGTTGACGGGCAAAAGAGTCCCTCCGGTAGGAAGAGTCAGGACCTCAAGCGTCTCACACGGGACCGGTTATCCCCGAGTCCGAATACAGGCCCCGCTTGTTGATGTACTGAACGACACCATCCGGGACCAGGTACCAAACCGGCAGGCCGGACGCCACCCGCTTGCGGCAGTCGCTCGACGAGATGGCCATGGCCGGCACCTCGACGAGGGTGACGCTGTCCTCCGGCAGGCCGGCGCCGGAGAGCTCGAAGCCGGGCCGGGTCACACCGATGAAGTGCGCCAGCTCCAGCATGGTGAGCGCGTCCTTCCACGACATGATCCGGGAGAGGGCGTCGGCGCCGGTGATGAAGTAGAGCTCGGCGGACTGCCCGTAGACGGCGCGCATGTCCCGCAGGGTGTCGACGGTGTACGTCGGCCCGTCCCGATCCATGTCGGCGCGGCTCACGTGGAACCGCGGGTTCGAGGCGGTGGCGATGACCGTCATGAGATAGCGGTCCTCGGCGGGTGAGACCCGGCCCTTCTCGTACGGCTGACCGGTCGGCACGAACATGACCTCGTCCAGGTCGAACCGTGCCTGCACCTCGCTGGCGGCGACCAGGTGGCCGTGGTGAATGGGGTCGAACGTGCCACCCATGATCCCTACGCGACGCATCCGGAAAATATAGGTGAACTAGTCGTCCAGGCGCTTACGGACGGCGGTGAGGAGGTCGTTCGCGGTGAACGGCTTCTCCAGCAGGGCCACGCCGTCCTCCAGCGTCCCCTCCGACGCGAGCACCGGCTGGGCATAACCGGACATGAAGAGCACCCGCGTCTCCGGCCGGGCCATGACCAGCCGCTCGGCCAGCTCCTTGCCCAGCATCCCGGGCATCACCACGTCGCTGACCAGCAGGTCGATGGTGCCGTCGTGCCCGGCCGCCACGTCCAGGGCCCGCTCGCCGCAGTCGGCCGAGATCACCCGGTACCCGGCGCCGGTCAGGATCCGCCCGGCCACGTCCCGCAGCGCGTCCTCGTCCTCGACGACCAGCAGGGTCTCGCCCTGTCCGTCGATCCTCACGTGCCCCGCCGCTCCGAGATCCGGAAGAGACCCGGCAGAAGCGGGCAGCAACACCGTGACGGTCGTCCCGAGACCCACCTCGCTCGTGATCGCGACCTCCCCACCGGCCTGCGTGACGATGCCGTAGACGGTGGCGAGGCCCAGCCCGGACCCCTCGGCGCTGCCCTTCGTCGTGTAGAACGGCTCGAAGGCACGGTCCAGCACGTCGGCGGCCATCCCCCGGCCGGAGTCGGTGAACCGCAGCCGGACCTGGTCGCCGGCCCGCCCGGTGTCGATCACCAGGTTGCCGCCGGACGGCATCGCGTCCCGGGCGTTGAGGGCGAGGTGGACCAGCATCTGCTCGATCTGGGCCGGATCGCAGTGCACCGCGGGCAGGCCGGGTTCCGGGCGCAGGAGCAGGCTGACCTGATCACCGACGGTCCGGTCGAGCAGCTCGCGGATCCCGGTGATCAGCGCGTTCAGGTCGACCGGCTGCGGGCGGACCACCTCGCGCCGGGCGAAGGCGAGCAACTGGTGGGTCAGGTCGGTGCCGCGCTGACCGGCCTTCACCACCTGTTTCGCGTCGGCGGCGATCATCGCGACGTCCGGGTCGGCCGACTCGGCCTCCTCGATCACGAAGTTCGCGTAGTTGAGGATCACGCCGAGCATGTTGTTGAAGTCGTGCGCGATGCCGCCGGCGAGCTGGCCCAGGCTCTCCAGCCGCTGGTTGCGGTGGGCCTGCGCCTCGGCGCGCAGCCGGACCTTCTCCTCCTCGGCGGCCAGCCGGTCGGTGATGTCACGGACCACCGCCACCGCGAACCGGCCCTGCGGCGTCACCACGATCGTGGTGGACGACTCGACCGGGAACTCGGTGCCGTCCTTGCGCCGGGCCGTCGTCGAGATCGTGCCGATCGAGCCCGGTGAGGACTCCTGCATGAGCCGCCGGCGCTCGACGAGCAGGGATCGGGCGTGATCGGTCAGCAGCACCTCGACGGTCTGCCCCACCAGCTCGTCCTTCGTCCAGCCGTAGAGCTGCTCGGCCCGATCGTTGATCAGCACGATCCGGCCGCCGTCGATGACCAGGATCGCGTCCGGCGCGGCCTGCAGCAAACCGCCGGCGAGCTCCTCGGACCACTCCACGCGTCCACCCCCGTGATTGTTCAGGCTACGAGGTCACGGGGGCGGGAACAGCGAGAATGCGATCACCCGCGGGCGGTCAGGGCCCGCCGCATGTCGTCGTCGGCGTCCAGCACGACCCGGCGCAGGATCGGGCTGAGGTCCGGCTGGGCGAGCAGGGCGGCGGCGAGCCGCCTGGTCTCTTCGGAGACGGCCACATCGGGGTACGCCGCCAGAGCCGCTTTCTCGGCGCTCATGCCACTTCGCACGCGCATCATCTCCGGCATCTCAGCGAAGTAACGCTCGGCGTAGCCGGACAGCAGTCCCAGCTGCTCGGGCTGCCAGAACCCGCTCGCGGTGAGCTCGGCCAGGCGGTTCGAGAGCCGGCCGTCGGTGACCACGGCGTTCCAGGCGCTCTCCTTGGCGGCCGGGTCGGGCAGCGCCGCACGGCAGCGGGCAGCCCACTGCTCGCCGCTGGCGCTGCGGTCCCGCTCCCGCTCCGCCTCGATCTCGTCGGCGCCGGCCGCGCCCAGCACCGCGAGGCGGTACTGGATGAGCCAGCGCAGGTCGGCGTCGACGACCAGCCCGTCCGGCACGTTCTCGCCGGTCAGCCAGCCGCGCAGCCGGGCCACGGCGGTGGTGGAGCCGATCAGTCCGCGGGCCGCCGCCAGCTGACCGGAGCTGCCCGCCGGAGAGGCGAGGAGCAGCCGCTCGGCGGCCTGGGCCACCAGCTCCAGCGCGGCCGGGCGGGTCTCCGGGGTGGCGTACCGGTCGACCAGCCCGCGAGTGGCCCGCAGCACGTCCTCGACGATCACCACCTCGGTCTCCACCGGCAGCGCCGCGAGGACCAGGGTGACCAGCTCGGCGACCGGGCGCTCGCCGTCGACGACGGCGTCCAGGGTGGCGGCCCAGATCACGGCCCGGGCCAGCGAGTCGTCGATCAAAGGCAGGAGCAGGGGTACGGCGGCAGCCGACTGCTCATCCAGGCGGACCTTCGCATACGTCAGATCGCCGTCGTTGAGCAGCAGCAGGTCCGCGGCGGGTTCGCCGGCCAGCTCGCCGATCACGGTCCGGCCGGACGCGTCCAGCTCGACGTCGATCCGCTTGCGGCGCACCACGGCGCCGCCGGCGACCTGGTCGAACAGGCCGATGCCGACCCGGTGCGGGCGCAGCGTCGGGAACGCCTCGGGGGCGGTCTGCACGATCGCCACCTCGGCGTAGTTCGCGCCGTCCCGGCTCACCTCGGCGCGCAGCGTGTTGACCTGGGCGCGGCGCAGCCACACCTCGGCCCAGCCGGACAGGTCCCGCCCGCTCGCCTTGGACAGGGCGCCGAGCAGGTCGGCCAGGGTGGCGTTGCCGTACGCATGGGTCTCGAAGTGGGCGTTGAGCCCGGCCAGGAACGCCTCGTCACCGAGCCAGGCGACCAGCTGCTTCAGTACGGCGGCGCCCTTGGCGTACGAGATCCCGTCGAAGTTGAGCAGCGCCGCGTCGGTGTCGGTCACCTCGGACGGCGCGACCGGGTGGGTGGAGGGACGCTGGTCGGCACGCAGGCCCCACGCCTTGCGCTGCATCGCGAACGTCGTCCAGGCGCCCCGGAAGCGGGTCGCCTCGGACGTCACCCGGGTCCCGAGGTACTCGGCGAACGACTCGTTCAGCCACAGGTCGTCCCACCAGGCCATCGTCACCAGGTCGCCGAACCACTGGTGGGCCATCTCGTGGGCGATCACGTTGGCCCGGTGCTCCCGCTCGCTCTCGGTGATCACCGAGCGGGGGATGTACTCGTCGCGGAAGACCACGAGGCCGGGGTACTCCATCGCGCCGAAGTTGAACTCCGGGGCGAACGCCTGCTGGTAGTGCCCGAACGGGTAGCGGATCGCGAACATCTCGTGGAACCGGTCCAGGCACTGCTTGGTGACCTCGAAGATCTCCGCGGCCTCGGCGTCCAGGTGCTCGGCGAGCGCGGCCCGGGCGTACAGGGCCAGCGGGATGCCGTCGTGCTCGTCGGTGCGCACGTGGTACTTGCCGGCGATCAGCGAAGCCAGGTACGTGGAGATCCGCTTGGTCGGCGCGAACTCCCAGCGGCCGCCGTCCCGGGCGACGAGCGTGCCGTTCGTCGCGACCGTCCAGTCCTCCGGCGCGGCGACGCTGACCTGCCAGGACGCCTTCAGGTCGGGCTGGTCGAAACAGGGCAGCACCCGGCCGCCGTTGTTGATGAACAGGTGCTGGTAGAGGTAGACGTTCCCGTCGGCCGGGTCGGTGTAGCGGTGCAGGCCCTCACCGTCGATCGAGTACCGCATCCGGGCGTCGGCGACCAGCTCGTTGCTCTCCGCCAGATCGCTGAGGTGCAGCCGGCCGTCGCGCACCGCGGACGGGTCGACGGCAACGCCGTTCAGCGTCAGCGTGACGATCTCGACCGGCTCGAACTCCAGGAACGTCGCGGCGCCGGGCCGGGCGCGGAAACGGACCACCGCGCGGGATCGGAAGGTGTCGCCGTCCCCGGTGACGTCCAGATCGACATGGTAGGTCTCGACGTCGACGAGGGACGCCCGGTCAGCGGCCTCGGCGCGGGTCAGGGTCGGCATGAAAACCATTCTGCCTGCCGGGAAACGACCCTGTTAACCTTGGGGTGTGCGCGTGATCAACCTCAGCTGGTGGCTGCCCTGACCAGGGCGGCTCACTGACACGCGCGAAACCATCCGCGACCGCCCCTCCGGGCGGTCGCTGTTCTCTTTCTGGCGGGACTCCCCGGACACGGACAGGTCACCCGAGTACCCCGGCAAGGAGATCTCATGGCAACCACCCGCCGCCTGACCGGTTTCAAGCCCACCGGTCACCTGCATCTCGGCAATCTGCTGGGCGCTCTGCGCCCGCTGATCGCCGCGCAGGACCACACCGAGTCCATCGCGATGATCGCCGACCTGCACGCCATGACCATGGAGCACGACCCGCAGCGGCTGCGCGCGCTCGCGCTGGAGACCGCGACGGTCATGCTCGCCGCCGGCGTCGATCCCGCGCGCACGCCGATCATCCTGCAATCGCAGATCCCCGAGCACACCGAGCTGCATTACCTGCTGGAGTGCGTGACCGGTTTCGGCGAGGCCTCCCGGATGATCCAGTTCAAGGAGAAGTCGGCGGCAGGCGGTCCGATCCGGCTCAGCCTGCTCACCTACCCGGTGCTGATGGCCGCGGACATCCTGCTCTACGACATCGATCAGGTGCCGGTCGGCGAGGACCAGAACCAGCACCTGGAGCTCACCAGGACACTTGCGACCCGCTTCAACGCCCGCTACGGCGACACGTTCCGGGTGCCGGCCGGCGTGCGACCGGAGGCGGCGGCCCGGATCATGGACCTCGCCGATCCGACGGTGAAGATGGGCAAGAGCAACGCGGCGGGCGCCGGCCGGATCGGCCTGCTGGATCCCCCGGAGGTGGTCCGGCGCACCGTGGCGCGTGCCGTCACCGACGAGTTCGCGCAGGTCCGCCGCCATCCGGACCAGCCCGGCGTGACCAACCTGATCGACATCCTGGCCGAGTGCACCGGGCAGCAGCCGTCCGACCCCGTCTCCTACGGCGCTCTGAAACGGGACGTCACCGACGCGATCGAGTCGCTGCTCGCGCCGATCCGGGCGCGGCACGCCGAGCTGGCGGAGGACCCGGCATACGTCCGGGAGATCTTGGCGAAGGGCGCCGCGGCCGTCCGTCCCATCGCCATGGCGACCTGCTCGGCGGCCCGCGACGCCATCGGGCTACTGCAGTAAGAGCTGAAGCTGTTTCTCGAAACAGACGTTGCCCGGGTCCCCATAGCTGGGGATCCGGGCATAACCGGACGTCAGGTAGAGGCCGATCACCGCTCGCAGGTGCGCCGCGGTCTCCAGCCGGATCACCGGGCGGCCGGCCGCGAGCGCCTCCTCCTCGAGGGCGACGATCATCTGCCGGCCCAGGCCCCGGCCGCGGTGGGCCGGGCGCACGTAGAGCCGGGTGATCTCGGCGACCCCGGTGTCCCGCGCCTGCCAGCCACCGCACGCCACGGCACGGTCGTTCACCGTGCCGATCAGATACGCGACGTCATCGTGCGGCTCGAACATCCGCTGCCCGGCGAGACCGGCGGCGGCCAACAGTTCCCGCTGCTGAGCGGTGACCAGGGCAGCCAGTTCGGGGTCCAGAGCAGGACGGTTCTCGATCAGCACGAGGGTGACTGTAGGTGATCACCCTTTCCAGCGGGTTGCCGAGAACTGGCCTATGCCCTATTCGTCGGTGTCGGTGTCGCCCTCGTCGTCATCGTCATCGTCGTTGACCAGCACCGGGACGTTCGACATCTTGATGCTGCTGACCGTGCCGTCGGCCGCCATGTGCTGCACCTCGTCCTCGGCACGGACGCGGCGGGCCTTGCGGGCGGCGAGACGCTGCGACGCGCTCGGGCGGGTGTCCAGCTCCTCCAGCCGGGAGTCGGTGCCACGCGGACCCGACACGTACTCCCCGGCGTTCGGGTGCCAGTCGAACTCGCGGGTGCCGATCCGGACCGGATCGCCGGCCTTCGCGCCCTTCTTGCCGAGCATGGTCTCGATGCCCAGCCGCTCCATGCGGTCGGCCAGGAAGCCCACCGCCTCGTCGTTGTCGAAGTTCGTCTGCCGGACCCAGCGCTCCACCTGGAGGCCGCGGATCACGAACACACCGTCCTCGTCCTGCTCGATCGTGAAGCCGGCGTCGTCGACGGCGCGCGGGCGCAGCACGATGCGGGTCGCCTCCTCGACCGGCTTCGCCGCCCGGTACTCCTTGACGAACTTCGCCAGCGCGAAGCCGAACTCACGCAGGCCCTCACGGGTCACCGCGCTCACCTCGAACACCTGGTAGCCACGCGCTTCGAGGTCGGGGCGGACCATCTCGGCGAGGTCCCGGCCATCCGGAATGTCGATCTTGTTGAGCACCACGAGCCGGGGACGATCTTCCAGGCCACCGTACGCCGCCAGCTCCGCCTCGATCGCGTCCAGGTCGGCGAGCGGGTCGCGCTCGATCTCCGGAGCCGCCGCGTCGAGCACGTGCACCAGCACCGAAGTGCGCTCGATGTGCCGCAGGAACTGCATGCCGAGGCCCTTGCCGGTGGCCGCGCCCGGGATCAGGCCGGGCACGTCGGCGATCGTGAACGTCTCCTCGCCGGCCTGCACCACGCCGAGGTTCGGCACCAGGGTGGTGAACGGGTAGTCGGCGATCTTCGGCTTGGCTGCGGACAGCACCGAGATCAGCGAGGACTTGCCGGCCGACGGGAAGCCCACCAGGCCGACGTCGGCCACGCTCTTCAGCTCGAGCACCACGTCGAAGGCGTCGCCCGGCTCACCGAGCTCGGCGAAGCCCGGCACCTTGCGGCGGTTGTTCGCCAGCGACGCGTTGCCGCGACCGCCACGGCCACCACGGGCCACCTCGAACTCGGTGCCGTTGCCGACCATGTCGGCCAGCACCTCGCCGTCCTCGGTCATCACGACAGTGCCGTTCGGCACCTTGAGGATCAGGTCCTTGCCGGTCGCGCCGTCCCGGTTCGCCCCGGCGCCGCCACCACCGTTGCTGGCCTTGATGTGCGGGTGGAAGTGGAAGTCGAGCAGCGTGTGCTGCTGCGCGTCGACGACCAGCTTGATGCTGCCGCCGTGCCCGCCGTTGCCGCCGTCGGGGCCGCCGAGCGGCTTGAACTTCTCCCGGTGCACGGAGGCACAGCCGTGCCCGCCGTCACCCGCCTGCAGATGCAGCACGACCCGGTCGACGAACGTGGTCACTTCAGCACTCCTCTTACCGGTTGGAAAACAACAGCGGGCCGCGGACCCGAGGGTCCACGGCCCGCTGTAGAGAAAAACTACTCCGCGACCGGCACGATGCTGACGGTCTTGCGGCCACGCTTCGTGCCGAAGAGCACGTTGCCGGTGGCCAGAGCGAAGAGCGTGTCGTCGCCGCCACGGCCGACCAGGTCGCCCGGGTGGAACTTCGTGCCCCGCTGACGGATCAGGATCTCGCCGGCGCTGACCAGCTGACCACCGAAACGCTTCACGCCGAGGCGCTGGGCGGCGGAGTCACGGCCGTTACGCGAGCTGGATGCACCCTTTTTATGAGCCATGGCTGCGCCTACTTCCCGCTCTTGATGCCGGTGACCTTGACGCGGGTCAGCGGCTGGCGGTGCCCCTGGCGCTTGTGGTAACCGGTCTTGTTCTTGAACTTGTGGATCCGAATCTTCGGTCCCTTGGTGTGCTCGGCAATCTCGCCGGACACCGTCACGCTGGCAAGCTTGGCCGCATCGGTCACCAGGTTGTCACCGTCGACGAGAAGCACCGCGGCCAGGGTCAGAGCATCGCCGGGCTGACCCACGAGCTTCTCGACCTCGATCACGTCGCCCTCGGCAACCTTGTACTGCTTGCCGCCGGTCTTGACGATCGCGTACATCGACGCGGACTCCCTGAGACTTGCGCAACCGGAGAGGCTGCTGGCGGATACTTCTGAGGCTCCGGCAAGCGCTCGGGAGCGCGCACGGAACGGGTGCCCGGAAAGGCACCGTCGGCAAGACTACTTCATCGCAGGCCCGAGACCCAAACCGGGCTTCTATTCGCGCCCGCAGGCCTTGTCCAGCGTGGCGTGCAGACCAGCCAGCTTCTCGTCGTCGAGCTTCTCCAGGTCACCCTTCAGCTCGGTCACTTCGTCGCCCATCGCGGCGAGAGCCTTCTTCAGACCCTTGTCGGACGCGAGCTTCGACATGTCGACCAGGGCGAAGGAGAAGTTCTCCACGTCACGCTTGGCCTTCTGCTCGGCGTCGGCCTTCGCCTGGCCGCCGGTCCTGGTCGCCTCGATCAGCAGCTTGTAGTCCTCGGCGAAGGTCTGCCCGAAGCTGGTGCTGGTCCGGCTCGCCTGCTCGCAGATGGCCTCGGTGTCGGCGGCCAGGGCCTTGTCGCCGGCCTTGCCCTTGGCGGCGGTCGTGGCGGCGGCCGCGGGGTCGGCCGACCCGCCGGTGGCGGCGGTGGTGGCCGGGGTGGCCGCCGCAGGCGCACCGGCGGCCGCCTCAGGCTCGGCGCCGGCGTCTCCGGAACAGCCACTGAGGGCCAGGAGCAGGGCGGACAGTCCCGCCGCCGCGTACAGGTGGGTGCGCATATGACTCGGTCTCCTCGGGGGACAGGGATCGATCCCGCCGAGGGTAGCCGCTGTTAAGTTTCCTTACAACTAATCGGCCGGCTGTGATGCACAGCCGGCCGATCGATCGTCGTACGTCAGGGACGAGTACGCCTGCGGGTACTGCTGCGACGGGACCGCCGCCGGGTGCCCGAGGCCGCCCCGATCGCGTCCTCGTCGTCCTCGTCGTCCTCCGCCGCGTCCGGGTCGTCCGCCCCGGCCAGCCGCATCGGCTCCGCCTCGTCGTATTCCGAGCCGTTCGTCTCCGGCCCGGTCGTCGTGTCCGGCCCGGTCGTGTTCGGCCCGGTCGTGTCCGGCCCGGTCTTCGTCTCCGGGACATCGAATCGCGACAGGTCATAGCCGCTGATGTCGTACTCGCTGCCGTCGGACGAGGTGAGCGCCGGCTTCACCGCGCGGGAGATGATCCCCGACCCGGCGACCGGCTGAACCACTGCCGGAGGCGCCTCGGCGACCTGCGCGGCGGGTCCGGTCTCGGCCTTGACCGGCGCAGCCTTGACCGGCCCTGCCTTGACCGGCCCTGCCTTGACCGGCCCTGCCTTGACCGGCTCGGTCACCACGACCAGCTCCGGCTCGATCGCCACGACCTCGGCGACCTCCACCGGCGTCACGACCTCGGCCACCGGCTCCACCTCGGCGGGAGCGGCGCTCTCGCCACCCCGGCGGCGGCGCTTGCCGGCCGGTGCCTGCTGCTGAGGCGCCGGCGCCTCGGTCCGCACCGCCGCGGCGACCGCCTTCACCTGGGTACTGGGGCCACCGCCGTTCGACCGCTTCTCCGGCACCGGCTCGGGGTGCACGATCACGCCCCGGCCCTTGCAGTGGTCACAGGTCTCGCTGAACACCTCGAGCAGGCCCGAGCCGATCCGCTTCCGGGTCATCTGCACCAGACCCAGCGATGTGATCTCGGTGACCTGGTGCTTGGTCCGGTCCCGGCCCAGGCACTCGGTCAGCCGGCGCAGCACCAGGTCGCGGTTGCTCTCCAGCACCATGTCGATGAAGTCGATCACCACGATGCCACCGAGGTCGCGCAGCCGCAGCTGACGCACGATCTCCTCGGCCGCCTCCAGGTTGTTGCGGGTGACCGTCTCTTCGAGGTTGCCGCCCGCGCCGGTGTACTTACCGGTGTTGACGTCGACGACGGTCATCGCCTCGGTCCGGTCGATCACCAGGTGACCGCCGGACGGCAGGAAGACCTTGCGGTCGAGCGCCTTCATGATCTGCTCGTCGATCCGGTACTCGGCGAACGCGTCCGCGACACCGGTGTGCCGGCGCAGCCGCTCGACCAGGTCCGGGGAGACCGACTCGAGGTATTCCTCGATCTCGCCGTATGCCTGCTCGCCCTGGACCACCAGGTCGCGGAAGTCCTCGTTGAACAGGTCGCGGACCACCCGGATGACCAGGTCGGGCTCCTCGGAGAGCGCGCGCGGCGCGTTGCCCTCGGCGGCCTTGGCCTGGATGTCCTCCCACTGGGCCTGCAGACGCTTCACGTCGCGGGCCAGCTCGTCCTCGCTGGCGCCCTCGGCCGCCGTGCGGACGATCACGCCGGCGCCGTCCGGAACCAGCTTCTTCAGGATGTCCCGGAGTCGCTTGCGCTCGTTGTCCGGCAGCTTGCGGCTGATCCCGGAGGCGTTGCCGTTCGGCACGTAGACCAGGTGCCGGCCGGAGAGCGCGATGTGGCTGGTCAGCCGGGCGCCCTTGTGGCCGATCGGGTCCTTCGTCACCTGGACCAGCACCGAGTCGCCGGAACGCAGCGCCTGCTCGATCGAGCGGGCGCGCCCCTCCAGACCGGTGGCGTCCCAGTTCACCTCGCCGGCGTAGAGCACGGCGTTGCGGCCACGGCCGACGTCGACGAACGCGGCCTCCATGCTCGGGAGCACGTTCTGCACCTTGCCGAGGTACACGTTGCCGACCATGGTGCCGGAGGTGGCCCGGGCGACGTAGTGCTCGACCAGGATGCCGTCCTCGAGGACCGCGATCTGCGTACGGTCCTGCTTCTGCCGCACCACCATGACCCGGTCCACGGCTTCCCGGCGGGCCAGGAACTCCGACTCGCTCAGGATCGGCGGACGGGTACGGCGCTGCTCACGCCCGTCGCGGCGGCGCTGGCGCTTGGCCTCCAGCCGGGTCGACCCGGAGACGCCCTGCACCTCGTCGGAGGTGCGGCGCGGCTCCCGCACCCGGACCACGGTGTGCACGCCGTCCTCGATGCCGCCGACCTCGGCGTCACCACTGGAGCCCTTGCGGCGGCGGCGGCGCCGGCGGCGGGTCACCCCGTCGCCGTCGGTCTCCTCGTCGCCTTCGTCGCTCTCGTCGGCGGAGGCCTCGGCGTCGCCCTCCTCGTCCGACTCGGATTCGGAGTCGCCTTCGTCGGCCTCGTCGGACGGGCCCTTGCCCCGGCCACGGCCACGGCGGCCACGGCGGCGGCGGCGACGGCCACCGTCCTCGTCGTCGGAATCGTCGCCTTCGCCGTCCTCGGCGTCGTCGGCGGACTCGTCCGCCTCGTCGACCACGGGCTCCTCGACGACGACGGCGACCTCGGCGGGCTCCTCGGCCCCACCGCGGCGGCGGCGACGGGAACGGCGGGTGCCCTCGACCGGCGCCTCGGCGGCGGTCTCTTCGGCGGGGGTCTCCTCGACGCCCTCGGCAGCGGCCACGGCGGGCGCCTCGGCCTGCGCGGCAGCGCCACGGCGGCGACGCGAGCCGGTGGTCGGCGCGGCCTCGGCGGGCTGCGCCTCGACGGCCGGAACGGCGGCCTCGACGCTGCCACGACGGCGTGTGGCAGGGGTGGCCTGTGTCGCCTCGGACGGGTCCGGCGGCATGAACAGCACGGCCGGCGGCAGGGCGGCACGGCGAGCCCGCGACGGGCCGGCCGGCTGCTCCTCCACGAAGTCGTCATCGAGCGGCAGGATCCCGACGACCGGAACCCCTGCCGTCCGCGCGGCCGAGGCAGCCTCGATCGCGGCGTCCGCGATCAGCTCTTCCTCGGTCTCCTCCTGGTCGGCCTCGGCAGCGACAGGCTCCGCGACGGCCGGGACTTCCACGACAGGAGCCTCGACGACCGGCTCGGGGGTGGCGGCGACGGCCTTGCGGCGGCTGCGAGTGGCCTTCTTCACCGGAGCCGGAGCCTCGGCCTCGACCGGGGCCGGAGCCTCGGTCGCGGCCACCTCGGCAGTAGCGCCGGGCTCAGCCGAGGACGCGGCAGGCTCAGCAGTCTCAGCGGCCGGAGCAGCAACCTTGCGGCGGCTGCGAGTGGCCTTCTTCACGGGAGCCGGAGTCTCGGCCACCTCAGCAGCAGGACCGGGCTCAGCCGAGGACGCGGCAGGCTCGGTCTCAGCGGCCGGAGCAGCAACCTTGCGGCGGCTGCGAGTGGCCTTCTTCACCGGAGCCGGAGCTTCGGTCGCGGCCACCTCGGCAGAAGCGCCGGGCTCAGCCGAGGACGCGGCTGCGTCGGTGGCTGCCTCCGGCGGAGGTGCTGCCGCCTTGCGACGCGGCGCGCGCGTCCGGCGCGCAGGGGTGGTGCCTGTGGCGGTATCAGCGGGCGGAGGAACTGCTCCGTCCCGTTCACCGCCCGGTTCTCCCAGGTTAACTGGGGGCTCGTTATCGAGCATGGGGCGCTCTCCAGTTCTCGGCGACCCCGGGCGCGGGTAAGCGCTGCCACGCAGGATCGCTGCAAAAGTGTTCCGGGCCCGGCCGAGTCCGAACGGGCTGCCGAAGTCTGCCAACGAACGCCGACCGGAATCCGGTCAGCGTCCTCCGATGCCGGCGCCCTCGCGATCCGCGTCCAACGGATCGACGATATCCCCCTGCGCGGTGAGTGTGCCCTGGGCCAGCCGGGTGACCCTCGGGGGGACCGGCGGCTCCAGGCCGGCCACCACGCGCAGGCCGGAAAGGACGTCATCGGGCCGAACGGCGGGCGTTACCTGCCGTACGACAAGGTCGATTATCGCACACGGTACGCCCACGGCCCCGGAAGGTAGGTCTGCCGCTTCCGTCACGGTGCACGAAGCGACCGCGGCGCGGGCGTCGAAGGAGCGACGCCCCTGCTTGGTCATGCGTTCCACCAGCACTTCTTCGGCACCGAGGAAGGCCGCGACGGCATCGATCGCCGTTTTCTCCTCGATCTGAGGAAGCTCGATCCGCCACCGCGAGGCGTCGATCCGGTCGGCGAGGCTGCCCTCGGACGCGATCACCGCCTCCAGGATGTCGAGTCCCGGGGAGAGCGCCGCGTCGAGGGCGACCCGCAGCTGCTCCGGGTCGACCGGGGCCTGCAGGCCGATCTCCAGGTATTCCGCCTCGCTGCCGACACCGGTGGGCGCGGCCGACGCGTACGAGATCTTGGGGTGCGGGGTGAAGCCCTGGGAATAGGCGATGGGCACCGCCGCGCGCCGCAGGGCGCGCTCGAATGCGCGGGCGAAGTCCCGGTGCGAGGTGAAACGCAGCGGTCCGCGCTTCGCGTAACGAAGGCGGATCCGCTGCACTACCGGGGCCTGACCGCCCACAGGTTGGTTCTTCGGGGGAATGACCTTCTCCTAAGCGGGGACCCGCAGGTTGTTCACCGGGGTCAGAGGAAGCAGCTTCTTGCCGGTGGGACCGATCTGGATCTCGGTGTCCATCGCCGGGCAGACACCGCAGTCGAAGCACGGCGTCCAGCGGCAGTCGTCCTGCTCGTACTCGCTCATCGAGTCCTGCCAGTCCTGCCAGAGCCAGTCCTTGTCCAGACCGGAGTCCAGGTGGTCCCAGGGCAGGACCTCGAGCTCCTCGCGCTCCCGCGTGGTGAACCAGTCGAGGTCGACGCCGAGCTCGGGGAGCACCTCGTCGGCGGCCTCGATCCAGCGGGCGTACGAGAAGTGCTCCGACCAGCCGTCGAACCGGCCGCCCTTCTCCCACACCCGGCGGATGACCTGGCCGACCCGGCGGTCACCGCGGGACAGCAGTCCTTCGATCAGCGACGGCTCGCCGTCGTGGTACCGGAAGCCGATCGCGCGACCCAGCGAGCGGTCGCTGTTGATGGCCTGCTTGAGCATCTTGAGGCGGCCGTCGATGACCTCCGGCCGGTCCATCGCCGCCCACTGGAACGGGGTGTGCGGCTTCGGCACGAAACCGCCGATCGAGACGGTGCAGCGGATGTCCTTGGTGCCGGCGGCCTCCCGACCGGCCCGGATCACCTCGTGCGCCATGTCGGCGATCTCCAGGACGTCCTCGTCGGTCTCGCTGGGCAGGCCGCACATGAAGTACAGCTTGACCTGCCGCCAGCCGTTCGAGTACGCCGTGACGACCGTGCGGATCAGGTCCTCCTTGGTCACCATCTTGTTGATGACCTTGCGGATCCGCTCCGAGCCGCCCTCCGGCGCGAAGGTGAGACCGGTACGCCGGCCGTTGCGGGACAGCTCCTGCGCCAGGTCGATGTTGAAGGCGTCGACCCGGGTGGACGGCAGCGACAGTGACACGTTGGTGTCGGCGTACTGCTCGGCGAGGCCGGAGCACATGTCGCCGATCTCGGAGTGGTCGGCGCTGGAGAGCGAGAGCAGGCCGACCTCGTTGAAGCCGGAGAACTCCAGGCCCTCCTTGACCATCTGGCCGACCGTGGTGATCGACCGCTCCCGCACCGGGCGGGTGATCATGCCGGCCTGGCAGAACCGGCAGCCACGGGTGCAGCCGCGGAAGATCTCCACGGCGTAGCGCTCGTGGACCGTCTCGGCGAGCGGCACGAGGGGCTTCTTCGGGTACGGCCAGGCGTCGAGGTCCATCGTGGTCCGCTTGGCGACCCGGAACGGGACGTCCGGCCGGTTCGGCACGACACGCTGGATGCGGCCGTCCGGCAGGTAGTCCACGTCGTAGAAACGGGGAACGTAGATGCTCTCGGTCCGGGCGAGACGCAGCAGCAGCTCGTCGCGGCCACCCGGGCGGCCCTCGGCCTTCCACTCCCGGATGATCCCGGTGATCTCCAGGACCGCTTCCTCGCCGTCACCGAGCACGGCGGCGTCGATGAAGTCGGCGATCGGCTCCGGGTTGAACGCCGCGTGCCCGCCGGCCAGCACGACCGGGTCGTCCTCGGTGCGGTCCGCGCTGTTCAGCGGGATGCCGGCCAGGTCGAGGGCGCTGAGCAGGTTGGTGTAGCCCAGCTCGGTCGCGAACGAGACGCCGAACATGTCGAACGCCTTCACCGGCCGGTGCGCGTCGACGGTGAACTGCGGGACGCCGTTCTCCTTCATCAGCGCCTCGAGGTCGGGCCAGACCGCGTACGTCCGCTCGGCGAGCACGTCGGGCTGCTCGTTCAGAACCTCGTACAGAATCTGGACGCCCTGGTTGGGCAGACCCACCTCGTAGGCGTCCGGGTACATCAGCGCCCACCGGACGACGGTCTCGTCCCAGTCCTTGACGACGGCGCCGAGCTCGCCGCCCACGTACTGGATCGGTTTGCTGACCCGGGGCAACAACTGCTCGAGCTGCGGGAAGACGGAACTGACGCTCATGGGTCTCCAGGGTACGCGAGACTACCGACCCAACTCCGCCGCGGCCCGTTCCAGGTCGGTCGAGAGCAGGTCGGTCCGGAACGAACAGAGCTGCAGGGTCATCCGGGCGGCCCCGCGCTCCCCCACCACCAGCTTGATCGGCTTCCCCCGATCGTCCAGGTCGCCGACGATCAGGTCGAGCAGCCGGACCCCGGCGCTGTCCAGGAACGAGACGGCGGTCAGGTCGATCAGCACGGCGTCCGCCTCGGTGGTGTGCGCCACGATGGCCCGCCCGATGTCGTTGGCGTTCGCCAGGTCGATCTCACCCTTGAGGTGAACCAGCTCGGCGATCCCGTGCTGGGAGAAACTCACCCACTGATCGGTCATACCCCACCCCCTCCGCGGTGCCGGCGCATCGTCACCGTCGTTCCCTCGCCACGGTCGAAGAAGACCTCGTCCATGGAGTCCTCGATCAGCTGCAGCCCGCGGCCGCGAGCGAAGTCGGCGCCCGGTCCCCGCCAGCTGCCCCGGTCGCTGACCCGGACCTCCACGGCGTCGGCGCTGACCGTCGCCGAGACGTCGACGACCCCGAACGGGTCATCCCGGTAACCGTGCTCGATGGCGTTCGCGACCGCCTCCGAGCAGGCCAGCAGGACCGCGTTCACGCAGTCCTGGTCGACGGCGTGGCCGACCAGCCAGCCGCGCAGGTCGGCACGGAGCAGCGAGATCTGCAGCGGGTCGGCGCCGATCGAGCGCTCCAGCCGCTCCTCGGTGCCGAGCGTGAGGCAGAGCAGGCAGACGTCGTCGGCGTGGTCCCGGCCGACCAGGGTGTCGGCGAGACCCGCGGTCAGGCCCTTGAGCGGCGCGTCGCGGCGGCGTGCGTACTCCCGGGCGAGGATCTCGAAGCCCCGGTCGATCGGGCGGCCCCGGCGCTCGACCAGGCCGTCGGTGTAGAGCAGCAGCCGGCTGCCGGCGGCCAGACGCACCTTGTGCTCGGTGCGGCGGCGGTCACCGGCCCGCGAGCCGATCGGCGCCGACCGGGCCTGCAGGAGGTACTGCGGGGAGCCGGCCGGCTCGTGCAGCAGCGGCGGGAGATGACCGGCGCAGGCGTACGCCAGCTCGCTACTGTGAAGATCGATCTCGCCGTACACGACCGTCGCCATCCGGGCGGACTCGACGCGCTCGCAGAACCGGTCCAGCTGCTCCAGCAGACGGGCCGGCCCGTGCTCGGCGGAGGCGAGCGCCCGGATCGCGCTGCGCAGCTGGCCCATCGTGGTGGCCGCGTCGATGCCCCGGCCGACCACGTCACCGACCACCACGGCCAGCTTGTGCGGGCTGATCAGGAACGCGTCGAACCAGTCTCCGCCGACCTCGAGGTCCTGCGCGGCGGCCTGGTAGTAGGTCTCCACCGCGAACCGCGGGTCGCCACCGGGCACGTCCGCCGCGAGCAGGCTGCGCTGCAGCGTCCGGGCGATGGCCCGCTCCTGCTCGTAGAGGCGGGCGTTCTCCAGCGCCAGCCCGGCCCGGTCGGCCAGGTCGATCAGGAAGAGCTTCTCGGCCTCGGCGCCCCGGCGGTCGGCGGCCATCCGCAGCGCCAGCGTGCCGAGCACCTTGCCCCGGGCGGTCAGCGGCAGCACCGTGCAGCCGAGGCCGTCGCCCTCCACCGCGAAGATCGGCTCGGCCTTGGCCGTCACGTCGGCGATCCGGCCGGCGAGCAGCTCGGCGTCCGGCGGCGGGCCACCGGCGTCCTCGAGCAGGCCGGCCGGGCCGACCTGCAGCTTCACCGCGGCCCAGTCGGCGATCTCCGGGACCACCCGTTCGACCAGGCGGCGAGCACGCTGCAGCAGCCGGTGCTCCTCGTCCAGCGACCGGGTCGTCCGGGCCAGGAAGCTCGCCCGCTCTTCGCGGCGGCGGGCGTCGTCGTAGAGCCGGGCCCGGTCCAGCGCCTGGCCGGCCTGCTGGCCGAGCAGGCGGATGACCCGCAGTTCGCCGTCGGTCAGAGCGCGCTCCTCGCGGAAGCTGAACGCCAGCACACCGAGCACCTGGACGGCCTGCTCATCGCCGGCGCCGGTGGTGAGCGGCAGCAGGACCACCGAGGCCCGCCCGGAACGGCGCATCGACTCGGCCAGGTCCGGGAAGTGCTCGTCCGCCTCGGCGAGCGAGCCGATCACGTGCAGGTCGCCGCGCCGGGCGACGGCGGCCACCGCGCGCGACGACGAGTACGGCATGTCGTCCCAGTTGCCGGTGGTCGGATCGGTGGAGGAGACCGCCACCAGCTGGTCGCGTTCCAGATCCACCAGGTAGATGCTGCTGCTGGCAGCCTCGAACGCCGGCTCCGGCGCGCGGACCACCGCCTCGGCCACCTCGGCTTCGGTCGGCGCGGCCGACAGATCGGCCACTATCCGCTGCAGGACCCGGACGCGCTGCTCGGACAGCTCCGCCTCGCGGCGGGCGGCGAGCAGCTCGCGTTCGTAGCTGCGCCGCTCGGTCGCGTTGAAGACCATCGTGCGGATGATCCGCGGCGCGCCGCCGGTCCCGCGTTCCAGGACCGAGTTCACCAGCACGGGCAGTCGCCGCCCGTCCTCGCCGACCACCTCCAGGGCGATCTCGTGCACCTCGTTCTGCATCGTCAGCAACGGTGCGTAATGAGTCTCGTGATAGATCTTGTCACCTGCTGTGAGCAGGTCACGGAACCGTCGGTGACCGATCAGCGCGGCTCGCGTGTAACCCGTCCATGCCAGGAACGTCTCGTTGACCCGGACGATGGTGCCGTCCGGCAGCGTCGTGAGGTAGCCGCACGGCGCGTGCTCATAGAGGTCTTCCGGATCGTCGTCCCAGGGCAGTCGCAACTCGCTCGTCACGTCCGGCCCACCAGTCTCACTCACACCCAGCTCCGCCGATCATGCCCGCTGTCTACAACCAGGACTTGATGGCGTCAACCGTTTCCTGTGGAGCGCTGAGATTCGGACAGTGACCGGTCGCGTTCAGTGACAGGAACGTGCTGTCCGGAGTGTGCTTGTGGACGTACTCACCGACCACCGTGGGCGCGATGACGTCGTCGGAGCACTGGAGGATCAGCGACGGCACCCGGGACCTCGGCAGATCGGTCCGGTTGTCGGAGAGGAACGTGACCCGGGCGAACTTCTTGGCGATCTCCGGGTCGGTCCGGCAGAAGCTGTTGGTCAGCTCCTCGCCGAGCTCCGGGCGGTCCGGGTTACCCATGATCACCGGGGCCATGGCGCTGGACCAGCCGAGGTAGTTGCTGTCCAGCGACTCCAGCATCTCCTCGATGTCGGAGCGGCCGAACCCGCCGTGGTAACCGTCGGTGTCGTCGTTGATGTAGCGAGGCGACGGCCCGATCATGACGACGCCGGCGAAGCGCTCGGGCTCCCGGTTCGCGGCGAGCAGGCCGATCATCGAGCTCACCGAGTGGCCGACGAAGACGACGTCGCGCAGGTCGTGCTCGTGAATGATCTCGAGGATGTCCTCGGCGTAGCCGTCGAGGCTGGAGTAGCGGTCGTCCCGGTAGGCCGACAGGTCCGACTTGCCGTTGCCGACGTGGTCGAAGAGCACGATCCGGTACGTGTCGGCGAAGGCGGGGGTGACGAAACGCCACATGTTCTGGTCACAGCCGTATCCGTGGGCGAACAGCATGGGGCGGCCGGACTCGGCCCCGCTGAAGGTCACGGCGTTTCTCTGCGTGGTGCTCATGCGCAACAAACCCTCCGGGCGTGCGGGTGGTCGGTGTGCGAACGAGCAATTCTCAACCTGACCTCAGGCCTGTGACTGCCGGGCCGTTGTCCGGCGCCGGCTGGCGAGGCCCTCGTCACGTTGAAAACACTCGATCTCCGAGGGGTGACTCCGGGCACTTTCCGGTCCGGGAACCGGCTGAATGCAAAGTCCGGGTAACCATACGACTCCGGAGCGTTCAGCACATCGCCCCCGTTGTCCGCCATTCGTGCACAGCATCCGGATCCGGCACGGCCGTCCCACTGGCACACCACACCTAACCTGGGAGAAGACGCTCGACCCCTGGGGGCACAGGAGGAGATCGAAAAATGGCCGACGAGCAGCCGCTCGACACGACCGCGGCCATCGGAATGCCCGAAGAGACCGGGACGACCGATTCCGAGGACCCGAAGACGCTGACCATGCCGGCCCGGTGGAGCGGCGCCGCCGCGATCCCGGAGGCCGGACCGCGCCGATCCGCGTGGGGACGGCTGCGCGACCGGGCGGCCGATCTTGCGGGCGGACGAGGTGCCGGACGATCCGGCGGACGATCACGGGGCGACGAGGCCTGGCCGACGATGCCGGCCGTCGATCCCTGGGCGGATCAGCCCACCCAGGTGTGGGACGAGGCGTATACGTCCGTTCCGGCGGCGACACCGGGACCGGAGACCCAGCCCGTACCGGGGACTTCGCCCGTGCCGGGGACTTCGCCCATGCCGGGGACTTCGCCCGTACCGGCGGAGGAGCCGCCGCCGACCCGCCTGGATGCGCCCGCCGAAGGCTTGCGGCAGGAGCGGATGGCGGCGCTGAACGCGAAGCTGGACGCCGCTTCGGCTGCCGCCGACGTGGTGGAGAGGAAGGCCGCCGAGGCCGCGAAGGCCGCTGCGGCGACGGCTGCCGCGAAGGCCGAGGCGGCGCGGGCCGCGGTCGCGCGGAAGCTGGCCGAACGAGCCGAGGAGAAGGCCCGGGCAGCGGCACAGTCCTCGGCCACCGGGCCGGGCCAGGCGGCCACGCCGGGGTCCGCCACCACGCTGGGGTCCGCCACCACGCCGGGGCAGGCCGCCACGCCGGGGCCTGCCACCACGCCCTTCGCCGCTCCCAAGCCGACCACTACGCCCTTCGCCGCTCCGAAGCCGGGCGCGAGGCCGGGCGCGAACCCGGGCGCGAAGCCGGGCGCGAAGCCGGGCGCGACCCCGGGCGCGAAGCCGACCACCACACCGTTCGCCGCGCCGAAGCCGGCCATGACGAAGCCGGCCGGCAAGCGGCGCTTCTGGCAGCGTCCGGCCGCGCCGGCTCCGAGGTCCACGATGGGTCCGCAGCCGCTCATCAAGCCGCGAACCCCGGTTCAGCCGCGGCGGCCGATGTCGCCGCCGAACCCGGCGCCCTGGACGGCCCGGCCGACGCCGAAGCCCAAGCGGCGGGGATTCATCCGCCGTACGCTGCGCCGGCTCACCATCTTCACGGTGGTCATGATGGTGCTCTGCTGTGGCGCGCCGCTGGCCTACTGGCAGATCCCGGCGGCCCGGCAGTTCCCGGTCAGCGCGGTCCTGCCGGACTCCTTCTCGGACCTGGTCCTGCGCGAGACCGAGTCGGCGAAACGGGCGGTCGAGCGGCTCGCCGAGCAGTTGCAGGACTCCGGATCGTCAGCGAACGCGTTCGCCGGGGTCTACGCCGACGGCGACGGCAAGCGGGTCACGCTCTTCGGCGCCACCGGTTTCCGGCTCACCCCGGGCGCCGACGTCACGGCGCAACTCGATCGGCTGAGCGGCGAGCTGAACCTCACCGACGTGTCCGATTACGACACCGGCGAGTTCGGGGTGCACGAGCAGTGCGGGACCGGGCGGCTGGACGGCACCGCGGTGGTGGCGTGCTCGTGGGCCGACCACGGCAGCCTCGCCACGGCGCTGCTCACCCGGCGGTCGCTCGACGAGAGCGCCGCGCTGGTGGCCCAGCTCCGTGACGAGGTCCTGGTCCCGGCGTTCTAGTCCTCGGCCTTCTTGGGGGCGTAACGAGGAACGTATTCCTGGCCGGTCAGCTTCTGGATCTCACCCATCACCTGGTCGGTGAGCTCGCGCAGCGCGGTCCGGTCGTCAGCGCGGCCGACCGTCTCGATCGGCTTGCCGAACTTGATCGTCACGGTGTTGCGCATCAGCTTCGGGTAGACCTGGCCGATCGGCTGGACCTTCTCGGTGCCGATCATGCCGACCGGGATGATCGGCACACCGGCCGCCACCGCGAGCCGGGCCACGCCGGTCCGGCCGCGGTAGAGCTTGCCGTCCGGCGAGCGGGTGCCCTCGGGGTAGACCGCGACCAAGTCGCCGTCCTTGAGCGCGGGGATCGCGGCGTCGAACGCGGTGAGCGCGGCCCGGCCACCGGCGCGCTCCACCCGGATCGCGCCGAGGCCCTCCATCAGTTTGCGGTTGAGGAAGCCCTTCACCCCGGTGCCGGTGAAGTAGTCGGACTTGGCCCAGAACGCCAGGTGGCGCGGGACCACGGCGCCGAGGAAGAGCTCGTCAGCGACGGAGAGGTGGTTGCCGGCGAAGATCGCCCCACCGTTGGTCGGGATGTGCTCGAGGCCTTCGACGGTCGGCCGCCAGCCAGTCATCAACGGCACGCCGACGATGATCTTGCCGATTGAGTAGATCAGCGGCAACTCGTCCTCCGGAGCACACAGGTGTGCGTAAGTAGGGATGGGGTGTTGTGAGGTTATCGGACCGGAGCGCCGATGTACCTAATGATCTTGGACCGAAGCCCGGACATTCGCCCCCACCAGGCGAACATCCGGGCTATTCGGCGGTTTCTTGCACAGTGATCAATCACACTGCGGTGACGGTCACCGTCATCTGCTCGCCGTCGCCGACCTCACCGGCGAAGCCCTCCGTGCCGGAGGAGAACTCGAGCGAAGTCGCCAGGGTCTCCCCCGCCACGAACTCCCGGTGCGCCTCGACGGCCGCGCGGACCGCGTCCGATGCGCCGATCACCAGCGAGATCCGGTCGCTGACGTCCAGGTCGGCGTCGCGGCGGGCCTGCTGCACCACCCGGATGACGTCGCGGGCCAGGCCCTCGGCCGCCAGCTCGGGCGTGACGACGGTGTCGAGCACGACCACGCCACCGCCGGCCGGCAGCGGCGCGGAGTTCTCCACGTCGGCGGCGACCAGCTTCAGCTCGTACTCCCCCTCGGCCAGGGTGACGCCGGCCGCGACCGGGGCGCCGTCGACGAGCTGCCAGTCACCGCTCTTCACGGCCTTGATGACCTGCTGCACCTGCTTGCCGACCCGGGGGCCGAGCGCGCGGGGCACCACGGTCAGGACCTGCTGGCAGTACGCCGCGACGTCGTCGGTGAAGACCACGTCCTTGACGTTCACCTCGTCCTTGAGCAGGTCGCTCAGGCCGGCGAGGGCCGAACCCGACGACGTGGCGACGGTCGCCGACGCCAGCGGAAGCCGGACCCGCAGGCCCTTCGCCTTGCGCAGCGACAGCGCCGCCGAGGCGACGTCCCGGATCGCGTCCATCGACGCAACCAGCTCGTGGTCGGCGGGGAACGCGTCCGCGTCGGGCCAGTCGGTCAGGTGCACCGAGCGGTCACCGGTCAGTCCGCGCCAGATCTCCTCGGTGGTCAGCGGCGCGAGCGGCGCCACCACCCGGCAGAGGGTCTCCAGCACCGTGGCGAGGGTGTCGAACGCGTCCTCGTCGCCGTCCCAGAACCGGTCGCGCGAGCGGCGGACGTACCAGTTGGTGAGGGCGTCCAAGAACGAACGGACAGATCCGGCAGCGCCGGAGATGTCGTAGTCGTCCATCTGCTTCTGGACGTCCGTGACCAGCTCACGCGTCTTGGCAAGCACGTAACGGTCGAGCAGATGCTCCGAGTCCGTCCGGAACCGAGCCTCGTAACCCGAAGCGTTCGCGTAGAGGCTGAAGAAGTACCAGACGTTCCACAGCGGCAACAGCACCTGGCGCACCGAGTCGCGGATCGCCACCTCGGTGACCGGCATGTCGCCACCCCGCAGCACCGGCGACGACATCAGCATCCAGCGCATCGCGTCCGAGCCGTACGAGTCGAACACCCGGTACACGTCCGGGTAGTTGCGCAGCGACTTCGACATCTTCCGGCCGTCCTCGCCCAGCAGGATGCCGTGGCTCAGGCAGTTCCGGAAAGCCGGCCGGTCGAAGAGCGCGGTCGCCAGCACGTGCATGGTGTAGAACCAGCCGCGGGTCTGGCCGATGTACTCGACGATGAAGTCGCCCGGGTAGTGGTGCTCGAACCAGTCCTTGTTCTCGAACGGGTAGTGCACCTGCGCGAACGGCATCGAGCCCGACTCGAACCAGCAGTCGAGCACCTCCGGCACCCGGCGCATGACCGACTTGCCGGTCGGGTCGTCCGGGTTCGGCCGGGTCAGGTCGTCGACGTACGGGCGGTGCAGATCGGTGACCTTCACGCCGAAGTCGCGCTCCATGTCCTCGAACGAGCCGTAGACGTCGACGCGCGGGTAGTTCGGGTCGTCCGACTTCCACACCGGGATCGGTGATCCCCAGAAGCGGTTCCGGGAGATCGACCAGTCGCGGGCGTTCGCCAGCCACTTGCCGAACGAGCCGTCCTTGATGTGCGACGGCGTCCAGCTGATCTCCTGGTTCAGCTCGACCATCCGGTCCCGGAACTGGGTGACCGCCACGAACCAGGACGACACCGCCTTGTAGACCAGCGGGGTGTCGCAGCGCCAGCAGTGCGGGTACGAGTGCGTGTACCCGTCGTGGCGCAGCACGGCGCCCCGCTCCTTGAGGACGGCGATGACCGGCTTGTTCGCGTCGAAGACCTGCAGCCCCTGGAAGTCCGGGACCAGCGCGGTGAAGCGGGTGTGGTCGTCGACGGTCACCACGGTCGGGATGCCCGCCGCGTTGCAGGTGTTCTGGTCGTCCTCACCGAAGGCCGGGGCCATGTGCACGACGCCGGTGCCGTCCTCGGTGGTGACGAAGTCGGCGCCGAGGACCTGGAAGGCGTTCTCGCCGCCCTGCTCGACGAGGAAGTCGAAGAGCGGGGTGTAGCGGCGGCCGACCAGTTCGCTGCCGGTGACCGTGCCGACCTGCTCGTAGCCTTCGAGCTCCTTGGCGTACGCGCCGACCCGGCCGGCGCCGACGATGAGCTTCTGGCCGTCCTTCTCCAGGACCGCGTACTCGATGTCCGGCCCGACGGCCAGCGCCAGGTTCGACGGCAGGGTCCACGGAGTCGTGGTCCACACCGCGATGTCCTCGCCGGTGTCCAGCCGGAACCGCACGGTCAGGGCCGGGTCGGTCCGGTCGCGGTAGACGTCGTCCATCCGCGTCTCGGTGTTCGAGAGCGGCGTCTCACATCGGAAGCAGTAGGCCAGGACGCGGAATCCCTCGTACACCAGGCCCTTCTCATGCAGCGTCTTGAACGCCCACATGACCGACTCCATGTACGCCGGATCGAGCGTCTTGTAGTCGTTGGAGAAGTCGACCCAGCGGGCCTGGCGCGTGACGTACCGCTCCCAGTCCTTGGTGTACGCGAGCACCGACGTGCGGCAGGCGTCGTTGAACTTGTCGATGCCCAGGTCGACGATCTGCGCCTTGGTGGTGATGCCGAGTTGCTTCTCCGCCTCGACCTCGGCGGGCAGGCCGTGGGTGTCCCAGCCGAACCGCCGCTCGACCCGCTTGCCCCGCATCGTCTGGTAGCGCGGGACCAGGTCCTTCACGTAACCGGTGAAGAGGTGCCCGTAGTGGGGCAGGCCGTTGGCGAAAGGCGGGCCGTCGTAGAAGACGTACTCGTTGGAGCCGTCCTCGCCGGCCGGGCGCTGCGCGATCGACGCCTCGAAGGTCTTGTCGGCCGCCCAGTGGTCGAGGACGGCACGCTCGACGGCGGGCAGGTCCGGCGACGCCGGCACGCCCGTGGCATCGGTGTGTTTCGGGTAAGCCATGGTTCCCCTCAAGCAGTCGTCGTGACTGCGAGGACGAGCCCTTTACGAGCCCGCGGTACCACCTCGCTTGGCGTGCCCGCAGACACGCCCGCTCATTCGTCCGGCTGGTCGCGCGCGCCGAAAAACGCCCGGTTCTACTAGGAGGACCGTTCTTCCGGAGGCTCCCCGGTGATGGCCGGTTCGTCGCCTGCGTGAGGACAACGATACCGGCCACCCCGGGATTCCCTGAACTCAGTATTTGAATGACGCCACGAGACCCCGGAGATCGCCGGCCATCTCGCCGAGCTGCCGCGCCGACTCCCGGGTCGTGCCGGCGTCCCGCGTGGTCGCGGCCGCGATGTCCGCCACACTCGCCACATTCGCGGCGATCTGCTCGGAGCCCTGCGCCACCTCGGCGACGCTCCGGTTGATCTCACCGGTGGTGGCGGACTGCTCCTCCACCGCCGCGGCGATGTTGCCCTGCAGCTCGGAGATCTCCTGGACCACACCGGTGATCCGCTCGATCGCGGCGGTCGCCTGCCCGGTGGTCTGCTGGATCGCGGCGATCCGGCCGACGATGTCCGCCGACGCCCGCGCGGTCTCCTGGGCGAGGTCCTTCACCTCGCTCGCGACCACGGCGAAACCCTTTCCGGC
Source organism: Actinoplanes sp. OR16 (assembly GCF_004001265.1). Lineage (GTDB taxonomy): Bacteria > Actinomycetota > Actinomycetes > Mycobacteriales > Micromonosporaceae > Actinoplanes. Next base: position 3,478,571 of record NZ_AP019371.1, on the reverse strand, counting down.
CTCGCCGGCCCGGGCCGACTCGATCGTGGCGTTGAGGGCCAGCAGATTCGTCTGCTCGGCGATCGCGGTGATCGTCTTGACGATCGCGCCGATCTCCTCGCTCGCGATGACGAGGTCGCCGACCGACTCCGAGGTCAGCCGGGCCGTCCGGACCGCGTCCGCCGCCACGCCCGCGGCCGACGTGGTGCTGCGCGAGATCTCGCCGATCGCGGCGACCATCTCCTGAGCGGCACCGGCCATCGTGCGCACGTTGCCGGACACCTCCCCCGCGGCGCCGGCGACGACGCCGGCCTGGTCGCTGGTGTCCCCGGCCTGGCCGTCCATCCGCCGGGCCGTCTCGGCGAGCTCCGCCGACGCCCCGGCCAGCGCGGCCGCCCGCTCTCCGACACCGGCGAGCATCTCCCGTACGGCGTCGCCGGCCTCGTTGAACGCCACCGCCATGTCGGTCAGCTCGTCGCGGCCGTCGACCGGCAGCCGCGGCGTCACGTCCCGCGCCGCCAGCACGCGCAGGGCCTCGCGGACCCGGGCCGCCGGCCGCTCGATGCTGGCGGTCAGCAGCAGGCCGAGCAGGACGGTCAGCAGGAGTGCCAGCGCACAGCCGATCAGCAGCACCATCCGCAGGCGCTCGCCGGCCGCGGTCAGCTCGGCCTGAGCCGCCCCGGCCCGCGCGTTCACGGAGTCCACCAGCGTGTCGGTGTTCTCCACGATCGCCAGGAAGACGTCGTACTCCTCGTTGTTGATCAGGGACGCGGCCTGCTCCACCGCGCCCGTCCCACCGGTGCGCAGCAACTCCACGACCTGGTCGTCGTACTCCCGGAACTTCGCGAAGTTGTCCTCGATGATCCCGAAGTAGCCCCGTTCCGCCACGGTGAGGTCGGCGCCCGCCACCACGGCGAGCTCGGCTTCCAGCGCCTCCAGCGCGTCGATGGTGCCCTTGCGGTTCTCCGAAGCCGGGTCGATCGCCGCGGCGTTGCCGTGGAGCGAGGCGTCCCAGCCGTAGGCCAGCTGCCACCCGCTCACGTCCGCGTTGCGGAACTTCAACTGCATCACGGCCCGGGTCAGGCCCTGCATCTCCTCGACCCGGTCCGCCGCCGCCGATTGTTCCCGCGACTCGGCGACACCGACGGCCGTCATCGACGCCACCAGCAGACAGAAAAGTCCGAACGCCGACAGCAGCCGCACGCGCAGCCGCATCCGACGAAGAAGATTCATTATTGCCTCGCTCTCTCCGCCACCTCGTCGGCAGCAGAGGTCCTACCTTTTAGTTCCTGAAACCTGAATCACTTTTTCGTACGAGGGGAGCACCGTTCCTAGACTGTTCCCCGTGATTCGGATCGAGCTGGATGAGCCGACGCTGGCGCGTACGCGGATCGCGATCAGCCCGCTGGCCGATCTGGTGTGCGGGCTCTTCCTGCTGCACCGGCACGCCGAGGTGCCGTGGCCGTACCAGCAGTGGGCGGTGAACGCCCGGCGGATCCTGCGCACCGATCCGGCGGTCCGGCCGGTCTCGCTCTACTTCGAGGTGCCGGCGAGCATGCCCGATTTCCTCGACCCGATCCCGCTCACGTCCGCGCCGACCATCGCCGACCAGCTGGAACAGCTCCGCGGCACTCCGCCGGAGGTCGTCGAGGAACAGCTGGCGCAGTTCTACGTCGGCGGCGAGCTGCTGGAGGTGTTCCGGCCGTTCCGGGACGACCGGGTGAACGCGCTGAACCGGCTGGCCGACGGGCTCGCCGCGTACTGGGACGCCGCCATCGCGCCGTACTGGCCGGCGATGCGCTCCGCCCTCGACGAGGAGGTGCTGCTCCGGGCTCGCGCGCTCGCCGCCGACGGCCCGGACGCCCTGCTGGCCCGGCTGCACGACCGCATCCTCTGGGAGCCGCCGGTCCTCACCCTGGTCAAGTCGATCGAGCACTCGTTCGAGGCGTTCGACAAGCGCCTGCTGCTGGTTCCGCTGATCTTCTCGCGCGGCGCGCTGAGCTGCTCCACCGATCACCCCGACGTGATGATGGTGACCTATCAGTCGCGCGGCGCCGCGGTGCTCGCCGAGGGCCCGGCGCCGGGCGTGGCGGGCACTCCGGAGGCGACCGACCGGCTGGCCGTCCTGGTCGGCCGGGGCCGGGCCGCGGTGCTGCGCGCCCTGGTCGTCCCGGCCACCACGACAGCGCTGTCGCGCTCGCTCGGGCTGGCGCCGAGCACGGTCTCCGAGCACCTCGCCGCGCTGCTCGCCGCCGGGGTGGTGCAGCGCCGCCGGGCCGGCCGGCGGGTCCTCTACGCCCTCGAACCCGCCGGGACCGCGCTGGTCACGCTGATCGGCGAGGATTCGGCGAGGACCGAATTCGTTTCCTGAACGGCCGGATCGTCCCAAGCTCTGCGTGTGGAAAGCGTGAGACGTGAATACGCCATCGAGGCGGAGGGCCTGCGGCGCACCTACCGCACCCGGACCGGCTGGCTGCGGCCCCGGAAGGAGACCGTCGAGGCGGTCCGCGGGGTCGACCTGACGGTCCGCCGTGGCGAGCTCTTCGGCCTCCTCGGACCGAACGGCGCCGGCAAGACGACCACCATCAAGATGCTCAACACGCTGCTGATCCCGACCGCCGGAACGGCCCGGATCTGCGGTTTCGACGTGGTACGGCAGACCCGCGAGGTGCGGCGCCGGATCGGGTACGTCTTCGGCGGCGACCGAGGGCTCTACGACCGGCTGTCCGCGCTGGACAACCTGCGGTACTTCGCCGAGCTCTACGGCGTCGCCGCGCGCGACCAGAAGCGCCGGATCGGCGAGCTGCTGGAGCTGGTCGGGCTCACCGGCCGGGAGCGGGAACGTGTCGAGGGCTACTCCCGGGGCATGCGCCAGCGGCTGCACATCGCCCGCGGCCTGCTGCACGACCCGGAGGTGCTCTTCCTCGACGAGCCGTCGATCGGGGTGGATCCGGTCGCCGCCCGGGAGCTGCGGCGGACCGTCGGCGGGCTCGCCGCGGCCGGCACCACGGTCCTGCTGACCACGCACTACATGGCCGAGGCGGACGAGCTCTGCGACCGGATCGCGGTGATCGCCGACGGCCGGATCCAGGCGCTCGGCACCCCCGCCGAGCTGCGGCGCCGGGCAGACGGGCGGCGGGTCGTGGAGGTCGAGGCGTACGGCGTCCCGGACACCGCGATCACCGCTCTACGGGGGCTGCCCGGCGTCCGCGAGACCGTCCTGGAGGAACGCGGCGCCCTGCAACTGCTGACCGTGCAGTCGGACGCCGGCGTGGATGTGCAGGGCGACGTGCTCCGCGAGCTGACCGGCGTGCGGCTGGGCCGGGTCAACAGCCGGGAGCCCACGCTGGAGGACGCCTATGTGGCGATCGTGAGCGTGCCGCTCGCAGGCGCCTCATGACGACCCTGCGCACTCTGCTGGTCGGCACCCTCATGCACGCCAAGCACATGAGCCGGTCATCGCTCGAGATCACGCTCGCCATGATCATCCCGCTGGTCCAGGCCACCCTCGCGGTCTATCTCTTCCGCGCCGCCGGCGAGCCGCACCGGCTGCTGGAGGCCGCTGTCGGCGCCGGGCTGATGGGCATCTGGTCGTCGGTGCTGACCGGCTCCGGCGGCGCCATCCAGAACCAGCGCTGGCACGGTACCCTGGAGATGATCATGCTGGCGCCGCGCCGGCCGGTCACCGTGATCCTGCCGATCACCGCGGCCACCGCCGTCACCGGCACGTACGCGCTGCTCGCCACCCTGGGCTGGGGACGGCTCGTCTACGGCATCCCGCTGGACATCGCGCACCCGCTCGCGTTCCTCGCCGCCGCCGTCGCCTGCGTGCTCGGCCTCGGCATGTTCGGCCTGCTGCTCGCCTCCACCTTCGTCCTGCTGCGCAACGCGAACGCCCTCGCCAACCCGCTGGAGTACCCGGTCTGGCTGCTCTCCGGGATGCTGGTGCCGATCAGCGTGCTGCCGGCCTGGACCGGCCCGATCGCCGCGATCCTTCCGACCACCTGGGGCGCCCGGGCACTGCGCGAAGCCACCAGCGGCGGCCCGGTCTGGCCCTCGATCGGCGTCTGCCTCGCGATCAGCCTGATCTGCCTCGCGCTCGGCGCCGCCTTCCTGACCTCCTTCGAACGCCGCGCCCGTGCGGCCGGAACGCTGGCGCTCTCATGACGACATTGCGGCTCATCGGCATCGGCGGCGCTCTCGCCTACCGGGCGCTCTTCAATTGGACGACCCCTGCCATGTACGCCGGAACGCTGCTCGCCGGCCCCACCTTCCAGTTACTGTTCTTCGCCTATCTGGGGCGGCAGCTCGGGGTGGCCGACGACACGTTCTTCATCCTGGGCAACGCGGTGCTGGCGGCCTCCACGGCGTGCGTCTTCGGCGGCACCATGGCGGTTTCCAACGAGCGGCGGTACGGCACGCTCGGACACGTCCTGCTCGCCCCGCGCAGCCGGACCGTCATCTTCTGGGGACGCGTCCTGCCGTACGCCGGGAACGGCCTGCTCATCGCCGCGTTCACCCTGCTGATGGGGGCTCTGCTGCTCGGACTGCGGATTCCGGTGGACGCGCTGCCCGGCCTCGCGCTGGTCCTCGCCGCGGCATCGCTGGCCTGCGGCTTCTTCGGGCTCACGCTCGGCGCGCTCGGCCTGCGGTTCCGGGACGTCTGGGTGGTCTCCAACGTCGCCGCGGCCCTGCTGCTCCTGCTGACCGGGGTGAACGTCCCCCGGGAGGGCCTGCCGGACTGGATGGTGGCCGCCGGTCAGGTGCTGCCGATCACCCACGCGGCCGAGGCGGCGCGCCTGCTCGCGGCGGGCGAGGGGTTCCCGGCCGCCGCACCGGCACTCGGCGCCGAACTGCTGATCGGGGCCGGCTGGGCCGTGCTCGCGGCTGTCCTGCTCAAGGTCTTCGAGGCCGAATCCCGGCGGCGGGCCAGCCTGGAGACGCTGTAGGGACTGAGGCGCCGCCCACACTCCGGCGGCGCCTCGTACAGAAAAAGGTCTTAGATCTTGGGGAACCAGAGGCTCAGCTCGCGCTCGGCGCTCTCCGGGGAGTCGGAGGCGTGCACGAGGTTCTCCCGGTTGGAGAGGGCGAAGTCGCCACGGATCGTGCCGGCCGCCGCCTTCCGCCCGTCGGTCGCGCCGATCATCGCGCGGACCACCTCGATGACCGAGTCGCCGGAGAGGACCAGGGCGGCGAGCGGGCCGCTCGTCATGAAGTCCTTCAGCGGTGGGTAGAAAGCCTTGTCGACGTGCTCGGCGTAGTGGGCGTCGGCGAGGGACGCGTCCATCGTGCGCAACTCCAGCGCCTCGATGACCAGGCCCTTACGCTCGAAGCGGGACAGGATCTCGCCGAGCAGGCCGCGGCGCACCGCGTCGGGCTTGATGAGCACGAGCGAACGCTCGGTGGTGCTGGTCACGCGGTTCCTCCGTAGCAAAGGGGCGGTGAGTTCAGCCTATCGGTACCTCGAAACCGGCGAGCGGCGATGTCCGGACTACCGCACTTTCGTAGATGAGGCGCAGGGCCATAACCTGACGGGAACAACCGGGAGGTCCACAGTGGCGAACCAGACCGGCCGGCCCATCGCCCCGGCCCGTAAGCTGGTGGCGGCGGTCATGGGCACGCTCGCGGTCTTCGTGATCGTGTACGGGCTCGGCATGTCGAGTTGGGCGGTCGCCCTCTTCGGCCTGGCCGTCCTCGTGCTCGCCGTCGTCCTCGCGATAGTCAACATGCCCCGCCGCGGCGGGCGCGCCACCGTGGCCGGCAACGCCGAGGTGAAGTCGATCCCGCCGGTGCCCCTCAACGCCGCGTACGGCCGGGCCGACATCGACGTGATCGTGGTGGCGCCCGGCCTCGGCACCTTCGACACGGTCCTCCGCGAATCCCGCATCCCGGTCGCCAAGTGGCCGGCGATCGGCGCGACGGTGCCGATCACCGTCGACGTCGACGACACCCGCCGGGTCCGCGTCAACTGGAACGACGCCCCCCTCCGCGACGAGGGCAGCGACCCGCCACCGCCGGCCGCCGCGGCGTACCAGGAGACCGAGGAACCCGACGACGACCTGCTCGGCGACATCGGCCCGGCGCCGTGGGAGGGCCGCGAGCGCGACTGGCAGTTCGACCAGGACGAGCCGCCGCCCCCGCCGCCGCCGCGCGCCGCCTACACGGCCGGTCCGACCACGCCGGTCGTGGTCCGCGACACCCCGGCCGGCACGATCGTCGAAGGTCAGGTGGTCGGCGGCGACGACGATCCTCCACCGCCCCTCCCACGCCGGGCTGCGGGAGCCGCCTTCGGCACCTCCGCCGACGACCCGATCCCGCCGCCGCCGGGACCCGCCTATGCCGCCCCTTCGCCGGGGTCGGCCTATGCGCCGCCTCCGCCTGGGTCAGCTCCGCCCGGGTCGTCTTCGTCCGGGTCGTCTTATGCGCCGCCTCCGCCTGGGTCGTCTTCGTCCTCGTCGGCCTATGCTCCGCCTCCGCCCGGGTCGTCTTCGGCCTACGCGCCGCCTCCGCCCGGGCCGGGTCAGTCCTCGTCGTCCTCCGGGTCGGCCTATGCGCCGTCGGCGTCGTTCGCCGGCGACGGGGCGTCGAGGCCCCGCGGTACTCGTCCCAGCCCTCGCCCCCGAGGCAGCGCGGCCACCGCGACGGTGGAGCGCGAAGACCCTCCCGCTCCTGCTCCTGCTCCGCACCAGCCGGCCGGTCCCGAGTCGTCCGCGCGGCCGGAGACCTCGGCGGAACCCGATCCCGACACGGTGCCGAACCCGGAAACCGTCGCCGATCCGGATGACACCGTCGACCGGGATACGGCCTCGGAGCCGTCCGGCCACCGGGACACGGCCTCGGAGTCGCCGGGCCGGGGGGCCGCGGCGGGGGCTGCCACTGCTGGGGCTGCCACTGCTGGATTCGTTGCGGGGGCCGCGGCTGCTGGAATGCCGCCTACGCAGCGCACGTCGACGGAGTCGGTAGCGGATACCACCTCGGCTTCCGAAACCACGCCTGCGGCTGCTGCCGAACCGGAGATCGATCTGCCGCTCGACGAGCCGCGTACCTCGTCCGGCCGTACTCGTTTCTTCGAGCAGCCCGGTAGTACGTCGAACGGTACCGAGACGTCCGGCAGTTCGCCGAACGCCGCCGCAGCGTCCGGTGCCTCGGAGGCCGACTTGGCTGCTTCCGCATCGGGCGTGCCCGACTCCGATCAGGCGGCGGCTGCGTCTGCATCGCCGTGGGCGTCCGACTTCGATCAGCCTGCTCCGGCTGCGCAACCGGAACCTGCCGCGGCGTGGCCTGCTCCACGTCCCGAGCCGGTTCCTTCGTCGACACCCGTAGCGCCTTCACCGGTGTCGCCGCCACCGGTAGCGCCTACGCCCGATCGCCCGTTCCCGACCGCGCCGCCGCCGGAGACCGCTACCGGCCCGGCCGCTCCCCGCGAACTCGACGACATCGACATCCCGCTGGACGACACCCCGACCGGCCCGATCGATGGCGGCCCGAACGACGGCGGCCCGAACGATCGCGGCTCGAACGACGCCGGCTCGATCGACGGCGGCTCGAACGACGGCGGCTCGAACGACGGCGGCTCAATCAACGGCGGCTCAATCAACGGCGGCTCGATCGACGGCGGCCTTCGTGAGGGCAGTCCTGAACCTGCGCCGGAAGATGCGCCTGCTGCCTCGGCTGCTGTCGCGGAGGACATCGTCGCTGCTCCGGCGCAGTCGATTCCGGACGAGACTGCTGTTTCGGATCTGGATGCGGCTGCCGCATCGAGGCCGGACGAGGCTTTCGAACCTGTGGCTGTGGCAGAGAGCGGTGCGGTCAGCAGCAAGCCCGGTGAGGCCGAGACTGGTGAGGCCGGATCCGGTGATCAAGGGGTCGGTGAACAGGGGCCGGGCGGGATCAGGGCTGCTGTTGCGGGGGCTGCCGGGGCGGTTGCCGGATTTGTCGCTGGGCGGGTCGGGTCCAAGGATCGGGGTGGCTCGCGTTCTGATGAGGCGGAGCGGTCCCATGAGGCTGGTTCGAGTGGGGAGGGGCCGGTTGGCGGAAGTGACGCCGAGAGCTCCGGCTCCGCTCGTACAGAAAAAGAAAATCCTTGGGGTGACTTCGGGGAGCGGCCCGAGCCGGACGCGCGCGCGGCCGATGTGATCACGGCTTATCCGAGTGCGCGGCCCGGACCTGCCGGGGCTATTCACGGTGTTGGCATCACGGTGCTGGTGACCGATTTGCATCAGTCGATCGCGTTCTACCGGGGCGTGCTCGGGTTCTTCGAGATCGACAGTGGGGACGGCAGCGCGGTGCTGGCGTCCGGCGATACGCGTCTCGTGCTGCGGACCGTGCACAGCCTGCCGGCCGAGGCGGGGCGGCTGATCCACCTCAACCTCGAGGTCGGTGACGTGGAGGCGGTCTACGAGGAACTGCGGGCGAAGGGTGTGAAGTTCGTGCACACGCCGCGCGTGGTGAACCGCGGAGACAAGCTGGAACTGTGGTCGGCGACGTTCCGGGACCCGGACAACCACAGCATCGCGATCACGCAGTGGCGGGCGATCCGCTGATCCCGACATGAAGAAACGGCCGGCCCTCGCGAGAAGGCCGGCCGTTTTTGATCAGATCAACCGAGGATCGTCCTGCGCACGTGCAGGGCATAGAGCCAGGCAAGCCCGAAGATCACGCCGACCGAGGCGACCGCCCAGTGCAGGAAGCCGCCGAGGAGCAGCAGCACCTGCAGAGCGCTGCCGGCGTGCCAGGCCCACGACCGCTTCATGCTGCCGGCCAGGGCGATCGCCAGCACCGTCGCGACGATCACCACGGCGATCGCGGCGCCCTTGCGTTCGCCGCCGATGATGCTGAGCGGGGCGATCGCGAGCAGCAGGATCAGCGCCTCCATGCCGAGCGTGGCGGCGCCGAGACCGCGGACCGCGCCGGCCGGATTCTTCAGGCCCGAGGGCTTCGCCTGGTCGGTCATCGCTTCAGCAGCTTCCTGGCATCCGCCACGGTGACCACCGAGCCGGTGATCAGCACGCCGACGCCGCTCAGCTCGCCGGACGCGTCGTCCTCCGCGAGGAAGACGGCCTCCGCGATGGCGTCCGGCATGTTCGCGGCCACCTTCACCCGGTCCTCGCCGAAGATGTCGGTGGCGAGCTGGGCGAGCTCGTCCAGCGGCATCGAGCGCGGCGAGCTGTTCTCGGTCACCACGATGCGGGCGACCACCGGCTCCAGCAGATCGAGCAGGCCGCTCACGTCCTTGTCGCCGAGGACCGCCACGACGGCGACGAGGTGGCGGAACGTGAACTCCTCTTCCAGCGCGGCCACCGTCGCGGCCATGCCGTGCGGGTTGTGCGCGCCGTCGAGCAGGATCGTCGGAGCGCTGCGTACGCGTTCCAGCCGTCCCGGCGAGTCGACCTGCGCGAAGCCCTCACGGACCAGGTCGACCTCCAGCTGCTTACCGGCGCCGGCGCCGAGGAACGCCTCGACCGCGGCGAGCGCGATGGCGGCGTTCTGCGCCTGGTGCGCGCCGAAGAGGGGCAGGAAGACCTCGTCGTAGACGCCGCCGAGGCCCTGCAGGGTGAGCACCTGCCCGCCGACCGCCTGGGCCCGCTCGATCACACCGAACTCGCTGCCCTCACGGGCCAGCGTGGCGCCCATGTCCGCGACGCGTTCGAGGATCGGCCGCATGGCCTCCTCGGTCTGCAGCGCGGTGATCACCGTGGCGCCGGAGTGGATGATGCCGACCTTGTGCCAGGCGATGTCCTCGATGGTGTCGCCGAGCCACTCGGTGTGGTCCAGCCCGATCGGGGTGAGCACGCAGACGCCGGCTTCGATGACGTTCGTCGCGTCCTCTTCGCCGCCGAGGCCGACCTCGACCACGGCGATGTCCACCGGTGCGTCCGCGAAGGCCGCGTACGCCATGGCGGTGGTCATGTCGAAGTAGGTCAGCGGTTCCGCGTTCCGCGCGTCGATCAGCTCGGCGAGCGGGGCGACGTCCTGGTAGGTAGTGACCAGCTGCTCCTCGGAGACCGGCTCGCCGTCCAGGCTGATCCGCTCGCGGACCGTCTCCAGATGCGGGCTGGTGTAGCGGCCGGTGTGCAGGCCGTGTGCCCGCAGCAGCGCGTCGATCATCCGGGCCGTGCTGGTCTTGCCGTTCGTACCGGTCAGATGGATCGCCGGGTAGGCCCGTTGCGGGCTGCCCAGCACGTCCATGAGATCCCGGATCTTCTGCATGTCGAAGACCATGCGGGTGAAACCGCGCTGGTTCAGCGCGGCCTCGACCTCTGAATATTCTGAGCTCATGCTGACGGCAACGCTTCCAGGGCCGCGGCAATTCGCACCAGGTCCGCCTCGGCGGTCGCCAGCCGGTCCTTGATCTTGGCGACTACCTGTTCGGGGGCCTTGCCGATGAACGACTCGTTGCCGAGTTTGGCCCGGCACTGGGTCGCCTCCTTCTCGGCGGCGGCGCGGTCCTTCTCCAGCCGGGCACGCTCAGCCGCCACGTCGATCGCGCCACGGGTGTCCAGGTCGACGGTGATCGACCCGGTCACCGCGAGGGTCGCGGTCGCGGTGAAGTCGGCGCCGGGCGCGTCGAGCCGGGCCAGCGAGCGGATCAGCGGCTCGTGCGTGTCGATCCCGACGTTGCCGAGGCCGGTCAGTGCGGCGCTGACCCGCTGGCTCGGCTTGAGGCCCTGGTCGGACCGGAACCGGCGCACCTCGGTGACCACCTTCTGCAGGGCGGCCAGCTCCTCCTCGGCGGCGTCGTCGATCAGGTTCTGGTCGACGGCCGGCCAGGTCGCCTTCATCACTGTCTCGCCACCGGTGAGCGCGATCCACAGCTCCTCGGTGACGAACGGGATGACCGGGTGGAGCAGCCGCAGCAGCTGGTCGAGGACGTGGCCGAGGACCTTCTTGGCCGTCTCGTTCCCGGCGGCCAGGACCGGCTTGCTGAGCTCCAGGTACCAGTCGCACACGTCGTCCCACGCGAAGTGGTAGAGGGTGTCGCAGACCTTCGCGTACTCATAGCGCTCGAAGTAGTCGTTGACCTCGGCGATCGTGTGCTGAAGCCGGGAGAGGATCCACTTGTCGATGGCGGACAGTTCGGACTTGTCGGGGAGCTCGCCGCCCGCTGTCGCGCCGTTCATCATCGCGAACCGGGTGGCGTTCCAGAGCTTGTTGCAGAAGTTCCGCGAGCCCTGGCACCACTCCTCGCTCACCGGCACGTCCGAGCCGGGGTTGGCGCCGCGGGCCAGGGTGAAGCGGGTGGCGTCGGCGCCGTAGCGGTCGATCCAGTCCAGCGGGTCGACGACGTTGCCGAACGACTTCGACATCTTCTTGCCGAACTGGTCACGCACCATGCCGTGCAGGTTGACCACGTCGAACGGCTGCTTGCCGTCCATCGCGTACAGACCGAACATCATCATCCGGGCGACCCAGAAGAAGAGGATGTCGTAACCGGTCACCAGGACACTGGTCGGGTAGAACTTCTCCAGCTCGGCGGTCTTCTCCGGCCAGCCCAGCGTGGAGAACGGCCACAGTCCGGAGGAGAACCAGGTGTCGAGGACGTCCTCGTCCTGACGCCAGCCCTCGCCGGTCGGCGGCGCCTCGTCGGGGCCGACGCAGACGACTTCGCCGGCCGGGCCGTACCAGACCGGGATCCGGTGTCCCCACCAGAGCTGCCGGGAGATGCACCAGTCGTGCATGTTGTCGACCCAAGCGAAGTAGCGCTTGGACAGCTCGGCCGGCTCGATCTTCACGCGACCGTCGCGCACCGCGTCGCCGGCGGCCTTCGCCAGCGGGCCGGTCTTGACGAACCACTGCAGCGAGAGGCGCGGCTCCACGGTGGTCTTGCAGCGCGAGCAGTGGCCGACCGAGTGCAGGTAGGGCCGCTTCTCGGCGACGATTCGGCCCTGCTCCCGCAGAGCGTCGACGATCGCCGGACGCGCCTCATAACGATCAAGACCTTCGAACGGCCCCGGTACGGTGATGACGGCGCGCTCGTCCATGACGGTGAGGCTGGGCAGGTCGTGCCTCTGCCCGATCTCGAAGTCGTTCGGATCGTGCGCCGGGGTCACCTTCACCGCGCCGGTCCCGAACGTGGGATCGACGTGCTCGTCGGCGACGATCGGGATGCGGCGGCCGGTCAGCGGAAGCTCCACCTCGGTGCCGATCAGGTGCTGGTAACGCTCGTCGTCGGGGTGCACCGCCACCGCGGTGTCACCGAGCATCGTCTCCGCCCGGGTGGTGGCGACGACGATCGAGTTCGCGCCTTCGCCGTACCGGATCGAGACGAGCTCGCCCTCGTCGTCGCTGTGCTCCACCTCGATGTCGCTGAGCGCGGTGAGGCAGCGCGGACACCAGTTGATGATCCGGTTCGCACGGTAGATCAGGTCGTCGTCGAACATCCGCTTGAAGATGGTCTGGACGGCTCGGGACAGGCCTTCGTCCATCGTGAAGCGCTCGCGCGTCCAGTCGACGGAGTCACCCAGCCGCCGCATCTGCCCGAGGATCGCGCCACCGGACTCGGCCTTCCACTCCCAGACCTTCTCGACGAACTTCTCCCGGCCCAGGTCATGACGGGACAGCTGCTGGGAGGCAAGTTTGCGCTCGACGACGTTCTGCGTGGCGATACCCGCGTGGTCCATGCCGGGCAGCCACAGCACCTCGTAACCCTGCATGCGCTTGAGGCGCACCAGGGTGTCCTGGATGGTGTGGTCGAGGGCGTGGCCCACGTGCAGCGACCCCGTCACGTTGGGCGGGGGGATGACGATAGTGAACGGCGGCTTGTCGCTCTTGGGGTCCGCCGTGAAGTAGCCCTCCGATACCCAACGCTCGTACCGCCGCTGCTCTACCTCGCCCGGCTGGTACTGGGCGGAGAGGCCACCGGTGGGCCGGCTGTCGGGAGTACGGGTTTCGGTCTCATCGGTCACCCGACAAGTCTACGGAGCCGACTTCCGTACCTTGTCCCTCGGGGGAGGATAGGCTCGCGTGATGTCTTCCCCCGCCGACTCCCCGGAACCTGTTCTGCAGGACGCGCGTGCTCCACAAGCCGAACCGGAACCGATCGAGATCAGTGCAGGGCCGTTCCAACTGGCCGAGACGTCCGACGACGAGCGCGATCACGAAGCCGCCAACCGCCGCAAGGTCCGGACCGTTCTCCTGTCCGGCCTGCTGGTGATCACCGCGGCCGGCCTGGCGACCCTCGCCTACGTCGGCTGGCAGGTGAACTCGCAGCGCCACACGACGCTCTCCACTCCCGCCACGATCGGCACGCTCACCCTCGACGACAGCGACGACGCCACCGCCACTGCCGACTACCTCCGCAGCGCCATCTCCGCGGAGATCACCATGGACAAGGCCGTCGGCGCCGTCTACACCACACCTGACGACAAGAACGTCCTCTTCTTCGGCGGCACCAGACTGCTGTGGTCGCCGGGTACGGAACTGGAGAACGCCTTCACTCTCCTGGGCGACGAGGAGGGCACCGTCACCGACATCCACGACGTCCCGGCCGGCGACCTCGGCGGAACGATGAAGTGCGGAACGACCAAGTCCGACGGCACCGATCTTCAGGTCTGCGGCTGGGCCGACCACGGAAGCCTCGCCGTGGCGATGTTCCTCGACCGTTCGTCCACCGAAGCCGCCCCCCTGATGCAGACGATTCGAGCCGCGACCCAGACCCGCGACTGATCCGCTTTTTCTGGTTTTCTGGGAAATACAAAAAGGCCCACCCGGTCGCCCGGGTGGGCCTTTCCATAAGTTGAGTCCGGCGGCGTCCTACTCTCCCACACCCTCCCGAGTGCAGTACCATCGGCGCTGGAGGGCTTAGCTACCGGGTTCGGAATGTAACCGGGCGTTTCCCCTCCGCTATGACCACCGAAACACCTTTCAGCACAGCGAAGAACCAGCAACCCGCGCCAGCCCGAGAGCCGGCAAACGAGGTGGTTGTTCGTTTGCTGTGAATCACACAGTGGACGCAAGCAGAAAATTTAGGGTGGTTAAGCCCTCGGCCTATTAGTACCGGTCAACTCAACACGTTACCGTGCTTACATCTCCGGCCTATCAACCCAGTAGTCTCCTGGGAGCCTTACCCACTCAAGGTGGTGGGATACCTCATCTCGAAGCAGGCTTCCCGCTTAGATGCTTTCAGCGGTTATCCCTTCCGAACGTAGCCAACCAGCCGTGCCCTTGGCAGAACAACTGGCACACCAGAGGTTCGTCCGTCCCGGTCCTCTCGTACTAGGGACAGCCCTTCTCAAGTATCCAACGCGCACGGCGGATAGGGACCGAACTGTCTCACGACGTTCTAAACCCAGCTCGCGTACCGCTTTAATGGGCGAACAGCCCAACCCTTGGGACCTGCTACAGCCCCAGGATGCGACGAGCCGACATCGAGGTGCCAAACCATCCCGTCGATATGGACTCTTGGGGAAGATCAGCCTGTTATCCCCGGGGTACCTTTTATCCGTTGAGCGACACCGCTTCCACACGCAAGTGCCGGATCACTAGTCCCGACTTTCGTCCCTGCTCGACCCGTCAGTCTCACAGTCAAGCTCCCTTATGCACTTACACTCAACACCTGATTGCCAACCAGGCTGAGGGAACCTTTGGGCGCCTCCGTTACCCTTTAGGAGGCAACCGCCCCAGTTAAACTACCCACCAGACACTGTCCCTCGACCCGATCAGGGCCGCAAGTTAGATACCCAAACCAACCAGAGTGGTATTTCAACAATGCCTCCACCTGAACTGGCGTCCAAGCTTCACCGGCTCCCACCTATCCTACACAAGCTAATTCGGATACCAATGTCAAGCTATAGTAAAGGTCCCGGGGTCTTTCCGTCCTGCCGCGCGTAACGAGCATCTTTACTCGTACTGCAATTTCGCCGGGCCTGTGGTTGAGACAGTGGGGAAGTCGTTACGCCATTCGTGCAGGTCGGAACTTACCCGACAAGGAATTTCGCTACCTTAGGATGGTTATAGTTACCACCGCCGTTTACTGGCGCTTAAGTTCTCCGCTTCGCCCCGAAGAGCTAACAGGTCCCCTTAACGTTCCAGCACCGGGCAGGCGTCAGTCCATATACATCGTCTTACGACTTCGCATGGACCTGTGTTTTTAGTAAACAGTCGCTTCCCCCTGCTCTCTGCGGCCATACCACGCTCCACCCGCAAGGGGCTTCACGCGTCCGGCCCCCCTTCTCCCTAAGTTACGGGGGCAATTTGCCGAGTTCCTTAACCACAGTTCACCCGTCGCCTCGGTATTCTCTACCTGACCACCTGTGTCGGTTTAGGGTACGGGCCGCTCGGAACATCGCTAGAGGCTTTTCTCGGCAGCATAGGATCAATGACTTCACCAGAACGGCTCGGCATCACGTCTCAGCCTCAATAGTGTGCGGATTTGCCTACACACCGGCCTACACGCTTACCCCGGCACAACCACCGGCCGGGATCATCTACCTTCCTGCGTCACCCCATCACTCAACTACTACCCACCGAGGTCCTAGCCGCCGCCGGCTCGGACCGAAGTCCTCCCCAGCATTGGGTAGTTAGTACAGTGAGGTTCGTCGTTGGCGCTCCTTTGCGGGTACGGGAATATCAACCCGTTATCCATCGACTACGCCTCTCGGCCTCGCCTTAGGCCCCGACTCACCCAGGGCGGATTAGCCTGCCCCTGGAACCCTTGGTCATCCGGCGGAAGGGGTTCTCACCCTTCATTCGCTACTCATGCCTGCATTCTCACTCGTGTAGCGTCCACGGCTGGATCACTCCGCCGCTTCACCCGCAACACGACGCTCCCCTACCCATCCACACACCTGCACACCAAGACGAATCTTGGAGCGGAGTTAATGTGTGAATGCCACAGCTTCGGCGGTGTGCTTGAGCCCCGCTACATTGTCGGCGCGGAACCACTTGACCAGTGAGCTATTACGCACTCTTTAAAGGGTGGCTGCTTCTAAGCCAACCTCCTGGTTGTCCATGCGATCCCACATCCTTTTCCACTTAGCACACGCTTAGGGGCCTTAGCTGGCGATCTGGGCTGTTTCCCTCTCGACTACGAAGCTTATCCCCCGCAGTCTCACTGCCGCGCTCTCACTTACCGGCATTCGGAGTTTGGCTGAT